>NZ_JBIZVZ010000001.1:0-1393643 GCF_044769785.1 Microbacterium sp. GXS0129 | reverse complement strand
ACCACCACCGACACCACTCTGCGATTGGCGGCGTACCCTTCGACCGACTCAACAACGTCCCTGGACATCACACCTAGAGCGGGTCATAGGTTTGACCAGGTTTCGCGCGCGAGGATGACTGCGTGCACGCGGTCTCGGAGATGTTGCTTGGCGAAGATCGAGTTGATGTGTGATTTGACGGTGCTTTCTGCGAGGTGCAGTTTGGCGCTGATCTCTTCGTTCGTGTGCCCTCGCCCGATTTCGATGAGTACGTCGGTCTCTCGCGGGGTGAGGTCTGCGAGAGCGATCGCGTGTTCCCTGTCGGGTGGTGTGTTGTCGTCCGCGCGTTGGCTGGTGACGTAGTGGTCGATGAGCTTCGCGGTGAGGCGTGGGTCTACGACTGCGGCTCCTGTCGCGACGGTTCGCACGGCGTCGATCAAGGCTTCGGGTCTTGTGGATTTCAGGAGGAAGGCGCTGGCCCCTGCCCGGAGGCTTCCGAACGCGTACTCGTCGAGGTCGAACGTGGTGAGGACGATGGTCTTGGTGTGCGGGATACGCTCAGTGATGATCTTCGTGGCTTCGATGCCGCCCATTCCTGGCATGCGGATGTCCATGATGACGATGTCAGGTTGTCGTTCGATCAGGATCGGGATGGCTTCTTCGCCGGTTGCTGCTTCCGCGATGACTGTGATGTCGTCGGCGGAGTCCAGGATGAGCTCAATGCCGGTGCGTTCGAGTTCTTGGTCGTCTACGACCGCAACCGTCAGTGGCTTCCGCGCTTCTGCTTGAGTGTTACTCATCGGGGCCTCGACTTCGTCAGCGGCAGCACTGTACGGGTTTCCCAGCCGCCTCCGATTCGTGGACCTGCGTCGTGGGTGCCGCCGAGTGCCGTAGCGCGTTCGGCCATTGCGCTGAGCCCTGCCCCCGATCCCAGACTCTGAGCGGGAGGTCCGGGGTGGCCATCGTCGGTCACGGTGATGGTAACCGTGTCGCTGTATCCTGTGATGCGTACTGCGACTTCAGCCGGTCTATCGGCGTAGCGGAGCGCATTCGTCAGTGATTCTTGGACGATCCGATATGTCGCGTTCTTGAGAGTCAGGTCATCGGAGGGGAACCCGGTTTGTCTGAGTGTCACGGGGAGACCTGTGGCACGGAAGGTGTCTGCGAGCTCTTCCAGTGTGGGCAGGTTGTGTCCTGATCGGTGGAGGGCTTTGTCGAGATCACTGTCCCCGGAGCGGAGGACGTGAAGGATGGTCTGCATCTCTCCCAGCACGGTTTCGCCGACGTTCCCGAGTTGTTCGAGCGCGGCTGTTGCTCGTTCCGGGTGCTTCTGCCAGGCCGCGCGTGCGCCGCCCGCGAGGGCGATCATGACGGTGACGGAGTGGGCGACGACATCGTGCATTTCCGCAGTGATGCGGCTGCGTTCGTTCGCGGCTGCCGCTTCGATCCTTGTGTTGACCAGAGCAGCGAGGGTTTCCCGTTGCTGCCGCCTGGACCGTACGGCGATGCCAAGGAAGAGGGCGGCGAGGAGGACCGGTTGCACCAGGGTTGGTGAGAGCTCTCCGATCCCGATCCACTGCCGGATTGCGGCTGCGACGAAAGGTATGCCGATGCTGAGCCCCAAACCGATCAGCGCGTGTGTCAGCGGTCGCAGGGAGGCGACGGTGTAGACGACGATGAACGTTTCGATCAGTAGTGGGCTGAACCCTGGTTGCACGAGAGGGCTCATGCTGGCGCACGCGACGACGACCGAGAGAACGAGGAGCGGGTGGGTTCGTCGCCACCACAGTGCGATCCCGATGGCGGCGGTGAGCGCGAACCCCGCCCAGGCGTAGGGAGGCTGGATCAGCACCAACCCGATACACGCAGGTGCGGTACACGCGAGGATCACGAGGATGTCGATTATGCGCGGATGACGGCGCACCCATTCCAGAGGCGCCCACAGAGACGGGGCAAACGCATCCGCCTCGAAGGGCGCCGCCTCCCGCCCCTCTGTACTCCGCACGGTCATCCTTTCCTGTGCCTCATTTTAGCTTTGTCGCCTCGGGGACTCCCTGGCTACGCGTCTCGCAGCTTGAGGGTGAGCCCAGCAATAATGAGTACCCCGATCGCCCAGATGCTTATCACTCCATACCCCTGCCAGCCGGTGAGACCAGCCCCAGATTCGATGGTGCTGATCAGCAGGCGGCCCGCAACGCTGGGGAAAAACTCGACGGCATTCCTGATGGGGTCAACCGGGATCGAGCGGATGATCTCGGGCAGGATGCTCAGGAACAACACGGGAACGATGATCGCGACGATGACATTTCGGACAAGGAACGCGAAGCCCGTAACGAACACGGCGACGCCCGCGAGGTAAAACCCCGACTTGGCCGCGAGGATCAGTGCGGTCTCCCAAGTGAAGTCATAGCTCACATCTGAGTTCGCGAGAATCGCTACCGGGGCGACCTGTGCCAACAACGCCGCAACGAACCCTGACGTGAATCCGAGAACGGCTACCGCGAGTGCTTTTGTAGTGAGCACGGTGAGACGGCGTGGTACGGCGAGGAACGTTTGCTTGATTTGGCCGGAGCTGTACTCGCTGGTGACGAAGAGCGCGACGATCACAGCGAAGAGCATCTGTACCCACAGGATGCTATCGATGAACATGATCGTTGCGACCTCGGTCAGAGAGGTCCCTGGTGCGCGGTTGTCGCTGGGTGAGGCAAAAGACAGCGCCAGCATCGAGGCGGATGCGGGAACGAACAGCGTCATGATGACGATCAGGATGCGGTTCGAGGTCAAGGTGAAGAACTTGACGAACTCCGCCGTCAGTGAGCGAGGGAACGTCGCGCGGTTGCGCAGCAGGTTCGTTGATAGAGACGGGGTGATAGTGGTCATGAAGTCGTTTCTCCGGTATCGATGGCGGGTGGAGTTTTAGGCGTCGCGACGCTGCAGGAGAGCTGTTCCAGTTCCCCAGAGGGCTGCCGCCCAGACGGCGAGCACTCCGAGGCCGCCCCAGGGAGAGAGGACGCTTGTTCCGGTTTCAGGGGCAAAGATCATCTGTCCGGCGATGCTGGGGAGGAACGTGATGATGTCGCGAATAATCTCCAGCGGCACTGCCGCAAGCAGCAACGGGGCAACCGTGAGCAGCACGAGCACCGTCACGAGCGTTCCCACCGGGTGACGAATAAGGAACGCGAGGCCGATGGCCAGCACGCAGACGCCTGCGAGATAGAGTCCTGAGCCGACGACGAGTTGAGCGACGAATCCGGCTGCCAGGTGCGTGTTGATGGTGTTCTGCTGGCCGACGAGCCAGCTCGCGAATAGTGCGATGCCAGAGGTCGCCGAGCCGAGTAGCAATCCGATCAACGCGAAGACAAGCGCTTTTGCCGTCGCTACAGAAGCTCGCACGGGTACAGCGATGAGTGTCGTGCGGATCGCACCCGATGTGTACTCACCCGTCACCGAGAGAGCCGAAACAACGGCGAGAAGTACCCCACCCCATACGACCCCCTCGTGGAGCTGGCTCGCAAGCAGCACAGGGTCCTCGATGTCGCCTTGCACGATCGTGGTTGTGAGGCGAAGTGCTGCGACGGCAAGTATGAGAAGCATCGCCGCGAGCACGGTGAGCCACTGCGACGGCAACGTGGCGAACTTCACCCACTCAGACTTCATGACGCCAAGGAACCGGACCTCACCCGACTGTGCCCCCGTTCTTGAAGAGGGCTTCGTGGCGGCGATGAGGCTCATCGCCGTTCCCGAGAGTCTGATGCGTCGGTGGGAATCGCGGATGAGTGCTCAGACTGGTACTGCACAGATTCGCGGGTGAGATCGCGGTAGGCATCCTCCAGGCTGCGTTGGATCGGGGTGACCTCGAAGAGCACCAGTCCTGCCCCGGCCGCGGTTGTTGCGATCTGCTCCGCAGTCAAGCCCTCAACGTCGAGATAACCGGAGCCGTCGTATCTTGTGGTCACGTTCGGTGCAGCGAGAACCTGGGCAAGCCGCCCTGCATCTGGCGTCTTTACGCGTACGAGATCGCCAGCTTGGACAAACTCACTGACCGGCGCGTCTGCGAGGATCTCACCTTTGCCAATGACGACGATATGGTCGGCAATCAATGACATCTCTCCCAGAAGGTGCGAGGACAGAAACACCGTGCGTCCTTCGTCTGCGAGTTCGCGAAGCAGGTTCCTGATCCAGGTCACACCGTCGGGGTCGAGCCCGTTGACGGGCTCATCGAGGATGAGGGTGTGCGGGTCGCCGAGGAGTGCAACTGCCAGTCCGAGGCGCTGCCCCATGCCGAGAGAGAAGCCGCCGAGCCGCTTGTTTGCCACGCTGGTCAGACCTGCGAGGTCCAGCACCTCATCGACGCGCCGACGGGAGATGCCGCATGTCGCTGCGACTGTCCGCAAGTGATTTCGCGCAGTGCGAGACTTGTGCGCCGATTTCGCATCCAGAAGCGCACCCACCTCCCGCAGCGGGGCACGCAGCCGGGCGTAGGTTCTGCCCCCGATGGTCGCCGACCCGGAGGTGGGGTGATCCAACCCGACAATGGCGCGCATCGTCGTGGACTTTCCAGCACCATTGGGTCCGAGAAAGCCCGTGACCTGCCCCGGCTGGACCTGGAATGAAGCGTCTTTCACGGCGTATGTGGAGCCGTATCTCTTCGTGAGGCGGCTGACTTCGATTGACACTGCGGGGTTCCTCTTCCTGTCGAGCAAGACCGTATGCACCTCGTGGTGGCGGTGTCTTCACGCTACGAATCGGCACCACCCCAGGGGCACCACCCAGGGGTGGAACTCTCGCTCATCGTGACGTTCTGAACTTCCACCCGTGGGTGGTGCCTCGAACCGTTCAAGGTTCGTAGCGTCGGAGGTATGTCGCGATGGCGGCATCTCGAAGTGTGTGCAGGCAGGAGCAGTCCATGACGGAGCGGAAGCAGACTCGCCTTCTTCATGCCAGGAATGTTGAGGTTCGCTATGGCGACACAGTTGCTCTGCGCGATGCGACGATCGATATTTTCGCGGGCGAGTCCGTGGCGATCATGGGGCCAAGCGGATCAGGCAAGAGCACCCTTCTGCATGTCCTCGCAGGGATCATCCAGCCCCAGTCAGGATGCGTCACCCTCGCGGACGAGCACGCCGGTGCGGATGTAGATATCACCGGCCTCTCCGACGACGACCGCTCGTCTCTCAGGCTCCGCCGGTTCGGATTCGTCTTTCAGCAGGGCCTCCTGACTCCTGAGCTCACCGCAGCGGAGAACGTCGCGCTCCCGCTTCTGCTCACCGGCCGGTCCCGTCAAAAGGCCTTCACACGCGCGCATGAAGAACTCGTTGCTCTGGGACTCGCAGGACTCGAGAACCGTCGCATCGGGCAGCTCTCTGGCGGACAGGCGCAACGTGTTGCTGTCGCCCGCGCACTCATCCATCGCCCTCAGATCGTGTTCGCTGACGAACCCACCGGAGCGCTCGATTCCCAGACCGCTGACGAGGTCTTGACCCTCCTCATCAACGAGAGAAGGGCACACGACTACGCGGTGGTCATCGTGACCCATGACGAACGGGTCGCTGCACGGTGCACCCGAGTCATTCGGGTCTTCGACGGGCGCATCGACAGCGGGGCAGGTCAATGACTGCGCTATGGATGCTCCTACGCCCACGCCGACACTCGGGTGCCATGGCTTGGCTCCAGATCGTCGCATCGGCAGTAGCGACGATCCTGTCGTTCGCTGCCGTCACGTTCGCGGTGCGTCTTTGGACGGTGCCAGACGAATCCGGGGCATACCGCGTGTTTGCGGTCGCCCTGTCAGGTCTGCTCCTCGTGCCGCTGCTCACGCTCGGCGGCGCTGCCACCCGACTCACTGTTCGTAGCCGTGACGAGAGACTTGCGGCACTTCGGCTCCTGGGCGCGTCAACACGCACCGTTCAGGTCGTGTCCGTCATGGAGGCCACGACGCTACAGCTTGTCGGCGTCGTCATCGGTTCCGCGCTCGCGATACCGGTGCCCCTCGCGGTCGCTCATATACCGCTCGCGAACGATACTTCGGCTGTCGAGGTGGCGTGGCTTCCTGCGTGGGTAGCCGTCGTGCTCCTATTGATCCTGGTCTCCCTGGCACCCATCAGCGCGATGATAGGCCTTCGTCAAGTGGTGATCAGCCCGCTCGGAGTGGCGAACCGTGCCAATGCTCCTCGAATGAGTTGGGTACGACTCGCGATAGGTGCTGCCGCGCTGGTGACCGGCATACTTCTCACACAGCTCGCTTCACCGAACTGGGGCATCACAGGAATCGTCATCGGACTCACTATCGCCGTGCTCATCATCATGGGCGTGCTCGGAATCGTGGGGCCGTTTGCGATCACCCTTACCGCACGTCGTCGCGCCAAGACCACTTCCGATGCGGCACGGTTGGTCGCCGCGCGTCGCAATCTGGAAGACCCAAAAGCAGCGTGGCGAGGGGTGTCGGCGATCGCGTTGACCAGCTTCATCCTGCTCCCCAGCGGCGCAATGCTCGGCTTCCTCAACGCCGTCGAACGCAGTGATTCCGTACTCACCCAAGATCAGGTCATGCTGTTCGCAGACGCACGAACCGTGCTGTTCATTCTCGTTGCCATCTCGTACGTTCTCACTGCTTGTCAGATCGGCATCACCCAAACCGCAGCGATCATCGAGAACAGGGACCTCTACATCGCGCTCGACCGAATCGGCATGCCACAACGCGAAATGCACCGCGCCCGCACACACCAAGCGGTGGGCCCCGCCATAATCGCTATCGTTGGTTCCGCTGCTGCCGCCGCCGCGCTCGCCTTTCCGCTCCTCCTGGTTGCCACGACCAACTCGCCCCTCTTCGTCGCCGCGACGCTTATCCTCCTCGCGTGCGGAGTACTACTCGTGCGGATCGGCGTGATCACGGCCAGCGGCACACTCCGACGTGTGCTGAACGCTCCCTCTCGCGGAGAGTGATTCTCCGCGACGGCCAGGAATCCTCTCTGCATAGCAGCAGCACTCCTGCGATGAAGACGTAAAGCTTCCGGAGTTCGCTCGCCGCCATCGCAGCCCACCTCCCAGACCTTGCGACCTGACTTCCTCCTAACTCCGTACTCTTCCTCTTCCACACGCCCCTATCGCCTGTGACATCAAGCTTCCTTCAAGAATGGACGTATGCTACGATGACAGCAGTCATCTTAGATAGGAGCCGGGATGCATGGCGGCGTGGTTCTGTTCCGGGGCACCGGAGCCGATGCCATGCGCTATGTCGAGTCCGACCGCTCCCGAGCAGATGACTACTACCTCGGCGACGCCACCGGCATCTCCTACAGCGTCCTCAACGCATCCGGCGAGGCGAACAGCCGACCGCTCAGTGCTGAGGACTATGCGGACTGGGTGGACTGGATCAACCCCGACACCGAAGAACGAATGGGCAGGCCGCGGCTTGCGGGATCGGATCGTCAAGGCTCGCCTCGGTTCGCGGAGATGGTCATCAATGCCCCGAAGTCACTCTCCGTCGCCGCCGCCCTCCACCCCGAAGTGTCCGAAGCCCTGGACGCGGCGCAGCAGGGCGCGCTGTCGGAGATTCAGCGATGGCTCTCTCAGCACTCGGTGACGCGCGTCGGCCCGCGCGGGAAGCAGGAAGTCGTGCCAATCGAGCACATGCATGTCGTCGGGATCACACACCACACTTCCCGCGCAGGCGACCCGCACCGCCACATCCATATGCAGGTCGGCACCAGGGTTTGGGCGGCAGGTGCGTGGCGGGCGCTGGATACGGCTGCGATGTTCAAGCAGCAGGGCGCGATCCGGGCGCTCGGGTCTGCCGTGATCGCCGCCAGCCCCGAGCTTGCGTCGGTACTGGATCGACACGGCCTCACCCTTGACCCGGTGACCGGTGAGGTGACCGAGCTGGCACCGTTCAACGCACTGATGAGCAAGCGCGGCGCACAGGTGCGGAAGAACCTGGAACGGCTCGAAGCCGAATGGGAGGCAGCCCATCCGGGCGAGACAATAGGGCCAGTTGTGTCCTCCCGGCTGACGGCGAAGGCGTGGGCGTTCGAGCGCCCCGCGAAGAAACCGACAACGACCCGAGAAGAAGCCGAATGGCTGACCGAGCTCCGAGAGGCCGGCTACGACCCCGAAACCCTCACCCGCAAGCCCGTCAGCGCGCCGGCGCGCTCCGACGAACTCTCGGTACAGGAGATTGCGTCGCGCGCGCTGGATCGGTGCGCCGCCGGATCGTCGGCGTGGACGCGCCACGACGTGCAGGAGCACGCCACCCGCATCATCACCGAACACGGGGTGCGCGCTACCCGCGAAGAGTTGCGGGAGCTGATCGCAATCTCAACAGCGCTCGCACTCGAGGACTGCTTCTCGATCCTGCCGACTAGCGCGCCCGCGCCGGAGCATGTGGCGCATCTCACATCGTGGCGCGTGGTGCAGGTCGAAACCGAACTGCGCGACCTGCTCACCGCCCGCACCCCGAAGAACGAGCAGCGCTATCGTGACGTGTCGCATGGCGCGGCGCGGCGCGGGCAGCTTCTCGACGCGGGCCAACTCGACGCCGCCGCTGCGGTCGCATCCACCGATCCGCTGGTGATCGTGGAAGGTGCTGCGGGCTCGGGGAAGACGACGATGCTTGCCACGGCGATCGCCGCCGCGAACGATCACGGCAGGCGTGTGCGCGTCGTCGCGCCGACCAAGCGCGCCGCCCACGTTGCACACCAGGAACTCGGCGTGCCCGCTACATCGGTTGCCGCTCTCGTGCACGCGCATGGCTATCGGTGGAACGAGGACGGCGTATGGACGCGACTCACACCGGGCGCGACAGACCCGGCCACGGGTGCGACGTTCACCGGCCCACCGCCCGGTGCCGTGTTGCGGCGCGGGGATCGAATCGTGGTCGACGAAGCCGGGATGCTCGACCAAGACACCGCCCTCGCACTGTTCACCGTTGCAGCAGAAACGGGTGCAACAGTCGCGCTCGTGGGCGACCGCGCGCAACTTGCTGCTGTCGGGCGCGGCGGTTTCCTCGACATGGCGGCGCAGATTCGCGGTCGCACCTTCGACATGACCGAGGTACACCGCTTCACCGACCCCGACTACGCCAACCTCACTGTGCGAATGCGCGACCGCCGTGAGCCTGGTGACGTGTTCGACCAACTCGACCAACTCGGCCTCATCCGCCTGCACGCACACGGCGACGAGCTACACGAGCACATCGCGCAGAACGTCCGCGACGGGGAGACAGTCACGGTCGCATCCAATGAGGACGCCGCGCGATTGAATGAGCGCGTCCGGGAGGAGCGGATCGCTCGCGGCATGGTCGATGACGCCGCCACGACGACGGGCAGCGATGGGCTGAGTATCGGTGCGGGTGATCTGATCCAGACTCGTCGCAACGACACTGCGCTGGGTGTGGCGAACCGACAGCAGTGGATCGTGCAGCACGTCGAACCGGACGGTTCAGTCTGGGTGCGCGACGCGGACTATGAGCGCAAGCGGGAGCACACGCGGCACCTTCCCGCCGAATACATCCGTGAGCATGCGCACCTGTCCTATGCGGCGACCGCCTACGGCGTGCAGGGCGTCACCGCGCCTGCTTCGCACACGATCCTCAGCGACGGCATCAACGGTGCGGCGGTGTATGTCGGCATGACGAGAGGCAGGAGCGAGAACGCCCTGCACGTCATCGCGGAGAGCCGTGCCGAGGCGCGGGCGCAGTTCATCGACGCGATGGAACGCGATAACGCCGACCGAGGCCTCACAGATGCGACAGAGCACGCAGCGGAGGCCGTGCGAGGTCTCGTTGACGACGGCCCGGTGAAGCTCGTGAACACCCGCATCGCACAGCTTATTCAGGATGCGGAGAAGGCCGAGCGATGCGCCGCATGGTGGGAGCGCGTCGGTGCGCGCCTCGACCAGCAGCACGAGCACCAGCAGGCGGAAAAGGACGAGCAAACGGCCGTAATCCAGTCCATGACAGAGGCGGCAGAAAGGGTGCGCGCCGAGGCGCAGGAATCGCTCACGGTGGTCGCCATGCAGCAAGGCACCGAGCATCTGACGGCGCTCGACCAAGAGTCAGCCGCACAGACAAAGCTCAACGCCGCTGGAAGGTTCGCGAGACGCGCCGCACGCAAGCACCATCAGACCGCGACCGCACTCGCGGGCAAGAGTCGCGGCCGCGTTGCAGACCGTTGGGGCACAACGCCCCGCGACGCCGATACGCTCACCGGCTGGGCCTCGCGCGCCGCCGAACGGCTCGCCGCCCGTGACCCGCGCGTGGTCGAGGCTGAACAGCGTGCTGACGCCGCCCGCACTGCCGGGGAGGAGATGGAGAAGCGACACCGCAGCGAACGCCGCGCGCTCCACGCCGATATCTTCGGAGCCGAACCAGTACGGCGCGACCCGCTGCGCTACGAGTTCACCCACCCCGACCGAGAAGCCGCCAGCGCAGGCCGCACCGCCGCAGCAGCACGGCGGGAAGCAGCCACTTTGCGAGGCATGTCCGTGCAGGACGCCGCTGCCCGGATCACGGCCCAGCGCGACGCTGCAGAACGGGCACGGCTCGACCGAGAGGCCCGCGCGCGCAAGCTCCACCCTTCCCACGATCCGTTTGGACGTCGCTCCGGTCACAGTGCTCCGCACCGCGACGCGCCAAGCCTGTAACGAGATTCGCCCCGAATGTCAGGCCTCAGCGGTAGACTTTGGGCATGACGCCGAAGCTCGCAGACTACATCGCAGAGGGTCGAACCCTCTCTGCCGATGAGCGCGAGATTGCCGCGCTCGCGCTCCAGCAGATCACTGACGCGGAGCAGGCAGAAGTCGATGCCGCGTGGGATGAAGAGATCGACCTTCGAGTGGATGAGATTCTGACCGGCAAGGTCGAACTTGTCGATGGTGAAGAGACCCGACGCATGGCCCGAGCAATGCTGGCGGCCCGCCGCAAGTGAGCGCGCTGCCCTGGCGCGAGCATCCGGCCGCTCGCGAAGAGTATCTGGACGCCCTCGCCTGGTACGACGACCAGGAGGCAGGACTCGGTGACCGTCTCGGTGATGACCTCGACAACGGCGTGGACTTCATCAGGGAGTGGCCGGATTCCGCGCCGCTCTACCGTGGCCGTCAGCGCGACTCTCGTCTTCGACGCAAGGGCACCGACGTGTTCCCCTACGGCATCATCTACTTCGTTCGAGACGACGAGGTCATCGTCGTTGCGTACGCGCACGAACGTCGCCGCCCTGGGTACTGGCGACAGCGACTCAAGGATCTCTGAGGGGCCCGCGCAGCGAGCTATCCCCGGCGACCGGGAGGCAGCAGCCCACGAGCGCGGGTGCGAACGAGCCAGCCCTGCGCCGTGGCGTGAGCAACATCATTGATCTTCGCCATAGTGACCGCCGGAGCTTCATCGCCTTGGGATGAGAGCTTGCCGTACTGGAGCGCGACGAGTTCGTAAAAGTCCGGCGTCTGCTTCGGGTTCCCGAGCGGTTTGAGCAGATCGCGCTCACTGATCTTCCGGCCAGACGGCAGCACAATCTTTCCGCCCGTGATCGTCACTGTCCGTTTCATGGCGAACAGCCGCTCGTTGATCGCTGCCTCGATCCGAGCCGTCGGCAACGCACGAAGGTCTTGACTGGAGATGGGATCACCCGGTCGCCACGGAAGGTACACGACGCCGGTGATCTTCACTTCCTCCGGCACGGCGAACTGCTGGCGCTGGAGTCGAATGAACACGCGAGTCGCGGTCGCCGCGTGCTCGATGTAGCGCCAACGGCCGTCGATCGTCTCGTTCTGCTCTGAGTCGAGCTGCGCCTGCCGGTCCTCGGCGGTCACGACCTGATCGTTGTAGCCGAGCGCTTCATCAAGGAACGCGCTCGCATCCTCGGCCCGCTCCCCCGGAAAGCGGTCGGGCAGATGCCACCCGTCGGGCAGGTCGTCCTGCACGAGCAGTCCGTCATAGGACTGGTCGCCGGGGCGATGACCGGAGGGTGTGGGCATGTCCCGATTCTAGCGAGCAACACGAGCAACTAAAACACTTGCTGTTATCGGCGTGTTGTGATCTAATCTAAGATACTCGCTGCCATCGCAGCTATCATCTGAGCTAGATTGGAGGACACGATGGGTCAGAGCACCGCACCCATTGACGAGCACCAGCGTGCCCCGCTGTTCTACTCCGAGGAAGAGACCGCCGCACTGCTCGGTATCCATCGCACGACGCTGCGCACTCTCGCTCTCGCGGGCACGTCTCCGGTGGAGCCGATTCGGCTCACCCAGCACAAGCGTGTCTACCGGCGCATCGACGTGCAGCGCCTCGCCGGGCTGGAGAAGTAGGCGACAAGATCATGGGAAGCGTTGAGGCGTACGAGACAACGAAAGGCCGTCGTTACCGTGCCCTCTATCGCCGACCCGACAAGAAGCAGACCCAGAAGCGCGGCTTCACGACGAAGAAAGCCGCTGAGCTGTTCCTGGCGACGACCGAGGTCAACATCGCCCAAGGCCGCTACCTCGATCCGTCACTAGCGAGGGTCACCGTGGCCGAATGGCTCCAGACCTGGCTCGCCGCCCGAGGCGACCTGCGGGCAACCACGCGCAGCCGGGTCGAGAACATCATAGACAAGCACATCACTCCCGAACTCGGCAGCATCCCGATCGGCAACCTCACCCGGCTCCGCGTGCAGGAATGGGCATCCGCACTGCCAGGCGCACCCGCGACCGTTCGGAAGATCGTCAATGTGCTCTCCGGAGCACTACGCTTCGCGGTCGAGGACGAGCGCCTGCCGTCGAACCCCGCAGCCCGACTCAAACTCCCCAAGCCGACGAAGACACGCAAGCGCTACCTCTCGCACGATCAGGTCGCGGCCCTCGCCCAGGCCATTGACGAAATGAAAGACGGCCGAGACTACGGCTACGGCCTCGTCGTACTCACCCTCGCGTATTGCGGCCTGCGCTGGGGCGAACTCTCCGGGCTGCGAATCCGAGACCTCGACCTCGATGCGAAGCACCCGCGCCTGACCGTCGAACAGACCGTCGTCGCCGACAAGGGCTATCAGCGCATCGAGCCGCCGAAGGACTACGAGCACCGAAGCATCCCCATCCCCGCGTTCCTCGTCCGCCTGCTCCGTGCACAGATCGCCGGACGCGACTCCGACGCTCCCGTGTTCTACGGCATCCGCACCGGCACCTGGCTCCGCAACCACGTCTACCGCGTCGGCTGGCTCGACCCCGCCGCAACCGCAATCGGCCTGGGTGGACTCACTCCCCACGAGCTGCGCCACACGGCAGCGTCGCTCGCCGTCAGCGCCGGGGCGAACGTCAAGGCCGTACAGCGGATGCTCGGGCATGCCTCGGCCGCTGTGACCCTCGACGTGTACGCCGACCTGTTCGATGACGACCTCGACGGTGTTGCCACGGCGCTCGACCAGGCGGCGATGCGATCGGATGTTGCCAATCTGTTGCCAAAAGCCGCGTAGCGCCTCATAGCGTCCGACAGCAGGAATGCGAAAACCCCCGGATGACCGGGGGTTTTCTGTGTTGTGACCCCAGCGGGATTCGAACCCGCGTTACCGCCGTGAGAGGGCGACGTACTAGGCCGCTATACGATGGGGCCGAGTGTCTCTCGCGGCCTTCCGGCTCGCTTGCGACTCATTTAGTATGCATGAGATGAGGACCGCTCTGCAAATCGGCCCCCTCATTCGTCGATCCCGGGCGTGTTCACCGCAGTGACCCCCGCCGGTCACCCGGACGTCGCGTGTGCGACGCCCCGCGCATTCGTCGCTCCCTCGTGATTTCACCTGAACACGCCGGCGGCCACTCGCGCCTGGCGACAGCAACGATCCCCCATTCGCCGATCCGGGCGCGTTCACTGGAGCAACTCTGACAGTCACCCACACTTGGCGTCAGCGACGAAAGAGAGTTGACTCGTGCCATGCGCATCACGAAGTACGAGCACGCCACGGTCACCCTCGAAAAGGACGGTGAATCGCTGATCATCGATCCGGGCAGCTTCCTCGCCAGCCTCACGGAGATCCCGCGCACCGCCGCGATCGTGCTCACGCATCAGCACGAGGATCACTGGAGCCCGCGAACGCTCGACCAGATCCTTGCGACCAACCCCGGCATCCCGATCTTCGGCCCCGCCGGCGTCGCCGCGGCGGCCGCGGGCTACGACATCACGGTCGTCGCACCCGGCGACACGGTGCAGGCGGGCCCCTTCGCGCTCCGCTTCTTCGGCGGGGTGCACGCCGAGATCCATCGTTCGATCCCGCTCATCGACAACGTGGGGGTGCTCGTCGACGATGCCTTCTACTACCCGGGCGATTCCTATGCGGCACCGGGCGTTCCGGTGAAGCTCCTGGCCGCGCCGCTCGGGGCTCCGTGGCTGAAGATCTCGGACGCGATCGACTTCGTCCTGGAGGTCGCGCCGAGCCAGGCGTTCGGGACCCACGACATGACGCTGTCCACCGTCGGCCGCGCCATGCACCGCGGACGCCTGGCCTGGGCGACCGAACAGGGCGGCGGCACCTTCCACGAGCTGGACCCGGGAGACACGATCACGATCTGATTCGCGTCACGCGCGCTGCGACCCCGTGCCACGGTGCGCCGATGCCGGCCCTCTTCACGGTGCGACGCTGACCGCCTGTTCCCACAGTTCCAGTCGGTCCCCCTCGATCGAGATCCGGATCTGGCGCAGATCATCCGACGGAGCGGGGTTCCAGACCAGCGCATCGCCGTCGCGCCAGATATCGAGCAGGCGCGGATAGCCGGGGCGCTCGCGCACGCCGGTGCACAGCGGCATCACGAACTCGCCGGAATCCACGAACCAGAGACAATCGAGCGAGGCGTGCTGCTGCGCGCTGGTGAGTCTCGCACCGATCACGCGAAGACCGTAGGCCTCCCCGTACGACATCCCATCCGTCATCGAGAACCCTTCGAACACGGTCGGCTGCGCATCGAGGATATCTTCGATCTCCGAGGTCGCGACCGGCGTGCCTTGAAGCGCCAGCGCCGGCCGTGGTTGCGTGGCAGCCCAGATGCCGGCGCCCACGCCGAGGACGGCAGCAGCGGCGACGGCACCGAGGGCCGCTACTCGCAGTCGCTGCCGGATCAGTGCCCCCGATGCGGAGCGTGACGACATGCGTGCCGCGCGAGGGGGCACCGTCTCCGCCTCTCCGCGGCTGCCCGAGGCCGGGCGATCCGCCGCGGGAGCCTCCCGAGTCCGCAGAGGGTCATGGCGGACCCCGCATCTCTCGAGCGTGCGCCGACGAAGGGCATCCCTCAGCGCCTCCGTCTCCTGGGGGTCCAAGGGTCCAGACCGGGGACCGAACGCGCGGCGCAGGAGTGCGCTGTCCGGCTCGAGATCACGAACGCCCGCAGCCGAGCGCACGGGGATCGGGGCGGGCCCACCCTCGCCACGCCCCGGACGCCTCGATGCGCCGCCGTCGCCTGGGCGCCACGCACCGTCGCCCTCGCGCCCCGCACCGTCGCCTGGGCGCCCCGCACCGTCACCTCGGCGCCCCGCACCGTCACCTCGGCGCCCCGCACCATCGCCTTCGCGCCCCGCACCATCCGCGGAGGCTGCCCCGGTCGCCTCCGGCGACGGCGCGCTCATGCCGGCGCCTCGGACAGCCAAACCTCAAGCCCGGAGTCCCGCTCGATGAATCGAACCGAATCCTGCACCGTCAGGCCGAACAGCGCGCTGCCGGTGCCCAGATCCCCCGCCACCTCCCACGTCGTGCCGAAGGCGCTCTCCGGCGCGCATGCGCCGAGGAGAGTCTCGGTGCGCAGGTCGGCGTCGGGGCCTCCGACATACAGACATCGCACCAATCCCGGACCGTCGAAGGCCATCGTACCGATGCCGATCTTCATACGATCCGCTGGATATTCGCGATAGTCGGTGACCTCTTCGTGGGCCACCCTGCCGGATGCCGCCTCGACCACGGGGATCAGCACCCGGTCGGGATGCGGCGCCGTGAGGGCGCCGAGGAAGAACCCGACGACGGTGAGCAGGGCCACCGCCAGCGCACCGAGTCCCGCCCAGAGCACCCGCTCTGTTCGCGACAGCGCCCGGGAGCCCCGACGCGTCACAGCGACCGCCTCTGCTCCCGGGCTATCGGGAAGAACCCCCGGGCCGGGATCGGTGGAAGGCAGGTCGCCCGCGGCCCGACCCCGCACATGCACCCGGGCCACCTCCCGCGTCGGCGACTGCAACACACGCAGCCGCTGCTGTGCATCCGCGGCGTCGGCGCCGGCCCCGGGGCCGTACACGGCGCGCTGGAGCCGGTGCAGCTCGGCGAGATCCGCCTCCTCCAGCCCACTCATGCCCCCACCGTAATACCGGCGGCCCTGATTCAGCCCGGAAGCCAGCGGTGCCGCTCCAGACCGCTCACACCCCGCCGAAGCGCCGTCACGTCACCCCGTCGCAGAGCACACCCAGCGTTACCGGCTCCCGCCCGGGACCGGCTCCAGACCGGGACCGGCTCCAGACCGGGAGCGAGTTCAGACCGGGAGCGAGTTCAGGCCGGGAGGCGGCGGTACGCGTCCAGCCAGGCGTCGGCGATGAGACGCGAGGCGCGCGGGAACGGGTGCACGCCGTCCGGTGCCCATGCGGCCGCATCCTCGCCCGCTGCCTCACTCAGGCGCTGCTGCAACGGCACCCACTGGGCGCCGAAGCGACCCGCCAGATCCGCTACCACGCGCTGCTTTCCCCTAAGCTCGGTCAGCCACCCCTGCTGCTCCGCCCGCACCGGAAGCAGGAACGGCTCGACCAGCAGCACCCGCACGCCGGCCGGGACGCGTTCGAGCAGGTGGCGCAGGCGGGCTTCGAACTCCTCGTCTGTGGTGGGGTCGTCGCTGTCGAATCGCCGCCAGACGTCGTTGATGCCGACGTAGATCGACAGCACGTCGGGCTGGGACGACATCACATCCGCCTCCCACCGACCGACCAGATCGATCGCCCGGTTGCCCGCGATGCCGGAGTTGCTGATCCGGGCATCCGCCAGCTCGGGAGCCTGCGCCAGGAGGGATACGTAGCCGTCCCCCAGCGAGGCGGGATCGGTGCGGTCGCGCCCGGCATCGGTGATCGAGTCGCCGGTGAAGTGAATGCGGAGCATGGGAGTCCTTTCGTGGGTTCAGGCTAGGGCACGGATCGGCTCCGTCCCCTCCGAGGGCGACGAAGATCCGATGTTTCCGACGCATGCTTGCGTCAGTTACCGATTATCGATTATCGTCGTGCTCATCTCCTCCCCCGGAGCTTTCGAAGACGAGAGGATCGACGATGATCAAGAAACGTTCCCTGGCGACGACGAGCATCGCCCTGCTCGCCGTGGCCGCACTGACCGGATGCAGCACGGGCGGCTCCGGTGAGGGCGGTGACGCGGGCGCCGGCGGCACCACCGAAGTGCGCGTGCTCGTGAACATCACCCCCAACCTCACCGAGGAATGGTGGAACACGCTGGTGAAGCCGTTCGAAGACGCGAACCCCGACATCGACGTCATCATCCAGAGCCCCGGCGCAGATGGCGTGCAAAAAGCCCTGCCCCGGCTCCTCGCCTCCGGTGACGCTCCCGATATCGTCCAGTCCCTGGCCCCGACACCGGAGCTCGCCCAGGAATTCGTGGATCTGTCCTCGTACGACTGGGCCGCGAATGGCCCACTGGCCGAGCAGTACGCGATCGATGGCAAGCAGTACATGGCGGGTGTCGGGATCCAGCTGCAGAGTCTGTGGTTCTACAACAAGACAGCTTTCGAGGAGGCGGGCATCACCGAGACGCCGAAGGACCTCGAGGAGTTCACCGCCGACCTCGCGAAGCTGAAGGACGCGGGGTGGACGCCGATCCAGACCGGCGGCGACTGGATGTCGCAGATGTCCTACCAGGCGCTGGCGCTGCCGTCGGTGGTGGCGCAGAACGACGACTGGTTCCAGAAGATGAGCTCCGGTGACCTCACCTTCAGCAAGACCGCCGGCGCGTACACCGAGATGTACGCCGACTGGGTGGCGAAGGGATACCTCAACTCCGACGCGCTGGGGATCAAGTATCCCGATGCGGAGCAAAGCTTCCTCGCGGGCAAGAGCGCGCTCTACCCGATGGGCAGCTGGTTCGCCGCAGCCGAGGCGAACGCGGACAACCCGCCCAGCATCGGGGTCTTCGCGGGGCCGGCCGACGCCTCGGTGAAGAACCCGGCGATGGGAGCGAACATCGCCAGCCCGTACTCGATCCTGAAGTCCAGCGACCACCAGGAGGCCGCGCTCAAGGTCGTGGAGTACCTCGCGACCGACAAGGCGGCGGTGGTCGACCAGCTCCAGGTCGACGGCAACTACCGCGACGGCTACGAGTACGAGATGAACGACCTGGCCACGGAACTGCTGCAGATCGTGTCCGACACTCCCGCATCCAGCTACACACCCACCGGAAACGGCTACGGCGAGCGCACCATGCCCGCCGGCTACGCCGACGAGCTGAACACGCAGGTCCAGGCGCTGCTCGGAGGCACTCCCGCCGCCGACGTCAACAGTGCGCTGGACTCCTGGTTCGCCGCCAACGCGCAATGACCCTCGGGGCGCCCGGCGTTCCGGGCGCCCCGCTCACGTGATGGAGCCTCCCATGGTCACACTCGACCGCCCCGCCGCGCCGCCGCGCCGGTCCTCCCCCGCCATGCGCTGGCGCGCGCGTGTTCCCGGGTTCCTGATGAGCGCGCCCGCCGTGCTCGTCTTCCTCGCGATGTTCATCGTGCCGATGATCCTGGCCTTCGTGCTCAGCCTCACCAACTGGAACGGCTACAGCCTCAACTTCACCTTCATCGGGTTCGACAACTACACGCACGCGTTCCGCAACCCGCGCACCATCGATGCGGCTGTCTTCACCGCGGTGGTGGCGTTCTTCGGCACGATCGCCTGCAACGTGCTCGGACTCGCCGTCGCGGCGCTGATCTCCGGCCCGGGACGGGCCAACACCGTGTTCCGGACGATCTTCTTCTACCCGTACATCATCAGCGCGCTGATCATCGGCTTCCTCTGGGCCGCGATGCTCAGCCCGCAGGGTGCGGTCAACAGCGTGCTCGGTGCCGTCGGCCTCGGCCCGCTGCCGTTCCTCACCGACATCGGGTTCGCCAAGGCGAGTGTGATCGCCACCATCGTGTGGTCGCACTTCGGGTTCAACATGATCCTCTACATCGCCGGCATCAAGTCGGTGCCGACGGAGTACTACGAGGCGGCCACCGTCGATGGAGCCAGCCCCTGGCAGCAGTTCCGGAACGTGACCGTGCCGCTGATCGCTCCCGTGCTCACGGTGAATCTCGTGCTCACCCTCGTCGGCCTGCTGAAGGTCTACGACGTGGTGCTCGCCCTCACAGACGGAGGTCCGGCCGCTGGAACGCAGACCATCGTGTTCCAGATCCTCAAGGACTCGTTCGCGAACGCCAAGCTGGGACTCGGCGCTGCCCAGTCCGTCGTCCTGCTCATCATCACCGCCGTGCTCGGGCTCGGCGTCACCCTCGCCCGCCGTGGCGCCGAGAAGAAGGTGGCCGACTGATGGCCCTGATCACTGACGGAACCCTGCCGCTCGTCGAGGAGCCGGCGGACACCCGCACGCTCACGACTCCCCCGCGCCGGCGTGGCCGTTCCGGCCCGCGACGGATCCGTCGCCCGCGCCTGCTCACCGTGCTCACCGGGATCGTGCTCTCCGTGCTCGCACTGGTGATGCTCGTGCCGATGTACATCATGATCATCAACGCGTTCAAGCCGCAGCAGGAGATCATCCGCAACCCCCTCGGGTTCTCCCTCGACACGCTCACTTTCGAGTACCTCTGGGCGGCGATCACCTCCGAGCGCTTCAATGTGGTGGCCGCCTACGGGATCACGCTGTTGTTCGTCGTGCTGGTCAACCTCTTCGGTATCCTGCTGTCCGCTCCGGTGGCGTACGTCATCGCTCGCGGACGGTCGAAATGGCACCTGGGTCTGCTCCTGCTGTTCGTCTCCGGTATGTTCATCCCCGGTCAGGTCACCCTGATCCCCGTGGTCTTCGTGCTGCGAGTGCTCGGTCTGATCAACACGATCCCGGGATTCCTGCTTTTCGAGACCGCCGCGACGCTGCCCATCACCATCTTCCTGTTCGCGGCGTATCTGCGAACCGTGCCGCGCGACATCGACGAAGCGGCAGCACTGGACGGCGCCGGCCGCATGCGCGCCTTCTGGCTCTGCATCTTCCCCATCATGCGCCCCGTGGTGGCCACGATCATGGTGCTCAACTCGATCAGCGTGTGGAACGACTTCGTCAGCCCGCAGATCATTCTGGGGCCGAGCTCGGGGCTGTACACGGTGACCACGGGCGTCTACTCCGCGGTCAGTCAGTACAGCACCTCGTACACCACGGTGTTCCCGACGCTGCTGCTGGCCATCGCACCCGCGGTGATCTTCTTCATCGTCATGCAGCGCCACATCATCGGCGGCCTCGTCGCCGGTGCCACGAAGGGATGACGCCTCGATGAGCCCCGAGACAAACACGATGCCGGATCAGGAGAAGCCCACGATGAGCGTCCTCACCTTCCCGCTCGCGCGGATTCCCGCCTGGGCGGTGCTGGAGCGGCGGCTGTTCGATGCCGTCGAAGAAGCGTGGCGGGTGTTCGATGCGCGTTTCTGCGACGCCGACGGACGAGTGCTGCGCACTCCGGAGTTCGACTCGCGTGACGGCGTGGACGATCTGTACGAGCCGTTCTTCAACTGGCCCACCTTCTACGCCCTCGGCGGCAGCGACGAGATCCTGGCGTCCGCCAAGCGCCACTGGGAGGGGGTGACCGCCCAGCTCACCGAAGGCGGCATGCTCACCGATGAGTACGAGAACGGCTATGACTGGTTCCACCAGGGTGAATCGCTCATCTTCCTCTACGCGCTGTGCGCTGCGGACCCTGACGATGCCGCCTTCGCCGAACGGGCCCGGAGGTTTGCGCAGCTGTACACCGATCCGCGCCACGGGAACTGGGACCCGGAGCTCAACATCATCCGCGCGCCGCACAACGGGGCGCTCGGCCCCCTGCCGGGGCTCGGGCCGCAATGGCAGGCGTACCGCGCTGATCAACCCGAGATGCGCAAGTACGGTCTTCCGCTGGATTCGCTGCCCGGCATCCGTTCCTGGGACGACCTCGCCGACGAGGAGAACGCCCGGCGGATGGGCCAGGAGATGCAGCGGCGCGCGGCGGGCGATGTCGCAGTGAACCTGGCTGCGACCACCCTCGCGGTGAACCGGTGGCTGTACGACGGGGACGAGGCCACCGCGCGGTGGGTGATCGGCTACATCGACGGCTGGCGTCGCCGTGCCGCCGACAACGACGGCCTCATCCCGGACAACGTCGCCCCCGATGGTCGCGTCGGCGGCCTGCACGACGGCGCCTGGCACGGCGGCCACTACGGCTGGACCTGGCCGCACGGACTCGAGACGATCGGCATGGCCACCGTGATCGCCGCGATCAACCACGCCATCGTCTCCGGGTCCACCGACGCCCTCGACCTCGCCCGTGCGAGCCTCGACGCCCCGATGTCGCACGCGGCCTCCGGCCCAGTGGAAGAGTCCGGTTTCAGCCTCGCCGGCGGCTGGAGCGAGCGATACGGCGAGTACGCCGATCGTCCCGGCATGCTCGTCCCGCACCGCTACGGCCGGGACGGATGGTTCGACTACGGTCCTCCCCGGCTGGATCTGCCCCTCTGGCTGTGGTGGTTCAGCCGCGACGAGTCCGATCTCGCGCGACTGCGCACCCTGCTGGACGGGCTCCCCCACGACCCGGCCGAGGTGATCGCGTTCCGCGACAAGGCCGAAGCCGGACACGAAGCCGCCTGGGTGAGCTTCCTGCTCGGTGAGGCACCGGACTATCCCGTGCACGCACTGGAGATGGCACTGGGCCAGGTCGCCCGACGAGTCGCCCTGATGACGGACGCCGATGTGGACCCGAGAACCGTGCATCTGCACTTCTGGCAGCGGGTGAACCCGGTGGTGACCGAGGTGCTCTCGCACCTGGTTTCGGGTGCTCCACAGATCCTCTACAACGGCGGACTTCCGCTGACGGCGCTGCGTTACCGGGACGAGGATCGGCACCGGCCCGGGCTTCCCGCCGATGTCGCCGCGCTGGTCACACGTCTGGGTGACGGCGAGGTGGATGTGGAGCTGGTCAACCTCTCGCAGATCGCTACGCGCCGCGTGCGCGTCATCGCCTCGTCGTTCGCCCTTCAGCGGATCACCGCCGTGCGTTCGGCGGGCGTGGCCCACGGCACGTACCCGGGCCGGAGCGAGGCATACGCGTCCCCGAGGGACCCGAGCATCACACGCTCCAGCGAGGTCACCGACGGAACCGTCGTGGTGGAGCTCCCACCCGCACACGCCGCCCGCCTCACCCTCACCGTCGAACCGGAGACGGTTCGCCCCCACCACGACGGGCGCGCCGACGCGCCCGCAACAAAGGAATGATCATGACCGACACCGCCGCCCTCATCCGCCCCGAGTTCCAGCTTCCCGTTCGCGGGCCCGAGTTCCAGCGCGCGGATGCCGACACTCTGGCGTCCCTGGAGCGGGTCTCGGCCGCCACCGCATGCGCAAAGCTGCACGGTCTCGGCATCCGGCACTCGTTCGTCGAAGGGCCCCGCCCGCTGCGCACCGGTCAGCGGATCGTCGGCAACGCCGTGACGCTCCAGTTCATGCCCCAGCGCGAGGATCTCGCCTCGGGCCTCGGTCAGGAGTACGTCGAGAAGCACACCGCGCTGTGGAAGGTGCTGGAGAGCATCCAGCCTGACGATGTGCTCGTGGTCCAGGCCTACGGCAGCGCGCACTCCGGGTGCGTGGGCGACATCCTGGCGCGCTACTTCCAGCGCCGGGGAGGCGTGGGAATGGTGGTGGACGGGCGTATCCGGGACTCCGGGAAGATCGCCGACATCGGACTTCCCGTGTGGTCAACGGGTGTCACCCCCCACTACGCCTCCCAGTCGGAGCTGTTCCCGTGGGCGTTCGATGTGCCCGTGGCCGTCGGCGGGGTGCTGTGCCTGCCCGGCGACGTCGTGGTCGCCGACGACGACGGCGCAGTGATCGTGCCGCAGGCGATGGTGTCTGCCGTCGCCGAGGACGCGGTGGATCACGAGGAGTGGGAGAGCTTCAGCCGCATGCGCCTCGACGAGGGCGCACGCCTGAGTGACTACTACCCCCTCACCCCCGACAGCCGTCAGGAGTACGAGACATGGCGTTCCGCCCAGCGCTGATGCCGCTGCGCACCGAGGCCGACGACGCCACCGTCGTCGGCCTCGGCTGCGCGCCGTTCGGCAACCTCTTCTCCACGGTGGATGACCAGCAGTGCGACGCCACCGTGGCGCGCGCGCTCGATCGCGGAGTCCGGTTCTTCGACACCGCGCCACACTACGGTGCCGGGGAGAGCGAGCGCCGCCTCGGGCACGCGCTCGCGGGAGTTCCCCGCGATCGGGTCTGCATCGCCACGAAAGTGGGCCGCGAGATCCTCACCGCCGATGGCGAACCGGCACCCCTGGGCACCGTCGGCGCGTCGACGGGCCCGGATCTCAGTGCCGACGGCATCCTGCGCAGCCTCGAGGGCAGCCTCCGCCGGCTCGGCACTGACCGGATCGATCTGCTGTACCTCCACGACCCCGCGGACGTCGACGCGGCTCTGCGCACGGCCATGCCCGTGCTGGACCGGCTTCGTGCGGAGGGGGTGGTCCGCGCGATCGGTGTGGGCATGGTGTGGCCGGACCCGCTCACCCGGTTCGTCCGCGAGAGCGATCCGGACGTGATCATGATCGCCGGCCGGACGACGCTGCTCGACCACAGCGGGCAGCGCGAGCTGCTGCCCGCTGCGCGTGAGCGCGGGATCGGTGTGATCGCGGCGGGGGTGTTCAACTCCGGGATCCTGGTCGATCCGGTCGGCTCACCGTACTTCGACTACCGGGAGGCTCCCGCACCGATGCAGGAGCGGGCGCGCCGGATGGCCGCGCTCGCCG
Organism: Microbacterium sp. GXS0129; assembly: GCF_044769785.1. Classification (NCBI taxonomy): domain Bacteria; kingdom Bacillati; phylum Actinomycetota; class Actinomycetes; order Micrococcales; family Microbacteriaceae; genus Microbacterium; species Microbacterium sp. GXS0129. The sequence goes on along the minus strand of NZ_JBIZVZ010000001.1, from coordinate 1,369,717 downwards.
CGGACGCCGGCGTGAGCATCGCCGACGCAGCGGTGCAGTACGCCCTGCGCCTCGACGGCGTCGACGCCGTAGTCGTGGGGGCACGGACCCCGCACGAGGTGGACGCCTTCGTCCGCAACAGCGAAGCCGCTGTGCCGGATCCGCTCTGGGAGCAGATCTCCCGTGTCTGACGCCGCCGTGCCCCCTCGCCATTCCCCTGCAGCGCACCTGGATGCGCACGTCCATCTCTGGGATGTCGATGAGGTGCCCCTTCCCTGGTTCCGGGCAGAACTGGGGCTTGCGCGCCGGGTCCTCGCCGCGGATCTCGAACGCGCCGACGTCACCGGCACGGGGGCGGTGGCGGTCCAGGCGGCCAACACCCTGCGGGAGTTCACCTGGCTGGAGGACGAGGCCGCGACCGCCACGCGCCCGATGCGCCTCGTCGGCCAGTACGAACCCGGCCCGGACGGCTGGGCGGGGGTCCTGCAGCCGCGATGGCGCCGGCTCGCCGGCGTACGGCTCGCGGCGACTTCGGCGCGCAGCGATCTGTCCGATGTGCCCGGCGTCGAGCCACTCGCAGAGGGCCTGGCAGAACATGGTCTCGTGCTGGAGCTCCTGCTTCGACCGGATCAGCTTCCCGCGGCCGCCGCGCTCGTCGCGCGTCACCCCGAGCTGCCGACGATCCTCTGCCACGTGGGGCTCGGCTTCGATGAGGCGGACACGAACTGGAATCGGGCCCTCGCCGACTACGCCTCCCACCCGAACGCGCATGCGAAGGTTTCTGGAGTGATCCGGCACGTCGGAGCCGGGCACACGGCCGACGAACGGCTGCGCGGAATCGTCGCGCACGCGCGACGGTGCTTCGGAGATCACCGTCTGCTGTTCGGCAGCGACTGGCCCATGTCCGCCCGGGTCGCTCCGCACGAGGTGATCGTCGCCGTGACGGCGCGGGCCTGGGGTGAGGACGCTGCGGACGCCGACGGGTTCTGGGGCGCTACCGCCCGGATGCTCTACGGGTTCTGAGGCGGCGCTCCCGCGACCATGCAGAGAAACGACGGGCCCGACCGCTTCGGTCAGTCCTGCGGATCGGGCCCTCCGGCGATCATGTCGCGCAGCGTCCCCGCGGCGTGCGCCCGAAACAGCGCGGCCGCCGCGTCAGGGTCGCCGGCGTCGAGCACCGCGAGCAGCTCGTCGTGCCAGTCGGCGACCATTCCCCAGTCGCCGACGAAATCCGGATCGCCCAGCAGATGCAGCGAGCGCAGGCTCGGTTCGATGATGTCCCACATCCGTGGCAGGTACACATTACGGCTGGCCTCGATCACCGCACGGTGGAAGGTGAAGTCGAGTTCGCGGAATCGGCCGAGCTCCCGCGCCTCGGCGGCGTCGTGCATCTGCGCGATCAGCCCCGATAGGTGCTCGCGGGTCTCAGAGCTCAGCCGTCCCGCCGTGAGGCGTCCGGCAAGCGTCTCCAGTTCGGCGCGGGCGACGCGCGCCTGCTCGATCTCCTCGTCCGAGTACGTCGCAACGAACGATCCCTGGTGGCGTACGTGGGAGACGAGGCCGTCGTGGGTCAGTCGCTTCAGAGCCTCGCGCACCGGCGCCTGGCTCACCTGCAGCTTCTTCGCGAGACCGGATTCGACCAGCTGCTCCCCCGGCGCCAGCGTTCCACCCTTGATCATCTGCTTGAGCAAGTCGTAGATCTGGTCGGAGAGCAGACCACGACGAATCTCGGGTACGGCGTCCAGGGCATCGGGCATGGCGTGATCCTATTACGGCAATCGACAATCGCTAACGAACAGGCTCAGTGTAATCGATTATCGGTAATACGGCGGTGTCTGTGGGAGGTCAGTGATCGGGAACCTCCCTGGACGCCGCGTAGTCCGGCGGAAGCATCGGCTCCGCACGGGTGTCCGCAGCCGGGTGCACGACCACCGCCTCCAGCTCTCCACCCCCGGTGAGCGTGACCGTGAGCGTCCGCGTCTCGCACACGGGCACACGATGAACGCGCCGCACGCCGATCGTGTGGCCCGACGCCAGCACCTCGCCCGCAACCGTGATGCGGTGGTGAAGCACCCGCTGCCCCTCCTCCAGACGCTCGCGCAACTCGACATGGCCGATCGCCACGCTCTCGGCGAGTTCCGCCTCCCACACCCCGTCACCTCGGTGGTGGAGGCGAGCCGGTACCGGCCGCCCGAACCGCAGGTCCAGCTCCGCGCGGTACTCCGCGAGTCGAGCCAGATCCGCCGCGTCGATACGCCCGCTTCGATCCGGCGGCAGGTTCAGGAGCAGGTTCGCGCCGAGCTGCACCGATGCCTGGTGAATAGCGAGAAGGTGGGCCACCGACTTCGGGCTCTCCTCCGGGTGCCAGAACCACCCGCGACGGATCGACACGTCGCACTCGGGCGGGAGATATCGCGGCACCGCGAGCGGGGCTTCGCCTGCCACGTACTGGCTGAGCGGCACGGCATCGGCCACATAGTTCACAGGATCAGTGGCCAGGCCGTCCTCGTTGCCCACCCAGCGGATGGTCGGTGCACCCATGTTGAACACCATCGCCTCCGGCTGATGCTCCGCCACCAGCCGCATGAACCGCGGCCAGTCATACGTGCGCCCCTCGGACCCAGCGCCGTCGAACCACACCTCGACGAGATCGCCGTAGCCGGTGAGCAGTTCCGTCAGCTGGGCGGCATACAGGTCGTCATAACGATCAGGATCCGCATACTCGGGCGCATGCCGATCCCACGGTGAGAGGTACACGCCGAAGCCGACCCCACGCTCACGGCAGGCATTCGCGAGTTCACCCACCACGTCTCCGGCGCCGCCGCGCCAGGGTGAGGATGCCACGGAGTAGTCGGTGGTGCTGGTGGGCCAGAGGCAGAACCCGTCGTGGTGCTTCGCCGTGAGCACGACGTAGCGCGCCCCGGCGAGCTGGGCAGCGTCCAGCCACTGGCCGACATCCAGCTGCTCCGGCACGAAGGACGCCGCAGGCAGTGTGCCATCGCTCCATTCCCGGTCTCCGAAGGTGTTGACCCCGAAGTGGAAGAAGACGCCGCTCCCGGCGCGCTGCCACCGCAGCTGGGCTGCCGTGGGGCGCGGGATGTCGACGTCGTGCTGGGGAGATCCCGTTGTCATGATTCCTCCGCGCTGATCTGCACGGCGGCCACGCCGCCTGCCTCCATCCTCGCTTATGCCGGGAGTGAAGCCGCGGGGTTAGCACATCGTGATGCGCGGTGCCATCCCCTTCATGCTCGCTTCCCGCTTCGGCACCGTGGAGGGATGACGAGTCCAATGAGAGGAGAAGTCATGTCGAAACTGCAGGGAAAGCGCATCGCGTTCGTCGCGACCGACGGGTTCGAGGACAGTGAGCTCACCAGCCCGTGGGCGGCCGTCACCGCGGCGGGTGCCAGCGCCGTCATGCTCGCCCCGGCCGCAGGTTCCATCACCGGCAAGAACGGTCACGAGCAGCCGGTGGATCATGTGCTCGGTCAGGTGAGCGCGGATTCCTTCGACGCACTGGTGCTTCCGGGAGGGGTCGTGAACGCTGATCACCTCCGCATGGACAGCGAGGCGGTGGCGTTCGCTCGCGACATGTTTGCCGAGCACAAGCCGGCCGGCGTCATCTGCCACGGTGGCTGGCTGCTCGTCGAGGCCGGGGTCGTGGACGGACGGCGGATGACGAGCTATCCGAGTCTGCAGACTGATCTGCGCGATGCGGGTGCGGACTGGGTGGACGAGGAGGTCGTGGTGGACCAGGGGCTGGTCTCCAGCCGGACGCCGGATGATCTTCCCGCGTTCAACGCGAAGCTCGTCGAAGAGATCGGGGAGGGTGAGCATGAGCGCCAGCACGCCTGATCGCGAGGGGGGCGGGGCGATGGAGGACACATCCGGCCAGGCCCGCCCCGACCCGGCGACGGCCGTTCCCGACGAGCCGGAACAGGCTCACGTCCCCTACACCGGAATGCGGGAGATGCCGGCGAACGCGGACGCCAATCCCACGCCCACCACGACGCATTCCACGTGGGGTGCGGGTGAGCCCCGCCTGCTCGTCACCGATGAGACCGAGAGGTTCACGTTCGCCCTCACCGAGGACGAGGTGCGCATCGGAGCGGCGACGGGATGTGACCTGGTTCTTCCGGGGATCGACGCACTGCACGCCACGATCACCCACGACGACCGGGACGAATATGTCCTGGTCCTCCACGGCGCGGGCGAGATGAACGCCAATCCCGCGGCAGCCGCCACCGATGTGGCGGGCTCACCCCCGGGCGAACGCAGCGAGGTGCTCCGCACCGGGGCCCGGTTCACGGCCGGGCCCTGGCGGTTCGTGTTCATGCGGGCGGAGTTCGCCGATCACGGCCGGCCGTTCGGAGGTCGCGTGGGCGGTGAGCTGTCGGACCAGCCGCCCCAGCCCGCGCGCCCCGACTACAGCGACCGAGACAACCCGGAGTGGAGCGGACGGTGGGAGGTCCAGGACGATTGAGCTCTCCCCCTCCGCAACGGGATCCCTCGTCGGCAAAGGGTGATCAGCAGCCCGCAGGGCGTGGTGGCGACAGCGGCGGCGGCGTCCGCCGCGCTCTGCGGGCGGTGGGGCCCGGCATCGTCACGGGGGCCGCCGACGACGACCCTTCCGGAATCGCCACGTACGCGCAGTCCGGCGCCCTGTACGGCACCGGCCTGCTGTGGACCGTACCGCTCACCCTTCCCCTCATGATCGTCGTGCAGGAGGCCTGCGAGCGGATGACGCTGGCCACCGGGGATTCGTTCGGAGCACTGATCCGTCGCCGGTTCCAGCGCGGCGCCCGCACGTGGATCGCCGTACTGCTGGCTGCACTGCTGGTGGCCAACAGCGTCAATGCGGCGGCGGATCTCGTGGCCATCGGCGAAGGCATGAGCCTGCTCCACGCCGGTCCGGCGCCGCTGTGGTCGCTGATCGCGGGGGTGGTGATCGGCTTCGTGGTGGTGCGCGGCTCGTTCGCGTGGATCTCCCGCATCTTCAGATGGCTGTGCCTGGTGCTCTTCGCCTATGTCGGCGTCGTGATCGTGGCGTCGGTCGACTGGGGCGATGTCCTCGGCGGGCTGCTCGGTCGCGGCTTCGAGTGGGAGCCCCGGTATCTGGGTCTTGTGGTGGCGGTGCTCGGCACCACGATCAGCCCGTACATGTTCTTCTGGCAGACCGAGGAACGCGAAGAGATGCTGGGCTCGGACGCACGATCTCGCGGACGCGGACAGCGCAGGGGATCCGCGAAGCCGCTGACCCTCGACGACCAGTCACCGGCCGGAGCACGCCGGGCACTCTGGCTCGGCCGGATCGACGTCATCATCGGCATGCTCTTCTCGGTCGCCATCATGTTCGCCATCGTGGTCTCGGCAGCCGCGACGCTGGGCGTGCACCATCAGAAGGTCGACTCGGCCCAGGCCGCGGCCAGCGCGCTGCAGCCCATTGCGGGAGACTTCGCCTTCGCCCTGTTCGCGATCGGCTTCATCGGATCCGGGATGCTCGCCGTCCCCGTACTGGCCGATTCCGGCGCCGCGGGCTTCGCTGCGCTCCTCGGCAGGCCGTGGAGCCTGGACCGCTAGCCACACCAGGCGCGCACCTTCTACGCCCTTCTGCTGGTGGGTCTGACCGTCGCGGTCGCGCTCTCGGTGATCGGGGTGGATCCCATTGGATTGCTTGTGCTGTCCGCCATCATCAACGGCATCGCCGCGGGTCCGTTCATCATCGTGCTGATGCTCATCACCGGCGATCGGCGGCTGATGGGCGAGCATCGCAACGGGTGGGCGGCCCGGGTCCTCGGCTGGGGCACGGCGGTGATCATGTGCGCGGCGGGCGCCTTCGGGATCATATCCCTGGTGCTGGGACGGTGATGTCGCCGATCCGGAGGGCGATGTGGGCCCGTGTCAACCCTGTGGCGGCGCACATGTGGCGGCATGACGCTGAGATGAACGGAAGGAAGCACATCATGAGCGAGATCTACGACGAAGGCCTGCTGCCTCCGAACGTTCACCCCTCCCGCACGGACCGGAGACAAGCCGGCGAGGCCGACACCGACGCCGACACCGACACGGCGACCAACACCAACACCAACACCGGAACCGACACCAACACCAGCACCAGCACCAACACCAACACCAGCACCAACACCAACACCAACACCAACACCGACACGGCGACCGACACCAACACCGACACCAACACCGGGGCCGATACCAACACCGGGAGCGTGAGGGATGTCGCAGACCAGGGGTTGCTCCCCCCGAACGTCAAGCCCTCACGCACCGATCGGACGGCGGACGACGACAGCGGCGGCGGGCAATCACCCCCGCCCGAGGCGGACACCGATGATCAGCTGCCCGGAACGGACGACGGCCTGCACGGCGAGGCCGGCAGTGAGCGGGAGGCCGAGCCCAGCCGGAGTGATCCGCTGCGTAACCCCGCTCCCCACCCGGAGGAGGTCCCCGAGCGCGATCCCGGCATCGCGCCGCCGACCGCACCGGAGCGGGCGCCGGCTCCCGAAGAGGATCCGGACGTGCCGCCGCTCACGGACCCCGAGTTCGACTTCCGCGACCCCCAACGGCCCCAGGGCACCCCGATGTGACCCAGGAACCCACGCCCGAGGGCACCCCGAACCGACGCAGCAAGCCACGCCCGAGGGCAGCCCGACCCGACCCAGGATTCCAGGAACCGACGCCCTGGTTCACTCCGCGGGTGCGGGATACGGGTGCCCGCGCAGGAGGCGGGCCAGATGCATCGCGTTCGCCGCCGCGGTCTGCGCCGCCGAACGGACACTCTCCGGCACGGTGTCGAGAGCGATGAAGTCCGTCTTGCCCATGGCCTCGCCGTTCCAGTAGACACCGCTCTGGGCCGGAATCGTGAAGCCGACGTCTCCCAGCGTCTGGGCCAGGATCCCGACGATGTGATGCGCTCCGTCCTCGTTTCCGACCACCACCGGGATGGCGACACGGTCGTAGAGGCTCGGCCGGCCCCGTTCGTCGGTCTGCGAGAGTTCGGCATCGAGGCGCTCGATCACGCGCTGTGCCACGCTGGAGTGCTGACCCACCCAGGTCGGCGTCGCGAACACGAGGATGCTCGCGTCCAGCACCTGCCGCAGCAGCGCCGGCCACCCGTCGCCGGGGCCCATGTCACGCTCGACGCCGGCCTGCACACTGTGATCCACCACGCGCACCGTGTCGACATCACACCCGAGGTCGGACAGGGCGCCGGAGACGAGTCCGGCCAGTGCCCCCGTGCTCGACTCCGCTGGTGCGGGCTTCAGCGTGCAGTTGAGTACCAGTACGGTCATTCGCTCAGTCATACCGGCACGGTAGGCAGGCTGCCGCCGCCGGATCACGGGGGTGGCGCGACGGCCCGGAACGCGCTAGGCGACCTCGCGCACGGTCCGGACGCGTGTCAGAGGGGTCCGTCCGGATGGATGCTGCGCGTCTCCGATCGGCGGGAGCGACCCCGCCAGCGCCACCGCGGCGGCGGCAGCATCTTGAACACCGCCAGACAGACGTACACGACGGTGTTCACAGCGACGAATCCGGCGAGCACCGCGAACCACGGGCTGTTCAGCACGGCTTCGGGAAGCAGGACTCCCGCCGGCATGGTTCCTCCCGCCGCGAAAACGCTCATGCCGTCGCCTCCGCATCGGCGCGGCCGGCGGGCTGCTGGAGATGCGACCAGGTCGCTTCCCGTCCGAATGCCATGTCGATCACGCCTTTCACGAAAACCACGTCGCAGAAGAAGTCGTACACCAGCTCGGGGATCACCAGCGCAGCAAGCAGGCGAGCACGCCAGCCGCCGCTCCACACCGTGACCACACGTTCGATCATGAACACGAGTCCGATGGCGATCCAGAACGTGAACCACACCCACTGATCCAGCGCGAGCAGCATCGTGATGATCAGCGCGAAGTACGAGGTGAGCGCGATCACCGAGTACCCGATTCCGATCTGCTGCGACCAGTAGCGCACCGTCGTCGGCGTCAGCCCGTACTCCCCCAGGTTCTCCAGCGCACCACGCTGCCACCGCAGCCGCTGCTTCCACAGCATCCGCCACGTCGGCATCAGCTCCGTCACCACCACGCACTCCGGCGGCGAGACGATGAGCCCGCCGAGGCTCTTGATCGCGATAGTGATCTCGTTGTCCTCGGTGAGCGCCACGGTGTCGTAGACCTCCCCCGCGTTGCCCGGGATCAGCACCCCGCGCGCATCGGCGACGGCGCGCAAGGCCGGGGCCCGAAACACGCTGGCCGTGCCGGTGAGAACGAAAACCTTGCCGCGGCGGCGACGGATCTCCCGGGAGTAGCGGGTGAACTCGTTGCGCTGGAATTGTCCCAGCATGCCATGTCCCGGCTCTCCGAGGAACAGTCCACCCACAGCCATCAGCGCGCGGTCCGCGGTCATCCGCCGTCGCGCCACGCGCAGGAACCGGGTGGTGGCGAAGCGGGTGTCGGCGTCCATCACGAGAACGCCGTCGTTGTTGCCGAGCTGGGGCAGGAGCTCACCGAGCGCCTGGTTCAGCGCTCCGGCCTTCTTCCGGGTGTTGCCGACGGTCTCGAACACCTCGACTCCCGCACCACGGGCGAGAGCTACCGTGTCATCGGTGCAGTTGTCCGCGATGACGATGATCCGCTCGGGAGGCGTGGTCTGCGCGCGCAGCGAGGCGAGGGTGGCCGGGAGGTTGTCGGCCTCGTTGTGTGCCGGGATCAGTGCGGTGATGGTGACCGGACCGTCGAAGACGCCACGCGTCGCGGCCATGATGCGCCGAGGCGCCAGCGGGCGCGCGTCGATGTGCGGTGGCGTGCGCCGGGACCGGCGGGTGACGTGCAGCTCGTAGAGCACGACGGCTGCAGCCGCGGCAGATGCGAAGAGAACGGCACCGATCAGGAGTCCGATGGCCGGGCCATCGGCATCGTACCGGAACTCGAATCCGAGCAGGTTGCCCTCCCGGGGATCCCACACCGGGCGGGGCGCGGTGAGGGCTATCACCGCGATCAGGAGCGCCGCCGCCAGCAGGGTGATCGCAATCACGATGACGCCCGCAAGGCGCCCGGTGCGCGTCAGCCCGGGACGCCGGATAGATCTGTGGCCGGACACAGCAAATCTCCCCTCCTCTGATTCAGGACGCGTGCCGGCCACGAACGACACCACGTGGATCGGGACCACCGGCGACGCGCTCGTGAACGGTGCCGGTGGACGGGGGCCCACCGGCAGTCACGTCACTGCTGCATCTTCTATTACACGGTGCTGCGGGGCCGGATCGGGCACTCTGTCCTGTGAATCTCATTGGGACGCCGCCGGAGAGCCCTGTCCTCAGGCGATCGGCGCCGGTCGCCCGAAGAGATATCCCTGGGCGTACTCGGCCCCGAGATCGCGAGCCAGCGCTGCCTGCCGCGGGGTCTCGACACCCTCCACGAGGAGGCGGGCGCCGACGGCGCGTGCCGCATCGCAGAGCCGCGCCGCGAGCGCCTGCGTGGCGACGTCGTCCTCGTACGTGGCCACGATGAGCCGATCGAGCTTCACGATGTCGGGGCGCAGTTCCTGGATCCGCTCGACCGTCGAGTGTGCGGCACCGGCGTCGTCCAGCAGCAGGAGACAGCCGAGCGCGGTGCTGATGCGGCGCGCGGCGGCACAGGCGGCGGGGGCGGACAGCTCGCTGAGCTCGAGCCCCCAGCGCAGGCGGCGGTCGAAGGCCACCCGCTCGTTCTCCAGGGCATCGAAGGTGGGTCCGGACGCGTTGCAGGTGATCAGCCATCCGTCGGGGATCGCCGCCGCTGCGCGCCGGATGTCGGCCAGCAACGAGAGCTCCAGTTCCACGAGGGTTCCTCGTGCGCGCGCCTGCGCGAGATGTTCCTCGGGCGTGCGCCCATCCGCGAAGCGCGACAGGGCCTCGACGCCCGCCACGCTCTCGTCACGGAGGTCGACGATGGGCTGGAACACAACCGCCACGTGCGCCTCCCGCCTCTGTTGGCCGTGCTCACTCTATTGCGTCTACTGCATGCTGCATATCCGCAACGGCGCCGGCCTCGGCATCCGCGTCGCAACTCGCGTCATAAAACGCGCACTCCCCCGTCTCTCTGGTGAGCCCCTGCACCGAGCACCCGGTGCGGGCGGGAAGACGAGGCCGCGAAAGGAGGAGAGATGACGGGTGACCGATCGGCCGCCGCACAGCGCGCGAGCCGTTCGCTGCGCGCTCGGCTCAGCGGGGAAGAACGCGCCTACGCCTTCGCCACCGGCGCTCTCGCCGGCGCGCTGGTGCTGAGCGCCCTCGCGCACATCGTGCTGGAGGAGCCGCAGCCGACGCTGGACCTCCTCGTCTACACCGGAGCCCGCATCCTCCTCGGCGCAGTCGTGGTGATCGCCGCCGTCGTGCTCCGTGAACGCCTCCCCGCCTGGGTGGGGATGACCGCCGCTCTCCTTCCCGCCGTCATGCTCGCTGTGTTCGCCGTCTTCGGCACCGACACCGCTCACACTCTGCTCTGCCTGCAGGAGTTCCCGCTCGTCGCGCTCTACCTGGGCTGGTTCTCGCCGCCCTGGCTCGCGCGCCTGATCGTGTATCCCGCGGTGGCCGCGACCGTCGGTGCAGCCGCGGCTCGCGGGCTCCCGCCGGAAGGTGGCGTGCTCACCCCCATCGCCGTCGCGGAGTTCACGATCTTCTCGGTGCTGTGTCTCGTGGTCGGCATCCGCGGCTCGGCGTACTACCGCCACCGGGTCGACGGCGACCAGCTCACCGGTGTCCTCAACCGGCGGGGTCTGCGTCGCGTGGGCGGGGACCAGGTGCGCCGGGCACACCGTCGCGACGAATCGCTCACGGTGGTGCTCGTGGACGCCGACCGTCTGAAGGCCGTCAACGACGCCGCGGGCCACCACGCCGGTGACACGGCGCTGCAGGCGCTGGCCCACCATCTCGGTGCTGCCATCCGCGATACGGACGTGGTCGGCCGGCTCGGCGGAGACGAATTCGTCGTGATGCTGACCGGGACCGATGCACGCACGGCACGCAGCATCATGGCCCGCGTGCGCCGCACGTCACCGGTCCCGTTCAGCTATGGCATCGCCGAGCGCTCCCCGGAGGACGACCTGGATACCCTCATCCGCCGTGCCGACGAGCGGATGTACGACTACAAGTCCTGACTCGTACAAGTCCTGACTCGGACGCGTCCTCGCCATCGCGCCGACAAGCAGATCACGACGCCGCGCCCTCACTCGGGCGCGCCCCCTCCAGACGGGCTCACCGCGCTGGACGCCCCGGATCCCGTCACGCGTGCGCCGACGAACGGACGCGACGTCACTTCCTGACAGCTCTGAGCTTCTCTCCGGCACACTCAGCTCTGCGCGCCGTCCGTCCAGCGAAAGCGTCCGCCGTGCGCGGCGAACTCGGCGTTCACCTCGGCTCGCAGCTCAGGGTCGGCGAGGAAGTCCGCCGCCGTCACCGCGAGCGCCACGGCCGCATCGGACAGGGCGGCGAAGGACGCCGGCCGAATGGTGTGGGCGGCGAAGGCAGCGTTGTGCGGATGCACATCGTCAGGGCCGCCCAGTCCGATGGAGGGGTGAAGGGACGGCACATAGTGGCTGACGTTGCCCATGTCGGTGGACGCGCCACTCTGTGCCTGCACCACCGGGGAGACCGGCACCTCCCGGCCGCGTCCGCGTACGGCCTGCACCCACCGCCGGGTGAGCTCGCGGTTGTGCTGGAGCGGGAGGTACGGCGGCACGGGGTCAACGTCGATCTCGGCGATCGTGCCGGTCGCGAGCGCGGCGCCCTGCAGCGCGTCGACCACGCGATCGGTGAGGGCGCGCAGCGTCTCGATCTCTGCCGAGCGCACGTAGAACAATGCGCTGGCCTGCTCGGGCACGACGTTGGGCACTGCTCCGCCGTCGGTGATGATCCCGTGCACCCGGTCGATCGGAAGGATGTGCTGGCGGAGCTGCGCGACGCTCTGATACGCGGTCACGACGGCGTCGAGGGCGTTGCGGCCGAGCCATGGGGAAGCGGCCGCGTGCGCGGCGCGGCCACGGTAGGTGACGGCGACGCGACGGACACCGGTCGTGCGGGGCGCCAGGACGGGAGAGACCGCCGATCCTGCTCCCGGGTGCACCATTCCGGCAGCATCGACGTCGTCGAATCCGCCGGCGCGGAGGATGAGCTCTTTGCCACCGCCGTTCTCCTCGGCCGGCGTGCCGATCAGCGAGAGCCGGGCGCCGAGACGCTCGGCCACCGGCGCCGCAGCGAGGAACGCGCCCACGGCTGCAGCCGCGATGATGTTGTGCCCGCATGCGTGCCCGACGCCGGGAAGTGCATCGTATTCCGCGATCAGCGCGAAATGTGGCCCCTCCGATGAGCCGACGCTCGCCCGGAACGCAGTCGGCAGGCCGAATGCGCCGATCTCCGCGATGATGCCGTGCTGACGCAGCACGTCGGCGATACGGGCGACGGAGCGCCGTTCCGCGAAACCGATCTCGGGATCATCGTGCAGATCGATGGCGAGTTGCTGCAACACCGGTGCCGACTCGTCGAACCGCCGTGACAGCTCCGCCACGACGCCGTCCCCGGCGCCCGCGTGTGCCGACTGCTCGACGACGCTGACCGCCTCCACCGGTCGCGCGGTGCGCACGTGCCAGTCCAGGGCCGTCTGCAGCGCGTGCTCCGAGGTGCCGGCCCGTCGGGCGGACGCCGTCACCTCGTCCGCGGGTGCCAGCAGATCCGTATCGTGCAGGGTCACAGCACGACCTCGTCGCCCTGGGCGTTTCGCAGCGTGAGCCGGTAGGAGTCCGCATCGCCGGTCACGAGCGGAACAAGCGCATCGTCACCGAGGCCGAGGGCATCATGCACCGCGGACAGCGCCGCGTCGTCGGCCACCACTCGCTCGAAGCTCACCAGTTCGATCGTGGGGATATCGCTCAGACCGGGCTGCGGGGTGTTCCCCCACTCGATGAGGAACGGAACCGCGAAGTCCCCGCTTCCGCGCGTCAGGCGCCACTCCAGCAGTTCGCCGTCGGGCCGACGACGCGACAGGTCCCAGATCTCGCCCGGGTCGTAGCCGCGGGCGCGCGAGGACGCGACAGCCTGCTCGATGTCGTCGGGGTGCACGGCGTACGTGACGATGCGGGGTGCGTCCAGCCCGTCGATGCCGAACGTGGTCACCGGCCCCTCGTGCTCGACCTCCGGGTTCGGACCGATCAGCTCGATGTAGTGAGGAACGCGCTGGCCGTCGACGGTGAGCGCGACGAGGGCGTTCGCCGTGCCGGTCGGGTGGGCACCGCCCGGTGCGGCGGTCACCCCCGTGCGTTCTGCGAACCAGGCGATCACGCCGGCGAGGTCGGGACCCGCGATGACGATGTGGTCGAGCAGGGCTGGGGCGGCGTGGGCGGTACGTGTCATGACGGGCTCCTCTGAGGGGACGGCTTCGCAGAGCTCCAGTACAGCGCCGACGGCGCGGGCGTGGCGGCGTGTTTTTCATCTGCCGCAATCACCGGTCACGCAGCGTCACGTGACGCGCCCCGTTCGAGCCACCAGCAGATCACGGGGTCCTGCCACACACCACGCGCCGAGATCGAGCACGCGCCGCGGCTGCCAAAGCGCGCGTACGTCGCCGCGCCTAGGCTGGATCCGTGTCCGCCCTCCGCCCCGTGATCACCATCGCCGCGCTCGGAACGGTGCTGCTGCTCTCCGGCTGCGCTGCGACGGGATCCGACGTCGGCGACATTGCCGGCGCCGGAACTCCGTGGCCCGAGACAACGACGTTCGATTACCAGCTGGGCGGTCCGTACGAGCTCGGCCCCGGCGTCGGTATCGTGGCGCGGGACCGCACGGCACCGCCCGCGCCGGACGCCTACTCGATCTGCTACGTGAACGCGTTCCAGACCCAGCCGGGCGAGGCCGGCTCCTGGCCCTCGTCCGTGCTTCTCACCGATGACGAGGGCGACCTCGTCCACGATCCCGACTGGCCCGACGAGGTGCTGCTGGACACCTCCACCCCCGACCGCCGCGCCGCGATCGTCGCCGTGGTCGCGCCGTGGCTGCGCGGATGTGCCGATGACGGGTTCCAGGCGGTCGAGTTCGACAACCTCGACAGCTTCACCCGGTCAGCGGAGGCGCTGAGCCTGGAGGACAACATCGATCTGGCCCGGATGCTGTCAGATGTGGCCCATGACGCGGGTCTCGCGGTCGGCCAGAAGAACACCGCCGAGCATGCCGCCCGACTGCGCGCGGATGCCGGCTTCGACTTCGCGGTGACCGAGGAGTGCGCCGCCTACGAGGAATGCCCGGCCTATCGCGACGTGTACGGCGATGCCGTGCTGGACATCGAGTACACCGACGAGCTGCCCCGGTCCTTCGCGCAGATGTGCGCCGACGCAGATTCTCCGACGCTCATGATCCTGCGCGATCGGGACCTTCACACCCCCGATTCCGCGGAGTACGTGTTCGAGGCGTGCCCGCCCCGCGGATGACGCGTGGTGGTCCGGCGGCCGCGGCTAAGCGCGCAACGCCGCGACGGCCGCAGCGACGTCGATCACTGCGTCCACCGGGATGGCCGTGTCGGGAGCCGCCGTCAGCAGAGTGCCCGTGGCGACGATCGTGACCGAGCCGCGCGGGGAGAGAATCTGAACCGAACCGACCTCCCCCAAGGTCTCACCGGAGCCGAGGATCAGAACCCGGCCCCCCAGCGCACCCGCGCGCGGATCATCGGTGGCGCCCGGCAGGGTGCTGAGTTCCTGTGCTGTCCACGCCAGATCGTCGATGCCAACCGACAGTGCCGCATAGTCGGCGATATCCGTGGAGCCGGACGTGATCGCCTCATTGGTCCACACGCATGTCGTCCCCTCAGCCCCCTCCACCGAGTCCGCCGCGGAGAGCGTGAAGTTGCCTGTGATCGACGCGGCGAGCGGCTCAATGTCTGCGCACGTGATCGCCGCGGCGACCGATGCCTCGGTGCCGGGGGTCTCCCCCGTGCTCGGCTCGGACGATGCAGTCGCCGCCGAACCCGCGGGCGCGTTCGCCTCCGCGGTGGGTGCGGTCCCCGGTGATGCCGGCACAGGCGATGCCGAGCATCCGGTGAGCGCGACCACGCTCAATGCTGCGATGACCAGTGCGGGGGAACCAGAGAGCCTCACCCGGTCATCCTTTCACAGCGACCGCACGTGCCCCCTGCTGTGACGCGCGCGGGATGCACTCTCGGTTTGGCCCGTGCGCACGCGTGGTCTAAGCTAGAACACGTTGCGACGCCGGTCGATAACCGGTGGGGTATGGTGTAATTGGCAACACGGCTGATTCTGGTTCAGTTGTTCTTGGTTCGAGTCCAGGTACCCCAGCGTTATGAAGGCCCCCGGGAAACCGGGGGCCTTCTCATTTGTGGCGTGGCCCGGATATGCCGGCCCCCGGCGCATCCCCGGCATACCTCAGCTCTCTGGACGCTCCAGCGCAGCACGCGCTGCCGCCTCCTGTTCGTGCGCCCTTCGCGCCTCCTGAGCTCGATCTCCCTGCTGGCGTTCGGCCTCCTCGACGACGGACCGCGCGGCGTCGAGGGCGGCGCGGGTGCGCTCGAGGTCGGCCTCGAGCTGTGCCACGCGGTCGGCGAGAGCGTCCGCGCGCGCCTGTGCATCCTGCGTGTGCTTGATCAGGTCGGCAAGGACGCGGTCGGCCCGCTCCCGCGCTCTCTCAGCATCGCGCACCGCGGCCTCGGCGGCACGGCGGCGTCGCCGCTCGGCGAGCTCATCCGTCGGCGGCGGGTTCGCCACAGTGAGGTCGGGCGCGCTCCCGGCGACGGCATCACTCAGATCCGCAGGCCCTGTGCTCGGCTCCAGGGTGCGGATCAGCCGACCGGAGGCCACGGCCGCGGCAGCCTGCGGGTCGAAGAACGCCGCGGAGATCGTCTGATGCACAGACTCGGCGGTGGCTGCCGTGACCCGCTCCCCCTGCGACTCGGCGAGCTTCACCGCCTCCTGCGCCAGTTGCCGTGTCAGAGCGCGACGCTGACGGCTGAGCTCGGTGAGAGCCGCCGCATCGAGATGTTCTTGCGCCTCGCGCAGATCCGCGGCGAGGCTCAGCGCCTCGGCTAGGTGCGCGGCGCGCCGACGCGCGAACACGTTCACCACCCACGCGCCCACGCTCGGCTTGCGCAGCGCCCGGATTCGGCGCGCCAGTTCCGGGTCCTCGGTGCGAGCAGCACGCGCTGCGCGTGACGAGACGAACTCGGCGAGCGGACCGGAGCAGAGCCCGGCCGCGATCTCGTCGAGTCCGTCCGCCACGGCGGTCAGTCGGCCTGCGTCAGCTCGTTCGCCAGCGCGTCCAGCCGGCGAAGCGTCTCCGGCTTGCCGAGCAGCTCCATCGACTCGAACAACGGGGGCGAGACGCGCCGGCCCGTGATGGCCACGCGCGGCGGTCCGTATGCGACGCGGGGCTTGAGTCCGAGCTCGTCGACGAGGGCCGCGGCGAGCGCCTCCTGAATGTGGGCGGCATCGAAGTCCGCCTCCGGGACGACCTCGAGAGCCCCGATGCACGCGGTCAGCACCATCGGCGCATCGGCGGGGAGCCCCTTCATCGCGTCGGCCTCATACGTTACCGAGTCAGAGAAGAGGAACGAGAGCATGCCGGGCACCTCGCCGAGCAGCTGCACGCGCTCGTGCACCAGCGGCGTCGCCTTCGCGAACAGCGCGCGCTGCGCCGGTGTGGGCTCCGACCACACGCCGGCGGCCGTCATGTACGCGATCGAGCGCTCCGTGAAGTCCTCGACATCGAGACGGCGGATGTGATCGCCGTTGATCGACTCGGCCTTCTTCTGATCGAATCGGGCAGGGTTCGGGTTCACGTCGGCGATGTCGAACGCTGCGGTGAACTCCTCAAGGGAGAAGATGTCGCGGTCCGGCCCGATCGACCATCCCAGCAGCGCCAGGTAGTTGAGCAGACCCTCGTGGATGAAGCCCTTATCGCGCTGGAGGAAGAGATCCGCCTGCGGGTCGCGCTTGGACAGCTTCTTGTTGCCGGTCTCTCCGAGTACCAGCGGCATGTGCCCGAAGCGCGGTACGAAATCGGTGACGCCTGCATCGATCAGCGCGCCGTAGAGGGCGAGCTGGCGCGCGGTCGAAGGCATGAGGTCCTCACCGCGAATGACATGGGTGATGCCCATGAGGGCGTCGTCGACCGGATTGGTGAACGTGTACAGCGCGTGGCCTCCGGCCCGCACGATCACGAAGTCGGGGAACGACCCGGCGGGGAAGGTGACCTCGCCGCGGATCAGGTCGACATAGGTGAAGTCGCCGTCGGGAACCCGGAGGCGGTACGCGGGCTCGCGGCCCTCGGCACGGAAGGCTGCCTTCTGCTCGTCGGTCAGATCGCGATCGTAGTTGTCGTAGCCCAGCTGCTTGGCCCGCCCCGCCGCCTCATTGCGCGCGTCGATCTCCTCCGCGTTGGAGTAGCTCTCATACACCACACCCGCGTCGATCAGCTTCTGCAGGACCTCGGCGTAGATGTGCTTGCGCTCGGACTGGCGATAGGGAGCGTGCGGACCGCCGACCTCGACCCCCTCGTCCCAGTCGATCTTGAGCCAGGTGAGCGCGTCCACGAGCTGGCGGTAGCTCTCCTCGCTGTCGCGGGCGGCGTCGGTGTCCTCGATGCGGAACACGAGCTTGCCGCCGGTGTGACGGGCGTACGCCCAGTTGTACAGGGCGGTGCGCACCATGCCGACGTGCGGCAGACCGGTGGGTGACGGGCAGAAGCGCACGCGCACGTCCGCGCCGGAGGCGGTCGTGGTGCGGGGATCAGGTGAAGTCGACATCACCTCATATTCTATCCGCCGCGCCGCTCACGCCCCGTGGTCAGGACGAACCCCCATCCACCGAAGTACAGCCGCAGGACGCGCGAAGCACCAGCTCCACCGGCAGGCGCACCACACGCGCGGCGGTGTCGGGGGCCTCCAGGCGCGACGCCAGCAGGCTCACCGCGGTCCGCCCGAGCGCTTCCATGGGCTGCCGGATGGTGGTGAGCGTCGGCCTCGCGAACTCTCCGGCGTCGATCCCGTCGAAACCGGTGACCACGACATCCTCGGGAACCTGCAACCCGGCGTCGTGGAGCGCCTCCATGACACCGAGCGCGGTCTGATCACTCGCGCAGACGATCGCGCGCGGGGGCACCAGCGATCGGAGCAGATCCGCGATCACCGCGCGCGCTGCCGCGCGCGAGCCTCCGTCTGTGATGTCCGGCGTGTCGGCGCGGAGCCCCCGCGCATCCAGAGCCGCCTCCCACCCTCGACGGCGAGCCTCGTGCTCGTGCCCGACATCCGATCCGGCGTACCAGAAGGAGTCCACCGCATGTTCTTCGATGAGATGCTCGACGAGTGCCCGCATGGCACCTTCGTTGTCGATGACCACCGCGTCCGCGATGACGTCGCGCGGTGCCGGCTGAGCGACCAGCACAACCGCCTTCGTCCGGCTGAGCTGCGCGACCGCCTCGTCGTCGACGGTCGACGGCAGCACGACGACGCCGTCGACGCGCCGAGCGATCTCCTCCAGCTCGACTCCGACGCTCGTGCCGGGCTGCCAGCCCACCACGAGCGGTGTGCGTCGCACCGTGCACTCGATCTCCGCACCGCGGAGCACCTCATCGGCGAACAGCGGGAACAGGCGAGGACGCCGCCGCTGACCAGCCACGCGCACGACGATGTCCTCCTCGCCCGCGCGATCCGGTTGCAGGCCATTCGTCGCGGCCGACGGCTCCCACACCTCGTCGGGTTCGTGTCCGCTGAAGGAGTACACGCCGATGGCCCCGGTCTGGCGCTCCGCGAGGGCACGCGCGCTGCCGCTGGGAAGATAGCCGAGTTCCGCGACGGCTCGTCGCACCCGTTCCCGCGTCGAGGCGCTGAGTTTGTCCGGCGCGCGGAAGTACCGGGAGACCGTCGCCGTGGACACGCCCGCGGCCCCTGCCACGTCGTACACATTCGCGGATCGCATCGGGCTCCTCTCTCGGGTCGTCCCACTCTATGCCACTTGACGCCTGGAAATGTACGCGCATACACTCACCAGATCCCGACCGTGCGGCACCCTTCCGATCCGGCCTGGCCTCGACCCCGACGATGAGGAGAAGACATGCCATTCCCACCGGAGCAGCGCGACCGGCCGGATCCCGAGCGAGACGCGATCACGGACACCGCCCCTCCACCCGCGGCGACCCGGGTACGCCGGCGCACCCCATCGATTTCCCCGCATCGCGCAACGACGACAGACCCCACTGCAACGGCGACGGACCCCACCGCACCACCCACTGCGAGCTCGGCTCCCCCACATCCCGAAACGACGACGGAACCCACCGCACCGCCCACGGCGACATCGACTCTCCCACACCCCGCAACAATTACACCCACCGCGGCGATCACCCCCAGCACCAGCACCAGCACCACCACCAGCACCAGCACCAGCACCAGCACCAGCACCAACACCACCGCCAGCACCAGCACATCAACACCCCTTGCCACCCCGCCCGCCGACGAGATTCCGGGCTCGCGTCAGTCCCCCGCGTTCTGGATCGCCTTCTTCCTCACCTGGCTTGCGAGCGGACTCGCACAGGGCATGGCGGGGGTGGCCGTGCCGCAGCTGCTCAAGGAGTGGAGTCCGGACACCGCCACCGGCGACCTGAGCTTCGTGCTGACGCTCGGCGGGGTCGCGATCCTGATCACCACACCGCTGTTCGGCCGGCTGAGCGACCGTTCGCTCTCGCGCTGGGGCCTGCGCCGTCCCTGGATCCTGTACGGGTCCGTGATCGCGCTCCTGGGCTTCATGATCGAGGCACTCGCTCCCTCCCTCGTCACGCTGAGCATCGGAGCGGTCCTGGGGCTCACCGGGTGGGGCGCCGTCTCGATGACCATCCACACCCTGTTCGCCGACCAGATCCGCCGGCGGATCCGGGCCATCATGTCCGCGGTGACGGGCGCAGCCACCACCATCGGCATCCTGACCGGCGTCGCGGTCACCGGCATCGTGGCGTCGTGGGGGCAAGCGGCCATGTTCCTCGTTCCCGGCGGCGTGTCCGTCCTCCTGGCGATGACGCTGTTCTTCACGCTGGATGACCTGCACCGCACGGAGCCCGCGTCCGCTCTGAACTGGCGGGCCGTTCTGGACACCTTCTGGCTCAACCCGCGTCGTCACCCCGACTTCGCCTGGGCATGGATCTGCCGCTTCTTCATGACCGCCTCGATCGTCTCGGTCACCAACTACCTCTACCTGACGATCTCCAGCCGGTTCGGCATTGACGATCCGGCGCAGATCGCCTCGATCCAGGCTCAGGCCACCGGCGCATTCACCCTCTGCAACCTGCTGCTCGCCTTCGTCTTCGGTGTCATCTCCGACCGCACGGGGCGGCGCAAGCCCACCGTGATCATCGGGGCGCTGACCAGTGCCGCCGGTTTGATCGTGGCGATCGCGTTCGGTGACATCGCGATGTTCCTCGTGGGAATCGCCATCGTGGGTGCGGGCCAGGGCGCCTACATCGCCGCGGATGTGGCTCTGATGACGGAGACACTGCCCGCGATCGAGGACGCCGGAAAGGACCTCGGCATTGTGGCGCTGGCATATCTGCTTCCCGGTATCGTCGTGCCTGTGCTCGGATTCTTCCTCACCCGCATCGGCTCGGACACCGGCGAGAACTTCGCGGCTCTCTATGTGGCGGCGTTCCTGATGGCACTCATCGCCGCGTTCGCCGTCACGCGCGTACGGAGCGTGCGTTGAGCGGCCGGGGCCCGCGGCTGACGCGCGTCGCTGCACAGGAGTATCGTCGCCTCGCCCGCAGCGAGGGCATGCCGCCGGCGACCCACCCGGAGGTGCAGCGCGACCGCGACATCCCGGTGCGCGCTCACGACGGCGCTGCGCTCCTCACGGATCACTGGCATGCCCCCGATGCCGCAGACAGCACTCTCCTCATCCGCACCCCGTACGGGAGGGATGGCATCGCCGGGGTCGCGAAGTTCATCGCCGAACGCGGACACCACGTGATCGTCCAGAGCTGCCGTGGGACGTTCGGATCGGAGGGCGAATTCAGCCCGCTGCACGACGAGGTCGCCGATGGTCAGAGCACGCTCACCTGGCTGCGCGCCCAGCCCTGGGCCACCGGGCGGGTACACACCTGGGGCGGAAGCTACTTCGGTGTCACGCAATGGGCCCTCTGCGACGGACCCGACCGCCCCGACGCGATGGGCATCGCTGTGTCGGCTCGCCGGTTCGACGACGGGATCATCTATCCGGGAGGCGGCTTCGCGATCGACACCACCGTGGCGTGGAGTTTCGCGCTGCGCATGCAGGAGCGTCCGCTTCTCGCGCGCATCGGGATGATTCTGCGCGCGGCGTGCGCTCTCCGCCGCGGATCCCTCACGGTTCCGCCTGCGGAAGCCGCCCAGGCGGCGGTGGGGACAGATCCCCGGTTCTTCCGCGACTGGGTGGAGCATTCGCAGCGTGACGACCCCTGGTGGGAACCGCTCCACTTCGCCCAGGATCTCGCAAGCATTCCGCCCGTGGCGCTCGTGGCGGGGTGGCGTGACCTGTTCCTGCAGGAGCAGCTGAAGGATCATGCGGCCCTGGTCGCGGGAGGCGTCCCCGCGAAGCTGGCGATCGGCGACTGGCTCCACGGTGCACCCGAGACCTCCGTCATGGGCGTGCGCGATGCGCTGGTCTCCTTCGACTCACTGGATCGGCTCCCGGACGTGCGCATCGAGGTCACCGGCGGCATCGGCTGGCGGGAGCTGGATTCGTGGCCGCCGCCCGCCGAGTCCCGCGTGTGGGCGGCGACCGCAGCCGGCGGTCTGCGCCCAGGCGCTCCCGATGAGCGGGCCACACCGCTGTCGTACCGCTACGACCCGGCTGATCCCACACCGAGCGAAGGCGGTCGCACCCTCGGCCCGTTCGCCTCGGGCTATCGGATCCAGCGTCGCCGGGAGGCTCGATCGGACGTCGTGCTGTTCACGTCCGACCCGCTCGACGACGACCTTCTCATCATCGGCGAACCGCGGGTCGAGATCACACTGACCTCCACCAACCCTCGCGTCGATCTGTTCGTTCGGCTCTGCGACGTGGACGAGCGGGGGCGCTCTCGCACGGTCACCGATGGCTACATCCGGCGAAACCCCGAGGCGGGTACGCACACGGTCCTGCAGCTCGCCTCCCTGGCCCACCGTTTCGCCGCCGGACACCGGCTGCGTCTCCAGGTGTCATCCGGTGCTCATCCGGTGTACCTGCGAAACCCCGGAACCGCAGACCCGATTCGCGATCACAGCCGGCTGCTGCCGAGCGAGCAGACGTTCGACGTGGGCGGCGAGCACGCACTCGCGCTCCACCTGCCCGCCGTCGACGGCGCCGTGCTGCGCCCCATGAGCTGAGCGCGCTCCACGCTCCGCCGCCCTCCGACCCCCGGTCAGGCCCGCGGGTCGCGCACGCGCAGCGCGAAGGGCGACACCACGGTCACGGCGATCACGAGCACGAGCGCGACCACCGCGAGGCCCCGATACTCCACCGCCTGCAGCACGAGCCCGGCGAGCACCGCGCCAACGGCCGCGCAGAGGCTCATGAGCGAGTCGCTGAGACCCTGCCGACGCGGGCGCCGTTCGAGTGAGGACGCCTCGGTGAGCAGCGTGCTCCCCGCCACCGTCGCCGCACTCCAGCCGAGCCCGAGCAGCACGAGCGCGACCAGCACACCGGCGTGGGACTCGCTGCCCACGAACGCGGCCACCAGCGCACCGGCGAGCAGCAGTTGACCGAGAAGGATCACCGCGATACGCCCGAACCGGTCCGACAACCAGCCGAAGACCGGCGAGAGACCGTACATGCCCGCGACGTGCGCGGCGATCGTGATCCCCACGATCACGGTCGCGTCGCCCATCGTCATGTGCTGCAGGTGCACCGGCGTCATGGCCATCACCGAAGCCATCACGGTGTGCGAGGCTGCCACGGCGAATACGGCATATCGCGCAACTCGGGGCCGGTCGACGAAGGCCCCGCCGGTGGCCGCAGGGGCGGCCGCGTCGCGCTGCTGCGCAATCCGCAGCGGGTCGGGCCGCAGCGCGACGATGTAGAGCAGGAACGCTGCCACCTGCGCGACGAGGGAGAAGAGGTAGGAACCGGTGTGCACCGGCATCCCGAGCATCCGCCCGACGGCTTCCCCCGGCCCGAGGAGCAGGGGGCCTGCAACGGCGCCGATGGTGGTCGCCCAGACCACGACCGACAGCTCGCGGCCACGCCGGGCCGGTGTGGCGAGGTCGGTGGCGGCGAAGCGGGACTGCAGGTTTCCCGCGTTCCCGGTGCCGATGAGGACAACACCGACGAGGAAGAGCCAGAAGGTGGCCGACGCCGCCGCAGAGATGACGATCGCGATGCCGACAAGGGCGAGCAGGTTGCCGAGCGTCAGCGCGATACGTCGTCCGCGGCGGGCGGCGAGTCGCGCCAGCGGGATCGCCGCGAGTGCGGCACCCAGCGTGACCGATGCCGTGGCGAAACCGGACAGCGCGTCCTGACCGGTGATGTCCTTCGCCAGCAGCGCACCGAGGGAGACCGTGGCGCCGAACGCGATGCCGCCGAGGACCTGCCCGACGGCCAGCGTGCGCACGGTCCGCGACTGAATCCGTGCGATCGTCGCGTCATCGAGCGACGCAAGCGCGGTCATCGGGCGACCGGTGCCGCGTGGCGAAGTACCGGACGACGCGTCACGATGCGTCGCGGACGGTGTTGCGCAGGATCCCCAGACCGGTGATGTCGACCTCCACCACGTCGCCCGCAACGAGCGGACCGACGCCGGCGGGGGTGCCGGTGAGGATGACGTCCCCCGGCAGCAGCGTGAACGCCGCGGACGCGTGAGCGATGATCGCGGCCACGCCGTGCACCATATCGCTCAGCGGAGCCTGCTGCTTGATGTCACCGTTGACCTTGGCGGTGAGCACGCCCGCCGTCGGGTCGAACTCGGTCTCGATCGCGGGACCCAGCGGGCAGAAGGTGTCGAATCCCTTCGCGCGGGACCACTGGCCGTCGCTGCGCTGCAGATCGCGGGCCGTCACGTCGTTGCCGATCGTGTAGCCGAACACGTAATCCAGCGCGTTCTCCGCCGTCACGTTCTTCGCGATGCGGCCGATCACCACGGCGAGCTCTCCCTCGAACTCCACCCGCTCCGACAGCGCGTTCGGGCGCACGATCGCGTCACCCGGGCCGATGACGGCGGTATTCGGCTTCAGGAAGAGCAGCGGCTCGGCCGGCACGTCATTGCCGAACTCCGCAGCGTGGTCGGCGTAGTTGCGGCCCACGGCCACCACCTTCGAGCGCGGGATCACCGGCGCCAGCAGTGCCGCGTCCGACAGCGGCACCCGCTCCCCCGTCGTGTCGAATCCGGCGAACATCGGGTCGCCGGCGAGCACCACGAGATCGGTGTCGTCGACGATGCCGTACTTGATGGCGTCCTGGTGGCTAAAACGTGCGATCCTCACCTCGCCAGCCTATCGCCCCGCCGTACACGGGATGGGGCCCGCGCCTCCGTCTCAAACGAAGGCACGGGCCCCATTCCACCTGTCCTCAGCGTCTCGGCTGTCCTCAGCGCCACGCCTGTCCTCAGCGCCACGGCTGTCCTCAGCGCCACGCCTGTCCTCAGCGCCACGCCTGTCCTCAGCGCTCCGCCGCGGTGTTCCGGCTCTCAGGCGTCCAGGCGCACGAGCCAGCCGTGCTTGTCGGCTGCGCGACCGTACTGGATGTCGGTGAGCTCCTGACGCAGGCTCGTGGCGAGCTCGCCCAGCGGCTGCTCGTCCTCGAAGCCGGCACCCTTGAGCAGTCCGATCGGGCTCAGCACGGCGGCGGTGCCGCACGCGAACACCTCGACGATGTCGCCGGATCGAACACCCTCGCGCCACTCGTCCAGGGACACGTCCCGCCGCTCGACGGTGTGACCGCGGTCCTCCGCCAGCTGCAGGATGGAATCGCGCGTGATGCCCTGGAGGATCGAGTCGGACTCGGGGGTCACGACGGTACCGTCCTTCATCACGAACACGACGTTCATGCCGCCGAGCTCTTCGACGTTGCCGTCGCGGAGGAAGACCACCTGGTCGCAGCCGTTGGCGCTGGCCTCCGCCTGGGCGACCAGGCTCGATGCGTAGTTCCCGCCTGTCTTGGCGGCCCCCGTGCCTCCCTTTCCGGCGCGGGCGTAGTCCTCGCTCAGCCAGATCTTGACGGGCTTCACGCCACCAGAGAAGTAAGCGCCGGCGGGGCTCGCGATCAGGTAGTAAGCCACCTTCTTCGCCGGGCGGACACCGAGGAAGGCCTCCTTGGCGAACATGAACGGACGGAAGTAGAGCGACTGGTCCTCGCCGGAGGGCACCCACGAGCCGTCGACCGCGATCAGTTCGCGCAGCGACTGCACGAAGATCTCCTCAGGCAGTTCCGGCAGCGCCATGCGGCGAGCCGAGCGCTGCAGCCGACGGGCATTTTCCAGCGGACGGAAGGTGTGGATGGAGCCGTCGGCATGGCGGTACGCCTTGATGCCCTCGAAGATCTCCTGGCCGTAGTGCAGCACCGATGCCGCGGGGTCGAGCGAGATCGGACCGTAGGGCTGCACGCGGGGACGGTGCCAGCCCCCGGTCTCCGACCAGCAGACGTCGAGCATGTGATCGGTGAAGTGCTGCCCGAAGCCGGGGTTGGCGAGGATCTCGTCGCGCTGGGCGTCGGTCTTGGCCGCGAGGTTGCGGGTCACCTGGAATTCGAGGGTGGGAGAAGTGGTCATGTCACATCCTGGTTCGAAGAAGCGTTCTGCGCGGGTTCAGGCTACGCCCGAACGCGCTCGGCGATGGCATCGCCGATCTGAGTCGTGGTGCGAGGCTGGTCGCCGCGTGCGGCGACGTCCGCCTCGATCGCGTCGTTCACGCGACGTGCTTCGTCCTCGAGCCCCAGGTGGTCGAGCAGGAGGGCGATGGAACCGATCGCAGCGGTGGGATCCGCCTTCTGCTGGCCCGCGATGTCGGGCGCCGAACCGTGCACGGGCTCGAACATCGACGGGAAGGTGCCATCGGGATTGATGTTCCCCGAGGCGGCGAGGCCGATGCCTCCGGTGACGGCACCTGCCAGATCGGTCAGGATGTCACCGAACAGGTTGTCGGTGACGATCACGTCGAAGCGGGACGGGTTCGTGACCAGGAAGATCGTTGCCGCATCGACGTGCAAGTAGTCTACGGCCACGTCGGGGTGCTCCGACGCCACTTCGTTGACGATGCGCTGCCAGATGCCGCCGGCGAAGGTCAGCACGTTGGTCTTGTGCACCAGCGTGAGCTTGTGGCGGCGGCGCTCGGCCAGCTCGAACGCGTAACGGACCACGCGCTCGACACCGAAGGCGGTGTTGACGCTGACCTCGTTCGCGATCTCCTGCGGCGTGCCGCGGCGGATCGAGCCGCCGTTGCCGACGTACGGCCCCTCCGTGCCCTCGCGCACCACGACGAAGTCGATGTCGCCCGGGTTCGCCAGCGGGCTGGCCGAGTTCGGGTACAGGCGCGAGGGGCGGAGGTTGACGTAATGGTCCAGCGTGAAGCGCAGCTTGAGCAGCAGCCCGCGCTCGATGTTGGCGTCCTTCAGACGCGGGTCACCGGGGACCCCGCCGACCGCACCGAGGATGATCGCGTCGTTCTCGGCGATCGCCGCAAGGTCCTCGTCGGTGAGCGTGTCGCCCGTCTCGAGATAGCGCGCGGCACCGAGGGAGAACCGGGTCTTCTCGAAAGTGACGCCGGACTCGGCCGTGACCGCATCCAGCACCTTCTCGGCTTCGGCGACCACCTCGGGGCCGATCCCGTCACCGGGGATGACGGCCAGCTTCACGACACGCGACATTGCTCTCCTCAGGGCGGCATCACTCCGCGTCGGAGTGTGCGACGGACTTCCCTCCCAGCGTAGTGGCCGCGATGACCGCCGCGATCACCACGAGTCCTGCGCCGATGAGGCCCGTGGTGAGCACACCCGAGTCGAACGCGTGAGCGGCGGCGAGGCGCAGCTGATCGCCGACGGCCCCGCCGATCTCGTCGGCGGTCACCATGGCACCGGCGAGCGTCTCCCGGGCGGCATCGGCGGCATCCTGCCCCACGCCGTCCGGGATGATGAGGTTGGTCCGGTAGAGCGCGGTGAGCAGTCCTCCGAGCACGGCGGTTCCGAGTACGGCGCCCAGTTCGTATGCGGTCTCCGAGACGGCACTGGCGGCACCCGCCTTGGCCGGCGGTGCGCTGGCCAGGATGAGATCGTTCGACACCGTCTCGGCCATGCCGATGCCAATGCCGAGCAGGACGAACGCGATCACCAGGGTGAGCAGCGCACCCTCCTGCGATGCGAGTGCGGACAGGACGAAGCCCGCGATGGAGAACAGCAGGGCCACGGGCACGATGACGCGAGGCGCCACGCGCTGCGCGATCGGAACGACGACGAGACCCGCCACGATCATGACCACCAGGCCCGGGACCAGCGCGAAGCCTGCGGCCATCGGCGAGAGACCGAGGATGAGCTGCAGGTGCTGCGAAACGAAGTACAGGAAGCCCACCAGAGCGAACACGCTGAGCATATTCACGAGGATGGCACCCGTGAAGCGGGGCGTCTGGAACAGCTTCATGTCCAGCATGGGGACATCCGCGCGCAGCTGCCGACGAACGAACAGCCACCCGAAGCCCAGACCCACCACGAACAGGATCGGCGCCGGCGAGAGCAGTCCCTCGACCGCGAGCTCCTTGATGCCGTACACGACCGGCACCATTGTCGCGATCGACAGCGCGATGCTGATCGGGTCGATACGGCCAGGGTTGGGGTCGCGCGTCTCGGGCACGAGGAACGGCGCAAGGATCAGCAGCGGGATCATGACCGGCACGGCCATGAGGAACACGGAGCCCCAGGAGAAGTGCTCCAGGAGGAAACCACCGACGATCGGTCCGAGCGCGGCGCCTGCGGAGAAGCCCGCCGCCCAGATGGCGATCGCGAGCCGCCGCTGGACCGCGTCGGTGAAGATGGTGCGGATCAGCGACAGCGTCGACGGCATCAGCATGGCACCGAAGATGGCCATCAGCGCACGCGCCGCGATCAGCCACCCCGCGGAAGGCGCGAAAGCCGCCAGCGCGGAGACGACCGTGAACCCGATCGCTCCGATGAGCAGCAGCCGGCGGCGACCGAAGCGGTCGCCGAGCGTTCCCATCGTCACCAGAAGCGCCGCGAGCACGAGCGAGTACGCGTCGATGATCCACAGCTGCTCGATGGCCGATGGCTGCAGAGAGATGGCGATGTCAGGCAGTGCGAAGGTCAGCACGGTGTTGTCGACCGAGACCAGCAGCACCGGCAGCATGAGGATCGCGAGCGCGACCCATCCGCGCCAGGTGACCCGGCCCGTCTCGATATCGGCACGCAGGGCGTGGGTGTCGACAGACATTTCTTCCTCGGTTTCGTGAACAGGCTCCCCTGTTCTGTAGCGGCACCGGAGCGCGATGGCGATCCGGTGGGTACTGTTATACCGTCCAGACGGTACAGTAATCAATCCGCATGAGAGGATGCTGGGCATGGCACGACCCCCGCACGCGCGTGAGAAGGTGCTCGACGCCTTCGAGTCGCTGCTCATCGACGACGGTGAGCGCGCCGCCACGATGGATGCCACCGCGCGCGCTGCGGGTGTCTCGAAGGGCGGCCTGCTCTACCATTTCGGATCGAAGTCCGCGATGGAGGAGGCACTCGTCGAGCGGATGGACCGTCTCGTCATCGAGGATCTCGACGCGATGGCCGCGTCGGCGGGCGGCGTGGTCGACGCCTTCATCCGCAGTTCGGCCACCATCAACTCACCCTTGGATCGAGCCATCGTCTCCGTCGGACGCCTGGCGACGTCGGGCTCCCCCACCGCGACGGAGGCGCTGCGTCGCCTCCGCGAGAGCTGGCGCGCCTTCCTCGCCCCGCACGTGCCCGATGACACGGCGCTCACCCTCGTGATGCTGGTGGCCGACGGCGTGTACTTCAATCAGGCGCTGGAGATCGGGTCCGTCGCGGAGATCGCCGACATGGACGCGCTGATCACGCTCGTCCGCAAACTCGCCGACTGAACCCGCGGATGACCGCGGCTCGGTCGCACGACGCCGTCACCGCCCTCGCCACAGCGTCCAGCCACACGGTGCCTCCGTGCGGAACGGCGGAGCCAAGAGCGGGACATCCGATTGGTCATCTCGAGCCACTCGTCGCCCATTCAATCTGAGGACCCCGTGACCGTCCTCACCACACCGTCCAGCCGCATGCCACCGTACGGAATGCCAGAGCCAAGAGCGGGACATCCGGCTGGTCATCTCGTCACACTCGTCGCCCACCTCAGTCGTAGGACGCCGTGACCGTCCTCGCCACACCGTCCAGACGCACCATGCCACCGTGCGGGATGATCCACTGCGGCCGCGTGTGACCGAACGGAACTCCCACGCAGACGACCGCGTCGGGGTTGTACCGCTCGATCTGCTCGACGATCACCTCGCGTTGTGCGGCCCGGAGCCGCGCGCGTTCCGCCGCGGACGGGAGAGGAACTCCCCGATCGGTCACCACCGGTCGCGCGACCAGCACACCGCTCACAGCCTGCAACACACCTCGCTCCCCGAGGCCACGCACCCAGCGGCGCACCTCGTCGGCGCCGGGCAGGGTCTCACTGGTCTCCAGGAGGAGGATCGACCCGCGCAGTTCGTCGAGGGACGGCATCCGATCGGCCAGTGCCACCTGGTCGAGCACTTCGATGCACCCACCCCACGTCGGACCGCTCACCACCCGGGCCGGGCCCGCCCACGCCCACGGCTCGGTCCGCTCACGATCGCCGTACTCGGTCAGCGCCCGAGGGTCGGTCCACTCCCGGCCGAAGTCCTCCGACTCCCCCGGTTCCGTCAGCTCGATCTCGCCGCCGTCGAGCAGCGCCGCCCGGAGCGACCGCGCGTGGATCTGATCGACGGCGGGGCCCGGCCCCAGGTGCACCTGGGTGGAACCGCCGTAGAAGCTGCGCACGCCGAGCCGCCAGAGGAACGAGTGGAGGTTGGTGTTGTCGCTGTACCCCAGGAATGGCTTCGGGTCCGCGGCGATCACGGCCGCGTCGAGGTGCGGGATGACGGTCACCTGGTCGTCACCGCCGAGCGTCGCGATCACGGCGCGGATCGCGGGATCAGCGAAAGCGGCATTCACGTCGTGCGCCCGGGCGCGAGCGCTGACCCCCGCCGTCCGCGTCGTCGGGAACTCGACCGGGATCAGTCCGGTCAGTTCCTGCACACGGCGAAGCGCCTGCTCGTGCACCTCGACGGAGATCGCCGGCGCGGCAAACGCCGGCGACAGCACGGCGATCCGATCTCCCGGACGGGCATGGGGAACGGGCCGGAAGTGCGGGGTTGCCATGACTCCACCCTATGGGCGAGCTCGCCCCGAGATGCTTCCGCAGACGCGGCAGAGCCCGCCCCGTCCGGGGCGGGCTCTGCCGTGCACGCAGCGTGGCTCAGGCCTCGGTGATCTCGATCTGACGGAACACGTCGGCGTCGATGGCCGAGCTCACCTCTTCCAGCAGTTCGTCCGAGACCGGGGAGTCGACCGTCAGAACCGACAGCGCACGTCCACCGGCGGACTGGCGGGCGATCTGCATGCCGGCGATGTTGATGCCGGCCTCGCCGAACTTCTGGCCGTAGACGGCGACGATACCGGGACGGTCGGTGTAGACCATGACGATGTGGTGCTTCTCGATGGGCAGCTCGAGGGCGAGGCCGTTGATGCCGACCAGCTTCTCGATCTGCTTCGGCCCGGTGAGCGTTCCGGAGACCGACAGCTGGGTGCCGTCGGAGAGGGCGCCCGTGAGCGTGATGACGTTGCGGTACTCGTCGGACTGGTCATCCACCAGCAGGCGCACGTCGATGCCGCGCTGGTCTGCGAGCAGCGGCGCGTTCACGTACGACACCGACTCGCTCACGATGTTGGTGAAGACGCCCTTGAGCGCCGCGAGCTTGAGGACGTCCACGTTGTAGCCGCTGAGCTCGCCGTGCACCTCGACGTCCAGGCTCGTCAGCGGCGACTTCGCCAGCGCGGAGAAGAACTGGCCGAGCTTCTCCACCAGGGCGATGCCCGGACGCACATAGGGGTCGATGGCGCCACCGGCGACGTTCACCGCGTCCGGGACCAGCTCGCCGCCGAGTGCCAGACGCACCGAGCGGGCCACCGAGATGCCGGCCTTCTCCTGTGCTTCATCCGTCGACGCGCCCAGGTGCGGGGTGACGACGACGTTCGGCAGTCCGAGCAGACCCGTCTCCTTCGGGGGCTCCGAGCTGAACACGTCCAGGCCCGCACCGGCGATCTCTCCCGATGTGAGTGCCGCCTCCAGCGCGGCCTCGTCGATGAGCCCGCCGCGGGCCACGTTCACGATGTACGCCGACTTCTTCATCGCCGCCAGCTGAGCCGTGGAGATCATTCCGGTGGTCTCCGGCGTCTTCGGCATGTGGATGGTGATGAAGTCCGACTGCTCCAGCAGGTCGTCCAGGCTCAGCAGTTCCACACCCAGCTGCTGGGCGCGAGCACTGGTGACGTAGGGGTCGTAAGCCACGACGCGCATGCCGAACGCCTGCATGCGCGCGGTGATGAGCGCACCGATGCGACCCAGGCCGATGATGCCCAGCGTCTTCTCGAACAGCTCGGTGCCCGTGAAGGAGCTGCGCTTCCACTCACCGGCCGACAGCGATGCGTGGGCGGCCGGGATGCGACGAGCGAGC
This sequence comes from Microbacterium sp. GXS0129, assembly GCF_044769785.1. Lineage (NCBI taxonomy): Bacteria > Bacillati > Actinomycetota > Actinomycetes > Micrococcales > Microbacteriaceae > Microbacterium > Microbacterium sp. GXS0129. The sequence continues at coordinate 1,338,017 of NZ_JBIZVZ010000001.1, read as the reverse complement.
GAGAGGATGTGGCCGATGGTCAGCTCCGCCGCGGAGATGATGTTGGACGTGGGCGCGTTGACCACCATGACGCCCGCGGTCGTGGCGGCCTTGATGTCGACGTTGTCCAGGCCCACGCCCGCGCGGGCGACCACCTTGAGCTTCGGGGCGGCAGCGAGGGCCTCCGCGTCGATCTGGGTGGCCGATCGGATGAGCACGGCGTCCGCATCGGCCAGCGCCGACAGCAGTGCAGGCCGGTCGGTGCCGTCGACGTCGCGGACGTCGAAGTCGGGACCGAGCGCGTCGATCGTGGCGGGCGAGAGCTTTTCGGCGAGAAGAACGACGGGCTTCGTCACAGAGGTATCCTTCGATGCGGTTTTTCGCGTGATGGGGAGGGCCGATGCGCCGCACGCCGTCGGGGGCGCGATCGGTGTCAGCCTACAGTCTCGGCACCGGTGCTCTCGTTCACGTGACGTTCCCGGACCATTCAGTACGCACCCGCGCGGGCGCGCAATCGAGCACCCGGCATCCAGCACTTGCGCTCAGGCGAGCAGAATGCTGAAGGCCCACCAGCACGGCGCCTCAGAGTGCGCGGTGCGGCATTCCGGATCACTTTTCTCGCCCCCAGATCCCCGGGCCCCTCGGAGGTCCCGAAACACTCTCCCCTGACGGGGACGGGGACGGGGACGGGGACGCGGACCCGCCCTGCGCTCAGCCCGCGCCGACGAGGGAGGACTGCGCGGCCACCTGCAGCATCACCACGTCCAGCCAGAACACACCGACCAGCGCGAAGCCCGCCAGGAACAGGAGCGCCTGCTTCCAGACCCAGAGTCGCCGTCCCACCACGACAATGCCCGCGTAGACCAGCACCGGGAAGAGCACGGGCATGAGGCCCACTCCGACGCCTGCGGGGGTCAGTCCCGTGTTGCCCTGTGACGCCAGCACGAGCGCGAAGATCGCCACCCAGATCGCGAAGGAGTAGACGAGGCCGAACACCGCGGCCACCGTCCACCGCAACCACGACCCGGCACCGCGCGTGGCCGGCTTCACCGTCTGCTCGCTCACTGGACGCCTCCCATCAGTGCGCTCTCCCAGTTGATGACGAACGGCCACGGCACCAGGAGTACGACGCCGGCGATCAGCCAGGCAAAGCGCACCCAGGTGCGACTGCGCAGGGTCAGCACGAACACCACGGTGAACCAGACCGCCGGAGCCGCGATGGCGGTCCACTTCACGATCGTGTAGATCGGGCCGTTGGCCAGCAGGAGATCGCCCACCACGTCGAGGCGATTGCCGCCGATGAACCAGCCGATCACGTAGAGCAGATAGACGCCCGCGAGGATGCCGATGCCCAGCAGGGCGCCGTTTCCGGCTTCCACGGGCTGGTCGTCGTGCACGACCTCATCGCCCGCGAACGACTTCGCCTCGCTGTCGTCGTCATCGGCTGTCGCGGCGGGCGGGTCGGTGACGGGCTCACCTTCGGTGTGCACGCTGTCCGCCCCCTTGCCCACGGCACGCCAGCCGCGCGCGAGTGTCGGCTCAGCGGCACCGTGTTCGGGTGCGGAATCGGGAGCGCCCTGCGGCTCGGAACTCATGCCCTCAGTCTACGGACGCTTCCGCTCCCCGCACCCTCCCCACTCCCCCCGGCAACGAACGACGCCGGCAACGGAGATACGGGGGAACGGGCGTCAGGCGTCGGAATCCGCAGCGATGGGCCACAAACGGAGCATCCGAGCACCGGGAACGTCAGGCGTCGGCGGCGACGCGGGCGGCACGCACCAGTTCCTGGGAGACCACGTCGTACTCGTCCACTCCGCCGCCGGGGCCCGCCGGTGTGCCATCGGTGATGGCCACGCGCGCCGACAGATGGATAGCGTCGACGCCGGCGGCACGCAGCGCCGGGATAGCGTCGATCGTCACTCCGCCCCCGGCCTGGATCTGCAGCCGCCCGCCGGCTTCAGCCACCATCGCTCCGAGCACGGCGGTACCGTCGCCGGCTCGCACGGTTCCGCCCGACGTCAGGATGCGCGTCGCGCCCACGTTGACGAGTTCACCGACCGCGGCGACAGGATCCGGATGCACGTCGATCGCGCGGTGGAACACCAGGTCGGCGTCGCCCGCCGCCTCCCGCCACCGCAGGACTGCGTCGGTATCCACCGACAGATCCGGCCGGAGTGCGCCGACGACGACCGCGCCGATGCCCAGCGCGACGGCGGAGCGGATGTCCGCTGCCACCACCGCGATCTCGTCCGCGTCGTACACGTATCCGCCCGGCCGCGGCCGGATGAGCGCAGCCACGCGATCCCCGCCGACGGCATCGACGGCACCGGCCATCACCGCGTGTGACGCCGTGATCCCGCCGGTGATCAACGCCTGGCACAACTCCACGCGATCCGCGCCGTTCCCGATCGCCACGCGAGCGTCCCGCGGCGACTGTGCCACGATCTCCAAAACCGTCATCTCTCAGCCTCCACTGTCAGCATCCATCTCGACTCGCCAGCACACGTGCCGACTCACCAACAATGTCCGGACTCAGCAGCACCGAGTCCCGGCACACCACCAGACCCCGACCGACTCACCAGCACCGAATCCCGACTGACCAGCACCGAATCCTGCCTGACCAGCACCGAATCCCGACTCGTCAGGACCAGATCCCGGCTCACCAGCATCAGAACCGCCGCACCAGCACCGGATTCCGGCTCACCAGCACCGGATTCCGGCTCACCAGCAGCCGACCCGAGTCGCGCTCCGAAACGTGAGCAGATCACCCGCGGAGCCCGTCCCCGCCCGCTGTCGCATCATCGGACTCGAGCAGGTCTTGCCTGCTCCATCATGCGCCGTAGGTGCTCGAGACGGGGGTTCGATTCCCCGCACGCCGCGGCACCGTGCTCGCAAGCCTCAGGCGGGCACGGTCAGCGTCGCCACCGCGTCGCCGCGGAGGGCTTCCGGAACAGCCACCGTCGCGGTGCCGTCCGCTCGCGAGACGATCTCCGCCGCTTCAGTACCGGCCCACCGCGCACCGGAGGCCGCGGCGAGCTCCGCCGGGAGCTCCACCACGCCCGTAGCAGGATCGAGCACGTGCACGTGGGTGCCGGAGGCGGACGAGGTGTAGGCACGGGGTGTTCCCTGCCCCTCCCCGGCGCGGATCCAGGGACGCGTCGCGTAGATCGCACCACCGTTCACCCGGAGGAAGTCGCCGAGCTGACGCATCGCAGCCAGCTGCAGGTCGGGAATCGTGCCGTCCGCTCGCGGACCGGTGTTGATCAGCAGGTTGCCGTTCTTGCTCACCACGTCCACGAACAGGCGGATGAGATCGGTGCCCGAGAGCGACTGCTCGGGGCCCTCGGCCTGGTTGTACCCGAACGAGTAGCCGAGACCGCGCGTGGATTCCCACACGGCATCCTGCACGTCCTCAATGTGCGTGTACTCCCGGGTGAGGAAGCCGTGGTACGGCACGCCCCACCGGTCGTTCACGACGCCCTCGGGCACGGCCGCGAAGTAGCGCCGCAGCAGAGCCGCCACCGCGAACTCGTCGTGCCCCTTGCCCCCATCGGGCCAGTCGATGTCATTCCACAGGACGTCCGGAGCGAAGCGCTCGACCAGTTCCTCCAGCTGCGCTGCCGCATAGCGGGAGTACTGCTCGTCATTGCGGCGGAAGCGGAACAGGTCCGTGTCGCTCTCGATCGCCGGGAAGTCCCCCGTGTGCCAGTCCAGCGCACCGGAGTAGTACACGCCGAACCGTGCGCCGCGGCGCCGCGTGGCGTCATGCAGTTCGCCGATCAGGTCGCGCCGCGGGCCCCGACGAGCCGCGTTGAACCCGCTCGTCACGGTGTCCCACAGGGCGAAGCCGTCGTGGTGCTTGGTGGTGGGGATGATGTACTTCGCTCCCGCGCCCACCAGCTCGGAAACGAGGGCGTCCGCGTCGAACGCCTCTGCGCGCCAGAGGTCTGCGAGATCCTCGTAGCTGGTGCCCGTGCCGTAGACCTCCTGGTGGCGGATCCACGTGGGACTGCCCGCGATGCGGACGGTGTTCCCGTACCACTCCGCGTACTGGTGATAGGCGTAGGCGTCCTCTGTCGGGATGTGGACCCCGGGGCCGTGCTGGATCGCCCAGGCGGGAACCGAGTACAGCCCCCAGTGGATGAAGAAGCCGAGCTTCGCGTCCCGGTACCACTCGGGCACGGCTCCGCTCACGGGGTACTCGGGGCCGTCCCCACCGAAGTCGGGACCGATGCGCTTTTCGAAGTTCATCATGTCAGTTGACCCCTCCACCGACGGAGACGACAGGATCCGCACCGCGCCGCGTGACCACGGGGGTCAGCACCGGCACGACGCCGGAGTCGTCGAACGGATACACGCCGGGCTGGAGACGGTGGTGCCCGAGCCGCAGGAGATCCTGGTCGACGCCGCCAGGCGTGAGCGCGAGGATCCAGTCCGCGGCGAGGTCGTACAGCTCCGGCTCCAGGTAGCCGATCTTCACGATCACCACGTCGGCGCTCTCCGGCTCGAGACCGAGCATGCGGAAGTCCTCCAGGTGGTGGAAGGGCTTTCGGCGCTCGGTGATGATCGAGAACACACTTCCCGCACGGATCACGATCTGGGTTCCAGCATCCGGGTCTCCCTCCGTGATCGAGAACACCTCGCCGGTGATCTCGACGGGTCCGCGGGGGCCGGGATCCACGCGGCCGCCGACCTCGAGGGTGACGCTGCTGCCCACACCCGCGGCAACCGCCTTCGAGACCGCGTCCGCGTCGAACACGGAAGCGTGGATGACCGTGCGCCCCGCCTCGCGCAGCTCCGCCCGCTGAAGCAGTTCCCCGAGCGTCCACGAGACGTCGCCGGCGCCGCCGGCGGTGGGGTTGTCGCCCGAGTCGGAGATCAGGAAGGGGCGCGCGGCGCCGGGTGCGAGCGCCTGATCGAGCGCCTCGCCGAGCGTGGCCGTGGGGCCGACGAAGACGAAGTCGGCGCGCGCGTCCCAGTACCGTCGAGCCAGGCGCTCGGCCTCGCGCGCGATGAGCTCCGCGTCGTCACCCATCACCACGACGATCGCCATGTTGCGAGGCTCGTCTGCCCATGCATAGCCGACCCAGACGGCGGCGTCGACCACGCCGGGGAGGGACTCGATCCCCGGGATCTCGTCATAGATCCCCTTCGCCGGCTCCAGCCGCGTGCTGGTCTTCTCACCGGGCAGCAGCACGGGAACAGGTACCCACGCCTTGAGCGGGCGTCGCTCGAGCGGGTCACCACCGTGCTCACCCCGCAGGCGCGCCAGGAGATTCCAGACGGCACGCTCCTTGGTGTTCATCCAGTCCTCGTGCGGTGCCATGCGGTAGCAGGTCAGGAGGTCGACCTCATCCAGCAGCACGCGTGACACGTTGCCGTGCAGGTCCATCGACGTGCTGATCAGGGTGTCGGGACCGAGCTCACGCCGGACGGCCTGTGCGAGATCGCCCTCGGCGTCCTGCATCCCCACCACGCTCATGGCTCCGTGGATGTCGAAGAAGAACCCGTCGAACGCACCGTCATCGGCGATCGCGGCACGGATGCCGTCCACGATTCCCGCCTTCATGCGCTGGTAGGTCTCCGGCGCGACGGCACCACCCGGAAGGGAACGGCCGTGATAGATGGGTGTCCACTCGGCCGCCTCGCGAAGCTCGCGTCCCGCATCGAGGAAGGGGTAGTACGCCAGCAGGTCGTCGCCTTGACGGATGGTGAAAGCCTCGTCACCGGAGATGTGCGGCGAAAACGTGCTCGATTCGATCGAGATCCCGGCGATGCCGATGCGGGGACGGGCAAGCCCGCCTTCCGCGACAGGGCTCAGCGGTCCCATCCAGATCTCGTGGGCTTCCGGTCGTTCGGTCACGGGGGCTCCTTCTCTGAAGCGGGGGAAGAGTATCAGGGCGTCGGCCGGCTGCCGACGGGTGGGGCGGTTTCGAGGAATGACGGTGTGCGCGAGCGCGCCGCAGCCGCAGCCCCGAGCGCGACGGCGTCGGATCCGAGCGCTGCCGGGATGATCCGCAGCGGCGCGCCGGACACGGGCGCGTCGGTCTGCAGCGTGGCGATGATCGTCGGCTCCAGAAGATCCCACGCGTGGGAGACTCCCCCGCCGATCACCGCGACGTCCAGGTCGACCAGGGTCGCAGCGCTGGCGCAGGCCAGGGCCACCGCACGTCCTGCGTCCTGGAACACGGCGATCGCGTCCGCGTCCCCGGCCCGGGCACGCTGGGCCACCTCGGCGGCGGCGAGCCCGTGCGCACCGCCGCGTTCGCCGTAGCGCAGGGCGATCGAGGTGCCGGAGGCCAGCGTCTCGAGGTGTCCGGTCTGACCGCACGTGCACACCAGATCGCTGTAACCCGGGGTGTGACCGATCTCGCCCGCGGCGCCGTTCGGCCCATGTCGCAGTGCGCCGTCGATCACGAGTGCACCTCCGACCCCGGTGCCCAGCATCACCCCGAGCACGTCGGCGCCGTGCCCGGCACCTGCGGCGACCTCGCCGAGGAGAAACGCGTTCACGTCGTTCTCCACCGCCACCGGCACGCCGAGACGTTCTGCGAGCGCGTCCGCGAGGGCGAACCCGACCCAGTCGGTGAACATCGCCGAGGCAGCCAGGATGGTTCCGCTGACAGGATCCACCACCCCGGCAGCCCCAACGCCGGCGGCGCGGAGGGTGCCACCGAGGTGGGCGACGAGATCGCGAGTGAGGGTCGCAGCGGCATCGGCCATGGCGGCCCCGCCGTCCTGGGCCGGGGCCGGAACGACGCCGCGCGCGAGTACGGCGCCGTCCTCTCCCGTCACCAGCACGGCGATCTTGGTTCCGCCGATGTCGATTCCGGCCACGAGGAGGTCCTCGCCGGATGACGCCGCGGCGGCGGCGTACAGGTCACTGCTCATCAAGGATCAACGACCACCCATGCCGGCCATGGCGATCCCCTTGACGAGGTGCTTCTGCAGGACGATCACGAGCACGGTCGTCGGGATCATCGAGATGATCGCCGCAGCCATCTGGAGGTCCCATCGGGTGCCGTTCTGGCCGGCGAAGCTCGCCAGACCGATCGGCAGGGTTCCGAGCGCGGACGTGTCGCTGACGACGATGAGCGGCCACAGGTAGCTGTTCCAGAAGGACAGGAACGTGAAGACCGCGAGCACAGCGACGGCCGACTTCGACAGCGGAAGGATGATGCTGAAGAAGGAGCGCAGCGGGTTGGCGCCGTCGACGCGCGCCGCCTCCTCGAGCTCGAAGGGAATGCCGCGGAAGAACTGTCGCATCAGGAACGTGCCGAACGCTCCGAACGCGAACGGCAGCACCAGCGCCTGCATCGTGTTGACCCAGCCGAAGTTCTGCATGAGCTGGAACATCGGGATGACCAGGACCTCAGCCGGCACCATCAGGGTGGCGAGGAACAGGATGAAGACGGCGTCGCGCCCCTTCCACCGCAGGCGTCCGAATGCGTATCCGGCCGCGGTGGACACGATGATCACCACGAGGGTGCCGAGGATCGCCACGATGAACGAGTTCACGATGTAGCGGACGAACGGGCCGTACTGGAACACGTCAACGAAGTTGGACCACTTCACCTGCGAGCCGATCAGCGTCGGCGGCATCGAGAAGATCTCGACGTTCGGCTTGAGGGCGGAGAAGAACGCGTAGATGAGCGGGGCGACGAAGATCAATGCCGCGACGTAGATCAGCACGTGGGCAAGGACGAGCCGCACCTTGGCCGCGGGTGTCGTCTCGACGCCGCGCTTGCGCTGACGCGGGGCAGGAGCAATCAGAGTTTCCGTGCTCACAGTGCACCCACTTCTTCCACGCGGACGGACCGCGAACCAGGAACGAGTGACCGAGTTTCCGTGCTCACAGTGCACCCGCTTCTTCCACACGGACGGACCGCGAACCAGGAACCAGTGACCGAGTTTCAGTGCTCATAGTGCACCCACTTCTTCTGCGCGGTGAACTGCAGACCCGTGATGACGATGATGATCGCGAACAAGATCCATGCGCCGGCCGCCGCGAGGCCGAGATCGCCGAAGGTGAACCCCTGCTCCCAGATGTACATGACGAGGGGCTTGGTGGCGTTGCCGGGTCCGCCGCCGGTGAGCAGCTGGGGCTGGGCGAACACCTGGAGGGAGGTGATCATGGTCATGATCGCCGCAAAGAACACCGAGGGCGAGATCATCGGAAGGATCACACTCCACACCCGGCGGAAGCCCTGCGCGCCGTCGATCGCCGCGGCTTCGAGAACGCTGTCGGGCAGCTGTTCGAGTGCGGCGGAGAAGATCAGCATGTTGTAGCCCAGCCCCTGCCAGACGCTCATGGCGACGACCATGATCATCGCCCAGAACGGGTCGGCGAGGAAGTTGGGGAGGGTGATACCGAAGAACGACTGCGAGACGCCGTTGAACAGGCCCTGCGGCTGCAGCATCATCTTCCACACCAGCACGTTGGCCACCATCGGGGTGACCACCGGGATGAAGAACAGGACACGCAGTGCGCCACGGCCGCGGATGCGCGGGCCGAGCCCGAGCGCCAGTGCCAGCGAGAGCGCGATGCTCAGCGGGACGTAGAGGATCGTGTACACCGCGGAGTTACGAAGTGCCGGCCAGAAATCCGGGCTCTTGCTCGGGTCGAACAGCTTCGCGTAGTTGGCGAAGCCGTTGAAGGTGCGATCGCCGAACACGGGCCAGTCGAAGACGCTCATCACGATCGAGAGTCCCACCGGGACAATCGTGAACAGGGCGAGCCCCACCAGGGCTGGGCTTGCGAAGCCCAGCGCCCAGCGGGACTCGACCCGCGCGAGCGACCCTCGACGATTCTTCGTCTTGGTCATCTTGCTTTCTCTCGGTTCACTGCGGAGACGTATCGGATACGTCAGTTGCCGAACTGCGACTGCGCGTTCTTCAGCAGGTCAGCCATGGTCATCTGGCCGCTGTAGACGGACACCAGGTTGGGCTGGATGTAGTTGTCGAGCTTGTCCCAGTTCTTCGTCATGTACAGCGGCGTGGTGCTGGCGAAGGCTGCCTCGAAGACCGACTTGACCTGGTCGCGGTACTTCTCATCGATCGACTCGAAGTACAGCGGCTGCGAAGCCGTGCGCGCCGGGTAGGAGCGGCCGGAGGATGCGATGTAGTCCTGCGCGTCCTTGCCCAGCAGCGAGCCCATGACCTTCAGCGCGGCCTCGGGGTTGTCGCAGGTCTTGGCGATGCCGTAGCCGGAGCCGAGGATCGGACCGACGCTGCCCTTGGCGCCGGCGGGGAGGGGTGCCATGCCCGCAGCGAAGCCCGACTCGTTCGTGAGGTAGCTCACGGCGTTCCAGGTGCCGTCGACAGCCATCGCGGCGTTTCCGCTGGAGTACTGGTCCTCGCCCCACCCGGTGTCGGATGCGGAGGCCACGGGGGCGGCGACCTTCTTGTCCGTCACGAGGCCGGCGTACCACTCGGCGGCCTTGACGAAGTCCGCGTTGTCGATCTCGAGCTTGCCCTCGGCGTTCGCCGGCTGGGTGCCGGACATCGAGATGGGAAGGGACACCCACTGGTATCCGCCCATGCCCATGCCGAAGCCGAACTTGCCGTCCTTGGTGGCCGCCGCCGCGGTCTTATCGAAGTCGTCGAAGGTCCAGCCGATCTCCGGCGTGGGAGCACCCGTCGCCGTCAGCATGTCCTGGTTGTAGTAGACGAGCATCGTGGCGACGTCGAACGGGAGGCCGTAGAGCTTGCCCTCGAACCCGAGGATGCCATCGGCGCCGACGTTGAAGTCTGCAAGGTCCAGTCCGGCGGTCTTGAGGTCCTCGTCGCTCAGCTCGCGGAAGCCGGCGGTGTACCCACCGAGCTGGGCACCGCTCATGCCCGAGACGCACGCCATGTTCCCGGAGGCCATGTTCGTGGTGAGCTTGGTGAAGTAGTCGCCCCACGGAGCGGTCTGCAGCTTGATGTTGATGTCGGGGTTCGCCTCCTGGGCGAACTTCACCTGCTCCTGAAGAGCCTTGGTGTCAGACTCGCTGCCGGACCACATGTCGACGACGATGGTGGGCTTGTCGCCCGAACCGCCCGAGCCTGCGTTCGAACCGTCGGAGCCGCCGGAGCACCCGGTCAGCACAACAGCGATGCCGGCGGCTGCCGCCACCGCGCCCACGCGCAACTTCTTCATTGAATGCCTCCTCGGCGATCGGGACACTTAGTTCGGTCATCGAACCAAGCTGGTGCAGTTGTGTGTAAAGTCACCATGTCAGAGTTCGATGGTCGACACAAGTCGAACATCGGACCTTTACCGAAGCTTGATAAAACGTCATGCTGCACCTGCTGGACTTCTGGGCCGGTAGCGTGGCAGAACGCCCGACAGAAAGATCCCATGTCTTCCGTGATTCCCGCATCGGCCGATGATGCATCGCTGCGTGACGCCCTCCGCCTCATCGCACACGGCGAGGCGACCTCGCGCTCGCAAATCGCCGAGCGACTCGGACTCGCTCCCTCCACCGCCGGGCTGCGCGTGCAGATGCTCATCGACGCCGGACTGGTACGCGAGGGAGCCGACGGTGCATCCCGCGGTGGCCGCCGGCCTCGCACCCTGCACCTCGACGACGAAGCGGGCGTGATCCTCACGGTGGACCTCGGCGGTGGCCACGCGCGCATCGGGCGTCACGCGCTGAGCGGTGCACTCCAGGAGGTCACGACGATCCCCGTGAACCTCGCCGACGGTCCCCGTGCGACGATGGCCGTGGTCGAGTCGGGGTTCGACCGCATCGCCGGGGACTCCGGCATCCGGGCCATCGGCGTGAGTCTTCCGGGCCCCGTCGACATCGAGACCGGCACGGTGGTCCAGCCCTCGCGTATGCCCGGGTGGCCCGGCTTTCGCGTGGACGAGCATCTCCGCGCGCGCTATGGCGCCCCGGTGGCGGTCGACAACGACGCGAACCTCGCCGCCCTCGGTGAACACCGGGTGCACTTCGGTGCCACGCGGCACAGCATCACCGTCAAGGCGGGCACCGCCATCGGCTCCGGCATCATCGTGGACGGCGCCGTCCACCGCGGCGCGACCGGCGCGGCCGGCGACATCACGCACACGCGCATCGATGGCAGCGGCGACTTGCCCTGCTCATGTGGCAACACCGGATGCCTGGAGACGGTGGCCAGCGGCGCCAGCCTGCTCCGCCAGGCACGCGATGCGGGACTCGACGTCAGCACGCCGGCCGATGTGATCGCACTCGCCCTGGACGCCGAGCCGGTTGCCACCACGCTGGTACGCACTGCGGGCACGCACCTCGGCCAGGCGCTCGCCGGCGTGGTGAACTTCTTCAACCCACACGCGGTGTTCCTCACGGGCAGCCTGACCGTGGCGGAGCCGTTCCTGGCCGCGGTCCGCAGTCGTGTCTACGAGGTCTGCCACCCCCTGGCGACCAAGTCCCTGCGGATCGAGGCAGCCCAGACCGGCGCCGACGCGATCCTGTTCGGCGCCGCAGACCTGGCGCTGGATCTCATCGAGATCCCGCTGGGATAAGGACGGACTTCCAATCCCGCACCCACGGCAGCGCCGGACACCTGCTGAAGAACCCCGCCGACGCACCCCAGCACACTCACCAGGACGAACCCACCGAACGGCCAGTCCCGCACTCACGGCAGCGCCGGGCTCCCACCGGCTAAACCCCGCCGGCGAGACCCGGCACGATCACCGGATGCCCGCTGGTCAGATCCCGTCGGCGAGACGCAACTCGATCACCGGGACGAGCACATCGGGCCGCCGCACGGGAAGATGGACCGTGAGCGTGCCCTCGGCCTCACCGGCCGGCGTCATCAGCCCCGCGACCTGGTCGGGATCGGTCTGCGAGGTCTTCAGCCACGAGCCGTCGTTCAGCAGCCGGGCGTAGGTGACCTTCCCCGCCAGCTCCGGCAGGTGCACGAAGCCCAGCGGCCAGGAGAACAGGTGCAGGTAGAGCCGATCGCCGCGGCGCGTGTACACGCCCTCGCGCGGCGGCGTGAAGTCCGCGTGGCCCGCCCCGACGATCGCGTCGCGGTGCAGCGACATCCACTCCCCGATCGCCGACAGCGTGGCCACGTCGCGCGGCGGGATGGCCCCGCGCCCGTCGGGCCCCGTGTTGAGCAGCATGTTGCCATCCATCGACACCGAGTCGGCGAGCATCTGGACGAGGAGCGTGGCCGACTTCTGGTCGGTGTTGTCGCGGTGGTACCCCCATGAGCCGTTCAGCGTCTGGCACGCCTCCCACACCTGCGCGCTCCCGTCAGCGGCGACGATGGGCGCCGTCGGCTGATACTGCTCCGGAGTGACGAAGTCCGCCGGGATGCCCAGTCGGTCGTTGACCAGCATCGCCGGCTGGAGCTCGCGGCACATCGCCAGCAGCTTCTCCGCGTCCCAGTCCTCCGGCCCCTTGCCCGCCCAGCCCTGCTGGCTCTCGGGATAAGTGAAGTCGAAGAAGAGGTAGTCGATGTCGCCGTATCCGGTGAGGAGTTCCCGCACCTGGCCGTACAGAAACTCCCGGTACCGTGCCATGTCCCGGCCCTCGTTCAGCGCGTGTGCGTTCTCATCATCGCGGCGCGGGTGATTCCAGTCCACGGTGAAGTCGGGGTGATGCCAGTCGATGACCGAGTGGTACAGGCCCACCCGCAGACCCTCCGCCCGCAAGGCGTCCACGTACTCCCGCACGAGATCGCGCCCGCAGGCCACCATGCTCGTGAAGTCGGTCAGCCGTGAGTCCCACAGCGCAAAACCGTCATGGTGCTTGGTGGTGAGCACGACATAGCCCATCCCCGTCGCCTTGGCACGGCGGGCGATCTCGCGCGCGTCGAATCGATCGGGATCGAAGTTCTCGAAGTACTGGCGGTAGTCCTCGTCGGTGAGACGTTCGTAGTTTTGCACCCACTCGTGCCGGGCCGCCCCGCTATAGAGCCCGAAGTGCACGAACATTCCGAATCGCGCCTCATCAAACCACTGCTGCCGCATCGTCGCCTCCAGATCAGATTCATCCCATCCTGCCACAGACATCGGATGTATGACCACCCTGCGGGGCGCTCTCGACCACAAATGGGCGAATTGATCCGAGGTGTGCTGCTTGGAACCCCCTCGCGCCGGGGACACACGCCTGCAACACTGGAGACATGTCTCTGGAACTCATCATCCGCTGGGAGGACGGCGAGACCTCCGCCCTGGAACACGGCGAGCTCCTCATCGATCGCCTGGACGAGATCGACGCGGTCGCCGACGAGCACGATGTGCGCTGGCTGAGCTCATTCGCCGACGATCGCGACATCCCCGAGGACTTCGGCGGCGATCCCGAACAGCTGGCCGAGCTGCTCGGCCCCAATCCGATCTGGCATACCCCCGCGGAGGCGGCCGCCAGCATTCATCGGCTCGCGGAGCTCACGGATGGCTCGGTGGCGGACGGCCTGCGCGAGCTTTCGACCCTGTTGCGCCGCGACAGCCGCGCCTTCCAGCTCGACGTCCTGCTCTGATCGGTTTCATCGCGCGCAGAACGCTCCAATTCTGGCCACTTTCGAGCACTGTGCGCGCGATGAAACCGAGTGGCGGATACGCCGAAGGCGGAGCCGGAAACCGGCCCCGCCTTCGAGAGAGGATCAGCGCGCGGCGTCACCCTCGGTGTAGTCGTCGTCCGTCTTGGTCCAGGCGAACAGAGCGCGAAGCTCCTTGCCGGTGGCCTCGATGGGGTGCTCCTGCTCCTTGGCGCGAAGCGCGAGGAACTCCGGTGCGCCGGCGTCCTGGTCGTCGATGAAGCGCTTGGCGAAGGCACCGGTCTGGATGTCCGTGAGGATGTCCTTCATGTGTGCCTTGACGTTGGCGTCGACGACGCGCGGGCCCGAGACGTAGTCGCCGAACTCGGCGGTGTCGGAGATCGACCAGCGCTGCTTGGCGATGCCGCCCTCCCACATCAGGTCGACGATGAGCTTCAGCTCGTGCAGCACCTCGAAGTACGCGATCTGCGGCTGGTAGCCCGCCTCGGTCAGCGTCTCGAAGCCGGCCTGCACCAGGTGGCTCATACCACCGCAGAGCACCGCCTGCTCGCCGAAGAGGTCCGTCTCGGTCTCCTCGGTAAAGGTGGTCTTGATGACACCGGCACGGGTGCCGCCGATGGCCTTGGCGTAGGAGAGCGCGGTTGCCCAGGCGTTGCCGGAGGCGTCGTTCTCGACGGCGATGATGTCCGGGATACCGCGGCCGGCGACGAACTCACGGCGCACGGTGTGGCCCGGAGCCTTCGGAGCGATGAGGATGACGTCGACATCCTGCGGAGCGTCGATGTAGCCGAAGCGCACGTTGAAGCCGTGAGCGAAGGCCAGCGTCTTGCCTGCCGAGAGGTTCGGCTGGATCGAGTCGGCGTAGATGCCGCGCTGGTGCTGGTCCGGCGCGAGGATCATGATGAGGTCGGCCCACGCGGTCGCGTCGGCGACGTTCTTGACCTCGAAGCCCTCGTCCTGTGCCTTCTGGGTCGACTTCGAGCCGTCCTTGAGGGCGATGACGACCTCGACACCCGAGTCACGCAGGTTCTGCGCGTGGGCGTGGCCCTGCGAGCCGTAGCCGACGATCGCGACCTTCTTGCCCTGGATGATCGACAGGTCTGCGTCTGCGTCGTAGAAGATCTCAGTCACTTCTTGCATTCTCCTTGTTCGTGATTCACGTTCTGATGGAAGTTCTGTGGCACGCCCGGCGGCAGGTCAGCCGCGCAGCACGCGCTCGGTGATGCTCTTGCCGCCGCGGCCGATGGCGAGCAGGCCCGACTGGGCGAGCTCCTTGATGCCGAACGGCTCGATCGCGCGGAGGAAGGCGTCCACCTTGCCCGAGTCGCCGGTCACCTCGACGACCACGGCGTCGGGGGCATAGTCCACCACCTGGGCCCGGAAGAGGTTGACCACCTCGAGCACGTTCGAGCGGGTGCTGTTGTCGGCGCGCACCTTCACGAGCATGTGCTCGCGCTGCACGGATGCCGACTGTTCCAGCTCGACGATCTTGATGACGTTGACCAGCTTGTTCAGCTGCTTGGTCACCTGCTCGAGAGGCTGGCTCTCGACATCGACCACCACGGTGATGCGGGACAGCCCCGGCACCTCGGTCACGCCCACGGCGAGGGACTGGATGTTGAACCCGCGACGGGCGAATAGTCCCGCGACACGGGTCAGCAGACCGGGCTTGTCCTCGACCAGGAGGCTCAGCACATGGCTCGACATGATCAGATCTCCTCGTCGAAAGCGGGCGCGTTCTCGCGCGTGTATTCGAAAGCAGGCGCGTTCCCGCCTGCGTACTGGGTGACGTTCAGCGCGTGATTCGACATGATCAGATCTCCTCGTCGAAGGCAGGCGCGTTTTCGCGTGCGTACTGGATGAAGCTGTTGGATACACCCTGCGGGACCATCGGCCACACCATGGCGTCCTTGGAGACGACGAAGTCGATCACCACGGGACGGTCGTTGGTCTCCAGCGCGAGCTTGATCGCGGCGTCGACCTCCTCCTCCTTCTCCACGCGGATCGCGAGAGCACCGTACGCCTCGCCCAGCTTGACGAAGTCGGGCACACGGATGCTCGCATGTCCCGTGTTCAGCTCGGTGTTGGAGTAGCGGCCCTCGTAGAACAGCGTCTGCCACTGCTTGACCATGCCCAGTGAGGAGTTGTTGATCACCGCGACCTTGATCGGGATCTCGTTGATCATGCAGGTGGCGAGCTCCTGATTGGTCATCTGGAAGCATCCGTCACCGTCGATGGCCCACACCACGCGGTCGGGCTCGGCGACCTTCGCGCCCATGGCGGCCGGAACGGAGTAGCCCATGGTGCCGGCACCGCCCGAGTTCAGCCATGAGTTCGGTCGCTCGTACTTGATGAACTGCGCGGCCCACATCTGGTGCTGACCGACACCTGCCGTGTACACCGCTTCAGGCCCGGAGAGCTCACCGATGCGCTGGATCACGTACTGCGGCGACAGCAGACCGTCGCTCGTGGGAGCGAAGCCCAGCGGGAACTCGGCGCGGAGGCCATCGAGGTAGCTCCACCATTCCTCGGTGTCGGGCTTCGTCCCGCCTGCCTGACCGCGGAAGGCAGCATCCAGGTCGATCAGCACGTCGCGCACGTCTCCCACGATCGGCACGTCCGCCGCTCGGATCTTGCCGATCTCGGCCGGGTCGATGTCGACGTGCACGATCTGCGCGTGCGGGGCGAACAGCTCGGCCTTACCGGTGACGCGATCATCGAATCTGGCGCCCAGGGCGACGATGAGGTCGGATTCCTGGAGCGCGAGCACCGCGGGAACCGTTCCATGCATACCCGGCATGCCGAGGTGCTGCGGGTGCGAGTCAGGGAATGCCCCACGAGCCATCAGCGTGGTGACGACCGGGGCGCCGGTCGACTCCGCGAGGGTGCGAAGCTCTTCGGACGCGTGCGCACGGATCACACCGCCGCCCACGTACAGCACGGGCTTGCGTGCCTCGGTCAGCAGCTGCGCCGCCGCCTGGATCTGCTTGCCGTGCGCTTTGGTCACCGGGCGGTAGCCGGGAAGGTCCACCTTGGGCGGCCAGATGAACGGCGCCTCGGTCTGCTGTGCGTCCTTGGTGATGTCCACGAGCACGGGGCCGGGACGACCGGTGGACGCGATCTCATAAGCCGCCGAGATGGCGCCCGGGATGTCCTCGGCACGCGTCACCAGGAAGGAGTGCTTGGTGATCGGCATCGTGATTCCCACGATGTCCGCCTCCTGGAACGCGTCGGTTCCCATCAGCGTGGAGAACACCTGACCGGTGATGGCAAGCATCGGCACGGAGTCCATGTAGGCATCCGCGATGGCGGTGACGAGGTTAGTGGCGCCGGGGCCGGAGGTCGCGATCGTCACACCGGTCTTGCCGGATGCGGACGCGTAGCCCTCAGCCGCGTGTCCGCCTCCCTGCTCGTGACGCACGAGGATGTGGCGGATCTTCGTGGTGTCCATCAGCGGGTCGTAGACGGGGAGGATGGCGCCACCCGGAAGGCCGAAGACGTCCGTGACGCCGAGAAGCTCGAGAGTGCGGACGACAGCTTCAGCTCCCGTGAGCACGGGCGCGGTGGCGGTGCGAGCTGGCGGCCGGGGAACGGCCGAGGCGGAGGCGTCGGACATGGTGCATTCCTTGTGTGTCGTGTGCGGATGAGAAGAGTGTGAGGCCGTCAGCAGCGGCGGCTGAGCGGAGTCAGCGGCGGGCCGGAGGACGTGGCCTGTACGCGTCGGGTGGAGCGCGGATATTTCGGCGTCCGGTGAGACTCACCGGAGCCCAGCTCGTCTCCCCCGACGAGTGAATCCGGGGAGGGAGCCGCGATATCGACCCGATTCAGATCACCATCGCGCACGAACAGGGGAAAGAGAGTCGCCTGATCGAGTGCTCTGCGCTCATCCCCGGGTCCGGTTGTGCCGACATCGGGGTGAGCGTGCATCAAGCGTAATACATGATTCGCCTGCTGCCCGACACCGCGCCCCCACGGCACGCATCGAGCGGACGCACGGGGTGCGTCCGAGGGCGATGCGGCGGGCATACGGAGAGTCTACGGCCCGGCACCCGCCGTGCAGCGCCACCTGTGACACGAGCGCGCGTGAAGGAAGGCTGAAGCTCCTCAGGCATGACGCCCCGTGCAGTCGTGCTGAGCCGCACCGAGGTCCCCGTCACCGACACGGACCCCGACATCGCCTCGACCCAGCAAAACCCGGAAGCCGGAGTCACACCTCCCGATGCGCGCGGATCGACGCGATCACAGTAAGGACCACAGCCAGCTCCGTCGGATCCGACACACTCAGCCGCACCGAGGTCCCCGCCACCGACACGGACCCCGACATCGCCTCGACCCAGCAAAACCCGGAAGCCGGAGTCACACCTCCCGATGCGCGCGGATCGACGCGATCACAGTAAGGACCACAGCCAGCTCCGTCGGATCCGACACACTCAGCCGCACCGAGGTCCCCGCCACCGACACGGACCCCGACATCGCCTCGACCCAGCAAAACCCGGAAGCCGGAGTCACACCTCCCGATGCGCGCGGATCGACGCGATCACAGTGAGGACCACAGCCAGCTCCGTCGGATCCGAAACACTCAGCCGCGCCGAGGTCTCCCCGTCGCCCACACGGATTCCGAGATCGTCTGGTCCCAGCGAACGCAGGGCGTCCTCGTCGGTGACGTCGTCGCCCGCGAACAGCACTGCGGTTGCTCCGGTGAGCTCCCGCAGGTGGGCGACGGCATCATCCTTACCCTCGTCGCGCCAGGCGTATTCGATCACGTCGTGTCCGTCGCGACGACGCCAGCCCGCATCCGCCATCAGCGCGTCGATGCGCCGGCCGGCCTCGTGCGCGACGGCGGGCGCGGCGAGTCTGGTGTGCAGCGCAAAGCCCGCACTCTTGTCCTCGATGCGCACACCCGCCAGGTCGGCGATCGCATCAATGGCTCGTTCACGCAGCTGTGCCGCATCCGCGGGCTCTTCGAGAGGCTCCTGCTCCCCCTCCGCGAGCGCCGCCGGAAGGAGGTACTCCGCGCCGTGGGAGCCGGCGAGGAGGATCGGCGAGACCGGCGGACGCTCGGTGATGATCTGAAGGTCCCGCAGCGAGCGTCCCGACACGAACGCCACGTATGTATCGTCCATCCGACTCAAGGCGTCCAGAACGGCCGTCGCCTCCGGGATAGCCCGCACCGACATCGGGTCGTCGGCGAGCTCGGACACCGTCCCGTCGAAATCGAGGGCCACCAGGAGGGTCTCCGTGGTGGCGATCGAGCGGACTTCCTCGATGATCCGGGGCGTCATGCCGGCGCCCCCGCTCGGACCTTCTCCATGGCGGAGAGGAATGCCGCGGACCACGCCTGCACATCGTGCTTGATGACCTTGCGTCGCATCGAGCGCATGCGACGCCGTTGCTCGTCCGCAGGCATGTTCACCGCCGCCATGATGGCGTCCTTCAACCCGTCAATGTCGTGCGGGTTGACCAGCAGAGCGCTGGAGAGCTCGTCGGCTGCTCCCGCGAACTCGCTCAATACGAGAACCCCCCGGTCGTCGTCGCGCACCGCCACGTACTCCTTTGCGACGAGATTCATGCCGTCGCGCAGGGCGGTCACCAGCAGAACGTCAGCGGCGAGGTAGAGCGCGGCCATCTCCTCCTTCGGATACGAGTGGTGGAGGTAGCGGATGGCGGTGTGATCGAGCGTGTCGTAGGTGCCGTTGATGCGTCCGACCGTCAGCTCGATCTCGTCACGCAGTTCGGCATACGCGTCCACGCCCTCGCGCGACGGACTCGCGACCGTGATGAGGGTCGCGTCTGCGACGCTCAGCCGCTCATCGCCCAGGAGCTCGCCGAAGGCCTTCAGCCGGTGCCGGATGCCCTTCGTGTAGTCCAGGCGGTCAACGCCCAGCAGGATGCAGCGGGGATTTCCCACGCTCTCGCGAATCTCCTGTGCTCGCGCGACCACGGACGGGCGGTGGGCGAGCTCGGCGTAGCTCGCCGTGTCGATCGAGATCGGGAACGCCTTGGCGAGCACCGTCCGCGTGCCGCCGTTCTCCGTCGGCACCGTGATGTGGGACGCCCGGGACTCGACGTGCAGCAGACGGTGCGCGGTGGTCTGGAAGTTGCGGGCATCGCTGTGCCGCTGGAATCCGATGACATCGGCGCCGAGCAACCCGCGCAGCACCGGGACCCGCCAGGGCAACTGCATGTAGATGCCGCTCGCCGGGAACGGGATGTGGTGGAAGTAGCCGATGGTCACATCGGGACGCAGCTCCCGTACCATCTGCGGAACCAGCTGCAGCTGGTAGTCGTGCACCCACACGGTGCCGCCGGGTGCCACGGCGTCCGCCGCGCGGGTTGCGAAGCGGCGATTCACACGCACGTAGGCGTCCCACCACACGCGACGGTAGCGCGGCGAGGCGATGACGTCGTGGTAGAGCGGCCAGAAGGTGTCGTTCGACATGCCCTCGTAGTAGTCGGCCACCTCGTCCTCGCTCAGCGAGACGGGAAGCAGGCGGATGCCATCGGCGTCGAAGGGCTCAAGGTCGAGATCGGCGCGACCCGGCCAGCCGACCCATGCGCCGTTGACGGTCTTCATCACCGGTTCCAGAGCCGCGACGAGCCCTCCGGGCGAGGTTCGCCAATGCGTGGATCCGTCAGGTTCGACGATGCGATCGACGGGCAGACGGTTGGCGACGACGACGAGCTCCGGCTTGGGCACGCGGTCCTCCTGACTGTTGGTCTCGGATGCGTGGGCTCACCCAGGCTAGTGCGCGAGACGGAAGGTTTGGTGGATGTGCGGGCGGGTAGCGCAGCGGTGTGGCGTGTGCTATGCATACACATCGTCACATACGAATTCGGGGCCGCACGCAGCACGAACCCAGCCCGTTCTCCCCGTCAAGCCGATAGGTTTGTGCCATGCGCAAGTATCTGTTCGGCACGGGGATCATCGGAGCGATCACCAGCGGCTACTCGCTGCTGCGCGGCACACGCGAGGAGCAGTTCACGTGGCGCACCGTTGTCGCCTGGCTGTCCTGGGGCCTGACTCTGGCCCTGGCCATTGGAACCATCGTCGAGGTCCGGCGCGAGTCGCGTGGCGACATCGTCGCCCACCCGGAGCCCTCCAAGGAGGAGCGCCGCCAGCTCAAGCGCTTCCGCTGAGCTTGGTCCCGGGACCAGCTATCTCCCGCACGCCCTCTCCTGCGCGCTCTCTCGTGCACGCCCTCTCCTGCACGCTCTCTCCTGCAGGCCCTCTCGTGCACGTCCTCCTCCGCAGGCCCTCTCCCACACACTCTCTCCCGCACGCTCTCTCCCGCAGGCCCTCTCCCGCAGGCCCTCTCCCGCACGCTCTCTCCCGCACGCCCTCCACCGCAGGCCCTCTCCCGCTCGCCCTCTCCTCCACGCCCTGACGCACGCCCTCTCGCCGCACGCCGGCGTCTGCGATGCGCCGGGCCGGCGTCTCCGTGCCAGGGACCGCGCAACCCGTCTGTGATTACCGGGCTTGCGTCGCCGCGCCGGGGAGCCCCCGCATCCGCCTGGAGAGTTGGGAGCGCTGATCCCGTGCAGGTCAGCAGACCACGCCGACGAGCACAAGCTCGCGACACTCAAGGCCGGAGCCGGGCGGAACGAGACCGGCTCTGGGCCGACTACCACGGCGGCTCGGGATCCCCGTGATCGTGCAGAAGTCGATAGCGATCGCCCGTGTTGGAGTCCGCGGATCGCTCGTCGGTTGCAGGGCCGGTGGGCACAAAGCCGACGTTCCTTGGCGTGAGCATCTCCAGATGAGATCGGCCCAGTGCACTCACGAACTCGAGGTCTCCACCCGCGAGCGGCGTGATGCTCCAGCCAGCGCTGGTCTTCAACGTGTGGTGGCGACGACAGAGCGGAGCGAGGTTCGCGACGTCCGTCTTTCCGCCGCTCGCCCACTCGTGGTTGTGGTCGAGATCCGTACGCCTCACGGGGACCCGGCATCCGGGGTGTCTGCAGTGCTGATGACGGTGGGTGAGGAATCGCTTCATCTCCGCCGTCGGGCGATAGCGATCAGTGGCGAGGACAGCGCCGTGGATTGGATCGGTGAGCAGTCGGTCCCAGCCGACGACTCCGCCGGCGAGCTGGCGAGCCGTGTCCGCATCGATCGGCACCACGCCGTCAAGCTCTGCGCCGGTGTGCGTGATTCCCATGAGAGTGAGTGCGGGGACCATCACCGCCACGGTCGCACGTATCGCTCCGACAGCCGTGTCCACACTGGTCGGTGCACTGGTCAGGAGCAGATCCGCGAGGAGGTCCGCGCGCATCTGGTCGACGGTGCGCGTGTCCTTGTACGGCGATTGCTCAGGATCTGCTGCTGCGCCCTCGCCAGCCACGACATTCGCCGTCGTCCAGGAGGCTTGTGCACGTTCGACATCGCCCGCTGCGCCCTTCGCACCGTGAACAGTGCGGGTGCCGTTCGCCCTGGTTGCGCCGTCCCTGACGCTGACGGCCCTCGCACCATCCGAACAGTTCGCGCCATTCGCCCAGCGTCGAGGGTCCTGGGCGGCCGGCCGAAACCCTCGAGGGCGATCGCCGCGCTGGCCGCGAAGAGCGTGCGCCATCTGGTCCAGCCGGTCCTTCACCCCGTGCGCAAGGACCGACGGAAGGTACGCGTGAAGCGTGGACATGCCGTCCACGTCATCCGTGATCCACACGGCTCGCGACGTGTTCGCGATGCGGTGGCGTTCCGTGATGCCGATTTGCTGCACCTCCTCCGCAACGCTGGCCAGCATCGCCCGCAATCGGTTGGGCGACTCGACACGGGCGAGCGTCAACGCCCGCTCGATGAACGCCTCCCGCGCCGGGCCCGCGGTGATCGGCGCACCCGCGTTGACGACCACGTGCGCGTGAGCCATCAGGATCTCTCCCGTGGACACCGCTGCGTGCACCGCGGGGAACTCCCACACCAGTCGATACGCGTCGGACATGCGGCGTTGAACGGTGCGATCGCTGATGTGAATCACCGCTCCGACCTCTGCCGCAAGTGAGCGCAGACCGAGGTCACTGTGTGAAGACTCCCCCGACGCCCCCGACAGCGCTACGAGATCCGCGAGCAGGGCCGCTTCCATGGCCTCGGTGGCGGCACGGGAACGCGTCACCGCGGCCACCGCATCGATGTATGAGTTCAACACCTCCGGCGTCGCCATTGCCGGGCCGAGCACCCGCCCCGCAGAACCGCGCGAAGGCGGAAGCTCCGTCCGGTTCGAGGGGTGCGGAGCAAAGCCGTTTGCCCGGGCCTCGCCGCTCATTGGTGCTAATGTCATGGCCCAATGCTGGCACTTTCCGTCGTTCCTATGTTCGACAACTGCGGATCTGTGGATAGATCTTCTGCGCCCAGCATGCGGCGCTGTGTCGTTTCACCGCACCCGCACGTGGCGGTGTCGTTTCACCGCACCCCGCACGGGGCGGTGTCGTTTCACCGCCCCGCAGAGGCCGGGATCATCCCCGCCCCGCGCACCGCTGCACAGCGCACACCGCACGCGCCACGCAGTGCACGGCACGTTCCAGACGAATCACCCCGCACCGCACACGGCACGCCGCGCACGCCACGCACACCCCGGTACAGCGCACATCTGCTCCCCAGAAGAGCAGCGTCTCACCGCCGATCAGACCCCACCACCGCTGTCTCGTGATGTGGAACGAGGCTCAGAGTGATATCGCGTACTGCACGAATCCGGTGTCTCGTGCCACCCGGTCGTACAGCGACCGCGCGGTGGAGTTCCCCGCGGCGGTGAGCCAGTAGACCTTGTGGCAGGCGTTCGAGCGCGCCCACGTCGTCACATGCTCGATCAGCGCTGTCCCCACTCCGTCCCCGCGCGCCGCGGGAGAGACGAACAGGTCTTCCAGGTAGCAGTACGGACGCATCGACCAGGTAGCGGGATGCGTGAGCCAGTGGACGAGGCCGACGGCCGCGTCCCCCTCCCACGCGAGGGCACCGTTGATCTGGCGCCCGTCCACCACGCGCGCGAAGGTCGAGGCGGTCGTGGCCTCGTCGATCTCCGTCTCGTAGAACGAGAGGTACCCCGCCCACAGCTCACGCCACACGGGCTCATCGATGAGGGACACCGCGCGGATCTGCACCATGCCCTCAGCTTAGGCAGCCTCAGCGCGTGAGGATGAGCGCCTCACCCTGTCCCCCGCCTCCGCACAGGCCCACGGCGCCGGTCCCCGACCCGCGCCGTGCGAGTTCATGAGCGAGATGCACGACGAGGCGAGCCCCGCTCGCACCGATCGGGTGACCGATCGCGATCCCGCCGCCGTGGATGTTGACACGGTCCTCGTCGACGCCGAGGGCGCGCTGTGACGCGGCGACCACAGCTCCGAACGCCTCGTTGATCTCGAACAGGTCGACATCCTCCGCGGTGATCCCCTGCTTGGACATCGCCTTCGCAATGGCATCGGCCGGCTGGAGCTGCAGCGAGTTGTCGGGTCCCGCCGTCTGGCCGCTCGCACCGACCACCGCCAGGATCGGCCATCCCTGCGCCGCCGCGTGCTCACGTGAGGTGAGGACGAGAGCCGCTGCGCCGTCCGAGATCGGCGAGGAGTTGCCCGCCGTGATCTGACCATCGGCGCTGAAGGCCGGGCGAAGTCCCCGCAGTGTCTCCATCGTGGTCGCCGGGCGGACGCCCTCATCGGTGGTCACCAGGACCGGGTCGCCCTTGCGCTGCGGTACTTCGACCGTGACGAGTTCGTCGGCGAGAACACCGGATTCCGCTGCGGCGGCCGCGCGCTGGTGCGACAGCATCGCGACGCGATCCTGTGCGTCCCGATCGACGCCGAAGCGCGGGTTGTGGCGCTCGGTGGACAGCCCCATGCTCTCCCGGTCATAGGCGTCGGTGAGACCGTCGAACGCCATGTGATCGAGCACCTCGACGCTGCCGTACTGCCACCCGTCGCGCGAGCCCATCAGCAGGTGCGGCGCGCGAGTCATCGACTCCATGCCACCGGCCACCACCACTGTCGCGTCACCCGAGCGGATCATCCGCGCGGCATCGATCACGGCGGTGAGGCCGGACAGGCACACCTTGTTCACGGAGGACGAGTGGACGTTCCACCCGAGACCCGCACCGACGGCCGCCTGACGCGCGGCGTTCTGGCCGGAACCGGCGGGAAGCACCTGCCCCATGACCACCGCGTCGACGGCCTCGGCCGCGATCCCGCCCTTCTCCAGTGCGCCACGGATCGCGAGCGCTCCCAGCTGCGGGGCGGTGAAGGACGCGAGCTGACCCTTGAGGCGGCCCTGCGGCGTGCGTGCGGCGGCGACGATGACGACATCGGTGGGGTTCATGATTCCATCCTCACGGATTCTCAACGGACAGGGATTCAGGGACGATGAGCGCAGGCTGGGTGGTCGAGACGACCTGGTCGACGGACACCCCGGGCGCGAGCTCCACGAGCACGAGACCGTCCTCGGTAACATCGATCACGGCGAGATCGGTGATGATGCGATCCACGACCCCGCGCCCCGTCAACGGCAGTGTGCAGGAATCCACGATCTTGGGCGTGCCGTCCTTGGCGACGTGCTCCATCAGCACGATCACCCGCGCGGCGCCGTGCACGAGATCCATGGCACCTCCCGGACCCTTGACCATCTTGCCCGGGATCATCCAGTTCGCCAGATCCCCGGCGGCCGACACCTGCATCGCTCCGAGGATGGCTGCATCGATCTTGCCGCCGCGGATCATCCCGAAGCTCAGGGCGGAATCGAAGAAGCTGGCTCCAGCGAGGACCGTGACCGTCTCCTTGCCGGCGTTGATCAGGTCAGGGTCCACCGCCTCTGCACTCGGGTACGGGCCGACGCCGAGGATGCCGTTCTCCGACTGCAGGACGACGGTGACATCGCTGGGCACGTAGTTCGGAACCAGGGTGGGCAGCCCGATGCCCAGGTTCACGTAGGAGCCGTCCGTCAGCTCCTGTGCGGCGCGCGCCGCCATCTCCTCACGGGTGAGAGCCATGTCAGTTCCCCTCACGAACGGTACGTCGCTCGATGCGCTTCTCGATGTCCGATCCCACCTCGAGCACGCGATGGACGTAGATGCCCGGGAGGTGCACCGCGTCGGGATCGATCTCCCCCGGCTCGACCAGCCTCTCAACCTGCGCGATGCAGACACGACCGGCCATGGCCGCGAGCGGATTGAAATTGCGTGCCGACTCATGGAACACGAGGTTGCCGTGGCGGTCGCCGATCAGCGCGTGGACCAGGGCGAAGTCCGTGGTGATCGCCTCCTCCAGCACGTACTCCCGCTCTATGCCGTCGGGCGCGAAGACCCGCACCTCTTTCTGAGGCGATGCGACCGCGATGCTCCCGTCTGGGTTGTATCGCCGCGGCAACCCGCCCTCCGACACCTGCGTTCCCACTCCGGTCTGCGTGAAAAACGCCGCGATCCCCGCACCGCCCGCGCGGAGCTTCTCCGCGAGCGTGCCCTGCGGGGTCAGCTCCAGCTCCAGCTCGCCGGTGAGGAACTGACGCTCGAACTCCTTGTTCTCACCGACGTAGGAGGAGGTCATCTTACGAATTCGGCGTGCATTCAGCAGCACCCCCAGACCCCAGTCGTCAACGCCGCAGTTGTTGGAGACGACGCTCAGCTGGGATGTCCCCTGCTCCAGCAGCGCCTGAATGAGGGCGATCGGGTTGCCGGAGAGTCCGAACCCGCCGACCGCGATGCTCGCGCCGTTTCTGATGTCCGCCACCGCCTCCGCGGCCGATGCCACCTGCTTGTCGATCACCGAGCCTCCTCGCTCCCGCCGCGTTCGCGCACCTCTCCAGGGTGCTCCGCAGATGATCCCGACGAAAGGGACCAGACTGTCATGTGGTCGATGTGGACGCTAATGTCCACATTATGAGCACACAGCGAGAGACGCGACGGGTGAGCACGGCCGTCCCGGGAACGCAGGCCGTCGCCCGCGCGGCTCACCTCCTTCGCCTGGTCACGGCTGCCGGCGAGAGCGGTGCGGGAGTCCAAGAGCTGGCGCACGCCGCCGACCTGACTCGCTCCACTGCCCATCGCCTGCTGTCCGCGCTTCAGGCCGAGGGCCTCGTGGATCGGCACGAACAGAGCGGGGCATGGCTGGCCGGCCCCGAGCTCTACCTCATGGGCACGGTCGCTGCGACGCGATACTCGGTGCCGGCCCTGGCGCGCGACGTCGTGCGATCGCTCGCAACGCGCACCGAGGAGAGCGCGTTCCTCTCCGTGCGACGCGGAGACGAGAGCGTCTGCCTCGTGCGCGAGGACGGCGCCTTCCCGATCCGCAGCTTCGTGCTGAGTGAAGGGGTACGCTTCCCTCTCGGTGTGGCATCGGCCGGACTCGCCATCCTCGCCTTCCTCCCCGCTGACGAGTGCGAGGCCTATCTCGCTTCCGCGGGCGATCTGCGCGTGCGGTACGGACCCGCGCACGGCACGCCGCAGCTGCGCTCACGCATCGCGGAGACTCGCGACCGCGGATACGCCCTGAACCCGGGCCTGATCGTGGAGGGCAGTTACGGGATCGGTGCCGCCGTGTTCGATTCTGACGGCAGGCCGGCCTGGGCGCTGAGCCTCACGGGTGTTCAGTTCCGGTTCGGCCCCGACCGCCTGCCGATGCTCGGGCGTGCGCTGCTGTCACACGCCCACCAGCTCACCGGCATTCTCGCGACTCGTTCTCATCCGTAACACATACCTAAGGTATATACCTCTGGTATGCTTTCCGGATGAGGAACACGCAGGACATCGTCCGCATCGTCACAGCGGCCACTGCTCTCGGGCGCATCGCCGCCGTGACGACGAAGAACGAGACCCCTGCAGCGCAGTGGCGCACGCTCGCCATCCTGATCAGCGAAGGCCCGCAGCGCATCGGCGAACTGGCCCGCCTCAGCCGCGTGACGCAGCCGGGTATGACCCGGCTGGTCGCCGCGATGACCGAGGCGGGTCTACTGGCCCGCGAAGAGGATCCGTCCGATTCCCGCGCGCACCTCATCTCCGTCACCACCGACGGGCGCCATGCGCTCGACGCCTGGCAGACGCAACTCGGTGAGGCGCTCAGCCCGTTCTTCGCCGATCTCCCCGACGAGGACTGGGAGACGCTTCGCCGCGCCTCCGAGATCCTCGCCTCCCGCATCGCATCATCACAGGAGTCCCATCGATGAGTACTGCCCATCAGCAGTCCCTCCTCAAACAGCCCATGACCGTCTGGGCCGTCGCATTCGCCTCGGTCGTCGCGTTCATGGGAATCGGCCTGGTCGACCCGATCCTGAACTCGATCGCCACCGACCTGCACGCCACCCCGGTGCAGACCGAGTTGCTCTTCACCAGTTACCTCGCCGTCACCGGCGTGGTCATGTTCTTCAGCTCCTGGGTGTCCAGCCGCATCGGGGCCAAGAAGACCCTGCTGATCGGCCTGGCCGTGATCGTGGTGTTCGCCCTGGCGTGCTCGCTGAGCGGGACCGTCGATCTCGTCATCGGCTTCCGCGCAGGATGGGGTCTCGGCAACGCACTGTTCATCTCGACGGCACTCGCCACGATCGTGGGTGCTGCCGCGGGCGGCAGCGAAGCGGCCATCATCCTGTACGAGGCCGCGCTGGGCGTCGGCATCGCGATCGGCCCGCTGCTCGGCGGGCTGCTCGGGCACCTCTACGGATGGCGCGGTCCGTTCGCCGGAGTGGCGATCCTGATGGCGGTGGCCTTCATCGCGATCATCACCATGTTGCGAGGTGAGGTCGAGAAGCCCCAGCCGGTGAGCATCAGCGCACCGTTCCGCGCTCTCGCCCAGCCCGCGCTGGGCCTGCTCGCCGTCGCCGCACTGTTCTACAACATGGGCTTCTTCATCCTGCTGGCGTTCTCACCCCTGGTGCTGAGCGCACTGGGGATTGAGACGATGCAGATGGGATATGTGTTCTTCGGTTGGGGCCTGGCGCTCGCCATCACCAGCGTGTGGCTCGCCCCGCGCCTGCTTGAGCGATTCCGGCGCACCACGGTACTGATCGCGACCTTCCTGCTGCTGGCGATCGATCTGGCGGCGGGAGCCTTCACGATCCACAACTCCGTGGGTCTCATCGTGGTGATCGTTGTGGGCGGCCTGCTGCTGGGCGTCGTCAACACGACGCTCACAGAGGCCGTCATGGAGGCGACCGACCTGCCCCGCGCCGTCGCATCGTCGTCGTACTCCGGTGTGCGCTTCCTGGGCGGCGCCGTCGCTCCCCCGCTGGCCGCCGCTCTCGCCGGGCTCGCCGGAGACTGGCTCCCCTACGTGTTCGCGGGGGTCGTGGTGATCATCGCCGCGCTGGTGCTGGTGTTCGGGCGCTCTCGGCTCGCTCGCGTCGACATGCGCGGTGCCGACGCGGTCGAAGAGGTGGAGGCGGTCGCGATCGGCGACGCCAGCTGAGATCCCGATGCCCCTGGCCTGCGCAGGCCAGGGGCATCGGCGTTCCAGAACCACGCCGCACCGCGCCGACGGCTGCCCTCGCCCCCGTCCGATGACAGCATGGGAACATGATCACCGCGGAGCAGGCCACCGTGATCCTGGACGGGATCACTCTCCTTCCCCCCACAGACCTCGACGTTGCGAGGGGCACGGTCTGCGTGCTCCGGGGACGCAACGGCTCCGGCAAGACCACGCTGCTCTCTCTGGTGGCCGGCCGCCGTCGACCCACCGACGGAACGGTACACGTCGCTCAGGATCACCCGGACGATC
Source organism: Microbacterium sp. GXS0129 (assembly GCF_044769785.1). Classification (NCBI taxonomy): domain Bacteria; kingdom Bacillati; phylum Actinomycetota; class Actinomycetes; order Micrococcales; family Microbacteriaceae; genus Microbacterium; species Microbacterium sp. GXS0129. The sequence goes on along the minus strand of NZ_JBIZVZ010000001.1, from coordinate 1,308,893 downwards.
GATCACGACGGTTCCGTACGCGCGTCGCGGCGCTTCTGGACCCGCCGCCCACCGCACGTGATCTCACGATCCGGGAACAGCTGGCACTCATCGCGCTCACCTGGGGCGTCGCCGAGGCCGACGCCGCCGCTGACCGGGAGATCGCTCGCTGGGGAATCGAGGAACTCGCCGCACGGTTCCCGCACGAGCTCTCCAGCGGCCAGCGCCGGCTGTTCCACCTCGCGGCGACCTGGATCCGGCCAGCCGAGCTCGTCATCCTCGACGAGCCCGAACAGCGCTTGGACGACGAGAGACGGCACCGCCTCATCGCCAACATCGACGAGCGCCGACGGGCGGGCACGACGTTCCTGATCGCCAGCCATGATGACGACGTCGAGCGGGCTGCTGACCGGGTCGTGCGGATCGCAGCATGAACCGGAGACGAGACGTGCGGTGTGCGGACGGATCGGCGCGATGAGCACCCCGAGCCTGCGAGCGGTCCTGCGCCGGGCGCGCACCCGGGAGAGGAGCTTCGGCGACCACCTCTACGCCGGGTACCTCGGTGTCCTGGTTCTGCTGGTCGTGGCCGCGCCCCTCATCCGCGCAGTGTGGATGCTCCTCGTCGACCCGGTTGTCGTGCCGATGCTCGCCGCGGCCCCGGTGAGCGCGCTGCCTGCTCTCTGTCTGCTGGCAGGGGGGATCGCGCTGGTGCTCGGCGCCGCAGCGGGCCCCGCCGCACGAACACCGCTGCTCACCGCGATCCTCGCGGATTCCCCGCTCTCCCGTGTCCGTGCGTTCGGCGGCCCGATGCTGCGTGCCTGTGCCATCGGAGGAGCCGTGCTGGGTGGGGTGTTGGCTGCCTGGGCCTGGCCGCTCGTCACCGTGGGCACACTTACGCCGGCCACAGCCATCGAGTGGTCGGTCTTCGGGTTCGGCCTCGGCATGGTGGCAGGCACCCTCACGCTCGTGGGTCAGCGCTTCCCGCACCCGGCGCCGCTGGTGGGTGCGGCGCTGATCGCGCTCTCACTCGCCGTGGGCGTGCTGCCGACGCCCCCGCTCGCTTCGCTGAGTGACGATGTCCGGGCCGTCTCGGTGCTCATGGCCGTAATCGCCGCCGTCGTGTCCGTCGGGGCCATTCCCCTGCTGCTGAACTCCCTGCGTTCGTCGGCCCTTGTGAGCACGGCGCAGCGTCGGGAGAGCGCCATCGACGGCGCCGTGCTGCTGGATACCGCCGCCGTCGCCGATGCGACGCGCAGCGTGCCCCATACCGGCAGAGGGCGCCGTGCCGTAGGCCCTGTCTCCGGCCGCGGAGCACTGCCGCTGGTGTTCCTCCGACGCGACTCGGTGGGCTGGACCCGCACGCCGGGCCGGCTGGTGGTCGCCATCGTCGGGCTCCTGGGCGCCGGAGTTCTCGGGGTGTTCGCGCTTTCGGCCCCGGGCACGGCCTGGCTCGCGGTTCCGGGAGCGGTGATCGTCTATGCCGCAGCAGGTCCGTTCACCGATGGGGTCCGGCTGGCCGCGGAGGCTTCCGACGCCCCGGCGCTCTACGGTGTGTCACCCCTCACCCTCCTGGGACTGCACCTGGTCGCCCCCGCGGCGGTCTGGCTGACCGCCATCATCGGCGCGACGGTCCTTGTCGTCCTCGGCGTGGTGCCGGCTGCAGCCGTCGTGTGTGTCGTGCTGATCGGCACGGCCGCGCTCGCCGCGCGGGTGGCCGATGCCCGCAAACCGCCGCTTCCCGTCGCGATGCTCGCGCCCATCGTCACCCCGTTCGGCGATATGGCCGCCGCCAACCGCGTCATCTGGACGCTCGGCCCCGTACTGGCGACCGCCGCCGTCGGGCTGACGGCAACGGTCCCGGCGCTCAGCGCCGCCATCCTGGCCGGACTGCTACTGCATGCAGCTTCACGCTGGCGTAGTGCGCGGCTGCACGGTTGAGACCGACCGCACGGAGACGACCCCGCAGATCAGCGCGGCCAGACCACCAGGATCAGGGACTCGCGCGTGTCGGCGAGGCGGACCCAGCCATCGCCGAAGAGATAGCTCATGCCGTATCCGTCGGCGTCCTTGATGAGAGCGCCCTCCCGCGGCTCGGTGACCACGACACCAGCGGGATCCTCTTCTGTGGTCCACCCCTGCGCCGCGAGGTCGGCCTGGGCCTGCGCGGCCAGCTCCGGCGTCAGGGTGCCGTATCCGAACACCTGCGCGATGTCGTTGCCCTCCCCCGCGTGGTTGCCCCAGGTGCACGACATCCCGTCGGGGATCAGCGTGGAGCCGATGTAGAGCGGATTGCTGACGGCGGTCCAGCCTTGTGCGGTGTAACCGGAGACGAGACCCGCGGAGATCATCGACTCGCAGGTGAGCTCGACCGGCTCCGTCGCCGTCTCGCTGCTCTCCGGGTCCGGCGTGCTGGGTTCCCCCGTCACGGGTGGCGCCACCGGAGTATCACCCTCGGGCGCCGCGGGCGAGCAGCCGGCGAGCACCCCGATCGCGAGCAGCAGCGCACCGCCGCGCAGGAGCCGCTCCCTCATCAATCCGCGCTTCCGAGGAACCTGGAGAACGCCTCGTGCAGCACGCCATTGGTGGCGAGCACCGAACGCGACGAGATCGAATCGACGCCGTCGATGTCGGTCACACGGCCGCCCGCCTCGCGAACGATCGGGACGATGGCTGCGATGTCGTACTCCTTGACGTCGAACTCCGCGACGAATTCGAGTCGTCCTTCGGCGAGCAGCATGTAGGGCCACACGTCGCCGTACCCGCGATCGCGCCAGACGGCGCGGGTCAGACGCAGCAGATCGTCGGCGCGACCGACTTCGTCCCACTGCGCGATGCTCTGGAAGCTGATGCTGGCGCGGGCGATGTCGTCGACGTCAGATACGTGGATCCGGCGATCTCCCTCCGCCGTCGCGGTCCAGGCGCCCTGTCCGGTGGCGGCCCACCAGCGTCGTCCGAGGGCCGGCTGGCTCACCACGCCGACCTGCGGCACGCCGTCCACCGCAAGCGCGATGAGCACGCCCCACATCGGAATGCCCTTGAGGTAGTTGTGGGTGCCGTCGATCGGATCGATGATCCACTGGCGCGATGAGGTGCCGCTGGTGCCGAACTCCTCGCCCAGCACACCGTCACGGGGACGCTCCGTGTCCAGGATCTCCCGGACGGCTCGCTCCGTGGCGATGTCGGCGTCGGTGACGAACGTGGCGTCGGGTTTGGCCTGCACGTCCAGATCGGCCGAATCGAATCGCGACATGGCGACACGATCCGCGGCATCCGCGAGCCGCAGAGCCAGGAGGAGATCCGCGGCGTAGAGGTCGGACGCGGGTGGGGAGGGGATCGCAGACGCTGTCACGATTCTCACCCTACCCGGCGGTACCACGCGGAAACCCGCCGATCGCCTGTGCGATGCACCTGCGTGCGCACAGGGTCGACGGGTCTCCGCCGCAGTCAGCCGGCGGCGACTGCCAGCTCGTTGGGCGCGTGATCGAGCGTGGTGGTCGCGATCTTCTCACCGGTGGTGAGGTTGACGGCGTGGACGGCCCGAGTCGCGGGCTCGGTGACGTAGGCGATCTCGCCGTCCACCGTGATCGCGGGGTGCGGGTCCTGCCACTGGGCCGGCCCCTCCCAGGGCGCCACAACGGGGTAAGAGCGCAGGATCTCGCCGCTGACGGGGTCCAGGACGTGGATCTGGCCGTCGGTGCTGAGGATGTAGGCGAGATCACCGGGTCCCCGCGCGACGTCCCGGAAGGTGTAGCGCACGTTTGCCGGCAGGTCCACGACTCGGAGATCGTGTGTCGCGGTGTCGATCAGCGTGACGGCGTCGAGCAGGTAGCCCTCCGCATCGGGATCGCTCTTGTAATCACCGACCACGATCGGGCTGGTGTCGGAGACGAAGGCGTTGCCCATACGGCCGTACACGTCCGGTGCCGCCAGCTTGTCGAATTCGCCGTCCGAGTAGAGCAGCGCGCCGTTCTCGCAACCGAACACGACCGTTTCCTGCTGAGCCGTGCCCTCGCCGTGGATGCCGGGGCACTGATCGTTGAGAGCGGTCTGGACCCACCGGTCCCCCTCGGCGGTGAGCGCAACAGCGCCGCTTCGCCCGCTCTCATCGCCCACGGTGGTGAGCAGTGTGCCATCGGAGAGCACAATGGAGACGCCGTGGTGGGCGGCTGGGGCGGTGTACCTGGCCGACGCGGGCAGGGAGTCGTAGCCCGGGGCGAACGCCGCCGTGTCGAACACGGTGGTGGTGCCGCTGCCGTCGTCGAACAGCACGGTCTTGCCGTCGTGCACGACCACGTGTCCGGCGGCGGTAGCCGGCACGAGCGGATCGGCGAGCACACCGTCCACCGTGTCGAGGAAGCGGAATCCTGCGCTCGTGGTGACGGCGATCGTCCGTCCATCGCCGAAGGAATTGACGCGGGTGAACTCCTCGGTGGGGATCTCGGCGACGGTCTCCAGCGTGTGCGGATCGAGAACCGCGATGCCGTGCTGAAAGGTGACGACGACCCGCCCCGACTCGGAGTGCGTGTGGTCGTGCCCGGTCGTCGACGCCGGCGCCGGCGTGGAGGGCGAGGTCGCGGATTCCGCCGCAGCCGTGCCGGAGCAGGCGGTGAGTCCGGCCAGCAGGACCGCTCCGAGCGCCGCCACGGCGATGCCGGTGGGGTGTGTGGTGTGCATCTCTATCTTTCTTGTCATGCCTCAGCGGGTGAGGCCCTGGGCGATGCGGTCGGTGTTGACGCGCATCATCGTGAGGTAGGTGTCGGCACCGCCGCCGGGTTCGGTGAGCGACTCGGTGAAGAGCTCGCCCACCTCGATGTCGAGTCCGGCCTCCGATGCGAGGACCTGAGCAAGACGATCCGGCTGCGAGGACTCCGCGAAGATCGTGCGGACACCAGACCTGTCGATCGCGCTTGTCAGCTCGCGGAGGTCCGCAGCGCTGGGAGCAGCAAGAGTGGTCCCGCCGGGGATGATGGCTCCGACCACGAGGAAGTCGAAACGATCCGCGAGATAGCCGAAGACGTGGTGATTCGTCACCAGAGCGCGGCGCTCGGTGGGAATCGCCGCAAACTTCTCGGTCATCTCCGCATCCAGCGCGACGAGCTGATCGCGATAGGACGAGACGTTGTCGGCGATGGGCCCCTCGGGCAGTCCTACGGTGGCGGTCAGCACCGGTTCCAGAGCATCGACGACGTCGATCATGCGTGCCGGATCCGTCCAGAAGTGCGGATCATCCGCGCCGGTTCGCCCCTCGTCACCGGCATAGGCCAGCACGTCGATGACGTCGCCCGCGACGAACTGGGCGGCACCGGCAGCAATCGATTCGTCGAGGTTGTGCTGCAGCCCCTCCTCCAAGCCCAGGCCGTTGGAGACCACGAGCGGCGCGTCATGGAGGAGTCGCGCCTCCTGAGCAGAGATCTCGAACGAGTGGGGGTCCGCGTTCGGCTTCATCAGAACGACGACCTCGGCCTGCTCGCCCACCAGGTTGCGAACGACATCACCCAGGATGTTCGTGGTCACCACGATCTGCGGGCGGGCATCGCTCTTCGCCGATGAGCATCCCGTCGAAAGGAAGGCGATGACTGTCAGCACGATCAGGAGGCGCTTCATCGTCCCACCTCCGTGAAGAAGGCGGGGGCGGTCGGGGTCTGCAGCGTGCGCGCGATTCGCGCGCTGTCGGCGTAGTCGATCTCGTGCACCATGCCGGATGCAGCGTCGTTGAGGTAGGCACGCTGTCCATCGACTACGAGTGAGGAATTCGCGGAGTCTGCCGTCAGCGGCTCTGTGGCCGCACTCTCAGAGGTGCCGCGGAACACGCGCACACGCCCGTCCGTATCGAGAGCGACGACATGCTCGTCCACGTCGTCCGCGGCGACCACCCGCACCAGAGGAACGGAGCTCGGCACCAGTGTCCACGTGCGCGCGCGGGCATCGAGTATCCAGAATCCGGCTCCAGGCGCGATCGATGCCACCCTCGGGCGCCCCTTCCGCCCCGCGAAGTCGGTCGGAGCGAGCGCGCCCGGCGGAAGCGGCACGACCTCTGGCGCTGTGTCGACGGACGCGATCACCATCGCTCCCTCGGCACACCCGATCACGAGCCCGGCGCGCGTCGTGATGGATCCCGACGGCGCCGAGCACGGGGAACCCGCAGTGAGGACCTCGCCTGCGGCGTCGACCGTGTACAGCCGTCCATCGCGGGCGATAGCCGCACCGTCACCGAGAGGAGCCACGACAACGTGTGCGTCCACGTCGATGCGGAATCTCTCGACGATCTGCCCCGCTGCAAGAGCGGCGTTGTCGAGCAAGACGGCCTCGCCGCTACCCGCGAACACGATCGCCGTGGAACCTGCGGTCGACAGCGCACCGGCCGCGACGGTAGCGGGGCCGGAACCCGCGACCGTCCCGATGACCCGCGCGGGGGCGCGGTAGTAGTGGAAGTGATCGCCGTGGTCCCATGTCCACACACCCGAGTCCACGATCTGCACGCCTGCCACCGTGGAGATGAACGCATACCGGCCATCCGTCGCCAGCGCCGTCGGCGCGGCGACTCCATCGATGCGCGAACTGCTCCCGTCGAGCAGGTCGAGGATGCCTGCGGCGCCGGCGTGGTCCACGGTGAGCAGCTGCAGCGGTGGTTCTGCGACCTCCACCGCCCCGGCGATCACGCCATGGTCTGTGGCTGTCGCATCGTTCGAGGACGGCGCCGCCGGTGTCGCCGCGGAGGAACACGCGGCGACCAGCACTGCCAAGGCGAGCAGGCCCTGGGCAGCGACCGCACGACGCATCATGCGATCACCTCGATCCGCGCGTGGAGCGGCACCGCTGGTTCCGTGCGTATGACCCTCTGGCTCTGGCGACGCCGCCGTGCCCCCGCGCGCACACCGCCGGAGCCGAAAGCCAGCACCACGGCGGTGAGCGCGATCGAGGCACCCGCAGCGGTTCCGGCATGCCATGAGATCAGCAGCCCGAGGAACACGGCGAACGTGCCGAACAGCGAGGCGAGAAGCATCGTGCTGGGGATCGAGCGCGTCCACGGGCGTGCAGCCACGGCGGGAGCGAGCAACAGACCGACCACCAGGAGCGAGCCCGCCACGGGGAAGGAGGCGACCACGGCCAGCGTCACGAGGGCCACGAGCACAACGTGGGCCAGCGCGGGGCGCAGTCCCAGCACGTGAGCGATGCGGCGATCGAAGGCGGCGACCACGAACGAGCGGTGAAAGCGCGCCGCGAGCAGGATGGTCATGACGGTTGCGACCACCAGCGGGATCAGTTCCGAGCTGCCCACCGCCAGGATGTCACCGAACAGGAGGGCGGTCGCGTCCGTTGCGAAGCTGCGGGAGTGCGACACGATGATCACCCCGAGCGACAGCATTCCCACGAACAGGAGGCCGATGCTCGTGTCGTAGGAGAGGCGTCCCCGTCGCTGCAGCACTCCCACCGCGGCGCTCATGACCGCGGCCGCGAGCGCGGCACCCAGGAGAACCGGCGCGCCAGTGACGGTGGCGATCGCAACGCCCGGCAGCATCCCGTGACCGACCGCCTCACCGAGAAAGGCCATCCCGCGAATCACCACCCAGGTGCCGACGACACCGCAGATCACCGCCACGAGCGCTCCGCCCAGGAGCGCCCGCTGCAGGAACTGCGCGGACAGGGGATCGAGCAACCAGGCCACGCCTCACCGCTTTCGTATTGATAATGAGAATCGTTCTCAATACGCTAACATGAGGTCATGACGCTTCCGAACCGCGCCCCCTCCCCCGGCACCGCTGTCATCCTCGACCGCGTGAGCTTCGCCTACGACGGCGTGGAGGTCATCCGGGAGGTCACACTCGACGTGCATCCCGGCGCCGTCACCGTGCTGCGCGGACCGAACGGCTCCGGGAAATCGACCCTGGTGGAGATCATCGCCGGCACGCACAGGCCGGGATCGGGAAGCATACGCCGCGGTGGAACCACGGCGCTCGTTGTGCAGCGCATCTCCGCACTGGCCAGTCTTCCGCTGACGGTCGACGAGGTGGTGCGCATCGGCACCTGGCGCGCCGGAATACGTATCCGGCGCGCGGCAGCACGCGGCGCGATCCGGGTCGCGCTGCGTGAGGTCGGATTGGAAGGATGGGAACGCCGGCGCTTCGCCGACCTGTCCGGCGGTCAACGCCAGCGCGTCCTGCTGGCGCAGGCTCTGGTCCAGCGTCCCGAGATCTTGCTGCTCGACGAGCCCGACGCCGGTCTCGACAGGGAGAGCACCGAAGACCTGTCGCGGCTGCTCTCCGCGGAAGCAGCCCGCGGTGCGGCAGTTGTCTGCATCAGCCACGACAGCGGTGTCATTGCCGCCGCTGATCGCGTCGTCGAGCTCGCCGCGGGCCGGATCGTCGCCGACAGCAGCCGCTGACCGCGCCTACACCACCCGGGTCATGCAGATGAGCCCCTCCCGCGTCTCCCAGCTCGGCGATTCCGTGAAGCCCAGCTTTCGATAGAGCGCGATCGCGTCGGCACGCCAGTGCCAGACCGACAGGCGGATCGTGTCAGCACCCACCGCCACCGCATAGCTCTGAAACGCATCGAGCAGCCCCGAGGCGACGCGCCGGCCTCGGTACTCCGGCGCGGTCCAGAGACGTTTGATCTCGACTCGACCCTGTCCGGCATCGGTGATCACGACGCAGCCCGCACCCCGATCACCGCTGCGCGCAAGCAGGACGACATCGCCGGCGAACGCAGCGACCGGATCGACAACCTCGGGCCGGTATCGCGCAGGCAGCGCGTCGATGGCAGCGACCGGCGTCCCCTTCTCGGATTCGGTCTGCCGATGATAATCGGCGAGCAGATCGGAAAGCACGCGAATCTGCGCACGGTCCGCTCGATCCCAGCGGCCGATGAAGATCGCGGAAGGAGGCGTCGTCATTGCGCCGTCCGCATCTCACAAGCTCGGGAGCCCGCGCCATTGTCGTCCGGTGCCATGTCGGCAGTGTCTCACACCTGCCCTCCGCCCCATTCCGGCAGGAACGAGACAGGCCCCGGAAATCACCTGCATGAGAGGTAATTTCCGGGGCCTGATCTGGTGCACCCCCAGGGACTTGAACCCTGAACCCACTGATTAAGAGTCAGTTGCTCTGCCGATTGAGCTAGAGGTGCTTGGTGTTTCTGCGCCTTGCGGCAACAGAGAAAACATTACCAGGCGATGCCTCCAACGTGAAATCGGAGTCGACTCGGGAGTGTCACGGGCACAGCTACGGTGTCGGGGTCGATTCCACGGGCTCGGGCACCAGGTGCAGGCCGGACGGCGAGTTGGCGGTATACGCCAAAGCCTCGACCCACGCCGGGTTCAGCTGAGGGCGCCTGCTCCCGTAGAACCGGTACACGAGAGGCACCGCCGGATGCAGCCAGACGCTCGTGCGTCCATCTCCGACGCTGGCATCCTCCCGCCAGGTGAAGGTGAACGCTTCGCTGCGCCGCAGTTTGTTGCTGATGACCACCTGCAGATGGGCGAGAGCTCGGTCCTCGATATCCACCTTCACCGAGTCCGCATAGATGAATTTGCCCACTGCTACCTCCCACATCGTCATGAACGCTGAGGCGGTCAAGCTGAAGGCAGCGGACCGCCGACGACATAACTATGTATGGCACATATCGGCGATGCAAGTCGGTGATGCCGGCTGCGAGGGCGCGCTACTCGGCCTCGACGCTGCTGGTGTGGTGGGGCACCCCCACCGGCTTGGACTCGCTGGATCCGCGCTGGCGCAGGAAGATGCTGAACGCCACCATCGCCCCCACCGCCAGGAATTCTGACTGCCAGTTCTGCAGGGTGCGATTCCAGAACTCGGGAGAGGCCACGTATTCCAGCCAGCTCACCTCCCCAAGCCCATGTTGCGCGTTCTCCTCGCTCGCCACCACGCGTCCGGCCAGTGACTGCGCGAACCATGACAGCAGGAAGATCGAGCCCATGAGCAGCAGCAGCGAGTTCGAGTACAGCCACAGCCGGAATCCACGAACCCGCGCCCACCGCGGCGATGCCGGGCCGGCGTGCTCCCCGATCAGCTGGTCCTCGTCGGAGCCGATGCCCTCGTCCCCCGGCTTCTTCGACTCCGGCGATCCGCGCTGGATGAGCCAGACGGTCGCGAGGATGAAGAGGAAGAACTGCAGGAACTCGGACTGCCAGTTCTCGGCGACGTCCACGAGGAAGTCCGACGACGTCACGTACTCGAGGTAGCCGATGGCCGGCTGGCGGTGCTGGGCGAGCTGCTCATTCGTGTAGGCCAGCCCCACGATCGACTCCGCCGCGAGGGTGACGAGGAAGATCGCCAGGAACGCGAGGCTCAGACCGTTGTCACGGATCCAGCGCCCCATGTCAGCGTCCCACCAACGGCAACGCGATCATCACGATCAGGCCGCCCACGATCAGAGCCAGCCACGCCCAGAACACGAATCGGGGCCCTCGTCGCTCGACATCCTGCATCGGTTCGCTCCCTCCGTCTGCGAAGCACCAGGCTCGGACGGGTGCGCTGCGCCGGAAAGCCCCTTGACAGCCGCCGGCCGCCGGAGCACCGATACCCGCTGGGCGGGCGGGCGTCAACCGGGTTCCGGCTGCTCCCACGCTCCCCGAGACTTCAGGGACCAGATCGGAGACTTCGTGACCATCACCGCAGACGCGCTCGACACCGCCCACCTCCCCTTCGCCGCTCGCGGCCCGCTGAGTGAGGCCGTGATCAGGCACCTGTCCGGGGCCGGGTCCACGGACCTCACGGCCCTCGCCCGCGACGCGGTCGACGCCAGCGCAGACGTCCTGCACGACGACGACATCCAGCTCGCACTCTTCTCGCTGTATGCGTCCGCTTATGGCTCGGTCGGAGCGTTCGATCCCCGTCTCGAATGGGACGTTCACGCCATCGCCGCCCGCTCCGCTATCGAGGAGGAGTTCGAACGTGCGATCCGCGGGGTCGTCGACGTGCCTCCCCTGCCCGAGCAGACACCGGACGCGATCGCCCGGGCTTTGTTCCACCTCACGAGCGCCGACGACGGCCCGAGCCTCTCCCGCTTCGTCGCGCGCAAAGCCACCACAGCGCAACTTCGGGAGTTCCTCATGCAGCGCTCGGTCTACACCCTGCGGGAAGCGGACCCGCACTCGTGGGCGATTCCGCGGCTGCATGGGCGGGCCAAGGCTTCGCTCGTCGAGATCCAGTCCGACGAGTACGGCGGAGGACGGCCCGACCGCGTTCATGCCGCAATCTTCGCGGCGTCGATGCGGGGCGCGGGATTGGACGACACATACGGGGCCTACGTGGACGATGTGCCGGCCATCACCCTCGCCTCGCACAACATGATGTCGATGTTCGGCCTCAATCGCCGGCTGATCGGCGCCATCGTCGGTCATCTCGCCGCATTCGAGATGACGTCGTCGATTCCGAACCGGCTCTACGGCGATGGATTCCGGCGCCTCGGGTACGGCCCCGATGTAACGGACTACTTCGATGAGCATGTGGAGGCCGACGCGGTCCACGAGCAGATCGCCGCGCGCGACCTCGCCGGCTCACTCGGGGAGGACCGGCCCGACCTGCTTCCCGACATCATGTTCGGGGCGGCCGCCTGCCTCGCCCTCGACGGCATGGTGGCGGCTCACATGCTGGAGCGCTGGTCGGCGGACGAGTCCTCGTTGCGACAGCAGGACGAAGCATGAGCGCCCGCCGGGCGACCATCACGCCGTATCCTGACGGCCCGCTCCTCGTGCGCGGTGACGTGGAACTGATGACCGCCGATGGTGAGCCGATCACCCTTCGCCGGCGAACGAGCGCACTGTGCCGATGCGGGCTCTCCGCCATCAAGCCGTTCTGCGACGGAACCCACAAGGCCGCGGGATTCCGGACGGAGGGGCGGTGACCTCCCGGCGAATCGCCGCAGAATACGTGCTCCCGCTGCGGTGGAGCACCGATGACGACCGCGACGACCTCACGGATTATCTCCGCAGCCTCTCGACCTGGATCGACATCACCATCGTCGACGGCTCCCCCGCTGAGCTCTTCGCCGCGCATGCGCGTTCGTGGGACGGCCTCGTGCGCCATCTCGCGGTGGCCTCCGGGCCCGCGGCCGCCGCGAACGGGAAGGTGGACGGGGTGCTGACCGGCATCGCTGCGGCACGTCACGACAGCATCGTGATCGCGGACGACGACGTGCGCTACACCGAGGGTGCGCTTCGCGCGCTCGTCGCAGAACTCGCCCGCGCGGAACTGGTCAAGCCCCAGAACTACTTCGATCCGCTGCCCTGGCATGCGCGCTGGGACACGGCGCGCACCCTGATGAACAGAGCCCTCTCCTCCGATTACCCGGGCACATACGCCGTCCGTCGCTCCCTCCTCGTGCGAAGCGGCGGGTATGACGGCGCATCGCTCTTCGAGAACCTGGAACTTGAGCGCACGGTGCGGGCCGCCGGCGGCCGCGTGTGCGATCTTCCGGGGCTGTTCGTGGCACGACGCCCTTCTTCGTTTCAGAACTTCCGCGCGCAGCGGGTGCGGCAGGCGTACGAGAGCTTCGCGCAGCCGATGCGGCTCGCCGCCGAGGCCGCCATCGTCCCGGCGGTACTCTGCGGACGACGCCGACCCGTCCTCCTGATCGTCGCGGCATCGGCGACGGCGTTGCTCGCGGAGATCGGCCGACGCCGGGCGGGTGGGCGGGCGGTGTTTCCGGCATCCTCTGCGTTCTGGGCTCCGTTCTGGGTCCTCGAACGCGGGCTCTGCTCCTGGATCGCGATCACGAGACGCCTGAGGGGTGGCATCGCCTACGGCGGACACCGTCTGTCACAGGCGGCCAACTCGGAGCGAGTCATTCGCGCCCGCCTGCGGCGCGTGAGCTCCAACGTCCTCCAGCCGTGATCAGCGGGACGAGTGCTGCGCCTCCCATGCCCGGAACTCCTGAGCGATCGCCGGGGACTGGGTGTGGTGCAGGTAGTGATCGCCGTCGAGGGGGATGACGGTCCCATCCGTGACGGTGGCGGCCTGTCTTTCGTGCATCGGCAACCAGTCGTCGTTCGCCGGATTGACATGCTGCACGAACAGCAGCAGCGGAAGATCAGCCGGGAAGGTCCTTCCCTCGGCATCTGCGAAGTTGGTGCGGATACGTGCCATCTCGTCGAGGTAGGTCGGCTCCAGGCTGTTGCGCTGGGTCAGCAGACCGATCTGCTGACGCTCGTGGTCGTCGTAGTACGGCGAGGCGTAGCCACCGTCGCCGCCGACGCCGGACAACAGCCGCACCAGTCCGAGACCCTTCAGCGCGCCGAGAAGGCCGGTGGGAAAGGCGACGTCCATGTTCGGCTGACCGGGAACGCTGCTGTCTATGCCCACGAATCCGCGTACCTCGTCGGGATACCGCTCGGCGAACTCGATGCCGTAGAGCCCCGCGATGGAGTGCCCCATCAGTGTGTAGCTGGTCACACCGAGCGCCTGGAGAGCTTCGTGCACTTCGCTCACGATGTTGGCAGTGGTCCGCGCGTCCTCGGTGGCATCACTCAGGCCGTAGCCGAACGGCTCCACCACGATGAGCCGGTGATCCGCGGCCAGATCCTCGATCAGGGGCGCGAAGTCGAGCACCGGCGACGAGGTTCCGAAACCCGGGAGCAGCACGAGGTCCTCCCCTTCGCCCGTCACCAGCACATTCATGCTCTTCCCCGCCACCTCGACGCTCTGACCATACGGTTCGATGGCTTCGGCTTCGGCGGTGGTCGCCACCACGTTGACCACGGTCGTGATGGCCAGGCCCACGGCGATGGCCGCGGCCACTGCCCCGATGGCGATCAGCGCTTTCCTCGACTTCTTCATGGGATCCTCTCGGTCGATTCGCCCTTCCAGACTCCCGGCCCGTGCGCGCGGATGCATCACCCGGACGCAGGCACTCGCGTACCGCGTCTGCGGTACGCGCCCATGGATCGCCGGATGGATCCGCCGAATGCCGTGCCGTGGAAGGCTGGGAGGGTGAGCACGAATCGCGCATCCCGCTCCCCTGCGGTGCTCGGCGACATCTCCGCCGTCGCCGTCATTGTGCTTCTGGGCGTGCTCCCCTTCCCGGACGAGACGTTCCGCGCTCACGGCTGGCAGCTCGTACCCGCCCTGCTGCCGGCGGCCGCGCTGCTGCTGCGCCGGCGAGCGCCGCTCGCTGTGCTCGGCCTCACGCTGATCTGCAACACGGTGCTCGCCGCGGCGGGCGTCCTCGGCGCCAGCACGCTGATGGCCCTCGCGATCGCCGCCTACGCCGTCACGGACCGCCTGTCTCGCACGACAGCGCTGGTCACGGTCGCGGCGACGGTCGTCATCGTCTTCACCACCAACATGCTCGTGCTCGGTGGGGAGCCGTTCGACTCGCGCGCCATGCAGTTCCTCGCGTTCATCGTGGTGGGCGCCGCTCTCGGCGCCGCCGCGCGATCGCGCCGCGAGTACACGACCATGATGTCCGAGCGCGTCGAACGCGCCGAGCGCTCACGGGAGGACGAGGCGCGTCGGCGCGTTGCCGAGGAACGGGTGAGCATCGCGCGAGACCTGCACGACCTCGTCGCCCACCAGATCTCGGTGATCAGCCTGAACGCGGGCGTCGCATCCGCCGCGGTCGAGACGTCACCGGAACGCGCCCGCGAGGCGCTCGCCACCATCCGATCCGCGTCGCGCACGGTGCTCTCGGATATCGGAGCGCTGCTGGCGCTTCTCCGATCCGATGACCCTGGTGAACTGCGAACGCTGCGCCCGCAATCGGGGCTCGCCGAACGGGGAACCCTGTTCGACCGCTTCCGGAGCTCCGGCCTGAACCTTCACGTGACGGGTGACGGGAAGCTGCCCGTACTGACTCCGGCGGCCGACCACGCGGCTCACCTCGTGCTCCTGGAGGGGCTCACCAACGCGGTCAAGCACGGCGACGGCTCCCGCGCTACCGTGGAGTTCGTCCCCACGACGGGAAGCCTCACCATCACCATCACCAATCCCGCATCCGGCGAGACGGACGGGGCTCGGAGCGGTCATGGCCTGCGTGGGCTGGGAGAGCGTGTGGCGGCTGCGGGAGGGCACATCGAGAGCGCACACACCTCCGCAGCCTTCCGCCTTCGCGTGGAGTTGCCGACTGTTTCCCCGGATCAGCGATGACGCGCGTCCTCATCGTCGATGATCAGCCGCTGATTCGGCGGGCCGTGCGCGAGATCCTCGTCGATGGCGGCCTCGATGTCATCGGCGAGGCCGCTGACGGCGATGAGGCGGTGACTCTTGCTCGACGACTGCGTCCCGATGTGGTGCTCATGGACATTCGGATGCCCGTCCTCGACGGCATCGCCGCGACCGCTCGGATCCGCACGGATGCAACTGGCACGACCGCCCGGATCCTGATCCTCACCACCTTCGAGGAGGACGACTACGTCCTCGCCGCCCTGCGGGCCGGAGCCAGCGGGTTCATCGGCAAGGGAGCGGAGCCGAGCGCGATCGTTCATGCGGTTCGCACCGTCCACGACGGTGACGCGCTGCTGTCCCCCGCCGCCACCCGGACCCTCATCGAGCGGGTCACCGACCCCCGGCCCCGGGCGACGGACCCGGCGGATCCGCGGCTGGCAAGCCTCACTCCCCGAGAACTCGAAGTCCTCGAGCTCGTCGGCAGAGGACTATCCAACGCCGAGATCGCGGACGCGCTCACCATCTCCCTGCACACGGCGAAGACGCATGTGAACCGGACGATGACGAAGGTCCACGCCGGCGACCGTGCTCAGCTCGTGATCCTCGCCTACGAGACGGCTCTCGTCCTGCCCGGTGCCCGGTGAGCCTCACTCATCCGCCGCGGTGACCTCGATCTCGACGAGTTCCGGCGCCCGCTCATCCTCGGTCGCCTCCGCCTCGAAGTCGGCGTGTGTGATGGTCACGATCCGATCGACGAACACGTCGACCTTCTTCCGGTACGCCGGTTGCGCGCTCTCGAACAGCGGGTGGATGTCGCTGGCGCCATCCTCGCCCGAGAGGGCGATCTGCTCCAGGTAGGGCGGCAGTTCGATCGATACGCCGTTGGTGAAGACAGCGGAGTCGTCGTCCACGGCGAGGTCGTAGCGCGTCAGCCGTGAGTTCTTCGTACCGAAGGACTGAGCCACGTACAGGTGCGTGTCATCGAACGCCAGACCCTGCACCTCTTTGGGGGCCGTGAACGCCAGATCCGCGAAGATGTGGTGATCGCCGTCGTCGTCGATGTAGGAGCGATCAGTGTCGCCCACGTCCGTGAGCTCCACGAACCCCTCGGCATCGGGCTCCGAGTAGTCGAGGCTGAACACCTGGATCTGGGAGTCGTCAGGATCATTGGTGAAGTAGCTCGCCCAGAGGAGATCACCATGGAAGTCCAAGGTGGAAACGCCTTCGAGGCTGTCGACGATGTACGAGACCGCGTACTCGATCGGCGCAGCGGCATGGATGTCGTAGTCGTCGATGCTGTCCTGGAGGATGCCGGAGATGGCTGCACGTCCGTCGCGGGTGTCCCCGATCCAGAGCACGCGAGCCTCCTGGTCGTACCCGATGCCGCCCACGTGCGCCTTGTTGCGCAGGGAGATGGTCTTCACGAACTCACCCGAGTAGTCGAAGACGAACACCACCGAGTTCATCTTGTGCTGATGGTCGTAGGCGGAGACGAACACCTGATCGTCACTGAGCGCGAGCCCCTGCGGGGTGAAGCCCTTCGACAGGATGAGCTTGTACGCCGTAGCGGTGTCGTTGCGCTTGAGCCCGTACGCGCCGTACAGCCCGGGGATGGGCACCGATGCGTCCATGGATCGCTGCATGATCGGGAAGTCGCTCATCATGTCGCGGAAGTCGTCATCGTGCAGCAGCGGATCGGTGGATGCAGCCCCCACGGGGATCTCCCGTGCCGCGAACTCCGGATCGAGCACGAACTGCGGCTTGCAGGCGGAGAGCGTCAGCAGGCCGGCCGCCAGCAGAGCACACGTAATCACGCGGCGCGCAGGGCGCCGCGTGCGCTGCCCGTTCAGTCCTCTACTCCGGTGTCCTTCGGGATGGGTTCCTTGGGGAGCTTGCGTACCCGTGCCCGACGGCGGCGCTCCGGGATCATCGAGCGCATCTCCTCCAGCTTGCCGAAGCACAGGAGGCGGTCTTCACCTTCGAGAATCACATGCTTACGCGGGTTGGGGATCACGGTGGTGCCGCGGTGCAGGGTGAGCACGGTGATGTCGCGCTCCCACAGACCCGCCTCCCCCAGGGTCTGCCCGACGACGCCGGCGCCATTGTGCACGAGGAGCTCCGCAACGCCGTAGCCCGTGGACACGGCCAGGCGCTGACGCACATCGATCTCGGGGAACGCGACCTGGTTCGCGATGTGGTCGATGATCGCGCCGGCGACGTCCAGCTTGGTGGCGGCTTCGATGCCCTGAAGTCCGGGAGACGAGTTGACCTCCATCACGAGAGGACCGTCCACACCCTCCAGCATGTCGACGCCGGCGACGCGCAGACCCATGATCTGCGCTGCGCGCACGGCGGTGCGCTGGTACTCCTCATCCAGTTCCACGGCCTCCACGGATCCGCCGCGGTGCACATTGGAGCGGAACTCGTCGCCCTGGGCGGTGCGCCGCATCGCCGCGACGACGCGGTCGCCCACCACGAGGGCGCGGATGTCGCGTCCTCGTGACTCGGAGATGAACTTCTGAATCAGCACGTTCTGCTTCGTGGAGTGCAGCGTCTCGATGATGGCCTCCGCCACCTTCACCTGCGGGGCGAGGATGACCCCGATGCCCTGAGTGCCCTCCAGCAGCTTGATGACGACCGGCGCACCACCCACGCTCTCGATCGCCGGCCGCACGTCCGCCCGGTTGCGCACGAAGGCGGTGGGCGGCAGGGCGATGCCGTGACGCGACAGGATCTGGGTGGCGCGCAGCTTGTCGCGCGCGTTGGCGATGCCGTTGGAGGTGTTGGGCGTGTAGACGTCCATCTGCTCGAACTGGCGCACGACGGCGGTCCCGAAGTAGGTGATGGAGGATCCGATGCGCGGCAGGATCGCGTCGTAATCGCTCAGCCGGCGGCCCCGATACGCCAGGTCGGGCGCATCTCCGGCGAGATCGATCGCGAAGCGCAGAGTATTGAGAACCTTGACCTCGTGACCCCGTTGAACGGCAGCGGCGCGCAGACGCTGCGTGGAGTACGCCTGCGGCGCACGAGAAAGGATGGCGATCTTCAACTGCGTTTTCCTGTCATGATGATCGGGTGGGCTCAGGTAATTCAATCACCGTCACGGGCTGGCGAGAATGGGTATCGCTGGCCGGCATCGAGCTGCCCTGGATCAAGGCGAAGATCGATACGGGGGCACGCACCTCATCGTTGCACGCCTTCGACATCGTCGAGTTCGATCACGAGGGTCGCGAGTGGGTGCGCTTCGCCGTGCACCCCTGGCAGTTCTCCGATGCCGATGCTCAGGTCGTCGAGCTGCCGATCCACGATCGGCGAGACGTCCGCAGTTCTTCGGGCCACGTGGAGCGGCGCATCGTCGTGATCGCCGACCTGCGCCTGGTGGGAGTCGAGATGCCGGTGGAGCTCACCCTCACCAACCGCGCACAGATGGGCTTTCGCATGCTGATCGGTCGCGAGGCACTGCGCAACGGCTTCCTCGTCGACTCCGCGCGGTCGTTCGTCGGCGGCAAGCCGTCCAAGCGGGTCCGTCTGGCGAACCGCGGCAAGACCTTCTGAGTCACGTCCGCCCACCGCTCAGCACCGGCACGTCAAGGCGGCAGTGTCCGTGCTGCCGGGTATCGTTCAAGCATGCCGACGAACTCAGGCGTGACCCTCCGTCCCCGCACCGACGCTGACCTGGACGCCCTCTACTCGATCGCCGCGGACCTCGACACCTGGGAGGAGCGCAACCCGGGCCGTCCCGCCATCCCCACGCGGGAGCGCTGGGAATCCCGCCTTCTCGCGCGGGAGGCGGAGCCCGACGGAAACGTGAGCTTCGTCATCGACGTGGAGGGTGAGGCCGTGGGCAACATCGGTGTGTTCGACATCGACGATCTCGCCCGCCACGGCGAGATCGGCATCGCGCTCACTCCCGCCGCGCGGGGCCGGGGCATCGGCACCGAGGCGATGGCGCAGATGCTGGAGTTCGCCTTCATCCGCGCGAATCTGCGCCGTGTCCACCTGGAAGTGATCGCATCCAATGCCGGCGCGATCCGGGCGTATGAAAAGGCGGGTTTCGTCATCGAAGGACGCCAGCGCGAGCACGCCTGGGTGCGCGGGCACTACGAGGACATCGTGCGGATGGGCATCCTGCGCTCGGAATGGGAAGCCCGCCGTTCGCGCTAGACGCGTCATGAACCGAAGAAGCCCCTCGATCCCAGTGTTTTCTCGGGATCGAGGGGCTTCTTCTCGCGACAGCGACTGGTGGAGCTGGGGGGAATCGAACCCCCGTCCAACGCTGAGTCTCCACGCCTTCTCCGGGCGCAGTCTGTGCAGACGTTCTGCTCGGCTCCGACCTTTGTCACAGACACCTAAGTCGACAAGCCCAGCCTGGGAAGAGTCCCACGCGGCGTCCAGACGCCACCGCGCAGCAAGATTCCTAAATGACGCCAGAACCCGTACCGGAATCACATACGGTCTGACGGACTATCGGGCTCGCTTAGGCAGCGAGGGCGAAGTCAGTGCGCTTAGCGTTGGCACTTATGTTTTTGCAGGGAGCGTTGACGAGATAACCCTGCATCCTCGGCCCGCTTCTCGTGGATTCACAGGCGCTGTCGAAACCGATCAGCCCCGTGTTCCTCCCTGGGGAGGGCCGCTGTCGCTCTGTGGAATTACCAGTTCCGGATCGCTCCGGAGCATCCCAGCCTACAGCATCCGCAGCGGCACGGGACGCGCTCGTCCCCACGTTCCGTGACCGATGTCGGTGCCCAGCACTAGAGTCAGAGCATGAGCGATGTCGTCATCTCCGTCCGCGGCGAGCACGAGACGCGGGTGCCCGCGGAACTCGGCGTCGCCACCGTCTCCGTGCGCCTCGATGGCCCCGACCGCGCAGCGGTGTTCGCCCAGGCGAGCACACTCGCCGAGCGTCTGGTCGCCGAGCTGGCCGACGCTCAGCAACGTGGGACCGTTGCCCAGTGGTCGAGTGAGCGCGTATCCGTGTGGTCCGATCGCCCGTGGAGCCAGGACGGCACCCAGCTCCCCCTCGTGCATCATGCCGCGATGAGCACGCGCAGCGAGTTCACCGACTTCGGGGCGCTGTCCGAGTGGATTACCGCGGTCTCCGAGCGGGAGGGCGTGGCCGTCGACGGCATCTCGTGGGAGCTCACGCCCGCCACGGCGCGAACCACGGAGTCGGAGGTGGCGCAGGCCGCCGTCGGCGTGGCCATGCAGCGGGCCACCGCCTACGCGGCGGCACTGGGATTCTCGTCCGTGCGGCCCAGCGAGATCGCCGACGCCGGTCTGCTGAACTCCGCGGAGGCCGCGATGGGCAAGCAGGCAGTGGCGATGCGAGCGTTCGCCGACAGCGCCGGAGGCGGTGGCGGCCTCCAGCTCGAACCCCGGCCGATCCGCGTAGCGGCCACCGTCGAGGCCCGGTTCCTGGCCTCATGAGCGGCGTCGACGTGAGCCCCCGCCCCGGGATCGCGGAGCGGCTCAGTCGGATGATCGCGCTGCCGACCGTATCCGCGGAGCGAGCCGAGCGTGGAGATGAGCCCTTCGAGGCCTTCGCCGATCTGATCGGCGAACTCTATCCCCGCGTGCACGCCGAACTCGATCGAGAGATCATCGGCGAGGGCGGACTGCTGTACCGCTGGCGAGGCGCGGAAGACGCCGATCCCGTCCTGTTGATGGCGCACTACGACGTGGTCCCGGTGGATCTCAGCGACGACTGGACACACGCCCCGTTCTCCGGCGAGATCGTCGACGGCTTCGTGCACGGCCGGGGCGCGCTGGACGACAAAGGTCCGCTCGTGGTGATCCTCGACGCTGTGGAGAACCTCCTCGCGTCCGGCTTCACCCCCGCGCGCGACGTCTACGTGTGGCTCGGACCGGACGAGGAATCCCACGGAGCGGCAGCGCGGGAGGGCGCACGTGTTCTCCACGAACGCGGCATCACCCCGTGGCTGGTGCTGGATGAGGGCGGTGCCGTCGTCGATGCGCCGCTGCCGTTCGTCGACGGTGCAGCCGCGATGGTGGGCGTCGGAGAGAAGGGAGTGCTCTCGGTCCGGCTCACGGCCCGCGGCGACGGCGGACACGCCTCCGCCCCGCCGAAGCTCACCGCGGTCGGCCGCATCGCACGCGCGATCGAGCGTCTCACTCCCGGCACCTTCCCTTCCCGCACGCCGCGGACCATCACGGCGATGCTCACCGCACTGGGCCAGCGCACCAGCGGCGCGCCGCGTCTGCTCTTGCGGCTGCTGGTCGCGGTCCCGCGTCTCAGCGCGTTCGTCTTCACGCGGCTGGGCGGCGAACCCGCCGCCATGGTGCGCACCACCATCGCCCCGACGATGCTCGCGGGAGGAACGGCGGACAACGTCCTGCCGTCCCAGGCGTCGGCGACCATCAATCTGCGCCTCGCGCTCGGTACGACCATCGCCCAGACCGTGCGTCGCCTCGAGAAGCGGATCAACGACCGCGACGTCACGGTCACGGTGATCGACGGCGACGAACCGTCTCCGGAGTCGGCCACCGACAACGAGCCCTTCGCGCTGATCACGCGGGCGGTGGCGACCTCGCACCCGGCCGCGCTCACGGTGCCGTACATCGTTTTCGCCGCGACCGACGCGCGTCATTTCCACCGATTCGCGCCGTCCGTCTACCGCTTTGCACCGCTGTCCATGTCTTCAGAGCTGCGCGCCACGCTCCACGGCGTGAACGAGCGCGTCGCCGTCTCCGAACTCGAGCGCGGCGAGCTCTTCCACCGCACGCTGATCACCCAACTGCCCGGGTAGGGTTGACGCACCCGACTCCCCCGCGCGTCCACCCGAGAAGGACGCGCGCAGCGATGCGAAGGAGCATCACGTGAAAGCACGAATCGCCTGGGCAGGGCTGGCCGGCGTCGTCGGCTACCTCGCCTTCGTCGAGTTCACCAGCGGCGTCCTGCAGGGCTACTACACCCCCATGCTCACCGACATCGCCCGCCACCTCGGCATCCCCGACGCCGACGTCAACTGGCTGGAAGGCGCTCAGCTCATGCTGTCGGCGCTCGTGGTTCCCGCGTTCGCGAAGCTCGGAGACATGTTCGGCCACAAGCGGATGCTGTTGATCTCCACCGCCCTGACCGCGATCGCGTCCTTCGCGCTGCCCTTCTCCGACTCGTTCGGCGTTTTCCTCGCGGCCTGGGCGCTGCAGGGCTTCTACGTCGTCTGGCTTCCCATGGAGATCGCCCTCATCTTCAGCCGCACCCGCGGCATCGAAGGACGCGCACAGATCACGGCCCGTGCCGCAGGCATCCTGGTCGCTTCCCTCGAGGGCGGCGCGATCCTCGGTGCGCTGCTGGGCGGGGCGCTCGTCGATGCCCTGCCGCTGACCGTGGTGCTCCTCGTCCCGGCGATCCTGGTGGCGCTGTGCTTCTTCGTGATCCTTTTCGGTGTCACCGAGTCACCCGAGCACACCGGCGGCCGCCTCGACACCGTCGGGCTCGTTCTCATCTCCGTCGCCCTCATCGCCTTCACCGGCGGGCTCAGCATGCTGCGCCTCAACGGGCCGGGCGACATCGTCTCGATCCTCGTGACGATCGTCGGCGTCGTGCTGGTGATCCCGTTCGTCCTCTGGGAACTGCGACAGGAGGACCCGCTCATCGACGTGCGCATGTTCCGCAACCCCGCACTCGGCCCCGTCTTCGTCACCGCAGGACTCTTCGGCGTGAGCGTGCTGGGAGGGCAGGCACCTCTGTCCACCTTCGCGCGCACCGACCCGACCGTCACCGGCTACGGGCTGGGGACGCAGGGCTTCGCGACCTCGCTCATCATCGGCATCTATCTCATCGCGATGATCTCCGGCGCCCTGCTGTTCCCCGTGATCGGACGGGTCCTGACACCGCGGCTCGCCCTCATCGCCGCCACACTGCTGGTGTGCATCGGGTTCGCGCTCTTCCTCCCCCTGCACGGCACCTACGCACAGGTGGTCACGAACATGGTGGTGATCGGCCTCGGCTCGGGAGCCCTGGTGGCGGCGTTGCCCTCCGCAGCGGCGGCCGCGGCGCCACCCGCCCAGACCGGCGTCGCAACGGGGCTCACCAACTCCGTGAAGACCGTGGGCGGTGCGATCGCCTCCTGCGTGTTCGGGATCGCGCTGCTGCACGGTGCGACGGGTGCGGCGGCGAACCCGCAGCAGACCGCCGGCTCGCTCAGCGGGTACATGACCGTGTGGGCGGTGTGCTCGGCGACGGCCCTCGTCGCCGCCATCTTCCTCTGCTTCGTACCCAAGCAGGCGTTCCGCGATCGGGAGCAGCCGGTCGCTGTCTGAACGGAAACCGATGAGGCCGGCCCGGGGACACCCCGGGCCGGCCTCATCGTGTGGGGATCACTCCCCCATGCGATTGCGCATGCGCATGGCGCGATCCGCCTCGCGCTTGTCCTGACGCTCGCGCAGAGTCTGCCGCTTGTCGAACTCGCGCTTTCCCTTCGCGACGCCGATCTCCAGCTTCGCGCGGCCGTCCTTGAAGTACAGCTTGAGCGGAACCAGCGTGTAGCCGCCCGCCGAGACCGCGTGGGAGATCTTGATGATCTCGTCGCGATTCAGCAGCAGCTTGCGCACCCGCTTGGCCGAGTGGTTCGTCCAGTGCCCCTGGGAATACTCGGGGATGTGGACATTGTCGATCCAGGCCTCGTTGCCCTTGATGTAGGCATAGCCGTCCGTCAGGTTGGCTCGTCCCTGCCGCAGCGACTTCACCTCGGTGCCGGTCAGCACCATACCCGCCTCGTACGTCTTCTCGACGTTGTAGTCGTGGCGTGCACGCCGGTTGGTCGCGACGACCTTCTCCCCGCGTTCACGGACCATGTCACACTCTCCTCAATCGCCGCGCGCACGCGCGGCAGCCGATCAGTCTATCAACCGCCGGCGCGTGGCGACGACGCGTCAAGTGCGCAGCCAGCGCCGGATCGCGAAGCCGGCCGACAGCGCAGCGAGCACTACGCCGAGCCCCACGACGATCGGGATCACGACCCACACGTCGTTGAGGCCGATCCAGCTCTGAATGAAGGTGACGCGACCGGTCAGGTAGCCGATGACACCGAACTGCACCGCAGCCCACAGCGCCGCCGAGGCGAGCACCGATCCGATGAAGGCCGCCAGCACGCCCTCCAGCACGAACGGGGTCTGGATGAAGCGGTTCGATGCACCCACCAGCCGCATGATGCCGATCTCCTTGCGACGCGCCACCGCGGAGAGGCGGATCGTGGTCGCGATCAGGAGGATGGCGGCGATCAGCATGAGCGCGGCGATTCCGACCGCGAGGTAGGTGGCCACCTGAAGCGCCTGGAACAGCGGCTCCAGGTACTTCATCTGGTTCTTGACCTCCTGGACGCCCTTCGTCGAGTGGAACGCCTCCTCGATCACCGTGACCTGCGACTGATCCTTCAGGTTCACACGGAACGACGCGTTGATGCTGTCGGGCGCGAAGACGCTCGCGTACTCCTCACCACGCTGGTCGATGATGCTCTGGTAGGCGTCCGCCTGCGTGATCTCCTGCACGTTCGCGATGAGCGGGCCGAGAGTCCCGCCCGCGAGCTGAGCGCGGACGTCCTCGATCTGCTCCGGCGTCGCGTTGCCGTCGGTGCAGTTGTCGCCGATCGCAGTCGAGGTGCACATGAAGATCTCGACCTGAGCACGGTCCTCCCAGTAGTCGTGGAGCTTGCCCACCTGGGACTGCGTGAGGATGGCGGCGCCCACGAAGGTGAGCGACACGAACGTCACGAGGATCACGGAGATCACCATCGAGACGTTGCGCCGGAAGCCCTGGAAGACCTCCGAGAAGATGAGTCCCAGCCTCATGATGTCGGACCCACCTCGTCATTGTCGTCGTATTCGCTGAGGCCCAGCCGGTCGGCGACCCCGAGTTCGGCGACCTGGACGTCCGGCAGCGCGATGGGGCGGGTCATCGGCCGCGCCTCCGCATCCGCCGCTGGCTCAGCCACCGCGGGGCGCTTGATCGGCGGCGTCGGAGTCTCTGCTGCCTGCGTGCTCTCCGACTCGCGCTCCCCGGTTCCGAACGGGGCATCGGCCTCGGCGACGACCGCGACCACGTCTGCCGACTCCGCCACCGGGACGGAGACGGCGGCAGCCACGACGACAGCGGGATCTCCCGCGTCCACGGCGGCGGCCACCTCGCGCTGCACCTCCAGCACCGCGGTCAGCGCGGCGGCGGATGCCGCGCCGCGCTCGGTGAACGCCTCCAGGCGCGGAATCGCCGAGGTGTCACCGTAGCCACCGTGCCGGTCGTCGCGAATGATCACGCCGTCACGCAACTCGATCACGCGACGCTGCATCTGGTCGACGAAACCGGCCTCGTGCGTCGCCATCACCACGGTGGTGCCGTTCGCGTTGATGCGTGCGAGGAGCTGCATGATGTCGGTCGACGTCGCGGGGTCCAGGTTTCCGGTCGGCTCGTCCGCCAGAAGCACCTGCGGGCGGTTGACGATGGCACGCGCGATCGCGACGCGCTGCTGCTCACCACCGGAGAGCTCTGTGGGCATGCGCTTCGCCTTGTCCTGCAGGCCGACCAGCTCGAGGGCCTCTGGCACGGACTGCTGGATCAGGGCCCGGCTGGCACCGGTTACCTGAAGGGCGAAGGCCACGTTCTGAGCCACGGTCTTGGTGGACAGCAGGCGGAAGTCCTGGAATACGGAGCCGATATGGCGGCGGAAGTAGGGAACCCGCCGGTTGGACATCTTCCGCGTGTCACTGCCGAGCACGAGAACGCGACCGGCAGTGGGGATGTCCTCACGGAGGATGAGGCGAAGACACGACGACTTCCCGGATCCCGACGCGCCGACGAGGAACACGAACTCACCGCGTTGAATCTCGAAGTCGACGTCGGAGAGCGCGGGACGGGGTGTGCCGCGGTAGCGCTTGGTGACGTTCTCGAACCGAATCATGGCCGAATCAGCCTACGTCGGGCCCGCGGCCGCACAGCAGAGCGACACCCGCCGCCCGATATTCGGTCGGTGAATGCGAGAGCGCCGCGACCCGAAGGCCACGGCGCTCTGCTCCCACGAGGGCTCAGTCCTCAGTCTTGCGCTTGCGCCAGCGGATTCCGGCGGAGATCAGCCCGTCCAGGTCACCGTCGAAGACACTTGCGGGGTTTCCCACTTCGTAACCGGTGCGCAGGTCCTTCACCAGCTGCTGCCCGTAGAGGAAGTAGGAGCGCATCTGGTCGCCCCAGCTCGCGGTGATCACACCGGCGAGCTCCTTCTTCTTCGCGGCTTCCTCTTCCTTCTTCAGCAGCAGGAGTCGGGTCTGGAGCACGCGCATGGCCGCAGCGCGGTTCTGGATCTGCGACTTCTCGTTCTGCATCGACACCACGATGCCGGTGGGAATGTGAGTGAGGCGCACAGCGGAGTCGGTGGTGTTGACGGACTGACCACCGGGGCCGGACGAACGGAACACGTCCACACGCAGGTCACCCTCGGGGATGTCGACCTCGACGGCCTCCTCCATCACGGGGATGACCTCGACGGCGGCGAAGCTGGTCTGGCGCTTGTCGGCGGAGCCGAACGGGCTGATGCGCGCCAGGCGGTGGGTGCCGGCCTCGACCGACAGGGTGCCGTAGGCGTAGGGGGCGTCGACCTCGAAGGTCGCGGACTTGATCCCCGCGCCCTCGGCGTAGGAGATGTCCATGACCTTGACGGCGTACTTGTTCCGCTCGGCCCAGCGCAGGTACATGCGCATGAGCATCTCGGCGAAGTCGGTGGCGTCGTCGCCGCCGGCACCGGAGCGGATCGTCACGACCGCGGAGCGCTCGTCGTACTCGCCGTCCAGCAGGGTCTGCACCTCGAGCTGACTCACCACGCCTTCGAGGGCGGCCAGCTCGTCGCGGGCTTCCTGCTCCGCGTCGGCGTCCTCCATCTCGTTGGCGAGCTCGACGAGGACGTCCAGGTCGTTGAGGCGTCGCTCGACCGCTTCGACTCGGCCGAGGTCGGCCTGCTTGTGGCTGAGGGCGCTGGTGACCTTCTGCGCGGCCTCCGGGTCATCCCACAGATCGGGCGCACCGGCTTCCTCGCTGAGTCGGGCGATATCGGCGCGCAGCGCGTCGACGTCCACGACGGCACGGATGTCATCGAACGTGGATCGGACGGCGGCGATCTGGGAGGTGAATTCGTAATCGAGCATGGCCTTCCTAGCCTAGCGGTCGCAGACCCTCCTCCGCGGCGTGACCGCAGCGGCGTAGGGTGATGGAGTCCCCTGTGAGGGGACGGAGAGAGAGCACAGTGACAGACGCACCCTCCACCGGCGAGATCCTCAAGCGCCTCGCCCCGATGATCTACGGCCCCACGGTCCTGTTCAGCCTGGGCGAAGGCGCTGTCGTCCCGCTGCTGCCGGTACTGGCCACCAAGCTCGGCGCGGACATCGCCATGTCGTCGCTGATCGTCGCGGCGCTGGTGGTGGGTCAGCTGTGCGGCAACCTCCCCGCCGGGTGGGCCGTCGCACGCTTCGGCGAACGGCGCACGATGATCATCTCGGGACTCCTCGCCCTCGTCGGCGTGGGACTCCTCGCCTTCGCGACCGGGGTCGGGATGCTGATGGCGGCGGCCCTGGTCATCGGGTTCTGCGCAGCAGCGTTCGCGCTGGCGCGGCACTCGTTCATGACCACGCGCGTCCCGCTGTCCTTCCGCGCCCGCGCGCTGTCGCTGCTGGGCGGCTCGTTCCGCTTCGGGATGTTCATCGGGCCGTTCGTCGCGGCAGGTCTGCTCTGGGTGTTCGGCGACGAGCGTGCGAGCATCTGGTTCCTCGGACTGTGCCTGATCGCCGCGGTCGCGCTGGTGCTGTTCGGCCCGGACCCGGAGACGGTGGCACCGCTTCCCACTCGGCCCACGCCCCGCCAGGCATCTCCCGCCGACACCGGTGAGCCCATCACCGGCGGCATCGCGATCATCCCCTCTCACGAGGGCGTGTTCCGCACCATGTGGCGCTACCGCGGTGTGCTCGCACGGCTCGGTGTGGCAGCGGCATCGCTGTCGGCGGTGCGGTCCGCGCGTCAGGCGATCCTTCCGCTCTGGGGCGTTTCGATCGGGCTCGATGCGCAGACCATCGCCCTCGTGGTGGGGTTGTCCGGAGCGATCGACTTCGCGCTGTTCTACGCGAGCGGTCAGGTGATGGATCGCTTCGGCCGGCTCTGGGCGGCGCTGCCGGCCATGCTTCTCATGGGCCTCGGCTTCGGCGCTCTGGCACTGACGCACGATCTGCCGAGCTCGGCGATGTGGTTCGCCGCGTTCGCCATGGTGCTCGGTGTGGGAAACGGTCTGTCCAGCGGAATCCTCCTGACGCTCGGCGCCGATGTCGCCCCTCAGCACGACCCCGCGCCGTTCCTCGGATCCTGGCGAACGCTGACCGACGCCGGCGGCGCGCTCGCACCCGTTCTCATCTCCGCCATCACCGCCCTGCTGTCGCTGGCGTGGGCGACCGGCCTGATGAGCATCGTGGCCTTCGCCGGAGCCCTCGGCTTCATCCGCTGGGTGCCGAAGTTCATCCCGGGCGCACAGCGGCGGCCGACGGATCCGGACGCCGACGAGGGCTGATGCGGACTCGCCGACGGCCGTAGAGCGCAGCGTTACGCCGTCCGGAACCGCTCCAGACCCTCACCCGGACTAGCCGACGGCCGTACGGGCGATGGCCGTGGATCGCAGTGTCACGCCGGCGGGAACCACGCTGCTGAACAGCGGTGGGAGCCACCTCGTCTCCACCGTGACGACCGCACTGGCACCATCCGGCGTACTCGACTCGACCAGCGCCGCCTCCCCCGGCGTCGCTGCGATGAGCGCCGCGGCGCCACGGGAAACTCCCGATGGGCTCAGCACCGCGAGCGGCACACCATCGGTCACAGAGAGGGTGAATGTGTCCGCGGCCGCGAGCGCGGCTGCCTCGGCGACGGCGTCGAGGCTGCGCTGCGCCAGGCTCAGACTGGCGAGATCGATGGTCGTGACCATCAGCACGGCGGTGAGCGCGCCGTAGCCGATCACGAGCGGGAGCAGACTCCCGCTCTCATCCCGGAGCATCATCAGCGCCCGTCCGGGATACGGTGCACGACGATCGCCTCAACGGGGATCGCGGTGGACTGCGCGATGTCGAGCACGGCCGGCGCCAGCGGAAGCACGGCGGAGGTGCCGACCCGCACCGTGACGAACGTGCCGGGTGCCGGACAGGGAGCCGACAGCGGCCGGCAGGAGATCTCGACCCGCATGGCGTCCGGTTCCATCCCGTACTCGGCGGCGACCGCCGCGAGGACGGCGTCGGCAGAGCCGGATCCGCCGCTCAGCACGCGGGCGATCTGCCGCGCGGCGGTCTGCACACCCATGGCCTGATTGTGCACGCCGTTCAGGGCGACGCCGAGATACATGATCGGCACGAGCAGAACCACGCCCGCGACGATGAACTCGAGCGACGCCGAGCCGGCGTCATCCGACCACCAGCGACTCCATCGGCGCACGGCCCACCACCTCCAGTCCATCCGGGACGCCGAGGAAGACGATGAGCGGCAGCACCGCCGTGACGCGCACCTCGATGGTCGGCACGCCCAGTGCATCGCTGCGGGAGGCATGGACCGCACCGACGAGATCGGAACCCGCAGACGAGCTCACCACTTCCCGCACGACGACCTCGATCTCATCCGGCGTCACGTCGGCGAGCGCCGCCTCATAGGCCGCCTGCACGGCCGCGTCGTGCACGATGTTTCGGATGTGGACCGCGATCCCGATCTGGATCACGGCCACCGTCAGCAGCGTGAGGAGCGTGCCGACCAGCGTGAACTCCACCACGGCGGAGCCTCGCTCGTCCCGCCAGAGCCCCGGTGTCCCGTGCATTACGAGAACTGCACACCCTTCAGCGCGTTGTCCACGAGGTCGACCAGCGCCGGGCCCGCGAAAGCCCAGATCACCATCACCAGCGCGGCGGTCATGATCGTGATGAGCACCCACCCGGGAACGTCGCCGGCTTCGTCGTGGATCAGTTCCTGGGCCCGCAGGCGCATCCTCTTCAGCATGCCCCTACGCTGTCAGTCGAGCCCGGATGAGACGGGATTAATCCACAGGCCGATAACGCAGCTCGGGCCGTCCCGCAGCACCGTACTGCGGCTCGACGAGTGCCTGCCCGGCTTCCAGCAGCTGCTGCAGATAACGCCGCGCGCTCACTCGGCTGAGACCGGTCAGCGCCGCGATCTCAGCCGCGCTGGCGCCGTCGGGCATGCCGGCGAGAGCGAGTGCCACGCGCCGCTGCGTGACCGCGGAGCCTTCGCTGGCCGCACTCACCGTTCCCCGGTCGCGCAACAGGTCATCGATCGCCCGCTGATCGAGGGTGTCTGCCGCGGCGCGCCGCTCCTCCGTCAGCGCTACGTGGACGGCATCCAGCCGTTCGTGCATCGCGCGCATCGTGAACGGCTTCACCAGGTAGTGACGCACCCCCAGCTGGCGCGCCCGCCGGACGGTGTCGAGCTCGGACGCCGCGGTCACGGGCACCACCTCGCCGCCGAACCCGTGGGCGCGCGCGGTACGCAGCACGGCGATGCCGGTCATGTCCGGCAGATAGATGTCCAGCAGGACGAGATCCGGCTTCATCGAGACGATCGCCTCCAGCGCCGCCCGGCCGGTGGCGACCGTGCCGACGACGATGAAGGACGGATGCCGCTCCACGAACCCGCGCGTCACGCGCGAGACCTGCGGATCGTCCTCCACGATCAGCGTGCGCAGCCCGCTCATGTGTTCGCCACCACCGCCGTACTGCGGGGCAGTCGCACCTCGAACCGGGCGCCGCCGAGCGATGAGTCAGAGACGACAACGCCGCCGCCCGCACGGCGGGTCACACGGGACACCAGGGTGAGGCCATAGCCGCGCGGCAGTCCTCCGTGCGAGCCCTTCGAGGTGTGCTCGAGGGAGAACACGTCATCGCGCCGATCCGGGGCGATACCCGGGCCGTCGTCGTCCACCGTGATGAGCAGCGCCCCCGAACTGTCCTCCTCCAGGGCGACCTCCACGGTCCCATCGCGCCCGGCCGCCTCGATCGCGTTGTCCACGAGGTTTCCGATCACCGTGATCCGGTCTCGCGAGTGCTCACCCGCTGCGGAGACCGTACCGCGGCAGCGCACCTCGAAACGGACTCCGGCCTCCCGGGCACGCGCGCGCTTCGCGATGAGCAGCGCCGCGACCTCGACATCGTGCAGGTCGGCGGGCAGACCTCCCGAATCCGCGTCGTCGCCGCTGGCCCGCTCGATGAAGCTGCTCGCCGCATCGTGCTCACCCAGCTCCAGCAGCCCCCCGATCGTGTGCAGCGTGTTCGCGAACTCGTGCTGCTGGGCGCGCAGCGCCTCGGCGATGCTCTGGGCGCCGGCGAGCTCGCGCAGCGCCGTGTCCAGTTCGGTGCGATCCATCAGGATGATGACCGTGCCGACCCTTCTCCCGTCGACGATGACCGGATCCACGCGTGCCAGCAGGATGCGTTCCCCGGCCAGCGCCAGCTGCTGCGGACCGGAATCCGCGTCGGGCTGATCCAGGTCCACGTCCAGCAGCTCCCGAATCGGCAGCCCCACCAGCGACGACTCCTCGGAGCGATCCAGCAGGCGGAGCGCGGCATCGTTGCAGAGAACAACCCGGCGGTGGGGATCCAGCACCACGATGCCGTCGCCGATTCCATGCAGCGTCGCGTCGCGCGTATCGAGCATCCGCTTGATCTCGTCGGGCTCCACCCCGTAAAGGCGGCGGTGGACGAACGACGTGGTGGCACTGGACAGCAGAGCGCCGATCACCGCCGCCACCGCGAGCGCGAGCGCGAGCCAGCCGATGTTCACCAGATACGCCGAGTGCAGATCGGTCTCGAGGATCCCCACGGAGACCTGGCCGATGATGGTGTCATCCGCCGCTCGCACCGGGATCTTCACACGCCAGGAGGTTCCGAGCGTCCCCGTCTGTGTGCCCACGTACATCGAGCCGTCCAGCGCATCCAGGGGTGTCGAAGCCACCTCACCGATGCGATCGGGGTCGGGGTGGGAGAAGCGGATGCCGTCGGCGTCGGTCACCACCACGTAATCCACGTCACTGGCCGCCCGCACCAGCTCGGCGATCGGCTGGATGATCGCCGACGGATCGGAATCATCGAACGCGTCCAGCACCGCGGGCAGGCTGGCAACGGACTGGGCCACTGCGATCATGCGATCGCGGTACGAGTCGCGCACCTGCTGACCCTGCACCAGCGCGACCGTCACGCCCGTTCCCACGATCACGACGAGCATGATCGCAGACTGCACCGCCAGCAGTTGCGTCCGAAGCCCCGTCGCTCGCCTCACGCACCTGAGGCTAGCCGCTTCGCGGCAGCGGCGACGGATGGTCCGTGACCAAAACGACCACAACGATTCTTGCGACCAGAACCTCCGCACAGCCGGTCGCCTCCCTAATGTCGGTCTCCATCGCCCCGGCAGCGCACCGCGCCGGGAACTCAAGGAGGAGACATGCGATCTTTCACGCAGCACGCCCGGCTTCGCCGTCGCGGCGTTTTCGTGTCCGGCGTTCTCGTCACAGCGGCCCTGGCGCTGTCGGCGTGTTCGGGGACGGCCGGCGCACCCGCCGGCGGCAGCACCGCCGGCGGTGCTGAAACGGCGATCACCTCGCTGAAGGTCATCGCACCCGCCGACCCCGGCGGCGGGTGGGATCAGACCGCCCGCGCGCTCTCGCAGGTGCTCACGGAAGACAAGCTGGTTTCCTCCGCACCGGTGACGAACATCGGCGGCGCCGGTGGAACCGTGGGGCTGGCGAACCTCGCCACCGAGAAGGAGCCCGCCACGCTCATGATCACCGGATCGGTGATGGTGGGAGCGGTGGAGACCAACAAGAGCAAGGACCGCATCGAGGACATGACCCCGATCGCCAAGCTCACCGAGGAGCCCGCCGTGATCGTCGTTCCGGCGTCCAGCCCCTACCAGGATGTGAAGAGCCTCATCGCGGCGATCGTGAAGGACGGCCCGCAGGTCGCCATCACGGGCGGCTCCGCCGGCGGCACCGATCACATCCTCGCCGGCCTGCTGCTCACCGACGCCGGGCTGGACGCCGCCACGATTCCGCAGAAGCTGAACTACGTCGCCAACTCCGGCGGTGGGGAGGCTGCGACCATGCTTCTCGGCAACAACGTCGCGGCCGGCATCTCGGGCGTCGGCGAGTTCGCCGAGCTGATCGCGTCCGGCGATCTTCGCGCGCTGGCCGTGTCGGGTGCCGAACGATCCGAGAAGCTCCCTGATGTCCCGACCCTCACCGAGGAGGGTATCGATGTGACCGCCACGAACTGGCGCGGTGTGATCGCCCCCGGCGGCATCAGCGACGGCGACCGTGCGGCCCTCACCGACCTGGTCACCCAGGTCCACGACTCCGACGCCTGGGCATCGATCGTCGCGGAGAACGGGTGGACGGACGCGTTCCTCACCGGAGCGGACTTCGACACCTTCCTCACGGATGACATCGCGCAGACGAAGGACACCCTGTCGGTGATCGGACTGGTGGGATGAGCGAGGCGTCGGCTGCGGCCCCCGAAGCGGGGGTCGCAGCGGCGCCGGGTCGCGCCTACCGCGTGGAGTCGATGGTCTTCGTCGGGCTGCTGATCGCGCTCGCCGTGTCCGTGCTCCTCACCGCGGGTGCCATTCCCGAGCCCGCCTCCACTGCGGGGCTCGGGCCGCGTGTCATCCCCTACGCCGTCGGCGGGCTCATGCTGGCCGCATCGGTCGCGGTGTTCGTCGGCCAGCTGCGCGGGAGATTCGGCGAGCCCGATGGCGGCGAGGACATCGATCTCGAGAGCTCGACGTCCTGGGTGACCACGGCGATCGTGGTGCTCGCTTTCGTTTCTCTGATCGTGACGATCCCCGCTCTCGGGTGGCCCCTGGCGGTCACCATCCTGTTCGCGGGTGCTGCGATCCCCCTGGGCGCGAAGCGCTGGTGGGTGGCCGTTCTCGTCGGGCTGGCGCTCGGTGTTGCGACGTGGTTCGCGTTCGGACAGCTCCTCGGCCTCTCCCTGCCCGCGACGGGTTACCTCACGAGCTGGGTCGGAATCTGACATGACCGCAGATTTCGCCCGCCACCCGCAGTTCCGCTCCGAACGGAGAGCAGACCATGGATAACCTCAGCCTGCTGCTCGACGGCTTCGCCGCCGCCCTGCAGCCGATGTACCTCCTCTATGCCCTTCTGGGCGTGCTCGTCGGGACAGCCGTCGGTGTGCTTCCGGGCATCGGGCCCGCGATGACGGTGGCGCTGCTGCTGCCGCTCACCTACTCCCTCGAGCCCACGGCCGCCCTGATCGTGTTCGCCGGCATCTACTACGGCGGCATGTACGGCGGCTCGACCACCTCGATCCTCCTCAACACACCGGGAGAATCGGCCTCAATCGTCACGGCGCTTGAGGGCAACAAGATGGCGCGTGCCGGACGCGCGGCGGCCGCACTCGCGACCGCCGCCATCGGCTCCTTCGTCGCGGGCACGATCGCGACGGCGTTGCTCACCCTGCTCGCCCCGGTCCTGGCGCGCTTCGCGGTGTCGCTCGGGCCCGCCGACTACTTCGCACTGATGGTCGTGGCCTTCCTCACCGTCGGCGCCCTCATGGGCACCTCGGTGCCGCGCGGGCTCGTGTCCCTGTCCATCGGCCTGTTCATCGGGCTCGTCGGCACGGACGTGATCACCGGTCAGGCCCGCTTCACGCTCGGGGTTCCCGAACTCGGTGACGGCATCGATGTCGTGATCGTGGCGGTGGGACTGTTCGCGCTCGGCGAGGCGCTCTACGTGGCATCGCGGCTGCGCAACGGGGAGATTCCGATCATCCCGATTACCCGGGGCTGGCGCACGTGGCTGCGGCGATCGGACTGGAAGCGGTCGTGGAAGCCGTGGCTGCGCGGAACGGCGATCGGATTCCCGATCGGCACCATCCCCGCTGGTGGTGCCGACGTGGCGACCTTCCTCTCCTACGCCACCGAGCGCTCCCTGGCCAAAGAGCCCTACAAGAGCCAGTTCGGAAAGGGCGCGATCGAGGGCGTGGCCGGCCCGGAGGCCGCGAACAACGCGGCCGCCGCCGGTGTTCTCGTGCCGCTGCTCACGCTCGGCATCCCGACCACCGCGACCGCCGCGATCATCCTGACGGCGTTCAAGACCTACAACATCCAGCCCGGTCCGCAGCTGTTCAGCTCGAACCCCGGACTCGTGTGGGCGCTGATCGCCAGCCTCTACATCGGCAACGTGCTGCTGCTCGTGCTGAACCTCCCGCTGGTGGGCATGTGGGTGAAGCTCCTGCAGATCCCGCGTCCGTATCTGTATGCCGGGATCCTGGTGTTCGCGGGGCTCGGTGCCTACGCGGCGAACTTCACGGTGTTCGATATCGGCGTGATCGCAGTGTTCGGCGTGCTGGGCTTCTTCATGCGAAGGCTCGGCTTCCCCGTGTCTCCGATGGTGGTGGGGGCCATCCTCGGGCCGATGGCGGAGGACGAGCTGCGTACGTCGATGCAGATCGGGTTGGGGAACCCGGCGTATCTGGTGCACACGCCGTTCGCCGTCACCGTGTACGTCGTGATGATCGCGATCATCGTGCTCGCGCTGTGGCTGCGGCGGCGCCGCGCCCGGTACGAGCGCACGGTGGAGGCCGGGGATGCCACCAGCACGACGGCCACGATCCGCACGGTGGATCTGGAGATCGAATCGCACGAGCCTCACCCGGAGCCGGATCGCGGACGCCTGTCCACCTCGACGATCCGCACGCAGCGCAAGCGGCGCCGCTGAGTTCGACGATGGACGCGTGTGGCCCGGAATCTACGAATCCGGGCCACACGTCATTCGTCGTCCGGGCGCTGTCGCGTTAGTCCGAGTCGTCGGTGCGCTCGCACCCGCAGCACCGCTGCCACACAGCATCCGGCACCGAGTGCCGTCATCAGGAGCGAGCTGAGGATGCCGTCCTGCGCGGCGAGCAGTCCCAGAATCCCGGATGAGAGGAAGACGACGCCGATCAGGGCGGCCGCACACGCGTCGATCACGTGTGCCCATCGACTGCGCATGGACATCGCGAGCCCGCTCAGAATTCCGGCCGAGGCGAGGATCGGCACCGTGATCGGGAGGCCCGGCGAGACCAGAGCGAAGATCAGCAGAGCACCGAAGCCGACGACGAGCACCACGCCGAGCCCGCGACGGAGCGTCACGCCTCCTGCGCCGTTCACGGTTCGGGGAAGATGCGCCGGTGCGGCTCGCACCAGCCGCTCACCCGGTCGATGACGAGTTCCAGCGCAACCCGGGTGGTGTCGTCCTCTTCGTCGCTGGCCGCGAGTGCCCGGTTGAACAGGGTGAACATCGTGCGCTGATCCATGCCGGCGCCATCACGCAGGTCCACGGCAAGCGCGGCGAGACGATCACTCAGGTCCGTGTCGGCATGGTCGGCGAGCACGGCCTGCAGACGCGCGTTCGGGTCGTCAAGGGTCATTCGTCCATCGTCGCAGAATCTAGCCGCAGGCGGCGGATTCCACCGACCGATGGGGGTGCATTGCGCGAGCGGGAGCGGGAGCGGACGCATTTGCTTCCCAGTGCCAGAGGGGGGCACGATGGCGTTCAGCAATCCTGAGGAGTCGTTGGCACGGATTCAGGAGGATGTCGCGCGGGCGGAGGCTCGGGCGAAGGCGCTGCCGTTAACGGCATCCCCAACCAGTACATATTGGAGCAATAGCTATCATGTCAGAACAGCTCATCTTAAATGACCTGGTCTCCAAATGGGTGTCGTTGACGAGAGAGTACGTCGGAGCAGCTCCCGATGTGAGTGCGTACTACCTCTATGGTCTGCATGAGCGCATCGGCACGGGCGGCCGGCTGTTCAGCGTGCCGTTGTTCGAGCAAAAGGGTGCGATCGTCTGGGCCGGGCGCCTCGTAGGCGCAGAGAACAGCATCGAACGTCAGCAGAGCGTGCTGCGTCTCATGAATGAAGACTTTTCTGGGGCGACTGCGGCTTTTGACAGTGAAGGCATTCCGGCACCGACGGAGTATCGCATTTACTACGAGCCGGGTAGCGGAAAACTGGATGCCCAGCTCTCGCGCGAGGTGAGATACTACGGCACCACGGAAACAACTCCACTCGATGGCGTGAAGGCCTGGCTCGGTACCCGGATGCCCGAGCGATAGAACTCACCGATGCCTGGGCAGAGCGGCGGAAAGAGAGCGGCAAGAGGCGCGTTCGGCAGGTAATCCGCCGTCCTGACGGGAAATACACCTTCCTGACGGACGAATCTCGTTCGACGTTTGCATCATTTCCAGACTGCGGCTGCACGACTCACTTCCCCCGAACCGCAGAACATAACCGCGGGCGAAGCTCTGCCGCAGCGGCCGGATGTCAGTTTCACACTGGGCGATCACGGATCACAGAGCGGGCTGAGCGCGGTGTTGCGGACGGCGGGACGCGCGGGGCCGGGCACAGTCCCCGCGCGCATCACCCCAGGCGCAGGAGGTGGATTCCGGGGAACACGGCGAGCAGGACGGAGAGCGGCAGGATGAGGAACACCAGCGGGAACAGCATGGTGACCTCTTTGCGACCGGCCTGATCGAGCATCCCCTGCTTCCGATCCTCCCGAGCATCGGTCGCCTGATCGCGAAGCACGGCGGCCAGCGGTGCACCCCGCTCCAGCGCGGACAGGAGATGATCGAAGGCCCGGCTCACACCGGGGACCCCGATCCGCTCCCCCGCCGCCGCGAGCGCTGTCGCCAGATTGGATCCGGTCCCGGTCTCCACGGTGACGGCCCGGAGTTCCCCGGCCAGCGCACCGACGCCGACCGAGGCGGTGCGCTTCACCGCGTCGTGCAGGCTCTCGCCCGCGGCCAAGCAGAGCGCGAGGAAGTCGAGGACGGTGGGCAGTTCGTCCTCGATGCGCTGACGGCGCCGGTTCACCGCCTGCGTCAGCCAGACGTCCGTGCCGAAGAAGCCGGCGACACCGAAGACGATCGGAAGCAGCAGCGATGGGATGGTGAAACGTCCGGTGAGCGCCAGCCCGATGGTCACGAGGGCTCCCAGCGCCGCGGCACCGACGGCGAGCGCCAGTTGCCGCTCGCGGAACCGCTCCGCATCCGCCTTCCATCCCGCGCGCCGCAGGCGTGTCGCCAGCACGGTCGTCCCTCCCAGCAGCGGCACGAGCCGACGGCGAAACGCCCGCCAACCGACCCGTACCAGGGCCGTCAGTCCGGCGGCGGGGTCGATCAGAGCGGGTGCGGGCAGACTCGTCCCTGCCGGGTCCGTGATGTCGCGGACGTAGGGGGCGATGCGTCGGACCAACTGCGGAGCCGACCAGCGCGGCAGCGCGGCGAGGATCGACCAGAGCCCGCTTCCGAGAACGGTGCCGAGCAGCACGGCGATCGCGGCATCAGTCAGTGCAGCGGTCATCGAAACCACCGCCGCTGCTCCGGCAACCGGCCGATGCGCAGCATCAGCCGGTAGGCGACGAACGACACGCCCGCTGCCACCGCGATCAGCACCACACCCATCGGGGTGGAGTAGGCCGCTGCTCCCTCGGGACGCGCGACCAGGAGTCCGAGGATGACCCAGGGTGCCACCACGCCGACGACCGCCGCGCCACGGATCCAGGACTGCCGCGCCGTCACCTCGCCGCGCACCGCCGCTTCGGCCCGCACCGCCGTCGAGAGGGAGCGCAGCACGTTGGCGAGCTCCGTACCGCCCACCTGACGCGCCATCCGCAGCGTCTCCACGATGCGATCGGCGGTGGGATCGGCCAGACGCTCCTTGAGAGCAAGGACCGCAGAGTCGAAGTGCCCCGAGGCTGCGAGATCTGAGCGGAACCGCGCGAACTCGGCTCGCACGGGCTGCGGTGCCAGGTCCGCGAGCGCGGCCACGCCGTCCGGCAGGCTCTGCCCGGCGCGCACCGAGGCGACCAGCAGATCGCAGACGTCGGGCCACACCGACCGCCGATCCTGATGCCGCCGCGCTCGCCGGGCGCGCAGCACGGAGAACGGGACGACCGCGCCGGCGAGGAGCGCGAGTGCCGCGAGCACGGGCAACCGTGTCAGGACCCATACCGCCGACGCGGCGACGAGCGCGCACATCGCGGCACCGATCAGAAGCGCGCCGGGCGAGAGCGACGATGCCCCGGCCTCTGCCAGCAGCGTGCGCATCGCTGAGGCCGGGCGGCTCTCGACGGCATCATGCGGGGCCCGGCGCGGCCAGAGCCACACAGAGGCGATGCAGAGCACTCCGGCGGCGAAGCAGATCGCCCACAGCGCAGTCATGCGGCGCGCTCCGCACGGTAGAGCACGCGTGCCCCGGGCTCCCCCGCGGCGAAGCAGATCACGCAGGGCACAGTCATGCGGCGCGCCCCGTTCCGATAGCGGACTCGTACCCCGCACGCACCCACGGCGAAGCACCTCTCCCGGAGCGCAGTCATGCAGCACGCTCCGCACGGTACAGGACCCGCACCCCGGGCTCACCCACGGCGTCTATCTCCGGGGCGAGCACCTCGGCGACGCGTCGGGATCCGTCCGCCCGACGCTCGCAGTGAACGACCAGATCGACGCTGCGCGAGATCGCCGGTGCGACGAATCCCCGATCCACGTTCCGCCCCGCCAGCAGGGTGAGCGACATCAGCTTGTCCAGTGCCTCGGCGGCGTTGTTGGCGTGAATGGTCGCGGCGCAGGGCACGCCTGTGTTCAGTGCGAGGACCAGGTCCAGCGCCTCGGCATCCCGCACCTCCCCCACGACAAGCCGATCCGGCCGCATGCGGAGAGCTTCCTTCACGAGCCGGCGCAGCGGGATCTCGCCGGTGCCCTCCAACGAGGGCTGCCTGCCCTGCATCGCCACGACGTCCACGGCGTCGACCGCGAGTTCGAACGTCTCCTCCACGGTGATCACCCGGTGTGCGGGTGGTTCGGCAGCGATCAACGCACTCAGCATCGTGGTCTTGCCGGCGTGAGTGGCACCGGACACCAGGACGCTGGCCCCCTGCGTCATCGCTTGCGTCAGGTTGTAGGCGAGTGAGCGCGGCAGCGCTCCCGCCTCGACCAGCCCATCGAGATCACGGAATCGGGAGAGGAACTTCCTGATGTTCACGGTCCAGTGCGCGCGGACCACGTCGGGAATGACGACGTGAACCCGCGAGCCGTCCGGGAGCGAGGCATCGACGAACGGTTGACTCAGATCCACGCGACGGCCGGTGGCGTTCAGCATGCGCTCCACGATCGAGCGCACCTCGTCCTCGGTGAGCACCAGCGGCAGCCGGAGCGGAAGCCCGTCCCGAGCGGCGAAGATCCGATCCGGAGCGTTGATCCAGATCTCTTCTATCGAGTCATCGGCCAGATACGGCTCCAGCGCGCCGAACCCGGCGACGGATGCGAGCACCTGCGCGAGGCAGTGCGCCTCGTCGTCGATCACGCCGTCTCCTCGCGCGAGGGCGCGATCGTTGTGACGACGGATCTCCGTCCGCGCCACCTGCCGAGCCCGCTCGCGGTCTTGTGCGGGATCGATGCGCTCCTCCCGCAGGCGGTCGCGCACGCGTTCGGTGACCTCGGAGAAGACGAAGGGGGCGGACGGCATGCGGACATCCTGACCGCAGCCGCCCAGCGACCGCCGCGCTTGTCCACAGTCCCCCGGGCGGTGCAGTCACCCATTCATGGCAGGATCACAGCTTCTCCCCCGGCACTTCCCCAGAGTGGGAACGGGGCGGAAAGCATAGAATCGAATTCGCGCGGGTGTGGTGGAACTGGCAGACACGCAGGATTTAGGTTCCTGTGCCTCAGGGCGTGTGGGTTCAAGTCCCACCACCCGCACGGCCAGACGGCCTTTCTTGCCGCCAGACCAGAACAGGAATCCGCCAGTGCATCAGCTCGGACTCATCCCGTGGCTCGACCCACAGGTCATCATCGAGGCCGCCGGACCGTGGGCATTGCTCGTGGTGTGCGCGATCATCTTCGCGGAGACGGGTCTGCTCATCGGATTCCTCCTTCCCGGTGACACGCTCCTGATCATCTCCGGACTGCTCACCCACACCAACAACGTCTTCGGTCTGAACATCTGGTGGGTCAGCCTGCTGATCGGTGTCGCCGCGTTCATCGGTGGTGAGGTCGGGTACTACATCGGCCACAAGGGCGGCCCCGCAATCTTCGAGAAGAAGGACTCGGGCCTGTTCAGCACACAGAACGTCGCCCGCACCAATGCCTTCTTCGAGCGCTTCGGCCCGATCACGGTGATCCTGGCGCGCTTCGTGCCGATCGTCCGCACGTTCGCACCGGTGGCCGCCGGTGTCGGTCACATGCCGTGGAAGCGGTACAGCCTCTACAACCTGATCGGCGCCATCCTGTGGGGCTTCGGCCTCACCTTCGTCGGCTACCTCATCGCCTACATCCCGTGGGTCGCGGACTTCGTCACCCAGTACATCGACGTCATCCTGATCGCCGCGGTCGCGGGATCGGCCCTGGTGACCCTGGTGCACTACCTCAACGAGCGCCGGAAGGTCTCTCGCGAAAAGGCCGCCACCGCCTCCGAGGAGCCCACGCTCTGACGCGTGAAATGAATGATGCCCTGCCGGATCCGGCAGGGCATCATTCATTCACCCCGCGGCGGCCTCGTCACCCGCTTTGTCCGTGCGCGCGGCGCGAGAGCGCTCCACGCTGGCCCGCAGCGCGTCCATGAGATCGATGACCTCCGCTCCCCCGGTCTCGCCCCGCGGACCGAAGGTCTCCTCGGTGTCGACGGCGTCGCCGCGCTCGAGCTTCGCATCGATCAGCGTGCGCAGCTGCGTCTGGTACTCGTCGGTGAACGCCGCCGGATCGAAATCGGACGCGTACGTCTCCACCAGGGCCGCAGACAGCTCCAGCTCCTTCTCCGACACCGGCTCGGCGTCGGTGAGCGAGGCGAACGACGGCTCACGCACCTCGTCAGCCCACAGCAGCGTCTGGAGCACGAGCACATCGCCACGGACGCGCAGCGCCGCCAGGCGGGTCTTCTGCCGGAGGGTGAAGCGCACGATCGCGGTGCGATCACTGCGCTCCAGCGTCTCGCGCAACAGCAGATAGGCCTTCGGCGACTTGCTGTCCGGCTCCAGGTAGTACGGCTTATCGAGCAGGATCGGATCGATCTGGGTGTTCGGGACGAACTCCACCACCTCGATCTCGCGGCTGCGCTCCGCCGGCAGCGCATCCAGGTCGCTCTTGGTCAGGATCACCGTCTGCTCACCGTTGTCGTAGGCACGATCGATGTCGGAGAAGGGCACGACCTCGCCATCCAGCTCGCAGATGCGCTGGTAGCGGATTCGCCCGCCGTCCGCGTTGTGCACCTGGTGCAGGGAGACATCGTGGTCCTCCGTGGCGGAGTAGACCTTGACCGGGACGTTGACGAGGCCGAAGGTGACGGCACCCTTCCAGATGGAGCGCATGGCCTCAGTACACACCACCGCGATGCCCCTCTGCCACCCCGAGGCCGAATGCGCGCCGGACCCGCGGACCGAACGATCGATGACCTAACCTGACCAGGTGGCAGAGGCATCGGTGAACGTGCAGGTGGAGGGGCGCTCCCTGCGCCTCAGCCACCTCGACAAGGTGCTGTACCCGGAGACCGGAACCACCAAGGCCGAGCTGATCGACTACTACGCGCGCATCGCGCCGGCGCTGCTCCCACACGTCCTCGGCCGCCCGGTGACGCGCAAGCGCTGGCCGGACGGTGTCGGCACCGCGGCATCGCCCGAGGAGCCGTTCTTCGCCAAGCAGCTGGAACCCGGCGCGCCGTCGTGGATCCCTCGCAGCGGCATCGACCACAGCACCGGGACCAAGGACTACCCGCTGGTCACCGATGCCGCGACGCTGGTGTACTTCGCCCAGTCTGCCAGCCTCGAGCTGCACGTACCGCAGTGGCGCTTCGGCCCCCAGGGCGAGCCGGCGTTCCCCGATCGTCTCGTGCTCGATCTCGACCCGGGCGACGGAGCCGGACTCGCCCAGTGCGCCGAAGTGGCCTTCCTCGCCCGCGACCTGCTGCGGGGCATGGGGCTAGAACCCTTCGCACTCACCAGCGGCGGCTCCGGCATCCACCTCTATGCGCACCTCGACGGCACAGCATCGTCCGAGCAGACCAGCGCCGTGGCGAAAGCCCTCGCGCGCGCTCTGGAGCAGGATAGGCCCGATCTGGTGGTGAGCGGCATGGCGAAAGCGGCGCGAGTGGGTCGCGTGCTGATCGACTGGAGCCAGAACAACGGCAAGAAGACCACGATCGCCCCGTACTCCCTCCGGGGTCGCCTGCGCCCCACGGTCGCGGCACCGCGCACCTGGGAGGAGCTCGGGGCGACGGGGCTGCGCCAGCTCGAGTTCACCGAGGTCCTGGATCGGGTGGCGGATCAGGGCGATCTACTGGCGGCGCTCGATCCGGCACCTGGCCTCCTCGCGTCCTACCTCGCCAAGCGCACCCGTCCGACGCCGGAGCCCCTGCCCACGTCGCCCGATGCCCTTCCCACGGCGAGCCGGCGCTTCGTCATCCAGGAGCACCACGCCTCACACCTGCATTACGATCTGCGCCTGGAACACGACGGGGTGCTGGTGAGCTGGGCCGTCCCGAAGGGGCTGCCCCAGACCAGCGAGCAGAACGTGCTGGCGGTGCAGACCGAGAACCACCCGATCGCGTACCTGGGCTTCGCCGGGACGATCCCCGCGGGCGCCTACGGCGCCGGAACGATGTCCATCTGGGACAGCGGGGCGTACGATCTGGAGAAGTGGCGCGCCGACGAGATCATCGTGACCCTCCGCGGCAGTGGCCCGGCGAACGATGTGCGCATCGCGCTGCTTCGCACCGACGGCAGCGGCGAGAAGTCGACGTGGCTGCTGCACCGCACTCGCTCCGCGGTACAGACCACGAGATACGCGCCGGCGCCTGCCCCCACGGGCTTCACGGCGCCGATGCTCGCGGTAGGCAGCACGTCTCCCCTTGCGACAGCCGCTGCACGCCGCTGGGGATCGTGGGTGGAGTTCAAATGGGACGGGGTGCGTGTCATCGGCGTGTGGTCGCAGTCGCGGTTGCGCCTGTTCTCGCGCACGGGAGCGGACATCACCGCCCGCTACCCCGAGGTCGCCGCCGAGGGATCCGCACGGTTCGCCGCTGCCAGCGCGATCGTCGACGGCGAGATCGTCGCCCTGGACGCGAGTGGACGACCGGATTTCCCGCGCCTGCAGAATCGGATGCACCTCAGCAAGGCGTTCGAGATCGAGAGCGAAGCCGCACGCACCCCGGTGTCGTACTTCCTCTTCGACGCGCTGCACGCCGACGAAGACCTCACCTCCCGTCCGCTTCGCGACCGCCGCAGGGCGCTGGAGCGCATCGCGGCGGATGCGGGGGCGGCCATCGTCGTCCCGCCCGTGTTCGACGATGTCGCGGCCACCCTCGAGGCCGCGTCCGAGCGCAGCCTGGAAGGCATCATGG
Source organism: Microbacterium sp. GXS0129 (assembly GCF_044769785.1). NCBI lineage: Bacteria > Bacillati > Actinomycetota > Actinomycetes > Micrococcales > Microbacteriaceae > Microbacterium > Microbacterium sp. GXS0129. The sequence goes on along the minus strand of NZ_JBIZVZ010000001.1, from coordinate 1,264,380 downwards.
TGAAGGATCCTGCCTCGCCCTATCGACCGGGCGTGCGTAGCGAGTCCTGGCTGAAGGTGAAGATCACCGCAACGCAGGACGTGGTCATCGGCGGAGTCCGCCCCGGCAAGGGCAACCGCACCGGCGCGATCGGCTCCCTGCTGATGGGCGTGTGGCAGAGCGACGGCACGCTGCACTACGCGGGGCGTGTCGGCACCGGATTCAGCGAGGAGGCTGCAGCCGCGCTCCTGCGCCGCCTCGTGCCTCTGGGAATCGCGGAGCCACCCTTCAGCGACGTCCCGGCTGCGGACGCGTCCGACGCCATCTGGGTCAGTCCCGAGCTGGTGGGCGAGGTCGAGTTCGCCGACTGGAGTCCGAACGGGCACCTCCGCCACGCGCGCTGGCGCGGCCTGCGCCCCGACGTCGACCCCGCCTCGGTGGTCCGGGAGACCTGAGGACTCCCGGACCGTCTCAGCGGTGGACGACGTCGTCGTGCTCGGCGTGACCGTCGGGTTCAAGCTGGAAGGTGGAGTGCTCCACATCGAAGTGCTGCGACAGACAGCCCTGCAGATCGGCGAGCATCCGTGCACTTCCCCCATCGCTCAGCACATCGGCGTCCACGACGACGTGTGCAGTGAACACCGGCGCACCCCGCGTCAGCTGCCACACGTGCACGTCGTGCACGGCGCGCACGCCCGGGTAGCCCAGGATGTGCGTGCGGATGTCGGGGATATCGGTGCCCTTCGGTGCCGATTCCGCCAGCACGGAGATCACTTCGCGCAGCAGCGTGAACACGCGCGGCAGGATCATCGCGGCGATGAACAGTGAGGCGATGGCATCGGCACGCACCCAGCCGGTGGTGAGGATCACGATGGCGGCGATGATGACTCCGACCGACCCGATCAGATCACCCATCACCTCCAGGTATGCCCCGCGGACGTTGATCGACTTCTTCTGCGCCGCCGACAGCAGCCACATCGAGACGGCATTGGCCAGGGCACCGGCCACCGCGATCACGAGCATCAGCCCGCCCTGCACCTCCGCCTCGCCCGGGTTGATCAGGCGCTGGACGCCTTCGACGCCCACGGTGATGGCCAGCACTCCCAGGATGACGGCGTTGATCAGCGCACCCAGCACCTCGGCGCGCTGATAGCCGAACGTGCGTCGATCGTCCGCCGGACGGGCGGCGACCGCGCTGGCGATCAGCGCGATCACCAGTGCCGACGCGTCCGTGAACATGTGGGCGGCGTCCGCGAGCAGCGCCAGCGAGCCCGAGAGGATGGCTCCGATGACCTGTACGACCATGACGGTCGAGGTGATGGTCAGCGAGATCGCCAGCAGGCGGCGATTGGCCGCTCCCCGGATTCCGGTGGACGGTGCGTGATCGTGCATGCCTCCAGGCTAGGCGGGCCGCACGGGTGCGCGGGGCCGTTTCGCCTAGTCGGGAATGAGGACGATTATCAGCGTCAGAGCGCGGCGAGAAGCGGCTGCAGCGCCACGAAGGCTCGCGCCCGATGCGACTGCGCGTTCTTCTCCTCGGGGCTCAGCTCCGCCGCGGAACGGGTGCCCGGCGTGCCGTCCGCATTCTCGGGGAGGAACACCGGGTCATAACCGAAGCCATTCTCACCGCTCTCCACCGTCGCCAGGCGCCCGGGCCAGATGCCCTCGACCGTGTGCTCGTCGCCGCCGGGCGTGACGAGGGCGATCACCGAGGTGAAGAACGCGGTGCGGTGCTCGGGGGCGAGATCGCTGAGCTGATCGAGCAGCAGGCGCCGGTTCGCGATGTCGTCCTTCTGGTGCCCGGCCCAGTACGCGGAAAAGACGCCGGGAGCGGCGCCCAGGACCGACACGGTCAGGCCGGAATCGTCGGCGAGGGCGGGCAGGCCCGTGTGCGCGGCGGCGGCCCGTGCCTTGATCAGTGCGTTCTGGGCGAAGGTCGTGCCGTCTTCCACGGGCTCGGGTCCGTCGTACGCCACGACGGTGAGGTCGGGGCGGACCGCCGCGACGATGGCCTGGAACTCAGCCACCTTGTGCGCGTTGTGGGTGGCGAGGACGACGCGATCGACGCTCACGCCAGGACCGCCGTCTGGATGTCGCGCAGGTTCGCGCAGCCCGCGACGCCCAAGTCGAGCAGCGCGTCGACCTCGCGCTTGTCGAAGGGAGCACCCTCTGCGGTGCCCTGCACCTCGACGAACAGTCCGCGACCGGTCACCACGACGTTCATGTCCGTCTCCGCGCGGACGTCCTCGACATAGGCCAGGTCGAGCATCGGCGTGCCATCGATGATGCCGACAGACACCGCGGAGACCGAGTCGATCAGCGGCTGCGCTTTCTGCCCGATGAACTTCTTCTCGCGCCCCCACTCGATGGCGTCCGCGAGCGCAACGTAGGCGCCCGTGATGGCGGCCGTCCGGGTGCCGCCGTCGGCCTGGAGCACGTCGCAGTCGATGACGAGGGTGTTCTCCCCGAGCGCCTTGGTGTCGACCACCGCACGCAGTGCGCGCCCGATGAGACGGGAGATCTCGTGCGTGCGTCCGCCGACACGGCCCTTCACGCTCTCACGGTCGTTACGGCTGTTCGTGGCGCGCGGCAGCATCGCGTACTCGGCCGTGACCCACCCCTTGCCCTTGCCGGTCAGCCAGCGAGGAACGCCGTTGGTGAACGACGCCGTGCACAGCACACGCGTGCCGCCGAAGCTCACCAGCGCCGACCCCTCGGCGTGGGCGCTCCAGCCGCGCTCGATGGTGACGGGGCGGAGCTGGTCGGTGGCGCGGCCGTCGGCGCGAACGATCTCGGTCATGGGTCTGCGTCCTCTCGAAGGGATGGGATGCCGCTCAGCCGCCGGGCGGGCGAGTCAGCTGTTCTGGGGAAGGCGGATGGCGGCGGTGTTCACGAGCTGGACCCGATTGACCTCGGCTCCCATCAGACGCCGCGCCAGCGCGACGAACTCGGCTTCGCTGGTGCCCGTCGCCTCGTACGTGCGCGTCGGCTGGGACTGCGGGGAAGCAAGCTCGCCGCGCGTGACCAGCGTGCGATAGACGTCGTTCGCGGTCTCCACATCGCTGGAGACGAGGGAGACTTCGGGGCCCATCACGTAGCTGATGGCGCCTTTGAGGAACGGATAGTGCGTGCACCCGAGCACCAGGGTGTCGATGCCGGCGTCACGCAGCGGAGCCAGATACTCCTCCGCCACGCGAAGCAGCTCAGGCGAACTCGTGATCCCGGCCTCCACGAACTCGACGAAACGCGGGCACGCCTGAGCGAACACGGTCAGGCGGGAGTCCACGCCCAGCATGTCCTGATAGACGCCGGATGACACCGTTCCGGCGGTGCCGATGACGCCCACCCGCCCGTTGCGCGTGGTGGCGATCGCCGTGCGCACAGCGGGGTTGATGACCTCGATCACCGGAATGTCGTAACGCTCGCGTGCGTCACGCAGCACGGCCGCCGACGCGGTGTTGCAGGCGATCACGAGCATCTTGACGCCCTGATCGACCAGTGTGTCCAGCACTTCGAGGGAGAACTGACGTACCTCGGCGATCGGGCGCGGACCGTAGGGAGTGCGGGCGGTGTCGCCGATGTACACGAACGATTCGTTCGGCAGCTGGTCCCCGATCGCACGAGCGACCGTGAGCCCGCCCACGCCGGAGTCGAAGATCCCGATCGGTGCGTCAGACATGATGGGTCCAGCCTACGCCGCCGCATGCATCACCCGCGTCGCGCGGCACGGCTCGTCGCTGCGCCCTCGGAGGGTGCGGCTCGGTGGGCGCTGTGCGCGCGAGTAGGATTCCGAGCATGACCGGCTCCTCCGCGCTGCTGACAGACCGATATGAACTCACCATGCTGGATGCGGCACTGCGTGATGGCACCGCCCACCGCAACTGCGTGTTCGAGTTGTTCTCTCGCAGATTGAGTGGCGGGCGGCGGTTCGGCGTGGTGGCCGGCACGGGACGTCTGCTCTCCCTGCTGCGTGATTTCCGCTTCGGCGATGACGAGCTGCGCTACCTCACCGACAACCAGGTCGTCAGCCCCGAGACCCTGCGCTACCTGGCCGGCTACCGCTTCAGCGGGTCGATCACCGGCTATCGGGAGGGAGAGCTCTACTTCCCCGGCTCGCCGATCCTCACCGTCGAAGGCACCTTCGCTGAGGCCGTGATCCTGGAGACCCTGGCCCTCAGCGTCCTCAACCACGACTCTGCCGTTGCCACGGCCGCGGCGCGCATGTCGGTCGCGGCTGGAGATCGCCCCCTCGCGGAGATGGGCGCGCGCCGCGCGGCGGAGGAGTCCGCGGTGGCGGCCTCGCGCGCCGCCTACATCGCAGGGTTCGGAGCCACCAGCAATCTGGAGGCCGGACGCCGCTGGGGCATTCCGACGATGGGCACCGCCGCCCATGCCTGGACCCTGCTGCACGACACCGAGGAGCAGGCCTTCCGCTCCCAGATCGAGGCGTCTGGCGTCGGGACGACCCTTCTGGTAGACACCTACGACATCACCGCGGGCGTGGATCTCGCGATCCGCGTGGCCGGTACCGGACTCGGCGGCGTGCGCATCGACTCCGGTGACCTCCCCATTGTCGCCGCGGAGGTCCGTGCCCAGCTGGACGCTCTCGGTGCCGTCGACACGCGGATCACCGTGACGAGCGATCTCGACGAGTACGCGATCGCCGCTCTGGCCGTATCACCCGTTGACGCCTACGGCGTGGGCACCTCGGTGGTCACCGGCTCCGGCTATCCCACCGCCAGCATGGTCTACAAGCTGGTGGCACGTCAGGGTGATGACGGCGGATGGGTGGCGGTGGCCAAGAAGAGCGCGGACAAGGCCTCCACCGGTGGTCGCAAGGCCGCGTTCCGCCGCCTGGAGCGCGGGAAGGCCACCACCGAGCTCGTGGTGGTCTCCGACGGGTTCGAACCGGTCGAGACGGCGAGCGCGCATCCGGATTCCCGAGCCCTGCAGGTACGTCTGGTCGATCACGGCGACATCGACGCGTCGTTCGAAGGACCGGCGGGAACTGCGGCTGCCCGGGAACACCACGCGATGGTGCGCGAGGAACTGCCGGTACGCGGGCTTGCGCTCAGCAAGTCCGATCCGATCATCCCGACAGTCTTCGAGGACGCGCAGTAGCCCTCCAGCTATGACGAACGGCCCGCCGGATCCGGCGGGCCGTTCGCGCGAGTTAGCTCATGAGCGACTCGTACACCTTCTTGCAGTCGGGGCATACCGGGAACTTCTCCGGGTCCCGGCTCGGCACCCACTTCTTTCCGCACAGCGCGCGAATCGGCTTGCCGGTCAGAGCCGACTCGAGGATCTTCTCCTTCTTCGCGTAGTGCGAGAAGCGCTCATGATCTCCCGGCTCGATGTGCTCCTCACGCAGGAGCTCTTCGAGTTCGCGGTCGAGGGTGGCGATGCCGCCCTGGTCGGGGTGATCCAGCGGAGTGCTCATGGGCCCATCGTACCGCCCGCATCACGGAGCGGGACGATCGTCTGGTGATTCCGCGGACTCAGATCGCCTCAGCGAACTCCATGATGCGCGAGCCGTGACGCTCGAACAGGAACGCCCCGAGAGCGACGCCCACGGCGAGCACGCCGATGCCCATGCCGAGCCCGATCCACAGCGCGTCGAGAGCTGCGGGCAGGTCCGCATCGACCGCGCGCAGAGCGGCGACGAGCGCGGGAATGCTGAGCAGGATCGCGCCGATCAGCACCAGGGCCTGAGCGCCGATTCCCGAGCCCGCTCGCTGCGGCTGCTGGAACGGGCTGTCGCCCGGGCGAGTGACCGGGTAGGGCGATACGACCGAGGAGATGGAGGAGAGGCCGAGGCCGGTGAGGAACAGGCACAGGGCCACGCCCACCAGCGCTGGAAGCATCGACCACCGGCCGTAGAGCGCGATCGACACCGTGATCGCCACAGCGAGAAGCGGCACGGCGATGAGGACGATGGGCACGAGGCGCCCGATCCGATCGGCGAGACCCCGGACGCCGCTGACGATGTGCAGCCAGATCGCGGTCGAGTCGTACGCGATGTCGTTGTGGGGCATCCATCCGAGGAACAGCGCCATGATCGGCACCGGCACCAGGGCCACGACCTGCGGCGGCACCCCCGCGACCAGCAGCGGCAGGGCCGCGATCACGGAGGCGATGGGTACGACCGCCACATTCACGATGTAGCGGCGATCCCGCGTCCAGTAGACGAGTGACCGCGCGGCGACGGCGCCGATCGCGTTGCCTGGAAGCACGCTGAACCAGCCGAGGCCCCGCTCGCGACCGGTCTGCGGGCGCTCCGTCGTGGTGAGGGCGTGCCGGACCACGAGGAACCAGGCACCGACCAGCACCACGAGGGTGCCGGCAGTGATCAGAATGCTCGCCGTTAGAGCGCTGTCACCACGCAGGACATGGCCGGCGATCCCCCAGGGTGCACCGAACGGGGTATTGGAGAGGATTTCCGTGAGGGTCACGAGCTGGCTCGGGACGACACCCCGCCACTGCAGCGAGGCGAGGAACACGGCAACCGGAACGATCACGATGACCAGCGCCAGCACGAGCAGGCCCGTCATCTCGCGGCTGCGCCGGTCGCGTCCGAACCGTGCCGCCACCGCCATGCTCAGCCGCGACACCACCAGGCAGGCGAGAAAGGCGAGGAGAAGTGAGACGATCGCGATGCCGGCGGGCACACCCTGGCTCGTCCACATGATCATGAGCGAGACGGCGACCGCGAGAAGTGCGAGCGAGGGCAGCGAGACCAGCATGCCCAGCAGGAGCGCCCCCGCGAGCGGGAGCGGCGACATGCCGAACACGGCGAAGCGCCGCGGAGCCAGCTGGTCCTCGACTCCCGCCACCGCGGGGCCGACCGCCGCACCGAAGGCGAGGGCGGACCCGGCCAGGACGGACACCACATGCGCGACGGCACCACTGTCGGCACGAAGAGACAGGATCGCCGTGCAGACCGCCGCCGTTGCGGCGATCAGCAGAAGGGCGCCGATGACGTTGCGGGTGCTCTGCGCCCGGTCCCCGCGGACCGCGCCGAACAGCAGCGCGAGCCTCAGTCGGAGAACGTGTGCAACCACTCCAGCCCCTCCACCTCGGTGAGCCCGCCGGAGAGCTCCACGAACCGCTGCTCAAGGGTCAGATCGCCCCGGACTTCCTCGACGGTGCCCTCCGCCAGCACCTGGCCGGAAACGACAACGGCCACGCGCGAGCAGACCCGCTCCACGAGCTCCATGGTGTGGCTGGACAGGATGACGGTGCCGCCACCCGCGACGTACTGCGACAGGATCTCCAGGATCACCGCCGCGGAAACGGGATCGACGGCTTCGAACGGCTCATCGAGCACGAGGAGGCGCGGGCTGTGGATCATCGCGCCCGCGAGCATGACCTTTTTGGTCATGCCGGCCGAGTAGTCCGACACCGCACGCCCGAGCGCATCCGTCAGGTCGAAGGCACGGGCGAGATCGGCGGTCCGCTTGTCGACCACTCCCGGCTTCAGGCCCCGGAGCAGTCCGTAGTAGTGCAGCAGCTGACGACCGGTGAGGCGATCGAACGTGCGGAAGCGATCGGGCAGCACGCCGATGAGCTTCTTCGCCGCCCGCGCACGCTGGCGTGCGTCGATGCCGGCCACGGTGATGCTCCCCCGATCGGGACGCAGCAGACCGGAGATCATGGACAGGGTCGTGGTCTTTCCCGCGCCGTTCGGTCCGACGATGCCGTAGAAGCTGCCCGTCGGCACGGTCAGGTCGATCTCGTCGACGGCGTGGGTACCGCCGAAGTCCTTCACCAGCCCGCGTGCCACCAGGACCGCGCTGGCGGGGTCCACGGGCTCGGCGGACTCGGTAACCGCGGCGGGGCGACTCCGCGGCGACGCACCGACGAGCGGCGCGAGCAGATGCGCCTCGGGATGGGCCGATGCCGGGGACGCATCGTGCGCTGCCTCATCGGCGGTGCTTCCCGGCGCCGTGGCGTCGCTCGCGACATCGCCGTCCTTCTCGGAACCGGCGTCGGTGTCGGTGTCGGTGTCGGGATCGAGACCGAGTAGTTCGTTCAGGTCCGCGTCGCCGTCCGTGGGAGCGGGATCCTCCTCGGAAACGGCATCCACCTCCGGAGCGGTCTTCGCGCCGTCCCGAGCGGGAGCGACGTGCTCCGCGCCCTCGTCCTCCGCATCTGCGCCCTGCGTATCTTCGCCCTGCGCATCGCCGGGGAGATCCGCGGTGGATACGTCAGGATCAGGCCCATCGTCGGCCTCAGCAGCGTCCGTCAGGGCATCGGCAAGAGATCGTGTGCCGCCGCTGGCCACCGCATCGGCATCCGCCGGGGCGTCGATCACGCTCGTCACAGCGTCACCGCCGGGTGAGGGTTCACCGGAGGGCGCGTCGACCGTCTCCGTCGCGGCAGCGCCGTCCGCGGTCTCGGCCGCCTCATTCGTCACGTCAGTGGTCCCCCTGTCCGAACCGACGCCCGTGATGACGGCGTCTTCGGACGATGCTACGGAATCCACAGCTTCCGGGCCACCGCCACCGGCTGCCGCGTCTGGTGCGGAGCGCGCGGCAGATGATCGGGGCGCAGTCTTCTTCGCCGGCTGGCGCGTCGTCCGGGACGAGGAAGACGCGCTGCCGGACTTCGCGGTGCCGGCTGCCGTCTTGCGGGCGGCGGGACGCCGCGGAGCTGTGATCGTGTTGTCGTCATCCACCTCGGCCTCCGCCGCACGGGAGCGTGGCGTCGCCTTCGACGCGGCTCGTGCGGACGCGGACCCGGGTCGCTTCGCCGGCTCAGGCTTCACCGCGGTCTTTCCCGTGGCGGTCTTCGCCGTGGCGGTCTCTCCCGCGGCTGGCTTTCCCGCGGCTGGCTTTCCCGCGGCTGGCTTTCCCGTGGCCGTCTTCGCCGTGGCGGTCTTTGCCGTAGCGCTCTTTGCCGTAGGGCTCTTTCCTGCGGCCGTCTTTCCCGAAGCCGTCTTTCCCGAAGCCGTCTTTCCCGTGGCCGACGTCGTGCGCGCCGACGGCTTCGCCTCCGGACCCTCTTCGTCGACGGGCTGCGCGGTCGCCGCCTTCCCGGCTCGTGCAGATGCGGAGCCCGTAGACGTGGTCGCGGTGCGCGAACGGGGGCTCGCCTTCTTTGCCCCCGGTCGTTTCGCCCCGGTCCCCGCCGTACGCGCCGCGGGCGTTCCTGCCGAAGCCGCCGTGGGCTTCACCGGGGCGCCCTGGGGGTCATCGACATCGTCAGGGGAATTGGGCGCCGTGCTCATCGTCTCAACGTATCAACCGGATCCTGACCGTTCCCGAGCTCGGCGGCGTTGTGTGGAATTGGGGTCGAAGTCGTGAGGAATTGGGGTCAGGGAGCCGCCGTGAGCGCCGTTCGCCGCCCCCGGGAGACGAGACAGGGCGGCTTCACAGCCACAACGCGCGGAATCTTAGTACCATGGTCCAGACACGAGGGTGTGTCCTGCCGGTGAACCGGCGGTGAACACCGTATCGAGGAGCGATAAGAGCGTGAAGATTCAGACTGTCATTCTGGCTGCCGGCATGGGTTCGCGTCTCGGTCGTTCGCTGCCGAAGCCGCTGACCGAGCTGTCCGACGGCCGCAGCATCATGCAGCAGCAGCACGACAACATCCGTGCCGCCTTCGGTTCCGCCGCTCGCATCACGACCGTGGTCGGCTACCGTGCCGAGACCATCGTCGAGGCGTTCCCGCAGGCCGACTACGTGCACAACGATCGTTACGACCAGACCAACACCTCCAAGAGCCTGCTGCGTGCCCTGCAGGCCACCGGCAAGTCCGGCGTGCTCTGGATGAACGGTGACGTTGTCTTCGATCCGCGCGTGCTGGGCCGCGCGATCTCGCTCATCGAGCGGGAGCAGTCGTTCGTCACCGTCAATACCTCCAAGGTCAGCGACGAAGAGGTCAAGTACACCCTCTCCGCCGACGGCGCCATCGCTGAACTCTCGAAGACCGTTCGTGGTGGCGTGGGCGAGGCCGTCGGCATCAACTACATCTCGGCAGCGGACAAGAAGGCGTTCATCCGCCAGCTCACGCGCGTCGACGACCAGGACTACTTCGAGCGCGGCCTGGAACTGGCCATCGCCGAGGACGGTATCCGCGTCGAGGCCATGGACATCTCCGACCTCTACGCGGTGGAGGTCGACTTCGCCGAGGATCTCGAGCGGGCGAACCTCTTCGTCTGACAATGGCGCGGAAGGTCCACACGATCCACTCCCTTCCGGCGGACTCCCCCTGGCAGGGTGGTGAGCCCCCGCGAGGTGATTCCGGCACGCACGCCGACGCGTCGACCCTGATCCGGACGATCGACATGGCCCTGCGTGTGCAGCGGCCGGCGGTCATCGCTCATCTCCGCGGGATCCGGCTGCGCCATCCCGACGCCACGCCGGATGAGCTCATCCGCATCCTGGAGCGCCGCTATCTCGCGGCCGTCACCACCACGGGTGCCGCGGCGGGCGCGACGGCCGTGGTGCCCGGGGTCGGAACCGGCATCGCTCTGGCTATCTCGGGCGCCGAGACCATCGGATTCCTGGAGGCGACGGCGCTGTTCGCGCAGTCGGTGACCGAAGTCCACGGTATTCGCCTCACCGACCCGGATCGTGCGCGGGCGCTCGTGCTCACGCTGATGCTCGGCAGCGAGGGCACCGCTCTCATCCGTCAGTTCGCCGGAGAGGCCAGCGGACGAGCGACAGCGCGCGGAACGTTCTGGGGCGATCTCATCACCAAGACGATCCCGCGCGCCGCGATGGGGCCGGTGCTCGACCGCCTGAAGCACCTCGCCGTCACTCAGCTGACCAAGATCGGCGGGGCCTCGGTGGTCGGAAAGGTGATGCCATTCGGCATCGGCGCGGTCGTCGGCGGCGGTGGCAACCATCTGCTCGGCCGACGTGTGGTGTCATCCTCTCGGACGGCCTTCGGCCCGGCGCCGATGACCATGCCCGTAGAGATCGAACCGAGGCCCGGTTCCCAGCCGCTGGAGTCCCACATCGGCCATGCCGCTCGCGGCGCGGCACGCGCGCTCGGCATGGTCGCCGCATCGGGCGGCCGGGCAGCTGGCCGAGCCGGTGCGGCCGCGGCCGGAGCGCTCCGGCGTTCTCGTCCCCGCACCGGTGATCGCACCGCCCCCGCGGAGATCACCGACGCGGACAACGACTCGCCCTGACGGGCGGGTCGGCCGCGGCACTCTCCGGCCGGAACGGGGCGCGCCCTCAGTCCGGTTCGACCTCGTCGGGATCGTGCTCGTCGACCGCCTCGGCGCGGCGCGCCGACAGCTCCGCGTCGTTGTACTCCTGCCAGCGCTCCAGGAGAAGCTCGATCGCAGCGTGGAAGCGCTGCGTCGACGCACCGGGCCGCGTGTCACCGAAGTAGTGGCGAGACCAGAGGGCGAGGCGGGCTGTGGCCGTCTCATCGTGCTGGACCCGCTCGATCTGCGCGACGATGTCATCCGCCTGGTCCACCGTGAGCCACTCGCAGTCACTCAGGTATCCGGCAGTGTCCACGTCCGCGCGCGGATCCGCCGGGCGCGTGACGAACAGGGGCCGCCCGGTGGCGAGGCGGTCGTAGACCATCGCGGAGATGTCGACGACGGCGACATCCGCGGCGGCGAGCTGCCACCCGAGTTCCGGGCCGTCGTCGTAGACATGCTGCGCCGAGGGATCGGCCGCGTTGGCGGCGGCGAGAGCGGCGATGATGCGCTTGTTCGCAGCGCCGAACGCCTCGTTCTCCACGCCCGAGCGGGGGTGGGGGCGATAGATCACCCGGTGACGCCCTGTGGCGAGCAACGCCGAGACCAGCTTCTCGCCGTGGGTGACGACGGAGCCGTAGAAGGCGGTCGGGCGATCGCCCTCCCACGTGGGTGCGTAGAGCACCACCGTCCGGTCATCGGCGGTGTACGGCAACGTGCCACCGAAGTGATCCGCCTGGGGCCGGCCGATCTCCAGCGTCCGGCGGTCCAGGTCGTAGTCCCAGAGCACACGGCCGAGACGCTCACGTGCTGCCTCGCCCGCGATGAACGCATAGTCGTAGGCCTTGTACTGGTTGGTGGTCATGTACATCTTGTCGGACTCGCCGTGATTGATGAACACGTGCCAGCGGCGGCCGTAGCGGAACATCTGGAAGTTCCGTGTGTTCTGATTCACGTAGAGCACGATCCGGATGTCCTGCTGTGAGATCACGCTCTCCAGGTCGCCCACCTTCGGAACGAACGCGACCGGGAGTCCGCTCTCCTCCAGCAGGGCGGCCGCACCCGGCGCGTTGCGAGCGAGGATCATCACGGGCCACCGCTCCGCCAGGCGCTGCAACGGCTTGTACCACTGCCGCATCTGGTAGATGTTCACATCGCTGTCGGCGAAGTAGACGGCGATCTGGAAGTGGTGTGGCGCAAGAGCTCCCTCGGCGCGCAGTCGCTGGCGCACCTCGATGACCGCGCTGCGCGAGGCGATCGCACGGCGGATCAGAGCGACGGCCTTGCGGGCGTCGGAAAGCAGGGGCATCACGTCAGAATACCGGAGCGGCTTGGACCACCGCGTGGCCGAGCGCATGCGATGATCGAACAATGCGCGACAGAGAGCCGGCGGTGGACCCCGCCGACGGAGTCTCGTTCGTCATGCCGGTGCTCAACGAACTCGATTACCTGGAGCGCGCGGTGCTCACGGTGCTGGAGCAGCGCATCGACGGCCCGATCGAGCTGGTGCTGGCCCTGGGACCATCAACCGACGGCACCACGGCCCTGGCGCACCGCCTCGCGGACAGCGACGAGCGCATCGTGCTGGTCGACAACCCCCAGGCCGACATCCCGGTCGGCCTGAACCTGGCGATCCGCCGCGCACGCTTCCCCGTGATCATCCGCGTGGACGCTCATTCGGAGCTGGCGCCCGGCTACGCCCGCCGTGCGCTGGAGACGCTGGCACGGACCGGGGCAGCCAACGTGGGCGGCGTCATGCACGCCGACGGCCGCACCCCCTTCCAGGGGGCGGTGGCGCGGGCATACAACTCCCCCGTGGGGCTCGGCGGCGGTAGCTATCACGGCGGCGGCGACGAGGGCGAGGCGGAGTCCGCCTATCTCGGCGTCATGCGCCGCGCCGCCATCGAGCAGGTCGGCCTGTTCGATGAGAGCATCCGCCGCGGCGAGGACTGGGAACTCAACCTGCGGCTACGGCAGGCGGGTCACCGCGTGTGGTTCGATCCGAAGCTCTCCGTCACGTACTGGCCCCGGGAGAGCTGGTCCCGACTGGTCCGGCAGTTCTTCGCGACGGGAACGTGGCGTGGCGAGCTCGTCCGGCGATTCGGGCGCCGCAACTCCCTGCGCTTCTTCGCGCCGCCGCTGCTGGTACTGGATGTGGCGCTCTCCGTCATCGTGGCTCTGCTCCAGGTCACGGGTGTCGTCTCCGGCGCGACCAGCGTGATCCTCTCGGTGGTGCATGTTCCGGTGGTGGCGTACGTTCTCGTGATCCTCGCTGCCGTCACCACACAACTGGGCGGAAACACCGTCCGAGACAGGCTGTGGACACTGGCAGTGCTGCCCACCATGCATCTGTCGTGGGGCGTCGGGTTCTTCGCGGGCTTCCTGCGCGGCGCCCACGCCAGTGTCGACACCTCGCGCCTGGGCGGGCGCAACACGCCCCTTCCCTGAACCGATCAGTCCGGGTCGATCCACCCGCGGTCGATGACGCGGGCGACCACGCGTTCGGCCGCGCGGCCATCGTCCCGGCTGTTGAAGCGCTGCTGCCAGCGCCGGTACTTGTCCGCATAGGCGTCCACCGCCGCACCTGCGCTGAGCGCGGCGACCAGCTCGTCCTGCGTGCGGACCACCGGGCCCGGGGCCTCGCGCTCCAGATCGAAGTAGAACCCGCGCAGCTCCCCCCGGTAGTGCTCGATGTCCGGCACGAAGAACGCCATCGGCTTTCCGGTGGCGGAGAAATCGAACATCACCGACGAGTAGTCGGTGATCAGCGCGTCGGCTGCCAGCAGCAGCTGGGACGTGTCCGGAAAGCCCGTCACATCGATGACCCGCGGCCCCGTGGTGTCCGCACCGGGCAGGAGGGTTCGGGAGTGCCCGCGCACCAGCACGACAGCGCCGAGCTGCTCGGCGAGCGCGACGGGATCGAGGAAGTCGACGATGTGCTCCCGGTCATCCCGCCACGTCGGCGCATAAAGGACCACCCGCTCGTCTTCCGCGATCCCCAGCCGGTCGCGCACCGGGGCCCCCGACCCCGAGACAAGGACGTCGTTGCGCGGATAGCCATCCACCCAGAGGCCGCCCCGGAACGCATATGCCGCCCGCAGAATACGCGCGGCGTAGGGGTTCTGGGCGAGAAGGGCATCCCAGCGTCGCGCTTCTCGCCACACCGCGACGGCGCGGCGCGGATCGAATCCGGGCCGGTGCAGTGCGAGACGCTTGAGCGGCGTGCCGTGCCACGTCTGCAGCACTCGCTGCCCGCGACGACGCGCGTATCGTCGTCGAAGCCAGTCGTTCACGACCAGCAGGCGAACCGTCGCACGCGCCCGCCACCACTCGGGCGTTCCCTCCACGACCGCGACGGCCCCCTCGGGCACCTCGACGGAGCGATCCACGACGCTCCAGTAGCGCGTGACGTGCGGCGCCCGCGCCGCGAGCTCCCGGTCGATGGCCAGTGGGTTGCAGCTGGCGTTTCGTCCGTAGAAGCTCTCGAAGAACACCGCGTTCTCCAGCTCGCCGCCCGCCTGTGAGACGTACCGGCGCTCCAGCGCGGACTGGCCGTCGCCGGAGTCGTAGGCGGGGTCGATCGGCGGAGCGATCAGAACCTCGTCGCCGAGAACGCGAACGCGCAGGATCGGCAGCAGTGTGATCGGGAGGTGCAGATCGGACGCCACAGCTGCGGGCTCGATCCGGTAGCGTCCCGACGGCAGCGGAAGCTCGGGTCCGCCCAGCCGGGACGCGAGGAGAGGAATCACGGCGTGCCAGTCGTCGCCCTCGGTGGTGATGACGCCGGCCACCCGGGCGCGCGCCCCGACGAGCTCGATCCGCTCCGGAGCATCACCGGTGCCGGAGAGGAGGAGGGCGTCCTCTCCCAGCTCAACCTGGGTCATCGTCGTCCCTTCCGCCGGGCTGCAGCGCGCCGGCGTTCGATCGCGCGATGCACGCGCTGGGTATTGCAGCCGTCGCGGAAGGCGTGCACCTTCGCAGACAGCCGTTCGGAGCGCTCGATCCGCATCGCGTGGACCGTCTCGTCGGAGAGCGTCTCGTCGATCTGCTGCACGATCCCGGCCCAGTTGCGCTGGTAGTCGTCGTCGGCGACGTCGCGGAAGCGCGCGTAGAAGCCCCGACGCTCGGCATAGGACTCCAGGTCCGGCACCAGGAAATGAACGGGCATCGGCACGAGTCCCGCATCATAGGCGAGCGAGGAGTAGTCGGTGATGAGCCCGGTGACGGCCGGCAGCGCGGGGGTGACATCACGCATCACATCGCTGCCCAGCATGCGGATCCGCTCCGTCGGCTCCGGAGAGGAGTATGCACCGGCCCCCAGAGGATGGGACCGGATCAGCAGGACGGCATCCTGGCGTTCGAGCATCGCGGTGAGCGCACCCCAGTCCGCGGCACTCGGCACCGCGGGATCCTCGTCCCCGTCACGCCACGTCGGCGCGTACAGCAGCACCCGCGACGGCAGCACTCCGACCGCGACCTCCAGCAGTTCGCGGGCCTTCTCCGTGCGCTCCTGCGCGGTGCCGCGTGAGAGCACATCGACGCGGGGTTCACCGCTCACGACGATCCGGTCGTCCGGCAGTCCGAATGCGGACTCCAGCCGGCCACGAATGAGGTGGGAGGCCGCGGGCAGGAGCGAGATCCGCGCCTGCGCATAGCGGTACATCCGTGCGAGAAGGCGAGGAACGAGAGCTGATCGCGGCAGGAAGCGGCTGCGGACGGTCTCCGGGGAGTCCAGCCCGATGCGCTTGAGCGGGATCCCGTGCCACAACTGCACGATGAAGGCACCGCTGACCGCGTACGGGTTGACGTCACCGAAGCCGTGACTGACGACGATGACACCGGCGCGAGCGGTGGCGAGAAACCCGGCGATGGAGTGCTTGCGCAGCGTCGGGATCCCGAGCGCGGCGGCATCCTGCGCATCACGGTCGCCGTCCACCAGCCACACTGCGGACACGCCGTGCCTCTGCTCCTCACGCCACAGTTCCAGGGGTCCGTCGCCGATTCCGGCGCCACAGCCGAACACCCAGTCGTCAGTGCGAGGGATCAGCAGTGTGGCCAGGCGTCCGAGCGCGTACAGCGGGATGCGCGCGAGCTTGGCCGCGTTTCCCGCGCCGAATGAGAAGGACCCCACCCGGCGAGCCTATCGCGCGGTGGGGTCCTTCTCGCTGTCTGCGGGGTGTCCGGCCGGTTTACTTGAGCGTTCCGAGGGTGACGGTCGTCTCTTCGGTCTTGCCGTCGCGGACGTAGGTGACCGGCACGGAGGCGCCGGCGGCCGCGGCACGCACCTGGGCGGTGAGGTCCACACCGCTCGTGATGGGCACACCGTTGAACTTCGTGATGATGTCCCCCTCCTTCAGGCCGGCCGCCTCGGCCGCACCACCGGCGACGATTCCCGCGCTGGTGGAGCTTCCCGACGAGATCACGGCGCCCTCGATGGTGGCTCCCTGCACCGCCGACGCATCGCCGACCATGGCGCCGAGCAGACCGTGCGAGGCGGAACCGTTGCTGATGATCTCCTCCGCCACGCGCTGGGCGACCGATGCCGGGATCGCGAAGCCCACGCCGATGTTGCCGGACTCGCCGGACCCGGACGAGGATCCCGCCGAAGCGATCGCCACGTTGATGCCGATGAGCTTGCCCTCACCATCCACGAGCGCGCCGCCCGAGTTTCCGGGGTTGATGGCCGCGTCGGTCTGGATCACCGTGATGGAGATCGACCCCTGAGCCTGGGTCTGCGTCTGCTGTCCCGGCAGATCGAACTGGAACGGGCTCTGACCGTTCTGCTGCTGATCCGGCTGCGACTGGTCGGGGGTGGAGTCCGGCACGGCCGACGACTGGATCTGAATCGACCGGTTCAGAGCCGACACGATGCCCTGGGTGACGGTGTTGTCCAGGCCGAGCGGCGCTCCGAGGGCCACCGCGGTCTCACCGACGTTGAGCTTGGAGGAGTCGCCCCAGGTCACGGGCGTGAGCCCGGACGCATCCGTGAGCTTGATGACAGCGAGGTCGTACAGCGGGTCCAAGCCCACCACGGTGGCGGTGTAGATGCGACCGTCGGAGGTCGTGACGTGGATGGTGCCGTCCGCGGTCTGGCCGCCGAGCGTCACCACGTGCGTGTTCGTGAGGACGTAGCCGTCGCTGCTGAGCACCACGCCGGAGCCCGTGCCGCCGCTCTGCCCCGCGTCCACGGAGATGGTCACCACGCTGGGCAGCACCTTCGTGGCGACGGCGGCCACCTGGTTCACACTGTCCGGGTTGTTGATGGTCACCGTCTGCGGGCCCGATGCCGACTGCGACGCGCTGGTGGCGAACAGCGACTGGCCTGCCCATGCGCCGCCGAGGCCGGCTGCGCCGCACACGAGCGCGCCGACGACGAGCGCACCGACGAACATGCCGGTTCGGGACTTCCGCTTCGGCTCGCTCGCCACACCGAGCGGCGACGGCGCAGCATACGAGGCGGCCGAGGCCGTGGGCGATCCGAACGCGGCACCGTACTGCGGGTGGTGCGTGTGCCCCCCGGGGGCGCCCGGAGCCGGGCTCGTCACCCCGTACATCGGTGCCGCGGCAGGAGCACCGCCCTGCGGTGCGGCCGGATACCCGCCCGGTGCCGCGTACCCCCCGCCGAGTGGCGTGGTGGGCGCGGTCTGGGAGTACGGGAGTGCCGAGGACACCGGCGCGGTGGGCGCGGTCTCGGAGAGCGCAGTCGCGGGCGCCACGGGGGCGGCGGGCACAGCATCCGAGTTCAGCGACTGCTGCTGCTCGGGAGCGCCGACGGCCGGCGACACGGGCTGGTTCGTGTGGTACGGGTTCGACACATTGTCGTGACGGTCATCGCGGTTGTCGCTCATGATTGCTCCTTCTCCGAAAGCTCTTTCAGAGTGCACCCGGTTTCTGTGCGTTTCTTATGCTGCGGGTGGATTCCACCTATGCGACTAACCTGGGCCGCATGCGAACGATTCCCGGTGCCTGGCGTCGAGCAGCTCGGGGTGCCGGGCTGCTGTCCGCAGACGGCGCGCCCTCCCCCACCATCTTCGCCGAGATGTCTGCCCTGGCGGTGAAGACGAACGCGGTGAACCTCGGTCAGGGCTTCCCCGACACCGACGGCCCGGGCGAAGTCCTGGACGCGGCACGGGAGGCGATCGCCCGCGGAGTGAACCAGTACCCGCCGGGCCGCGGTGATGCCGATCTGCGACTCGCCATCGCCGAGCACCAGCAGCGCTTCTACGGGCTCGCGCCGGACCCGGGGAGCGAGATCATCATCACCGCCGGTGCCACCGAGGCGTTGGCGAGCGTACTGCTCGCGCTACTGGACGGTCCGGACGACGAGGTGGTCGTTTTCGAGCCGCACTACGACTCGTATGCCGCCTGCGTGGCGCTGGCCGGCGCGCGCCTGCGCACGGTACCGCTGCGCTGGCCGGACTTTCGTCCGGACCTCGAGCAGCTGGCTGCCGCCGTCACCGATCGCACTCGGGTGATCCTGGTGAACGACCCGCACAACCCCACGGGCGTCGCCTTCGACGACCAGACCCGGGACGAGATCGTCCGACTGGCTGAGCGCCACGACGCCATCATCGTCACCGACGAGGTGTACGAGCATCTGCTCTTCGACGGACGCGCCCATCACCCGATCGCGGCGCGCCCCGGGGCTGCCGGGCGCACGCTCAGCATCTCCTCCGGCGGAAAGACGTTCCGCACCACGGGGTGGAAGGTGGGCTGGGTGTCGGGGCCTGCCGATCTGATCGAGGCGGTCCTGGCGGTCAAACAGTTCCTCACCTTCTCCGGATCCGCGCCGTTCCAGCCGGCGATCGCGGTCGGGCTGCGTCTTCCCGATGCCTATTTCGACGCGCTCGCCGGTGATATGCAGCACACGGCGCGAATCCTGAATGACGGCTTGCGCAGCGCCGGCCTGCAGACGCATGCACCCGACGGAACGTACTTCACGGTCGCCGACGTCTCCGCGCTGGGTGTTGGAGACGCGGCCGCCTTCTGCCGCGCCCTCGCCGTCGACGGCGGCGTCGTGGGGATCCCGCTCACGGCGTTCGTGACGTCGGGCGATGCACAGTGGAACTCGCTCGTGCGTTTCGCCGCCTGCAAGCGTCCCAGCGTGGTTGAGGACGGGATGCGCCGCCTCTCGGCGTACACGACGACGCTCTAGCCAGCGTGCTCGCTTCGCGGCGCCACCCGGAAGCGACGCAATTCCAGTGCCGGATTGACCTGACGAACCCTCTCGAGTTCGGCGCGATCCAGCGTTGCGAGCGCGACGGCTTCCTGCGTGCCCAGTGCAGCCAGCACGATTCCGGACGGGTCGACGATCATCGATCGCCCGACCCCGATCGGCGGGGTCTGGTCCGCCGCCACGACGAACGCCGTGTTCTCGATCGCCCGTGCGCGCACCAGCGTGCTCCAGTGGTCTTCCTTGAGCGGACCGCGCACCCACTCGGCAGGCACCACGATCACATCCGCGCCTGCGTCGAGGAGAACCCTCGCACTCTCGGGAAAGCGCAGGTCGTAGCACGTCATCAGGCCGAAGGTGAGATCGTCCAGCCGGAAGAGCTGCGGCCTGTCGAGAGCTCCGGGAGCGATCCGGTCGGACTCGCGATCGCCGAAAGCGTCGTACAGATGCTGCTTTCGGTAGGCCGCCTGAACCCCGCGCGCATCCACGGCGACCACCGTATTGTGCACGCGCGTGCCCTCGGCACGCTCGATGAGACCGGCCACGATCCACACGCCGAATCGCTCCGCCAGGCGGGACAGCTCCCGGGTGAACGGGCCGTCCAGCGACTCGGCATGAGACATCAGCGCATCCGAGAAGGGCGCCTCGAACCACGCCGAGTATTCGGGAAGCACGATGAGCCGGGCACCCCGCCCCGCCGCCTCCGCCACCAGCCGGGTGATCGCAGGAACGTTGTCCTCCGTGCCGGGAGCGAACTGCGCCACGGCAACCGTCGTTCCTGTCATCGCATCACTCCCGGTGTTCGGTGCTCGTCCACGTCGCGGCCAGCCTAGCGACGCCCGGGACGTGGCAGGACGAATCGCCCGGGAAGCGCCTCGATGCGCCCCGCCCCGGGGATGCGTGTTAGGCTAGTGATGTGCCGCGGGGTGGAGCAGCTCGGTAGCTCGCTGGGCTCATAACCCAGAGGTCGCAGGTTCAAATCCTGTCCCCGCAACAATGAGAAGGCCCCTGATCACTCGATCAGGGGCCTTCGGCTTTCGCTGCTCCGGCAACACGCCCGCTCACAGCGCGCTTTAGGGTTCGGCGAAGCCCAGCCGGTAAGCTGGATCCCGTGCCGCGGGGTGGAGCAGCTCGGTAGCTCGCTGGGCTCATAACCCAGAGGTCGCAGGTTCAAATCCTGTCCCCGCAACAAGAAGAAGGCCCTCATCGGAAGATGAGGGCCTTCTGCCTTTCAGACCTTGCGGACGGTCACATCGATCGGTGTGGGGTTGGCGAAGAGGTCGAACACCGGGCAGTGCTCGTCCACGACGCGGCGCAGCTCCTCGTAACGCTCCTCGGGCTCAGGACCTTCCAGGGACACGGTCAGGCGGACCGCGGTGAAGCCGGGGCGGACCGACTCGTCGATGCCGAACAGGCGCCGCGCATCGAGATCGCCTTCGGCGTCGACACGGATGTCGTCGACGCGGATTCCCAGCGCGTGGGCGTACAGCCGGTACACGACCACCTGGCAGGAAATCAGCGCACCCAGGGCGTACTCGACAGGGCTCGGGCCGGCGTCATCTCCGGCGAGCGCGGCGGGCTCGTCGACGATGAACGCGTGCGCGCCCGCACGGACGGCGGTGGCGACGGCACCCTCCCCCGTGCCCCGGACACGATAGGTGAGCTGAGCAGCCGACACATCGGTGTCGATGCGCTGCGCCCAGGCCGAGCCGGCAGAGGCCAGGCGATCCGCGCGCTCGTCGGCGGTGACGTCGAGGATGGAATCGATGGTCGTGGGCGAGGGGGAAGCTGTCATGGGGGCGAGCCTAGGCACTCGGCGCGCCGTGCCCCGTGCGTCGCGGTAACGAGAAGCAACGCGGCGACACGCGGCGACCTCCGACGCCGCTGACGGGGCTGGAAGGATGAGCGTATGCTCCGCTCACTCCTGCTACCGCTGACCCTCCCGACCCGGGACGGCGAGATCACCCTCCGCCACGCCACGACCGATGACCTCGACGACCTGATGCGGCTCATGTCCGACGACCCCGTCAGCGCGGCCCGCGGTGACAGGAACGACGCATCCGACCGGCCGCACTACGCGCGAGCGCTGCGCACCGTGATCGAGGACCCGGCGAACGACATCGTCGTGGGTGCCGATGCGGAGGGACGTGTCATCGCCACCCTCCAGCTCACCCTGATTCCGGGGCTCGCGCGACGCGGAGCGACACGTCTTCTCGTGGAGGCGGTGCGCGTGGCGAGCCATCTGCGCTCGCGTGGCACCGGCGAGGCGATGATGCGCTGGGTCATGGATGTGGCAGCCCCGCAGACCGGAGCGGACCTGGTGCAGTTGACGTCCGACAGTGCCCGCGCAGACGCACATCGCTTCTATCTGCGCCTGGGTTTCACCGACTCGCATGTCGGCTTCAAGTACCGGGTCGGAGGTTAGGCGGACACGCGAAGGGGCGCCTGCCGCAGCAGGCGCCCCTTCGCGTGTCTCACTTCCCGTCGAGGGCGATCAGCTTGTCGAGGGCCTCGGTCAGGCGCTTGTCCGCCTCGCCGTACTTGGTCCAGTCGCCCGCCGACATCGCGGCCTGACGATCGCTCAGGGCGGTCTTGGCCTCCTGCAGCAGTGCGTCGCGCTGACCCTCCACGGTGGAGGTGTCGATCGACGGTGCCGTCGTCGGCTCGGTCGTGGCGCCGGGGCTCTGCGTCGGCCCCGGCGTAGGCGTGGGCTCCGGCGTCACCGGGGCGTCCGGATCCGTCTCCACCGGCGTCACGTCGGTGTCACCCGTCTGCGCGCCCGAGTCGCCTCCGAACAGGCTGTCCAGTGCCTGGCTCAGGGTGTCCTCGAAGGCCACGTTGTCGCCGAAGGACACCAGCACCTTCTGCAGGCGGGCGAGCTTCGTGGCGCCCGTGGACTGGATGTACACCGGCTGGACGTAGAGCAGACCGCCACCCACGGGGAGGGTGAGCAGGTTTCCATACAGGATCTGGGTCCCGCCACCGACCTTTCGGATGTTGACCCACTGGGTCACCGCGTCGTCGGTGTCGAACGAGTTCTTCACCTGGCCAGGGCCGGGCACCGTCGTGTCGCTGTCGATGACGAGCATGCGCAGCGTGCCGTAATCGGGGCTCTTCTTGCCCGCCTCCGCCCCGGCATCCGCATCCACGGCGAGGTAGCCGGTGAGCACGTTGCGGGCGTTGGCCGCATCGATCGGGCGCGGGATGAAGCTGGAGAACATCGAGAAGGTCGGCTCGTCCTGTCCCGGCATCTTCATGGTGAGGTAGTACGGCAGCTGCAGCTTCTGGTCGGTCTCCGCCGCGTTGGGATCGGTCGGCGTGGACCAGAGGTTGTCGCCCTGGAAGAGCGACGGCGCCTTGTCGACGTGGTACGTCCCCAGCACGCTGCGCTGCACCTTGAACAGGTCGGTCGGGTAGCGCACGTGGCTCATCAGCTCGCCGCTCATCTCGGTCAGCGGCTTGAGGGTATTGGGGTAGACCTTCTGCCACGTCTGCAGCACCGGGTCCTCCTCATCCCACGCGTACAGCGTCACATGGCCGTCGTACGCGTCCACCGTGGCCTTCACGGAGTTACGGATGTAGTTGATCTTGTCCGGGATGATCAGCCCGGTCGCCTTGGTGTCGCTGGTCGCATCGGTCAGGCTGACACCCGAGGAGTACGGGTAGGTGGCACTGGTGGTGTAGCCGTCCACGATCCAGACGATCCGGCCGTCGACCACCGAGGGGTACGGGTCCTTGTCGAGGGTCAGGTACGGCGCCACTTTCGAGACTCGCGTGGCCGGGTCACGGTCGTACAGGATCTGCGACTGATCGTTGACGTTGTTCGAGAACAGGATGTCGCCGGCCTGGAACTTCATCGCGTAGATGAGCTTGGTGAAGATGTTGTCGAGCTTCGGCCCGCCGTCGCCGTCAAAGGTCGTCTTGGTGACGGAGTCCCCATCGCTGGCACGCGGGTAGTCGATCTCCACCGGCGCGGAGTCCTTCGGCGCGCCGACGATCGAGTACAGCGGCGAGTACTCACCGAAGTAGATACGGGGCTGGAAGTCCGGGTTCTGCTCGGTGAGGAAGCCGGTGGCGGGAATGCCCTGCTCGAGGAACTTCGGGCTGCCGTCATCGGTGCGCTGGTTGCCCGCCGCCGCGACCATGCCGTAGCCGTGCGTGTAGATCAGCGCCTGGTTCTGCCAGTTGGACGGAGCCTGGGACATGTCGAGTTCACGAACCGAGACGACGACATCCTGCGTCTTCCCGTCGATCTGATAGCGGTCGACGTCCAGAGTGTCACGGAAGCGGTAGTACGGCTTGACCTGCTCGAGCTGGCGAACGGTCGGGTTGATGATCGCCGGATCCATGATGCGGATGGAGCCGGTGGTCTCGGCGTCGGCACGCAGCTGGCCGGCCTCGGCGGTGGTCTCGGCCTGGAAGTCGGTCTTCTGGACCGTGTCGATCCCGAAGGCCTTCTTCGTCATGTCGAGGTTGTGCTGGTAGTACTGGCTCTCCGACTCGATCTGGTTCGGCTTCACCTGGAAGGTGGTCACCGCCCAGGGCATCGCGACGTTGACGACGAGAGCGGCCACGATGAGCACCGCGGTCCCGGCCAGCGGGAAGCGCCAGCGGCCGATGACCGCGGTCACGAAGAAGAGGATCGCCACGATGATGGCCACGATCGACAGGATCGTGAGACCCGGAATGGTGACGTTGGCGACGGTGTAGGTGGGGCCCGTGATGTTCAGGGCGTTGCCGGTGACTGACGCATTGGAGTCGGCCAGTGTGGCGTAGCGGTCGAGCCAGAGGCTCACGCCCTGCACGAGCAGGTACAGACCAGCGACGACCGCGAGCTGGATGCGAGCGGCCTTGGAGATGCGCAGCTCGCCACCGCCGATGCGGACGGCGCCGTAGAGGTAGGAGACGAAGGCGGTGACGAGCAGCGAGAGCAGGAGCACGGCGGATGTGAAAGCGAGCACGGCCTGATAGAACGGCATCGCGAACATGTAGAAGCCGGTGTCGAGACCGAACTGCGGATCGACGTCGGTGGTCTTCACACCCGCGAACCAGAGCGCAGCGGTCTGCCATTGGTTCGCCGCCGACAGTCCCGCGAACACGCCGAAGAAGATCGGCACGCCCCACATCGCCAGCCGGCGCAGTGGCTCGATGACCTCCTGATAGCGATCCAGCTGAGAGCTGAGCCGGGCATAGACCGGACGCATCCGGTACGCCAGCTGTATCACCGTCCACAGCGGAACGGCCATTCCCAGGAATCCGATCGCGAACATCGCGATCCGTGCGACCCACTGAGTGGTCAGCACGCCCGTGAAGCCGAGCTGGCCGTACCAGAGGAAGTCGGCGAAGACGCTGGAGAACAGGAAGAAGGCTGCGAGCAGGACCGCGACGATCACGAGTGAGATGACGACGACGCGTCGCCCGGTGCTGGGGGTGGCCTGATTCGGCGCTGAGGCTGTGGTCACCCCTTCATCCTAGGCGCGGCCGCCTGAGCATGATCCCTGAGGATGTCGTCCGACGATGCCGGCTACGCGGAGCAACCCGGCAACGTGTCGATACCCGTGCCCGAGGCGATCACGTTGAGAGCATCGACGGACTCGCGCAGTGTGGAGGTGCTGATCACAGTCAGCCCGTCGGGGATGTGTCCGACAACGTCCTTGCAGTTCGAGGCGGGAGCCAGGAAGTACTCGGCCCCGGCATCGCGGGCTCCGTACATCTTCTGGGCGATACCGCCGATCGCACCGACATTGCCGGCCGCGTCGATGGTGCCGGTCCCGGCGACGTTCTTGCCTCCGTTGAGCTCTCCGGGTGTGAGCTTGTCGATGATCCCGAGCGCGAACATCATGCCGGCGCTCGGGCCGCCGATGTCGTTGAGTTTGATGTCGACCTCGATGGGCGACTGATACGACTCCGATAGAGAGGCCCCCACCAGCCAGCGCGTCTCCCCGTTGACGGTGGCCTGCTGCGGAGTGATCGTGACGTCGGTCTCGACGCCGCCGCGCAGCACCGTGAAGGTGACGGGCTTGCCCTCGCTCCCCGTGACGGCGGCGATGACGTCCTGCGACCCGGACGGGGCGACGCCGTTGACCCGGGCGATCACGTCGCCGGCCTTCAGATGGCCCGCCGCCGGGGCATCCTCCGCCGGATCCAGCGGGATCGTGACGGTGGTCTGCACGGGATGACCGAGTTCGGTCATCGCCGCAGCCGTTGCCGCAGACTGCGAATCGGTCATCATCTGAGCATCCTGCTGCTGCTTCTGCTCGGTGGTGACGCCCTGCGGGAACACCGCGTCCAGCGGGAGCACGGCCTTGGAAGAATCGAACCACGCTGCGGCAAGCTCGAACCAGCTGGGGGTGGACTGACGGTTGCCGCGCACCGAGACGGTGGTCAGCGACAGGGTTCCGGCCGTCTCGTACGTGGTCTCGTTCGGGATGGTGATGAGAGGGACCTCTTCCCCGTCCGATTCCTGGGAACCGAGGGTGTTGACGACGGGCCCCGGCATCTCGATGACATAGCCCGACGGCAGGATGCTCAATCCGAACATGCACACCAGTGCCACGGCCAGCGCCCCATAGCCGAACAGGGTCCGTCGCGAGGGGCGCCAGCGCTGTCCGGATGCGTTCGTCGGCATGCTCTGCTCCTGCATGTTCGGGTCGAAGAACGTCACGATTTCCTTTCCGGGAAGGACGTTCGCGAGCGGCGTACAGCCGAATGCACGAACCCGCTCGTCGGGCTCCGTCCGGCGACTAGCGTAGAACGCAACCCCAGCAAAGCGCTGAAAGGCGGCTGACGTGACAGACGAGGACCGTTCCCCGGAAGACGACTTCCAGGAACTGCTGCGCCAGCTCTTCGGAGCGGGTGGCCAGATCGATCCCGAGCAGATCCAGAAGCTCACCGGCATGAACATCGACCCCGCCATGCTGGCCGGTCTCATGCAGCAGATGCAGGGCGCCTTCGCCGGAGCCGACGGGGGGATCCCCTGGGACTCGGCGCGCACCGCGGCGCTGCACATCGCCAACCAGGACGGCTTGAGCGTCACGAGCGGTCAGCGCACTGATCTGGATCAGGCGTTCGCGCTCGCCGATCTGTGGCTGAGCGCGGTGACCAGCATCAGCGCGCTCGCGCAACCCGCCCGCTCCCTCACCCGAGGCGACTGGGTGGAGCAGACGATGCCCGTGTGGCAGGAGGCCGCGGAGCCGGTGGCCACAAGCATCACGGATGCGCTGCTGGATGCCCTGGGCCAGCAGGCTCCTGAGGAGATGCGCGGCGTCGTGGAAGGCGCAGGGCGCATCATGCGCTCGGTGGGCGGCTCGCTGTTCGCCGCGCAGCTGGGACAGGTGATCGGCCGCCTCAGCAAGGAGGTGGTCTCCGGCGGCGACGTCGGCATTCCGCTGCTCCCGGTGGGCGAAGCCGCTATTCTCCCGCAGAATTTCGCCGACTTCGGCCAGGGGCTGGAGATCCCCGAGGATCAGCTGGCCCTGTACCTAGCCACTCGCGAACTCGCCCACGCCCGGCTGTTCCGTCACGCCAGGTGGCTGCACCTGCACGTGCTGTCCCAGCTCACCGACTACGCCCGCGGTCTCGAAGTCGACACCAGCGCCCTGGAGTCGATGGCCGACCGGTTCGACCCCGAGAACCCCGAAGAGCTGCGTGCGGCGCTGGAGTCCGGCGCCCTCATGCCGCCGCGCTCGGAGGCCCAGCAGGCCGCGCTCACGCGCCTGGAGAACGTGCTCGCGGTGATCGAGGGATGGGTCGAGGTCGTCACGGAGGAAGCCACCCAACGCCTTCCCGATGCCGGCCGCATCGCGGAAGCCGTGCGGCGCCGCCGCGCGGTGGGCGGACCCGCCGAGCGTGCGCTCGGCGCCCTGGTGGGGCTCGAGCTTCGCCCCCGCCGGCTCCGCGAGGCGGGAGCCATGTGGCGTGCGATCACCGAGGCCGTCGGGTCGGAGGCCCGTGACGGACTCTGGGACTACCCGGACCTGCTGCCGACGCCCGAGGACATCGACGACCCCACCGCCATCATCGAGCGCCTCCAGGCGGCCGCGCGCGGTGAAGCCGCACCCCGCGACGAGATGGACGACGCTCTGGAGCGGCTGCTCTCCGGCGAGGACTTCACCGACCCGGACGCCACGGATGACTCCGCGGGCAGCGAAGAGGGGCCCGAAGGGCCGCGCCCCGTCTGAGGCACGTCTGAGTTCAGGCCGTCGCCGCGAATGCGGCGGCGGCCGATGCTCGTTCACGCCCACGTCCGCTCCTCCCCAGACCGTCCCGGGGCCCGACTCGCCACGTCAGCTTGTGCAGAACCCGCCCGGCTGTTGCCCGGAGCTCCAGGATGTCGTGATGACGACCGTGATGCTCCGCCTCGACGATGATCGCCCCGCCCTCTGGCGGGACCCGCAAACACTGCAGCTCGGGCTCTATGCCGAGCCCTCACTGCCGGACCCGCCCCGGTGGCAGGAACGGGTCCTGCGAGCGCTGGAGCACGGGATTGCGGAGGAGGACTTCCCTCGGGCGGCGCAGGGGCTCGGGGCGCCGCTGGACGAGCTGGGTGCGTTTCTGGCCCGGATCGGCTCGGCGCTCACGCGCGTGGAGGCTGATCTGATGATGCCTCGCCTGCAGGTGGCACCGGCGCTGCGCGGACGGGACGTCGTCGACATGGTCGCGGCGGGATTGTCGGCCCTGCCGGGGCTCTCGCGTGATGATTTCCGCGATCGTCCACCGGTGGTTCTGCTGAGCGCACACGCCGTGCTGCCCCTGTCCGCAGCGCCGTGGATGGCCGAAGACGTCGTGCACGTTCCCCTGGTCCTCGAACTCGATGCCGTGCGCGTCGGACCCGCGGTGCTCCCCGGCATCACGGCTTGTGTGTCCTGTGTGGCATTGGCCGAACGCGACGCGGACCCGGCATGGCCGCACCTCATCGCGCAACTGGCCGAACGCGAGCCCCCTGCGCCCGACCCGGTGGTTCTCGGAGAAGCCATCGGCCTCGCCCGGCAGTTGCTCCCGCTGGCCGGTGCCGCGGCAGCCGGGCGCGGCGGAGCATCACGCCACCTGGGTGGCGGTACCAGCCGCTCGGTCAGCGTGCGGAGCGGGAACCGGCGACTCTGGCGGACACACCGGCCGCACGAAGACTGCGGCTGCCGATCTCCTGCAGGAAGCGCGACGGCTTCCGCATGACCCGGCCGCTCCCCCGCGCCCACGACAGCGCCAGTGTGCGGGCGGCCCGTGTCACCCCCACGTATGCGAGTCGTCGTTCCTCATCGACGGCGTCGAACGAGGTCGCGTACGCGATCGGGAGGAGGCCCTCAGCCCAGCCGATGATGTGCACGTGATCCCATTCCAGGCCCTTGGCGGCATGCAGGGTGGAGAGCGTCACAGTGTTCAGCACCGGCTCGTGCTGGTCTTTGGTGCGTGCCAGAAGCTGTTCGGCGAACTGTCGCATGGTGGTGCCGTCGGGTGCCGCCTCAGCCAGCCGCAGCAGCGAGGCGCGAGCCTCCCAGGCGTCGCGGAGAGCGCCGCCGGCGGGGGGCGGCTCATCCGTCAGACCGATCTCCCGCAGCACGGTGCGGACATCCGGGAGGAAACCGCGATCTCCCGGAGCAACAGCGGCTGCGCGCAGAGCGAGCACCGCCTGTCGCACTTCTGGCTGGTCGAAGAAGCGCTTCCCGCCCAGCACCGTGGTCGGGATGCCGCGGGCAGCGAGCGCGTCGGCGATGGCAGCCGACTGCACCTGCGCCCGGTACAGCACCGCGATCTGCTGCGGAGCAGCGCCCTTCGCGATCTGCTTCTCGATGGCCCGGGCGACGCCGGCGGCTTCGTCACGCTCGTCCTCATAGGCGGTGACCACGGGTGTCGGCGATTCCGGCGGGCGCTGCGGGGCGAGTGTCAGGGCCCCGGGGCGGCCGCGCATCAGGTCGTTCGCGACGGAGATGACCGACGGATCGGATCGGTAGCTGCGCTCCAGCTTCACGGTCACGGCATCGGGGTGGGTGCGAGGGAACTCCAGGAGGTACTTCGCATCGGCGCCCGCGAACGAGAAGATCGTCTGGCTGGCGTCGCCCACCACGCAGATGTCCTTGCGGTCGCCCAGCCACAATTCGAGCAGGTGGTTCTGGAGCGGCGACACGTCCTGGAACTCGTCGACGGTGAAGTGCCGATACTGCTCGCGGACCGCTGCGGTCACGCGGGGCTCGGCGTCCAGCATCCCCGCGCAGGCGAGAAGCACGTCTTCGAAGTCCAGCTGCCGGCGTTCGTCCTTCAGCTTCTCGTACGCGTTCTGGAGGTCGACCACCTCAGCACTCGAGAGGCGCCCGACGGTTCGGCCGGTGAGCGCGTACTGTTCGATGCTGCGCATCGCGACCTTCCGCCACTCGATCTCCGAGGCCACATCGCGCAGGGTCGGGGTGTCCAGGGACAGCCGCAGGCCGTCGGCCGCGTGCGCGAGCATCCTCACCTTGTTGTCGATGATGCCCGGGGCGGGCTCGCCCGTGACCTGCGGCCAGAAGAAGTTGAGCTGTGCGAGGGCTGTGGCGTGGAAGGTGCGAGCCGCGACGCCGCTGACGCCCAGGTCTCGAAGCCGCCCCCGCATCTCCCCGGCGGCCTTCGCCGTGAATGTGACCGCCATCACACGATTCGGCGAGTACGCACCCGTGTCCACGCCGTGGGCGATGCGGTGCGTGATCACGCGGGTCTTGCCGGTCCCGGCTCCGGCCAGCACGCACACCGGCCCGCGCAGCACCGACGCCGCCTCGCGCTGCTGCTCGTCGAGTCCGTCCAGCGCGCTCACGCGCGCTCACCCGCCGCCGGCCCCGGTCCGCTGCTGTCCGTCTCCGCGGCCCAGCCGGAGATGAGCTCGTGGGCGATGGAGGGCTTGCCCGGGAGCAGGAGGTCGAGGTCTCCGGCGTACGCGGCACGGATCTCCCCCCGGGTGAACCAGCGCACGTCCAGGATCTCCTCGCCGTCGGGATGCGCCGTTCGCGCGTCCCGGGCCTGGGCGCGGAACCCGAGCATCAGCGAGCGCGGGAAGGGCCAGGCCTGGGACCCGGCGTAGGCGACGTGCTCCACGTCGATGCCGGATTCCTCCTTCACCTCACGGCGCACGGCCTCCTCGAGGGATTCGCCCGCCTCCACGAATCCCGCGAAGCAGGAGTACCGGCGCTGCTCCCACATCGCGTTGGAGCCGAGGAGCAGTCGGTCCCCGTCCGTGACGGCGACGATGACGGCAGGGTCGGTGCGGGGGAAGTGCTCGCGCCCGCACGCGGTACACGTGCGGGCCCAGCCGCCGGTGGTGATTCTCGTCACGGCGCCGCAGAACGCGCAGTGCCCGGCGTCGACCATCCAGCGTGCCAGGCTCACGGCTTCGAGCAGCAGAGCTCCGTCCGGCGCCGCCAGGACGGGGTGCAGTACACGCAGCGACGCCCATGCCGTGGGGCGCGGGTGCGCGGCGTTCGTGATCGGCGAGCCGTCCGCGTTCGTTACGGAACGGACGGCTGTCGGGTGCGGGCCCGGACCGCCATCCGTCGTCGCACCCTGTGCAAGCTCTGCGGCACCGGGCACAGCGGCCAAGAGCACGGCGACACCGTCACGACGGCCGAGGAATGCGAACCGCTCGCTCATCGCCGGCAGCGCGGCATCCGCCACCGCGATCGCAGCGGCGACGTCGAGCGCGACCGCCACCGGTACCAGCACGAGGGCGCCTGCGGCGTCGACGGGTGCGCGGTCCGCGTCGATGAGCAGGACGCGCGTGTCTGCGTCAGCGACGAGGCGGGTGATCAGATCCGGGTCGGTGCGTTCGTCGGCGCTGCGGTCGAAAGCGGCGACCATCCCGGGAGCTGACGCGTCTTCCATCTACTCCCCTTCTCGCGGGCGTGGCGTGTGCTGGGGCCGCGATGGCCGACCTACGCTGAGCACATGGCACGCTCTCCTCTCACTCTAGCCGCGGCGGCCACGGCCGCAGTCCCCGGAGTCGAGATCGTCGGCACCACGGCGTTGTCGGCGCACGGGGAGGGTCGTAACGACTCCGCCGTCGTCACCCTCGCGGATGGAACCCGAGCGGTGGTCCGTCTCCCCCGCGATGAAGCCGTCGACGTGGAACTGGCTTCGGAGGCGCTCGCCCTGCGCGCCCTCACCGACGGCGTGCGCGCCCTGCTCGGTTTCGAGGTGCCGCGTTTCCTCGGGGTCGGGCCCCTAGACGGTCGTCGGGTGTTCGTCACATCGTTCGTTCCGGGCTATCAGGTGGACGCGGATGAGATTCCCCCGGGTCGCGGCGTTGCCGCATCCGTGGGTGAGACCCTCGCGGCCGTGCACGCTCTTCCTGCATCGTTCGTACGCAACGCCGGCCTTCCCCACCGGAGCGCTGAGCAGGTGCGACAGGATGCGCGGCGGGTGCTTGATGAGTCGTCCGCCACCGGGCGTGTGCCCGTGCGGCTCATGGTGCGCTGGCGCGACGTGCTGGATGACGACACCATGTGGCAGTTCGAGCCCGCGGTCACCCTGGGCGGCGCCGCGGCATCGGCCTTCGTCTACGAAGACCGCGACGGCGTGCCGACCGTCTCGGGCGTGGTCGACTGGCACGCGCTCCAGGTCACCGATCCGGCGGTGGATCTGCAGTTCCTGATGTTCGCGCCGGATGCCATCGACTCGGTGCACCAGTCTTATGTCGCCGCCTCCCACCGGGCACCGGACGAGATGATCCTGGCGCGCGCTCGTCTGCACTCCGAACTCGATGTCGCGCGGTGGCTGCTGCATGGCCGGGATACCCGGGAGGCGAACGTCGTCGATGACGCTGCCGCCATGCTGGACACCCTCGCGGAGGACGTCCGCGACGACGACCTCCGCCCCCGCACCGCGAAAGCCGACATCGACGACGCTCTCGCCGCCCTCCGCACCGTGCCGCAGCCGACATCACACGGCGTAGACACCTCCATGCACACCGACACGTACGACCCCGCCGACCTGGACTTCCTCGGTGCGAAGGCCACCGAGACGTCGGCGCTCGCCGGCGGGTTCTTCGCTGACGACCCCAACGCCACCCAGGCGCTGGATCCGTCGTACTACGACGACGGGCGTCGACGTGTCGAGGCCGTCGAGATCACGGACGAGGATGCGGATCCCAACGCCACCCAAGCGCTGGATCCCTCGTACTACGACGATGAACGCGTCCGCGTGGACCGGGTCGACCTCGGCGACGGGGCGGAAGTCGCCGGGGAGTGGTCCGATTCGGCGAGCGCCGATGTCCGGCACGTCACTGATCCCGCCGCCCCGAACGCCGCACAGGTCTTGCCGCCCTCGTTCTCCGATCCCGGTGGTTCGTCGCCATCGCTTCGGGATTCCGGCCCTCAGCCGACTCCGTCGACCGCCGACGACATGCCGTCAGCCTCCGCACTGGCTCCCGTCTCAGACCACTCCCCCGTCACGGGCAGCGTCGCGATGGTCTCCGACGATGAGGTCCTGACAGACGCACGCGAGGAGAACAAGCTCACCGACTCCGGTCCGCTGATCTTCCCGGCCGACGCCGCCGACCGCGTGTCGCGCGATCTGGAAGAGGCGGAACGCGCCGCCCAGGCGGCCTTCCGCCGCTGGGCGCAAGAGGACTGACCTCGGCGAGAGCGCGGGCGTCCTGTCGTCCTGGCGCCGCCAGCCGCATGTCGCGCGATCTGGAGGAGACGGAACGTGCCGCCTTCCGCCGCTGGGCACAAGAAGACTGACCTCGGCGAGAGCGCGGACGTCCAGTCGTCCCAGCGCCGCACGGCCTCACCGTGATCTCGGCGTACGCCTGCCGACGAGTCGCGCGCCGTCGCGCCGCGCCCCGGGACGTCGCGTTCCCGAGTCCGCCTGATCGGTGCCCGGCGGTCACTTCCGCGTTCTCCAGGACCGGCGCGGCCCTGCCGATGCGCGCGGCGGGGACGTCGCCCGCGAAGATGCTGTCGTCAGCAGTCGCGGTCCCGTCAGCAGACGCTGCGGCGCCGTCGGTGAAGGATGCCGAGCCGTCAGCGAGGGCCGGCGTGCCATCGGACATTGCGATGCCGCCAGAGACGCCGAGGCTGTCAGAGATGTCGGCGCTGTCAGAGATGTCGGCGCTGGCAGAGATGTCGGCGCTGTCAGAGACTGCGATGCCAGCGGATGGGACGGTGCTGTCAGACACGCCAGTGCCGTCGAGACACAGCGATGCGGGCGGACGCCCCCCCGTGGCATCAGCCACACCCGTGCCATCAGACACGACGATCCCGGCGGAGACGTCGGTGTCCTCAGTCGCGCCGGTGCCGTCAAGACGCGGCGATGCCGGAGAGGCGACCGTGCCATCAGAAGCGCCGGTGCCATCAGACGCGCCGGTGCCCTCAAGACGCGGCGATGCCGGAGAGGCGACCGTGCCATCAGAAGCACCGGTGCCATCAGACGCGCCGGTGCCCTCAGTCCCGCCGGTGCCGTCAAGACGCGGCGATACCGTCTGACACCCCCGTGCCGGCGGACGCGCTGGTGCCGGCGGACGCGCTGGTGCCGTCAGACGTGGCGCTGCCGTCGGCGGACGCGGCGGCGGCCTCGTCCCACAGCACCGCGAGTTCCTCCTCGGTGTAGACCTGTTCGGGGCGCAGCACCAGATCGTGACCGACGTAGAACAGCGCGACATCGATGTCTTCGAGCGGAATGCCCCGCGCGTGGTGGTAGGCCACCCGGTAGTGTGCCAGCTGCAGCAGGCGCTCCTGGCGCTCACGCGGCGTAGCCGGGGGTCGCCCGGTCTTCCAGTCCACGATCTCGATGCGCCCGCCACGGTCCTCACGCCGGAACACCGCGTCGAGCTTGCAGATCATGATGTGCTCTCCGCCGGCCGGGGTGCGCATCACATAGTTCACCTCGCTCTCGACTTCCAGCGGTCGCAGCCCCGCCCATTCCGAGCGGAGGAAGTTGCGCTGGTGGCGGGCGAGTTCCGAATCGTGCTCCGCCTCGGCGTCGGGTGCCTCCACAACGGCCTCGGGCGGATCAGCGTCGAAGCCGACGTGATCGGGCGCCGCGACCAGCACGCTGTCGCCCGCGTACTCGTCGTCGCTCTCCCACAGTGTGTCGTCCAGCGAGGTGCCAGACCCCACCATCTCGTAGAGGTGCTCGATCCAGGCGTGGAAGTCCGTGCCGATCCGGGTCTGCGGATAGGGGCGCTCGGGCAGCGGACGCACGAGAGCGTCCGTCGTGCGCCGGAAGCCCGTGACGTAGTCCTTGAACATCGACGCCGGAATGCGTGTCGGAGCCGGGGCCACCGGGATCAGAGCACGCAGTTCGCGCTCACGAAGGAGCCGGGCGAGCTCGGGAGAGGGCTGCGCCGGAGGGGTGGCTGCCACGAGAGCCGCTGCCTCCTCGACGACGGCCCGCCTGCCCCCGAGAGCGTCCAGCGGCCACGACATCGTGCGGCCACCGTGCTGCACGGGGTTCTCGCCTTCAGCACGTTGCGTCGGCAGTTCGTCGGCGCCGATGGCCTGCAGCATCGTCTGCAGATAGCGGCTCGGCACGCGAGCGCGCGTCTGACCGCCCCACGCGGCACCCGTGAGCAGCAGGCGTGAGCGGGCACGGGTGACGGCGACGTAGGCCAGGCGGCGCTCTTCCTCCTCCTGATATGCCTTGTTCGCCTTCTTGAAGTCATCGATCGCCCTGTTGATCTGTGTGCGCGTCGTGCCCTCGCCGGTCGGGATCACGAGCTCGGGAAGCGCGTCCCTGTCACCGCGGAAATCGAAGGGCAGCGTCCCCAGAGAGAGCCACCCCATGGTGGTGCGGGGACTCTTCGGCAGCTCGTCCTCCACGAGGCGCACGACGGCTGCGGCATCCCACTCCAGCCCCTTCGCGCCGTGAATGGTGAGGAGCTGGACCACGCCCGGCTGCGGCGGCTCCGGTCGCGGCATGAGCTCGTCGGTGTCCTCCGCGTGGGCAAGCCAGGCGAGGAGGCTGCCGATCGTGCCGCGCTCGTCGGCGTCGAGGAACGCGCGCACCTCGTCGCCGAACGCGCGGAGCTGCGTGGACGCGATGCGCGCCGGGCCGCGGGACTCGTTCGCTGCCAGTTCGATGTCCAGTCGGAGCTCCGACTCGATCAGGCGGATGAGTTCCGGGGCGGACTGCCCGCTGGAGCGCCGGAGCCGATCGAACATCTCCCCCGCTTCCCGCAGACGTTCTCGTCCCGACGCGGTGAACTCGGAGAGCAGCGGATGGTCGGCACGCAGGGAGCGGATGACATCCAGAGCGTCGATGATCGACAGCTGCTCATCGGCGCCCGCAGATCCCCGCAGTCGCGCCAGCATCTCCTCCGAGAACCGGGTGCCATCTGCACCGCGCCGCGACAAAGTCGTGGCGAGGGCGTGCAGCGCGGCCATGTCGGCCACGCCGATCGCGAAGCGTGGCCCGACGAGGAGGCGGATGAGGGATGAGCCCGCTGCGGGATCGTGCACTACGCGCAGCGCCGCCACCACGTCGGTGACCTCCGGTGTGGAGAGCAACCCGCCGAGGCCGAGGATGCGGTGCGGGATTCCTCGCCTGTCGAGCGCGTCGGCGAACAGCTGCATGTGCTTCTTGGCGCGAAACAGGATCGCGCCGGTGTGCTCGCGCTCGCCCGCTGCGGCACCGTGCTCCGCGCGCACCCGCGCGAACCATTCCGCCACCGCGTCGGCCTCGTCGTCGATCGTCTCGGCCCAGACGTGGTCGACGATCCCGTCATCGGCTCCGGGGCGCGGTTGCAGTTCGCCGACCTCGAGACGGCCGGGCCCACGCAGGGGGCCGAGCAGGGCGTTGGCCGACGCCAGGATCGAGACGTCGTTGCGCCAGCTGATCATCAGTTCGTAGGTGTGGTGCGCGACCTCGCGCGAGAAGGCCGATGCGAACGCGTCCAGATTGTCGGCGCTCGCACCGCGCCAGCCGTAGATCGACTGATGCGGATCGCCGACGGCCATCACCGCGTGATCCCGGAAGATCGAGGACAGCAGCTGGGTCTGCAGGACGGAGGTGTCCTGGTACTCATCTAGCAGCACGACCCGGTACTGATCTCGCAGTTCGGCCGCGATCTGCGGACTCGTCTCGATGATCTCCAGCGCACCCGACACCTGATCGGCGAAATCCAGCACTCCCTGGGCCTGCTTCGCGAGAGCGTAGTCCTGCGCGAGGCCGGCGATAATCGGCAGTCCGCGACCGGCGGCCCAGGCGTTCTCCGTGTTGGCGGGCGTGACGTCCGTCTTGATGTACGGCTCCAGTCGATCCGCGAACGCGGTGCCGTATGCCGCGACTTCGTCCAGGTCGGCTCGGTTGTCCAGCGCGTCGCCGGCGAGCTTCTGCACCGCATCGATCATGGTGGACAGTGCGTTGTCGCGATCCGCGAGCCGCGGATCGGCACTGCGGATGACGACGGAGCGAGCCAGCAGCCAGGAACCGGATTGGCTGAGCAACGACGCCTCCGCGTCGCGTCCGATTCGCGCCGCGTGTTCGCGGACGATCGCATCCGCGAAGGCGTTGTACGTGGCCACTCGCGGCCGCAGCAGCTCATCACCGGTGATCGAATTGCCCGCACTGCTTCCCTCAGTGCCGTACCGCCGCGCCAATCGGTCCAGGAGGGCGGGCAGCTCGTCCGCAGGCGTCTGGGCGAGCACTCCCGTTGCGATGATCTCCTCGAGATGCGGCAGCAGACCGCGGCGGCCGAACGCGTCGATACGGTGAAGGCGCGTCATGATGCGCTCCGCCAGCTCACCTGCGGCCTTGCGCGTGAAGGTGAGGCCCAGGACCTCGTCTCGGCTCACGTGGCCGTTGGCGACGAGCCACACCACGCGGCCGGCCATGGTCTCGGTCTTTCCCGATCCGGCGCCGGCCACCACGAGCGCCGGAGCGGGAGGCGCCTCGATCACCTCCTGCTGCGCCGGTGTCGGTGTGGGAAGGCCCAGGGCCGCGGCGATCGTGGCCGCGGACAGCCCCCGGCCCCCCGGCCAGCCGGTACCGGCTGGAGCGTCCCGGTGCGTCATGAGGCGCTCACCGCCTTGACCGTGTGGATGCCGCAGATCGCGAAACGATCGACTCGGCAGTGCTGATCGATGTTGGCAGTGAACGCTGACGAGGCCATGCCGCGGGCATCGGTGATCACGCGTTGCACGAAGGCATCCGCGGTCTCGGGACCGAGCGGGGCCTGGTGCGCGACGCGCCAATGTGTGCCCTTGAGCGTCTGGCTGAGCACGAGCAGTCGGGCCCCCGCCGCCTCATCGGGGTGGGCTCCCGGAATGGCACCGGCGCCCACCGCGAGCTGATAGGCGGCCAGCTGCGCATCGTCCTCGACCAGCTCGTTACGCACCCGGCTCTCGCTGCGGCCCGTCTTGAGGTCCACCACGATGGCGCGCGCGGCGTCCGGACGATCCGGATCCTGCGGGATGTCCTCGCCCGCACCCGGCGGGTACACCTCCACGCGGTCGATGCTGCCCCGCAGCAGCGCATACGGGATGCCCTCCGGCAGCGCCGGCCGTTCTGCGTCGAGGGGCCGCACGATCACATGCTCCGTGCCTGCCTCCTCGTCGAGCGGGATCGCCAGCTCGAACGGCGCCTCAGCCCCGACGCGCTGCGCTCCGAGAGCGCGGAAGCGCTGCAGATACAGGTGCAGTCGTTCGACCAGCGTGCGGGCCCATCGCCGCTCCTTGACGGAGAGCCACTCCGCCTCGAACTCGAGCTCACCCCACCTCTCATCCACCACGCGCTGCAACTCGGCGAGATCGCCGTCGGCCACCTCCTCCATGGCGGCGTGCAGGATGGTGCCGAGGCCTTTCGAGGAGGTTCGCGTGTCGCCGCCGAGCGACCGGATGGCCCAGTCCACGCCACACGTCTCGAAGTTCTCCATGCGCGACGGCGATACCGGGATGGGTGCCTGATCCGGATCGCGCAGCGGCGCCGAGCTCGACGCGGGGAGGAGTCCGTACCATTGCGCGGGCGACGCGCCGGGCACGCCCGCTGCCGCGAGGGCGCCCAGCTGCCCCGCGGCGGCGATGCGCTGCGCCGCGGGGGTGGTCACGGACGTGAGGTCACGTCGATAGCGCGCGACCAGGCCCCGGAGCGTGAGTGGATGGCCTCCCGCTCGATCGTCGTCGGTGCGGCCCGGCTCCGGCAGGAATCCGAACAGGGCGCTGGGGCCGGTGTCGTCGTCATCCACGGCCGTGACGAGCAGGTGCGTCCGCGCCCGTGAGACGGCGCGGACGAACAACCGCAGTTCGTCGTGCAGCGCCCAGCGCCGTCGTTCCGAGACGGGAGGCGCGGCCGTCGAGGAGTCGCCGGCGCGGCTGGCGACGACCGCGTCCGCCAGCAGCCAGCTGTCCAGCAGGCCGCCGCGCAGACGAACGTTCGGCCAGACACCCTCCTGCACCCCCGCGATGACGACCGCGTCGAACTCCGTGCCGAGCGCGGTGGCCGGGGTCATGACGGCCACCGTCTGCGCGCTCTCCGGTGACGCCAGGGTGTCTTCGGGCACATCGCTGCCAAGCAGGTTGCGGATGAAGGCGGCCGGGTCGGCGTCCGTGCCGCGCTCCACCGCACGCTTCGCGGCCTCGAACAACGCCACCAGTGCATCGAGCGCGCGCCCGGTCTCGGCGGCGAAGGGTCCCGGGGTGGTGGCGATGCGCCGCCAGGCATCCGCCAGACGCTCACCGGCTCGACGCGAACGGTCCCAGATCAGCCACAGCAGCTCGTGCACCGTCTCGCCGCGCTGATGTGCCTCGGCCACGCGCGCGAGCGTAGTCGCGAGCCGCTCCGCCGCGGATGCCTCAGCTCCCTCCAGCAGCCCGAACTCGAGCGGATGCTCGAAGGCCGACCGCAGCAGCTCCCCCGCTGCCGTGGTTCCCCCCGCCGCGAGTTCCCGATGCCGCAGCGCTGCGCGCAGACGACGCAGCCCCACCGCGTCGAGACCGCCGAAGGGTGACAGCAACGCGCCCGCGAGCGCCTCCGGATCACGTTCTTGCGGGGCCTGGATGCCGAGTTCCAGCACTTCGAGAAGCTGGCGGACGACCACCTCGCGTCCGAGTGGGCGTTGCACGCCCGCCGCGCGGGTCGGCACCTCGCGCGCGGCCAGCTCCGTCTCCAGCGACGCGACCTGGCGGGTGTCGTGAGCGATCACCGCCATGCGGGCCCACTCCACCCCGCGGACCAGATGCCAGTCACGGAGCGTGCGGGCGATCGCATCGGCTTCTTCGTAGGGGCTGGCCGCGATGAGCGCGCCGACTCGATCATCTGCGAGCTCGTCGCCCGGGGCCCGACGGTGCTCGACTCGTCCGCCCACGCCAATCGCCTGGGTGATCGTGCGGATCAGCCGGGAGATGGCCGGTGTCGCGCGGTGAGGCTCGTCGAGGACGTGGACGTCGCCGAGCAGAGCGGCCAGCTGCGCGAACAGCTCGGGTGTGACACCGCGAAACGCACCCGATCCGATGTCGGGATCGCCGAACGCGACCACGGAGACCCCTCGAGAGCGGAGTGCCTCGATCAGGCCGATGGCGCCCCGGGTGAGTTCCTGGGCATCGTCGATCAGCA
Organism: Microbacterium sp. GXS0129; assembly: GCF_044769785.1. Classification (NCBI taxonomy): domain Bacteria; kingdom Bacillati; phylum Actinomycetota; class Actinomycetes; order Micrococcales; family Microbacteriaceae; genus Microbacterium; species Microbacterium sp. GXS0129. Next base: position 1,224,556 of record NZ_JBIZVZ010000001.1, on the reverse strand, counting down.
CCGTCTTCAGCCGGGCGACGGGACCGAGCGCCGCCAGCGCGGCGGATCCCGCAGGCGCGGCGCGCACGATCGCTGCGGCCTCGGCCAGCAGGTCGGCCGCATCACGATGGGCAGCGCGCATGCGGGCCGTCACATCGCGATAGTCCGCGATGAACCCCGCGGCAGCCGTCCACACCGGCCTCCCCCATCGTTCGCCCAGCACCGACAGTTCGTCCGGTGCGAGGCCGAGCTCCGTGCACTCGTCGATCAGCGTGCGCAGCTCCGAACGGAACGCCTTCGCGTTGCGGGCTGCGGCAGGAAGTTCCCCGGGCCAGCGCTGGGGACGCACGCCCTCCTGCGCGTCCTGCTCGTCTCCATGCAGCAGATCGGCCACGATGCGGTCCTGGTCGGCGCCGGTGAGCAGCTGCGGCGCGGGGCGGCCGTCTCTGACCATGGCGGCGCGGACGATCTGGAAGGCGAGCGACCCGAGGGATCGGGCCAGGGCACCCGGCGTCGCGCGACCGACGGACAACCCGAGCTCATCGCGCAGACGGGTGGCGGTGAGGCGCGACGGCGTGAGCACCAGGACTTCGTCCGTGCCTCGCTCCCCCGTGGCGAGCAGCCGACGGGCACGTTCGAGGAGAGTCGCCGTCTTGCCGGTACCGGGAGCACCGATCACCACGGCATCGGCATCGGCCGGCAGCGCCACCACTGCACTCTGGCGAGGATCCAGCTCGAGAGCCGCCGCCTGGCGCGCCGGCGTCGTGGAGGTGTCCGTGCTCATGTCACCACGCTAGCGGGAGGCTCGGACACCACCGCCCGGGTGCCGTGCTCGGACGCGTTCGCCCTGAGCGTGCACGCGACGCGACATCCGACCGGTGCCATAGGCTGTGGATGTTCGCCCCTTCCGGGGCAGAGGAAGGACACAACGTGGAGATCCGCATCGGCATCGCCAACATCGGTCGCGAGCTCAGCTTCGAAACCTCCCAGTCTGCGGACGACGTGCGAAGCGCCGTCTCCGAGGCGTTGGAGTCGAAGGCCGCGTCCGTGAACTTCACCGACGACAAGGGCAACGCCTACATCGTTCCCACGGCGTCGCTCGCGTACATCGAGATCGGCACCGAGGAGTCGCGCCGCGTCGGATTCGTGGCCTGACATGTACGTCCTCCTGGCCGTCATCGGCGGCATCCTGCTCGGTGCCGTAGCCCACGCACTCGTCCCCTCCCGCGGGTCGCGCGGTGTGCTGGTGGGCGGAGCATTCGGCGGCGCGGCTGCGGCGATCGTCTACACCGCGCTGACCTGGTCGGGGGTGGCGGAGTCCAGTGTGTGGATGTGGGTGGCCAGCCTCGGCGCCGCGCTGGTGGTCGCCGTCGCGGGCACCCTCGTCCTCACGCGCCTTCGTCTCTCACATGACGCCGCGGAGGACGCGCGCCTCGGCATCGCCTGACCGCCTCATGACGAAGGCCCGCACCCCGAGGTGCGGGCCTTCGTCATGAGCGCGTGGGCATCAGGAGGCGAGCCCGAGCGCGTCCATGCGCTTCGCATGGCTCGCCATCAGAGCCGTGAACACCGGCTCCACCTGCTTCTCCTCGTCCGAGTCCAGGCGTGCAGGACGCAGGGCCGCCCGCGCGACCAGGAGGGTGTCGCCCACCAGGCGCCTCCCCCACAGAGACAGCAGCCAGCGCCACTCGTCGTCGGCGGAGATGGTGTGACGGAGGATCTCCGCGATCGCCTCGCGGTCCGGATCCGCGCCGAGGATGCGGACCACCCGTCGCCCCGTCTCGCCGTAGCTCGAAGCCAGTGCGATGTAGAAGTCGTCCAGCATCCCCGCGGTGATGTGCACGGACAGCATCGTCTCGCGCGGGCGCTTGCCGATCGTCTTCCAGCGGAATGCGTCGAGTTCCTCGCGGAACGGGAGCATCACCTCGGTGGGCACCTCGCCGCGCGAGGTGATCACATCGCACAGCCCCTGATGCTTGGTGAGCGCCGCTCCCGCAGCCTTCGACAGCGCTTCCTTCTCCTCCAGATCGGGGGTGTTGCGGATGAGCCGGCTGAGCGTCTCGAAGTATCCCAGCTGCAGGTACGCGGCCTGCCCCAGGAAGGTGTCGATGTCGGGGGCAAGCTCGGAGAAATCGACGCGCTGCGCATTGCCCAACTCGTCACGCCCGCGCAGCAGCAGGGTGCGCCCGGCGGGTCGCCGCTTCCAGAACCAGTTCACCACGCGCCCAGCCTACTGGGAGTGCCGCCGGGCACACGGAACGCGGCATCGCCGGGCACGAAAGCGCGTCTTCCGGGGCTCTGCCAGCACCCTCCGGTAGGCTGGACGCGCTCCGGCGTCGGATCGGAGCGCCGCGCCTGTGGCTGAGAGAAGGGCGTGGAACCTTCATCCCGGCAGACTCACTGCCAGACAGGCTCAAAAAAAGTGACAACTTTCGCCGATCTCGGCGTCGACCAGGACATCGTCGATGCCCTGAGCGCCAAGGGCATCATCGATGCGTTCCCGATCCAGGAACAGACCATCCCGCTGTCCCTGCCCGGGCAGGACGTGATCGGTCAGGCCAAGACCGGAACAGGCAAGACCTTCGGCTTCGGCATCCCGGTCGTCCAGCGCCTCGGTCAGGACCCGGCGCCCGGTGTGAAGGCTCTCATCGTCGTTCCTACACGCGAGCTCGCGGTGCAGGTCTACGAGGACATGGAGCTGCTGACCTCCAACCGTTCCACCAGCGTCGTCGCCATCTACGGCGGCAAGGCGTACGAGGGGCAGATCGAACAGCTGAAGGCCGGTGCACAGATCGTGGTGGGCACCCCGGGCCGGCTGATCGACCTGGCCGGTCAGCGCCTGCTCGATCTGTCGCAGGCGACCGAAGTGGTCCTCGACGAGGCGGACAAGATGCTCGATCTGGGCTTCCTCCCCGACATCGAGAAGATCTTCCAGCGCGTCCCCGCGATCCGTCACACGCAGCTGTTCTCCGCGACCATGCCGGGTCAGATCGTTGCGCTGGCCCGCCGGTTCATGAGCAACCCGATCCACATCCGCGCCACCGATCCCGACGAGGGCCTGACGCAGGCGAACATCAAGCACGTCATCTACCGCGCCCACTCGCTGGATAAGGACGAGATCATCTCCCGCATCCTGCAGGCCACCGGCCGGGAGAAGGTCGTCATCTTCACCCGGACGAAGCGCGCCGCCCAGAAGCTGGTCGATGAGCTCGGCGACCGGGGCTTCAACGCCGCCGCCGTGCACGGCGACATGAGCCAGGAGTCGCGGGAGCGTTCCATGGCCGCGTTCAAGGCCGGCAAGCGCGACGTGCTCATCGCGACCGATGTGGCCGCCCGCGGTATCGACGTGGACGATGTCACCCACGTCATCAACCACACCATCCCCGACGATGAGAAGACCTACCTGCACCGTGCAGGTCGTACGGGTCGTGCAGGTCGCACGGGCACCGCGGTGACCTTCGTCGACTGGGAGGACCTGCACAAGTGGGCCCTGATCAACCGCGCGTTGGAGTTCGGTCAGCCCGAACCGACCGAGACCTACTCGTCGAGCCCGCACCTGTACACGGATCTGGACATCCCGGAGGGCACCAAGGGCCGCATCGTGAAGGCACCGGCGACCGCCACCGTGCGCACGCCGCGTCGATCCGACTCCGCCGCGGGTGAGGGACGCTCCGGTGAGGGACGCACGCGTCGCCGTCGCCGCAGCGGCGGCTCGTCCGCGGAAGGGGCCACCACGACGGAGACTCCCCGTGCCGAGGGCACCGGAACCCACGACGGTGGCGGATCCGAGCATCACGACGGGAACGCACCGGCGCGCCGTCGCCGCCGCCGGCGGCGTCCCGGTGGCGGCGGTGCCACGGGCGGCGCCCCCGCTGCTCCCGCGTCCTGAGCGCTCTCAAATTCTGACGCTCGCGGATCCCGCCGTGCTCGCACGGCGGGATCCGTCGTTCATGGTGCCGGGCGCGTCACGGGCGGTCTCGGCGGGTACACGAAGGTGACGAGCACCACCGAGATGATCATCAGCAGTCCCCAGCTGGAGAGCTTCGACAGCGACACCAACTGCCATCCGTCGGCCTGATCGGGGTACTGCCAGGCGCCGAAGCGCGTCCCGATGTTCTCCGCGATCCAGATGAACAGCGCCACACCCAGGAACACGGGAATGAGAGGAAGGCGGATCGTGCGGCGCCAGACCCGCGCATGCATCACGGTCGCGCCCCACAGCAGCACGACGATCGCCGTGAGCACCCAGCGCAGATCCCAGATCCAGTGGTGGGTGAAGAAGTTCGCGTAGATGGCCGCGGCGACGACGGCCGTGGCCCACACCGGCGGGTACCGGACGAATCCGAGATCGAAGAGCCGATACACGCGCACGAGATACGAGCCGACCGCGGCGTACATGAACCCGGAGAACAACGGGACCCCCGCGATCCGCAGCACCCCGCCCGCGTCGTACTCCCATGAGCCGACGTCCGTCTTGAAGAGCTCCATCACCGTTCCCGTGATGTGAAAGAGCACGATCACCCACACTTCGCGTCCCGCCTCCAGCCTGGTGGCGAGCATGACGATCTGGATGGCGATGGCGATCAGGGTGAGCAGATCGTTACGCGTGAGCGGCAGGTCATCGGGGTACAGGACACGCACCAGCATGATGGCCAGCAGAAGTGCGGCACCGAACACGCACGCCCACGCCTGCTTCGCCACGAAAACCGCGAACTCCACCGCCACGCCCCGCCAGCCGGTCCGGGGCGCGCGCGCCAGCAGCCGGCGTGCACGGGAGTCGATCCGGGCTTCCAGCCGCGTCGGGTTCAGCACCCCGCGACCCTAGCGCACCGGTCCGGGAGACGGCCTGGGGGGACCTACAGCCGGCGGAAGGTGCGACAGCCGATGGCGTCCGAGGGTTCGGGCCGCTGGGTTACGGCGCCGGGCGGGCGCTACAGCTCGGGCGGGTACACCGGTGTGGTGCCTGAGCCCTCGCTGATGATGGCCGCCACGTTCTGGTCGGTGGTCGTGTTCTCCCCTGGGCGGTTCGGCTTGCCCGTCCCGTGGTAGTCGCTGGACCCGGTCACGATCAGCCCGTGTCGCTGCACCAGTGCGCGCAGCGCGCGCTTGCCGTCGGCGGTGTTCTCCCGATGATCGATCTCGAACCCCGCGAGACCGGCGGCGATGAGTTCCTCCAGCACGGGGATCGGGAGCATTCCGGCGCGGCCGTGCGGCGCCGGATGAGCCATGATCGGCACGCCCCCGGCATCGCGGATGAGCCTCACCGCGTCGCGCGGATCCGGCGAGTAGAGCGGGACGGTGTACCCGGTGCGCGGGTGCAGGATACCGGCGAACGCCTCCTCCCGGTCGCGCACGATCCCGCGAGCGATCAACGCATCGGCGATGTGCGGCCGTCCGATCGTCGCATCCTCCAGGCGCTGTGCGAGCACGTCGTCCCAGGTGAGCGCGTAGTCGGCGGCGATGTTGCCGACGATGCGCTCGGCGCGTCCGAGCCGGTCCGCGCGGATGCGCTCGGTCTCGGCGAGAAGATCGGCGTCATCCGGGTCGAACAGGTAGGCGAGCATGTGGATGCTCTGCCACTGGAATCGTGTCGACAGCTCCATCCCCGGGATCAGCGTCATGCCGAGCTCGCGGGTCCGCGTCGCCGCTTCACTCCATCCGGTCGTGGTGTCGTGGTCGGTGAGCGAGACGGTGCGAAGTCCGTGCGCGTGCGCCGCGGTGATGACATCGGCCGGGTGCTCCGTGCCGTCCGAGCGCGACGAGTGCAGATGCAGGTCGGCGGGACCGCGGAAGCGCGCGTCGGTGGTCATCCTCTGAGCGTATCGCGGGCCTGCGCGGACCGTTCTCTCAGCAGCGCACCCTAGGCTCGAAAGCGTGTTGCGAATGCTCGGTCTGCTGATCACGGTGTGCGCCGCGATCGCGACGGCGATCGTGACGTGGCCGCAGTTCTTCCACCTCGAACGCACCTTCCCCTTTGCGCAGGCCGTCGCATCCCGTGGCCTGCTGGCGGTCGTGTTCGTCTGCGTCGCAATCGTCGCACTGCTGCTGTCGTTCGCGAAGTCGATCCGTGGCTTCGCCGCCTCTCTCGCGATCATCGGCATCATCGGTGCCGGCGCGAACGGCGCGATCCTGGCCGTGCGGGGTTTCGGCACGCAGGCGCTGCCGGAGAAGACCGCCACCAGCCTGCGGGTCATGGCGTGGAACACCGCCGGTGAGGCGACGCCGGCCGACACCATCGCGGAGACGGCGGTGGCCATGGATGCCGACATCGTCTCCCTGCCCGAGACCGCAGAATCCGTGGGCGAGCGCGTGGCGGTCGCGATGCGCGATCTCGGACGCCCGATGTGGGTTTTGCACGTCTCGTTCAACCAGACCGACTACGAGGGACCGCAGGCGTGGGAGACCACGATCCTCATCTCCCCGCAGCTCGGCGACTACTCGGTGATCCAGTCGTCGGAGGACGGCACGAGCAACACCGGTTCGCTGCCGAGCGCAGTCGCCATGCCCGTCGACGGTGATGGACCCACGATCGTCGCTGTACATGCAGTGGCACCCCGTCCGGCGCAGATGGCCGGCTGGGAGAAGGATCTGCAGTGGATCGCCGATCAGTGCGCTGACGGGAACGTGATCCTCGCCGGCGACTTCAACGCCACGATGGATCACATGGCCTCCCTGGGCACGGGAGATGGTCTCATGGGCCAGTGCACCGACGCCGCCGCGGCCACGGGCAATGGCGCGGTGGGCACATGGCCCACCGGCATCCCGGCCCTGGCCGGTGTGCCCATCGACCATGTGATGACTTCGAAGTCCTGGAAGCCGACAGGCTCCGTGGTGCTGCGCTCGCTGGATGATTCCGGCAGCGATCACCGTCCGCTCATCGTCCAGCTGGAGCCGGCAGGCTGATCCGTGCGCACCCCCTCGTGAGAGGATGGATGCATGAGCATGACAGGTGACGAGGCCTCCGTGGCCGAGAGCGAGACTCCCGCAGTCAGCAACCGCAAGCAGCCGTTCCCGCAGGGGTTCCTCGACACCATCTCCACGGGGTGGGCCGAGCGCGAGGAAGCTCCCGCGCCCGCTCGCGAGCAGGCGGCGTACGCCGCCCGGCGCCGCGCAGCCGTGTCCGCGGCGTTTCCCGGTAAGCGGCTGGTGATCCCGGCCGGTGGCGTCAAACAGCGCAGCAACGACACCGACTACCCGTTCCGCGCGCACTCCGCCTTCAGCCACCTGACCGGATGGGGCAGCGACTCAGAGCCGGACTCGGTCCTGGTCCTCGACCCCGCCGAGGACGGTCACACCGCCACGCTGTACTTCCGCGAGCGCGCCGATCGCACCACGGCGGAGTTCTACTCGGACGCATCGATCGGAGAGTTCTGGATCGGCCCGCGACCCTCGCTGGGCGCCGTGGCGGTGGACCTCGGGCTGGAGACGGCGCATGTCGACGCCTTCGAGCCCCGCGACGGCGATCTGGTCGTCGAGGAGGATGACAGCCTCACCTCCTTCGTGTCGGAACTGCGATTCGTGAAGGACGAGTACGAGATCGCGCAGATGCGTGAGGCCGTCCGCGTCACCGCCGACGGTTTCGACGACATCATCCGTGAGCTGCCGCGCGCGATCGCGCACGCAAAGGGCGAGCGGGTCGTGGAAGGCGTCTTCCACCAGCGCGCACGCACCGACGGGAACTGGGAGGGCTACGACACCATCGCAGCGTCCGGCGCCCACGCCACATACCTGCACTGGACGCGCAACGACGGCGCTGTCCGCCCGGGCGATCTCATCCTGGTGGACGCCGGCGCGGAGCTGGACAGCCTCTACACCGCCGACATCACTCGCACGCTGCCGGTGTCCGGCACGTTCACCGACATCCAGCGCAAGATCTACGAGGCGGTTCGCGAGGCTGCGGACGCGGCGTTCGCCATCGTGAAGCCGGGGATCCGCTTCCGTCAGGTGCACGAGACCGCCATGGCCGTGATCGCCGCGCGCGTGGCGGAATGGGGCCTGTTGCCGGTCACCGCCGAAGAGGCGCTGGATGCCGATCGTGGCGGCCAGCACCGGCGTTACATGGTGCACGGCACCAGCCACCACCTCGGCATCGACGTTCACGACTGTGCGGCGGCCCGGCGCGAGATGTACTACGACGGCACGATCGAGGAAGGCATGGTGTTCACCATCGAACCCGGCCTGTACTTCCAGGCGGACGACCAGACCGTGCCGGCGGAGTACCGCGGCATCGGCGTGCGCATCGAGGACGACATCCTCGTGACCGCCGACGGGGCGGAGAACCTCTCCGCTGCCATCCCGCGCACGGCCGACGAGGTCGAAGCCTGGATCGCTCGCGTGCAGCGAGGCTGATCCGCTCTCACGACGACGCCCGCGCGAGATCTCCTCGCGCGGGCGTCGTCGTATCGCGACGTGTCAGCCGAGAACGAAGTCCCGGACGATCGGTGCGAGCTCGGCGCCGATCACATCTGCCGGGCGCTTGTTCCCCTTCACCTCGAAGCCGTGCGTGCCCCCTTCCACCCAGTGCAGACGGGCATCCGAGCAGGCGGACACCGCCTCCTCCAGCTGGGCGTGCGGATCGACGAACGGATCGCGGGTGCCGGAGATGAACAACTGCGGCTGCGCGATCTTCGAAAGGTGCTCCGCTCGCGGAGATTCAGGCTTGCCCGGTGCGTGGAGCGGGTAGCCGAGATAGACCAGTCCGCTGGTGGCAAGGCCGTCGGCGACCGCCATAGATGCCATCCGCCCACCGTAGGAGCGCCCGGCGAACCAGACGGGGCCTGTGAGGTCGGAACGCGACCGGACGTGAGCTGCCACGGCGCCCCACGTGGCCAGGGCGTGCGCGGCCGGGCCCGGCATGCGCCGGCCCGCCTCGACGTAGGGGAAGTTGAACCGTACGGTGGCGATGCCGCCGGCCCGCAGCGCCGTGGCCAAGCCGACGAGGAAGCCATGGTCCATCGTGGATCCCGCGCCGTGAGCGAGGATCATCGTGGCGCGGGCGTCGGGCGCCGGCTCGACGGCGATGTGGACCTCCACCTCCGCCCCGGTGGGCAGGAGCACCGGGACGGTGTCCGCGACGCCCGACGTCACGATGTGCGCTCGCCGGAGCCGTTCGCCGTCCCCTCGTCGCCCGATGTCCCAGCGTCGGCGTCGTCCCGCGAGGCGTCGCCGTACGCAGTCGTCGCATCGTCCCCTTCCGAGACGGCGTCCGCTGCGGGACCGGAGTCCGCGACGGGAGAGATGTCCACGGCAGAGCTATCGTCCGCTACCGGAGCCGCGTCCGCCGCAGCGACGGTGTCCGCAGCGGGCGTGGCGTTCTCGGACCCCCCTGAGGCGGGATCCACGCGCACGCCGAAGCGCGGCGGCTCCTCCGGACGCGGCGCGACGGGCGCCGGTGCGGGTGCTGCCGGCGGCCGGGCGACGGCGGGCCGCGCCGACGGGTCGATGCGCACGCCGTAGCGAGGCGGTTCGTCCGCCGGCGAGGGGCGGGACTGCGGTGCCGCAGGGGGCTGGGCGGCGGGGCGCGGGGCGCCCGCAGGGGCGGAAGGATCGATGCGCTCACCATAGCGGGGCGGCTCGTTCGTCGTCGGGGTGGCAGGGCGCGTCGGCGGCCGATGACCGCCGGGGGCCGTACCGAGCACCTGGCGGGCCTTGTGAATGCTGGTGGGCATCACCGTCACCTCGTAGTGATCAGCGACCACCTGCATGACGCTGGCGTAGTCCCGACGGCGCCGGATGAGCGTGTACGCAATGATGCTCATGAGCATGCCGAGCGCCACGCCCACCACCATGCACCCGAGGAACAGCTGCATGAGGTTCTGCTCGGCGCCGAAGGTGAACACCAGCGAGAAGATCAGACCGAGGAAGATGCCGTTGACGGCACCCTGCCGGGCCGCCGTCGCGTAGCCGAGTCTCCCCGTGACGCGCTCGATCGATCGCAGGCCGCGGCCGACGATCGCGATCTCCCGTGCGGGGATCTCGGCCTGAATGAGCGCAGACACCGCCTTCTGCGCTCCGGTGTACTCGGGGAAGGATCCGACGACCTCGCCGACCTCCGTACTGCCGCCCAGGGGGCCCATCATGCTCACTGGTCTGCCTCTCCTCCGTCAGCGTTCCGTGATCGGCCGGCGCCGCCTCGCGGCCGTCGCGCCATCACCGAACTCGCTCCCCATTCTCCCACGCGCACCTATCGATCCCCCGGGTGCCCAGCTTTCGGCGACTACGCTGAGAGCGTGAGTACTCAGCGGGTTTTCGTCGCGCGCCTGCACGGCTGCACGGTCTTCGACCCCTCCGGCGATCGTCTCGGCAAGGTCCGCGACGTCGTCGTCGTGTACCGAAAATCCGACCCGCCCCGCGTCATCGGCCTGGTCTGCGAGATTCCGGGGCGCCGTCAGGTGTTCCTCTCCATCGGTCGTGTCACCTCCATCTCGCAGGGACAGGTGATCACCACCGGCCTCATGAACGTGCGCCGCTTCGAGCAGCGCGGCGGCGAGGTTCGCGTGCTCGCGGAGCTGGTGGGACGGCGCGTGGACATGGCTGATGCATCCGGCAGCGCGGTCATCGAGGACGTGGCGATCGAGCGCAACCGCATCGGCGAGTGGGGCGTCACCCAGCTCTTCCTGCGACGTCCCAAGACCAGCGCGTCGCCGTTCGCCAAGGGCGCCACCACGTTCGCCACGTGGGGGCAGGTGCGCGAGCAGCACCGGCCCGGCGAGGCGCAGTCGGCCGAGCAGCTGGTGGCCTCGTACTCGGAGCTGAAGCCCGCCGATCTGGCCAACACGCTGCTGGATCTGCCCGAGACCCGCATGATCGAGGTCGCCGAGGAGCTCCCGGACGACCGCCTCGCCGATGTGCTGGAGGAGATGCCCGAGGACGAGCAGATGCACATCCTCGAGCAGCTGGGCGATGAGCGCGCCGCCGACATCCTCGACCAGATGGAGCCGGACGACGCCGCGGATCTGCTCGCGCAGCTGCCCGAGGGACGCCTGCAGCATCTGCTGGAGCTCATGGAGCCCGAAGAGGCGGAGGATGTGCGAACCCTCCTCCAGTACGGTCCGGACACGGCGGGCGGTCTGATGACCCCCGAGCCGATCATCATGTCGGCGGAGGCGACGGTGGCAGAGGCACTTGCCCTCATCCGCCGCCACGAGCTGCATCCGGCGCTCGCCGCGGCCGTGTTCGTCACGCTGCCGCCCTACGAGACCCCGACCGGGCGGCTGCTCGGAGTGGTGCATTTCCAGCGGATGCTGCGCTATCCCCCGCACGAGCGACTCGGAGCCATCCTGGATGATCTGGAGCCCGTGCAAGCGACGGCGTCGGCGACGGAGGTCGCGCGCATGCTCGCGTCCTACGACCTCGTCTCCCTGCCCGTGGTGGATGCCGCGCACCGTCTCGTCGGAGTGGTGAGCGTCGACGACGTGCTGGACTACCTCCTGCCCGATGACTGGCGCTCTTACGACGAGGAGGAGGCCACCGGGTCGATTCCCGTGGTCCGCCCTGCTCCGGGGCAGAGCGCATGATGGCACGCGACAACGCCCTCGACTCCCCCGCGCGCCGCGGGCGGGCACAGCCCAAGCAGTCTCGCGACCGGTTCGGCCGCTTCACCGAGTGGATCGCCCGGGCCATGGGAACCCCCACGTTCCTCGCCCTGCTGACGCTGTTCTGTGTCGCATGGATCGCGTGGAACTCGCTCATGCCCGCAGGCGTGCGCTTCGACGAGGTCTCCAACGGCTTCACCGCGCTGACACTGGTGCTGAGCCTCCAGGCGTCCTACGCGGCACCTCTCATCCTTCTCGCGCAGAACAGGCAGGACGATCGCGACCGCGTGCAGATCGAACAGGACCGGCAGCGCGCAGAGCGCAACCTCGCCGACACGGAGTACCTGGCCCGCGAGGTGGTGGCACTACGGATGGCGATGACGGATCTGGTGGAGCAATCCCTCTCACGGGATGTCCTGCGGCAGGAGCTGCGCACGCTGCTGGCTGAGCTCGACGACCGGGCCGCGCTGGAGCCGGGAGAGCGCCCCGCGACTGACGGCGGCGCAGCGAAGAAGGAGTCACGGTGAGCCTCGCCGAACAGGTGCGCATCGCCGTCGGCGGTGTGGTGGACCCCGAACTGCGGCGGACGCTGGCCGAGCTCGACATGCTGCGCGAGATCACTGTCACCGACACGACCGCCCATGTCGGCATCGCCCTCACCATCGTCGGCTGCCCGGCCGCGACGCGGATCGAGCGCGACGTGCGCGACGCCGCCGCTCGCGTGCCCGGCATCGGCGCCGTCGACGTCGCGGTCGGTGTGATGACGCCCGATGAACGGCGCGCCCTGACGGAGCGGCTGCGCGAGGGCCGGCCGGCACGCACGATGCCGTTCGGTCCGGACTCGCTCACGCGGGTGATCGCCGTCACCAGCGGCAAGGGCGGTGTGGGCAAGTCCACCGTGACCGCCAATCTCGCCGTGGCCCTTGCGCAGCGCGGGCTTCGTGTCGGACTGGTCGATGCCGATGTGCACGGCTTCTCGATCCCCGGTCTTCTGGGTGTACCCGCCGGCACGACTCCCACCCGCATCGACGAGATGATCCTGCCGCCGGTCGCCCACGACGTGAAGGTGATCTCCATCGGCATGTTCCTTCGCGAGGGCGAAGGCGCGGTGGCCTGGCGAGGTCCGATGCTGCACCGCACGGTTCAGCAGTTCCTCACCGACGTGCACTTCGGCGACCTCGACGTCCTTCTGCTGGACATGCCCCCGGGCACCGGTGACATCGCCATCTCGGTGGGCCAGCTGCTCCCGGGTGCCGACGTCCTCGTGATCACCACGCCCCAGCCCGCCGCCGCGGAGGTGGCGGTGCGCTCGGGCACGGTGGCACGCCAGACCGGTCAGCGCGTGATCGGCGTCGTCGAGACGATGGCGCCGATGAGGCTGCCCGACGGCCAGGAGTTCGCGATGTTCGGCTCTGGGGGCGGACAGAGCGTGGCCACGGCGCTGAGCCTGCCGGATCAGCCCGTGGAGCTGCTCGCCTCCGTGCCGCTGAGCGTCGCGCTGCGCCAGGGGGGAGACGCGGGCGAGCCCGTGGTCGTCTCCGACCCCGCCGACCCGGCCGCGGCCGCGATCATCGCGCTCGCCGAACGGGTGGCGACACTCGGACGCGACCTCGCGCACCGCTCCCTGCCGTTCCGAACGGCCTGACCGCCTCTGCGCTCAGGTGGCTTCGGCGTCGTAGGGCGGGATCTCCCCCGCCGCAAGCCGGTTCGAGGTGCGCGGTGTGGAGCGGGTGAACAGTGCGCTCGCTCCGCTGGAGTGCGGGCTGGGCGGCGTTGCCGAGGCGCTCGTTGCTGCGGCAGCCGCTCCGGCGGTTGCGACGGCGGCCGTGGGTGCCGGTGCCATGACGTCATCCAGCAGCGCCTCACGGATGATGCGCCGCGGATCGTACTGACGAGGATCGAGCTTGCGCCAGTCCGTCTCGGTGAATTCCGGGCCCATCTCCTCCGCCGCGCGATCCTTCACGCCGCGGATCACCTCGCCCGCCTTCTTGATGAGCCGGGCCAGTCCCTCCGCATAGCGCGGGAGCCGCTCCGGACCGACGAGGACCACGGCGATCAGCGCGATCACCAGCAGCTTGTCGGGCCCCGGGATGAAGTTCATGGATTCAGATTACCGGTCGCGCCTCACTCACAGTCGCGCACACCGCCCGTAGCCTGAATACGGAGGAGTCATGAGCGAGCTGGATGCGATCGCCCGTTTCGCGCGGGAGTCCATCATCGAACCCGACCACATCGCGCGCGCACGCGCCCACGCGCTGGAGGTGGGGGCCGCACCGATCTCTCCCGGCGTCGGATCTCAGGCCGCGGTGATCGCCGCGACCACTGCAGCCACCAGCATCATGGAGATCGGCACCGGCGCCGGGGTATCCGGGCTGTGGCTGCTTCATGGCGCGCCGAACGCCGTGCTCACCACGATTGACAAGGAACCGGAGCACCTCGGCGTCGCTCGCCAGTCCTTCCACGAGGCGCGCATCCCCGCCGCGCGCGCACGCTTCATCACCGGCCGCGCTCTCGAGGTCCTGCCGCGCATGAACGAGGGCTCCTATGACATCGTGCTCGTCGACGCCGACCCTGAGAACGTGATCGCCTACGTGGAGCATGGCCTCCGGCTCGTGCGCGCCGGAGGCACCGTGCTCATCCCCCGGGTCCTCGGGGGCGGACGCGTTGCCGATCCGGTCCAGCGAGACGAAGTCACCCGCGCGTATCGCTCCCTGATCCAGGAGGTGCAGGCCTCTCCTGCCGTGGTGGGTGCGCTGTCCACCGTGAACGAGGGCCTGCTGCAGCTCACTGTGCTCCCCGAGCGCTGACTCGGAGAACGGTGAAGGCGGCCGGGCTGCTGCCCGGCCGCCTTCACTGTCTGCGGTGCGTCACGCGGCGTCGACGACGCCTCCGAGCACGGAGTGCAGTTCCTTGGCCTCTTCGTCATTCACGGAGACGACGAGACGGCCTCCCCCTTCGAGCGGAACTCGAACGATGATGAGGCGACCTTCCTTGACCGCTTCCATCGGTCCGTCGCCGGTCCTGGGCTTCATGGCTGCCATGTCGGCTCCCTTTCATCCTGGTCTGGCCACCAGTTTATCGGTTCTGAGGCGTTGTCCAGAAATGCACAGCGATCCGTGACCCCGGAATACAGCTCAGGGGATCTGATAGACCGTGGCTGCGAGCGCATAGACGCTGTAGATCCAGAACCACTGGTACAGCACGCCGCCGATGAGGATTCCGCCGCGCCACCAGGGCGAGCGCGGGATGGCGAGCGCACCCACCATCGGGGTCAGTGGCAGGAGGAGTCGCAGCGTCGAGGACTGCGGGAAGAACACCGCCAGCAGGTACAAGATGTAACTCGCCGACCACAGCCGCAGTTCGACGCCCATCGCGAGCACGTGCCGTTCACGCAGCAGCGCCCACGCGATCAGTGCGAGCAGCACGGCGAAGGTGATCCAGCCCAGGATCACGGGAACCTGCCACAGGCCGAACCACATGTTCAGCGCCGCACCCCATGCCTCGAACGGGATGAACGCGGTAGCCGGTTCCGCCAGCCAGTTCCGCCGCCACGCAAGCTCGGTGCTGAGGTACGCCCCGGGGTCGCCCGTCACGATTCCTGCGATGATCTGCCAGGAGAAGCCCACGAGGACGGCGAGCGCACCCGTCGCCAGGATGTGGATGATCTGCGCACGCGGCAGCGGATCGCGATCGCGACGGAACCAGCGCCAGATGCCGTAGAGGCCGAGCATCAGGGCGAAGGGCAGGATACCCGGCCGCGTGAAGCCCATCAGCGGAACGAGGACGTAGAGCTCGGCGAATCGACGGCGAAGCACCGCGTTGAGGGCCAGCAGCAGGAACAGCGTGAACATCGCCTCGGCGTAGCCGACGTGGAACAGCGCGGCGAGCGGACCGTTGGCGAAGAAGACGACGGCCCACATCGACGCATTGCGCGAGAGGCGGTTGCGCATCAGGCGGTAGAGGGCGAAGCACGACAGCAGTCCGCAGACGAGCGAGGTGATTCCGGCCCCCGTCGCCCAGGAGCCGAAGGGCATTCCCACCGCATTGGCGACCCACGGATAGATGGGCATGAAAGCCCAGGCGTTCTCCGCCACCGCCCCGGTGTCGGTGAGCGGCAGCGGGGACGGGTACCCCTGGAACGCGATCTGCCAGTACCACTGACCGTCCCAGCCCGTGATGAACCTCTCGATGCCCAGGCCCGGACCGAACCGGGAACCCGGCGCGGCGAGCGCCGACGCGATGTAGAGGAAAACGAGCGTGAGGATGCGACCCGCCACGTAGATCCCGGTGATCCGCAGGGCCGTCACCACGCGGGTCGGGGGCGCGGATCGGGCGGCCGCCTCCTCCGTGCGGGTCAGCTCAGCCACGCGCGCAGTCCTGCCTCGACGGTCTCGATCTGTGCCACGGGTACGCGTTCCTGGTCGTGATGTGCCAGGCTCGGGTCGCCGGGACCGTAGTTGACGGCAGGAACGCCCAGTGCCGAGAAGCGGGCCACGTCGGTCCAGCCGTATTTGGGCTTGGGGCGCGCCCCGGTCGCCGCGAGGAAGTCCTGGGCGAGCTCGGCGTCGAGGCCGGGCCGGGCACCGGCCGACAGGTCCACGATCTCGATCTCGAAGCCTGCGAACACGTTCCGGATGTGAGCGACCGCCTGGTCGGGCGACTTGTCCGGCGCATAGCGGTAGTTGACTTCCACCTCGCAGAGGTCCGGGATCACGTTTCCGGCGACGCCTCCTCCGATGCGCACAGCGTTCAGGCCCTCGCGATAGGCCAGGCCCTCCACGCTCACCTCCTTGGGACGGTACTCCGCCAGGCGGGCGAGGACCGGAGCTGCGGCGTGGATGGCGTTCTCCCCCACCCAGGCGCGTGCGCTGTGTGCCCGGACCCCGTGCGTGCGGACCACAGCACGCAGCGTCCCGTTGCAACCGCCTTCGATCTCGCCCGCCGTCGGCTCCCCGAGGATGGCGAAGTCGCCGGTCATGAGGTCGGGCCGGTTGCCGGCGAGACGGCCCAGGCCGTTGAGCGAGCTGTCGACTTCTTCGTGGTCGTACCAGATCCAGGTGATGTCGACCGCCGGGGCGACGAGATCGGCCGCCAGCTTCAGTTGCACCGCAACCCCGGCCTTCATGTCGACGGTGCCGCGTCCCCAGATCACGGCTTCGCCGTCGGCCTCACGAAGCTCGGTCGGCAGGTTGTCGTTGATCGGAACCGTGTCGAGATGGCCCGCGATGATCACTCGGCGGTCTCGCCCGAGCGACGTGCGGGCGACGATCGTGTCCCCGTCGCGGATGATCTCCAGATGGTCGTACTCCGACAGCGCCGCGACGACGGCGTCCGCCAGCGCGGCCTCATCCCCGGAGACGCTGGGAATATCGCAGATCGCTCGCGTGATGTCGGCAGCGGAGGCGGTGAGATCGAGCAGCGGCATGCCCTCATCGTATCCGGCCGCGCTGAGCGCCCCGGCGTCGCGGAGCGACATGGGGCACCGGCCGCTCCGCCGGGCCCGCTAGCGTGGAGACATGACTGATGCACGATGGGTGAACGCTGACGGGCTCGCGACGATCCGCGAGGACGGCACCGTGCTGGACACCTGGTTCCCCGAGATCCGCACCGGCCGCCTGCCGGAGAGCACCGACACCACCACCCTGGAGGTGCATGCCGAGGAAGACGAGCTTCGCGGGGTACGCATCGAGGTGGTGCGCGTGGAGGCCGATCTGGACGCGCCGGTCGCCTCCACCTCGGATGCCTATCTGCGCCTGCACGCTCTCAGCCACCTCATCGTGCGTCCCAACGAGCTGAATCTCGATGGCATCTTCGCCCACCTTCCCAACGTCGCCTGGACCTCAGCCGGGCCGATGCACCCGGACGACGTCTCGCGCCTGCGGCCCTCCTTGCAGCGCGCCGGCATCCAGGTGCAGGGCCTCGACAAGTTCCCGCGCCTGACCGACTACGTCCTGCCCGCCGGTGTGCGCATCGCAGACGCCTCCCGCGTGCGACTGGGCGCGCATCTCTCCCCCGGCACCACGGTGATGCACGAGGGATTCGTCAACTTCAACGCCGGCACGCTGGGCGCATCCATGGTCGAGGGACGCATCTCCCAGGGCGTCGTGGTGGGAGACGGCTCGGACATCGGCGGCGGTGCGTCCATCATGGGCACGCTGTCCGGGGGCGGATCCCACCGTGTGTCGATCGGCTCGCGCACGCTGCTGGGCGCCAACGCGGGTATCGGCATCTCGCTCGGCGACGACTGCATCGTGGAGGCGGGACTCTACGTCACGGCGGGTTCGAAGATCGTCCTCACCGAGGGCAGCACCTCCACCACGGTCAAGGGATCCGATCTCTCCGGCCGCGACGGCCTGCTCTACCGCCGCAACTCCCTGACCGGTGCGATCGAGGCCGTGACCCGCGCGGGCGTCGGCGTGACGCTCAACGAGGCCCTGCACGCCTGATCGTGCGATGACAGAGGGGCTGGACCATCTCGGTCCAGCCCCTCTGTGGTCAGGCGCCGTGGTTCAGGCTCCCGGGTAGCGACGTTCGGGAGCACCCGTGTACAGCTGCTGCGGACGGCCGATCTTCGTCTGCGGGTCCAGGTTCATCTCGCGCCAGTGCGCGAGCCATCCCGGCAGGCGGCCGATCGCGAAGAGCACCGTGAACATCCGCGTGGGAAAGCCCATGGCCTTGTAGATCACACCGGTGTAGAAGTCGACGTTGGGGTACAGGCGACGTGCCTGGAAGTACTCGTCGTTGAGCGCGATCTCCTCGAGCTCCTTGGCGAGATCCAGCAGCGGGTCGCTCACGCCCAGCTCGGACAGCACCTCGTCCGCGGACTGCTTGACCAGCTTGGCGCGCGGGTCGTAGTTCTTGTAGACGCGGTGTCCGAAGCCCATCAGCTTGACACCGTCCTCCTTGTTCTTCACGCGCTCCACGAACCGCTTGACCGTCTCACCGGAGTCGCGGATCTCGCCGAGCATCTTGAGCACCGCCTCGTTGGCGCCGCCGTGCAGCGGACCCGAGAGGGCGTGGATGCCCGCGGAGACCGATGCGTACTGGTTGGCGCCCGTGGAGCCGACCAGGCGCACCGTGGAGGTGGACGCGTTCTGCTCGTGGTCTTCGTGCAGGATGAGCAGACGCTCCAGCGCGCGGCTCATCACGGGGTTCACCTCGTACGGCTCGCTCATCACGCCGAAGTTGAGGCGGAGGAAGTTATCGACGAAGCTCAGGGAGTTGTCGGGGTAGAGGAACGCCTGGCCGATGCTCTTCTTGTGCGAGTAAGCGGCCAGCACGGGCAGCTTGGCCAGCATGCGAATGGTGTTCAGCTCGACGTGCTCGGGGTTGTGCGGGTCGTACTGGCCCTCGTAGTAGGTCGACAGCGCGGTGATCGCCGACGACAGCGAGGCCATCGGGTGCGCGGTGTGCGGGAGGGCGTTGAAGAAGTGCTTGAGGTCCTCATGGATGAGGGTGTGGCGACGGATCTTCTCGTCGAAGGCGCCCAGTTCGTCGGCGGTGGGAAGCTCGCCGTACAGCAGCAGCCACGCGACCTCCAGGAACGAGCTGTGCTCGGCGAGGTCCTCGATCGGGTATCCGCGATAGCGCAGGATTCCCTGGTCGCCATCGATGTAGGTGATCGCGGACTTGGTGGCCGCAGTGTTGACGAAGCCGTAGTCGAGGGCGGTGTAGCCCGTCTGCTTCGTGAGGGTGGCGAAGTCGATGCTCGATGCTCCGTCGACCGCTGCCACCGTGGGCAGTTCAGCCGTGGTGTCACCGATCGTCAGCGTCGCCTTCTCAGGCTGTGCTCCCGCGTTGTTCACGGCGCCTCCTTGCGATTTCTGGTCGTCGGGGGTCTGACACGGAACTGTCGTGAGAGATCCGTGTCGGCGGCGCGCGTGAGCACGCCCGGTCCTTACAGCCTAGTCGCCCGCGGGACCTACTGATGCACCCGCCAAAGGATGCGGCACCTCGCTAGAGGTTCCCTACGAAGACGCGCGGAGGCGCTCGGCAGCGGCGGCGATCCGCTCGTCGGAAGCCGTCAGGGACAGGCGGACGTGCTGCGGGAAGAACGGTCCGTAGAAGACCCCGGGACCTGCCAGGACACCGAGATCCGCCAGCCGGTCCATGCTCTGCCAGGCGTCGCGCCCCTCGGTCGCCCAGAGGTACAGTCCGGCCTCGCTGCGGTCCACGCGGAAGCCGGCGGACTCGAGCGCAGGCTTGAGCAGCTCACGGCGCGACCGGTATCGCTCCTTCTGCTGCGCGACGTGTACGTCATCGGCGAGCGCGACGGTCATCGCCTGCTGAACGGGCGCCGGGAGCATGAGCCCGAGGTGCTTGCGCGCCGTCGTGAGGCGCGCGATCAGCTCGCGATCCCCGGCGAGGAACGCCGCGCGGTAACCCGCCAGATTGGACTGCTTGCTCAGCGAGTACACCGCGAGAACGTCGGTGTCATCTCCGTCGGTGACACGAGGGTCCAGGATGGACGGGATCGGCTCACTGTCCCAGGGCGCGTCCCAGCCGAGCTCGGCATAGCACTCGTCTCCGGCGATCACCGCACCGAGCTCGCGCGCCCGGCGCACGGCGGCACGGAGATCGGCGACTCCGAGGACACGGCCGTCGGGATTTCCCGGGGAGTTCAGCCAGATGAGCTTCGTTCCCGCCGGCCACGCCGCCGGGTCGTCCTCCGCCACCGCGGTGGCACCGGCGACGACGGCACCGACCTCATACGTCGGATACGCGGCCCGCGGATGGACCACGATGTCGCCAGCTCCGAGACCGAGCAAGGTCGGGAGGAGCGCGACGAGCTCCTTGGAGCCCACCGTGGGCAGCACCTGGTCGGCCGTCAGGGATGCCACACCACGACGCCGCGCGAACCACGCGGCGATCGCGTCGCGAAGGGCGGGGGTTCCGACGGTCTGCGGGTAGGAGTGGGCCTCGGTCGCCGCTGCGAGCGCTTCCCGGATGATCCGCGGTGTCTCATCGACCGGAGAGCCGATCGAGAGGTCGACGAGCCCGCCGGGATGCTGCGCCGCGCGCTCGCGAATAGGAGCGACCGCATCCCACGGGTAATCCGCGAGGTCGCGAACGCTCACGCCTCGGCCTGCGGCGGCAGCGCGGAGATGATCGGGTGGTCCTTCGGAATCACGCCCACCTTGGCGGCGCCTCCGGGCGATCCGATTCCGTCGAAGAACTCCACATTGGCCTTGTAGTACTCGGACCATTCGTCCGGAAGATCGTCCTCGTAGTAGATCGCCTCCACCGGGCACACCGGCTCGCAGGCGCCGCAGTCCACGCACTCGTCGGGGTGGATGTAGAGCGAACGTTCGCCCTCGTAGATGCAGTCGACAGGGCATTCGTCGATGCAGGCGCGATCCTTGACATCGACGCAGGGAAGAGCGATCACATACGTCACCTCTTCAGTCTACGTCTCTCCTCCCCGGGCGGTCGTGCACGCACGGCCGTGGCGGGAGCGGAGACGTCAACGAGAGGGCGTCTGCGCTTTCGACGGTGCGGACGCAGGACGGATACGACGCAGGTCCGGCCACGCCGCCACGATCAGGATGATGACCCCCACACCGATCAGCCACACCTGTGACAGCCCCGTGTCGGGAACCACCACGGAGCCCCCGGGGCCACGCATGGAGAACATGAAGACCGCCAGGTACATCCCGGCCCCTCCCGCGATGGCGGCCCATCGATCCTCCGCCAGAATGCGCAACGAGACGAGAATGGCCAGGCACCCGGCGAACGCGAGGATCAGGCCGAGGTGGAACAGGTCGGCACCGGCGGAGAACCCGATCGTTCCGGCCGTGCCGAAGACGGCTCCGATGATGAAGCTCATCACGAAGGTGGCGATGCGTGAGAGGGACACGGGCCGATGGTACCGTCCGGGCCTGAACGGCTGCCGTATCAGCTCGCCCAGCCCCACAACCGCAGCAGCGCAGCCGTCACGGCCCCGGCGATGACGACGAGCACGAACGGCGCGCGCAGGGCCAGCAGGACGGCGGCGACGCCGACGGCGGCCAGCCGCGCATCGATGTGCAGGGACTGCCCGGGCCCGTGCAGGGCGAGATAGGCCACGAGCGCGGCGAGCAGCGCCACGGTTGTGAGGTCCATGGTGCGCGCCGGGGTGGGCTTCTCGAGCCAGTGCGGTGGAATCGCGTACCCGAGGATCTTGGCGAGCACGCACAGGATCGACGCCACGAGGATCGCCTGCCACAGGGTCATCGAGCCACCGCCTTCGTGTCTCCGCCGCCGAACAGATTGAACACGCCGACGACGACCGCGACCACCGCCGCGAGCAGCACCTGCATCCCGGGCATCACGTACGGCGTCGCCACGGTCGCAACGACGGCGGCCCCCACTCCAACCGCGATGGCCTGCCGGGAGCGCAATCGCGGCCAGAGCAGCGCCAGGAACGCGCAGGCTGCGGCAGCGTCGAGCCCGTAGACGCGGACGTCGCCGATCAGGTTGCCCACGAGCGCACCGGCGAGGGTCGCCGCGTTCCACCCGACGAAGATCGCGATGCCCGTGGCCCAGAAGCCCACGCGCTGCGCGCGGGGCTCCTCCTGGGTGACAGCCACCGCGATGCTCTCATCGATGGTGAGCTGGGCGGCGCCGAGGCGGCGCAGCACGCCCCTGCCGACGATCGAGGAGAGCCGCATGGCGTAGACGGTGTTGCGCAGGCCGAGCAGAAGCGCGGCGACAACTCCCGCGGGGGCGGCAGCGACCCCGCCGGAGGCGATGATGCCGACGAATGCGAACTGCGAGCCGCCGGTGAACATCACCAGACTCAGCACGCATGCCTGCCAGACGTCCAGGCCCGCCGCCACGGCCAGCGCACCGAAGGTGATCCCGTCCAGGCTCACCGCGAGCGCCACGGCCATCCCCTGGCGCACCGCCGACCGTTCCGCCTGATCCATACGCGCCTCACTCTCGTCGTTCAGCAAACCGAACGGTCGATTGCAATTCTGAACGACCCGCGTCGTTCAGTCAAACGAAAGGACGTTTGTCATACTGAACGCATGGATGAGCTCCGGGCCCGAATCGCACAGGCGCTGCGCCGCGAACGCGAACGATGCGGCTTCTCCGCGGCCGAGCTGGCGCGGCGGGCCGGTGTCTCCAAGGCCACCGTCTCGCAGTTGGAGAACGCGGCGACCACGCCGAACGTTGAGACGCTGTGGGCACTCGGTGACGCCCTCGGCGTGCCGTTCGCCGAGCTGGTGGCCGAGCCCGCCGCCGGGCCGACGCTGCTGCGGGTCGCCGATCTGAGCGGTGTTCCGGCAGCCGCGGCCACCTATAGCGCGACGCTGCTGTCGACCGCTCCCCCGAACTCGCGCCGCGACATCTATCTCTTGCAGGCAGAGCCGGGCGGCACCCGCGACTCCCGCCCTCACCTCAGCGGCACCACCGAGCACGTCGTGCTGATCTCGGGACGGGCCGATGTCGGCCCTCGCGACGCGCCCGTGACGATGAACCCCGGGGACTACCTCACCTACGCCGGCGACGCGCCCCACGTCTTCACGGCACGAGAGCCCGGCACCATGGCCGTGCTCATCAGCGAGCTGCGCTGACCGACTGCGCCGGACACCACGAAGCCCCGCGGTGGCGCGCACCGCGGGGCTTCGTGTGATCAGGCTCAGGCGTTCGCGTCCTGCTTCTTGAGACGCGCCGCAGCACGAGCGCGCTCAGTCGCGTCCAGGTTCACCTTGCGGATACGCACCTTCTCGGGCGTGACCTCGACGCACTCATCCTCGCGGGCGAACTCCAGGCTCTCCTCGAGCGACAGCACGCGCGGCGGGGTCATGGACTCGAACGTGTCGGCCGTGGAGGAGCGCATGTTGGTGAGCTTCTTCTCCTTGGTGATGTTCACGTCCATGTCGTCGCTGCGCGAGTTCTCGCCGATGACCATGCCCTCGTACACCTCGTCCTGCGGCTGCACGAAGAAGCTCATGCGCTCCTGCAGGGCGATGATGGCGAACGGGGTGACCACGCCGGAGCGGTCGGCCACGATGGAGCCGTTCTGACGGGTGACGATCTGGCCGGCCCAAGGCTCGTAGCCGTGCGAGATGGCGTTGGCGATGCCGGTGCCGCGCGTGGTGGTCATGAACTCCGTGCGGAAGCCGATCAGACCGCGCGACGGAACGACGAACTCCATGCGCACCCAGCCGGTGCCGTGGTTCGTCATGCCCTCCATGCGGCCCTTGCGGGCAGCGAGGAGCTGGGTGATGGCGCCGAGGTACTCCTCGGGGGCGTCCACGGTGAGGTGCTCGAAGGGCTCGTGCACCTTGCCGTCGATCTTCTTGGTGACCACCTGCGGCTTGCCCACCGTGAGCTCGAAGCCCTCGCGGCGCATGTTCTCGACGAGGATGGCCAGCGCCAGCTCACCGCGGCCCTGCACCTCCCAGGCATCCGGGCGGCCGATGTCCTCGACGCGAAGCGAGACGTTACCGATCAGCTCGCGGTCGAGGCGGTCCTTCACCATGCGGGCGGTGAGCTTGTGGCCCTTCACCTTGCCCACGAGCGGCGAGGTGTTGGTGCCGATGGTCATGGAGATGGCCGGGTCGTCGACATGGATCATCGGCAGCGGGCGGACGTCCTCGGGGTCGGCGATGGTCTCGCCGATGGTGATGTCCTCGAAGCCGGCGATGGCGACGATGTCACCGGGGCCGGCCTCCTCGGCGGGGTAGCGCTCGAGCGCGCGGGTCTTGAGCAGTTCCGTGATGCGAGCGTTGCTCGTGGTTCCGTCGGCGCGAACCCACGCCACGGTCTGACCCTTCTTCAGGGTTCCGTTGAACACGCGCAGCAGAGCGAGGCGGCCGAGGAACGGGCTGGAGTCGAGGTTGGTGACCCAGGCCTGCAGCGGCGCCTCGTCGTCGTACGCGGGGGCCGGGATGTGCTGGAGGATCGCCTCGAACAGCGGCTCGAGGTCGTCGTTGTCAGGCAGTTCGCCATCGGCCGGACGGTTGCGCGACGCCGCACCGGCACGGCCGGACGCGTACACCACCGGAACGTCGAGCAGCGCATCCACGTCCAGGTCGGGCACGTCGTCGACCAGGTCGGACGCGAGCCCCAGCAGCAGATCCTGCGCCTCGGCCTCGACGGCCTCGATGCGAGCGTCGGGGCGGTCGGTCTTGTTGACCGCGAGGATCACGGGCAGCTTCGCCTCGAGCGCCTTGCGCAGCACGAAGCGCGTCTGCGGCAGCGGGCCCTCGGAGGAGTCGACGAGCAGCACGACGCCGTCCACCATGGACAGTCCGCGCTCGACCTCGCCGCCGAAGTCGGCGTGACCCGGGGTGTCGATCACGTTGATCGTCACCGGGGCGTCGGTGTGCTTGCCGTTGTACGTGATCGCGGTGTTCTTCGCGAGGATGGTGATGCCCTTCTCGCGCTCGAGGTCGTTCGAGTCCATCGCGCGCTCCTCGACGTGAGCGTGCTCGCCGAAGGAGCCGGTCTGGCGCAGCATGGCGTCGACGAGGGTCGTCTTGCCGTGATCGACGTGAGCGACGATCGCGACATTACGGAGGTCAGAGCGGAGGGCGTGCGCCATGAAGGGAAATCCTTGTAGATCTGGGAACACCGAAGAGAATCGGCCCCGGAATTCTACAGCACGTCAGGTGAACGAAAGCTGTGCACCCCCTGCCGCAGGACGGAGGTCTGTGATCGAATGAGGTGCGGTCGGAGCGCACCCGAGGGGTCCTGTGCACCGACCGCCGCACGTTACCGCCGTGATGTACTGAGCACAGGAATAGGCGAACACCCCGTGCCGATATTTCGACACATCGGTAACCGAGGGGTATCGTGCAGAAGTTCACATGAACCTCATGTGGAACTGTCAAATGTGGAGGACGGGTTCGATGTACCGATGCAAATCTGGAGGTAGGCCTTCGTGCTGAGGTATCTCGTCCGCCGGACGCTGGGATGGCTCGCGATGATCTTCGTCGCCACCAACCTCACCTATTTCCTGGCGTCGCTGTTCCTGAACCCGCGGTCCAACTACACGGGACGAAACCCTCCCGTACCGGAGGCCATCGCGGATGCCGCTCTCTCGCAGTACGGACTGAACGACAAGGTCCCGCTGCTGGAGCGCTGGTGGGGCTGGCTCTCCTCCGTCGTGACCCGCTGGGACTGGGGGAAGAGCCCGGTCGGCGAGAGCGTCAACGAGCAGGTGGCCTTCCGTATCTGGAACTCCGCGGAGCTGCTGCTCGGTGCCACCATCCTCATGACCGTCATCGGCATCGCCCTGGCGGTCTGGACGGCGTCGAAGCAGTACAGCGCCACTGACCGCGTGGTGCAGTTCATCTCCACCATCACGATGAACCTGCCGGTCATCGTCGCCGGCCTCGGCATCGTGATCATGGCCATCGCGTTCAACAACGCGGTCGGCACCCGTGTCTTCTACGTCACCGGCGCCCGCAGCGACGGCGTCCAGGGGTTCTGGCCCGTCATCGTCGACACGCTCCAGCACCTCACCCTGCCGACCATCGTGCTGGTCGTCACCGGTTACGCCGGAACCTACTTCCTCCAGCGCTCCCTGCTGCTGGACAACATCGGCGCCGACTACGTGCGCACCGCCCGCGCGAAGGGCCTCACACGCTCGCAGGCCGTGCGCAAGCACGCACTGCGCACCTCTCTGATCCCGGTGGTCACCTCCATCGCGTTCTCGATCCCCGGAATGTTCACCGGCGCGATCCTCACCGAGAGCGTGTTCCAGTGGGAGGGCATGGGGCGGTACTTCATCACCACCATCGCCAAGAACGACATCCACGGCGTCGTCGCCATCGCGGCCTTCAGCGCTGTCATGACCGCCATTGGAGCGCTGCTCGCCGACATCGCCGTCGTAGCGCTCGACCCGAGAGTGAGGGTGAGCTGATGAGCATTCCCGACCAGCCCACGGAAGCCCGCGTGAACGCCGAGGTCACCTACGACGAGGCCGTGCGCGACGTCAGCGGCGCCGATGCGATGACGGCGGCGGTCGTCACCGCCCCGCGCGGGAAATCGCGTGGCACGCTCCGTCTGTATGTGCGCCGGTTCTGGCGCAACAAGACCGCCGTCGCAGGGCTCATCATCTTCGCTCTGCTCGTGCTTTTCGCGACGCTGGGCGAGCTGATTGCGCCGTTCAACTTCCTCGACACCGACTTCCTCAGTCTCTCCACTCCCCCCGGCGAGAACGGTCACTGGTGGGGAACCAACAGCGCGGGCAACGACATGTTCGCCGCGACCGCGCATGGTCTCAAGCAGTCGATGATGATCGCCCTCATCGTCTCCATCGGCAGCACCGTCATCGCGGCGGTGCTGGGTGCGTCTGCCGCGTACTTCCGCGGCGCATACGAGCGCCTCGTGCTGTTCGTCATCCACTTCCTGATGATCGTGCCGACCTTCCTCATCCTCGCGATGATCTCCAACAAGGCCGGCGGCAACTGGCTGGTCATCGCGATCGTCATGACGGCGATCAGCTGGTTCTTCACTGCGCGCACCGTGTGGGCGATCGCCCTGTCGGTCCGCGAGCAGGACTACGTCACCGCGGCACGGTACATGGGAGTGTCGGGCTTCAAGATCGTGCTCCGCCACATCGTGCCCAACATCGGCTCGCTGCTGATCATCCAGTTCACGCTCGGACTCGTCGGCGCCGTCATGGCGGAGACGGGCCTCTCCTTCATCGGCTTCGGCGTGAAGTCCCCGGACGTTTCGCTCGGATCGCTGATCGGCTCCGGCTCGAACCAGGTCACCAGCGCGCCGTGGCTGTTCTATTTCCCCGCCGCCATCCTGACGCTGCTGACCGTGTCGATGGCCTTCATCTCCGACGGTCTGCGTGACGCGCTGGATCCCAACTCGAACTCTGGAGGAACCGCGTGAGCGCTCCGCTGCTCTCCGTCCGCGACCTGGCCGTCAGCTTCCCCTCCGAAGCGGGCGTCGTCAACGCCGTTCGCGGCGTCTCCTTCGACCTGCACCCGGGCAAGACCCTCGCGATCGTCGGCGAGTCGGGCTCGGGCAAGTCCGTCACCTCGCTGGCGGTGATGGGCCTGCACGGCAAGTCGGCCAACATCACCGGCTCCATCCAGTACGAGGGTCGTGAGCTGCTCGGTCTCAGCGATGCCCAGATGTCGCGCGTGCGCGGCAAGGACATCTCGATGATCTTCCAGGATCCGCTCTCGTCGCTGACCCCGGTGTTCACCATCGGCGACCAGCTGATCGAGGCGCTGCAGGCGCATGACAAGAAGATCTCCGCCAAGGCGGCGTTCGACCGGGCGGTGGAGCTGCTTCGCATCGTCGGCATCCCGCGCCCGCAGGAGCGGATGCGCGCATTCCCCCATGAGTTCTCCGGCGGCATGCGTCAGCGTGTGGTCATTGCCATCGCCATGGCCAACAACCCGCGTGTGATCATCGCCGATGAGCCCACCACGGCCCTGGACGTCACCATTCAGGCACAGATCCTCGACGTCCTCGATCGCGCCCAGGAGGAGACCGGGGCCGGTGTTCTGCTGATCACCCACGACATGGGTGTTGTCGCTCACAGCGCGGACGACGTGCTGGTGATGTACGCCGGCAAGCCGGTGGAGCAGGCACCCGTCGACGAGCTGTTCCAGAACACCCGCATGCCGTACTCGATCGGCCTGCTGGCGGCCATCCCGCGCGTGGACCAGCGAGCCAAGGCGCCGCTCGTCCCGATCCCGGGCAACCCGCCGATCCTCATCAACCTCCCCGACGCGTGCCCGTTCGCCGCCCGGTGCCCCATCGCCACCGAGGCCTGCCGAACCACGGAGCCGCCGCTCGTCGCGGTGGACGGCGATCCCGATCACCGCGCGGCGTGCATTCGCCTCGACCGCACCGCCCAGGGCGACGTGTACCCGGTCCCTGAGATCCCGGAAGCGCCGCTGCAGCGTGTCCCCCGTGAGGAGCGCGAGGTCGTACTCGAGGTGACCGACCTCAGCCGCGAGTTCCCGATGACGAAGGGTGCGCTCGTCAAGCGCCGCGTCGGAACCGTCCACGCCGTCGACGGCGTCAGCTTCGACATCCGCGAGGGCGAGACTCTCGCGATCGTCGGTGAGTCCGGATCCGGCAAGTCCACCACGCTGCTGGAGATCATGGACATGAAGCCGCAGTCGGGCACCGTCGTGCTCGCCGGCACGGATGTCTCCACCGTGCGTGGCGGCCACGCCGAGCGTCAGCTGCGCCGCAACGCCCAGATCGTCTTCCAGGACCCGATGGGCGCGCTGGACCCGCGCATGACGGTGGGCGACATCCTCGCCGAGCCGCTGCGCTCCATGGGCTATGAGGGCGACGTCCAGGAGCGCGTCACCGAGCTGATGGACCTGGTGGGGCTGAACCAGGCCCACATCGAGCGGTTCGCGTCCGCCTTCTCGGGCGGTCAGCGCCAGCGCATCGGCATTGCGCGTGCGCTGGCCACGAATCCGCGCCTCGTCGTCCTGGACGAGCCGGTCTCCGCGCTCGACGTCTCCATTCAGGCGGGTGTGATCAACCTGCTGGAGGAGCTCAAGGCCAAGCTGAACCTGTCGTACCTGTTCGTGGCTCACGACCTCTCTGTCGTCCGTCACATCGCCGACCGCGTGGGTGTGATGTACCTCGGGCGCTTCGTCGAGTTCGGCGACGTGGACGCGCTGTTCGAGAACCCGCGCCACCCCTACACGCAGGCGCTGCTGTCCGCCATCCCCGTTCCCGACCCCGTTGTCGAGCGCAGTCGCGATCGCATCGTGCTCACCGGCGACCTGCCGAGCCCGGCCGATCGCCCCGCCGGCTGCCCGTTCGTCACCCGGTGCCCGCTCTACCAAAGCCTGACAAGCGAATCCGATAGAAACCGTTGTGAAACCGTGCCCCCCGCGCTCTTGCTGCACGGACCCGATCACAGCGATGCTTGTCACTTCAGCTCCTCATCCACCACAGCGGAGGTCGCCTGACCCCCGTTTCCGGGTGAAGAGAACGAGGTATCTCTCGTGAAAAACACACAGTCCCGGCCGCGAACCCGTGGCCAAGGAGGTTCACACATGTCCATTGCAACCAAGCGGCGCTACGTCGTCGCAGCCGCTGCAATCGTTGCCGGAGCACTGATGCTGTCCGGTTGCGGCAGCTCCAACGATGGTGGCGGCAACGCATCTGAGAAGCCCAGCGACGGAAGCACCAGCTCCGCGCTCGAGGGTCTCAACCTGCAGCCGCGCGACAACATCAAGGAGGGCGGCTCCCTGACCACGGGAACCGTCGAGATCTCGGCGCAGTTCAACACCTTCCACGGCGATGGAACGAAGTACACGCTCGACTTCTGGCGCTGGTACAACCCGCAGCTGGCCCTGTACGACGCCGACGGCACCTACCACTTCAACACCGACTTCCTCACGGACGTCAAGTCCGAGGTGAAGGACGGAAACACGGTTGTCACATACACGATCAACCCGAAGGCCCAGTACAACGACGGCACGCCGATCGACTGGAAGTCCTTCGAGGCCACCTGGAAGGCCAACAACGGCTCCGACGAGAACTTCGTCTCCAGCAACACCGACGGCTACAGCAAGATCACCTCGGTCACGATGGGCGCCGACGAGCGTCAGGCCGTCGTCACCTACAACGGCATCTACGCCTGGGTGAACGCTCTCTTCGAGAACATCATCAACCCCGAGGCCGCCAAGGACGCCGAGACGTTCAACACGGCGTACATCGAGAACCCGCACCCCGAGTGGGGCGCCGGTCCGTACACGGTCGACAAGTACGACAAGAACAACGGCACCATCTCCTTCAAGCGCAACGACGCCTGGTGGGGCGACAAGGGTCTGCTCGACTCGCGCACCTACCGCGCACTTGAGGACAGCGCCGAGATCAACGCCTTCAAGAACGGCGAGCTGGACGCTGCCGGTGTGGGCAACAAGGACCGCCTCGCGCAGGTCAAGGACATGGACGGCATCGAGATCCGCGAGGCGGGCACCCCGTCCAACTCGCTGATGATGCTGAACTCCGCTGACCCGGTGCTCGGTGACCTCGAGGTCCGTACGGCGATCATGAAGGGCATCGACCGTTCGGTCATCGCCAAGATCCGCTTCCAGGGCATGGACTACACCGAGCCGCTCCCCGGCTCGTTCGCGCAGTACTCCTTCCAGCCGGGCTACAGCGACAACTTCGCTGAGTCGGGTCTGGACTACGACAAGGAAGCCGCGGCCAAGATCCTGGACGACGCCGGCTGGAAGGCCGGTTCGGACGGCATCCGCGAGAAGGACGGCAAGAAGCTGTCGTTCGTCTTCACCACCCTCGGCGACAACGAGATCTCCGCATCGCAGGCCAAGGCCATCAACTCGATGCTCAAGGAGATCGGCGTGGACGCGGCGATCAACAACCGCCCCTCCTCGGACTTCTCGGACGTCTACACCAACCGTGAGTTCGGCATGTTCCTCATGGGCTTCAGCTCCTCCAACCCGTACGGCTTCGGCGACTTCTGCCAGGTCTACTGCTCGGACAGCCAGCTGAACCTGTCGGGCACCGGCACCCCGGAGATCGACGAGAAGGTCAAGGAGGTCGGCGCGATCGCAGACCCCGACGAGCAGATCAAGGCCGGTAACAAGCTCGAGGCCGAGATCTTCAAGGAGACCGCCGGCATCATGCCGCTGTACAACGGTCCCACCATGGTCGCCATGAAGAAGGGCCTCGCCAACTACGGCGCCGGCCAGTTCTACGTCGGCAAGGTGCAGGACATCGGATGGCAGAAGTAATCACCCCACGGTGATCACACTGCGCTGATACAGCACGGGCCCGGGAGCATCTGCTCCCGGGCCCGTGTCTTTGTGTTGCGGCGAAAGGACAATGTACTCAAAGCAAGCAAATGTGGTTAATGCAACTGCAATGTGGTTAATGCAACTGCAATGTGGTTAATACACCTTGGTGGCCATCGATCCCCATGCGGCTGTCGCGGCCTTGACACCACTCCCTACGGACGATAGTTTTTCGTTGAGCAATCTGGGATGCTCTGAAGATCTGGGGATCATCAGCAGTCTGCTTCTGCAGAATCCACACGAATGGGACATTCGTGTGGATTCATACATGCAGTGTTCGCATCTACAGCGCCCGGTGCATTCGGCCGGTTGCCATTACACGAAGACCAGGTTTCATCACGTTGCGGTCCGCAACATCAAAGAAGAAAATACACCGAAGGGAGGGAAAGAAATCAAGTTCGAGCGATTTGTTCAGCAGCCGGGCAAGGGAATCAAGATCTGTTTGGTCTACACCAAGTCTTGACTAATCATCAAGGTGTGAGCCTTTCGATCGGATCAGGAACCACGACCGGAGGAGGCGGTCGCTGCGGCCGCCTCCTCCTCGCCCCAGAAGGAGATTTCGCAGATGACTACCATACGTCCTCGAGTTGTCCGCTCAGAGGATTCGATTTGGGTGCTCACGCCAGGGAATGCGCTCCGCGCAGAGAACACTCCCGAATATTTCGGGTGGAGTGACGCTGACATCATTGCTGAGCTCCCTGATCTTGCAGGGGTAGACATCGCCGGAACTGGCGTTCATCATGTCACGGTGACGACCACGACATCGTGCAACCTCGCGTGCCCGTATTGCTTCCAGAACACAGCACCAGCTGATGGCGGCGGCCTCGCACCTCGAATCGCCCGGCGTTTCATTGATCTATCCGTCATCCGTGCGGCCGCGCAATTCGTGAACGACCGCGCAGGTAAGCACAATGCACATTCGCTCGCGCTAACGCTGTTCGGCGGCGAACCGCTCCTACGTCCGGACCTGTGTGCGACCATATTGCGAGAGTTCGGAAGTTTCCTCCCTCTGAGTGCTTCGGCGGTGACCAACGGCACCCGCCTCAGCGCTCGCACTCTCGCTTCTCTACGTGCGCTCGGACTCGACCAGCTGCAAGTCTCTCTGGACGGAGGCAAGAGCAGTCATGACGTCACACGAAGGACTCGCGGCGGACACCCCACCTATGACCACGTGCTGGAGAACATACGGAAGGCGGCAATGGTCGAAGGAGTGCTCTGGAATTTCCGGCTGAACGTCACCGCCTCGTCAGTGTCGACGATCCTATCGGCAGTTGAGGACATCGCATCTCTCTCATTCGCCGACGCTCCAATAGTGAGCCTTGACCTCATTCACGACGCCGGCGTTTACGACGGTACCGTCGCGTGGGGTGACGACGCATTGGACGCGTGTGTTGAAGCCTACGAGAGAGCCATCGATCTAGGACTGCAGATTCCTGAACCGGCTTGGAGTGCGCCGTGCGCAATGTGCGGCGACGTTGAATGCGAAACGGGGACCGTTGTTGATGCCGACGGTAGTGTCGTGAGCTGCTGGGAGGCCGTTGGGCATCCAGAACTCACGTTGGGCGACGTATGGGGCGCCCGCCTCAGTCCGGAGAAGCGACGGACCAGGTGGCGTCAATGTGGATTCTCCGCCACAGATGGCGCCCCTCAGCGACGGATACGAAGTGATCTCGATGCACGAGTTCTGGACTTACTTCGCGAGAAGGGCCGCTTGGGCACCGGCTCGACCGAATCGGGCCAAACTCATGGATAGCGGATTCGGGAGTGACACCAGCGTCGAGGGAGCACCGATACCGCTGCGACGCAATCGCGGATTCGGGCTCCTGATGGCCGGGCAGTTCGCTAGTTCTCTGGGGTCGGGGATCGCTGCGATTGCAATCCCGCTCATCCTGCTGGAGGTCACCGGATCAGCCGCGACCGCGGGCACCATCGCAGGAGCAACGTCGCTCCTCTCGGTAGGAGTTGGCCTCTTGGCCGGGGTATACGCGGACCGATGGCCTCGGCGCTTGACCCTCATCGTCTCTGCCCTGGTAGCGAGCGTTTCGTGGGGTGTGTGTGCAGTTGTTCTCTCCATCGACGGCCCCGCGTCGATCGCAGTCGCGACGGCGGCGGGGCTTTCCACGTTGGCGATGACGTTCTTCCAGCCGGCACAGAACGGTGCGGTCCGAAATCTCGTGTCTCGCGATCAACTCCCCCAAGCGATCGCCATCGACGACGCTCGCGACACCATTGCAGGTCTCATCGGTTCTCCCGTCGGCGGCGTGCTCATCACTCTGGGCAGCGCTCTGACAGTTCTCGCGAACTCAGTGGGCTATCTCATCGCTGCGATCTGTATCACCGTGATCACGGCGCCACTAGGTCCCCACCGCGTTGTGACAACGGACGCCGGCGCAGAGTCTTCACGCAGCTATGTCCGCGGAGTTCTGAGTGACGCGCTCGCTGGGCTACGACACATCTGGAGCACGCCGGCCATCCGGCTCACATTCATCACCGCGTGCGCTCTCAATCTGCCCTTTCTCGGCATTCAGTTCGCTATCGTCATCGGGCTTGGCAGTATCGGCACACAGCCGTACCTCATCGCCTTGACAGAGGTGGCCGCGGGCCTCGGAGGCGTGGCGGGGGCCGCGCTGGTCGGCCCGCTGAACAAGCGGTTCACGTTGGGAATGCAGGTTGTTCTCACTGCCGCGCTGGCGGCCGTGACGGGCCTGCTCATCGCGTGCGCGTTCCCGAACGTCTGGTGGCTCCTTCCCGCCTGTTTTGCCAACGTGCTATTCATACCGGCTCTGAACGGTGCACTCATGGGCTATCTGTTTGGTTCTGGTCCCGAGGAGATGACGGGCCGCCTCGGGTCTGCCGCACAGGTGGCAGCGGGAATCTTCGTGCCGTTCTCCCCGTTCCTTGCGGGGGTCCTGGTTGAGGTGTGGTCTGGACGGGCAGCGCTGTTCGTCTTTGTGGGGGTTCTTGGCCTGATCGCAGTCATACTGGCGGCCAGCCCGAGCATACGTCGGTTGAAGCTATGAAGGACAGCCCGAATGACGACTATCAGCGCGCCGATCAGCTCTGCATGAGCGCGACGAGTGCCCACACGACGAGGACCACGAAGCTTCCGACCAGGAACCAGTCCCACGTGTGCGTCACGGCGCCCTGCGCCTCGGCGCGGTGGCGCGATGCGCTCCAGCGGCCGCGGAGACCCTGCAGCGTGGCCTCGGCAGCGTCCGCGCGGCTCTGACCGAGCTTCGTCACCTGCTGGCCGCGACGCGCGAGGGCGGGGCCGCCCATGCAGGTCACCGGCTTGTCGTCACGCAGCTGAAGCACGAGCTGGTAACGCAGATCGATGTCGGTGACACTCCCCCACGGAATGTGGTGACGGCGCAACAGATTCTGCACGTCGACCGCGTCGTCGTCCGTGGCGATGGTGGATGCGGCCATTCCGACGTACACCGCCCAGACCACCAGCAACACCCACGGTGCCCAGAGCATCGTCTGCGCCCATCCGGCACGCAGCACGGCGTCGCCGAGCAGGAAGAGACCGAGGGCGGCGGCGATCGCGGTGGCGATGTAGCCGGACATCGAGCGCATGACATGACGATTCGGGCGTGCTGTGTTCACCTCAGCAGATTACCGGTCGCGGGTGCGAGACCTCCGAGACGACGAAGGGCGCCCCGCTCGCGCGGGACGCCCTTCGGTGCGTACGAGTCAGCTGATGCCGAGCTCGATGTCGGCGCCGGGGATCGCGGCCAGGAGACGCTGCGTGTACTCCTGCTGCGGGTTGGCGAAGATCTCGTCCACCGTCCCCTGCTCCACGGCCACGCCCTTCTCCATCACGCAGACGAGGTCGGCGGCGACGCGCACCACGGCCAGGTCGTGTGTGATGAAGAGATAGGTCAGACCCAGCTCGTCCTGTAGCTGAGCGAGCAGCTGCAGGATCTGGTCCTGCACCAGCACGTCGAGCGCGGAGACCGCCTCGTCCAGCACGACGATGTCGGGCTTCAGAGCGAGCGCGCGAGCGATGGCCACGCGCTGACGCTGACCGCCGGACAGCTCGTTCGGATAGCGCTCGGCCAGCCGCTGCGGCAGCGCGACCTGGTCGAGAAGCTCACGCACGCGTGCGTCACGCTCCGCCGACGTTCCCACGTGGTGGATGCGCATCGGCTCCTCGATCAGCGATCCGATGCTGCGAAGCGGATCCAGCGAGCTGTACGGGTCCTGGAACACGGGCTGCATGCGTCGCCGCAGCGCCAGTGTGCCGGCACGATCCAGCTTGGAGACGTCCTTGCCGTCGACCTCGATGACGCCGGCGGTGGGATCCTCCAGCTTCAGCACCATCTTCGCGACGGTCGACTTGCCCGAACCGGACTCGCCCACCAGCGCCAGCGTCTTTCCTCGCGGAATGCCGAAGGAGACGTTGTCGACGGCACGGAACGGCACGCTGCCGAACGCGCCCTGACGAATGCGGTAGTCCTTCGTCAGGCCCTCCACGCGCACCGTGGGGGTGTCGAACATGCCCGTGACGGGGCGGGGCTCCTCACCCGACTCGCGCACCGCGATCTCGATCCGCTTGGACGCCAGCGAAGGCGCGGCCGCGACGAGACGCTGGGTGTACGGGTGACGCGGGTGCTGGAGGATCTCGCGGCTCGGCCCCGACTCCACGATGCTGCCCTGGTTCATCACGATGATCTTCTCGGCACGCTCCGCGGCCAGACCCAGATCGTGCGTGATCAGAAGCACGGAGGTGCCCTTCTCACGCGTGAGGGACGCCATGTGATCGAGGATCACACGCTGCACCGTCACATCGAGCGCGGACGTCGGCTCGTCGGCGATGAGCAGGCGCGGGTCAGCAGCGAGGCCGATTCCGATCAGCGCACGCTGGCGCATACCGCCGGAGAACTGATGCGGGAACTGCCCCAGGCGACGCTCCGCGTCGGCGAGGCCGGCCTGCTTCAGCACCTCGATCGTGCGTGCCTTCACCTGCGCGCGGCTCAACCGGCCGTCGCTGTTGGCCCGGACGGCCTCGGCCACCTGGAAGCCGATGCTCCACACCGGGTTGAGATTGGACATCGGGTCCTGCGGGACGTATCCGATCTCCCGTCCGCGCAGCGACTCCATCTGCGGGCGGGTGAGCGTGGTGAGCTCCCGTCCGTCCAGCGAGATGGACCCGCCGGTGACCCGGCCGGTGCCGGGCAGCAGATTGATGATCGCCGAGGCAGTCGTCGACTTGCCCGAGCCCGACTCTCCCACGATGGCGACGGTTTCGCCGGGGAAGATGTCGAAGCTGACGCCGTGAACGACCTCGCGGGTGGCCTTCTTCGTTCCGAACGTGATCTTCAGATCACGCACCGACAGCAGCGGGGTGTTGCTCACCGAGCCGATTCCTTCCGTCGCGGTCATCGCTGGGCCCTCGCCCTCGGGTCGAGGGCATCGCGGATCAGCTCACCGAGCATGATGAATGCGAGCACCGTCACCGTCAGCGCGATGGACGGGTAGATCAGCGCCATCGGCGCCACCTTGATGCTCGCCTGCGCCTGGCTGATGTCCAGGCCCCAGCTCATGGTCTCCGATCCGAGCCCGAGGCCCAGGAACGACAGCGTGGCCTCGGCCACGATGGCGCTGGCCAGGCTGATCGTGGTCACCACGATCAGCGGAGCGATCGCATTCGGGATCACGTGCGAGAGCATCGTGCGGAACCGGGACATGCCGAGCGCCGTCGAGGCCATCACGTAGTCCAGCTGACGAACGCGGATGACCTCCGCTCGCACCACACGCGCCGTGCTCGCCCAGGCGAACCCACCGATGGCCAGCGCCATGATGAACGGGTTGCGGTACTGCGAGAGCACGCTCATCACGACGATCGCCGCGAGGATGTACGGGATGGCGAAGAAGATGTCGCCCACGCGCGAGAGGATGGAGTCCAGCCACCCGCCGTAGAAGCC
Organism: Microbacterium sp. GXS0129; assembly: GCF_044769785.1. Classification (NCBI taxonomy): domain Bacteria; kingdom Bacillati; phylum Actinomycetota; class Actinomycetes; order Micrococcales; family Microbacteriaceae; genus Microbacterium; species Microbacterium sp. GXS0129. The sequence goes on along the minus strand of NZ_JBIZVZ010000001.1, from coordinate 1,187,359 downwards.
CGCGAAGGCACCGAAGATCAGACCGATCACCGATCCGATGAGGGTGGCCAGCAGACCGACGGACAGCGAGGTCTGCGCACCGAAGACGATGCGCGCCCAGATGTCGCAGCCCTGACGCGTGAAGCCGAGCCAGTGCTCGCCCGTCGGCCCCTTGTTGCTGTTGCTGAGCTCACACCCGTTGTTGGGCGCGATGCTGGTGAACATGCTGGGGAACAGCGCCATGAGCAGGATGACCAGCACCACGAGCAGAGAGAGCCAGAACAGCGGGCGACGACGCAGGTCCCGCCAGGCGTCCAGCCAGAGGTTGGAGCGCTTCTCGCCGACACGGACCTCGTCCACCGAGATGGTGTCCGTCAGGACCTCGGCGACGTAGTGATCTGCGCCGCGTGTGACCGGCGCGACTTCGGTGGGCACCTGCGACGGGTCCATCGAGGTCATGTCCCGGAGGTTCATCGACGCCTCCGGAGGCGTCATCTCATCACTTGGCATAACGGATCCTTGGGTCGAGCACGACGTACAGCAGGTCCACGACCAGGTTCACGAGCACATACAGGATCACGAACACGGTCACGAAGGAGACGATCGTCGTCCCCTCCTGCAGCTGCACTGCCTTGAAGAGCTGGTTTCCCACACCGGGGACGTTGAAGATTCCCTCGGTCACGGTCGCGCCCACCAGGAGCACACCGAAGTTGGTGGCCGAGTTGGTCACCACGGGAATCAGCGAGTTGCGGAGCACGTGCACGGGGAGCACGCGCGAGCGCGAGAGTCCCTTGCTGTATGCCGTACGCACCCAGTCCTGGTTGAGGGTGTCGATCACCGAGCCGCGCATCAGGCGCATGCTGGTGGCGTACATGCTGACGCCCAGCACGATGGCTGGCAACCAGAGATCACCCCAGCCCGCCTCTTGCGGAACGGTGGGTTTGAACCAGCCCCACTGGATCGCCAGGAAGTACTGCGCCAGGAACGCGATCACGAAGATCGGCATGGCCAGGAACAGCAGGCTGATCACCAGCGAGGAGATGTCGAGGAACTTGCCCTTGGTGAGTGCCGAGATCGTACCGATGATGACGGCGAGAAGGAACTCCAGTCCGATCGCCAGGACCGCGAGGCGGGCGGTGACCGGAAGGGTCCGGCCCAGCACGACGGCGACGTCCTGACCGGAGTAGGTCTTTCCCAGGTTCCCGGTGAACACACCGGTGACGTAGTACCAGTACTGCACGATGAACGGGTCGTCCAGGTGGTACCGCGCCCGGATCTCCGCCAGCTGGGCCGGGTTGGGCACGCGCTGGCCGAAGAGGGCCGCGATCGGGTCGCCCGGCATGGCGAAGACCATGAAGTAGATGAGCAGGGTTGCCCCGAAGAACACGGGGATCACCTGCAGGAAGCGTTTGATGATGTAACCGACCATCCGCTCTCCCTCCAAAATGACAGCTCGCATCGCGCGATCCGCGTGCTACGAGCATGGTGTCGCGTTTCTCGTGAAAACGCGAGGGTTGATGAACAGGCCGCGAGGCGGTGACGTTCGTCACCGCCTCGCGGGAGGAGATCAGTCGGTGTTACTTGGTGATCTCGTAGAAGAGCGGAACCGAGTTCCAGCCGAACTGGACGTTCTGGACGCCCTCGGCGTAGCCACCGGTCACGTTGGAGTACCACAGCGGGATGGCCGGCAGGTCGGCGAGGAGGATCTCCTCGGCCTTCTTGAAGCCGTCCTTGGCCGCAGCGGCGTCGGTCGCCGAGATCGCAGCGGTGAGCGCGGCGTCGAACTCGGGCGACTTGTAGTCGCCGTCGTTGGAGCCCTTGCCGTCAGCTGCAGCGGAGGAGTAGAGCGGGCCCAGGAAGTTGTAGACACCCGGGTAGTCGGCCTGCCAGCCGGTGCGGAACGCCGTCTGGATGGCGCGGTCCGTGACCTGCTTGCGGAAGTCGGAGAACGTCGGAACGGCGTTGCCCGAGGCCTCGATACCGAGGTTGTTCTTCAGCTGGTTGCTGACAGCGTCGACCCACTCGCCGTGGCTGGAGTCACCGTTGTAGCCGATCTGGAACGAACCGCTCCACGGCGAGATGGCGTCGGCCTGCGCCCACAGCTCCTTCGCCTTGGTCGGGTTGAACTCCAGCACGTCGGCACCGGCGAGGTCCGTCGGGCGGTCCGCGATGACCGGCGACGTGAAGTCGTCCGCCGGGGTGCGGGTACCGTTGAAGATCGTCTTGGTGATCTCGGCCCGGTCGATGGCCATCGAGATGGCGGCACGACGCAGCTTGCCCTCTTCACCCGAGAAGTGCTCGAGGCGCCCCGGGATGGTGAAGGACTGGAAGATCGCGGCGGGCTGGTTGACAGCACGGTCGCCGAGCTCGCTCTCGAAGGTCGCGAACGAGCTGCCCGGGATCTGGTCGATCACGTCGACGTTGCCACCGAGCAGGTCGGAGTACGCGGCGTCAGCGGTCTGGTAGAAGACGATGTCGAGACCGTCGTTCTTCGCGGCGCGGCCACCCTCGTAGGTCTCGTTCTTGACGAGCGAGATGGAGACGTCGTGCTGCCAGGCGTCGTCGCCCGCCAGCTTGTAGGGGCCGTTGCCGATGGGGGCCTCGGCGAACTTCGCCATGTCCTCGAAGGCGGAGTCCGGGAGCGGGTAGAACGCCGAGTAGCCGAGACGCAGAGCGAAGTCGGAAGCCGGCTTGTTCAGCTTGATGGTGAAGGTGTAGTCATCCACCTTGACCAGGCCGGTGAGCTCGGAGTCCGCAGCGCCGTCGTAACCCTCGATGTCCTCGAAGAAGTAGGACGAGGTGTAGCCGTTGGAGAACTTCGCGCCGTCGTTCCAGGCCTTGATGAAGTTGTCGGCCTTGACCTCGGTGCCGTCGGAGAACTTCTGGCCCTTCTTCAGGGTGACGGTCAGGTTCTGAGCGTCCTCCTGCTTGATCTCCTGCGCCATGTCGAGAACGGGCTTGCCGTCTGCGTCGTAGTAGACCAGACCAGCGAAGAGCGAGTCGAGGATCTTTCCACCGCCGACCTCGTTCGTGTTGGCGGGGATGAGCGAGTTCTGGGGCTCGGAACCGTTGGTCTTGATGATCATGTCGCCGGTGCTGGTACCACCATCAGCGCTCGATCCGGAGCTCGGGTTGTCCGTGCCGCCGCCGTTCGACGAGCATCCAGCCAGCGCGAGTGCCGCAACACTCAGCAGCGCGATGCCGGATACGGCAATCTTCGTGCGCTTCACTTGTCCTCCTGTGCATTGGGTGAAGTAACCACGCGACGTCAACGGTGACGCGCAATGGGTTAGGGCAACTTTAGGTTCCGCTGGGGATCTGAGCAAAGTCCGCTGCGCAACCGTTACAGATCTTTTACCGCAGCCCCCATGCATTGCGCGATGTGATAAGTGCCATACGAGACAGGCCGATGTCAACCCTGGGCGGGATTGGCAATGTGCACAAAGAACCGGTCATCAGGCTGCGCATATATGTGCTTGCATACACATTTTGACCACCACATCGCTCACTGTTCAGGCTTCGCTCAGGAGGCCGTCCGAGCTTGCCGACGGCGCCTGTTTCGCTCCCCGGCGCGGACGGTCGCCGGACGTGCTCACCCCGGCGCGCGACGGCTGCGAACAATGAGCAGCCGGAGGGCTTTCCAGCGCTCAGAGGAGCACGGTCCTCTCGCTCACCGGTCGTAGCATCGTGACGTGACCGATGCCGCCGTGACCCCCGCCTACACCCGAGCGCGTCTGAGGTGGGAGGTGGTGCTGGTGCTGAGTGCCACCTTCGGCGCCTCCGCGGTGTACTCGCTGCTGCGTCTGGTGCGGCGGCGCCTGTCGGAGACCCCGCTGTCGCAGCAGAGCACCCAGCTCAATCCGACGCTGGACACCGTCCCCGTGTGGGACATCGTCTACAACTGCCTCGACGTGTTCTTCGACCTGATGCTCGTGGGCCTCGTCGTGTATCTGCTCTGGGAACCGGGTCGCAACGCGCTCCGAGCCATGGGCATGGACTTCACCCGCATCGGTCAGGACCTGGCACGCGGCGCGCTGTTCGTCGTCGTGATCGGCGTGCCGGGGATCGGCCTCTATCTGCTCGGGCGGCTGATCGGCGTCACCGTGGCGGTGCAGGCCTCGGAGTCCACCCTCGCATGGTGGAGCATCGGCACCCTCGTGCTGTCCGCGCTGCGTTCGGGGGTGATGGAGGAGGTCATCATGATCGGCTGGCTGTTCGACCGGTTCCGTCGGCTCGGCGTGGGGCCGGTCGCGACCATCGTCACGTCCGCGCTGATCCGTGGCGCGTATCACTCCTACCAGGGTGAGGGCCCGATGATCGGCAACATCCTCATGGGGCTGGTCTTCGGATGGCTTTACCTGCGATGGAAGCGCGTCATGCCGCTGGTGATCGCCCACACCCTGATCGACGTGATCGCCTTCATCGGCTACCCCCTCGCACTCGCCTCCCCGTTCCTCGCTCCCCTCTTCGCCCCCGCCTCCTAACGCCCCGGCTTCTGCTGGCCCCGGGCGCGGAGCGGGACGCAATGATCGCCGAGAGGGCTGCGGATTCGATCCGTCGCCACATGGCAGGCCTCCCGCGCTGGTCGTTCGCGGATCGCACCGATCCTCGCCGTCCGCGACGTCCTTGATCTCGCCGGCCTCCGCGAAGCGGCCAGCCAGATGCTCCACGTCTGTCGACGTTGCCCCGGCTGTTCCACCATCACCGCTCGCTCTAACCGCGAAACCCCAGCACGGCCGAGAAACCCGGCGTTGCGGGGGTTTCTCGGACGTGCTGGGGTGTTTCGCGGGAAGTGGTGCCGGTTAGGCGAAGGCCTCGATCGGGGGGCAGGCGCAGACGAGGTTGCGGTCGCCGTACGCCTGGTCGATCCGGCGCACCGGGGGCCAGTATTTGGTGCGCACCAGGGTGTGCACCGGGTAGACGGCCAGCTCACGCGGGTAGGCGTGCGCCCACTCCCCCGCGATCACAGACTCCGCGGTGTGCGGGGCGTTGACCAGCGGGTTGTCGTCCGCGGGCCAGACCCCGGCGGCGACCTGATCGGCTTCCGCCTTGATCTGGATCATCGCCTCAATGAAGCGGTCGACCTCCCCCAGATCCTCCGACTCAGTGGGCTCCACCATGAGCGTGCCCGCGACCGGGAACGACATCGTCGGAGCGTGGAATCCATAGTCGATGAGGCGCTTGGCCACGTCGTCGACGGTGACCCCGGTCTCCTCCTTGAGGGGACGCAGATCGAGGATGCACTCGTGGGCGACGAAACCGCCCTCACCCGTGTAGAGCACGGGGTAATGGCCCTCGAGGCGCTTGGCGATGTAGTTCGCCGACAGCACCGCTGCCGCCGTCGCATCGCGAAGACCCGAGGCGCCCATCATGCGCACGTACGCCCACGAGATCGGCAGCACGCCGGCGGAGCCGTAGGGGGCGCCCGACACCGGGCCACCGGCGAAGACGTGCCCGCCGGCATGCTCGGCACGCTGTGCCTGCGGGTGTCCCGGGAGGAACTCCGCCAGGTGGGCCTTCGCGGCAACCGGACCGACGCCGGGGCCACCGCCGCCGTGCGGGATGGCGAACGTCTTGTGCAGGTTGAGGTGCGAGACGTCGCCGCCGAGGTCGCCGAAACGGCTGATCCCCACGAGGGCGTTGAAGTTCGCGCCGTCGATGTACACCTGACCTCCCGCGGCGTGAACCGCCGAGGTGACCTCCATCACGTCGCTCTCGTACACGCCGAACGTCGAGGGGTACGTGATCATCAGCGCGCCGAGTTCATCCGCGTGCTGGGCGATCTTCGCCTTGAGATCGGCGAGGTCCACGTTGCCCAGGTCGTCGGTGGCCACCACGACCACCTTCATGCCGGCCAGCACCGCGGACGCGGCGTTCGTGCCGTGCGCTGAGGACGGGATGAGGCAGATCGTGCGGTGATCGTCGCCACGCGACAGGTGATACCCGCGGATCGCGAGCAGCCCGGCCAGCTCGCCCTGCGAACCGGCGTTCGGCTGCAGCGAGACCGCGTCGTACCCCGTGACGTCGGCAAGCCACGTTTCGAGCTGGTCGACCAGTTCGAGGATGCCCGCCACGTCCTCCGCCGGGGCGAACGGGTGCAGACCCGCGAACTCCGGCCACGTGATCGCCGCCATCTCGGTCGCGGCGTTGAGCTTCATGGTGCACGAGCCGAGCGGGATCATGCCCCGATCCAGTGCGTAGTCCCGATCGGCCAGCTGCTTGAGGTAGCGCATCATCGCCGTCTCACTGTGGTGCAGGCTGAACACCGGGTGCGTCAGGTACTCCTCGCGGCGGCGCAGGTCGCCCCAGGTCTTCTCCAGCTCCAAGAACGCGGCGGAGAAGGGCGTCGCTCCGAACACGATCCCACCGGGGTGCTCGACGCCGAAGGCGGCAAGCACGGCAAGCAGGTCGCCCAGCGTCGTCGACTCGTCCACGGCGATGCCGACGACGTCGCCCGAGACCTCGCGCAGGAGGTATCCCGCTGCGTGCGCCGATGCGACGATCGCCGATGCGCGACCGGGGACCCGGACCTGGACGGTGTCGAAGAACACGTCTTCCGTGATGTCGAGCCCGCCCTGGCGCAGCCAGGACGCCAGCGTCGCCGCCTTGCCCGCGACGTCCATCGCGATACGGCGCAGCCCGTCGGGACCGTGGTACACGGCGTACATCGAGGCCATCACGGCCAGCAGCACTTGAGCGGTGCAGATGTTGCTCGTGGCCTTCTCGCGGCGGATGTGCTGCTCGCGCGTCTGCAGCGACAGGCGGTACGCGGGCTTGCCCTCCGCATCGACGGAGACGCCGACGAGGCGGCCGGGCAGCTGACGCTCAAGACCGGAGTGCACGGCCATGTAGCCCGCGTGCGGTCCGCCGAACGCCAGCGGCACGCCGAAGCGCTGTGTGGTGCCGACCGCGACGTCCGCGCCCATCGACCCCGGTGACCGCAGGAGGGTCAGCGCCAGCAGATCGGCGGCCACGACAGACAGGCCTCCGGCTGTGTGCGTCGCATCGATGACGCCGGAGACGTCCCAGACGCGACCAGAGGCGCCCGGATACTGCACGAACGAGCCGAACAGCTCGGCGGGCATCTCCTCACCGGCGGCGAAGTCAACCTCGACCAGGGTGATCCCCACGGCGTCGGCCCGGGTGGCCAGCACGGCCTTCGTCTGCGGCAGCGCGTCGGCGTCGACGACGAACACGTCGGTCTTCGCACGCGACGCGCGGCGTGCAAGGAGCATGCCCTCGGCGACTGCCGTCGACTCGTCCAGCATCGACGCGTTGGCCGTGTCGAGACCGGTGAGGTCGCACACCATCGTCTGGAAGTTGATCAGCGCTTCCAGGCGCCCCTGCGAGATCTCCGGCTGATACGGCGTGTAGGCCGTGTACCAGGAGGGGTTCTCCAGGACGCTGCGCTGAATCACGGACGGCGTAAGGGTGCCGTAGTAGCCGAGGCCGATCATCGGCCGGGTGACGCGGTTGCGCGACGCCAGCGCGCGCAGCTCCGCAATGGCCTCCGCCTCCGATGCCGCCTCGGGTAGCACGGACGCCGGACGCTCGCCGCGGATGACCGCCGGGAGCGCGCGCTCGACGAGCGCACCGAGGCGGTCGCCGTCCTCGCTGGTGACGCCGAGCGCGTCCAGCATGACATCCTGCGCCGCGGCGTCCGTTCCGATGTGGCGGTCCTGGAAGCGGGTCACGCCTCCCCCACCAGCGCCTGGTAGGCGGCGTGGTCGAGGAGGTCGCCGGGCAGCTCGCCCGAGACGCGCACCTTGATCAGCCAGCCGCCGTCGAACGGCTCGGAGTTGACGAGGGACGGCTCCGCGGCCGCCTCGTCATTGGTCTCCACGACCTCACCGTTCAGCGGAGCGTAGAGCTCGCCGACCGACTTGGTCGACTCGATCTCGCCCACCACGGACGAGATCGCGATCTGCGTGCCGACGGCAGGCAGATCCAAGTAGACGATGTCGCCGAGCTGGGCGGCGGCGTACGAGGTGATGCCGATCGTCGCGATGTCGCCGTCGAGGGCGATCCACTCGTGCTCGGACGTGTACTTCAGGGAGTTGAGATCGGTCACTGGTTCCTCCGGTAGAAAGGCAGGGTGGTCACGGTGGCCGGAATGCGGGTCCCCCGCACATCCAGCTGGAGTTCGGTGCCCTCGGCGGCCGCCGAGGGGTGGACGAGGGCCATCGCGATGGGGTGGCCCAGCGTCGGGCTGAGGGCGCCGGAGGTGATCTCCCCGACCTTGTCCTCGCCCCGGTAGACGTCGTATCCGGCACGGCCGGCGCGCTTGCCCTCGGCGATCAGGCCGACCAGCACGGGAGCGTCGGTGAGCTCGCGCGCGGCCAGCCCGTCCTTGCCCACGAAGTCCTCCTTGTCGACGGCGACGACCCGGCCGAGGCCGGCCTGAGTCGGTGCGGTCTCGAGCGACAGCTCGTGTCCGTACAGAGGCATGCCTGCCTCGAGGCGCAGCGTGTCGCGCGCTGCGAGACCGGCGGGGACCAGCTCGTCGGCGCCGGAGGCCAGCAATGCGTCCCACAGCTCGCCCGCGGCGGAGTTCGGGACCAGCAGCTCGAATCCGTCCTCGCCGGTGTAGCCGGTGCGAGCGATGAAGACCGGGGCGTCGCCGAAGTCGCCTTCGCTCCATGCGTAGTAGGCGAGCTCGGCGAGCGGCACGCCGCTCACGGTGAAGCCGGGCAGAGCCTCCAGGATCCCGCGGGCGTTCGGGCCCTGAACGGCGATCAGAGCCATCTCGTCAGAGACGTCGTCCACCAGCGCTTCCGTGCGCGCGGGCGCGGCACCCGTGAGCCGCTCGGCGACGCCGGCGTCCCAATCGCGTGCGCGATCCGTGAGCGCAACGGCGACGGCGTCCCGGTTGCCCGCGTTGGAGATGATCAGGAAGCGGTCATCGGCCATCCGGTACACGATGAGGTCGTCGATGATGCCGCCGCGCTCGTCGAGCAGCAGCGAGTACTTGGCCTTGCCCACCTTCATCGTGGAGATACGGCCGGCGACCGCGTAGTCGAGGAACGCGGCCGCATCCGCGCCGGCGAGCAGGAACTCCGCCATGTGGGAGATGTCGAACAGGCCGGCGCTCTCGCGGACAGCCTTGTGCTCGGCGAGATCCGAGGTGTAGCGCACCGGCATCATCCATCCGCCGAAGTCGGTGAAGGCGGCGCCGAGCGCCTCGTGTCGGTCTCGGAGGGGGGTGTAGCGGGGTTCCGTCATGATTCTCCCGGCGAAAGGGCGAGCCGGACGCCGGACGGCGCCTGGAACTCCCCCTCTGTCATGGGCCTGAGAGTTTCACACCAGGGGTGCTTTCACCGTCGGCGGATCCGTGTGGATCGCTTTTCAGAGTGACCGGGTCTCCGCGGTGTGTTGACCTGAGAGATTGGCGGGGAGGCTTGCTCCTTCGGTGTCCGTGACGGACTCTCCCGCGGCGACCATGAGTCGTGTTCGATTGTCAGGCCAGCATAGCGGTCACGGACCGCAGCGGCCACGCGTCACCGCAGCGGCGGGGTGCGGATCGTGCCGGTGTCCAGCTGCGGGTCTTCGTCTTCGTCAAGGACATCCGTGGCCTCGAGGACCGCTGGCGCCTCGGCGATGTCTTCCCGGAGCACGCGGGTGGCGTCGATCTGCTGCTGCGCCAGCTGGGCGTACAGTCCGCCATCGGCGAGGAGCTCGGCATGCGTTCCGGACTCGACGATGCGTCCTGCCTCCACCACGTGGATCACGTCCGCGCCGATCACCGTGGACAGCCGGTGCGCGATGGACAGCGTCGTCCGCCCCCGGGACGCCTCGTCGAGAGCCTCCTGAACCACACGCTCGGAGACGGTGTCCAGCGCGCTCGTGGCCTCGTCGAGCAGGATCACGGGCGGGTCCTTGAGCAGGACGCGCGCGATCGCGATGCGCTGCTTCTCCCCGCCGGACAGCCGGTAGCCGCGCTCTCCGACGACCGTGTCGTATCCCTTGTCGAAGCCGGCGATGACGTGATGGATGTTCGCCGCGCGGCAGGCCGCCTCGAGCTCCTCATCGGTCGCATCCGGCTTGGCGTAGCGGAGGTTCTCCCGGATGGTCGCGTGGAACAGGTAGGTCTCCTGCGAGACGATGCCCACGTTGTCGATGATGGACGCCTGGGTGAGGTCGCGCACGTCCGTTCCGGAGAAGAGCACCGCACCGCCGCTGACCTCGTAGAAGCGCGGCGCGAGGTACAGGATGGTGGTCTTGCCAGCTCCCGACGGACCGACGAACGCGACGTTCTGCCCCGGTTCGATGGTGAAGCTGATGCCGTCGAGGGTCGCTCGTGCGTCGGGGCCGGCGTCGGGATAGCGGAAGACCACATCGCGGAACTCGATGCGACCGCGCGGACCGGGCGCATCAGCGACCGTGATGGCGTCGGGAGAGTCCTGGATGGCGGGCCTGAGATCGAGGTACTCGAAGATACGGCTGAACACGGCCACCGAGGTCTGCAGGTCCAGGGCCACGCGCATCAACCCCATCAGCGGCTGCAGCAGGCGAGCCTGCACCGTGGTGAATGCGACGATGGTCCCCGCGGTGATGGTGTCGGCACCGCCGGTGATGAGATAGCCCGCCACGAGGTACACCACCGCCGGGACGGACGCCATGAGCACTTGGACCACGGCGAAGAAGCCCTGGCCGCTCATCGCGCGCTTCACCTGAAGGCCCACCTGGTTCGTGTTCTCCGCGGCGTAGCGTGCGGACTCGGTTCGCTGCCGGTTGAAGGACTTGGACAGCAGGATCCCCGACACACTGAGGGTCTCCTGCGTGATGGAGCTGAGCTCGGAGAGCGACTCCTGCGTCTGTCCCGCAATGCGCGCGCGCACCTGCCCCACCCGGCGCTGGATGACCGCGAGGATGGGCATGAGGATCACGGCGAGGATGGTCAGCCGCCAGTCGATCAGGACCATGGCGACGATCGATGCGACCACCGTGACGGTGTTGCCGATGATGCTGGTCACGGTGGAGGTGAGGACGTTGGAGACGGCGCCGACGTCGTTCTGGAGGCGGGACTGGATCACGCCCGTCTTCGTGCGGGTGAAGAAGCCCAGCTCCATCGCCTGCAGGTGCTCGAACAGCTTGACGCGCAGATCACCTGTCACCGCGTTGCCCACCGTCGAGGTGAACCACGTCTGGGCGACGCCCAGCAGTGCAGAGAGCAGGAACAGCCCGATCATGCCGGCCACCAGCGCGATCAGCAGGGACAGCTGTGGCCGCGCATCCACCGGGAACAGGGCGTCATCGAACACGCGCTGCACCAGCAGGGGCGGAACCACGGCGACCGCGGCTCCCGCGATGACCAGCAGCACGGTGATGAGGATGCGGCCTCGATAGGGGCGAAACAGTGCGACCACCCGCCGGCCCAGGTCGGGGATCCGCGGGGCAGCGGCATTGGCCTTGCGCTGCGACTCGGCATCGACTCCGCGGAAGGGGCCGCCGCCTCCCATGCCGCCGCCGAATCCGCCGAAACTCATCCCCTCACCCTATGCCCGGGTCTATGGTTGCGGCATGAGCACTCCGAATGAACCGCGCCGTCCCACCGACGCCGAGCTCGATGACCGGGACGCACCGGAGGAAGTTCTGCTGAAGAACTACATGCCGCGTGCGGTGCCGACCGATCTCGTCCACGGTGAGGGCAACGGCAACCTCCGCTGATCAGGCGAGACCGGTCACCAGGTTGATGACGGTGCCGAGGATCACGGCACCGAACAGATACGCCAGCATCGTCTGCGCAGTGACGACCTTGCGCAGCTGCTTGGTGCGCACGTTCGTGTCCGCCACCTGATAGGTCATGCCGAGACCGACCGAGAAGTACGCGAAGTCGCTGTACTGCGGCGAGTCGTCCTCGTTGAAGTCGATGCCGCCCTCCGGCTCGGAGTAGTAGATGCGCGCGTACCGGAGCATGTAGTCGGTCTGGATGAGGATCCAGGTGGCGACCACACTGCCCACCGCGATCGCTGCGAGCACGCCGGCGCGTGCGTGATCGGAGGAGTTGCTCTGCAGCACGACGACCACGACCGCGCCGAGCGACACGATGCTGCCCAGCAACGAAAGCACGCGCGCGAGATCGCGTCCCGGATCCTCGCGGACCGCGTGCGCGCGGGTGCGCTGCGGATCCATCGGCCACACCGTCAGCAGGATCCACGCGGACACCAGCAGGGCAGCAGCTCCCCACCCGGCGAGCGACCCGGCTGCCGCACCGAGCACAGAGCCCACCGACAACCCGACGAGCACCCCGATGATCGCGCTGGCGACGATACGGACCAGCGGCATGTGCACGAAACGCATGGCGCCATCGTCGCACGCCGTCCGGCCGGAGTTGTGGAACTCGGGAATGCAATGTCCGACCCCCTCGTTACGCTAATCCAGCAGTCCTCGGGACGCGCCCGTCCCGTCGCACCGCTCGTTAGTCGAGCACTTGAATCAGGAAGCACCTCATGACCGACACCGCCGCCGTACCCATTCGCTCCGGCGCGATGCCCGCGAACGCCAACAGACTCCTCTCCCTCCTGCTTGCGGCGGCTTTCGTCGCCATCCTCAACGAAACGACGATGGGTGTGGCGATCCCGCACCTCATCGACGACCTGCACATCACTGCCGGCGCCGCTCAGTGGCTCACCACGGCGTTCATGCTCACCATGGCCGTGATCATCCCGACCACGGGCTTCCTCCTGCAGCGCTTCACCACCCGCCAGGTGTTCCTCACGGCGATCACGTTGTTCAGCCTCGGCACCCTCATCGCGTTCCTCGCACCGGGCTTCGAGGTGCTCCTCGTCGCCCGTGTCGTGCAGGCTTCGGGAACCGCCGTCATGATGCCGCTCATGATGACGACCGTCATGGAGCTGGTGCCCCCGGCCTCCCGCGGCCGGTTCATGGGTCGCATGAGCATCGTGATGTCGCTCGCGCCCGCCATCGGCCCCACGATGGCCGGCCTCATCCTCGACTCCATCGGCTGGCGATGGATCTTCGGCATCGTGCTGCCCATCGCTATCGTCGCCATGCTCGCCGGAGCGAAGTGGATGGTGAACGTCGGAGAGCCAACCACGGCTCCGCTCGACGTGCTCTCCATCGTGCTGTCGGCCCTCGGCTTCGGCGGCATCGTCTTCGGACTCAGCCAGATCGGCGGCGCGGAGAAGGCCGCAGCCAGCGCCGACGGCGCGGGGCCGCTGGCCGGCGTCACTCTCGCGGCATCGCTCGGTGTCGGCGTGATCGGTCTGGCGCTGTTCATCTGGCGTCAGCTGGTGCTCCAGCGCAAGGACGACGCGTTGCTGGATCTGCGCGTCTTCCTGTCGCGCAACTTCACGCTGTCCATCCTGATGATGCTGTTCCTGTCGCTGTCGTTCTTCGGCGCCATCACGGTCCTGCCGCTCTATCTGCAGAGCGTGCTCGGCATCTCGGCGCTGGAGTCCGGTCTGCTTCTGCTGCCCGGCTCCCTCGCGATGGGTCTGCTCGGTCCGCTCATCGGACGCATCTACGACGCCCGCGGTCCACGCGTCCTGCTGATCCCGGGCTCGTTCATCGCGGCCGCGGTGCTGTGGTTCTACACCACCCTCACCGCGCAGACCAACGTGTGGGTGATCGGCGTGGCCCAGACCCTCCTCTCGATCGGTCTCGCGATGGCGTTCACCCCGCTGTTCACGGCCTCGCTCGGATCCGTGCAGCCGAAGCTCTACTCGCACGGCAGTGCGGTTCTCGGCACCGTGCAGCAGGTGGCGGGTGCCGCGGGCATCGCCCTCATGATCACCATCCTGGAGGCGGCGAAGGCGTCCGCCGCCGCCAACGGGGCCGTCGAGGGCGCGGCAGGTGCCGCGGGAACGGGTGCTGCGTTCACCATCGCCGCATCGCTGTCGATCGTCACGTTCGCGATGTCGTTCTTCATCCGCAAGCCGGCCGACGCGCCCGAAGGCGCACCGGCGCACTGACGGCACTGACCGCACCAACGACGGAGGCGGCCCGGGCATTCGCCCGGGCCGCCTCCGTCGTTCAGGACCGGTGGTTCAGCCCTCGGATCCGCATGCGGATCCGCCGCAGCAGGAGGCACCTGCGGCGTCGTCGCCCAGCAGGTTGAGCCCGTTGAGGACGGGGGTGAGCGGCTGAACGGTGGTCTCAGGAGTGGTCATGCGGCCATGCTACTCGCGTTGCGGCGCGTCGAGGCCGCCGCGCCGACACTGTCTGCATGGCCCACTACTCTGGTCAAGACACATGCGCAGAGGGGAGCGGCCATGAAGAAGCGACCGTTGGAGTTCTCGGTTTCCGCCAGGCGATCCGCCGTCGCCAGCCCGTTCCGGGTACAGCCGTTCATCTGGGGCCTCCTGGGTGGACTGGGCGTGCTCGTGGCCATCGGCATCGGCGTGGTCGTCGGTCAGATGGCGACCGTGCTCGTCTACGTGGGCGTGGCGCTGTTCCTCGCGCTCGGTCTCGACCCGATCGTGTCGTTCCTCGAGCGGCACATGCCGCGCGGCGCCGCTGTCGCCATCGTGGTCGCGGTCGTGCTGATCGTGTTCGCGGGCATTCTCTGGGCCATCGTGCCGGTGATCATCGAGCAGGTTGCGAACCTCACGCAGACCCTGCCCAAGTTCGTCACGGACGTGCAGGCATCCGAGTGGTATCAGGACATCACCACGCGCTACGGCTCCAACATCCAGGAGGCGCTGAACGGCGCTCTGTCATTCATCCAGGACCCGAACAACATCTTCTCGGTCGGCGGCGGCATCGTCCAGGTCGGCTCCGGCATCGCCAGCGGCGTCACCGGGGTGATCATCGTCCTCATCCTCACCCTCTACTTCATGGCCTCGCTGCGTGGCATGAAGCGCGTGGCCGTGCGGTTCGTTCCCGCGTATCAGCGCGCGGGCTTCAGCGATGTGATGGAAGACGTCTCGGCGGCCGTCGGCCGCTATGTCATCGGCCAGGCGAGCCTCGCCTCGATCAACGGTGTCCTGACTCTGACCCTGATGCTCATCGTCCAGGCGCCGCTGCCGGCACTGCTTGCTCTCATCGCCTTCATCGGCTCGTGCATCCCTCTCGTCGGAACGCTCTCCGCGTCGGTGATCAACACCGCGATCGTCCTCATCGGAGCTCTCGCGAGCGGCGACAGCTACGTCCCGGCCATCGTCGTGGGCATCTGGTACCTCGTGTACATGCAGATCGAGGCCTATGTGATCAGCCCGCGCATCATGGCCAAGGCCGTCTCGGTCCCGGGCGCCGTCGTGGTCATCGGTGCCGTCGCTGGCGGCGCGATCGGCGGCATCCTCGGCGCCCTCGTCGCGATCCCGGTGGCGGCGAGCGTCATCATCATCCTGCAGCAGGTCGTGTTCCCGCGTCAGGATCGGAAGG
Organism: Microbacterium sp. GXS0129; assembly: GCF_044769785.1. Classification (NCBI taxonomy): domain Bacteria; kingdom Bacillati; phylum Actinomycetota; class Actinomycetes; order Micrococcales; family Microbacteriaceae; genus Microbacterium; species Microbacterium sp. GXS0129. The sequence continues at coordinate 1,172,035 of NZ_JBIZVZ010000001.1, read as the reverse complement.
TCGCCGACCCCGATCCCGTCGAGGCCGAGGGCGTCGCCCGCTGATCTGCCCGGCATGTCCATGGACGCGGTGAGTCTGACGGCGTTGCTGCCGACGCTCATCGCCGTGGTGCTTCTCACCGCCATCACCACCGGTGCGCTCGCTGCCGCAGGCATCGCCCACCCTGGTTCTGCGGTCAGCGCCATCGGTCGCGGCGTGCTCCAGCTCGCGGCGATCAGCGTGATCCTGAGCGGGGTGATCTCCTCCCCCGTCTTGATCGCGCTCATCCTGGTGGTCATGTTCGCCGTCGCGGTGACAGTCGCCTCCCGGCGTGCATTCGCCCGGGGCCATCGCGGGCACGGGGGGATCGTGTGCGGCAGCGCGATGTTCGCGGGTATCGTCACCGCGACGACCGTCGTCTTCGCGACGGGCGCCCTGGACCTCGCACCCCGGTACGCGCTGGCGATCGGCGCGATCGTCATCGGCAACACGATGAGCATTGCGACCCTCACCGGGCGCGGTTTCGTGCACGCGGTCAATGAACGCTGGGATCAGGTGGAGGGGTGGCTCGCGCTCGGCGCCACACCGCGGCGCGCGACTGCGGACATCGGGCGATTCGCCGTGCGAGAGGCTCTCATCCCCTCGTTGGACCAGACCCGTACCACGGGGCTCGTCGTGCTCCCTGGCGCCTTCGTCGGCGCGATCTTCGGGGGCATCTCGCCGGTGGAAGCCGGTCGATTCCAGATCGTAGTGCTGGCGACCATCTTGTGCGCCGGGACGATCACGTCTCTGCTGATCTGGATGTGGGAGGGCGATGTGAAGCAGCGGCCTGCTGCTGCGGCCACCTGATCGCCCTGCCGGATGTCGGACACGAGACGTACGGTGGAGGGGATGTCCTCGTTCAGCTTCCGTAGCCCCATCATCCGCCGTGCGTTCGGCGTGATGGCCGCCGCCCTCGTGCTGGCACTGACGTCTTGCGCCGCCGAGCCGGCTGCCGCACCGAGCGCCACGCCGAGCTCCGCCCCCTCTGGGACGCACACCCCATCGCCTTCGGTCACGCCCTCACCGACTCCGACACCGCAGAGCGTCGCTGACCGGGTGGCGGCGATGAGCATTCGGGATCGCCTGGCTTCGCTCCTCATCCTCCACTCCGCGGGAACCGATCCCGCGGCGATGAGGACATTCGTGGAGGCGTACCGTCCCGGCGGACTCATCTTCATGGGAGACAACGTCGGTGCGGGCATCACTGCTGTCTCGGCCATCACCGATGCCGTATCCGAAGCCGTTCCGTTGATCCTCGCCATCGACGAAGAAGGCGGTGACGTTGCGCGTTTGCCCGAAGACGTCCTGCCTGCGGGACAAGACCTCGCCCAGGCACCGGTGCAGAACACCACTGACGCCTTCTCACAGCGGGCGAAGCTGCTGCACGAAGCAGGCCTCAACACCAACTTCGGCATCGTCGCAGACATCACCGCTGACGCCGACTCCTTCATCTTCTCCCGGGTGCTCGGAACCGATCCGGTGTCAGCGTCCGATCGCGTCGCTGCCGCGGTTCGCGCCGAAGCGTCAGCGGGCGTGCTCTCCACTCTCAAGCACTTCCCCGGCCACGGGGCGGCACCGGGCGATTCGCACTCCTCGCTGCCGAGAACAGACCTCGATTTCGCTCGATGGCAGCAGGCCGAGTCACGCCCATTCCGTGCCGGGATAGATGCGGGCGCGGAGGTAGTGATGCTCGGTCACCTCGTCTACTCCTCGGTCGATGCGCTTCCGGCGTCGCTGTCTCCGCGCTGGCACGACATCCTTCGCGATGAACTCGGCTTCGACGGCCTGATCGTGTCGGACGACCTGGGGATGCTGGAGAGCTCGGGGGATCCCGCCTACGCCGACCGAGTCACGAACGCCGTTGCGGCGCTCACCTCCGGAACCACCATGCTCGTGATCGTTGGCGACGGGCCACACCCGATCTCCCCCGCGGCGCTGTTGGACGGTCTTGAAGCCGCGGTCGCCGACGGTCGACTGCCGCTGGAGACGGTGAACTCCGCCGCCGGCCTCGCCCTGGCTCAGCGACTGTCCCTGGCTGACTGAGAGCGTCGGGGCTGGCAGCGTGTCGGTGGTCCGCGCCACACTGGCCCCATGACAAACGCAACGGACTTCGTCGCTCGCTACCTCACGGCATGGACCTCGAACGACCCGGTGGACATCGCTGCGGTCTTCGCACCGGAGGCCGTGTATCACCCCCGGCCGAACGCCTCGCAGATCGCATCCGGCATTGACGAGATCACGGCGTTCTGGCTTGAGGAACGGGATGAGCCCGGGACATGGGAGTTCGAGTGGACCGTTGTCGTCGAGGATGCGAACGCCGCCGCCATCCGCGGTGTCACCAGCTATCCCGCCGGCGCCAAGAAGGGTGTGTACGACAACCTGTGGCTGGTGCGTTTCGACACCGACGGCCGCGCGGTAGAGTTCACCGACTGGTGGATCTCCCGCAAAAAATGAGCGCGTGCCCGGCCAACCGTCTCAGAAGTCGCTGCTGAAACCCAGGCGATCGTCCAGCTCACGCCGGAGGTAGCGGGGAGCCTGAACCCGCCAGGACTCGATGATGAGCTCTTCGAGGTGATCCGCATCGATTCCGGCCATCCGGAAGGCGACCTTCGGCTCACCCCAGCGCGTGGTCTGTTCCAGGAAAACGTCGGGTTGCATCTCCCGCAGAGCCCGGGCGTCGATGGGCTGCGCGAGCTTCACCCCGACGACCAGCTCCCGCTCGATGATCTCTCGTAAGTCTGTCGGGATGCTCGGCCAGGCGCGGCATTCCCAGACGAAGGCCTTGTTGCGCACGAACCATGCGGGTCCAGCCGTGGTGTCGCGTTCCTCGCTTCCAGGGAGCTTGGCCGCGATACGGCGCACGTCATCGATGGAGGGCATGGTCGAAGCGTACGCGCAAGCACCGACACCGAGGACGACGTACGCCGACCGGCATATACGCTCACCTACGGTGGGATGATGCTCTCTCGGCTGATCGCGCGCCTGTACTGGTCATTGTCCCGGTGGCGGCTCGTCAGCGAGCCCGCCCCCACTCGCCCCAGCGTGCTCATCGGTGCACCACACACCTCGAACTGGGACTTCGTGCTGATGCTCGCCATCGCGTGGACGCTGCGCATCGATGTGCGCTGGCTGGGCAAGAAGAGCCTCTTCCGCGGCTGGCGCGGAGGCCTCATGCGCCGTCTGGGCGGCATCCCGGTCGATCGTTCGGACCCGAGCCGGGTGGTGGCGGAAGTCGTCAACCGCATCCGCTCCGGTGAGGTGTTCAGCCTCGTCGTCACGCCCGATGGCACCCGCAGCGGCCACACCCACTGGAAGAGCGGCTTCTACCGGATCGCACGCGAGACCGGAATGCCGGTGACCCTGGGGTATGTCGACCGCACCACGATGACGACGGGCCTCGGCCCCACGCTCGAACTCACCGGCGATGTCACCGCGGACATGGACCGTATCCGCGATTTCTACGCGGACAAAGCCGGCCTGTGCCCGGAGCATCGCGTGGAGCCGCGCCTCCGTGAAGAGCAGGCCCCGCGACCGCTCCAGTGACGCCGTAGGGCACACTGGAGGCATGGATGAGCTTCGCGTGATGCCCGGCCCGGGCATCCCCCACGGACTCGTCATCCCGGCCACCGCGCTCACCGAGCAGTTCTCCCACGCCTCCGGCCCTGGCGGGCAGGGCGTCAACACCGCGGACTCACGGGTCCAGCTGTCCGTCGATCTCGCTGCCCTACCCGTCTCCGACGCTCAGCGCGAGCGCGTGCTGGCCAACCTGAGCTCGAAGGTGACCGACACCACGATGACCGTGGTCGCCGCCGAGCACCGGTCGCAGTTGCGCAACCGTATCGCGGCGCGCGAACGCGTTGCCCTGCTCATTCGCGACGCTCTCGCCCCCGAGACGCCGAGGCGGGCGACGCGGCCGACGCGTTCCTCACAGCGTCGCCGGCTGGAGGCGAAGCGGAGTCGCAGTGAGACGAAGCAGAACCGTCGGCGACCGGCCTCCGAGTGATCAGGCGGCATACGCTGTCGGGATGAACGCTGCGCTCGATGACGGCCCCTTCTACCACGGCACCAAGGCCGACCTCTCCGTCGGCGATCTCCTCACCGCCGGATTCCGCTCCAACTACCGGCCCCAGATCGTTATGAACCACATCTACTTCACGGCGTTGAAGGACGGGGCGGGGCTGGCCGCCGAGCTGGCCGCGGGCGACTCTCCCCCGCGGGTGTACCTGGTCGAGCCGACCGGTGAGTTCGAGAACGATCCGAACGTCACCGACAAGAAGTTCCCGGGCAATCCGACCCGCTCGTACCGGAGCGCATCGCCGTTGCGCGTCCTGGCAGAGGTCGACGATTGGACGCGGCTGGCGCCCGAGGTTCTCCAGGATTGGCGCGACCGGATCGCTGCGATCACGGCCGAGCGTGGCGAGATCATCAACTGAGACCGGGTGACAACGAGTGGCCAGTTCGCACGTGATCCCGGGATGGGAGGGAGCGAGCGCCCGGGAGGCACGCTGTCCCCCTGTGGCACACCGAGATCACGGCGTAGCGTGGCTCCATGACTGTGCGGATGGACAACATCGGGATCGTCGTGGAGGACCTCGACGCCACGATCACCTTCTTCGAGGCCCTGGGACTCGTCCTCGACGGTCGCGCGGCGATCGACGACCCCTGGGCCGGCCGCGTCACCGGTCTCGCGGATCAACGGGTGGACATCGCGATGATGAAGACGCCGGGCGGCGAGGTCAGCCTGGAGCTCTCGCGCTTCCGGACACCCGATGTGATCGAGGATCACCGCAATGCTCCGGTGAATGCGCTCGGATACCTCCGTGTGATGTTCGAGGTGGACGACCTGGACGGCGTGCTCGCCGCCCTTCGTGAGCATGGCGCGCAGCTCGTGGGGGACGTCGTCCCCTATGCGAACGTCTATCGGCTCTGCTACGTCCGCGGTCCCGAGTCGATCCTTCTGGGCCTCGCCGAACGGATCCGCTAACGGCGGCTGGTCACGCAGCCCCGCCCGCTCACAGGCTCCGCGCACCGCGGTGCCGGCGCACCGCGTCATAGTTTCCGCACGTCGTACTGCAATACGCGCGACGACCGTTGCGACTCGTGTCGACGAAGACCGCGGGACATCCTGCCCGACGACAAGCGCCGAGCCGGCTACCTTCGGCTTCGACAGCGAAGATGGCCAGGCCGCCAGCAGTGACCGCCTGCACGCGGGCAACGAGATCATCGTGCTCCGCAGCGAAGTGCAGATGGGGGCGGAGTTCATCGTGCATCGTCAGGTACGCGTTCGAGGTGCCGGCCTTCAGAAGCTGGTTGATCACGTCGATTCGGCCCGCCGTTGACCTCGCCGTGAACACATCGCGAAGCTCCATCGCCCATGACAGCAACCGCTCACAGGACACGTCCGACAGTTCTCTGCGACGAATTGCATGCATGGTGAGCAGGTTCTCAACCCCCGCACGCGTCCAGTTCCGCCCCGCCAGCGTCGCTAGATCGGCAGCGAGCACCGGACCGGTCATGTTGTCATGGTTGAACTGCACTGACTCATTGCATCACAGTCGGAAACACGACGCCATCGTGGCGCCGTGTTTCCGAACAGGAGGAGCCGATGTACAGCGAGGCCCACGAACACCGATGGCAGAACCGGTCCGCGCACATCACCAGCGAGGGCTGGATCCGGTATGCGGGGTGCCACTGCGGAGCTCATCGCGTGGTCGTCGACGATGCCGTGATCGCGGCGGCGCCGGAGAACCGCGGCGACATTCCTGCGTACGGTAAGTGATCCCCGGCACGTGCGCCTCCACCTCAGATATCTGGGTGTCTGATTTCTGCGGGAGAGCCAGCCCGGGCGACCGGTTCCGTCATGCCCGCTCGATCGGGAGCCAGAGCTCACAGGTCGCGGTGCTGAAGTCCTCAGACCGGTCCACGACGGCGACGATCGAGGGCCCCGTGCGCAGGCGCCACGGATTCGACGGGAACCACTCGGTGGCCGTGGCAGCCCAGACCGATTGCAGCGTCGCCGGATACGGACCTTGGGAACGAAAAACGCCCCACGAGCCGGCCGGAACATCGATGACGTGGAGATCACCGGGAACTGATGTCTCACGCGTGACGGCGACACCGTGCAGATAGGTGAGTTCCGCCCCCTCGGTGTAGTCGGGATCAACGTCGTCGCTCACCTGCAACAGGCCGCTCGGCTCCGCGTCGCTCAGAGACTTCAGCCGCGCATGTTCCTCCACCGGGAGCTGCGCAATGTGAGCCTGGATGTGAGGATTCGCTCCTTCGTGGATGAGCGGGACTCTCGCCGCGTGGCCGACGAGGCGGAACGCGGGACGGGTGATGATTCGGGCATCCATGGGGACACTCCCTTCGACGGTCAGGCGGAACCTGAGCTGTGGCTGACTACGAAGGGGACCACCCTCACGACGGACGTCACCGTGACTGACACCGTGGACGGCGCGGAAGGCGCGCCCGAATGCCTCGGTAGAACCGTACCCGTACCGCACGGCGATGGCGAGCAGATCGTCATCGCCCACGAGGTCAGCCGCGGCCACTGTCATCCGACGCCGACGAACGTATTCCGACACCGGCATACCCGCCAGCGACGAGAACATCCGTCGAGCGTGATAGCCGGTCGTTCCCGCGCGCATGGCGATCGTATCGATGTCGATGTCGTCACCGAGGTGCAACTCGATCTCGTCGACGATCCGGTTCAGAATGTGGATCACGGTGGCTCCCTTCGATGTCCACTCTCGCGTGAGCCGCGACCCTGCCGCCCGATAGCCGAGGACCGATCCGATCGGATCAGAGCGTGGTCAGCACGTCGTCTTCGCCCTGGCGGACGAGCACCAGAAAATCGACGACGAGCTGCGCCACCTCGCCCTGGCCGTCCACTCCCCAGTACGCCGGGTAGCTGCCGTCGCCGTACCCGGAATCCGCGACGACGCCGACGTTCCCGGACGCGAGAGGAAACACCATCGCGGCCGGGCGATGCTCGGCCATGTAGGCATTGTCGGCCGCAGCTTTGTGACGCCGCGACATCGACGCGTATCCGGCATAGTCCACGATGCACACGCATCCGGCGTCCACGCCGATGACATGACCACTGTCAGGAAGAGACGCGGGGTGCCAGTCCACGGGTTCGGCATCACTGAATCGAACGCGGACGGCGGCGTTGCGGCCGAACGCGACGACACGCTCCACCGGGTACGAACCTGGGCGAACCGTCCGCGCCAGGGGGCGCGCATCGTCATTGTCGTATCCGAAGTCGATGACCGCGAGCGCCCCGCTGCGTGTCACGAGAGTGCCGACGGATAAGACCTCCGTGCGTGCCGTCTCCGCGTCGTTCGGCCGCGCCACGTCACGCTCGGTGAAGTTCCGCGCCTCATCGAGCGAGCGCTGCTCCACGGGCAGGTCCGAGAACGGGATCGCAGGTCCGCTGCCGGCGAGGTTGGCGTCGATCGTGGACCGATCGACATAGGGCTCGGTCGGATCACCGTAGTGGTCCGCGATCGAGGCGATCCGCCAGTCCTGGCCCTCACGATGCAGGACGTACTCATGAAGGCTCTCCACCACCGACGTCGTCCGGGTGATCACATACGCGATGTCGCCATCGCCGTCGGTGCGTACGACCGCCTCAGCGTCGGGGCCGTACTCCGCGGGCCGCCCGAAGGATCCGGCCAGATCGACACGGGAGTCCGCTGTGAAGTGATTGCGCGTCGTCTCCGCCATGAGCTCGCGCCAGATGGCGAACGGCCGACGCGGGTCGGCGGGGTCACGGGATTCGAACTCCGGTGCCGCGATGCGCCACTGTGCCTCGTATTCCGTCATGAACCTCTGCACGCGCTCTTCAGGAGTCAAGCAGATGTCTTCGTCCGTCATGGCTCCACGGTACTGGCGATCAGAGGCATCATCACTGCGCTGTCGCTCAAGAGATTATCGGGATCGCCCGTACTCGTACACGGAGACTTCGTCCCAGTCGATCACATTCGATCGCAGCGGTGCCGCATCTCCCGAGAGCCTCAGGGCGCTATGAAGCGCGCCGTTGGCAAGATCCAACCAGCGGTCAGGCACCACGAGAGTGTCGGACTCCCACGCCTCCCGCTGCCCGTCGTCGCGCCACACTCCGGCAGTAGTGTTCACCGAGATGCACCGCATGAGTCGACCCTCGCACCAGTGGCCGTAGGCGAACATGTCGTTGATCGAACGGGATGTCAGCAGCCGCACGTCGCGCCATCCGGTCAGCCGCAGGTAACGCGTGTGCACGATGCCCGGATCATACAGATGGGCGTCACGGGTCGCGATGAGGAGGCCCCCCTCAAACGCGCCGAGGACGGGACGTTCGCGCTCCGGGAATGCGCGCTCCAACAAGCGACGGGGACCCACCCGACGGTATGGCGTGCGAGGAAAGAGACGGTGAATGGCGATGTCAGCCGCGGCAGAAGGAAGGGGACGGGTGAGATCAAGGGCCCCGTTGGATGAACACACGAGCAAGGAGAAGTTCAGCCCCATCCGATCACCCTAATGGCACGGGTGTCCGCTGACGGTTTTGTCCTCACAGGCCCGGCTACGCCGACCGTTGACCGCCGCCGGCCACCCGCGCGAGCATATGTTCACGGCCTCATCGCCGTCGCGACGGTCTGAAGGAGGCACCATGAGCCAGTTCATCATCTACTTCAACCAGCAGTGGGTGGGCGAGCACAGCGAGGAATGGTTCGCCTCCCGTGGGCCACTCGCGAACGCCGTCGTGTCCGAGATGCGTGATGCCGGAGTGCTGGTGTTCGCCGCCGGAGTCGAGGAAGACAGCGACGCAGCGCTGGTCGCGGATGCCACCAGTGGAACGACCACCATCACGCCCGGCCTGTACGCCCCCGCGGAGCAGTACATCGGCGGATTCACGGTGATCGATGTCGCCGATGACGCAGATGCTCGCGTGTGGGGCGCGAAGCTCGCCGAGGCATGCGGCTGGCCACAGCAGATCCGTCGCGTCTACTGATCGCGCAGATCGCCCTAGGCTGATCCCATGGGACAGCGGCGACGTCGGAGGCGAAGGGTCGGCCTCGCCGCGATCGTGGCAGCGGCACTCGCTCTCACCGGGTGCACGGGCGCGCGTTCGGACTTCGCGCAGCAATTCCGCGGGGATCCGGCGATCGCCGAGCTTGAGCTGACCACGGGTGACAATATGCCGTTCACCGACGGCGTGCGCGCCACTGTCACGTTGTCCAACGATCTCGATCATCCTGAGACCGCAGACCTCCTGACACGCCTGGGCGCCTTCATCCGCGACCACGACGATGAGCCGGTGAGAGTCACCGTCCACTCCGGAAAGATCGCCATGCCCGTGTTCGGCGACGATGCGGTCACCGCGGGCACGCTCAGTGCCGCATCGGACATCGCCGCGGATCCCGTGTCCACCCAGGTGTCGCTGTACGGTGATTCCCAGGACACGCGGGTCACCAGTGTCTCCCTGGTCGTCCAACCGGATTTCGCGGGTGCGTTCGCTCTCGCGCGTTCGGCCCCCGAACGTCTTGCAGAGCTCGCCGGCCCAGGTGGCGCGTATGTCTCGGTGAGGGACGCCGGTTCAGCGATCCGGCTCGAAGGCCCACCCGGTCAGTGGCTCGATGACACGGAGTCCGCGTGGGCTCTGGTGAGCGCGTCCTTCCCGGTGAGCGGGGTACGCGGCGACGAGGACGAGGTCTCGCTCATCCTCGCGAACGAGTCCGATGTCCCCGGCGCCCAGGCCGTCGTGCACGCTGCCACTCCCCCGTCGACGATGCCCATCAGATTCGGGAGCCCGCTGGTTCAGCTGGGGCTCAACGGAACAGGTGACGAGGTCCGCGCCATGCTCGCGCAGCTCGATGCGCCGACCCGCGCGTCGATCCGTCTGGTCTGGACCACCGACACGCGTGCGGTGTTCCGCGTGGCGAAAGAAGCGGATGTCGCCACTCTCGAGAACGCGCTGGCGCTGCTGCCGGATGACACGCGTGGCGGGTTGTCTGTGGAGGTTGAGGTCGAGAAGAGCTGAGCAGCGCCCGAATCAGCCCTCGTCGTACCTCACGTGGTCGACGATGCAGCCGCTGAGGTCCGGTGGGACCGAACCGATGAACACACTGCCGGCGACGGAACCCGTGAGGGTGGCGACGCCCTCGAAGTCGCAGTGGACGAAGACACAGCGTGTGGTCCACATCACACCGCGCAGGTTCGCACCGGTGAACGTACAGCGCTCGAACACCGCGCCTGACGCGACCGTACGGGAGAGGTTCGCGTTCGAGAAGTCGCAGTCGACGAAATCCCCGCCCAGTCGTGCCCCCGAGAGCTTGGCACCCACGAAGCTGCAGTCGACGAAGCGGCGTCGCACGAACGCGCCACGCATGTCGATGCGGTCCAGGCGGCAGCCCTCCAGCTCGGACTCCGTCACTGATGCGCCGTCAGCGAAGGTCACGTCAGACAGGTCGGCGCCCGCGAGCCGCTGGAAGCGGATCGGCGTCGTCAGTCGGGCGCCGCGGAGGTCGATGAGCGCCGCCTCCGTCCTACCGAAAGGTGACGATGGAAAGCCCGTTGCCGGTCGCTGCGCCGCCGTGATGAGCTCACGCTCATAGGCGCTCGTAACCTCCGGTGACCAGCGTTCGCGCAACTCGCGGGTCGTCGACCGGGTCATACGACGCTCACCGAAGCAAGCCGCCGAACCGGCTCGCTGTTCATGTTTGGCAAGCGGGACAGAATTGCGCGGAGGCGCCCGCAAAGATCTCATCGACGATCGTCGTACCGCACACCGGACAGGGTTCACCGCCGCGTCCATGAACGACCATCGCCGACACCTTCGTCTGCTTAAGCCGATCGGGTGACACCCCTCGGCGCTCCTCGGCCGCGGTCCTCATGACAGCAACGACCGCCTGGAAGAGGCGCTCTCGCGCGTCGTCATCCAGAGCTGCCGCGTGCACATCGTGCGGCAGTCGGGCCCGGTGCAGGATCTCATCCGAGTACGCGTTCCCGATGCCCGCGAGAGAGGCCTGCTCCTGGAGGAGCGCCTTGATCATCTTCCGGCGTTTTCCGAGGGCACGCTCCAAGTCTTCGGGTGAGAACTCCGGCGCGAGCGGGTCGGGACCGAGCGCTGCGATTCCCGCGACGTCCGACGGCGCCTCAACGACCGCGACCGTCACAGCGAGGAAGTCCCCCGTCTCCACGATCTGCATCTCCGCCCCGTCGTCAAGCCTGATCCTCATGACCTCGGGGGTCGGAGGAGCATCCGCTCGATCGGCTGTGCTGTGCAACCGCACCCACCCGTTGCGGCCGAACCCGATCATCAGCCAACCCGCGCTCGTATCGAATCCGATGTGCTTGCCGAAGCGGCGCACCCCGGCGATCCGCGCGCCGATGAGTTCTCCGGGAGGCCGATCGCGCGATTTCACTACACGGAACTCGATGATGTCCAGTGCGCTGATGGCGCGCCCTGCCACGCGCTCGTCCAGGAACTCGACAAGGGCCTGCACCTCGGGAGATTCTGGCATGCGCCTATCCTCGCACCGTTGAGACGGGCAGGAGGCGACCTGTCATGGCCTGATCACTCCGGCGAACGCGAGCACAGCGAACACGATGCCCATGATCATGAAGAGCATCCCCGCGAAGCGATAGAAGGTCCGAGTCCAGGGCCGCGGCGCTTGCCATTTTGCCACCCGTTCGGGGAGTCGGAAGCTATCCACGTGTCGTTTGTATTGCTCGACCATACGGTCTGGCATGAAGGCGAACACTGCTCCCATGATCACTGCACCGATGCACCAGACATAGAAGAGTGGCCCCATCCCCATCAACGCCCTCCCCTTGATCTGGCTGCGCTGCTTCAGCATCCTCGCATAGCCTGGCAGCGCGTGCGTGACCGGCGCCTCAACGCGCGGAGCTCCTACCACGCACGCCCGCGCAGATCGATCTCACCTTCCGGCCAAGATCGCCCGGGCGCGGAAATCGGAAGGATGAGAATCGGCTGCCCCGGCGGATCGGCCACGGGCTCCCCCAAGCGCCCGATCGACCGCTCACCCGCGCGAATCCGCGTCCAGCCACAGGCCGCGTAGAACGACACGATGCCCTCTCGACACCCCAGATAGCCGAAGTCGATGCCGCCACGGTCGCGCATCGACCGTTCTGCCGCCTGCAGGAGGGCAGCCCCGAGCCGCTGCCCACGCGCGTCGTCGGATATCAGTACCCCGCCGACTCCGGCGATCACCACGGCCTCCGCACCGACGGTGATCGTGCGACGTGCCCACCCCACATGACCGACGATCCGATCACCGATCCGCGCGATGACGTGAACATCATGCGAGGCATAACCGTACGGCTGCTCCGGGTCCCAATCCCCGAATTCTTCGCGGTACTCGCTGTCGAAGAGCCGGCGCAGCCCGCTGAGATCAGCACGGGCAAGCCTGTCATGGGTGACGACGGCAATCGAGAGTGACTTCATCCGCGCTCCACGAATCGATCGTCGTCTTCTCGTGGCTGGGCCACGGCGTCAGGCACTTCGGGGGCTGCTCAGCGCATCGATGATGGCGCGCGGGTCGACATCGATATTGTCCGCAGCGATCATGCGCCGACGTCGTTTGCCCTCGTCCTGCCGAGCAAACTCCACCCGTGTGGAGTTCAGACCAGATGCAGGAATGATCGTCGCGCTCGTTCCCGCACGCGCCCATTCCTCGGCGCGGATACGGGGAAACAATGCCGACGCCCGGTCGATGGCAGGAAAGCGCACCGTGTCAGGAGTGATCGTGACTGCCAGCTCGGGGAGGCGCACTCGTCGCCGAAGCTGCCGCACCGCCAACACGCACAACGCACCCGGAATGACGAACAGCGCGATGATGAGCAGAATGACACGTGCTGAAAGATCACCCACCAGGATCGCGGTGGCAAGGACCACTCCGGGCCCCATGAGTGCGAGCAAGATCGCGAGGATTAATTGCAGCACGCCCTGCTTGCGCACGAGGCGCTGAAGAGTCTGCTCGGTGGCGGTTCTGGCCGGTTCCCGATAGCGAACCACCATGACTTCGTCGGACGTCAACGTCTACCCCCTGCAGATGATTCCGGGCCGTCATCGGTCTCGTAGACACGAGTCCAGCCGCTGAGCTGGTCTTGCACCATGCCGGCTCGTCAGACTACACGCGCCCAGCCAGCGATGCCGTCATGGCCCGTCAGGCGCCGACGGGATCAGCCTCGTACCATTCTCAAGCTCCCACTCACGTCGAGCCGCGTCGCAGAAGCGAACCCGCTGAATCATGGTGGTCCCTTTGCCTTTGATCAAGTAGTCGACCTGCTCATCAGTGCGATCGAGATCCAGCAGGTTCCCCCAGTGATACTTCGGGTGGCCCGGGACCACGAACCGCCCCGGTGGCAGAGCACCGAGCTTCAACGGTGCGTTCGTGGCGCTCCCATCAAGCCTCTGGCTTTCGACCAGCACATCGAAGACCGGCTTCGTCGAACCGTTGTATAGAGCGATGGCCCATCTCTCGTCGTCATTGCGGTCGGGCAGCATCGCACCAAGCACGTACACGAGCTCCGCTTGCTCACGGACAGCCTCCGCGTTTCGCCGTTCATCCCGCTCCTGCTCGACCGCGAGAAGGCGCTGGCTGACTCGCCAGGCCACGAGCGCAGCAACGACGGCGAGGACACCACCGATCGCGCTCACCCAATCCGCGAGGTTCCCCCCACTCCATGGATCTCCCAACGACAGCCGATTCCAATCCCCGACACCATATCTAGACTGGACCTCGCCGAGGAGCGGGATCCACAATAGCTCCGCCCCGTCACGTCGACGAGAGAAATCCGGCGCCCGAATCTTGGATCCGACGCAATCCTGACCCGACCGCAAGGGACCAGGTCAGGGAAAACATCAGACGTTAAACCTGAACTCCACAACGTACTGTTCGTGCAGATAGATGTTCGACGCTGTCCGGCGGGGCAAGACCTGGGTCCGCCACCTACCAGGGGCGAAAAGGGATACCCGGCATCCCAACGCCAACGTGGTGGCCCATCTGGTTGATGTACTTCAGGAGTGCCGAGCTCGCAAGTTCACCGTTCGGCCCCGGACCGACCCCGAACCCCACGATTACGCCGGAGTCTGCTTGCGGTAACGGGAACTCAAGATATGGCACTAGAAAACTCGCACCAGAGCGCCACTTGATCGCCGTCGGGTCAACGTCGGGCGGCGAGATCAAGCGCCACTCTTGCTCGGCATCGAATGCATCGTGCTTCAGAGTAGGAGCCACCTCGAACAGCACATCCTGGAACCCACGGAAGGCAGACTCGGCGTCAGCGTATATGCCGTCGTCTAGCTTTCGAAAGGTGGCTTCAACCACGGCCGCGACCGCGCCGCTGCCCTCGTACTGAACCGGAACGAGGCGCCAGCCCAGAGCGTTTGCGTGGTCCCGGAGCTTCTCAGCGTCAAATAGAACCGTGTATCCGTCGCCGGCGCTTGTGTATCCCCGCCACTGACTGAGATCTTCTGTCTTCGTCGTCAGAGATGTCACGAAGACGTCCGGGAGACTCCCCCGCTCAAGGTGCGTGCTTTCGTGAGTGATGAGTTCGGCGAGCTTCGGATACCGCGGGGCCCAGTCTTCACGGAGCGAGTTGATTCTCTCGATGATCTCGCGAGCGAGAGTGAACGCGTACTCAAACTCCGAGGCATCATTGAGGAAGGCGACGTGGCTAGCCCACAGCGACTTTTCTTCGACGATGCCACGGACGCCAGTGCCGCTGGTGTAGTGCGCAAGGACTGAGAACACTGCGACTCCCCTCTAGGTGATGCCTAACTGTGGCGGAACTCCACCACGTCATGATCCAACTAGCGACATGCTTCTCCTGCACCAACAACGGCTCCTACGCCAAGCCTTCGAAGAAGAATCGCTTCTCCTCGCCCGGAACGTCATCTGGCCGGAGCAGGTTGAATAGATGGGCACCGTTCCCCTGCAACTGCAGCAGACTTGGGTTGATGTCCGCGACACCGAGAATGTATCCCGAGTCCTTGGAACTGATCAGGTCGAGACTCACCATCTGGTAAATCTCAAAGAGGACTCCAATCGTTGAGGCAGGCAGAGAGCCGCCTCCACGAAAGTCGGTGGCCCGAACCGCGCTCCGGTCAAGTGTGCCCAGGATTCCAATGATTACCAGTTGGCGATAGGTGAGAAGCTTCGCAAGGTTCAGGATGTGGTTTAGATGGCTAGCGTCGATCCCACGCGCAAACGCGGCATTGGAGTAGAAGCGGGCGAGCAACTCGACCTTCCGCTCCTCATAGGCATCGCGAGCCGCGAGGAAAGTCCCCTCAAGTAGTTCCTCGGCCTCGGATCTTAGATCGTGCTGTGCTCTACGCTCGCGACGTTTGAAGAAGCCGGGCTCGCGTAACTGCTCACCGCCATTGAGGCGCTGAGCAATCAGTTCATACGCAAGGAGCAAGCATGAACCCACGCGCTCTTGCTCAGACTTGGTAGTTAGGCGGGCAGCGACTTCCCCCACTGCGGCCTTGACGCCGTCCTGTAACAACGCACCTGTTGCACCTCCCAGCACAGCGCCGGGCGGACCTCCCACGAGGAAGCCCAGAAGCCCACCAGCCGCAACTCCGGTTGCGCCCGCGCCGGACGCAACCATGCGCGCAACTGCAGCGGAAGCCCCGCTCCCACCGGCCTGACTGTCATTCATTCAAACTCACACATCATCGCCTGGCGTCCTAAATGCCTAACTGTGACGGAACTCCACCACGTCGCCGTCCTGCATGACGTAGTCCTTGCCTTCCAGCCGCGCCTTGCCCTTCGCGCGGGCCTCCACCACGGAACCGGTGGCGACGAGGTCCTCGAAGGAGATGACCTCGGCCTTGATGAAGCCCTTTTCGAAGTCGGTGTGAATCACACCGGCAGCCTGCGGAGCCTTGGCGCCCTGCGGGATGGTCCAGGCGCGCGACTCCTTCGGACCGGCGGTCAGGTAGGTCTGCAGGCCCAGGGTCGCGAAGCCGATGCGGGCCAGCTGGTCCAGGCCCGACTCGGTCTGTCCGGTCGCCTCCAGGAGCTCCTGGGCGTCGGCGGGGTCGAGGTCGATCAGCTCGGACTCGATCTTCGCGTCCAGGAACACTGCCTGGGCGGGGGCGACGAGCGCGGACAGCTCCGCCTTCTTCTCCTCACTGGTGAGGATCGCCTCATCCACGTTGAACACGTAGATGTAGGGCTTCGCAGTCAGCAGACCCAGCTCGCGGATCGGCGAGAGGTCGAGCCCGGAGGTCGACAGCAGCTGACCACGCTCCAGCGCGTCCTTCGCGGCGTTCGCCGCCTCGAGCACCGCGCCGTCAATCTTCTTCTGCTTGACCTCCTTCTCGTACCGAGGAAGTGCCTTCTCGATGGTCTGGAGGTCTGCGAGCATGAGCTCGGCGTTGATGGTCTCCATGTCGTTGCGTGGATTCACCTCGCCATCGACGTGGACGACGTCACCGTCCTCGAAGCCGCGCACGACCTGGGCGATGGCGTCGGCCTCGCGGATGTTCGCGAGGAACTGGTTGCCGAGTCCCTCACCCTCGCTCGCGCCGCGCACGATGCCCGCGATGTCGACGAACGACACGGTCGCCGGCAGGATGCGCTCCGAACCGAAGATCTCGGCGAGCTTGTCCAGACGGGGATCCGGCAGGTTCACCACGCCGACGTTGGGCTCGATGGTCGCGAACGGGTAGTTCGCCGCGAGCACGTTGTTGCGGGTCAGCGCGTTGAAGAGAGTGGACTTGCCGACATTGGGCAGTCCCACGATTCCGATAGTCAGGGCCACGAGACACCAGTCTACGGGGCGCACGTTCCACCCGCGTCCGCACGTGAAAGCGGCTGAAAGCGCGACGACAGTGCGGTGAAAGCGGGTCGCAGCACGATCGAGGCATGACGAATCCCACCACTGACTGGGCCCTGGAGGCCGATGGTCTCGTGAAGGTGTTCGGCACGAACCGGGCGGTCGACGGCGTCGACCTGCAGGTCCGCGCCGGCACCGTCTACGGCGTGCTCGGCCCCAACGGCGCCGGCAAGACCACCACCATCAACATGCTCGCCACCCTGTTGCGTCCCGACAGCGGCACAGGTCGCATCTTCGGACACGACGTCGTCCGCGAGCCCCACATCGTCCGCCAGCTGATCGGCGTCACGGGGCAGTTCGCCTCGGTCGACGAAACCCTCTCGGCGAACGAGAACCTCATGATCTTCTCCCGGCTGCTCGGGCTGAGCCGCACCGAAGCCCGCGCCAAAGCCGCGGATCTGCTCGACCGTTTCGGGCTGACGGAGGCAGCGCGCCGACCACTCAAGGACTTCTCCGGCGGCATGCGGCGACGACTCGACCTCGCCGCCTCCCTCATCGCCCAGCCGCCGCTGATCTTCCTGGACGAACCCACCACCGGCCTGGACCCCCGCACGCGCGGCCAGATGTGGGACACCATCCGCGAACTCGTGCGGACGGGCTCCACCGTGCTGCTGACCACGCAGTACCTGGACGAAGCCGATCAGCTGGCTGACCGCATCGCGGTGATCGACCGTGGCCGCGTGGTCGCGGAGGGCACCGCCGACGAGCTGAAGGCGTCGGTCGGCACGTCTTCGTTGCAGCTTCGCGTCCGCGACAGCGCTGACACCGAGGACGCCCTCCGGATCATCGAGCGTGCCCTGGGCGTTCGCGGTGCCCTCTCCCCCGAGGCTTCGCGCATCACCGCCCCGATGGCGGATGCCGACCGCATCGCGGACCTGCTGATCACGCTGCGGGAGGCGGGAATTCACCTCGCCGAGATGAGCGTGCAGAAGCCGACGCTCGACGAGGTCTTCCTCACCATCACCGGTCATCCCGCGGAGGACACCGAGTCCGCCGCCACACGTGAAGAGGTTTCCGCATGAGCACTCTCATCGCCTCCACCCCGATCGTCCCTGCCTCCCAGCGCACCCTGAAAAGCAGGGCGGGCCTCGGCCTGGCGCTGCGCAACACGCTGACGATGGCGGGGCGTGGCCTCATCAAAATCCGCCGCACGCCCGAACAACTCATGGACGTCACGCTGCAGCCGATCCTGTTCACGCTGATGTTCACGTACATCTTCGGCGGCGCGATCTCCGGCGACGTGGCGTCGTACCTGCCGGTCATCATTCCGGGCATCCTGGTGCAGACCGTCATCACGACATCCGTCGTGACGGGCGTCCAGCTGCGCGAGGACATGGACAAGGGCGTGTTCGACCGATTCCGCTCGCTGCCGATCGCCCGCATCGCCCCGCTGTCGGGGGCGCTGCTCGCCGACACGGTCCGGTACGCGATCGCCACCACGCTCACGTTCACGATGGGCTACATCATGGGCTTTCGCCCGGCAGGCGGGCTGCTCGCGGTGGTCGCCGCCGGCGTGCTGGTGATCGTGTGCTCGTGGGCGATGAGCTGGATCTTCGCATTCTTCGGCGTGATCGCCCGTACTGCCTCGAGCGTCCAGGGCATCTCGATGATCATCCTGTTCCCGCTCACGTTCCTCTCGAACGCCTTCGTCCCCGTCGACACGATGCCGACCTGGCTGCAGTGGTTCGTGAACATCAACCCGGTCTCGCACCTGGTGACGGCTGTTCGAGACCTCACCAACACGGGCACCTTCGGCGGCGACGCCTGGATCTCACTGCTGGGCGCTGCTGTGATCGTCGCGATTTTCGCACCGCTCACCGTGCGCGCGTACATGCGCAAGGCCTGAGCGTGTGAGAGGGCACCGACGCATGGTGCCCTCTCACACGTCAGCGTGCGTATCCGAGAACTGCCAGACCGTGTTCGACTCTCTCCTGTGGACTCAGCAGCCGCGAGCGCTCCCGCGCCGCCTCCACGACCTCCGCACCGGCATACGCCCTCGCGTCCGCCAGATGTGCGGCGAGGTTCAACGTGGGCATGTTCTGCCGACCGCCGAGGACCTCCGCCAGCGCGATCGCTTCCACTCCCCGGGCGCGCAGTGACGCGTCCCGGAGCGCCCATGCCGACCAGCCGAGAAGTGCGGTGCCGAGCACGGGGCGATCGACGCCCTCGCGTCGCTGCCGGCAGACGGCGATCGTGCGGGTGCGAAGTCGCCGCTCCCAGATCGCGACGTCCTCCCGGGGCAGATCCAGCGAGCGCAGGGCAGCACTGAGATAGCCGGACAGGGCCATCAGGAACCACGGCGAGCGGCGCGTCTCCGGCAGCGCGAAGGACGCCAGGGCGCGATCGAACGAGGCCGCCGCGGAGACGAGATCCCCGTCCAGCAGATCGGCTTCCGCGAGCCCGTACGCGCCGATCGAGGTGAGCTCGAGGCCGTCCTGGCTGAGCCCTCCCTCATCGATCAGGTGCTGGAACAGCTGACGCGCATCGTCGGCCTGACCGAGGCAGAGCAGCGCTCCGCCGCGTACCCATTCCTGATGGTTCAGCTGGTCCTGAGCGTCGTATTCACGGAACACTTCGGCCGCGCGGCCGAGCCAGACCATGGCTTCCGTCGCGTCTGCTGACTGCGCGGCGAGCTGTGCGGCGAGATCCGCCGCCATGCCCTCGGCCCACCGCTCCCCCAGAGCCCGGGCGCGCTCCCAGCCGCTGCGGGCAGCGATCATCGCTTCCTCGGGCTGGCCGTCGTTCTCCGCGGCATGGGAGCGCAGCAGGTCGGCCACGAGCAGGACGGCCGGCGGCTCGCCGGGTCCCACGAGCTCAGGCAGGCCGGGACCGGCACCGCGACCGGAGGCGAGCAAGGCGCGCACGACAAGCCGCCACGCCGGCGAGAGCCCGTCCCCGATGCTGCGCTCTCGAGCACGCACGACGGCCAGAGCGCGCACAGCGCCGGAGTCTCCTGCGATCATGCACCCGAGCGCGGCCATCGCGAGCGCGATCACGGACAGGTCCTGAGCGGCGTCCGCCCGCTCCGCTGCTGCAGCCATCGCGGGTGCATATCCCAGGAACTCCGTGAACGATCCGCGGATGAACCAGGATTGCGCGAGCACGGCGAACAGCGCGACGGCCTCGTCGTCGCGCGATGCGTCGATGAGATGGCGGAGAACATGCACGAGGTTGTCGTGCTCCTCCGTGACGGCACGGTGGCCGTCTGCCGTGAGTCCCGAGGGGAAGATCTGGGCAGGAGCACCGTGCTGGGCAACGAAAGCCAGCGCCCAGGCGATGACCGCTTCCCAGGCCTCGTCCACACGGGAGGCCTCCTCCAGCCGGTCGTGACCGAACTCGCGAACCGTCTCGAGCATGCGGAAGCGGAACATGCCGGAATCCGCGTCCTCCACGATGGTGAGCAGCGATTGAGACGCGAGCGCATCGAGCAGATCGTCCGCGAACGCAAGCCCGAGGATCGCAGCCGCGGCCTCGGCGGAGAACCCTCCGGGAAGCACCGAGAGGTGTGCCAGGGCCTCCCGAGCGTCGACCGGAAGCAGCTCCCAGCTCCACTCGATCACGGCCTGCAGGGTGCGGTGCCGCTCCGGCGCCGAACGGTCGCCGGTCGTCAGAAGAGCGAAGCGGTCCTCGAGTCGCTCCTCGATCTGCGCCAGCGACATGGTGCGCACCCGCGCCGCCGCAAGCTCGATCGCCAACGGCAGACCATCCAGCCGCGCGCACAGCCGTGCGACGGCGTCCAGCGCGAGGGCCGCACCGGGGCGCGCGGATCGTGCGCGCTGCACGAACAGCCGCACCGCCGGCGCGTCTTCCACGGCGTCGACCTGCAGCGGCTCCAGTGCGAGCACGCTCTCGGCGGCGATGGCCAGCGGCGACCGGCTCGTGGCCAGGATCCGCAGTGCGGGAGCGGCGGCGAGAAGTTCGGCGGCCCATCGTGCAGCCCCGTCGACGACCTGCTCGCAGTTGTCGAGGACGAGGAGGGTCGTCCGGTCGCCGAGGGCACCGATGATGCGCTGAGCGAGGTCGGGGCGCGGCAGCGGCTCGGCGAGTCGACGATGCGCCGCCGTTTCGCTGATGCCGAGAGCGGCCGCAATGGCGAGGGGAACGCCCTCATCGGCGCGAACGCCCGCGAGTGGCACGACGATGACCACGGGCGCGTCCGATTCCGCGGCGAGCGCCTGTGCGAAGCGGGTCTTGCCGAGTCCGCCCGCACCGAGCACCGTCACCAGCCGCGATGTGCGAAGCAGCGCCCGCGCACGGACCAGCTCGTTGCCACGCCCGATCAGTTCGTTCGGTGCCGCGCGAAGCCCCACCCGCACGCGCGGTCCGCGATCCTCCGTTCGCAGCAGGCGAGCGTTGAGCTCCGTAATCGCGGCACCAGCGGTCGTGCCGAGCGCTTCCCGGAGTTCTGCACGGAACCGGGCGAACACGTCCAGTGACTCGGCGGTGCGCCCGTCGTCCGCGAGAGCCTGCATGAGGGCGATGTGGGCCGGCTCGTCGAACGGGCGCCGTTCGACCAGCTCACGGAGGGTGTCGGCGGCGGCACCGGACTGCCCGGCCGTCGCCTGCGCGGCGGCGAGCGCTCGGAGTACGTCGTCGCGCAGGTCCGCGGCAACGGCGGTGAACGTGTCTGCGAGCGAGCTGTCACCGAGATCCGCCGCGAGACCTTCCCGCCATAACGCTGCCGCGGCGCGGAGCGCGGCAGCGGCGCCCGCAGGATCGGCCGGGGGCTGAGCCAGAATCCGACGAACGTCATCGAGGTCGCAGCTCATGGCCCCCAGCGCGTATCCGCCCGGCGCCCGCGTCACGATGTCGGCGCCTCCGAGGGCGCGAAGCCGGGAGATCAGAGTCTGCAACGCAGCGCGCGGATTCAGCGGTTGCACCTCCCCCCACACATCTTCGGCGAGGGACGAGACGCTTCGCGTCACCCCGGGCCCCGCGAGCGCCAGCGACACCAGCAGGCAACGCATGGGATGGCCGGTGATGTCGGCGCCCTCCAGGCGCACGGGGCCGAGGACCTCCAGACGCGCCGTCATACGCGAGGGTGTGAACGCGCGACGCGGCGGCGCGATGAGAGTCCCCTGCGCTGCCCACTGGTCATGCCGATCAGTCTAGGCGCGGCCGCCGAGACCGCGCAGCGCGCTCATGCTCGGCCCGACTCGGTGAGCCGCCGCCTTCGGCTCGATCGCTCAGCCACGAGGCGAATCGGTGAACTCCTGATCGTCGATGCGTCGATCCAGCACGAACGCGAGCCCGAGACCGGCAAGACCGGCGATGACGATTCCCACCACGATGACGACCATGTCCGTTTCCCCCTCACCGACCCGGATATCGGGTCTTGTCAGGAGATGTCCGCACAGGGCCTGATCGTCTCAGCCGCGGCGCGGCACGGATGTCATACGGCGCGGAAGGCCGTGGTCACATACGGCAGTTCGACGGCGTCGTTCCCCACGGCTCCAACCTCGTCAAACAGTTCCTCTAGCCCGGCCTCGATGCGTGCGCGTTCCTCCGGTCCGGCCGTGATCACGTAACTGCGCGAGCGCGCCATGGCCAGCAGGTCGTTGCGGGTCATCGCCCGCGACCACGCCCACGATCTCGATTCGACGTCAGTGAACGGCGCCGCCACGTGCGGACCGCCGGAGGCGATCATCTCCTCGGCGTTCGAGTTGTGCATGATCTCACTCATCCGGGCGACCCATTCACTGCGCGCATCGCGGATGTTCCAGATCAGCCCCAGCACTCCGCCGGGGCGCAGCACGCGACCGATCTCACGAGATCCCGCGACCGGATCGACCCAATGCCAGGCCTGACCGAGCACGACGGCATCGGCGCTGTCATCCCGCAGTGGCAGGCTCTCCGCCGTGCCTTCGAGCACGGGAACATCGGGGAGCACCCCGTGCAGCGCCGCGAGCATCAGCGGATCGGGGTCGACCGCCGTCACATCTGCCGGCCTGGTGGCCAGCACGGCGCGCGTCAGCTTGCCGGTGCCGGCTCCCACATCGACCACGCGCGGATTCGGCCCGGCGGGCTCGAGCATCCATGCGACCGCCTCGACCGGATACTCGGGCCGGCCGGCCTGGTACAGCTCGGCCGCAACGCCGAAAGATCGAGACATGTCGTCGTGGCTCACCATGCTTCGACCCTACGACGCGCCGTCGGGCCACGGTGTGCCCGGCGCGCCTGACCACGCCACCCACGATCGGCGAGAGGGTGGAGGGGTGCCTGTGGACTTCACCGCGATCGACTTCGAGACCGCGAACTCGTCGACGGCATCCGCGTGTGCAGTGGGCCTCGCCCGCGTTCGTGATGGCGTCGTGGTCGCGACTGACGGCTGGCTGATGCGGCCGCCACCGGGGCACGAGGAGTTCCATCCGCGCAACGTCGAGATCCACGGCATCACCCCGGCAGATGTCGCGTCGGCCCCGGGATGGTCCGACCAGCTCGGCCGGCTACGCGACTTCCTGGGCGACGACGTCCTCGTCGCGCACAACGCCGGCTTCGACATGAGTGTCATGCGGCGCGCGTGCGCTGCGACCGGCGACGAACTCGCTCCCTACCGCTACATGTGCAGTGTGCAGCTCTCGCGCAGCACCTATGTGCTGCCTTCGCACAGCCTGCCGTACGCCGCCGCGGCTGCGGGGTTCCTCGAATTCCAGCATCACGATGCATCGGCAGACGCGCTCGCCTGTGCGCACATCGTCATCGACGCGGCCCGCCGTGCGCGGGCCACGGACCTCGATGCTCTCAGCATGGCCACCGGTGTGCGGATATCGCGCATCCCGGACGAGGCCGCCGTCAGCGTACTGGTCTGACGCTCCCGGATGAATGTCCGACCCCCGGGGCACACTGGGGGCATGGACGCAATCTGGATCGCACTGGCCTGCATGATCAGCCTGCTGGCCGGCCTCGCCATCGGCTGGCGCGTGCGCGGCGGCGGCGATACAGGCGACGCGGCACTGCGGGCTCGGCTGGCCGCGAGCGAATCGACGGTCGCCGCGCTCCGCGATCAGCTCATTCGTGAGGAGCAGATGGCCGCTGAGGCGCAGCAACGTCTGCGAGAAGAGGTGAGCGCGCAGCGCGAGCGAGAGCGACAGGACGCCGCGGTGCTCACGGCGCTCTCCCCCGTCCAGGAGACCCTTCAGCTCATGCATCGCAGTGTCACCGCTCTGGAACGCGACAGGCATGCCCAGTTCGGCGCTCTCGCGGAGCAGCTGCGCCGCGCTCAGGAAACAGACGAGTCCCTCCGACACGCCACCGAGTCCCTCACCGGAGCGCTGCGCTCCACGACGACACGGGGCACCTGGGGCGAGACTCAGCTGCGGCGCATCGTGGAAGCAGCGGGGCTCACGCGCCACGTCGACTTCGACCTCCAGGTGAGCATCACCACCGATGACGGCCGCACCGGTCGTCCGGACATGCTCGTGCGGCTGCCCGGCGACAAGGCTCTGGCCGTCGACGCCAAGGCGCCCCTGGACGCGTTCCTGCGCGCCACAGCGCTCGACGACTCGGACCAGGCAGCGGCCATGATCCAGCACGCGAAGGCAGTGCGCTCACACGTGGATGCTCTGGCGAAGCGTGCCTACTGGGAGGGGCTGGCCGCCAGTCCCGAACTGGTGATCTGCTTCCTCCCCAGCGAAGCGATGCTGTCAGCGGCGCTCGATGCCGACCCTGCTCTGCTCGATCACGCGTTCGCACAGCGCGTGGCTCTCGCCTCCCCCGTCAGCCTGTGGTCGGTGCTCAAGACCGTCGCCTACACCTGGACCCAGCAGGACGTCTCCGAACAAGCGCACGAGCTCGTGGCGCTGGGCAACCAGCTCTACGACCGGCTCGGCACCCTCGCGCAGCACACCGATGATCTGCGCGGCGCACTGGAGCGAGCCGTCGGGGCGTACAACCGGTTCGCCGGCTCGCTCGAGAGCCGCGTCCTCGTCACGGCTCGCCGATTCCCGGGCATCGATCCGGGGAAGGTCTCGGGTCTCGGGGCGCCGGCCGAAATCCAGTCGGCGCCTCGGCGCATCCTGGCGGCCGAGTTCGTCGCCGACGATGCCGCCCGGCCGGCATCGAGCGGCGCGGTCTGGTCCGGGAACACCGACGGCGATGCGGCGGGGGCGATCTCCAGTCAGACGTCAGCAGCGCCCGCGACCGATCAGGTCACGAGCGCTGACATCGGTGCGCTGCGCGCACGTCTGGAGGTCACGCACCCCCGGGAATGAAACGCATGAGGCCCACGACGACGAGGCTGACGACGACGAACGCGCCGACGGGAATCCACGAGCTCATCGCCTGACCGGGCGCGCGGCGGACGCGGAAGAACACGTCTGCGCGGCGCGCTGGGTCGGATGCGTTGGCGATGACGGCGTGTGCGCCCGTCCGGGGATTCGTCGTGTCGGTGGTCATATCGTCCGCCTCGATCTCGTGTCGGTGGGGACAGACGCCCCCACACCGCGTCCCATTCTCGCACCGACCCGAGCGAGATACAGGGCGGACGCGGTCACGAAATGGTCACCGTGCCGTCACAGCCACTTCGACGCGAGGTGCTCGGAGGTGATGCGGCGGAGCGTCCCGGAGGCGCTGCGCAGCACGACGGACTCGGTGTAGATGTACCCACCCTCGCGGCGGACACCCGACACCAGCTGGCCATCCGTGACTCCCGTGGCCACGAAGATCGTGTTGTTGCTCGTTACCAGCTCGTCCGCCTCATAGACGTAGTCGAACTTCAGTCCGGCATCCAGCCCACGCTGCTTCTCGTCATCCGTCTGCGGCCAGAGGCGTCCCTGAATGTGGCCGCCGAGCGCCTTGATGGCGCACGCCGTGACGATGCCTTCGGGGCTCCCACCGATGCCCACGCACATGTCGGTGCGAGCATTGTGGCGCGCGGCATTGATGCCACCCGCCACATCGCCGTCGCTCATCAGACGGGTGCCTGCACCCGCGGCCCGGATCTCCTCGATCAACTGCTCGTGACGCGGGCGGTGCAGCACCGACACCACGATCTCGTCGACGGGCTTGCCCAGTGCCTTCGCCAGCAGGCGGATGTTCTCGCCGATGGGAAGCCGGATGTCCACCACTCCGACGCCGGCGGGGCCGGTGACGAGCTTGTCCATGTAAAAGACGCTCGATGCATCCAGCATCGTCCCGCGATCCGCCACGGCGATCACAGACAGCGCGTTGTTGCGGCCCGCCGCCGTCAGTGACGTGCCATCGATGGGGTCCACCGCCACATCGCACTGCGGACCGCGACCGGCACCCACGGCCTCCCCGTTGAAGAGCATCGGGGCGTGATCCTTCTCGCCTTCGCCGATGACGATCCGCCCGTCGAAGTTCACGGTGCGAAGGAACGCACGCATCGCGTCCACGGCCGCGCCGTCGGCAAGCTCCTTCTGCCCACGGCCGATGAACGGGACCGCGCGAATCGACGCTGCCTCCGTGGCTCGCACCAGTTCCAGCGCCAGGTTGCGGTCGGGGTGCAGAGGGCTCATGTCGTCAGTCAGGCTCACCATGGGGCCAGCATGGCACTCGCCGAGTCAGGATTTATGGAATTCCGCGCCTTTGCCGGCGAAGGATTTCACCTATTTACGATTTCCATCAGGAACGTCACGCTTTCGCCCGTGACGGGGGCGAAAGCGGGCTTCCCTCGCGTTTCGGTAGAGTGGCATCGACCTCGTGATCTTCATCAAAGGAGCACCCATGCCCGTCGTCACCCCGGATCAGTACGTCGACATGCTCGCCCGCGCGAAGGCCGGTGCCTTCGCCTACCCGGCGTTCAACGTGTCGAGCTCGCAGACCATCAACTCGGTGCTCCAGGGCCTGACGGAGGCCGGCTCGGACGGCATCCTGCAGGTCACCACGGGAGGCGCGGACTACTTCGCCGGACACACCGTGAAGGCGCGCGCCACGGGCGCGCTCGCCATGGCCCGCTACGTGACCGAGGTCGCGAAGAACTACCCGATCAACGTCGCCGTCCACACCGACCACTGCCCGAAGGACGCGCTCCCCTCCTTCCTGCTGCCGCTTCTCGAGGCCAGCGAAGAGCAGGTCAAGGCCGGCGGGCAGCCCATCTTCCAGTCGCACATGTGGGACGGCTCGGCCGTGCCGCTGGCGGAGAACATCGAGATCGCCCGCGAGCTGCTGCCGCGCATGAAGGCGATCAACGCCATCCTCGAGGTCGAGATCGGCGTGGTCGGCGGCGAGGAGGACGGCGTCCAGCACGAGGGCTCCAACGACGCTCTGTACACCACCGTCGGCGACGTCAGCCAGGCCGTCGAGGCCCTGGGTCTCGGCGAGCAGGGTCGCTGGATCGCTGCGCTCACCTTCGGCAACGTGCACGGCGTCTACAAGCCCGGCAACGTGAAACTGCGCCCCGAGTTGCTGGGCGAGATCCAGGCCGGCATCGCTGAGAAGTTCGGAACCGGCGCCAAGCCGCTCGACCTCGTCTTCCACGGAGGCTCCGGCTCCACCGACGAGGAGATCGCCACCGCCGTCAAGAACGGCGTGGTGAAGATGAACATCGACACGGACACGCAGTACGCGTTCACCCGCGCCATCGCGGACTACATGTTCAAGAACTACGACGGCGTCCTGAAGGTCGACGGCGAGGTGGGCAACAAGAAGCTCTACGACCCGCGCGCCTGGGGCAAGGTCGCCGAGACGGCTATGGCCGCTCGCGTCATCGAGGCCACCAAGCAGCTCGGCTCGTTCGGCAAGTCGCAGGGCTGACCGACGAAATGACGATGGCGCGTCCCTCGGGGGCGCGCCATCGTCGTCTTCTCAGGTCCGACGTCAGGGCGTCGGTGTCTCGAGCCCCTTCATCGCGAGGTCCAGATAGATCTGGAACGCGGGGTCGCCCATGAGGGTCGTGGTCTGCACGATCACCACGACCAGCCAGGCGGCGGCCCAGCCCACGAGCGGAATCCACCAGCTGCGCTTCTGCGCCCGCAGGCGGCGAAGGGACAGCCACACGGTCGCGATGTAGCCCACGATGAGTACGGCCGCCATGATGTACCCGGGCGCATCGCTGCGGGCAACGTCGGCCTGCTCACGCGTGAGGCCGAGCATCATCAGCGCCTCGGTCATGGTCGCCGAGTAAGACATCAGCGCCACCGAGCTCATCAGCACGTGCATGGCACCGAGCGCGAGCATGACGATCGTGACCAGGCGGTCGGTGGGAGCCACGTTCGGTCCCGGCACGGTGGCCGCGGGCGCATCTCCGGGACGCTCCTGCGGCCAGGAGAATTCGGCGGGGTCGGGGTGCGCGGTCTGCGGCAGGGGCTGACGGATGTGCGCGCGCTGCTCTTCCGGCGACGCATACTCACCGTACTGCGGGCGCGGGCGCGAATCGGGCTCGCTCATGCTCGGGTACGCCCTCCGCGGGCTCGCTCGTCGGTGCGCCCGGAGGCGTCCTGGCGCAGCTCCTTCGGAAGCGAGAACATCAGGTCCTCCTCTGCGGTGCGGACTTCCTCCACGTCGCCGTACCCGGCTCCGGCGAGCTCGGCCAGCACCTCCTGCACCAGTACCTCCGGCACCGACGCGCCGCTGGTGACGCCGACCGTGCGAACGCCCTCCAGCCACTCCTGCTTGACCTCGTCCACGTAGTCCACGCGGTACGCCGCCTTGGCGCCGTACTCCAGGGCGACCTCCACGAGGCGAACGCTGTTGGAGGAGTTGGCCGATCCCACGACGATCACGAGGTCGGCTTCCTTGGCCACCTTCTTGATGGCCACCTGGCGGTTCTGGGTGGCGTAGCAGATGTCGTCCGACGGTGGATTGTGCATCTCGGGGAAGCGCTCGCGCAGCTTCTCGACGGTCAGCATCGTCTCGTCCACCGACAGCGTCGTCTGCGAGAGCCACACCACCCGCGACGGATCCTTGACCTGGACGGTCTCCGCCTCGGCGGGGCTGTTGACGATGGTCACATGATCGGGTGCCTCGCCTGCCGTTCCCTCGACTTCCTCGTGACCGGTGTGCCCGATCAGCAGGATCTCGAAGTCGTCGCGCGCGAACCGCACCGCCTCACGGTGGACCTTGGTCACCAGTGGGCAGGTCGCATCGATCGCCTGGAGCCCACGGTCCGCGGCTGCCTGCACCACCGCAGGCGAGACGCCGTGCGCGCTGAAGACCACGTGGGCACCTTCGGGGACCTCGTCCACCTCCTCGACGAAGATCGCTCCCTGCTTCTCGAGTTCCGTCACCACGTGGATGTTGTGCACGATCTGCTTACGCACGTACACGGGGGCGCCGTAGCGCTCCAGGGCCTTCTCCACAGCCACGACCGCGCGATCGACTCCTGCACAGTAACCGCGCGGCGCCGCGAGCAGCACCCGCTTGTGTCCGTCGACGGGGATATTCTGAAGGCGTCCGCGACGGCCGGGAATCCGGGGAACGGGAAGGTGGACGGCAGGGGAACTCACCCTTCGAGTCTAGGGTGATCGGCCTGTGACGGCGCCGAACGATCGAGTCACGATACGGGCACCGTCACGCACCACCGAGAAGCAGACCGAAACACCGCGAACGAAGACCAGACGGGCACGAGAGGACGACATGATCGACGCGAACACAGCACGAGCGTTCGCCCGGCCGGCACATACGGTCACCGCCCCCGCAGAGGGGATCACTCCCGCATGAGCGACACCAGCACCAAGCCGGCGTTCTCCGGGCCCGTGCGGCCCCGTGACTCGACGCCGGACTCCCCCACTCAGGTGGGCGACCTCGCCCGCGATATGCGGGACTACATCGCACGTCTCGGGTCCCCGTGGATCGAAGGAGAGCTGACCGAGTGGAACGTCCGCGCCGTGGGGACTTTCGCCACGTTGCGGGACCTCTCGGGAGACGCCGCCATCCGCCTGGTCGTGTGGTCCAGCATCCGCGCGCGCATCCCGCAGGATCTCAAGACCGGGGATCGCGTCGTCGTGTGTGCGAAGCCGGAGTACCGCGTCCAGCGCGGTGAGCTGTCGTTCGTCGTCTCCTCGATTCGCCATGTCGGCCTCGGTGATCTCCTCGAGCGGCTGGAGGTGCTGCGCCGCCAGCTGCGCTCCGAGGGCCTGCTCGACCCCTCGCGCAAGCGACCACTGCCGTTCCTGCCCCAGCGAATCGGCCTCATCACCGGCAAGGGCACGGACGCGGAGAAGGACGTGCTGAGAAACGCCCAGCTGCGCTGGCCGCAGGTGGATTTCCGCGTCGAGCATGCGGCGGTCCAAGGTGAGCAGGCCGTACCTCAGGTCCTCGCGGCCCTGCAGCGCCTCGACGCGGATCCGGCCGTGGACGTCATCATCATCGCGCGAGGCGGGGGCGACTTCCAGGATCTGCTCACCTTCTCCGACGAGAAGCTCGTCCGCGCCGTCGCAGCCGCCCGCACACCCGTGGTGAGCGCCATCGGTCACGAGAACGATCGCCCGCTGATCGATGAGGTCGCCGACCTCCGCGCCTCCACACCCACCGACGCCGCCAAACGGGTGGTCCCCGACGTGCTCGAGCAGCTGGCTCAGGTCCGGGAAGCACGCGCGCGCATCATCGGCCGCGTCTCAACCCGCATCCAGCACGACCTCACCGCTCTGGAGCAGTTGCGCTCCCGGCCGGTGCTGCGCGACCCGCACCGCATGCTCCAGGAGCGCCAGCTCCACGTCGAGCAGATGCGCTCGCGCGCGACCGCCACCACATCGCTGCGCATCGAGCGGGAGCACACGGCCATGGCGCGGCTGCACGCCACGCTGCGCGCCCTGAGCCCGCAGCACACCCTGGAGAGGGGCTATGCGATCGTGCAGCGCGCCGGCGATGGCATCGTCCGCGCCCCGGAGGAGGCGCCCGCGGGCACGGACCTCGTCGTCCTTCTCGCCGAGGGAACCATCGGTGCCCGCTCCAGCGGTGCACTACCGGAATGACGCCTCGCCGCCCGAACTAAGATGGAATCATGACCGACGCCACTGCAGAGCCCGTCGACGTCTCCGAGCTCTCGTTCGAGCAGGCTCGTGATGAACTGACCCAGGTCGTCGCGCAGCTGGAGCAAGGTGCGCCCACGCTGGAACGATCGCTCGCGCTCTGGGAACGGGGCGAGCGCCTCGCACAGCGCTGCGAGGAATGGCTGCTCGGCGCGAAGGCTCGTCTTGATGCCGCCCGTCCCTCGGGAGAGGCCCTCTGATGGCCCGCGTCGTCGCCGAGCTCGGTCGCCCCGAGACTCCGCAGGAGACCGCCGATCGCAAGGCGGCCTCGTCCGCCGCCTACCGGGGCTCGCAGACCTTCCGCAACCTGATCGCCGCCCTCATCGTCACGATGCTGATCGTGCTCGTGATCGTCTGGGTGGTGCCGCGTGGCAACGCTCCCGAGATCAAGCCTGCCGACCCGGTGAAGGTCGCGGCGGCGCAGACGAGCGCAAGCGGCAAGACTACCTACGCGATCGACGCGCCGGAGAACTGGTGGTCCAACGTCGCCATCCTGGACTCGTACTCGGGATACGCGCTCTTCACCGCGTCGTACGTGCCCACGGAGGAGAGCAAGCTCACCGGATTCGTCCGTCTCAATGACGTGTACGACGCCGATGAGAAGTACGCTCTGCTGCGGATCCCGGGCGCCCTGCCCGGCGAGACGGAGACCCTCGGCGGACGCGAGTGGACGGTGTTCACCATCAACGACGTCGAGAAGGCGGGCAACGTCACACAGGCCCTGGGTACGCAGGTCGGCGATGACTACGTACTGCTCTACGGCAAGACCACCGACGAGCTCATCCGCGAATTCGCGACGCAGCTCGCCACGACGATCGAGAAGGAAACCGCACAGTGACCCAGCAGCTCACCCCCACGCAGGCCTGGTCTCAGATGCTGGAGGGCAACCACCGGTTCGTCACCGGTACGCCCGGCCACCCGCACCAGGACAGCGAGCGTCGCCACGAGACGGTCGGCTCGCAGTTCCCGCACGCCGCTCTGTTCGGATGTGCCGACTCCCGCCTCGCCGCGGAGATCATCTTCGACCAGGGCCTGGGGGATCTCTTCGTCATCCGCAATGCCGGACAGGTGACCTCGCCCTCGGTGATCGGATCGCTGGAGTACGCCGTCGCGATCCTCAATGTCCCGCTCATCGTCGTGCTGGGTCACGACTCCTGCGGTGCGGTTCGCGCCGCGATCGATTCCACGGCCATCGACGCCCCGGTCCTGCCGCCGGCGGTGTGGCGATTGATCGCCCCAATCGTCCCGTCGGCGCGCAAGATCGAGGCCGAGACGGGAACCACGGCAGAGGATGTCTCGGCGGAGCTGGTCGGAAAGCTGCACCTGCAGTCCACAGTCGCCGAGCTGCTTCACTCGTCCGAGGTCATCTCCGACGCCGTGGCCGCCGGCCGTCTGGCCATCGTGGCTGCCAACTACCGCCTCGCCGACGGCACCGTCGACGCGCACTTCACCGTGGGCACCGCAACAGCCGCGGCTGCCTGACCACACGAACCCACAAGGAGACAGACGTGGCTGAGACCGAATACCGCATCGAGCACGACACGATGGGCGAAGTCCGCGTGCCCAAGGACGCGCTCTACAGTGCACAGACCCAGCGCGCGGTGGAGAACTTCCCCATCTCCGGCTCGGGCCTGGAATCGCGCCAGATCGCCGCTCTCGCGCGGATCAAGAAGGCGGCGGCGCTGGCCAACAAGGGCCTCGGCACGCTGGACGGCGACGTCGCCGATGCCATCGCCTGGGCTGCGGACCAGGTCGTCACCGGCAAGTACGACGCGCAGTTCCCGGTCGACACGTACCAGACCGGCTCTGGGACCTCGTCGAACATGAACATGAACGAGGTGCTGGCGACTCTGGCCTCGGGCAAGCTCGGCTCGCCCGTGCACCCCAACGACCATGTCAACGCCTCTCAGTCGTCGAACGACGTCTTCCCGACGTCGGTCCACGTGGCCGTCACGCAGGCGCTGATCGAGGACCTCATCCCCGCTCTCGAGTACCTGGCCACCGCGCTGGAGAAGAAGGCCGTGCTGTGGAAGGACGCGGTGAAGTCCGGCCGCACCCACCTCATGGATGCGACCCCGGTCACCCTCGGCCAGGAGTTCGGCGGCTACGCCCGCCAGATCCGCCTCGGAGTGGAGCGTGTGCAGGCCGCCCTCGTGCGCGTCGCCGAGGTTCCTCTCGGAGGAACCGCCGTGGGTACCGGCATCAACACGCCGCTCGGTTTCCCGCAGCAGGTCATCGCTCTCCTCGCGGAAGAGACCGGTCTGCCGATCGTCGAGGCGAAGGACCACTTCGAGGCCCAGGCGAACCGCGACGGTCTCGTGGAGACCTCCGGCGCACTGCGCACCATCGCCGTCTCCCTGACCAAGATCAACAACGACCTGCGCTGGATGGGCTCCGGCCCCAACACGGGTCTCGGCGAGCTCCACATCCCCGACCTCCAGCCGGGCTCGTCGATCATGCCCGGCAAGGTGAACCCCGTCGTTCCCGAGGCCACGCTCATGGTGTGCGCCCGTGTCATCGGCAACGACGCCACGGTCGCCTGGGCC
This sequence comes from Microbacterium sp. GXS0129, assembly GCF_044769785.1. NCBI lineage: Bacteria > Bacillati > Actinomycetota > Actinomycetes > Micrococcales > Microbacteriaceae > Microbacterium > Microbacterium sp. GXS0129. Next base: position 1,138,689 of record NZ_JBIZVZ010000001.1, on the reverse strand, counting down.
GGAGCATCGGGCTCTTTCGAGCTGAACGTCGCCATCCCGGTCATGGGCACCGCGCTGCTCGAGTCGATCCGCCTGCTCTCCAACGCAATGCGCGTTCTGGCCGACAAGACGATCGACGGCCTGGAGGCCAACCTCGAGCGTGCTGCCGCCTTCGCCGGCATGTCCCCGTCGATCGTGACGCCCCTCAACAAGCTGATCGGCTACGAGGCGGCCGCGAAGATCGCCAAGCACGCCGTGGCGCAGGGCATCACCGTCCGCGAGGCCGTGATCGACCTCGGCTACGTCGCGCGGGGCGAGCTCACCGAGGCGCAGCTCGACGAGAAGCTCGATCTGCTGTCGATGACGCACGCGGGCTGACAGCAGCGTGAGCGCGGGTGTGAGACGCAGCGTGGGCGCGGGGGGACTCCCCTCGCGCCCACGGCGCACCATTCTCTCCACCCGCGCCCGCATGCTCGCCGTGATCCTGGTGGTCACGGCGATCTCGCTGATCGCGTCCGGCGGCGTCGCGTTCACGATGCAGTACAACCAAGCCCTTTCCGGCGTGGATGAGCATCTCCTCTCTCACGCCGATGCGCTTCTCGGTGGCGCCACCGACGAGCCCGACATGGACCAGGACGGGGCCACCGAAGTCGTCCCGGGATCCCTCGACCCGCATGCCTACACCAGCGTCGACGCCCTCCTGCGGGCTGAGCTGAGCCGGATCGTGGGTCATGGCGAAGCCGCGATCGGTATCATCGACGGCGAGGTGGCGCTGCGCTCGGCCGGAACGCTGAGCGCAGCGATGGCGGACGACACGGACTTCATCGCGGCGGCCGCCGCGAGCTCCACCCGCACGAACTCGCCCGCCCTCGGCACCGCGGAGCTCGGGGACACGACGGTTCGCTGGGTATCGGTCCCCGTCACCGTGGAGGGCGACGCCACCACCGGCGTGTCGATTCGCGCGATCAACCTCGACGACACTCTTGATCCACTGCATCTGGCGGCGCTCGTGTTCTGTGCCGTGGCCATCGTGATCCTCATCGTCGTCGGTCTGGTCACCTGGGCGGTGCTCGGCCGGTGGCTGCTCTCGCCGATGCAGCACCTGCAGCGCACGACGGGCGAGATCTCGCTCTCCCACCTCGCTGCGCGTGTTCCGGAGGGCGGGACCGATGACCTCGCCAATGTCGGCCGCTCCGTCAACGCGATGCTCGACCGCCTCGAGGGCTCCGTCGACGTTCAGCGCCGTCTGCTCGACGACGTGCGCCACGAGCTGAAGACCCCCATCACCATCGTGCGCGGTCACCTGGAGATGATGAACCCCGCTGATCCGGCCGACGTCGCCTCCGCTCGCGAGATCGGGATCTCGGAACTGGATCGCATGACCCGCCTCGTGGAGGACATCGACCTGCTGGCCACCGTCGAAGACGACGAGTACACGATGGGCATGGTTGATGTCAGTCGTCTGACGGAACGCATCGGCGAGATGATCGTGGCCATCCCCGGGCATCCCTGGCGCGTCCTGGATCGCGCCGACACGATCGTGCGCGGCAACCCGGATCGTCTTCTGCAGGCCTGGCTCGCCCTCATCGACAACGCCGCCAAGTACACGCCGCAGGGCAGCCCGATCGAACTGGGCAGCACCCTCACCCCCGACGAGGTGCACCTGTGGGTGCGCGACCACGGCGTGGGCATCCCGCCCGCGATGCGACACCGCATCTTCCGCCGGTTCGACCGCGGCAGCGGCCGGCGCGATGTCGGAGGAACCGGACTCGGGCTGGCCATCGTGGACGCGATCGCACGCGCGCACGGCGGCTCCTGTACCGTTACGGACACCCCCGGTGGTGGTGCGACCTTCGTGATCCGCGTGCCCGCTCACCTCGGGCGACCGGGGTCGAACCTGCCCCAACCGATTCGCGCCGGAACAGTGGCGCTACGAGAGGACACCGCATGACCCGCATCCTGATCGCCGAAGACGAGCCGCGCATCTCGTCCTTCGTCAGCAAGGGGCTGGAAGCGGCCGGATACGTCACCGCCGTCGTCGAGGACGGCGGTGAGGCCCTCCAGACCGCGCTGAGCGGCGAGTTCTCCCTCATGCTTCTCGACGTCGGTCTTCCCACCATGGATGGATTCGACGTGCTCGCACACCTCCGCGGAAGCGGCTCGACCATGCCGGTGATCCTCCTCACGGCCCGCACCTCCACTCGGGACATGGTTGAAGGCCTGGACAGCGGAGCGAACGACTACATCCCCAAGCCGTTCAAGTTCGACGAGCTGCTGGCGCGCGTGCGCGTGCGGCTGCGCGAAGGGGGAACGAGCGCCAACTCGATGGTGATCAGCCATCGCGAGGTGTCACTCGATATGCTCGCGCGCCGCGCGACCGTGGGCGGACGTGAGGTGGAGTTGTCGGCACGCGAGTTCGCCCTCGCGGAGCAGTTCCTGCGCAACCCCGGGCTCGTGCTCAGCCGCGAGCAGCTGCTCAGCCGGGTGTGGGGTCTCGACTTCGATCCCGGTTCGAACGTGGTGGATGTCTACGTGCGTTACCTGCGCACGAAGTTCGGCACCGAGCACATCGAGACCGTCCGGGGCGCCGGCTACCGCTGGCTCTGACACCCACACCGACCCGTTCCGCTTCTCTGCCGTGCCGCGATCGCGCCGCCCCAGAGTAACGGCATCTGAGCGGGCACCCGTGCGCTGATCTGGCCTCAGGCGCGCTCAGAGAGATCGTGCACATCCTCGAGCGCAACACCGCCCCAGCAGCGCGCCTTCTCCGATGAGACGATCTCCGTCACCACGAACTCCCCGGACGCCGGGCGCTCTCCCGACGCGCGGCGCTCACCCGACGTGAGACGCGGCCCATCGTGAGACGCTGCCCGACGCACGGCGCTCGCCCCACACACGGCGAGCCACCGACGCGAGGCGCTCGCCCCACGCACGGCACTCGCCCCACGCAAGGCGCTCGCCCAACGCAAGCCGCTCCCCCGACGCACGGCACTGCCCGACGTGAGACGCGGCCCATCGTGAGACGCTGCCCGACGCACAGCGCTCGCCCCAGGCACGGCGAGCCACCGACGCATGGCGCTCCCCCGACACAACGAGCTCGGCAACACCGGAGATCCCGCGAGCAGCCGGAGGCCCAGCCAGGATCGCGCAACCTGCCGCCACAAACAGAAACCCCCGGCACATGGTGCCGGGGGGCCGAGGTGAGCGGACCCGAACCGCTCGTTTATGCTCACCGCACCCGAAGCAGTGAGAGTTCCTCGTGTTCTGTTACTCCCGGGGAGATGGGATACATGTCAGCGCTGAGGCCGACATGTCTATTCTTCCCGCTCCTCCCCGCGAACGGGGTGACAACACCGTGAGACTGTTCTCATCTTCGATGAGCCTCAGGCCAGTTCGCCGTCCTCCAGCAGTTCCGTCACGAGAGCCGCGATGGCGCTGCGCTCGGAACGCGTCAAGGTCACATGAGCGAACAGGCTGTGCCCCGTGAGCGTCTCGATCACCGACGCGACGCCATCATGACGCCCGACCCGGAGGTTGTCGCGCTGTGCGACGTCGTGAGTGAGGACGATGCGCGAGTTCTGCCCGATGCGGCTGAGCACCGTCAACAGGACGTTGCGCTCCAGCGACTGCGCCTCATCGACGATCACGAACGCGTCATGCAGCGAACGACCCCGAATGTGCGTCAGGGGCAGAACCTCGAGGAGTCCTCGTTCGAGCACCTCCTCCATCACGTTGCCACTGACGACGGAGCCGAGGGTGTCGAACACCGCCTGCCCCCAGGGCGACATCTTCTCGCCCTGGTCCCCGGGCAGGTAGCCCAGCTCCTGACCACCGACCGCGAACAGGGGACGGAAGACGATGATCTTCTTCTGCTGCTGACGCTCCAGAACGGCTTCGAGGCCTGCGCACAGAGCAAGGGCGGACTTGCCCGTTCCGGCGCGACCGCCGAGGGAGACGATGCCGACTTCGGGGTCCAGCAACAGATCCAGCGCGATCCGCTGCTCGGCCGAGCGCCCGTGCAGTCCGAAGGCCTCCCGGTCGCCCCGCACGAGGCGGAACTCCCCCTCACCGGTCACCCGCGCGAGCGCCGAGCCGCGATCGGAATGCAGCACCAGCCCGGTGTTCACGGGAAGACCCGCGGCATCGGGATGCGAGCCCACCTCGGAATCGTAGAGATCGGCGATCTCATCAGAGCCGACGTGGATGGTGGCCATGCCACTCCACCCCGAGTGCGCTGCCTGCTCGGCGAGGTACTCCTCGGCTTCGAGGCCAAGCGAGGCAGCCTTCACACGCATGGGGAGATCCTTGGACACGATGGTGACGTCTTCCCCCGCCGCCTGCAGATGCATCGCCACAGCAAGGATCCGGGTGTCATTGTCACTCAGCCGGATGCCGGCGGGCAGCACGCTGGTGTCGGTGTTCGCGAGTTCCACGCGCAGCGTGCCGCCGGAGCCCACCTCCACCGGGAAGTCGAGGCGGCCGTGTTCAACACGCAGATCATCGAGGTGACGCAGCGCCTGCCGGGCGAAGTAGCCCAGCTCCGGGTCGTTGCGCTTGGCTTCGAGTTCACTGATCACCGTCACGGGCAGCACCACCGAATGCTCCGCGAAACGGAACAGCGCACGTGGATCGCTCAGCAGCACGGACGTGTCGATGACGTAGGTGCGCAGCCGCACCTCGCTCGCATCCGTGCTGACGCGCCGCGTCCGCTGCTGGTGCCGCTGTCCTGTTGCACTGGTCACAACCGACCCCCAACCCGGATCCATCCGGATCAATCGCGTCGGCCGAGAGCCACGAGTCCTGTTTCACAGCCGACCCGATCGAGCACCTTGCCCGATGCTCAGACGCTAGCGCCCTCACGTGCCGGGGGCCAGTGCCTTCCCTGGCGTGTCGGAGGACAGCGGGTGAACGGACGGTGACCGGCGCTCAGCTGCCGAAGCGGCGATCGCGGTCCCCGTAGTCGCGGATCGCGCGCAGGAAGTCGACCTCCCGGAGGTCCGGGCCTAGCGCCTCGACGAAGTAGAACTCGCTGTGGGCGCTCTGCCACAGCAGGAAGTCGCTCAGGCGCTGCTCGCCCGAGGTCCGGATCACGAGGTCGGGGTCCGGCTGGCCGCCGGTGTACAGGTGCTCACCCAGCATCTCGGGTGTGAGGTTGGCCGCCAGCTCTTCCATCGACGCGCCGCGCGCGTCGTGCTTCTCGATGATCTTGCGCACGGCGTCGACGATCTCATTGCGTCCGCCATAGCCCACAGCCAGGTTGACGTGCATGCCGGAGTTCCCCGCCGTCCGTTCGGCGACCTCCGTCAGCGCGGCACGCAGACCCTCCGGCAGCAGTTCCAGGCGACCGACGATCTGCACCCGCCATCCCGCCTCCCGGGAGAGCGCGTCAGCCAGCTCCGCGATGATCTGAATGAGGTCTTCGAGCTCTTGTGAATCGCGCTTTCTGAGGTTGTCCGCCGAGAGCAGGTAGAGCGACACGACGGAGATCCCGAGGTCGTCGCACCACCGCAGGAACTCCTGCATCTTCGCCGCGCCCGCCCGGTGTCCGTGTGCGGGGCTCGGGAAACCCAGCTGACGCGCCCACCGCCGGTTACCGTCGATCATCATCGCGACATGACGCGGCACCTTTGCGTGATCGATCTGACGCCGCAGCCGTGAGCTGTACAACCGGTACAGGAAACCGGCGCCCTCGGATCGACCCGTTGTGCTCACTCCCCTACGCTACCGCCCCGGATCGATCAGACGTGAGCGTCGTGTGGAGAGACGCCCACGTAGCGCCGTGGATATGTGCAGCCGACGGAATGTTCCGGGCCTTACGCTCAGAACGTGACACGCGAGAACACCCCGCCCTCGGTGCCGAAGCTCCCGTTGCTGGAAGCCGCGGCCGACGACGCGACCATCGAGATCAAGCCCACCTGGCGCGGCTGGATCCATGCCGGGACCTTCCCGGTCACCATCGCTGCGGGAATCGTGCTGATCTGCCTGGCTCAGGGCGCACCTGCGAAGTGGGCAAGCGCCGTGTTCATGGCCACCTCGATGCTGCTGTTCGGCAACTCAGCGCTCTATCACCGTTTCAACTGGCGTCCCCGGACGAAGGTGGTGCTGAAGCGGATCGACCATGCCAACATCCTGCTGCTGATCGCGGGCACCTACACCCCCCTCGCCGTACTCGCACTGCCGCCGGAGAAGGGACTCCTGCTGCTGATCCTGGTCTGGTCCGGGACGCTGCTCGGGATCCTCTTCCGGGTCTTCTGGATCAACGCCCCGCGCTGGCTGTACGTCGCCATCTACCTGCTGCTGGGCTGGGCCGCGATCATGTACATCGTCGATCTCCTCAACGCCAACGTCGCGATGATGGTGCTCGTGGTTGTGGGCGGGTTGCTGTACTCGGGCGGCGCGGTCGTCTACGCGCTCAAGAAGCCCAACCCGTGGCCCGGACATTTCGGCTTCCACGAGATCTTCCACGTATGCACCGTGCTGGCATTCCTCTGCCACTGGACGGCCTGCCTGCTCATCGCGTTGGAGCCGCTGCGTCCCTCACTCGGCGTCCCGGCCTGACGCGCTACTTCGGCTCGGTGCCGGGCTTCGACTCGGTGTCGGGCTTCGACTCGGTGTCGGGCGCGCTCGCACCGGCTTGCGCGGCCTCGCGATCCAGCTGCTCGTTGACCTCGTCGCGGTAGCGCGCACGGCGGATGCGGCGCTGCATGTCCCAGACGAGCAGGAACACACCGACAACGAGCAGAGCGATCACGAGGAACCCGGCCACGCCCGGCGTCACGGACTCGGCGGGAACCGTCATCGTGGGCGTCGGGACGGGGGTGGAGGTCGCTCGAACGATTGCCTCGAATGCGTGCATCGGGTCTGCTTTCCCTTTCGCGGGAGGTTAGCCTGGAACTCCAGCCTAATCTTCGATCGGACGCCATGACGACCACCGCAATGCTCGATGACCGGTACGGCCGCACCCGCTCGCCCGCCCGCCGGCGCGCGTGGTGGATCGCTGTGGCCGCCGTGGGAGCGATCATCGTGGGCGCGCTCGGCTGGATGACGGTGCGCGGATCGCTGTACTCGGTCACCGTGGACAACCTCGGCTATCAGGTGACGGATTCCCACGCGGTCTCCGTGGACTTCCAGTTCTCCACCACGCCGGGCACCGATGTCACCTGCACCCTGCAGGCGCTGGATCCCGAGCAGGGCATCGTGGGCTTCCGCGTGATCCGCTACGAGTCGGGCGAATCCCACCAGCAGCGCCACACCGAGGTCATCCGAACCGTCGCGGAAGCGACGACGGGCCTCGTCGAGGGCTGCTGGACGTCATAGTCACCACCCGCCCAGTTTGGCCGTCGGCGGCGGAGTTCGTAGACTGGCCGGACCGACGCCCTGCCACGCTGGGCGTCTTTTCCATATACCTCCCCCTGGGAAGGATCGCCATGTCTGATGACGCACAGGTCACGTTCCTCACGCAGGACGCCTACGATCGGCTCGTGTCCGAGCTGGAACACCTCTCCACGGTGGGACGCGACGAGATCGCCAAGCGCATCGAGATCGCCCGCGAGGAGGGCGATCTCAAGGAGAACGGCGGCTACCATGCCGCCAAGGACGAGCAGGGCAAGCAAGAGGCCCGTATTCGGACCCTGCAGTCGCTGCTGAAGAACGCGCGCGTCGGCGAGGCTCCGGCCAGCCGCGGGATCGTGGAGCCCGGAACGGTCATCACCGCGCTGATCATGGGCGACGAGGAGGTGTTCCTGCTGGGCAACCGCGAGATCGCGGCGGGCAGTGAGCTGGACGTCTACAGCGAGGTCAGCCCCCTCGGTGCCGCGATCCTCGGCCTCAAGGAAGGCGAGAAGGGCAGCTACACCGCCCCCAACGGCCGCGAGATCCCCGTGGAGATCCTCAAGGTCGAGACCTACAACGGGCAATGACCCGAGAGGAAGGGCCCCGCACACCGCATCACCGCGGGTGTGCGGGGCCCTTCAGCGTTGTCACTCGTTGATCACCACCGGCGCGAACCCGCCGTCACGCAGCGCGCGCAGGGTCAGCTCCTTGTGCTCCTCGCCGCGCGTCTCAACGCTGATCTGCAGGCTGACCTGACTGATCTGCAGCCCCTGGCCGTGGCGGGTGTGCTGCACCTCCACCACGTTGGCGCCCGCCTGCGAGACGATCTCCGACACGCGGGAGAGCTGCCCCGGCCGATCCGGCAGCGGGATGCGGATGGTCATGTACCGGCCCGAAGCGGCAAGACCGTGGGAGACGACGCGCTGCAGCAGCATCGGGTCGATGTTGCCTCCCGAGAGGACCACGACCGCGGTGCCGGATGACTGGATCTTCCCGGCCATGATGGCGGCGACCCCCACCGCACCGGCCGGCTCCACGACGACTTTCGCCCGCTCAAGCAGCGCGACGATGGCTCGCGCGATGTCGTCATCAGACACGGTGACGACCTCGTCGACGAGCTCGCGGATGATCTCGAACGGAATGTCGCCGGGGCGAGCCACGTAGATGCCGTCCGCGATGGTCGGCCGGGTGATCACCTCGACCGGTGTGCCGGCTTCCAGCGAGAGCGGGAACGGTGCCGCGTTCTCCGCCTGCACACCGATGATGCGGACGGTGCGGCCCTCTGCGGCCGCCTTCTCCTTGATCGCCGCAGCGACCCCGGCGATGAGCCCCCCACCGCCGATGCCCATGATGACCGTCTCCACCTCGGGAGCGTCCGCCATGATCTCCAGGCCGAGCGTCCCCTGACCGACGATGACGTCGCGGTGGTCGTACGGCGGGATGAAGATGGCGCCGGTGCGCTCGGCGAACTCCTTGGCCAGTCGCAGCGGTGTCTCCACGGTCTCGCCCTCGAGGATCACCTCGGCGCCGTAGCCGCGCGTCGAGAGCAGCTTCGGCACCGGGACCCCGAGCGGCATGAAGATCGTGGCCGGGATGCCCAGCTCACGCGCGGCGAGCGCAACGCCCTGGGCGTGGTTCCCCGCGGATGCGGCCACTACGCCGTGCGAGCGTTCCTCCTCGGACAGGCGGGAGAGGCGATAGGTGGCACCGCGCACCTTGAACGAACCGGTCCGCTGGAGGTTCTCCATCTTGAGCATCACTCGCGAACCGAGCAGGTCGGATAGGTGCTGACTGTACTCGAGCGGAGTGTGGCCGATATGAGGCTTCAGACTCTCGGCCGCGGACTCGATGTCGGACAACAGGGGTCCGTATGTCATCGGGCCCGCCTTTCTGTGGGAACCTGCCGCCAGATCAGCTGATCCTGGCTGAGAGTGCCGCTGCGCCACGCTCCGCTGGAGAGCGACACTGCGACCACGTTGACGAACGCCGCCAGGGGCACGGCGAACAGGGCACCGGGGATGCCGGCGACCATGGTGCCGCCGGCGACAACGAGCACCACGGCGAGAGGGTGCACCTTGACGGCGGAACCCATGAGGAACGGCTGCAGCACGTGTCCCTCAAGCTGCTGCACCGCCAGCACAGCGGCGAGCATGATCACCGCGATCACCCAGCCGTTGTACACCAGAGCGATGAGCACCGCGATGAATCCGGTGACGACGGCACCGACGATCGGGACGAAGGAGCCCAGGAAGACAAGGATGCCAATCGGAACCGCGAGCGGGACACCGAGGAAGAAGGCGGACAGACCGATGCCGACCGCGTCGATCACGGCGACCAGCAGCTGCGTGCGCGCGTAGTTGACGACGGTGCGCCAGCCCAGTCGGCCCGAGCCGTCCGCAGCGGCGCGTGCCGTGCGGGGGAAGAGACGCACGACCCACTTCCAGATGCCGCCGCCGTCCGCGAGCAGGCAGAGCAGGACGAAGAGGGCGAGCACCGCGCCGGTGCCGATGTGTGCGGCGGTCGAGCCGACCGCCAGAGCGCCGTTGAGAAGCAGTTCCTGCTGCTCGGCGAGCGTCTCCTGCGCCTGCTTCATGAAGGCGTCGATCTGCTCCGGGCTGAGTGTGAACGGGCCGGTGATGAGCCACTCCCGCAGCATCTCCCAGCCTTCGATGGCCCGGTCCTTGACGGCGGACGCCTGCTGCGAGATCTGCCAGATGGCGAGGGTGAGCAGGCCGCCCACGATCACGAGCGTGCCGAGCACGGAGATGACGATGGCCAGCCACCGCGGCAAGCCGCGCTTGATCAGCCAGGTGAATGCCGGCCACAGGAGGGCGGTGATCAGCAGCGCAACGAGAATCGGGATCACCAGCAGCTTCAGCTGCATGACCAGCCAGATCACGAGCGCCACCGCGCCGGCGATCACGAGAATCCGCCAGGCGTAGGCCGTAGTCACACGCAGCGCGCTGGGAACGAGGGCGCCGTCGGAGGGCGTCTCCACGCGAGTGCGCAGCGATTCGAAGAAGCCGGGACGAGGATTCGGATCGCTCATGGATAGATTCTACGGGTGTCGGAGGCTGGCGTTACGCTGAGCGCCGTGCCTGAAACACTGTCGCTCGCCGCCGCCCGGCGCACCGCTCTCGCCGCACAGGGGTTCGGTGCGGCGCACCCGGCGCGGGTGTCGCCGGCCTCACTCCACGCCGTGATGAGGCGCGTGGGCGTGCTGCAGATCGACTCGGTCAACGTCTTCTCACGCAGTCACTACATGCCGTTCTTCTCGCGCCTCGGCGCCTACGACACCGGCATGCTGGACCGCCTCGCCTTCGGTTCCCATGCCGCGTACACCGAGTACTGGGCGCACGTCGCCACCGTCATCCCCACGTCCGACTGGGGGCTGTGGCGCTTCCGCATGGACGAGTACGCCACCCGGCTCTCCCCCACGGATCCGTGGGCGCAGGACAACCAGCAGACCCTGGACTGGGTGCGTTCCGAGCTGGCTCAGCGCGGCCCCTCCCGCCCCGCGGAGATCGAGCAGGACGCCGCGACGGGTCCCCGCGGACCGTGGTGGGACTGGAGCGCAACCAAACGAGCCCTCGAACGGCTGTTCCTCGCCGGTGAGGTCGCAATCGCGGGGCGTCGCGGCTTCGAACGACGCTATGCGCTCGCCGCCGATGTGATCCCCGCGGCGGTCCTCTCGGCGCCCGTTCCCCGGGAGGACGCCATTCGTGAGCTCACGGCCCGCGGGCTGGCCTTCCACGGTGTCGCCACTGCCGCCGACATCGCCGACTATCACCGGCTCGGGCGCACCGACGTGATCGCGGCGCTGCGGGATCTGGAAGACGCCGGAGTGGCGCTGCCCGTCCGTGTTCAGGGCTGGGAGCGGGGCGGCCGCCCGATTCCCGCCTGGATCCATCACGATGCCCGCGTGCCGCGGCGGATGTCCGCCGCTGCTCTGCTGACGCCGTTCGATCCTGTGGTGTGGTTCCGCGACCGCACGGAGCGGCTGTTCGGCGTCGAGTACCGCATCGAGATCTACACCCCCGAGCCGCAGCGCCGGTACGGCTACTACTCGTTGCCCGTCCTGATCGACGACCAGCTCGTGGCGCGCGTCGATCTGAAGGCGGATCGCGCGCGCTCGGAGCTCCTGGTGCAGTCGGCGTGGTGGGACGGGGAGCCGCGTCCGGCGGACGTCGAGCGCATCGCCGAGGAACTCCGGCGCGCGGCGACGTGGAAGGGACTGGAGCGCATCAGCGTCGGCCGCTGGGGGGACGCCGCCGATGCGGTGGCCGCGGCACTGTCCCTGCACCCGGCGCACCGCGGACGCCACGACCGCGCGAGCCGGTGACCGGACGCCCCCTGACCAGGTCCCACCACGACGACAGTGCCACGAACGGGACGCCGCTCCCCGCATGAGAAGACACTCCCCGAACGGGAAAAGGCGCACCCGACACTCCCGCGAATGAGAAAACGCCCGCCGGTTGGCGGGCGTTTTCTCGCGGTTCAGAACTGGATACGTGGCGGCTCGGCGATGCCGGCACCGTCGATGACCTCGAAGAACTCCCGCTCGGAGAATCCGAGGTTTCGGGCGAACAGGTTGTTCGGGAACACCTTGATCTTGGTGTTCAGCTCCCGGACGCCGCCGTTGTAGAAACGGCGCGAGGCCTGGATCTTGTCCTCGGTGTCGACGATGGCGCGCTGCAGCTGCAGGAAGTTCTGACTGGCCTGGAGCTGCGGGTACGCCTCGGCCACCGCGAACAGGCTCTTCAGCGCGTTCTGCAGGTGTCCCTCGGCAACACCCGCCGCCCCCGGCGACTGTGCGGACAGGGTCTCAGCGCGCGCCTGGGTCACGTTCTCGAACACCGCGCGTTCATGCGCGGCATAACCCTTGACGGTCTCGATAAGTGCGGGGATCATGTCGGCGCGACGCTTCAACTGAACGGTGATGTCACTCCACGCTTCGTCGACGCGCACGTTGAGCTGCACGAGCGAGTTGTACGTCGCCCACAGATAGACGCCGACGATGACGGCGATCAGGACGATCACCAGCACCGGAACGAGCCAAGCCAGCATTTCCATGTTTGCTGAACCCCCTTAGGTCACAGTCATTCTATCGACGCCGCGGGCACCTGCCGCGCGTGAGCGATTTCTCGGAGACGTCTCGAAGGCAGTACACCCCGCCCGAGGCTCCCGGCTGAGCCGCGGCAGTCAGCGCGCGAGCCACGGGGTCCTCACACGCCGAGAACGCGATCCAGGTACCGGTTGCGGAACAGCCGGTCGGGGTCCAAGCGGTCACGAAGGGCGACGAAGTCGTCGAAGCGCGGATATGCGTCCCGAAGGTCCTCCGCCGTGCGCGTGTGCATCTTGCCCCAGTGCGGTCGCCCGCCGTGAGCGCGCATGATCTCCTCCACCGCGGTGAAATAGGCACTGGGGTCCTCCCGCCAGTAGCGGTGCACCGCGATGTACGCCGTTGCCTGATCGTGGGCGGTGGAGAGCCATCGGTCATCCGCTGCGGCGAAGCGCACCTCCACCGGGAAGGAGATCCGCCAGCCGCGGCGTTCGATGAGCTCGGTCAGCTCACGAAAGGCCGGGACCACGTCGTCCGCGGGGAGGGCGTACTCCATCTCGCGGAAGCGGACGGTGCGCCTCTGAGTCAGCACGCGATGGGAGAGGTCGGTGTACTCGCGATTGCCTGTGAGTCTCGTGGCGAGCCGGCTGAACGGCGGGGTGATGGCCGGGATCACGGTGCCGGCGGCGCACGCCACGCGATACACACCGTTGGAGAGCACGCTCTCGTCCAGCCACTTGCCCACGGGCGGCAGCGGGTGGCGCACCGCCGACTCCGGAAGCCGGGTGTCGGTCTTGGTAAGAGCAGTGTCTGTGTGCGGGAACCAGTAGAACTCGAAGTGATCGGCCTCCTCGACGCGCTCGTGCAGCGTGTCGAGGACCTCCTGCAGCGGCTCCGGGCGCTCCACCGCGTGCAGGACGAACGCCGGCACGCACTGCAGGGTGACCTCCACGAGGATCCCGAGCGCGCCGAGTCCGAGCGCGAAGGCGCCCAGAAGCTCGGGCTGGTGGTCCTCGTCGATACGGAGGAACTCTCCAGCCGCGGTGATCACGGTGACACCGACGACCTGCGTCGCCAGCCCGCCGAAACCGGCGCCCGTGCCATGGGTGCCGGTGGAGATCGCGCCGGAGATGGACTGACGGTCGATGTCGCCGAGATTCTCCATCGCCAGCCCGTACCGCGCCAGCAGCCGCGGAATCTGGTGGAGGCGGGTACCGGCCAGCAGCGTGACCCGAGCGCGTGCGGAGTCTGCACTGACCACGCCGGTCAGGTCGCTCATGTCAAGGAGGACGCCGGGTGCCACCGCGATCCCGGTGAACGAGTGACCCGCGCCGACGGCCTTGATCTCCAACCCGCGCTGAGCGGCGGCGATGACCGCCCGCTGGACCGCCTCCGGCGTGCGGGGACGCTCCACCCGCTGCGGCGTGATGCTCGCGCTGCGACCCCAGTTCTGCCAGCTCCCGCCGAGTCGTGTCACAGGAACGCCTTTCCTTCGCCGCGGTACGTGGGAAGCTCGTCGATGACCTTCCCGTTGTGAACCAGATGGTATCGGAGCACGCGCTCGGACCCTTCGCCGCTCTTCGCGTGGCGGAACCAGACCCGATCGCCGACGCGGAGGTCCCGGGCGTTGTCGCCGTGGAGCGGTGTCTGGACCTCGCCGGCTCCTTCGCGCGGCTGCATGCGCAGCCCGCTGGGCCAGACGGGCAGGGGCTGACGTGACGCGAGCGGCGGCCCCGACGCGATCCAGCCGCCGCCCAGAACGGTGGCGATGTCTGGACGCGGCCGGCGGACCACGTCGAACGCGAACGCGGCAGCGGGAGCCGGCGTGAAGGCACGATAGCCGTCGAACAGGTGCCCCCCGAAGAGTCCCGAGCCCGCGGTGACCTCGGTGACGGCCTGGTCGTCCGATGTGTACTCCAGTGAGCCGGTGCCCCCGCCGTTGACGAACTCGAGCGGGGTGATGGCGTTTACAGCATCGACGATCGCGCCGCGCCTGGCTCGCAGTTCCTGGCCGGAGCGGCGCTGCATCCAGCGGATCACGCCGTCACCGGATCCGGTCTTGTCCCCCTGCCCGGCGATCTGGGCCTCGTACATCATCAGCCCCACCAGCCGGAAGCCGTTGCGCGCCACGATCCGGCGCGCGAAGGACGCGGCGTCGCTCGCGGTGAACAGCGGCGAACGGAACACGCCGAGGTGACCGAGCCCGGGGGCCTCCCAGGACGCGTCGACGTCGATCGCCACACGAATGACCGGCCGTTGTGCGGGGGCGACGACGGAGTCCACGAGATCCAGCTGCGCTTCGTCGTCCACCATCAGCGTGATCCGCGAGGCGAGACGCTCATCGGCGGCGAGCCGCGCGATGGCCTCACGATCGGCCGTGGGATAGCCCAGCACCACGTCGTCGTGGTCCTCGGCGAGCCAGAGCGCTTCGGCGAGGGTGAAGGCGAGAATGCCGTGATATCCCGGCATGGCCAGCACTGCGTCGAGGACCGACCGAACGCGGATGGACTTGCTCGCGACACGGATGGGGACGCCGCCGGAGCGGACCAACAGGTCGGTTGTGTTGTGGGCGAGTGCCTCGTGCGACACGACGGCGACCGGGGCGGGGATGCCGGCGGTGGCCTGCGACAGTGCGGGCCACCAGGCGTCGGGTGACTGCCAGGCGAGGGGGTCGGGGGATGTGGTGGTGAGCGGGAGCACGGGATCAGCCTAGGACCTCTCCCCCGCACAGGGGGATGACTGCGCGGACCGCGCCCCGCACAGAACGCGAAAAGCCCCCGCCGATGAGGACGGGGGCTCTCACAGCGTGCCGAAGCACGCACCGATCACTTCAGGCCGGGGCAGAGCGACTGCAGCTTGCTGGCGGAGTCCGACAGCTCGGTGAGCAGCGACGGGTCCGGCGTGGATCCCGAGATGCCCTCGACGACGGTGCCGAAGGCCTGGGACATGCCGGAGACGGCGTCCTTGACCTCGGTGTTGCCCACCTTGCCGGCGATGTCGTCCAGCTTGGTGGTGACGGCGCTGAACGCCTTCTTGGCGGCGTCGGTGTCACCCGAGGTGAGCTCGCCCGACAGGCTCGCCATCTCGGTCTGGAACGACGTCATCTCCGTCTGGACGACCTTGCAGGCGTCCTCGACCGACTGGTTGGCGTTCGCGGCACCGCCGGAACAGCCCACGAGACCCGTCGCCGCGAGTGCGACGGTGGCAGCGAGCATGGACAGCGTGATGGAACGACGCATGTTTCCCCCTCAGATGAAGCCGCGCCTGCGTGCGCGACAGGCAAAAGCCTACCGAACTCATTGACGACGCACAGACCACGTTGCGGTGCCCCCACGGGGATTCGAACCCCGACTGAAGCGAGTTTAAGTCGCCTGCCTCTGCCGTTGGGCTATGGGGGCTATGCGAAACGGCGGCGGGTTTCACCCGCCGCCGTTTCGTCATCGGCTCACTTGCCGGCGTCGACCTTCTCGGCCTTCGCCGGTGCGGCCTCAGCCGCCGGTGCCGGCGCCTCGGCCGGAGCAGGCTTCGGGCGCGAGGCGAACTCCTCGAAGAATGCGCGCGGCTCGCTCAGGTTGTAGAGCGGAGCGATATCGCGACCCAGCCAGAGGTTGTTCCACCAGCCCCACAGCACACGCCACTTGCGCTCCCACGTCGGCATGGCCAGGCCGTGGTAACCGCGGTGGGCCACCCACGCGAGGAAGCCCTTGATCGCGATCTTGCCCGACTGGAACACACCGTCGTACAGACCGAGACCAGCGACCGCGCCGAGGTTCTTGTGGATGTAGTCCACCGGGGCGTCGCCGCGGAGTACGGCGACGAGGTTCTTCGCGAGGCGCTTGGCCTGACGAACGGCGTGCTGCGCGTTCGGAACGCAGAAACCGCCGACGCCGCCACCGGTGAGGTCGGGAACCGCGGCGACGTCACCGGCGGTCCAGGCACCCTCGACGACGTTCTTGTCGGCGTCGATCACGCGCAGGTCGGCCTGCGCCGTGATGCGGCCGCGCTCGTCCGCGGGCAGCCCCGACGAACGCACGACCTGCGGGTTGGCCATCACACCGGCGGTCCAGATGATGAGGTCGGACGGGATGACCTCGCCCGTGGACAGCAGCACGTTGCCGTCGGTGGCGTCCTTGACCTGCGTGTCCAGGTGCACGAAGGCGCCACGCTTGGCAAGGTCCTTCAGCACCCACTCGCTGGTGGGCAGGGCGACCTCGGGCATGATGCGCCCCATCGCCTCGATGAGGTGGAAGTGGGTCTCGTCGAAGGACAGCTGCGGGTAGTCCTTCAGCAGGGCCGAACCGAACGAGCGCAGCTCGGCGAGCGTCTCGATTCCGGCGAAGCCGCCACCGACCACCACGACCGTGAGCAGGCGCTCACGCTCGGGACCGGCGGGGAGGGCCGCCGCACGGCCGAAGTTCTGGATGAGGCGGTCGCGCACGGCCACGGCCTCCTCGATCGACTTCATGCCGATCGCGTTGTCGGCGATGCCGCCGATGGGGAAGGTGCGGGAGACCGATCCGGCGGTGACGACGATCTGGTCGTACGTCATCTCGTACGGCTCGCCGTCTGCCGGCGTGATGGTCGCCGTCTTGTTCGCGTGGTCGACGTTGGTGACCTTGGCGTTGATGACGTTGGTCTTCTTCAGGTGACGACGGTGCGCGACCACGGCATGACGCGGCTCGATCGACCCGGCGGCCACCTCGGGGAGGAACGGCAGGTACGTCATGTAGGGAAGCGGGTCGACCAGCGTGACCTCGGCTTCGCCCTTGCGAAGGTGCTTTTCCAGCTTCCACGCGGTGTAGAAGCCCGCGTATCCACCGCCGACAATCAGGATTTTGGGCACGAGAAGAAAACTCCTTGGATGATCACTGTCTCGGCGTGCGTTGAGAACGCGCCGATCGGATGCGTCGGGCAGCTGCGTTGACGCCGAGCACTATCAGAATAGCAGGGACGGTCGCGGCGACGAGCGGCAGGGTACCGTACAGAATCGTGGATCTGGTGGGAAGAAACGGTGCACTCGCCTTGACCGGCACATCGGCCGCCGGCAACGGCTCGATCTCCACCGGCGCCGCAAGCGACGAGGACACCTCGGGATCGGCGTCCGCACCCCGCCGGTAAAGGCGCACCCACTCCTTGAGCGTCAGTCCCAGCGGACTGTGATCGATGGCCGGCACATCCGCGTTCACGGCGGCTTCGGCGTTGACCAGGCCATACCCGTACAGCGGGTCGGGATCCTGGCCGACGTCCGACGGATGCTGAGCGGTCGCCAGGATGCGATTGATCACGTTGTCGGCGTTGAGGTCGGGATGCGCCGAGCGCACGAGGGCGACGATGCCCGCGACGATCGGGGCGGCACCGCTGGTGCCCGCCCACTCCACCACCTTGCCGTCCGAGGAGACGCCCAGCAGTTTCTCGCTGGGGGCCGCGACAGCGATGGTGATGCCGCTCGTGGATGCTCGATCGCTCGCCCGCCCGGTCGGATCAACGCCCGCGACGGTCAGCACACCGGGAATCGTGGCGGGGGCTCCGACCGACTCCGTGCCGTTGCCGCGGTTACCGGCCGCGACCACCACCACCACGTCATGATCGAAGGCGTACTGGAACGCCTCATCCCAGGACTCATCCCAGGTGAGGGTGTTGGTAGTGAGCGAAAGGTTGATGACATCGGCGCCGTGGTCCACGGCCCACCGCACCGCTGAGGCGATCTGCTCCACGGCAGAGACGGTCGCCGTCGCGCCGAAGCCGACCGAGATCGAGAGCAGATCGGCTTCCGGTGCGACGCCGATCATCCCGGTCTCCGCTCCGGTTCCCCGTCCGGCTGCCAGAGACGCCACCCAGGTGCCGTGGTTGTTGTCGACGACGCCCACCGGGGTGCGGCCGTCGTCGCTGCCCATTCCCGATTCATCGGTGCCGTCGATCACCGCGCCATCGAGCTCGGGGACGCGGGCGATGCCGGTGTCGATGACCGCGATCGTGACTCCGGCGCCCCGGGTGGTCTTCCAGGCCTCCTCGATGCCGTAGTCGCGCAGCCAGTACTCCGCGGCGCGCACCGGATCGACGGTGGGCGTTGGCGACGGAGTCGGTGAGGGGGTGGCGGTGGTAACCGCCGGTGCCAGAGCGACCGCGTCCACGGCAGACGCGGGCAGGACGGTAAGACCGGCCGCGACGAGAGCCGCGAGCGCGAATCCGACCGCCGGGCGGGTCATGCCGAACCGGGCTCGACGCACTGGCAGCGATCCGGTGAGTAGGTGCTGCGCTCCAGGGCGAGGTCTCCGATGGGGTTCACACCCGGCCCGGCCGCCAGCGCATGGCCCGCGAGCGCGTGCAGGCACTTGATGCGCGTCGGCATCCCGCCGGAGGAGATGCCCGCGATCTCCTCGACCTCACCGAACTGGGCGCGGTCGGCGAGGAACGCCTCGTGAGCGCTGCGGTACTTCGCCTGCAGCTCCTCGTCCTCGGCCAGCAGCTGAGTGAACTCGGCCATGACACCCTCGGCCTCCAGCTGAGACATGGCGATGGTCGCTGCGGGGTGGGTGAGGTAGTAGAACGTCGGGAAGGGCGAGCCGTCTTCGAGACGGGGGGCGGTGGCCACCACGGTGGGATTGCCGCACACGCACCGCGCGGCGACGCCGACGACGTTGCGCACCGGACGTCCGAGCTGGGAGCTCATCACGTCGAGGTCGGTGGGACGAAGGGGTTCGAAGGGGGGCGTGGTCACCTGTCCAGCCTAACGGGCCACGGCATCTCCAGGCCGGGCCACTCAGCGAGTGGGCCCCTCAGCGGGCGGGGCCTCAGCCGGTGGGCGTGGTGCCGTCGGTCGATGTACCGGGAGTTTCTGCAGGCTGGTCCGCGACGCTCTGCGTGAGCCCCGCCTCGGTGACCGACCTCAGCATGGCCCCCATCCAGTCGTTCGGCGCCTGCTCGACGGTCTCGCTCACCGGCTTCTGCTCACCGGGAAGCGCGGCGGGATCGAGGTCGTCCACGACGAGGTAGACGATCTCGCCGGGACGGTAGTAGAACAGTCGCTCGCGCGCCTGGGTGATGACGTAGTTCGGATCGTTCCACCGGTCACGCTCGGCCTCCAGCGCGTCGACCTTGTCTTGCGCGACCTGCACCGAGTGCTCGAGTGCGTCGATGCGCTGCAGCTGGCCGATGTAGGTGCCGACCGTGGGCACCAGCATGAACACCGCGAAGATCACGAGGCCGAACATGATCATCATGAAGACCGACAGCCGGACCCCGCCGAGCCAGTCCCGGACGTCCACGCGTTGCGGGACACCGGAGCCCCGGGGCGATCGGGGCGACACGTTCGCCCCCTTCTTCGGTGGTTCGGAGCGCGGTGTCGGCGTCGTTCGGGCGGCGCGGGAACGCGGAGAGGGGAGATCCGGTCGTTTGGCCATGATCTCCCCTCTCGTGCTTATGCGTGCGTCAGCGTGTCAGGACTCAGCCCTGGTAACGCGGGAAGGCGGAACGTCCAGCGAAGACGGCGGCCTCGCCCAGCTCCTCCTCGATGCGCAGAAGCTGATTGTACTTCGCGACGCGGTCCGAACGAGCCGGCGCGCCCGACTTGATCTGACCGCTGTTGGTAGCCACGGCCAGGTCGGCGATGGTGGTGTCCTCGGTCTCACCCGAACGGTGCGAGAGCATCGCGGTGTATCCGGAGCGCTGTGCCAGCGAGACGGCGTCGAGCGTCTCCGTGAGCGTGCCGATCTGGTTGACCTTGACCAGGAGCGAGTTGCCCACGCCCTTGGCGATGCCGTCTGCGAGACGCGTCGGGTTGGTGACGAACAGGTCGTCGCCGACCAGCTGCACCTTGTTGCCCAGGGCATCCGTGAGTGCCTTCCAGCCGTCCCAGTCGTCCTCGGCGAGGCCGTCCTCGATCGAGACCAGCGGGAAGTTCGCGACCAGGTCGGCGTAGTAGGCGATGAGCTCGTCGCTGGAGAGCTGCTTGCCCTCGAAGGCGTACTTGCCGTCGGCGAAGAACTCCGTCGATGCGACGTCCAGTCCCACCGCGATGTCGACGCCCGGCTTGAACCCGGCCTTCTCGATGGCGGCCATCAGGAACTCGAGGGCGCCCTTGTTGCTGGGAAGGTCGGGGGCGAAGCCGCCCTCGTCTCCGAGGCCGGTGGCGTAGCCACCCGACTTCAGCTCGCTCTTGAGAACGTGGTAGGTCTCAGCACCCCAGCGAAGCGCCTCGGCGAAGGAGTCGGCGCCGTGGGGAACCAGGAAGAACTCCTGCATGTCCACACCGGTGTCCGCGTGAGCACCGCCGTTGATGACGTTCAGCAGCGGAACGGGCAGCACGTGCGCGTTCGGTCCGCCGAGGTAGCGGAACAGCGGCAGATCAGCCGAATCCGCGGCGGCCTTCGCGACCGCAAGGCTCACACCGAGGATGGCGTTCGCGCCGGTGCGCTGCTTGTTGTCGGTGCCGTCCGTGCGGATGAGCACCTCGTCGATGACGCGCTGCTCGCTGGCGTCGATGCCCTCGATGGCCGGGCCGAGCTCGTCCAGCACGGCGTCGACGGCCTTCAGCACGCCCTTGCCGCCGTAGCGCGACTTGTCGCCGTCACGCAGCTCGTACGCTTCGAAAGCACCGGTGGATGCGCCGGAGGGGACGGCAGCGCGCTGGACGATGCCGTCGTCGAGGAGCACCTCCACCTCGACGGTCGGGTTGCCGCGCGAATCCAGGATCTCGCGGGCGCCTACAGCCTCGATCAATGCCACGTTGGATGCTCCTTGCTCGTGGAAAAAGGTTGGGGTGGAGCGACGTCGGTCCGCCGTCAGTCTATCCAGCGCGACCGACCGTGTCCGATCCGTTGCCTCCGGTGTCTGCAACATCAGCTCGGTACGTGTGATCCGCCGGCGGCGCCGGGAGAGGAGCGGCGGCCGCCGGGGGCACCGGCGCGGGCTGACGGCGGAACTGCCCGGCGACCAGCAGGATCACGATCACGACGGCGAGGACGATCCACGCCGCAACTCCGAGCGGACCGGCGAGGGCGAGATCGAGGTGTTGCGCATCGAACAGGGCAAGGAACACCGCGGCGGAGGCGTTGAGCGAGCCGTGGGCGAGCACCGCGGGCCACACCGAGGCGCTGCGCAGGCGCATCCAGCCGAGGAGGATCCCCCAGGCCACACATCCTGCCACCATCAGCAGGACCCCCGAGAGGTCGGGGCGCGCGAAGTTGTAGCCGAGCAGGATGATCGGCGAATGCCACAGCCCCCAGATCACCCCGGTGATGAGCAGGGTGGCCCACGTGCCGAGCGGGCGCAGTGCCGGCGTCAGCCAGCCGCGCCAGCCCAGCTCCTCCCCGACTGCCAGCAACGACGAGAGAATCGCGTTGAACGGAGTCGCGACGATCTGGACGATGATCACGGTCATGATGAGTTCACGATCGACATCACCCGGCAGCGTGGCCGCGAGCTGCTGGGCGACGACCGATCGCTCGGGATCCAGAATCCCCCAGCCGCACAGAGCCGCGAGACCGGCGATCAGCAGCGACAGTACCCAGGGGCCGAACAGGCCGATCGCGAGGAACAAGATCGTCCGGCCCGCCGGGCGCAGCGGCCACATGCCGAGGAAGCGCAGACGGTGCTGCGCAGGTGTGCGCAGCACCAGTACGACGACGAGCATCGCGACAGTCGGCGTGAACATCATCACGGGCAGGAGCAGCCCGGACAGAGGATTGGCCAATCCCCCATCGAGCCACAGCGGCAGCGCCACCGCCCACGCGAGTCCGCATGCGACGAGGACGAAGACGAGCACCGCAGGCCAGGGCACACGGCGGGGAAGGATCTCGGGCTGGCCCGGCGCGGGCGCATGGGTCGTGTCGGTCATGCTCTCATTCCTCTTCCCGGTGGTCGTTGTCATCTCGCGCCCGATCGGCGAGCGCGGCGAGAACCCCTGCTCCCCGCTCGGCGTCGGGCACCGTCACGACGAACTCGCGCCCGTCACGGCGGGTGACGGCGATGGCCCCACCCCGGCGCACCACCACTCCAAACCGGCCGCCGGGGACGTAACGCAGACCCCACCCGCCGAAATCCGAGAGCGGGTTGACCTGCGCCACATCGACGGCGGCGATCTGCGTCAGCGGAATGTGCACCCGAGGCCACCCGGCGAGCGCGCGCACCGTGAGGCCGGTGCCGTCCACGCGGACGCGGAAGTCGGTGGCCACGGCCACGAAGTAGGTGGCGAGCACCATGACGCCGAGCACCGCCCAGGCCACGGCGGAACCGGCGGCGGCAATGAGCACCGCCAGTGCGAGCGTCACCCCGAGCAGCACGAACAACGCCACCGCGGTGCCGCGTGAGACCCGCGCCCGCTGCGTCCAGAGCGTCCGGCTGTTCTCCGGAAGGGGCGTAGCGACCGCGGGCGCGTCGGCTTCGGAGCGGATGACCAGCGCCGGCTGGAGGAACCACCCCACCACCCCGGCGAGCAGCCCCGCCCCGAAGGCAGCGGGGACATCCCACGGCGTGAGGACGGCCTCGCGCCAGTCCGAGACGTCCAGCTGGACCGCGGTGGAGCGCAACGCCACGACCGCGAGGAGTACGGAGAGCCCCAGGGCCATGGCCGCCGATCCGCGGGAGTTGTAGTTCCAGGCACCCGCGCGCGCCGAGTTCGCCACGAACATCCACAGCAGCAGGGCGAATCCGATCGGGAACACCAGCGCGAAGACCGGCAAGGGCCACCCGGGGCCCGAGCCGTCGGGAGCCCCGGAGAAACCCCAGTGCGTGGCCGCGGGTACCGGAAGCCGGCCGAGCCACTGCAGCATGAGGATCCCGCTGACCAACGCGATCGCGGTGGGCAGCACCACCCCGACCATGACATAGCGGCGCATCGCCGCCTCGACGGCGAGCGCGACATCGCCGCTGCCCGCTGCCGGCGTTCCGTCTTCTCCGGGCTGTCGGTCGGTCATCGAAAGGCCTCCTTCACGAGCGAGCCGAGGGTATCGGCGGAGATGCCGAGGGCACGAGCGCGCTCGACCAGGTCGTCGATCTCGCGGCTCAGCGATTGCCAGTGCGCCGCGGCGTCGGTCACCACGGCACCGCGCCCACGCCGCATGTCAATCAGTCCCTCTTCGCGGAGGTCCTGGTAGGCGCGCAACACCGTGTGCAGGTTCATGCCCAACGACGCCGCGAGTTCCCGCGCGGTCGGCAGGCGTTCTCCCGGACGAAGCTGCCCGGTGGCGGCTTCTCGTCGGATGCCCGCGGCGAGCTGCTCGAACAGCGGCTCTTCACGCCCGGGGTCGATGGTCACCAACATGCTCTTATTATAGTTCTAGTAGAACTACCGTGTCCGGTGTCACGTTCGGATTGTCGGCTTTCTACAATCGATTCGCCCGGGGGCGGAGCCTCCTCGACACTCACAGGGTGCGCATCACTCCCCGTCGCCTCGCTTGGGGCATGAGTCTCTGGCTTCCGAACCTCTGCAGCGGCATCCGTGTCCGTAGCTTCAGCGCGGACTGGACGGTCGCCGTCGTGGAACTCCACGTCAATCTGCTCACCCGCAACTACGTGAAGACCGCGTTCGGCGGGTCCATGTCGGCGATGACCGATCCCTACTTCTTCATGCTGGTCATGCATCAGCTGGGCCGGGACTACGTCGTGTGGGACACCCGTGGCGAGATCGAGTTCGTCAAGCCCGGCCGCGGGGTCCTCACGGCACGATTCGAGGTACCCAGCGAGCGCGCTGACGACATCAGGCGCCGGGCTGCGGGAGGGGCGAAGGTGCTTGAATGGTTCGACACTGTGATCACGGACCGCTCGGGAGACGTGGTGGCCCGCGTCCGGCGCGAGGTGTACATCCGGGAGAAACGACGCGTCACCGACGCTCGGGGCTGAGACGGCGGGCGCTCAGCCGAGCGGCTTGAGCTCCAGGTCCTCGCGGCGTGCGCCCGCGGACACGGTGGCGAAGGACGTATATCCATCGGCGGCAGCGCGCTCCAGCAGGGACTTCAGGTTCTTCGTGCGCTGTTCCAGCCGCACCCGTACCCCCTCGCTCACCAGAGCGGTCTTCAGTGCGACGAGAGTGGCAACCGCGACGTCCTTGTCGTGCACCAGCACGACGGCCGGTGCGACGTCCGAATCGTCCTGCTCCAGGAGGTCCACGATGCGCTCGAAGCCGATCGAGAAGCCCACGGCAGGAACGTCCTGGCCCAGGAAGCGACCGATCATTCCGTCATATCGGCCGCCGCCGCCGAGCGAGTAGCCCACGCTCGGGTGTGCGAGCTCGAAGATCGTGCCCGTGTAGTAGCCCATGCCGCGCACGAGGAACGGATCGAACTCGAACGGTGCGCTGTCGCGTCCGGCACCGACCGCCTCCGCGATGGCGAGCAGGTTCTCCACGCCCTCGGCGCCGACGCCTTCCGGAAGCACGGCACGGATCGCGTCGCCCGTGAAGGTGGCCGCCGGGGCAAGAGCCGAGAGGTAGGCTTCGAAGCCGTCCACCGCGGCCGGGGTCACACCGCGGTCACGCAGCTCGGCGGCGACGCCGGCCGGGCCGATCTTGTCGAGCTTGTCGATAGTGATGAGCACACCCGGCCGCTCCTCAACGGCGAACCCGAAGTGATCCAGCAGACTGTCCAGGATACGGCGGTCGTTGATCCGCACGGTCACCCCGGGAAGACCCAGGGCGTCGATCGCATCCAGAGTCGCCGTGATGAGCTCGGCTTCGGCGCGGAAGCTCGCGTCGCCGATCACGTCGATGTCGCTCTGCACGAACTGGCGGTAGCGGCCCTTCTGCGGACGCTCGGCCCGCCACACCGGTGCCATCTGCAGTGAACGGAACACCGTGGGCAGCTGCGCGCGGTGCGTCGCATAGAAACGTGCGAGCGGGACGGTGAGGTCGTAACGCAGACCAAGGTCGCTCAGGGCGCCCTGGTCTTCCGCGGCGTCGCGAACGGCGTCGGCGTCCAGACCGCGCTTGAGGATGTTGAAGGCGAGCTTCTCGTTGTCCCCCCCGATCCCCGCGTGCAATCGCGCGTGATCCTCCATCACGGGAGTCTCGATCTCGTCGAAGCCGTGCGCGCGGTAGCGGTCGCGGATCACGGCGAGCACCCGCTCGCGACGAGTCTTCTCAGACGGGAGGAAATCGCGCATTCCGCGCGGAGGGTTCACAGCTGCCACTCCCCTATCCTTCCAGATCGCGGAGCGCGGACGTGTCGCTCAGCGCCCCTGCGAGCCGATGCGGGCGAGGACCGAATCCGGGACCACCTTCGTCAGCGCCGTGAGTGCCCGATAGCGCCACGACGGCACCGAGACGGATCGTCCTCGCGCCAGATCTCGAAGGGATTCCCGCACCACCCGCTGCGGGGTGAGCCACATCCACCCCGCGACACCCTCCTGCCCGGGCGGCAGGCCCAGTCGCTCATGGAAGTTCGTGTGCGTGTAGCCGGGGCACACCGCTGTGACGGTGACCCCCGGGTAGTAGCCGTTCGCCCAGCGGCTGAAGCTCAGCAGCCAAGCCTTCGCTGCCCCGTACGTGGAGCGTGGAATGAAGGCCGCCACCGATGCCACGTTGAGGATGCGCCCGCCGCGCTCGCGCATCACGGGCAGGGCCGCATGCATCAGTCGCATGGAGACCTCGACGTGCAGACGCAGGTGGTCCACCTCCCGCTCGATCTCGACGTCCGCGAACGACAGTGGCAGGCCGAAGCCGGCATTGTTGATCAGGATGTCGACGGGACGGGATCGGTCGCGGAGCCTGTCCTCCACCCGAGCGCGCTGGCGGGGCTTGAGGAGGTCCGCCACGATGGTCTCCACCTCGCTTCCGCGAGCGCGCAGCTCGTCTGCCAGCTCGCCGAGGGCATCCTTGTCGCGCGCGACGAGCACCAGATCACCCCCGGCGGCGGAGAGCTGTCGCGCATACTCGGCACCGAGTCCGGAACTGGCTCCGGTAATCACTGCGGTCTTGCTCATGGGTCTCTCCTCCGTGCGCGAGTGCGTGTCGGCGACCATCGCCGCGACGACGCTCACCACGTCGATCATGCACCCGTCGCGGCCGCGACAGGATCCTCACGCGCTCGCCCCCTCGCGCCCGGCGGTTCTGGCCGTATGATCACCGACATGACGACTCTCGTGCTCACAGTCATCGGCGACGACCGATCCGGTCTGGTCAGTTCCCTCTCGGAGGTGATCGCGGCCCACGACGGCAACTGGACCACGTCGCGCATGAGCGAGCTGGCCGGGAAGTTCGCGGGGATCGTACTCGTGGAGGTGGATGCCGCGCGGGTCGACGACCTCACCCGGGCGCTGCAGCCGCTGTCCGGCCTGCTGGAGATCACGGTACAGCCCGGCCGTGAGGATGCAGCCGCCCGCGGCGAACGGTTGCAGGTCGATCTGGTCGGCGACGATCACCCCGGCATCGTGCACCAGGTGACCGACGCGATCCAGCGCGGCGGCGGGAGCATCGAGACACTCACCACGGGCGTCACCGAGGCGCCCATGGCCGGCGGTCTCCTCTTCACGGCGAACGCAGTGGTGCGCGTCGAGGGTGACGGGAGCGCCGTGCGCGGCGCACTGGAGGACCTTGCGCAGGACCTCATGGTGGAGTTCAGCTTCGGGAGCTGATGCTCACCCCTCCGCCGGTGGCGCCACGGCGGGGTGGAACCAGTACGTGTCATCTGCGGCGCTCACGGTCCCCGCCGTGTTCACCACGACGGCACCGTACTCGTTCACGGCCAGCCATTCCCAGGCGAGTTCATCGGCAATCCGTTCACCGGATTCCGGGTCGAGAATGATGCCCTGATCGGCCGAGTCCACCCCGTACACGAGTCCCTGAGCGAGCACGACGCCGCGCACCGATCCGTACCCCGCACTGCGGCGCGTCCATTCGGTGCTCAACGTGGCCGGATCCAGGGAGCGGAAGCCGGACTGCGCGTCATACAGGCGCCCACCCTGCAGGAGCGGGCGCTCCACCGTGCTGGCGGCGCCGCCCAGATCCTGACCGGTGCGCGGGTCGATCATCCGGGTGACGGTACGAGTGGTGGCGTACGACACCGTGGTCAGGGCGGTCTCGGCCCCGACGGGGAAGGCCCAGGCATCGGTCGCGGCCTCGTCTTCGCCGGCACGGTTCCACAGGATCTTGCCGGTGGCGCGATCCAGGCCTCCGACCTGCGGGTACGGCTCGCCCGCAAGACCGGACAGCCGCATGATCACCACGTCGCCCGCCTCTCCGGCGAACTTCCCGTCCTGTGCCCATCGCGTTGCGCCGTCGGCGTCGACGGACCACGTCCACGACACGCCGCCGCCGCGCGGGCTCAGACCTACGAGCAACGATCCGTCGGAGAGCTGATCCAGGCTCACGCGCTGATCCAGCACCGAGGCCGCCGAGGCAGACGGGACAGCCGTGGCGAGGGTGCGCCTGTCGCCCGTCACGGCGTTGTAGCCGATGAGTACCACTCCGGGATCGTCGGCGGCCGCCGACGGTTCGGGATCTGCGGTGGGCTCGGTCAGATCCGGTGTGGCCTCGGCTCCGGGAACCACCACAGCGGGGGCGTGCGCCGGGTCTCCCTCGGTTTGCTCGGCCGCCGACACGGAGGCCACGGCCATCGCGACCCACACGGTGGTGCCGTCCGCGGTGACCACGGGCTTCGTCGGAGTCGCCGCCGACTCACCCCTCAGGTCGGACAGATCGTCCTGCCAGAGCGCTCGCCCGGATTCCACGTCGATCCGGGCGACGGCGGTGCCGGTGACGAAGAGACTGGTGCCCGCCAGCGCGACGGGTGCATCAGCGACGGTGCCCCGGGTGTTCGGCGTGAAATCGCTCGGCAACAGCAGGAGGGAACCCGACTCGGCGAACGCGATGGGCGGAGTGAACGCGGCGAGCGTGGGGACAGGCAGGCTGGTCGGCTGCGGCTGCGGAGACGGGGTGGGCGTGTCCGATGCCGTGCGCGTCGGCGTCGCCTCGGTGGCGGTGTCGGTCGCGGTGCACGCCGTCGCCGACAGCAGGAACGCCCCCGCGGCCGCGACGGCGAGCACTCGGAGAGATCGGTGCGGGTTCGCCATCATCCCATCGTGCCACCGCGGTGCGAAAACCGCCGGAACGTCTCAACAGGTGTGTGCCGATCCGGATCAGGCCGCAACGGCGCGGCCGCGGGGTGGAGCGGCGCGAATTGTGACAGCGGATTGCGACGACGCGCCCACGGCGTACGCACGCGCCTACCGTGTACTCATGTCCCCGCTCGTCGCGATCCTCATCCTGGCCGGACTGGTGGCCGTCGTCACGGTGGCCGGCCTGCTCGGCCGGGCGCGGTCCGCCGCGCCGCGGGCAGCGCGGGCCGCGGCCATCCCCCAAGACATCGTTCCCGCAGGGGCGCGCGGCGACGAGGCGACGTTCGTCCAGTTCAGCACCCGCTTCTGCGGGTCCTGCCCTGCGGTGGCGCGGGCACTCCGTTCGCTCGCCGATGACCGGCCCGGTGTGGTCCACGTCGAGGTCGACATCACCGAACGTGCGGAGGTGGCGGCCAGCCTGCACATCCTGCAGACACCGACCGTGCTGCTGCTCGATCGTCACGGTGTTCCGGTGTCCCGCTTCACCGGGGCTGCTCCTCGGTCGTCGTACCTCCGAGAGCTCACGCGGGTGCTGGAGCCCGGTGCCCCGGCGTCCCCCCTCCCGTCCTGATCCCGTCTCGCGAAGAAACGAGAATCCATGTCCGCCTCCACCTCCGTTCCGCGCCCCATCGACCCGCGGGGTCCCCGCTTCGCGGCCGGGATCACGGCGGTGCTCCTCGCCGTTTCCGTCGTCCTCGCGCTTCTGGGCGTCGCGACGCAGCGCGGCAGCGCGGGATGGTACGCACTCAGCCCGGCGACCGGTGGCACGTTCTCGCCCGAGGTCTGGACCATCCAGCAGGTTCCGGTTCTCACACGATTGCTGGATCCCGCATGCCTCCTCCTCATCGTCATCGCCGCGCTCTTCCTCTGGGGCGTGGTGTCCCCTGCCACCGCGCCATGGGGCCGGCTGTTCCGAGCGGTCGTGGCGCCTCGTCTGGCGCCACCGGTCGATCTCGAAGACCCGCGTCCCCCGCGGTTCGCACAGGGCGTCGGGCTGTTCGTGGTGACGGTCGGAATCGTGCTGCACCTCGCGGGCGTGCCGTGGGCGCTTCCGATCGCGGCGGCAGCGGCGTTCGCGGCCGCCTTCCTGAACGCCGTCTTCGGCGTGTGCCTCGGCTGCATGCTGTACCTGGCGCTGGCGCGACTGCGCCAGCCGCGGACCGCCTGACCCGTCGCATCGCGGCGGCTCGGACACTAGGCTGGCGTTCGAAACACCCACCGGGAGGAGACACCATGTCCGTCACGAGCGAAGCGACCACTGTCTGGAGCGGATCCCTCACGGAAGGGTCCGGAACCGTCACGTTCGACAGCTCGCGCATCGGCAGCTTCGATGTGAACTGGAAGGCTCGCAGCGAGGGATCCGACAGCACGACCACCCCGGAGGAGCTCATCGCGGCCGCCCACGCGTCTTGCTTCGCCATGGCCCTCTCCCACGCGCTCTCCGGCAACGGCACGCCGCCCGAGAAGCTCAACGTGACCGCATCCGTCACCTTCCAGCCCGGCACCGGCATCACCGGCAGCCACCTGAACCTCAACGCATCCGTGCCCGGCCTCTCCGACGCTGATTTCCAGCGACTGGCCGCCGAGGCGAAGGCGGGCTGCCCGGTGTCCCAGGCGCTGTCGGGTATCGACATCACGCTGGAAGCCACGCTTGGCTGATCAGCCGCTGGGCCCGGGCGACCGGGTTGTCGTCGCGGGCGCGTCCGGTCTCATCGGGCGCGCCCTCGTCGCATCGCTGCGAGAATCCGGCGTCGCGGTGACGCAGTTGGTGCGTCGCGAGCCCGGCTCCGCGTCGGAGATCCGCTGGGACCCCGCAGGACCCTTGGACCCGGCAGTGCTCGACGGCGCCCGAGCGGTGGTGGGACTGAACGGCGCATCCATCGGCCGGCTGCCCTGGACCCGCCGGTACCGTTCGGAGCTGCTGTGGTCGCGTGTGAGCCCGACCCGCACGCTGGCGGACGCGTTGCGCAGACTCACGAATCCCCCGCTCTTCGTCTCCGCCTCGGCCTCCGGCTTCTACGGCAGCCGGCCGGGTCGGCGCATCGACGAAGGCCAGGAGCGGGGTGACGGCTTCCTCGCCGACGTGTGTGTGGCGTGGGAGGCAGCAGCGGACCTGGCGGGTGAGCGCGTCGCGCACGTCCGCTTCTCGCCCGTCATCCACGCCGACGGAGTACTGAAGCCGCTCGTGTTCCTGACGCGTCTGGGTGTCGCCGGCCCGCTCGGCTCCGGACGGCAGAGCTGGCCGTGGGCATCGCTGGATGACACGGTCGGAGCGCTCCGGCACGTCATCGAACATGATCTCACCGGGCCGGTGAACGTGGCAGGCCCGGAGCGGGCGTCCGAGAACGACGTCGGGTTCGCCATCGCGCGCGAGCTGAATCGCCCGTACCTGATCCCCGCTCCGGCGTTCGCCCTGCGACTCGCCCTGGGAGCGGCGGCGGACGACCTGCTCCTGGTGGACTGTGATGTCGCGCCCGCAGTGCTGGCGGACACCGGCTTCGAATGGCGCCACCGCACCGCGGAATCCGCGGTGCGAGACGCGCTGGCTTCCGGCGGGCGCTCGTAGGGCTCTCAGCGGATTGCGCACAGAGAGGGGCGATCACCGGATTCGCGAGCCCGGTTGCGGCGGACCCCGATCAGCAGGTGACGTCGGCCGGACGGACGTACACGCACTCGTGCTTCGCGGGGTCGTAATACTCGACTCCCTCGGGCAGCACCGGTCCGGGATCACCGAATACGGAACGGAAGTTGTTCGGGCAGCCTTCCGTACCCCAGCATTCGAACCCGTCCGGATAGATGAACCACGGCACGTTTTCCGCGGCCGAGTCGGGCAGCTCGGTGATGTACGTCGGATCTGGGGTCGGAGCCGGCATCGCCGTCGGGGCGGATACCGGACTCTCCGTCGCTCCGCCGCCGATCACCGATGAAGTCTCACCACCCGGCTCCGGAGCGGAGGCCACGGGTGCACACCCGACGAGCGCCACGGCGGCGAACACGGTGAGAAGCAGCGGCGACAACGCGGCGGGGATCGGCATGCCGACATGGTCGCAGATCCCCGCCCGGATCGCGACCGGCCGTACGGCGGACGAATCAGCTCTCACGAGGAGATGTCGTCACCGCGTCCCGCCCGGATCTCTGCCAGGAGCTGCGGCACCCCGGCCGACCACACCGGGCCATGACCGGGAAGCACGTAGCGGACGTCGAGAGCACGCAGGCGTTCGACGGAGGTCCGGGCGCCGGCTTCATCCTCCGAGAACGGCGCATCCTGCGCACCGACGCGGCCGGTGAGCACATGACGTGTGGTCAGAGCATCGCCGACGAACACAGCGCCGAGACTCTGGCTCACCCAGCACAGGCTGCCCGGTGTGTGCCCGGGAACGGCGAGAGCGCGCGGACGGCCGGGCACGGCGAGCGTCTCCCCGTCTGCCACTGTCGTCACCGCGGTGATCGGCCGCGCGCGGCCGGCATGGGTGAGCCCGGCCCACACGAAGCGCAGCGTGGGCGCGAGCTTCATGCGTGGCGTCGCCGTCTTCGGTGCCCGCTCCCGCCCCGTGGCGCGTTCCGCGTCCGGCGCGGACGCGTAGACCGTGGCTCCGGTGGCGGCGCGGACGGCCTCGGCGAAGCCGACATGGTCGGGGTCCGCATGGGTGAGCAGAATGGCCCTGATGTCGTCCTCTGTCTTTCCGATGCCGGCGAGTTCACGGCGAAGCTCCCGACGGTAGCCGGGCAGCGCGGCATCGACGACGGTCACTCCGGAGTCGTCGACCATGAGGTATGCGGCGATGACGTCATCGCCGACGCGATGCAGTCCGGGTGCGATCTTCATGATCGCTACGTTACGTAGCCATCATGGCTACTGTCAATAGCTATACTGATCGCGGAGGAGAAATGCCCGCACCGACCAAGGTCCGCACCGAGGAACTGATCGCCGCCGCCAGCGCCCAACTGGAAGAAGGCGGCCTGTCCTCTCTGACCATGGCTGCCGTCGCCGGCCGGCTCGGCGTCCGCGCCCCCTCCCTGTACAAGCACGTGCGTGACCGCGACGGCCTCATCGGTCTCGTCCGCTCCCGGGCCTTCAGCGAGCTCAGTGACGCGCTCCTCGCGATCACGGAACCGGATCCCCGGCGCCGCATTGCGGGATTCGCCGACGCGACGCGGGCGTTCGCGGATGACCACCCCCACGCTTACGACCTGATCTTCCGCCCGCTGGTGGATCCTGCATCCGCCGGTGCCGCCCCGCACCCGGCGACGGCTTCCACCGCCGCCCCGCTGCTGAGCGCCTGTGCGGAGCTGGCCGGCGAGGACGACGCGCTGCACGCTGCCCGGACGCTCACCTCCTGGCTGTTCGGATTCATCAGTCGCGCGCGCGCCGACGGGTTCGCGCTCGGCGGTGACCTCGAAGCCGCCTACCGCTACGGTCGCGAGCGCATCATCGACGCGATCACCCGGCCGGACCTGCGCTGACCCGCCCGCAGTCGGACGGCCCGAACGCTCTCAGGCGGTGCGGCGCTCCCGCCGTTCGAGAGCGATCGCCTGCCGCACGGCGTGCCGGGCGCGGCGCCGATCGCCCGCCGCGTCGTAGACCAGCCCCATCCGGTACCAGGCACGCCAGTCCTCCGGGGCAGCCTCCACCGCTGCACGGTACTTCGGGAAGAGCGCATCACCCTCATCGCGGCGCACGCGGCCCGAGACGTAGGTGGCGACCTCTTCCTCCGGGAGCGCCCCCTCGGCCTCCAGCTGTCGTCCGAGGCGCTGGGCACCGATCCCGAAAAGCAGTTCCCGGCCGATCCCCCAGGCAGCCAGCACCGGGAAGAACAGCATCGCAACGCCCATGGCTACGGCGATCGGTTCACCCGAGACGAGCCACAGCCAGGCGCGCTGGCCCGCCAGGATGAAGTACAGCACCAGGGCGATCGTCATGACGATCACGCCGATGCGTGCACTCATTCGGAGCCCTCCACGGCCGACGGAGCAGTGATTCCGAGATCGATGAACGCATCCAGTCCGACGATGATGCCGCGCGCCGACACGGCAGCCCGGGCAGCGATACGAATGCCCGGCGCATACGCCGCCGCCGAGTCGACCGTGTCGTGGGTGATGGTCAGGCTCTCCCCCGGCCCGGACAGCACCACATCCTGGCGGGCGATGACGCCGGGGCGACGCAGCGAGTGGATGGGGATACCCGCCACCTGCTCTCCGCGAGCCTGCTGATCGACGTGCGGAGCGTCGACGGGCAGCGTCCGCACCGCCTGGATCAGTTCGGCCGTACGCACGGCCGTGCCACTCGGCGAGTCGATCTTGGTGTCTCGATGGGATTCGATGATCTCGATCGAGTCGAAGAAGCGTCCGGCGACCGTGGCGATGGCGGTGCCGAGCACCGAGCCGAGCGAGAAGTTGGGGATCACCACGACGCCGATCCCCGACGCCTCGATGCGCGGCCGGATCTCCGCCAGGCGCGCCTGCGACCATCCCGACGTCGCCACGAGGACGTTGACCCCGGCGTCGGCCGCTCGACGAACGACCTCGGCGCTCACGGTGGGAGTGGTTGCATCTACAACGAGGTCAGCGTCGGCGATGGCACTCAGATCGTCCGCGGAGCCCAGGGCGTGGACGATGTCGAAGTCAGGCAGCTCGGCGAGCACTCCGCCGATGACGGTGCCGAGCTTTCCGGATGCCCCCACCAGGGCGACGCGCGTGGCCATGATTCAATCCTAGGCGGCCGATCCACGAAGACCGCCCGCGCCGTCATCCTCCGATATCGGCCGTGGGCGGGCGCCGCCGGCCCCTCAGACCAGAGCGTTCTCCGGCAGACCCGTCCGCAGCTCGAAGGGCAGGTGCGACAGATCGTTGTGCGAGACCAGCGTCCAGGGCCGCCCGGGCTTCTGAGCGAGCACCGTGAGACCGCAGTTCGCCTGGTTCAGGGTCATCCATCGCCACTCCGGCGCCCCGAGCACCTCGCGGACGAACCAGGCGATGACGAAGTTGTGGGTGATCAGCAGCTCGTGCACGTCGCCCGGCTTTCGTACCAGGAACTCCCCCACCGCGTCGGCCATCTGCGCGTGCCCGGCCTCGGTCTCCGCGTCGGTGATGGAGCCGAAGAAGGACTCGTACGACGCCGGCGTGTCCTCCGTCATACCGGTGGGGACGCAGTCGAAGAGCAGCGCATTCGGCTGCGGATCGATCGCGGGCATCCGGTCGGCGATGACGCGGGCCGTCTCGGCAGCCCGCACCAGCGGCGAGTGCGAGACCGCGTCGAACGGAACTCCCGAGAGCCGCTCGGCGATGAGCTCGGCCTGTCGACGACCGCGCGCCGACAGGGGGCCGTCGTCGAGGCCGTACTCCGCGTCTTGCTGTTCGCCGTGCCTCACCATGTAGATCCAGTGGGTCACAGTCAGAGCTCGCTTCGTTGTCAGGCAGGTTCTCGTCCAGCCTAACCGATGCCTTCGCTGCGGGAAGGGCCCTTGCGCACAACCGTGTACATGTGGACGTCCCTCCCAGGCGTGCAGCGCGCCGGTGGGGTCAGGCGACCGCTCGAGCGATCTCGGCGAGGTGCCCGCGCCCCAGGGAGACGCCGGCGCTCTGGACGAGCTCGTCGACCTGCGCGGGCGCGTAGGCGTTGACGATGGGCGCCACGATGCCGCGCTGTGCGCGCAGCCAGGCCAGGGCCACGGCTGCGTCGGCAACACCCAGTTCCGCCCCGATCGCGTCGAACACGCGCAGGAGCTTCGTGCCCCGCCGGTTGAGGTTGTTGAGCAGTTGCATGCCCCGTGTGCCCTGCAGGCGCGAGCGGGATCGGTGGACACCGGACAGGAAGCCGTGCTCGAGAGCGTGCGACGGGGTCACTGCGAGTCCCTGAGCACCGACGATCAGCCGGATATCACCCTCGTAGTCCGCCCGGCGCAACGCGTTGTACGCCACATCGAGCACATGGATGCGCGGGTAGCCGGCAGAGACCAGGATCCGAGCCTCCACCAGCCGCTCGGCGGAGAACGCATACGCGCCGATCGAGCGCACCTTCCCGCTTTCCACGAGCCACTCGGAGGTGGCGAGCACGTCCTCCAGGTTGGCACGGGAATCCGTGCCGTCGAGATACATGACGTCGAGGTGATCGACTCCGAGGCGTGTGAGGGACGCCTCCACCGCCCGCACCAGGTTGACCGAGCCCAGGCCGGGGTTGTCGGGGTGCGAACCGATGCGCACGGTGACGGCCATCTCATCGCGGCACGCTCTCGCGGCCAGCCATTGGCCGATGATGTACTCGCTACGACCGCTGGCGAAGCCGTCCGCGGTGTGCAGAGCGTTGCCGCCGAGCTCGCGGTACCGATCGAGCACCTCGAAGGCGTGATCGCGGTCGATGGTCCAGCCGAACTCGGCGCCGCCGAGCAGCAGCGGGAAAACGCGGAGACCGGATTCTCCGAGGGGCACCCGCACGGCCGCGCCCACACTCGGCGCCTGGACATCGATGAGGTGCGACGGGTGAGCGGATCCCGCAACGGAGGCCGGCGGCACTGCGCCTACCGCTGACGCGTCCATCGTTCCCCCGTTCTCGAGGATCCGCATGCGTCCCCCGTCCCCCTCGCAGAGAGGCGACCCGCAAGCACGACGGGCCGTGTTGTTGATAGAGTACGGGCTCCCGCGTCTCGCGCCGCGGCATTCCGCCCGTTCCCGATGACATTTCCGTAACGGTCCCGGAAACGCCGACGGCCCGTCCCGCGTCGCGGGACGGGCCGTCGGTCGAATCGGTCAGGCCTCGGCGGGAGCCTCAGCCGGCTCGGCGGCCTCTTCGAGGACCGGCTCCAGCGACAGCTTGCCGCGGTCGTCGATCTTCGTGATGCGCACCAGGATCTTCTGGCCCACCGACAGCACCGAGCCGAGCTCCTCGACACGCTTGTTGCCGTTGAGCTTGCGGACCTCGCTGATGTGGAGCAGGCCGTCCTTGCCGGGCAGCAGGGAGACAAAGGCGCCCAGGCCGTCGCGCAGGTTCACGACCGTGCCCAGGAACTGCTCGCCGACCTCCGGGTTGGTGGGGTTGGCGATCGCGTTGACCTGTGCACGCGCGGCCTCCGCGGAGGGGCCGTCGACGGCACCGATGTAGACGGTGCCGTCCTCCTCGATGGAGATCTGCGCGCCGGTCTCATCCTGAATGGCGTTGATCGTCTTGCCCTTCGGGCCGATGAGCTCACCGATCTTGTCGACCGGGATCTGCACCGAGATCACGCGCGGCGCGGTGGGAGCCATCTCGTCCGGACCGTCGATCGCGGCGTTCAGCACACCGAGGATCGTGGTGCGGGCGTCGTGCGCCTGCTGCAGCGCAGCCGACAGGACCGACGACGGGATACCGTCGAGCTTCGTGTCGAGCTGGATGGCCGTGATGAACTCGCTGGTACCGGCGACCTTGAAGTCCATGTCGCCCAGCGCGTCCTCGGCGCCGAGGATGTCGGTGAGGGCGGCGTAGCGGGTCTCACCGTCAACCGTGTCCGACACCAGGCCCATGGCGATACCGGCGACGGGTGCGCGCAGCGGCACACCAGCGTTCAGCAGCGACAGGGTGGATGCGCAGACGGAACCCATCGACGTCGAGCCGTTGGAGCCGAGCGCCTCGGACACCTGGCGGATGGCGTACGGGAACTCCTCGCGGCTGGGCAGCACCGGAACGAGGGCGCGCTCGGCCAGGAAGCCGTGGCCGATCTCGCGACGCTTCGGGCTGCCGACCCGGCCGGTCTCACCGGTCGAGTAGGGCGGGAAGTTGTAGTGGTGCATGTAGCGCTTGCTGGTCGTGGGCGACAGCGAGTCGATCTGCTGTTCCATCTTCAGCATGTTCAGCGTGGTGACGCCCAGGATCTGGGTCTCGCCACGCTGGAAGATGGCGGAGCCGTGCACGCGCGGGATCACCTGGACCTCGGCGTCGAGCGGGCGGATGTCCGCCAGGCCGCGACCGTCCATGCGCACGCCCTCGGTGAGGATGCGGCCACGGACGATGGCCTTGGTGACCGACTTGTAGGCGGCGGAGACCTCGCCGAGAGCGGAGGCGGGCAGCGTGCCGGCCTCGACCGCGGCGGCGACCTCGGCCTTGACGCGGTCCTTGACCTCGTCGTCGGCGCTCTGGCGCTCCTGCTTGTCGGCGATGACGTAGACCTTCTCCAGGTCCGCGTACGCGCTGTCCGACACGAAGTCGTAAGTCTCCTGCGCGTAAGGCAGGAAGACCGGGTAGACACCCGGCTCCTTCGACGAGTGCTGAGCCATGTCGGCCTGAGCCTCGACGAGCTGCTTGATGAACGGCTTCGCCGCCTCCAGGCCGCCCGCGACGATCTCTTCGCTGGGCTTCACGGCACCGCCGCGGATGTGGTCCCAGCTGCCCTCGGTCGCCTCGGCCTCCACCATCATGATGGCGACGTCCTCGGTGCCGTCGGCGTTCTTCACGACGCGACCCGCGACCATCAGGTCGAAGACGGCCTCGGAGACCTGCTCGACGTTGGGGAACGCGACCCACTGGTCCTCGTGCTGGCCGTAGCCGGGGATGAGCGCGAGGCGCACACCGGCGATCGGGCCGGAGAAGGGCAGACCGGAGATCTGCGTGGATGCCGACGCGGCGTTGATCGCCAGCGCGTCGTAGTACTCGCCAGGGGCGATCGACAGCACGGTGACGACGATCTGGACCTCGTTGCGGAGGCCGTCCACGAACGACGGACGCAGCGGGCGGTCGATCAGACGGCACACCAGGATCGCCTCGGTGGAGGGGCGGCCCTCACGGCGGAAGAACGAACCGGGGATCTTGCCAGCAGCGTACGAGCGCTCCTCGACGTCCACGGTCAGCGGGAAGAAGTCGAACCCGTCGCGCGGCTGCTTGCTCGCGCTGGTAGCCGACAGAAGCATGGTCTCGTCGTCGAGGTACGCGGCAACGGCACCCTGTGCCTGCTGCGCCAGACGACCCGTCTCGAAGCGGATCGTGCGCTTGCCGAAGCGTCCGTTGTCGAGAACGGCCTCGGCTGCGGTGATTTCAGGACCTTCCAAGAGGTCTCTCCTTCTTTGTTTTGACTCGTCCATCCGTGTGACGGGCGAGTTTCCTCGAAGGAGCAGAGCAGGCAGATATGGGCGTGCGCGTATGTCCGCTCGCCTGCGCTGGCCACCAGGAGAAGATCACCCGTGCAACCGCGGGGAATCCACTTCAGGGGACCAGCTTCCTGCCGAGCCTGCTCCAGTCTGTGTTCAGTTGTGCGGTGACGCATGGGTGTCACCGCGCTGATCCTATCAGGCGCACACCAACGCGACACCCTCACCGAACCGGCCACAGAGCCGATCGGTGCCGGGAGCGGGACGTTCCCCCTCCCGGCACCGCAGACGTTGGAACCGGCTCAGGACCAGGAAGGCAGCTGCTGGAAGGTCCAGGTGTTGCCGTCCGGGTCTTTCACGGTGACGAAGCGGCCCCAGGCCTGTTCGTCGACCCCCTCCGCCTCGACGCCCTTCTCACGCATCTCGGCAAGGAACGCGTCGGCATCCGGGATGACCGCCATGATCGCGTCCAGACGACCCGGCTCAATGGTGTGGCCCAGCCCTTCTCCGATGGCGATGGAGCAGGCGGAGCCGGGAGGGGTCAGCTGCACGAAACGCAGGCCTTCGTTCACGCGCTGGTCGTGGTCGGGGTTGAATCCCAGCTTGTCGACGTAGAACTCCTTCGCACGATCCACGTCTGTGACCGGAACGAAAATGACCTCGATCTTGATGTCCATCTCTTCCTCCTTGCCGGCATCGTCACCAGCGCAGCACCATCATGCTCCCGGCCTCCGACATTCGTCAGGGCGTCGCACACCGTCGACACTCCGTTCCCACACATCGCACGCTCCGCGCCCTAGACTGGCGGCATGTCCGAGCAGAATGCACCCGAGGATGACCTGAAGCGGAAGTTCCGCGAAGCCCTCGAGAAGAAGAACGCGCACAGCCGCACGGGCGAATCGCACCTGGACGGCAAGGGTGCCGTGGGCCAGGCCCACGGTGCCGCCGGCCACAAGCGCGAGTTCCGCCGCAAGTCCGGCTGAGTCCACTCATCCGCCTCACCGAGAACGCCGTCCGGACCCAGGTCCGGACGGCGTTCTCCTTTTCCCCGTGCGCGAGCGCGTCACCCTCACGCACCCTGGCGACGACGGGAACCGGAGCCGCGCGCACCGACGAGAACGTACTCATCGTGCTTCGGCCCGAGTCCGTCCCCCGCCGATCGTCCGCGCACCCGCCGCCACATCCAGGGCAGCGCGTGGCGTCGCCACCACTCCCGGCGAGGTAGCTGATGGGGGGTGGCGTGGAATGTCTCGTCGAGTCCCGCGAGCTCGTCGGCGTGGGCGACCCCGAGGAGGGAAGCCGCCCGGTACGCCAGCAGACGATGCCCGGCCGGAGCGAGATGCACCAGGTCGTCCGCCCAGTATTCGCGCCGGCCGAGCTCGGGGACCAGGTCGGTGTCCAGCAGCAGCGCGCCGGTGCGAGCCGCCACCCCGGCGAGCGCCGTAGCGAAGGCCGCGAACGAGCGCGCGAACGGGCGCGATTCGGGGCGGTATGGGAGGAACGGCGTCACCAGCAGGACCTCGGCTCCGTCCGCGCGCAGTCGCAGGACGCTCTGTTCCACCCGGGCCGCGAGCGCCGGAATGTCGGGGCGCAGCTTCACCAGATCATTCGATCCGATGAGGATGGTGACCAGCTCCGGTCGCAGCCGGCGCGCGTGGGCGAGCTGGGGGCCGGCGACGTCGCGGACGCGCCGGGACCGGACCGCGAGGTTCGCGTACGACAGGGTGCCTGAGCCCGCGAGCAGCAGTGCCAGGCGGTCGGCCCAGCCACGCAGCGCACCGTCGGGGCCGGGGTCGCAGAGCCCTTCCGTGAGCGAATCGCCGAGCGCCACGACCCGACCCCACCGTGCGGGTGCACTCGCCGGGGCCGGTTCGGCACGGACTGCGCGCCGGACACGGGTGGCGCGGTCCACCGCGGCCAGTTCTATCGCCTCCCTGAAGTGCGCGAGCAGCTGATCGCACAGCGCCTCCCAGGTACGCCCGCGAACCGCGTCGACACCGGCCGCGCCGAATGCGCGTCGCTTGCGTGCGTCGCCCACGAGGTCCGCGACCCGGGCCCGCAGATCGTCGAGATCTCCCGGGCGGTAGAGCCATCCGTCCACGCTGGAGCGCACCAGGTCCCGCGGGCCACCGCGCCCGACCGCGACCACGGGCACGCCGCTGGCGTGCGCCTCCTGGAGCGTCTGCCCGAAGGTCTCGCTCTCCCCGGGATGCACGAAGACGTCGAACGAAGCCACAGCCTCGGTGAGTTCCGCACCGTCCAGGTGCCCGAGGAACGCCGCGTCCGGCAGCCGCCTCTGCAGTGCTGCGCGTTCCGGGCCGTCGCCGACGATCACGACGCGGGCATCGGGCAGATCGCTGAGCACCGCCAGGTCATGGACCTGCTTCTCCGCGGCGAGGCGGCCGACGTAGCCGACGACGACGCGGCCGGGAGCGACACGTTCCCGCCAGGCGTCGGAGCGCTGTGCGGGCGAGAAACGCGCGGTGTCCACGCCGCGACCCCAGCGGCGCAGCCGGTCGATGCCGAGGGCGGTCAGCTGATCCTCCGAGGACTGCGACGGGACGAGGGTGAGCGTGGACCGCCGGTGCAGGCGCGCCACGTGCCGTTCGGCGGCCGCGGTGGTCACGCCGACGCCGTAGCGGGCCGCATAGGCGATCACGTCGGTCTGGTAGGCCGCCACGACGGGGATGCCGCGGCGGCGCGCCGCCGCCACGGCGCGGGACCCCAGCGCGAACGGCGACGCGAGGTGGATCACGTCGGGTGCGAACCGGTCGAGGATGCGGCCGATCGCGGCGGCCCCGGACGCGGCGACGCGGACGTCCGCGTACCCGGGCAGCGGGACGCTGGCAACACCCACCACCGGAGCACCGTGCAGAACATCGGGCATGCCCATCGCGGCCGGGGCGAGGATCAGGGCCTCGTGGCCGTGGCGCTGCAGGTGCGCGGCGATCTCCATGACGGAGCGGGTCACACCGTTCATGTGCGGGAGGAAGGACTCGGCGACAATCGCGACTCTCACGCGACCAGGGTGGCGCATGAGAACGACGGGCCGGACCGGATCCGCGTCCCCTCACACGGTGTTCATCCAATCTCCGCCTGGCCGTCACCTGCTCTCCCCTTGCATGTACCCCGTGTGTTCACCAGATCTCTGCCGACCGGCCACCCCCGCGTCTCTGTGTCGATGACGGTGGGGTGGGACCGTGAGGTGTGCCGCAGATCCTCGATCTCCTCGCCGGCCCCTGGGGGCTGTCACTGATGGTGCTGCTCGTGTTCGCCGATGCGTTCCTCGTGGTGGTTCCCGGCGAGATCGCGGTCACCGCTCTCGGCGCGGTGTCGGCGGTGAGCGGCACGCCCCCGCTGTGGTCGGTCATCGTGTGCGCGGCGATCGCCGCCTTCGCCGGTGACGCCTGTTGCTTCTGGGTGGGCCGCACCGTCGGCAGCGCCGAGCGGCGATGGATGAGGCATCGCCGGATTCGGGCGGCCCTCGAGTGGGCTCGTGTCCGCCTGCAGGCGGGGACGGCCACGGTGGTCTTCACGGCCCGCTTCATCCCCTTCGCGCGCCTCGCGGTGAACGTCGCCGCCGGAGCCACCGGGGTGCGTGCGCTGCGCTTCCTTCCCGTGGTGGCCATCGCCGCCGTGGCGTGGGGCTCTTATCAGGCGGTGGTGGGAGCGGTGGTCGCACAACTCATCCCCGGCGAGCCGATCATCGGGGTCCTCGTGTCCATCGCCGTCGCCCTCGCCCTGGGTGCGATCGCCGACGTCGCCGTCACCGCGGTGAGCCGGCGACGCGAGCGCTCCGCCCCCGTCTCCGGCCCCTGAACGCGAACACGGACGCCGCCGGCACAGGCCGGCGGCGTCCGTGTTCGCGGCGCA
The DNA here is from genome assembly GCF_044769785.1 of Microbacterium sp. GXS0129. Lineage (NCBI taxonomy): Bacteria > Bacillati > Actinomycetota > Actinomycetes > Micrococcales > Microbacteriaceae > Microbacterium > Microbacterium sp. GXS0129. Next base: position 1,096,346 of record NZ_JBIZVZ010000001.1, on the reverse strand, counting down.
GACCGCGCGCGGGATCACTCCCCCGCGAGTCCTCCGAGCAGGTGACCGAAGCTCTTGTCCTCACCCAGGTAGCTGGCCGGGTCGAACGGGTCGAGGTCGGTGACGGGCTCACGAGCGGCGATCGCCTCCGCGAGCTCGCGAGCCCCCTTCTCCACACGCTTGGACAGGGGCGCGACCTCGTCGGCGTTGGCGCCCCAGTCGCTGGAGGCGGCGAAGACGCCCGACGAGATCGCGTCCGCGTGCAGATACGCGAACAGCGGGCGCACCGCGTAGTCGATGGCCAGCGAGTGGCGCGCTGTCCCCGCGTTGGCGCCGATCCACACCGGCTTTCCCGAGAGAGAGTCGGGATCGAGCACGTCGATCCACGACTTGAAGAGGCCCGAGTAGCTCGTGGAGAAGACGGGCGTCACCACGATGAGCGCGTCGGCGGCCACCACCTTCGCGATCATCGCCTCCAGCTCCTGGGGCGCGAAGCCGGTCAGCATGTTGTCGATGATCTGGTGCGCGTAGTCGCGGAGCTCGAAGATCTCGACGGAGGCGGTGATGTCCCGCTCCCGGAGCTGCGCGACGGCGGCGGCGGCCATGCGGTCGGCCAGCATCCGGGTCGAGGAGGGGTTGGAGAGCCCCGCCGCGACGACGACGATCCGACGGTCGGTCATGTCCGATCTCCTTCGTTCACTTCACGGCCGCGGCGCCGAAGGCGGCACCGGGCTTGGCGTTGTTCACGGCGTCGGTGTCCTGGTACGGAGACCCGACGGTGAGGTTGTCGCCGCGGTTGGGGTTGGGAACGGCCTCGCGGGGCTTGTCGTCGCCGTACTTGGCGAAGCGACGAGCGGCGTGCGTGGGCGCATCGGGGGTTGCGGCGGGACGGTTCATCTGGAGCTCCTTGCGCAGCACCGGCACCACCTCTTCCGCCAGCAGGTCGATCTGCTCGAGCACGATCTTCAGTGGCAGTCCTGCGTGGTCGACGAGGAACAGCTGACGCTGGTAGTCGCCAAACAGGTCGCGCATGCCCGCGTAGCGATCGATGACCTCCTGGGGCGATCCCACCGTGAGCGGGGTCATGCGCGTGAAGTCCTCCATCGACGGACCATGGCCGTAGACGGGCGCGTTGTCGAAGTACGGACGGAACTCGTTCTTCGCATCCTGCGAGTTCTTGCGGATGAACGCCTGCCCGCCGAGGCCCACGATGGCGGTCTCCGGCGCGCCGTGGCCGTAGTGCTCCCAGCGCTGGCGGTAGAGGTTGATCAGGCGCTGGTAGTGCTCGGCAGGCCAGAAGATGTTGTTGGCGAAGAACCCGTCGCCGTAGTACGCCGCCTGCTCGGCGATCTCGGGCGTGCGGATCGATCCGTGCCACACGAACGGAGGAACGAAATCGAGCGGGCGCGGCGTGGAGGTGAAGCCTTGCAGCGGGGTGCGGAACTTGCCCTCCCAGTCGACGACGTCCTTGGTCCACAGCTCGTGCAGCAGAGCGTAGTTCTCGATCGCCAGGGGCAGGCCCTGGCGGATGTCCTGGCCGAACCACGGGTAGACGGGGCCGGTGTTGCCACGCCCCATCATCAGGTCCATCCTTCCGCCCGACAGGTGCTGCAGCATCGCGTACTCTTCGGCGATGCGCACCGGGTCGTTGGTGGTGATCAGTGTGGTGGAGGTGGAGACGATCAGATGCTCGGTCTGTGCGGCGATCGCGGCCAGCAGGGTCGTCGGCGACGACGAGAAGAACGGCGGGTTGTGGTGCTCGCCGATGGCGAAGACGTCGAGCCCCGCCTCGTCGGCGTGCTTGGCGATGGTCACCGCGGCCTGGATGCGCTCACCCTCGGACGGCGTGCGCCCGGTGATCGGGTCCTGGGTGATGTCGGACACCGACATCAGGCCGAACTGCATACCGGGCCAGGATCCCGCGGTCTGGGCTGCCTGAGTCGTGCTCTCGTTCACGATCGCTCCTCGATTTTCCATGCGTGTGAATACATCGACTGTAACGCATGTCCTCCAGGAGTATTCCCGAGGATTCGGAGATCTACGAGAACAGCGCGGATCCGACGAACGACCCCTCTGCCACACCCGCCGGAATCGCCCACAGACCCGAACCCACGTGGCGGATGTACTCCGACATCGCGTCCTTCGCGAGCGCACGCTGCAAGGTGATGAAGTGCTCCGGCGTGCGCTGGTAGGAGAGGAAGAACAGCCCCGCGCTGAGCTTTCCCAGCGCGTCGTTGCCATCGACGTAGTTGTACCCGCGGCGCAGGATGCGGATGCCGCCGTTGAACGTCGGGTGCGCCAGGCGAACGTGACTCACCGGATCGATGAGCGGCTTACCCGCGACATCGGCGGCGTCGAAATCCGGCTCCGCGCTCTCCGCGCCGCCCGGCGCGGAGAGCGGTGCACCCATCGCCTTGTCCCGCCCGATGATGCGGTCCTGCTCGGCGAGGCGGACCCGGTCCCAGGTCTCGATCGTCATGGCGATCTTGCGCGCGACGAGGTAGGAGCCCCCGGCCATCCAGGCGACATCGTCATCGCCGGCCCAGACGTGCTGGTCCAGCGCTGCCGCATCGGTGGCGAGGATGTTGGCGGTGCCATCTTTGAAGCCGAACAGGTTACGCGGCGTGCTCTGATCGGAGGTCGTCTTGGACGTGCGCCCGAACCCCAGCTGCGACCATCGGATCGTCGCCCGCCCGAACGCGATGCGGCTGAGGTTGCGGATAGCGTGCACCGCCACCTGCGGGTCATCGGCGCAGGCCTGGATGCACAGGTCGCCATCGCTGAGCTGCGGCACCAGCTCGTCGTTCAGGAACGCCGGCAGGCGCTGCAGCGACGCCGGCCGGCGATCGGCGATCCCGTAGCGGTCCACGTCATCGCGCTCGAACAGCCCCGGGCCGAAGCCGAACGTGATGGTCAGGTTACTGGCCGCAAGCCCGAGCGCCTCCCCCGTGTCGTCCGGCGGCGCTTCCGGGGATCCACCGACGGCGCCCGTGGCGGACACGTCGAGGCCCTGCGTCATGCGCGACGCCGCGTACGTCCAGTCGGTCAGCAGTTCGATCAGGTCGTCGCGAGAGGTGCGGGCCATCATGTCGAACGCGGCGAAGTGCATGTGGTCCTGCACGGGGGTGGCAATGCCCGCCTGATGCGCGCCGAAGAAGGGGTGCACGTCGCCCGCCGCGCCGGCTCTCTGCGCCGCGGCCGTGGCCGTGGCGATGGCGGCACCGCCACCGCCGCCGACCACGAGCCCGGCGGCACCCGCGGCAAGCCCGAGCAGCGCACGACGGGAGAGTCCCCGGGAGGAGGATTCGGTGGGCGCCGGATCACCCGGCGACGCCGAGGCGTCGGGCGATCCGGCAGACGGGATGGTGGTCACATCACTCCAGAATGGTCGAGGTGAGCTGCGACAGCGGCTCGGCGAGCGCGTTGACCTCGTCGGTCAGCGTCTTGCGATCAGCATCGGTGAGCTCCAGGTAGGACACGAAGCCCGTGTCCAGCGAACCGTAGGTTGCGAGAGCGGCTTCCAGGTTCGCATAGCCGTCGGTGATCTCGCCCACCAGCTTCTTCGCGTCATCGCCCTTTGTGGCAGCGAAGTCCTGCACCAGGGAGAAGGCCATCTTGGACCCCTCGACGTTGGCGGCGAAGTCGGAGAGGTCGGTGTGGCTCCACCAGTCCTCTTCACCGGTGATCTTGCCCTTCGCGACCTCGTCCAGCAGCGCGATCGCACCGTTGGAGAGCGACGCCACGCCCTGCGCCTCCAGGGTGGTGGAGAACTCGTCCGAGTGCACGTAGTCGTACAGCTCCTGCACATCCGTCACCAGCTGGTCGCCGAAGGACTTGCGCTCCTCGGGGGTCGACGGGTTCCAGTCCTGCCACGCGGGCGTCGCGTCGTCGGAGTTCAGAGCATCCTTCGCGGGCACCCAGAGGTCCTTCTCGATGCGGTGGAAGCCCGTCCAGTCCAGCCCCTCGGCCACGGCGTCCACCTCGCGGTAGTCGATGCGCGGGTCCAGGTCACCGAGCGCCTCGGCGATGGGTTCGATGCGCTCGTACGAGACACGCGTCGAGGCGAACAGCGAGCGAGCGGTCTCGTCATCGCCGGATTCGTACGCGTCGACGAGCGCCTGCACCTGCGGCACGAGCTGGGAGACCTGCTCCTTCACGAACGCCGCGTACAGGTCGACGGCCTGCGTCATCTGCTCGGCATCATCACCGGTCGCGGCGACCGCATCACCGGTGACGGTGAACGCCGTCTTGCCGACGCCGTCGCCGATCATGCCGGGCTTGCACACGGTGAAGTAGTCACCGGGCTGCGCGACGACCGTCAGCGTGCGCGAGGCACCGGGTGCGATGTTCTCGACCTCGCCGACGATGCGAAGGCCATCGGAGGCGAGCAGGTAGAACTCGTTCACCTGGGAGGAGGAGTTCTCCACCGCGAAGGTCACGGTGCCGCTGACGGCGGAATCCGCCGACACAGCGCACGACGAGTCGTCCGCCGTCACGGAGAGGCTGCCGCTGGCGGCGGTGTCCGCCTTGGCGACGCAGCCGGTGAGGGCGAGAGCGGACAGTGCGATACCGGCGGTGGCGGCGAGGGCACGGGGGCGCAGCGAGGACATCGGTTCCTTCCGATCCGGCGGTGCCGGGATGTTGTCGAGGACGGGTCAGACGAGCGGTGAAAGAGGACGGGAGGCGGGCTGGACAGGTCGCCGTGAGGGCGGAGTCAGGGCCGGTTCGCGGACAGGGGGCGGGCCCGCGATGAGCTCATGCCGGAACCGGCGCAGGCGCAGGAATGCCGGCGGCCTGCGGCCGCGGCGAACGGCGGCTCACGCGACGGGCGAACAGCATCCCGACGATGGCGATGTAGAGGGCCCAGGCGATCACCTGCAGCCAGGTCATCGTGGGCATGAATCCCACCGTGGCCTGACCGAGCACGGCCAGCCACTCCCCCGGGTGCACGACGGCGGACACGTCGAACGCGTAGCCGAACGGGAAGCCCGCGGGGCCGACCGCCACGCCCCCGACCGCAGCGGCACCCGCGGCGGCAAGAGGTGCCAGCGCACCCCAGGGACCGGGAAGCACTCCGGACTCCTGCAGGTCGTGCAGGGCATAGGCGAGCACGCCTGCGGCGACCACAACGAGGATCCCACCGGTCCAGGTGAAGAATGTCCCGAGGTTCAGGCGCAGCATGCCCCGCGACAGGAGAGCACCCGCAGTGATGGAGATCGCGAAGCCGATCAAAGCACCGAGGAGGCTGGCCGGCGCGTTACCCGCCGACTGCACCACCGACCAGAGCATGAGTGTCGTCTCCACACCCTCGCGGATGACCGAGACGAAGCCGAGCACGACGATGCCCCAGAGGCCACCGCTGGCGAGGGCGCGGTCCACGCCGCCTTCCAGGGACTTCTTCATAGAGCGAGCGGTCTTCTGCATCCAGAAGATCATCCACGTGACGAATCCGACGGCCACCAGCGACAGCGTTCCGCCGATGACCTCCTGCGCCTGGAAGGTGAGCTCGTAGGCACCGAACGTGAGGACCGCACCGATGCCGAGCGAGATGGCCAGGGCCAGGCCGACGCCTGCCCACAGGCGAGGCAGCACGTCGCGCCGCCCGAGGCGGCTGAGGTAGGCGACGAGGATGCCGACGATGAGGGCAGCTTCCAGGCCTTCGCGAAGGCCGATGAGCAGAGAGCCGAGCACAGCAGAAACTTCCGTCGATCAGGCAGACGGCACGGGCACGCCTGCACCCGAATCGGGCTTGACTAAGGTACGCCTTACTTTCATCTGATGACAAGCTGAGGTACGGATCAATGCACCCGATCGGCAGTGTCTGACGCCCTCCGAGGTGCCGATTCCCGGTGAGATAACGCCGCATGACGCCAGATGAACCCATCTGTCGTCACCGCGTGAACCGCACGGCCGAGCGGCCTATGGTCATGCCATGACCGATCTCTCGCTCCCCGTCCTTGACCTCTCGCTGCTGGACGGCGGCCCGGAATCCGCCGCCGCATTCCGCGATCAGCTGCGTGCCGCCACGCACGACGTCGGCTTCTTCTACCTCACCGGCACCGGAATCCCGGCGGAGCTGGAGGCGCGCCTGCACCGCACGGCGCGCGAGTTCTTCGAACTCCCCGACGAGGACAAGCTCGCGATCGAGAACGTCAACAGCCCCCAGTTCCGCGGGTACACGCGCGTGGGCGGCGAGCGCACGCAGGGCCGGGTGGACTGGCGCGAGCAGATCGATATCGGCCCCGAGCGCGACGTCATCACCGACGAAGCAGCCCCCGGCTACGCACGCCTCATCGGACCGAACCTGTGGCCAGCGGCGCAGCCCGAGCTGCGCGAGGTCGTCACCCTCTGGCAGGACCACCTCACCGGTGTCGCGCGCAAGCTCCTGCGAGCCTGGGCGCTGGCCCTCGGAGCCGAGGAGGACTACTTCGACAAGCACTTCGGTGAGCCATCGACACTGCTGAAGATCGTCCGCTACCCCGGCACCGATGCTCCCGAGCCGCAGCAGGGAGTGGGCGCTCACAAGGACTCGGGCGTTCTCACGCTGCTGTGGGTGGAACCGGGCAAGGGCGGGCTGCAGGTGCACCGCGACGGCGAGTGGGTGGATGCGCCGTCGGTGCCGGGCGCGTTCGTCGTGAACATCGGCGAGCTCCTCGAGTACGCCACGCAGGGCTACCTCATCGCAACCAATCACCGCGTGGTCTCGCCACGTCTGCCCGATGACCGGATCTCGATCCCGTTCTTCTTCAACCCCGCACTTGACGCACGTCTGCCGATCATCGATCTGCCCGCCGAGCTCGCGGCCGAAGCGCGCGGCGTCACCGAGGACCCGGCAAACCCGATCCACGCCCTGTACGGCGAGAACGCGCTGAAGTCGCGCCTGCGCGCCCACCCGGACGTCGCGGCGCGCCACCACGCCGATCTGGTCGCGGCACGCGCCTGACCCGGTTCGGAGGCGACGGCTATCCGCCGCCGAGAGCCGTCCTTCGTCTCGTCCGCTCGACATCTGAGCCGACAGGACGACGGGCGGCTCTCGGCATCCGCACCGCTACAGTCGGCGCATGGGCTTCTCGTTGCACTTCATGCCGGTCGAGCGCGACCGGCTCGTCGAGCCGGATCGTGCCGGGCTCGCCGCCTACCTGGACGCCGCAGGCCTGGCCGTCCGCGAGGACGGTTCCGGCCTGTATCGCCGAAGCGACGGCGAGGCGCTGGCGTTCGATGGCTCGTGGAGCGATCTCACGCTGGATCCCCTCGATCAGGACGGACCCGTGACCGGTTCCCTGGGGCACGCCACGCTGACTGCTGCGGAGTGCGCGTTCGTCTTCGGCCTGTGCCGGGCAGGGCGCCTCATGATCATCAACGCCCAGGGCTCGCCGATGTACATCGGCATCGACGGCATCCACGACCCGGGAGTGTTCCCGGACGCCGAGGACGCCGTGCTCATCGACAGCCCGGAGGAGCTCTCCGCCGCGCTGCGTGACGGATTCACCGGCTTCCAGGAGTACCGCGCCCGGGTGCTGCGCAGCTACGACGACCGCGCCTGACCCGCGTCGCTCCGGCTCGACTGTCGGCTCGGTCCCTCCGATTCCACTCAGCGCGTCGGCTGACCCGGTGTGGACACAGTCACCCCCATCGGTCGGCCGGCACGCGGGCCGCCCGATTCTGTGGGGGCCATCAGCGTCGTTTCGCGATGCACTATGGATCGACTATCACAATGATCGGCGATGCATAATGCACAACTCATCAGCCGGTGAGGATCCAAAATTGGGTGTTGCAACGCACGTCTTGGTCCTATAACCTCCGTCTGGCCGGCGATCTCCCCCATCCGTCCAGCCCGCCGAGCGGGTGCGTTTTCCGCACGCGATGCCCGGTGTTCGCCGGGCTCTCCCCGGCACAGCAGCAGGTGTGCATCGACGAGCGCCCGCGTGGCGACATCGCCTGCCACCATCTCCCCACCGCCGCAGCCCAGTTCGCCGCAGCCTGACATCGTCCGCGCCCGTCTGGTGCATCGGCGATGCACCAGACGCGCACACACCTCACCGCTGTCGCGGCGCTGTTCGCCGCTGCGGCCGAAAGGAGACCCATGATCATCCGTGACGCGCGCCCGTGGGGCGCAGATCCCGCCGACGTCGTGATCGAAGACGGGCGCATCACCGCCGTCCGCCCGCACGACCCCGCTTCGCCGCTGGCGGCCGGCGACGTCGAGGGCCGGGGCCGGCTGCTGCTGCCCTCGTTCAGCGACGTGCACGTGCACCTCGACTCCACACGGATCGGTCTGCCGTTCCGCCCGCACACGGGTGCTCCCGGCGTATGGGGAATGATGATGAACGACCGTCGCAACTGGCGCGATGCCGAGATCGACCTGCCCACCCGCGTCGCCGGAACCCTGGAGAAGATGATCGCGCACGGCACCACGCGCGTGCGCTCCTACGCTCAGGTGGACGTGGACTGCAAGCTGGAGAAGTTCGATGCGGTGATGGCCGCGAAGGAGCGCTTCGCCGCCCACGCCGACGTCCAGGTGATGACCTTCCCGCAGGCCGGCATCCTGCGCGAGGAGGGTACGGTCGAGTGGCTCGAGGAGTCCCTGCGGCAGGGAGCGGACGTGATGGGCGGCATCGATCCCTCGCAACTGGACCGCGATCCCGCCCGGCACCTGGACATCGTGTTCGGCCTGGCGGAGAAGTACCAGGTGGAAGTCGACATCCACCTGCATGAACCGGGTGAGCTGGGGGTGTTCAGCACCGAGCTGGTGATCGAGCGGACCCGTGCGCTCGGCATGCAGGGCAAGGTGACGATGTCCCACGCCTATGAACTCGGCGGAGTCAGCGAGGCCACGAGCCGTCGTCTGATCGACACCTTCGCGGAGCTCGACATCTCGATGGCGACCGTGGCCCCGTCCACCACGAAGCACCTCTCACTCGCCGCGCTCACTGAGGCCGGCGTTCGCGTGGGGCTCGGTGAGGACGGTCAGCGCGACTACTGGAGCCCCTACGGCAACGGCGACATGCTCGATCGCACCTGGCAGCTGGCGTTCGTGAACGGCTTCCGCCGCGACGATCTGGTGGAGCTCGCTCTCGGGGTCGCCACCACCGGAGGCGCGGCGATCATGTCCCCCGACGCCCCGCGGCTGACCCGTGTGGGTGAGCACCCCGGAACGGGCGTCGGCGATCGGGCCGATCTTCTGCTGGTCGACGGTGAGACCCCGACCAGCGCGGTGATGGACCGCGGCAGCGACCGCACGGTCATCCACGACGGCCGTGTGGTGGCCGAGGGACTTCGTGTCACGGGTCTCTGAGCGTCCTCAGACCGCTGCGTACCGGAGGGCGGGGGCATCCCCCGCCCTCCTCCTCGCGGTCGCGCTGCTCGTGGGCATCAACCTGCGTCCGGCGATCACCTCGGTCGCGGCCTTGCTGCACGAGACGACGATGCAGTTCGGACTGTCATCCGGATGGTCATCCGCCCTCGCAACGCTTCCGGTGATCGCGTTCGGCCTCACGGCACCCCTCGGTCCCCTGCTCGCACGGCGCATCGGCACGACCGGTGCGCTCGCCGCATCGATGGGAGTGCTGGCGCTGGCGCTCGTGCTCCGAGTTCTCGCGCCAGCCGCTCTGCTCCCTGGGACCTTCCTCGCCGGAGCGGCGATCATGGCGGCGGGCACGCTGCTGCCGCAGTACCTGAAGGCGATCGCCGCCTCCGGGCTGTGGGTCGGTCTCAGCGGCATGTCCTTCGGCGTGGGTGCCGCCATCGGGGCGAGTCTCGTCGTCCCGCTGTACCGTGCCTCCGGCGAGAGTGTCCCCATCGCGCTGGGGGCGTGGGCCGTGCCCGCCGTGATCGCGTGCTTCGGCATGCTCCTGGCGCAGCGCGGCGGCGGCACCCCCCTCGCCAGCGCTCCCCCTCGCGCCCCGCGCACGCGGGCGTCCACGACCACGGTGCTGCTGGTCACCGTGATGTTCGGCTTGCAGGCGCTGCTGTACTTCGCCGTGACCGCGTACCTGCCGAAGATCCTAGCGGAGCGCGGGATCGATGCCGCCGCAGCGGGCTGGCTGCTCGCGTGGTTCAGCATCGCGGGGCTGCTGCCCACGCTCGCGATGCCGATGATCGCCCGGCGGCGTTCCCTGCTGCTGTGGTGTGCCCCGGCGATCGGCGTGCTCACGGCAGCGGGCATGGTGTGGCTGACGGTGTCCGACGGTCCGTATGCGGCGATCACGGGAGTGCTGGGTGCCGTGCAGAGCGGGGCGTTCGGCCTCGCTCTCGCGCTCATCGTTCAGCTCGCTGCGGACGAGGAATCCGCGGGGGCGCTCTCGGCGATCGCGCAGGGAGCAGGCTACGCCCTTGCCGGGACCGGTTCCTTCCTCATCGGGGTGCTCCACGATCTCACCGGGTCCTGGCCGCTGGCGCTCTCGGTGCTGGCCGTGCTCGCGCTGGCGCTCGCCGCGGTGACCGCGGCGACGGTGCGTCGCTCCCCCGTGGCGCTGTTCCTTCCGGGCGCCGCGTCGGCCGGCTGATCCGTGTCAGATCCCGGCCCCCGCTCGCTCCTGTGAACCTCGAGCGGGGGCCGGTTCCCGTGTTCCCCACGAACACGACGAGGGCCGCCCCACACCGTGGGGCGGCCCTCCAAGAATGTTTTGCGCGATTGTACGCGGCTGCGCTGCTTAGCGGCGAAGACCGAGACGCTCGATGAGCGAGCGGTAACGGTTGATGTCCACATCCTGCAGGTAACCCAGCAGGCGACGGCGCTGACCGACGAGCAGGAACAGACCACGACGCGAGTGGTGGTCGTGCTTGTGCTCCTTGAGGTGCTCGGTGAGGTCCTTGATGCGCTGCGTCAGCATCGCGACCTGCACCTCGGGGGATCCGGTGTCACCGGGGTGCGTCGCGTACTCTTCGATGATCGCCTTCTTGACGTCTGCTTCCAGTGCCATAGAACGATCCCCTCTCTCTCGTTGCGCGGTGCCCATCGGTGAATCCGTGAGCTCTCTTATCCGCGGCCGATCAAACGGCAACCACAACAGCTTACCCCACCGTGAGCGCGGCGAAGGACACCGTCCGCGTTTCAGGCGTCTCCCGACGGACCGTGCTCGCCCACCGGCTAGGGTGCTGGCATGACCCGGCACGTGCGACGCATCGATTCCCTGCCGGCCTTCGACGCCGAGTTCACCGACGTGGCGGGCCGGCCCTCGTTGCGCGGCAGCGTGATCGAATCCCTCGACCTGCGCGAGCGCAGCGAGGAACTGCTGTCCGCGGCCGTCTCGGGTGCGGTGTTCCTGGGCTGCCTTCTCACCGACGAAGTGGATGAACGGCTACGCGGCGCGGGCGCTCTGGTGTTCCCCCGGATCCCGCACGTGCCGTTCGATCCCTACCGCGGTGAGCTGTACACGGCGGATGAGCTGTACGGCACGGACGGTTACGCGGCGAGCCTCGACGGCATGGTCTACGCCTGGTCGCGCACCCACACCCCGCACTCCACGGTGTCCGCATCCCTCGCGGTGGCGCTCCACGACCATTCGGTCTCCGCGGCACTGGATGAAGAACTCGCCGGCAACGCGCGGGGCAGCGTCGTGGGCGTGATGGGCGGCCACGGCGTGCACCGCGGCGACCACCAGTATCGTGCTGCAGCCGGCCTCGGCCGGGACCTGACGCGGCGCGGGTGCACGGTGCTCACCGGCGGCGGTCCGGGCGCGATGGAGGCCGCCAATCTCGGCGCCTACCTCGCCGGCGAAGACGATGACGCTCTCGACACCGCCATCGCGGTGCTGGCAGAGGCGCCCGATTTCTCGGCCGACATCGACGGCTGGGTGCGCACGGCGCGGGAGGTACGCCGTCGCTGGCCAGGCGGTACGCGATCAATCGGCATCCCCACCTGGTTCTACGGGCACGAGCCGCCCGGTCAGTTCGCCACGGCGATCGCGAAGTACTTCGCCAACCCCATCCGGGAGGCGACACTGCTCGCCCGCTGCGATGGTGGCATCGTGTTCCTGCCGGGAGCCGCAGGCACCGTGTCGGAGATCTTCGCGGACGCGTGCGAGAACTACTACGCGGATGAGCGAGATGTCGCCCCGATGGTGCTGGTCGGACACCAGCAGTGGACGAGGGACGTGCCCGCGTGGCAGCTCCTGCGCTCGCTCGGTGCCGGACGAACGCTGGGTGAACGCATTCACCTCGTGGACTCGGCGCTGGATGCTCCCGCAGCGCTCGGTCTCACCTGACCCGCGCGCGAGCGCCGCGCCGGCGTCGCTGGCGCACGCCGCCGGCTCACGACGGCCGATCCGGTGTCCGTGTGCGCGGATACGCTGGTTCTCATGCCGCCCGCCAGTCGCGATCCGTATCCCTCGTCCCCCCGCGCATGAGCCGCAGCGCCTTCATCGACCTGTCGCCGTTCCGCGCTTCACCGGCGTTCGCGCGCATGTGGATCGGGTCCACGCTCAGTGGGCTCGGCGGGCAGCTCACCATTGCCGCGGTCATGCTGCACATGTTCGCGCTGACCGGCTCCACCTTCGCGGTGTCGATGATCGCGGTCGCCGGGCTCGCGCCCATGGTGATAGCCGGCCTGTACGGCGGGATGCTGGCCGACGCCTTCGACCGGCGGACGGTGGCCCTCCTGGCCGCCTCCGTCACCTTCTGCTCCACCCTGCTCCTGGCCGTCCTCGCCTGGAGCGGACAGGAAACGCAGTGGTGGCTGTACGGGCTGTCCATCGTGAACGCCTCCGCCAACTCGATCGTGATGGCCACGCGCAGCGCCATCACCCCACGGCTGCTGCCGCGCGAACTGCTGCCGGCCGCCTCCGCGCTCGGCGGCATCACCATCGGCATCATGGTGATGGTCGGGCCGGCCCTCGCCGGTGTGCTGGTGGCCACGACGGGCTATGCGTGGACGTACTCGATCGACGTCGTGCTCATGCTGGGTCTGTTCCTCGGGCTGTGGACGCTGCCCTCCCTGAAGCCGGAGGGTGAGATCGTGCGCCCCGGCCTGGAATCGCTGCGGGATGGCGTCCGCTTCCTGCGGCGGGCCGGCAACATCCGCCTGCAGTATCTGATGGACATCATCGCGATGACCTTCGGGCAGCCCATGGCCCTGCTCCCCGCCATCGGCGCGACCATCCTCGGCGGTGGCCCCATCACCACCGGTATCCTCACCGCGGCGGTGGCCGTGGGGGCCTTCCTGTCCAGCCTGTTCTCCGGACCGGTGAGCAGGTATCGATGGCATGGGCGCGGCATCGAGCGCTCGATCATCGTCTACGGCGCCATGATCACGCTGTTCGGGGCGATCGTGCTGACCGGCTGGCTGGGCGTCCTCGGACCGGCACCGGCCGATGCCACGCACGCCAACGTGATCCTGATCGTGCTCGCCTGCATGGCGCTCGCCGTGTCCGGCGCCGCGGACAACATCAGCTCGATCTTCCGCAGCACCATGATGCAGGCAGCGGTGCCCGACACGATGCGCGGACGGCTGCAGGGCATCTTCACCGTCGTGGTCACGGGCGGACCGCGCCTCGGCGCGCTGTGGTGCGGCCTGCTCGCGACCCTGCTGGCCGAGTGGTTCCCGCCGTTGCTCGGCGGAATGATCATCGTGGTGCTCATCGCGGTGCTGGCACGACTCAACCCCCGCTTCCGGGCCTACGACGCCGAGCATCCCGAGCCCTGATCTCGCAGACCCGCCGCCCGCCGGGGACGCCCTCGCGTCGGTGGAGCCGGCGCCGTCAGGCGCTCGTAGACTGTGGCGCATGCCTGCCACCGCGCACCTCGAATCCGCACTCGATGACTTCCTCGCCGGTGTCAGCGCCGATCACCTGGAACTGCACGGTCTGCTCATCGTGCGCGGCGACACCGTCCTTGCGGAGGCTGCGGCCGCCCCGCGGGCGCTGACCGATCGACGCTTGCTGTACTCCGTGAGTAAGACCGTGACGATGCTGGCGCTCGCGACGGCGATCGACGACGGACTCCTCGGCCTCGACGACGTCGCAGCCGACGTGCTCGGCATCGCGCACGCCGATCCTGCTGCTGCACGCCTCACCGTCCGCCACCTTGCACGAATGTCCTCGGGCCACAGTTCGGAGTCGCTGGGTCCGATGGAGGAGCTGGCGGTGCGCGAGGGCGTCCCGCTCGTCGACGCCTGGTTCCGTCTTCCCCTCGACACGGAGCCGGGATCGATCTTCAGCTACGACAGCGGAGCGACCTACGTGCTCGGCGCACTGGTACGGCACGTGACGGGAGAATCGCTCGCCGAGCGCGCACGCACGCGCGTCCTGGGCCCGATCGGGATCGGCGAGTTCGCCTGGTTCCGTGCCGCCGGCGACGACGAGGGCTTCAGCGGATTGCATCTGACGATCGAGGACATGGCCCGCATCGGCATGCTGCTTCGCGACGAGGGCATGGCCTCGGGCACGCGCATCGTGTCGGCGGCACTGGTGGCGGAACTCACCCGCTCGCAGATCGACAACCACGATCCGGCCGCACCGGATTGGAGCGCGGGCTACGGTCTGCAGCTGTGGCGATCACGCCACGGGTTCCGCGCCGACGGCGCCTACGGCCAGTTCGTGCTGGTGCTGGCGGAGCACGACACGGTGATCGCGCTCACCGGCGAACAGACCGATGGTCTCAGCCAGGATCTGCTGGAGCGGGTGTGGCGGCACCTGCTGCCCGCCCTCGACGCACCGATCGATCACACCGTGCGGCGCGAGATCGATCTGCCCCTCCCGGCGCAGGCACAGCTCCCCCGCGACGGGGCGACGCACCTCGGCACGGGGAGCACCTACGAGCCGCGCGCCTCTGCGGCTACCGACGGGGCGTGGGAAGGCTTCGGACCCTCCCGGGTCGCCCTGACCGCGCTCCGGGTGGAGGGCGGCGAGGGGGACCTGCGCTTCGGCCTCGTCTTTCCCGATGGCGAATCGGCGACTCTCGCCGGTGGCCGCGGCCACTGGATCGCCGGCGCCCTCCCCGGCCTCGGCGGTGGGAACCTGCCGGTCGATCCGTCCGATCGACGTGGGACCGTCGCCGTGACCGCTCGTGCGGTCCTCACGGACACCTGCGTGATCTGCGATGTGGTGCTGCCTTCGACCCCGCACCGCTTCCGGATCGTCGCCGATCCCGAAGCGGGCACGTTCGACGCGCGGTGGCGTGCCGAGCCGCTGTACGGCCCCGACCCCCGGACACTCGTGACCGATGCGGTGCGCCATGCCGCCGGCGAGGCGAGCGATCCCCTCCCCCGTCTTCCGCGTGAAGCCGCGCCTTCCTGATCCTCACACGTGAAAGGCGCAGGGCCCAGAGCTGATGCCCCGGGCCCTGCGCTGCGTCATCGGTCTCAGCCGACGGCGAGCAGGTCGATGATGAAGATCAGCGTCTTGCCGCCGAGGAAGTGACCTCCGGCAGGACCGTAGGCCAGGTGCGGCGGGATCACCAGTTCGCGACGACCGCCGACCCGCATGCCGGGAATGCCGTCCTGCCAGCCCTGGATCAGGCCGCGAAGCGGGAACTGGATGGACTCTCCGCGCCCCCAGGACGAGTCGAACTCCTCGCCGGACTCGAACTCCACGCCGGCGTAGTGGACGGTGACGTTGTCGCCGGGCTTCGCCTCGGCGCCGTCGCCCACGATGATGTCGCGGATGACGAGCTCGCTGGGCGCGGGGCCGGAGGGAGCGTCGAATTCAGGCTTCGTGCGGTCTGCAGTCATGTCTCCATCTTTGCGGGGAGGACGGGGCGCGGTCAAAGCCTCTTGACACTCGTTCGCCAGGAGCGCATCATGGCTGCACGCCAACTCAACGCCCGGCAGGTTTCGGAGGCAGTGCCCCGACCCCGGGCGTTGAGTCTGTCCGGGCTCAGCGCGCGAGCAGTGCCTGGCGATCGGCCACCGTGCGGTTCAGCAGCACCCATTCGTCCGCACCGGCCTGCGGATCACGACCGGAGATCGCTCGCTGACGCACGGCGGCGAGTTCGGTGGCGTCGACGATGAACTGCTTCATCTCACGCCCGCGACCGCTGCCGAGGCTGCTGGCCCACGCGAGCGCGGCGCGCCGACCGGGGCGTGTCGCCAGCATGTTGACCTCCTGCGGGGTGAACCAGCCCGCAGCGGCGTAGTCGCTGAGACGCATGCGCGTGAGCTTCGACTCCTCGCGCAGCAACAGGATGATGCCGACGATGAAGAGGATGAACAGCGGGACCTGGATGGCGAAGTACAGCGCGAGCAGGTCACCGAACACCGCGGAGCCGTTCCACAGGGCATGCAGACACGCGGCGCCCACCCAGCCCAGCAGGAACATGCCCACCACGTTTCCCCGGTTGCCCTGACGCACCGCCAGCCCGACGCAGAAGCCGGTGACGGCGGTGAACATCGCGTGCGCGAACGGCGACATGATCCCGCGGAGGAAGAAGGTGAGCGTCAGCGAGTCGACGCCGTCGGCAAGGGCCTGGCCGAAGTACTGGATGTTCTCGGTGAACGCGAAGCCCGCGGCGATCAGCATCGCATAGACGATCCCGTCAACGGGGCCGTCGAACGCGCGCTTTCCCATCACCACGAGGATCAGCAGGCCGAGGCCCTTCGCCAGCTCCTCCACGATGGGGGCCTCGATGACCGTCATGAGGGCGTCTGCCTCCGCGGTGGGCGGAAGCGCGAACGCGACGGCGATCCCCACGATGAGCGAAATCGCGACCGCGGCGATGCCGCCCCAGCCGAGGGCGAACAGCACCAGGGAGCGGGGCTCCGGCTCCCACCGGTCGATCAGAAGGGCGGCCGTGACCACGATGGCGAGCGGTACGAGCGCGAGGATCATTCCCACCACGGCACCCGTGGACCCGATGCCGAGCAGCATGTACGCGGCCACCAGCAGGAGGAGGAATCCGAGGATCACCCACAGCCACACCGCCGTGTGCCGCCCCTTCACGGTGGGCACGGGCAGCTGCGGAACCGCGGACTGCGGCGCGGGTGCGGCATAGGCGGGAAGCGTGCCGTACCCGACGGGCGCACCGTAGGCGGGAGGGGTGAGCGAGGTTGGTGCACTGTTCGCGTGCGAAGCCGTCGACGGGTACTGCTGAGGCGCCCCCATCGGCGACTGGTGAGAACCAGGGCCGAACGTCATGGCTGACAGCCTAGGGCGTCGCGCCGGAGCGGCGTTACTGCCGCGCGGCAGCATCCGTCGCATCGGTGCTCTTTCGCGCGACGGAGCGGATCGTTTGTGGAATCCACCCGGGTTCCACGACCGGCCGGTAACGTGGAGACATGCGCTTCGCCCACATTCAGCTGCCGGCGAGCCCCGAACCGACGCTGTGCGTCATCGACGAGGACGATGCGTTCATCCTCTCCGAGCTCTATCCCGGCGCGCCCTCCGATCTGACTCGCCTCATCGAGGGGGGTGACGAGGCCCTCACGCGCATCCGCGAGGCACTGCCCGGGGCGGATCGCTTCCCGTGGGCGGGCCAGGAGTTCGCGTCGGCGGTACAGCGACCGCCGGTCATCCTCGCGATCGGTCTCAACTATGCGGCGCATGCGGGTGAGCTCGGGCTGAAGGCGGATGCCGCACCGACGGTGTTCACGCTGTGGCCCAACTCCCTCACCGGGCACCACAACACGACGAGCTGGCCGCGTGAGCTGAGCGAGAACGTCGACTACGAGGCCGAGCTCGGCGTGATCATCGGCCGGACGGCCAAGAACGTGACGCAGGACGAGGCGCTGCAGCACGTGTGGGGCTACACGGTGGTCAATGACATCACGGCGCGCAACATCCAGTTCTCCGAGGCGCAGTGGTGCCGGTGCAAGTCCTTCGACGGATTCACCCCCACCGGCCCGTTCCTGGTGACGGCCGACGAGATCGACGACCCGCAGGACTTGCACATCTGGACCATCGTCGACGGTCACATGGTGCAGGACGGCTCGACGGGGCAGATGATCCGTCCGGTTTCCCAGCTGATCTCTCACCTGTCCTCATCGGTGACCCTGCTCCCGGGAACCCTCATCTCCACCGGAAGCCCCGGAGGTGCCGGCTACTCACGGGATCCGCAGATCTTCCTCCGCGATCGTTCCACCGTCACCGTCGGCATCGATGGGATCGGCGAGCTCGTCACGCACTGCCGCATCCACGACTGACGTCGCCTCGCCCCGCGACCCTCACCTGGTCACGATGCGCTCCCCTGGTTACGATGCGCTGAAGGGTGCGAGCGGCACGGACCGGATCAGCGGATGGTGCGGATGACGCCGGTGCGCCTGGCCTCGGTGTGAGCGACACGTTCCCTGCGGCTGCTCTCCAGGTGCTCGGTGGCAAGACGCGCCGCACGATCGCCGTCGCGATCCCGGATCGCCTCGAACAGCGCGACGTGCTCACTGCTGATGTGCTGCAGATCGTCGTGCTGGGTGAGCGCCCAGCGCACGCGGCTGCGAATGCCGCGCATCATCTCCCCGAGCAGACGGTTCTCGCTGAGCTCCGTGACGATCTCGTGGAAGTCTGCGGCGGCGCGACGGGAGGCCACGGGTTCACCCGAGCGCGCCCCCTCCTGCTCCTGCGCCAGCGCGGCCTCAAGCCGCTCCAGCCCGTCCCGGCGGTGGCGTTCAGCCGCCAGACGGAACGCGAGCGGATCCAGCACGGCCCGCACCTCGTCGAGGTCGGCGAGGTCGGCATCGGTGAACTCACGCACGATCGCCCAGGTGTTCGGTCGCGGCTCCACCAGCCCCTCCGTGACCAGTTGCTTCAGCGCGTCACGCACGGGGATACGGCTGACGCCGAATTCGGCGGCGAGATCGCGCTCGATCAATCGGCTGCCAGGCGGACGCTCACCGTCGAGGATCGCGTCTCGCAGCCAGGTGGTCACCCGGACGGATTCGGGCTCGCGCTTGTGGGGAGTGCTCACCCCGCCATTCTCCCAGACCTGTTCGCAGCCGGTCGAGGTCCATACACGGGATCGATCACGAAGAACTCAGAATGGTATACCATTATCCGCGCCCGGCACCCTCCGAAGGAGTCTCCCCATGCCCCTCGCCTTCGCACTCCGTGACATCGACCGCGACTACCTGTCGGCGGCGGCTGCGGGTGATCTCGCGAGAGTCCGCGAGGCCCTGGCGGGCGGCGCGAACCGCGATGTCACGGACCACGAGGAGGCCACCGCGATTCTGCTCGCGGCACGCGGCGGTCACCACGACACGGTGCGCGCACTCATCGCCGAGGGCGTCGATATCGATGCGCAGGATCAGATCTGCGCGAACCCGTTCCTGTTCGGATGCATCGCCGGAGATCTCACGCTGGTGCGGATCATGGTGGAGGCCGGCGCCGACATCACCCGACGGACGCGGATGGGCGGCAACGGGCTGACCCCGGCTGCCGAGAAGGGCCATCGCGAGGTCGTGCACTACCTGCTGGAGAACACCCGCATCAACGTGAACCTCACGAACAACCTGGGCTGGACCGCGCTGATCGAGACCATCATCCTCGGCGACGGTGGTCCCGCCCGGCAGGAGATCGTTACCCTGCTGCTGCGCCACGGGGCCCGCTCCGACATGTCCGATCCGTGGGGTGCCTCCCCCGCGGACCTCGCTCGCGAGCGCGGGTACGACGAGATCGTGGAGATCCTCGAACAGCACGGCGCATGAAACGAGGACGGCCGGTACCCGCGGGTACCGGCCGTCCTCGTTTCAGCTCAGGCGTTCGCCGCGTCCTCCACCGTCACCACGTTCTCCGCCGGCTGGATGACGGGGATCGTCCCGGTGACGACCTCGAGACCGGTGAGGCGTGCGGGCGAGATCTGCTTCATGACCTCTTCGCGGGTCATGAGACCCGCCTCGACCACGAGGTCGGCGATGTTGTGCCCGGTCATCAGCGCGGTCTTGGCGAGCGCGGCCGCCGAGGCGTAGCCGATGAACGGGGTGAGCGCCGTCACCACGCCCACGGATGCGCCGACCATGGCTCCGAGGCGCTCGGTGTTGGCGGTGATGCCGTCCACGCAGTTCACGCGCAGCGTCCACATGGCCTGTCGCATCCAGGTGATCGACTGGAAGATGGAGTGGGCGATCACCGGCTCGAAGGCGTTGAGCTGCAGCTGTCCGCCCTCCACCGCCATCGTCACCGTCAGGTCGGAGCCCGCGACGGCGAACGCCACCTGGTTGACGACCTCGGGAATCACCGGGTTGACCTTGCCGGGCATGATCGAAGAGCCGGCCTGGCGGGCCGGAAGGTTGATCTCACCGAGACCGGCCTGCGGACCCGAGGACAGCAGACGCAGGTCGTTGCAGATCTTCGAGAGCTTGATCGCATTGCGCTTGAGCGACGAGGAGAACGACATGAACGCGCCGGTGTCGCTCGTCGATTCGACCAGGTCGGTCGCGGTGCTCACCGGGATGCCGGAGATGTCGCGCAGGTGGGTGCACACGGCGTTGGCGTAACCCGGGTGGGTGGTGATCCCGGTACCGATGGCCGTCGCGCCCATGTTGATCTCGGTGAGGAGGAAGGCGTTCTCCTTGAGACGGCTGTAGTCCTCACCCAGCGTCGTGGCGAACCCGTGGAACTCCTGACCGAGCGTCATCGGCACCGCGTCCTGGAGCTGGGTGCGTCCCACCTTGAGGATGTCGTGGAACTCCCCCGCCTTGTTCAGGAACGACGTGCGCAGCAGATCCAGTTCGACGAGGAGGCTACGCAGCGTGAGCGACAGCCCGATCTTGATCGACGTGGGGTACACGTCGTTCGTGGACTGACTGCGGTTGGTGTGATCGATCGGCGAGAGGAACGCGTAGTCGCCCTTCTCACGCCCGACCATCTCCAGCGCAATGTTGGTGATGACCTCGTTCGCGTTCATGTTGGTGGAGGTTCCCGCACCACCCTGGATGACGCCGACGATGAACTGGTCGTGGAACTCGCCGTCGATCACCCGCTGGGCGGCGTGGTCGATGAGATCGGCCTTCTCCTGGCTCAGCACGCCGATCTCGGCGTTGGCGCGGGCGCTCGCCTGCTTGACCATCGCCAGGGCGATCACGAGGTCCGGATACACCGAGATGGGGCGCGTGGTGATCGGGAAGTTCTCCAGCGCGCGGGCGGTGTGGATGCCCCAGTAGGCGTCGGCGGGAATGTCGAGGGAGCCGAGCGAATCGGTCTCCGTGCGGGTGCGCGTCATTGCGTCCATATGTCGGTTCCTTCGTACGGCCTCGTGGGTCGTGTGTGAACGAGTGGGATGCATCCAGCTTAGTCGGCGGGCGCGTCCGCGACGGCGCCCTGTGAGTGAACCGTCTGGCCGGCCAGACACCAGCGGATGCCTCAGCGTTTGCGGCTGAAGTAGTCCAGTCGTTCCTGCTCGCTCATCGCCGCGAGCTTCGCGTACCACTCCGGCGTGAAGGTGTCCGCGGGCTCCGCCGATGCCACCGGGACGACCGCATGGGTGATGGTGTCGTCCCAGACATGGACGAGGTGGAAGGACTGACCGGCGTCCATGCCGTTCACCCGGTCAT
This sequence comes from Microbacterium sp. GXS0129, assembly GCF_044769785.1. Taxonomy (NCBI): domain Bacteria; kingdom Bacillati; phylum Actinomycetota; class Actinomycetes; order Micrococcales; family Microbacteriaceae; genus Microbacterium; species Microbacterium sp. GXS0129. The sequence continues at coordinate 1,074,955 of NZ_JBIZVZ010000001.1, read as the reverse complement.
CGGGCAGGGCGAGATCCATCGTGTAACACGTGGCAGATGCCACGCTCACTGGAACACCATGGAACGTCCCGCTGGTGGAGTAGTGCAGGTGCCCCGCGAGGATCGCGCGCACGTCGCCGCCCTCGATGGCGGCGGCGAGCGACGGCTGATCGCGCAGCTCCAGGATGTCGAAGAACGGGATGTGGCTGGGCAGCGGCGGGTGGTGTATCGCGAGGATCGTGCCCAGCGGTGCGGGAGTCTTCAGCTCTTCTCGCAGCCACTCCAGCTGCGTCACATCGAGTTCGCCGTGATGCCACCCCGGCACCGTCGAATCGAGGGCGATCACCCGCAGACCGTCCAGATCGTGAACAGAGGTGACCGGTTCCTGCGTGGCCGGCCGGTCGAGCAGGTGCTCACGCAGAGCGGGCCGCTCGTCGTGGTTTCCCGCCACCCAGATGAGCGTGGCACCGATATCCTGGGCGAGCGGCTCGAGCAGGGCGCGCAGACGGCGATACGACGCGGGCTCTCCCCGCTCGGTCAGATCCCCCGTGAGGATGATCGCGTCGGGATGCGGCTGCATGGCGCGGATGCGCTCCAGGGTGCGTTCGAGGTTGGCCACCGTGTCGTAGCGACCTCCGAGGCGCGCCCCTTCGAGAAGGTGCGTGTCGCTGAGGTGCAGCAACGTACGACGGGCGGGGGCGTGTGCACCGAAGCGGAGCTCGTTCATGCAGACAGTCTAGGAACCGCCACCGACGCGAGGCGCGAGGACCGATCCGTGCGGGCGTCGCGCAGGGAGAGTACGGGTCAGCCGAACAGGGCGTTCTTGAAGACGATCATGAGCACGCCGCCCAGCAGCGCCGCGCCGCACAGCGTGAAGCACGCGTATGCACCGTACAGCGCAAGGCGCTTCTGCGAGAACGTCAGCGGACTCTTGCGCGCGGCCTTGGCCGCGGCCTTCTGAGCGCGCTGCGCCTCCTTCTCCGAGATGACGGTGATCGCGTCGGTGAACTCAGCGGGACCGACCACCGGCGCACGGCCGGCGCGCACCAGCAGGCGCACGCCGCACGCGTAGAAGAGCACCACAGCGGAGGCGCCGATGAGCGCACCGACGAAGACGTTGAGGAAGGCGCTCCACTCGATGCTCATCGTCCCGACTCCTTCTTCTCGCGCGCACCCTGGTGATCCGCGCTCGCTGCCTTCTCGCCACCGGACTTGGCGCGCGCCTTGTCTGCGCGCGACTTCTCGGACTTGTCGCGCACGTCCTTCGCCTTGACCTTCGCGGCGGCTGCCTGCTCCTTGGCCGCCTTGGCCTTGCGCTCCGCCTTGCGCAGCCGCTGCTCGACCTCCTGTGCCCACTCCTCCGCTTCCACGGCACGGCGTTCCGCCGCGCGTGCCTGCCGCTCGACCTCGTCGATCTGCCGCTGGGCCTGAGCCTGAGCACGCTCCTCCGCACGCATGATCATGCGCTGGGTGCGGGTGGGCGGCGGGTTGTCCTCGACGGCGACAGCGACGCCGGAGGCAGCGACATCGCTCATGGCGTTGCCGGCGTGGACCATGTTGCGGCGCGAGTAGAGGAACAGCCCGATGATCACGACCAGCGCGATGACGGCGTCGACGAGCACGCCCCAGTGACCGAACGCCACCACGACGAGCGCCGCGAGCGCGCCGACCAGACCTGCGGCGGGCAGCGTCAGCAGCCAGCCGATCATGATCTTTCCTGCTGTCCCCCAGCGCACCTTCGAGCCGCGGCGGCCGAGGCCGGAGCCGATGACCGAGCCGGAGGCCACCTGAGTGGTGGAGAGGGCGAAACCGAATGCGGACGACGCCAGGATGGTGGCGGCGGTGGACGCTTCGGCGGAGAAGCCCTGCGCGGGCTTGACGTCGGTGAGACCCTTGCCGAGCGTGCGGATGATCCGCCACCCGCCGATGTAGGTGCCCGCGGCGATCGTGAGCGCGCAGAGCAGGATGACCCAGAACTGCGGCTCGTGCTGCGACTGCCAGCCGACCGTGAGCAGGGCCAGGGTGATCACACCCATGGTCTTCTGGGCGTCGTTGGTGCCGTGGGCGAGCGCCACCATGGAGCTGGTGACGATCTGGCCCCAGCGGAAGCCGTCGCGCCCGTCGGGTTTGCCGTCATAGCGACGGGTGACGCCGTACGCGATCTTCGTGGCGACGAAGGCGATGATGGCCGCCGTGAACGGCGCGATCAGGGCAGGCAGGATGATCTTGGACATCACCGCGCCGAAGTTGATGGCCGACATGTTGACGCCGACGATCGTGGCGCCGATGAGGCCGCCGAACAGCGCGTGCGAGGAGCTGGAGGGAAGGCCGAGCAGCCAGGTGAGCATGTTCCAGGTGATCGCGCCGATCAGGGCGGCGAAGATCAGCGAGGGGAACAGCGTGTGACTGTCGTCTGCTGCGAGGATGTCGGCCTCGTTGATGATGCCGCCGGAGATGGTCTTCGACACCTCGGTGGACAAGAACGCCCCCACCAGGTTCAGCACGGCCGCCAGGAGGACCGCGGTCTTGGGCTTCAGCGCACCCGTGGCGATGGGCGTCGCCATCGCGTTCGCGGTGTCGTGGAAGCCGTTCGTGAAGTCGAAGAACAGCGCCAGGAGAATGACCAGGACGACGATGAGGGCTGCGAGTTCCACCGGCCGCTTTCAGATGGATGTACGAGGAATGGCGTCGACGTGATCGACCTGGTGAGCGAAGAGTTCACCTCGTTTTCAAGAACCGGCAACCGGCCATTCAGAATCCTACACGCGGCCCCGGGGACGGATAAAACGCAGCGGTGCCGCAGACGGGTCGCCTCCCCGTCGCGGCGAGGCGACGGGGAGGCGAGGAGACGGTGAGGCCGGCTCAGAACGCGGGGACGAAGATCTCGACGCGCCGGTTCAGCTGACGCCCCTCGGGGTTGTCTGCGCCGTTGATCTCGTTGGGCGCGACCGGTGCGCTCTCGCCGTAGCCGACGGCGGTGAATGAGGTCGCGACGCCGCGCTGCTGGAGTGCGGCGACGACCGACTGCGCGCGTTCGTCGGACAGGGTGAGGTTGTACGCGTCGTCGCCGATCGCATCGGTGTGACCGCCCACCTCGGCGGCCGGCACGCTCAGCGCGGTCAGCGCCTTCGCCAGCGCATCCATGGTGGCCGCGGCGTCCGGGCGGATGTCGGAGCGGTCGAAGTCGAACAGCACGCCGTCCTCGAGCGTGATGGTGGTGCCGCAGTACTCGATGGGAGCGAGCGCGCCCATCTTGGGGAACAGGCCCACGGGCGCAGCCTTCACGAGCGGTTCCATGTCGATGGTGGCCCCGTCGAACAGGCCGGTGCCGTCGCCGTGGTTGACCACCGTGTGCTCGCCGTCGCTGTACGAGCCCGAGCCGTCGCCGTTGTTGACGATGGTGGTGGTCTGCGTGGAGAACGAGCCCGAGCCGTCGCCGTTGTTGACCAGTGTCGTGCCCCGGTTCGCGTCCGACGAGGAGCCGGAACCATCGCCGTTCACCACGACGGTGAGGTTCGCGTCGCTGTAGGAGCCGGAGCCGTCACCGTTGCTCACGATCGTGACATCGCCACCGCTGAACGAGCCCGAGCCGTCGCCGTTGACGACGCCCACCCCGTCGCCCACGGTGAACGAGCCGGAGCCGTCACCGTTGTTGACCGTCGTGCCGCCGTCGCCGGAGACCGAGCCGGAACCATCGCCGTTGAGCACCATGACCCCTCCCGCGGTGGCGCGAGCGACGGCGTCGCCGCAGGCTGCGGGCGTGATGCGGATGCCGGGGATCTGCGGGATGTCGGAGGCGAACCGGGTGGCCACCCCCGCGAGCGCTTCGTCGGCCATCGCGATGGACGGAATCACCAGCGCGGGGATCGGCGGGATCTCACCCGGGGCGTACCCCGCGATGGCGGCCGCCGCGTCGCCGGTCGCGGAGGCGCTCGGCGAGGGCGCGGTGGTCGTCGGCTTGTCGGCACTCGACGAGGTGGCACTCGCGGGCTGCTGGACCTCAGCCGCGCAGGCGGCGAGCGGAAGGGTGAGAGACGTGGCGAGGAGCAGCGCCCCCCAGGCGCGTGCTGTCCGATCTGCGTTCATGATTCGACCCTACGGTGAGCGGGTGAACCGGCGGTGGCGCATCTGTCGCGAAGCTGTCTCAGGTCTGCGACAACCCGGCCGGCGGGCGCAGCGATCCCCTGGTCCCCCGGAACGACCGTTGCGCCAGGAACCGCCCCGGACGACCGCCGTGCCGTGCCCGGGGGCGCGATAGCGTGGAGCAGTGACAGAGATTCAGGCTCCCCGGGCCGAGCAGCGCCCGATCGACCGCGTCCACCACGGCGACACCTTCTCCGACCCGTACGAGTGGCTGCGCGCCAAGGAGGACCCCGAGGTCATCGCGCATCTCGAGGCCGAGAACGCCTACACCGACGCTCGCACCGAGCACCTCGCGGCGTTGCGCGCGCGCATCTTCGACGAGGTGAAGGCGCGCACCCTGGAAAGCGACCTGTCCGTTCCCAGCCGACGCGGCAACTGGTGGTACTACGGTCGCACGATCGAAGGCAAGCAGTACGGCGTGCAGTGCCGCGCACCGTTGTCCTCCCCGGACGACTGGACTCCCCCGCAGCTCACCGCGGACGCACCGGTCGACGGCGAAGAGGTGCTCTTCGACGGCAACGTCGAGGCCGAAGGGCATGAGTTCTTCTCCGTCGGCAGCATGGATATCTCGCGCGACGGCACCCACATGCTGTGGGGTATCGACGTGGAGGGCGACGAGCGGTACACCATCCGGGTGCGCAACCTGGTGGACGGGGTCACCTACGACGACGTGATCGAGGGCACCGCGGGCGGCGCCGAGTTCGTCCCCGACGGCTCGGGCTTCATCTACACCACGGTCGATGACGCCTGGCGTCCCGACACCGTCTGGCTGCACCGGATCGGCACACCGCGCGCCGAGGACGTCCGGTTGTTCCACGAGGACGACGAGCGGTTCTGGGTGGGTGCCGGCTTCACGCGCAGCGATGCGTACCTGGTCATCGAGAAGGGCTCCTCCGTCACCAGCGAGGTGGCGCTCGTCCCGGCAGCCGACCTGACCTCGGCGCCCGCGGTGGTCTGGCCCGCCGTGGAGGGAGTCGAGTACGGCGTCGACCACGCGGTGATCGACGGCGAAGATGTGCTCTTCATCACCCACAACGCCGATGCTCTCGACTTCGAGCTGGTCCGGGTGAGCGCCGATGATCCTCGCGGCGAGCGCACCCCTGTGCTTCCTCATGAGCCGGGAAGGCGCGTGCTGGGCATCGAGTGCTTCCGTGACTTCGCCGTGGTGGAGTACCGCCGAGCAGGGCTCGTCCGCGTCGGACGGCTCGACTACGCCACCGGCGCGATCGATGAGCTGGGCTTCGAGGAGCCGCTGTACAGCGTGGGCGTCTCGGGCAACTCCGAGTGGGCACCGCCGCAGGTGCGACTCGGCTACGGCTCGTTCGTGACGCCCTCCAGCGTCTACGACTGGGAGGTGGCAACCGGGCAGCTGCACCTGCGCAAGCAACAGCCGGTGCTCGGCGGCTACGACCCCGACGACTACGAGCAGGCCCGTGTCTGGGCCACGGCCGACGACGGCACGCAGATCCCCGTCTCCCTGGTATGGCGACGATCCTTCGGGCCGGTGGGTCCGGGAGCGCCCGTGCGACCGCTGCACCTGTACGGCTACGGATCGTACGAGCACTCGATCGATCCCGGGTTCTCCTCGATGCGGCTGTCGGCGCTCGATCGCGGTGTGATCTTCGCGGTGGCTCACGTGCGCGGCGGCGGTGAGATGGGGCGCGCCTGGTACGAGGACGGCAAGATCCGCAACAAGAAGAACAGCTTCTCGGACTTCGTGGCCGTCGCCCGGCACCTCGTCACGGAGGGATACACCTCTCCGGAGCGCATGGTGGCCGAGGGCGGCTCGGCGGGCGGGCTGCTGATGGGCGCGGTGGCCAACCTCGCCCCCGAGCTCTTCGCCGGCGTCCTCGCCTCGGTGCCGTTCGTCGACGCCCTCACCTCGATCCTGGATCCCTCGCTCCCGCTCACGGTGATCGAGTGGGACGAGTGGGGAAACCCGCTCGCGGACGCCGAGGTGTACGAGTACATGAAGTCGTACACGCCCTACGAGAACGTGCGAGAGGGCGTGGACTACCCCCGCATCCTCGCCGTCACCTCGCTCAACGACACCCGCGTCCTGTATGTCGAACCGGCCAAGTGGGTGGCCCGACTGCGCGACGTCGGCGCCGACGCGCTCCTCAAGTGCGAGATGGTGGCCGGGCACGGTGGCGTCACCGGCCGCTACAACTCGTGGCAGGAACGTGCCTATGAGCTGGCCTGGTTGTTCGAGGTCCTCGGCGTGGCGGAGGTCGAACCCGCGGTCTGAGGCCAGTCGCCACACACGGGGCGGAAGGGATCCTTCCGCCCCGTGTGCTGCATCATGGGTCTGTGACACCGCATTCCGCCGATCACGTCCGCGCCCGCATCGTGGATGTCCGCTTTGACACCCGCCGCGTGCTCGTGGACCTCGATGACGGCCGCACCCTGGGCGCACCACTCTCCTGGGCCTCCCGTGCGGCCGAGCTTCCCGCGTCGCAGCAGCGGCGCTGGGTGCTCGTCGACCACGGTCGTGGTGTCAACTGGCCCGCGCTCGGTCAGGAGGAACCCGAGGGGGCGCTGTCCCTCTGGATCATCGAGCAGGACCGGCTCTACGAGGGAGCGCTCGGTGTGCTCCAGCGCGCCGGCTGGGACGCCGCCGCCCTCAGCGCCCGCGATCGGGAACTGGTGGCGCTCTGGCGACTCGAGGCGGACGTCTACAACGGCGGCTTCCTGCAGTTCCTCGGCAACTGGGGTCAGCAGGACCTCGCAATCGCCCGCGATGCCGCCGGGCTGATCGGAGCGCAGCGCACCCACCGAGCGGTCATCTCGCTCCAGGAACTGCTCGGGCCCCTCATCGAGCGTGAGGACGTCACCTCCATCGATGACGTCCACCGCCTCATCGCCGCCGCGGCACCGTCCGATCCCGCCGCCCGGTTCGAGGAGCTGGAGGCCGAACTCACCGAGGCCATGGAGCAGGAGCTGGTGCGGTGCGTGGTCACCGCCTACGGCCCGGCCCCGTCAGAAGCCTGACCGATCCACCACGGCCTCACGGAACGGCGCAAGGCCGGGGCGGGGTGTCCCGCAGCCCGGCCCTGCTCGTCGCGGCTCAGCCGAAGAGAGCAGCAGCCTCGTCGTAGCGGTGCTTCGGCACCGTGTTCAGCTCACCGAGCGCGTCGGCGAACGGAACGCGAACGATGTCGGTGCCCTGCAGGGCCACCATCTGTCCCCAGGCGCCGTCGACGATCGCGTCGGCGGCGTGCAGGCCGAGGCGTGTGGCCAGCACGCGGTCGAAGGCGCTGGGCGCTCCGCCGCGCTGGATGTGGCCGAGGATCGTGGCGCGGGTCTCGATTCCGGTGATGCGCTCGATCTCCGGGGCGAGCAGGTCGCCGATGCCGCCCAGGCGCGGACGGTTGAACGCGTCGAGGCCCTTGTCGCTGTACGCCTCGTCCATGCCCTTGAGAGTGAAGCCCTCGGAGACCACCACCAGCGGCGCCCGGCCCCGGTCGTGCGCGGAGGTGACGAGCGCCGCGATCTCGTCGAGGGTCATCGGGTGCTCGGGGATGAGGATGGCGTGGGCGCCCGCCGCCATGCCGGCGTGCAGCGCGATCCAGCCGACGTGCCGGCCCATCACCTCGGCCACCATGCAGCGCTGGTGGGAGTCGCCGGTGGTGCGGAGGCGGTCCATCGCGTCCGTCGCGATGTTGACGGCCGTGTCGAAGCCGAACGAGTAGTCGGTCGCCTGAAGGTCGTTGTCGATGGTCTTCGGCACGCCGATCACCTTGATGCCGTCCTTGGACAGCCGATCGGCCGCCGCCAGCGTCCCCTCGCCGCCGATGGCGATGATGCCGTCGATCTTGTGCCCGTACAGCGTCTTCGCGATGTTCTCCGCGCCGCCGCGGTCGCCCTCGTAGGGGTTGGTGCGGCTGGTACCGAGGATCGTTCCGCCGGTCTTGGACAGGCCCTTCACCTCGTGACGGGTGAGGGGCATGAAGTCGCCCTCGACCACACCACGCCAGCCGTCACGGATCCCCACGAACTCGAGGTCGTAGGTCGTGGTGCCCTTGAGCACGATGCCGCGGATCACGGCGTTCAGTCCGGGGCAGTCGCCGCCGCTGGTGAGGATACCGATCTTCATGGTGAATGCTGCCTTCGCGCGTTGGAAAGGAGGGGGAACGAGGCGACGGTGCCTGCATCGAATCTAGCGGTCTCCCACCCTCCAGCGCCATTCAGGACGATGAGAACGGGTGTTCTTGACGCAAATCAGGCGGAATTTCCCCGACCACCTCAATTTCTCCGGCGTCACGCGTGAAGAATGCGAATTCCTTACATCTGGCTGCCGGGAACGACGCAGCCCCCGCACACCGGGTGCGGGGGCTGCCTCGACGAGCGTCTCAGGCGCCGAGAGCCTCGCGCAGCAGGTGCATGAGAGCCGCCAGCTGCACGGAGTCCTGGGAGCCCGGCTCCACGGACACGCCATCCAGCGCGCGCAGGGACAATCCCTGTTTCTGATCGATCAGCTCGGCGATCTTGGAGTCCAGCGTGTGTGCCGCGATGATGCGCCATGCGGTGACCGGCTCGTCCTGGCCGATGCGGTGCACGCGGTCGATCGCCTGCGTCTGCTCCGCGGCGGTCCAGCTGAGCTCGGCCAGCACCACGTTGGATGCGGCCTGCAGGTTGACGCCGACGCCTGCCGCGGTCAGAGAGCACACCGCGATCGAGACAGCCGGGTCGTTGTTGAAGGCATCAATCGCCTCCTGACGCGCCGTGGACGTCTGGTCTCCTCGGATCGACACCGCCTGCAGACCATTGGCCGCGAACAGCGCCTCCGCCTGGTTCATGACGTCGATGTGCTTGGCGAAGAACACCACCTTGCCCACCGACCGCTGCAGCTGGACGGCGTAGTCGGCGGCAAGACCCGCCTTCGCCTGACCGATGCGGCGCACCATCGTGAAGACGTTGTCGCCGCCGGCATCGGCGTTCTTCGCATCGTCGAACTCGTGCTGCGCGACAAGCCGCACGATGTCCTCGTCGATGCCGTCGGTGACGCGTCCGCGCGCCTCGATAATGCGGCGGTATTTGGCTGCCATGCGCTCGCCGAGCTCCCGCTCGGCCTGGCGGATGGAGCGGCCGAACTCGTCGTCCAGCTGCACCGGCATATCGGCGATCAGCTTGTCGGGAAGGTCCGCGGCCACGTCCTTCTTCTTGCGGCGAACGATGCCCATGGAGATCACGGCGTCACGGGCCTCGGGGTAGAACGCCTTGTCGGCGGGGGTGAGGCCGGTGGCGTCGAGCTTGTCGGCCAGGACGGGACCCGGGCGCTCCCCGTTGGTCCATCCCAGGAAGCGCCAGATCGCGTCGAAGTCCTCGACGTCGTTGATCAGCGGCGTACCGGTGAGGGCCATGAGCAGCGGGTTGCCGCCCGGGGTGGTCTCGCGAACGCGCGACGCCAGGGCCAGCACGTTCTGCGAGCGCTGCGAGCTGAGGTTCTTGATGAAGTGGGCCTCATCCACCACCAGCCCGCGCAGTCCCACCTTGCTCAGCCACTCGAGGTGGCGGTCGAGGATCTCGTAGTTCACTATGAACACGTCCGCGAAGGCGTCGATGTTCTCGCCGTCGCCCTGGATGACGGTGGCGCGGCGCTGAGGCGTCCAGCGCTCCACCTCGCGGGCCCAGTTCATCTTGACGACGTTGGGGACCACCACCAGGAGCGGGTAGGCACCGGCGACCGACGCGGCCAGTACCGACTGCGCGGTCTTGCCGAGACCGGGCTCGTCGGCCAGCAGGAAGCTGCGCTTGCCGGCGCGGACGGCTTCGATGAAGCGCATCTGGTGCGGCATCACCTCCAGCCCCTTGGGCGAGATGTGATCGAACTCGGGAACCGGCGGCAGTGCCATCGTCGCAGCCCCACCCCCGGCGCCCGTCTCGAAGGCCTTGTACAGCGGCCCCATGAGGTCCCAGCCATCGAGACGGCGCCGTGGTGTCTCCTTCGGGATGACGACGGAGGTGTCCGGTGCGAGGAACGGGTTCGACTCGAGACGAGACTCCACCATGGGCGGCGTCACCTGGCGCTCGGCGATGGCGGCCGAGACCACGGGCGTGGCCGCGACGGGCACCACGTCCGTGATGATCAGCTCGTCCGGAGCGAGCTCGGCGCCGGACTCGAGCAGCCAGTCGCGGCGCATGCGCTTGGCCACCGGACTCGTGGCCTGGTCGGCCTCCAGCAGCGGGATGATCGAGGTGTCCCGGGCCGCGGTCTTCGCGAGGATCTGCGCGACGCCCTCGAGGCGCTTAAGCAGCTCGGCGCGTGCGGAGTCGGTGAGATCCGGGTCGGCCTTCACGCGGGTGCGCTCCTCGCGCACCAGGAACGCGATGACCTGGAACTTGACGCGATTGGTGGGGCCGAGTTTGCCCTTCTGCGCCTTGGCCTCCACCTCGCGCACCTTGCGAGCGAGGATGGGGATGATCGGGGCCTCGTCATCACGACGGGAAGACGAGGACTTCCTGCGCCGTGAAGCGGCGGTTGCCGTGGTCGGCATGCTCCTCCTGAGCGAACGTCCGGGATTCCTCCCGGGGGGCCGGTGTGCACCGGTGCGATCTCGCGGAGGCTTCCGCTGCCCGCGCCACAGATTCCGCTTCAGCGGCCAGCGACACGGGGCGAAAACGCCCGCAGACGCATTTTACCGCATCACCCCCTCCCCCGCCATCGCTGTGGGACGCGAGTCGATGTCACACTTTCACGCGCTCGCACGACACCTCTGTGACACCACTCATCGCCATCGGTCCCCGTCCGTGAGACGTCGGGGGCCATTCCCAGAACAGGACGACACATGACTCGCATCGACATCAACCGCACCAACCGCCTCGGCTACACGGCCGTCATCGGGATGGAGGCCTACGCGCGCACGAACGTGGACAAGCGTCTGTTCGAGTTGCTGAAGATCCGCGCCTCCGTCCTCAACGGGTGCACCTTCTGCGTGGACATGCACATGACCGATGGGCTGAAGGCCGGTATCCCCCAGCGTGTGCTCACCGCCGCCACCGCGTGGGAGCACGCCGGCGACCTGCTGGATGAGCGGGAGAAGGCGGTTCTCGCCCTGACCGATGCCGTCACCCGCCTCGGCGAGAACGCCGTGGACGATGCCGTCTGGAACCGGGCCGCCGCGTTCTTCGACGAGGGCGAGCTCGGCGCGCTGGTGCTCGCGATCGCCACGATCAACGTGTGGAATCGCATCGCGATCGCCACGCGCATGACGCCTCCGGTGGACGCCGCGCACCCGGTGGCATGAGGATGGAGCGCAGGAAGGAGCGCGGATGACGACCCTCTCCCCGGCGGCGACGGCGTGGCAGCGCGAACAGGGTCGTCTGCTGGGCATCGCGTACCGGATGCTCGGCGACTACTCCGAAGCGGAGGACGTGGTCTCTGAGGTGGCCGAGCTGGCGGTTCACGCTGAGCGGGAGGCGTCGGAGATCCGGTCCTGGCCCGCCTGGCTCACCACGGTGTGCGTGCGCCGCTCCATCGACCGGGTGCGAGCGATCGCGGCCCGGCGCGAGAGCTACCCCGGTCCGTGGCTGCCGGAACCGGTGGCCACGGACCGGCTGCCGGACGATGTCGTCGCCACGCGCGAGATGCTCTCGATAGCGCTGCTGCATCTGGCCGAACAGCTCCCGCCACGTCAGCGTGCGGCCATCGTGCTGCATCGCGCTTTCGCCATGTCGGCGCCAGAGATCGCGGAGATCCTCGAGACCACGCCGGCCGCGGTTCGCCAGCTGATCTCGCGCGGGGAGCGGCGTCTGGACATCCACCCCGATCAGCCGGTGTCGACGCGGGTCGACGCCGCGTCGCTCGACCGGCTGATCGGCGGGATCGAATCGGGCGACATCACCCTCGTCGCCTCGATGCTCGAAGACGACGCGGTCCTGTGGACCGACGGCGGCGGCGTGGTCAGCGCGGCGCTGAATCCGATCTTCGGCGCCGCCGCCATTGCGCGCTTCGTCATCGGCGTCTTCGAGAAGGCACGGCGCGCGAACGACGAGATCCTGGTCGGATGGCTCGACGTCAACGGGGACCCCGCGATCGACTTCCGCCGTCGTGTCCGCCGCGACGTCGTCACGCTCCAGTTCGGCTCCACGGGGCGCATCGCCGGGATCCGTCAGATCGCCAACCCCGACAAACACTCCCGGCTCTGACGTGAAACGACGCGGGCCGGCTCTCCCGTGAGGAAGAGGCGGCCCGCGTCCGAAACCGTCAGATCATCGACTTCGTGTGCCAGACGGTCTTGGTCTCGGTGAACGCGGTGATCCGCTGCAGCGAGGGGGCCGCCGCATCCGGGCCGTCCTCCGGCGTGAGCACGCGCTTGAGCGTGCCCGCCGCGGACTGCTGCAGCGAGATCCAGTCCAGCGCGCCCGCGCCCACCAGGTCGAGGGCGTTGACGTCGTCGTGCGATGCGAGCCAGGGAGCGATCTCCGCAGGCGAACCCGTGAGCACGTTCACGACGCCCGCGGGGACATCGCTGGTGGCGAGGACCTCGGCGAAGGAGATCGAGGACAGCGGGAACGCCTCGCTGGCGATCACGACGACGGCGTTGCCCGCCACGAGGGCCGGGGCGACCGCCGAGACGAGCCCCAGCAGGGCGTTGTCCTGCGGGGCGATGATCACCACGACACCGGTGGGCTCGGGTACCGAGATGTTGAAGTACGGACCCGCCACCGGGTTCGCGGCGCCCGAGACCTGCGAGAACTTGTCACACCATCCGGCGTACCAGACCCAGCGATCGATCGCTTCATCCACCTGCGCGGCAGCGGCCGCCGCTGACACGCCCTGCTGTGCGGTGATCTCCTCGACGAACTGCGCGCGCCGTCCCTCGAGCACCTCGGCGATCCGGTACAGCACCTGGCCGCGGTTGTACGCGGTGGCGCCCGACCACCCCTTCACGGCTGCCCGCGCGGCCTTCACGGCATCGCGGGCGTCCTTGCGGGATGCCTGGGCCGCATTCGCGAGGAACTCGCCCGACGGCGAGCTGACGGCATAGGTGCGACCGGACTCGCTGCGCGGGAAGGCGCCGCCGATGGCCAGCTTGTACGTCTTGGGCACGGTCAGTCGCTTGCTCACGCCGCTCCACCCTTCAGGTAGGCGAGGAGGCCGTGCCGGCCGCCCTCGCGTCCGTAGCCGGACTCCTTGTAGCCGCCGAACGGGCTCGACGGGTCGAACTTGTTGAACGTGTTGGCCCACACCACACCCGCGCGCAGGCGGTCGGCCACGGCGAGGATGCGTGAGCCCTTCTCGCTCCAGATACCGGCCGACAATCCATAGGGCGTGTTGTTCGCCTTCTCGATCGCCTCCGCGGGAGTGCGGAAGGTGAGCACGGACAGCACCGGGCCGAACACCTCCTCGCGGGCGATGCGGTGGCTCGCCTGCACGTTCGTGAAGATCGTCGGCGCGAACCAGAAGCCGTTGTCGGGGATGTCGCAGTCCGCGCTCCAGCGCTCGGCCCCCTCCGCCTCGCCGATGTCGCTGAGCGCGCGGATGCGCTCCAGCTGGGCCGCCGAGTTGATCGCACCGATGTCGGTGTTCTTGTCCAGCGGGTCGCCCAGACGGAAGGTCGACAGGCGCGACTTGAGGCGGTCGACGAAGTCCTCGGCAATCGACTCCTGAACGAGCAGACGGCTTCCCGCGCAGCAGACGTGGCCCTGGTTGAAGAAGATGCCGTTCACGACGCCTTCGACCGCCTGGTCGATCGGTGCGTCGTCGAAGACGATGTTCGCCGCCTTGCCGCCGAGCTCGAGCGTCAGGCTCTTCCCGGTTCCGGCGACGGACTGCGCGATCGATCGGCCGACCGCGGTGGAGCCGGTGAAGGCCACCTTGTTGACGTCGGGGTGATTCACCACGGCGGACCCGGTGGCACCGGCACCGGTGACGATGTTGAGCACGCCGGCCGGAAGGCCCGCCTGCTGCACGATCTCGGCGAACAGCAGCGCGGTGAGAGAGGTGGTCTCCGCGGGCTTGAGCACGACGGTGTTTCCGGCAGCCAGCGCCGGGGCGACCTTCCACGCCAGCATCAGCAGCGGGAAGTTCCACGGGATCACCTGACCGGCGACGCCGAGAGCGCGCGGGTTGGCCCCGAGCCCGGCGTAGTCGAGCTTGTCCGCCCAGCCGGCGTAGTAGAAGAACCACGCCGCCACGAGCGGCACGTCCACGTCGCGGCTCTCCTTGATCGGCTTGCCGTTGTCGAGGGACTCGGCCACGGCCAGCTCGCGGGCGCGCTCCTGGACGAGACGAGCGATGCGGAACAGGTACTTCCCGCGGTCGCGTCCGCTCATCTTCGACCACACCCGGTCGTAGGCGCGGCGGGCGGCGGCGACCGCGCGGTCGACGTCGCTCTCGTCCGCGGTCGAGATCAGCGCGATCGTCGACTCGTCGGCGGGGTTGATGGTGCGAAACGACGCGCCGTTGCCATCGACGAACTCGCCGTCGATGAACAGGCCGTACTCGTCCTTCAGGTTCAGGATCGCGCGGGATTCCGGCGCGTCGGCGTACTCGAGAAAGCTCATCGTGCTTCGTCCTTCAGATCCGGGCTCGCATCCACGCGGGACGCGAAGTAGTCGGGGGAGCTCATCGTCAGTCGATGGTCACGTAGTCGGGGCCGGAGTAGTGTCCGGTGGTCATCTTCTGCCGCTGCAGCAGCACGTCGTTCAGAAGGCTCGACGCACCGAAGCGGAACAGGTGCGGCTGAAGCCACTCCTCGCCCACCGTCTCGGCGACGGTCACGACGTACTTGATGGCGTCCTTCGACGTCCGGATACCGCCTGCAGGCTTCACGCCGATCTTCTCGCCGGTGAGGCGGTGCCAGTCGCGCACGACCTCCAGCATCAGAAGGGTGACGGGGAGCGTGGCTGCCGGTGTCACCTTTCCCGTGGAGGTCTTGATGAAGTCGCCGCCTGCGAGGATGGCCAGCCACGAAGCGCGTTTGACGTTGTCGTAGGTGTTCAGCTCACCGGTCTCCAGGATCACTTTGAGCGACGCAGACGTTCCGTCCGCGCGACGGCACGCGTCCTTCACCTGGACGATCTGGTCGAACACCACCGAGTAGCGGCCCGACAGGAACGCACCGCGGTCGATGACCATGTCGATCTCGTCGGCGCCGGCCGCCACAGCCTCGCGGGTGTCGGCCAGCTTGATCGCCAGCGACGAGCGGCCGGAGGGGAATGCCGTGGCGACCGCGGCGACAGAGATCAGCCCGTCATCGGGATCGCCGTGCAGCGCACCGAGGGCCTCGACGGCGTACGGCACCATGTCGCCGTACACGCACACGGCGGCCACGCGCGGGCACGTCGGGTCGGAGGCGTCGGGGTGCACAGCCTTGGCGACGAGGGATCGCACCTTTCCGGGGGTGTCCGCGCCTTCGAGCGTGGTGAGGTCGATCAGCTCGATGACCCGATCCAGAGCCCATTTCTTCGAGGTGGTCTTGATCGAGCGGGTGCCGAGGTCGGCCGCGCGCTGCTCCAGACCCACGGCATCCACGCCGGGCAGTCCGTGCAGGAATCGGGCCAGGGTGATGTCGTCGGGCTCACCGCCGATCATCTCGCGCGCTCGTGCGGCGCGCTCTGCGGTGTCCGCCACAGCGGTCATTCGTCCTCCAGCAGGTCTCGGGCAGTGCCCTCGTCGGTGATCAGGATGGAACACAGTCCGTTCACGACCACCGCGCGGGCGATGTCGTGCTTGTCCTCGCCCGCCACCACGAAGATCGCGGTCTTGGCGGCACGCAGGGTGCTCAGTTCGACGCCCACGGTACGGCCGTCCAGTTCGGGATCGACGATGTTCCCGTTGGCGTCGATGTAGCGGCCGAGGACATCGCCGACGGCGCCCTTCATGGCCAGCTCCTCCAGGTCGCTCGCCCGGAGATATCCGGAGTCGACGAGGGCGGAGTTCTTGTCGCCGAGTCCCGCGCTGTACAGGTACGCATCAGCGCGCTGCGCGAGATCGAGCACGGCCGCCACGGTGCGGTCCGATGCGATGGCATCCTTCGTCTCGCGACGCTCGAGCACCGCCGGTGAGGGCAGGAGGACCACCTGCCCTCGTCCGCGATTGGCGATCGTGGATGCGAGCGTCGCCGCGGTGGAGGCGCGACGGTTGAGGCTCACGCCCCCGTTGATCTGCACCACCGTCACACCGGTGGCCCAGCCGTCGGGCAGCTTGTCCGCCACCTCGGTGAGGGTGTGACCCCAGCTCACGCCGAGTGTCTTCGGAACCGGGCGGAGTGCGGTGAGGAAGTCGGCAGCCGCCTGCGTGACGACGGAGGTGACGGAGCCGTTCTCGTCCGGCACCGGGACGACGATCGCGTCACTCAGCCCGAAGCGGGCGCACAGCTCGCGCTCCAGGGCGAGCCGACGCGCACGGGGGTGGACGATCTCGATCCGCACGATACCGCGCTCACGCGCCTGCGTGAGCAGCCGGCCGGCCTTCCAGCGGGAGATCCCGAGGAGCGCGCCGATCTCGTCCTGCGTCTTGTTCTCCTCGTAATAGAGTTCCGCGACGCGGACCGCGAGCAGTTCGTCATCCACCCCTCGACGGTACCGCCGCCTCCGGGCCCTGACAACATCTGCGCCTCCATGTGCTCACATGAGCAGGAGCCCCTGCGCTGATGCGCATCCCCCGCATCCCGCCTCGCCGTCAGGACAGGATCACGCGAGTGCGGGCGACGTCGTCCGTCATCTGCTCGATCAGCGCGGGGATCCCCTGGAAGGCCACCATGCCGCGGATGCGGTCGACGAACTCGACCACCACGTGCTGCCCGTACAGGTCCAGGCCCGTCTCATCGAGGACGTACGCCTCCACCTGACGAAACTCGACGTCGTCGAACGTGGGGTTCACACCCACGGAGATCGCCGACTTGTGATGAACGCCGTCCGGTGTCACGAGCCATCCGGCGTACACACCGTCTGCGGGCACGTCGCCTTGCGACTGCGGCGAAAGGTTCGCCGTGGGAAAGCCCAGCTCGCGGCCGCGCTTCAGCCCGTGAACGACCTCACCCTCCACCCGGTGCGGGCGGCCGAGCAACTGCGCCGCGCGCGCGACGTCGCCCGCCGAGAGCAGTTCGCGGATCCAGCTGGAAGACACCCGGCGTTCCTCACCGGCGACCACGACGTCGTCGACCACATCGGTGGTGAAGCCGAGTTCCGCGCCCATCCGCTCGAGGAGCTGCGCGTCGCCGGCACCGCGGTGCCCGAACCGGAAATCCGTGCCGAGGAGGACGACCACGGCGCCGAGAGCGCCCACCAGGATCTCGCGGACGAAGTCCTCTGCCGAGACGTGGGACATCTCCTCGTCGAAGCGCAGTACCACGGCGGCGTCGAGTCCGGTGCCGGCGAGAAGGTCGATCTTCTGGCCGAGGCTCACCAGCTCGTTCGGGCACAGTTCGGGACGGATGGTCGCGAGCGGGTTGCGGTCGAAGGTCACCGCGACGACCTTGGCCCCGAGGCGCTCGGCATCGGCTCGAGCGCGCTCGAGCACTCGCCGATGACCGGTGTGCACACCGTCGAACTTGCCGATGGCGACGACGGATGGCCCGAATCCGTCGGGGATCTCCGCGGGATCGGAGAACACGATCACGACCGCACCTCCGGCGAAGCGGCGGGCTTGTGGGTGATCAGATACCAGAGGCCGATGAACGGCAGGACGAGCGGAATGAACACGTATCCCTGGCCGAACACGCTCCATACCGTCGGATGCGCGAAGAGGTCAGGCAGCACGAGGCTCAGCGTGCCGATCACGAGAACGCCCGCCAGCTCGAAGCAGATGGCGATCCACGCGACGGTGTACCACCCGGGCCGACGCGAGAAGATCAGCGCCAGCGTGGCCACGACGTAGACCGCCGCCGATGCGGCGGACAGCGAGTAGGCCAGCGGCGCCTCGGCGAACTTCTCAACGATCTGCACGAACGAACGCGCCGTGGCGCCGAGGGCGAGCACCGCGTACACCGCGACCAGCACCTGACCGATGCCGCTCATCCGGCGCGGGTTCTTCGCACGCCGTGGGGTCCCGGATTCCCGGGGCGTCTGCCCGGTCTGAGCCTGTGTCATCACTCGGACGATTCTACCCGCGGCACGGAAGCGGCCCGGCGCTCAGGCCACCTGAACCGTCCAGATGACCTCCATGCGCCACACCATGATCGCAACGGCCAGCGCACCGACGCCCATCACGACCGTTGACCACCGGGAGCGGTCGACGAACGCCCACACGACGACGCCGACGGGGATGAGCGCTGCGGAGATGAGGTAGGTCCAGAACTCCAGGAGGCTCCCCGACGGCGGGTTGCCGGCGAAAGGTGCAGCGATGGCGATCACGATCTGCGCGATCAGCAGCAGCTCCAGCACCGCAAGCGCACCGACGCTCCAGTCACCGGGCACACGTCCGATGAGGCCCAGCACGATGCACAGGAGCGCGGCGGCCACCGCCACCGCCACGACGGCGATCGTGAACCCGAGGATCATGCGCTGGTCCTTGGCGTCCGGTTCATCGTGCGGGTGCTCATGGCTGCTCCTCCGGCATGTTCATGGCGCTCTTGAGGTCGGCGCCGCGCCGTTCCAGAACGCCGATCAGCGAGCCGTCCGGGGCAATCGCGGCTACGGGAAGGGACGCGACACGTTCGGCCGCACCGGCCAGCTTCTTGCCGTGGCGAAGATCGGTGGCTTCCTGCTCGGTCACGGTGAGAGCTCCGAGCACGTCGGTGGCGACCCGGGCGGGTGTGAGCACAGGGGCCGCGCCGATGCCGTCCGTCAGAGCCACGGCGTCCGACACGAGGAACGGACCGATCGCGCTCCGCCGTAGCGCCGTCAGGTGTCCGCCGACGCCGAGCGCAGCGCCGAGGTCCCGGGCAAGCGCGCGGATGTAGGTGCCGCTGGTGCAGTCGACCACGACGTCCAGATCGATGACCCCGTCACCGCGTCGGGTGTCCAGCACATCGAAACGAGAGACGGTGACCGGACGCGACTTCAGCTCGACGCTCTCCCCCGCCCGCGCCAGATCGTATGCGCGCTTACCGTCGACCTTGATCGCGGACACGGTGCTCGGCACCTGGAGGATATCGCCCGTGAGCGCGGCGATCCCTGCGGAGATGGCCGCGTCGGTGACGCCATCGGCCGATGCGGTCGCGGTGACCGTTCCGTCGGCGTCGTCCGAGTCGGTGCTAACACCCAGCCGGATGGTGGCGGTGTATGTCTTGTCCAGTCCCACCAGGAACGTGAGGAGCCGGGTGGCCCCCTCGATGCCGATGAGAAGCAGGCCGGTGGCCATCGGATCCAGCGTTCCGGCATGGCCCACCTTGCGAGTACCGAAGCCCCGCCGCACGCGGGCCACGACGTCGTGGCTCGTGATCCCCTGCGGCTTGTCCACCAGCAGCAGCCCCGCCGCGGGGCGGGGTCCGTTCGCGCGGGCCATCAGCAGGAGTCCTGGAAGAACTCGGCCGGACGATCCGGCCGGGAGATGTCGATGAGTGCCGACGCGGCTGCGCGCGGGCGGGCATCGCGCAGGTAACGGAACTCGGCTTCGCTGTACGGGGCGTCCGTCGAATGACCGGTGCGCTCGGCCAGACGGCTCTCCGGCGTCTCCAGCCAGAGCGCGAACGCCGCCGTGCCGCGAATTCCCTCCTGCTGGGCGAACACGCCGTCCAGCACCAGGACGGCGTCCTCGGGTGCCGTGACCCACCGCGCCTCGACCGGCTGATCGCGTCGCTCATCCCACACGCGCAGTTGCACGCCCGCCGTGGCGGAGGCCTGAGCCCCCTCACGGAAGGGGTCCAAGAGCACGCGCCGCAGCGTCTCGACGTCGACATCCCCGGGAGCGGGTTCCGCGCCACGTTCGGCGCGGGGGCGCACGAAGTCCGTGAGGGACGCGCGCAGCACAGCAGATCCGTCCTCCCCGATGATCTCGGCGAAGGAGTCGGCGAAGGACCGTGTGCTCTCGGGGTCGAGCCCGTCGACGAGCACCACTACGCGCCCCGCGGGACTGTTGTGCCGCAGTTGCTCGCGCAGCTCGCGCTGCAGCGTGGTGACGGGTGTGATCGGGAGCCGCATGCCTCCAGCCTACGGGTGGGGGCGGATAGGCTGGTGCCTCGTGTCCGAGATCGCCGATGCCCTGCAGCCGTGGTACCTCCGAACCGCGCGCGATCTGCCGTGGCGTCGTGCCGGCTTCGGTGCGTGGGGCATCCTCGTGAGCGAGTTCATGCTGCAGCAGACACCGGTCACGCGGGTGATCCCGATGCTGGAGGCGTGGCTGGAGCGCTGGCCCTCACCCGCCGCACTCTCCGAGGCGACGCCGGCGGAGGCGGTGAAGCAGTGGGCCAACCTCGGCTACCCGCGCCGCGCGCTGTGGCTGCACCGGGCAGCGGTGGAGATCACCGAGCGCCACCGGGGGGTTGTCCCGGACGACGTCGACGCTCTGCTCGCGCTCACCGGCGTCGGGGACTACACCGCGCGTGCGGTGGCGGTGTTCGCATACGGCCGGCGCGCGCCGGTGGTCGATACCAACACCCGGCGCGTCATTGCTCGTGCCGTGCACGGCCGCTCACAGCCCGGCGCCGCCGCGAAACGAGACCTCGCCGACATGTCGGCGCTGCTTCCCGAAGACGATGCGGCCGCCGCGGTGGTGAACGCGGCCGCCATGGAGCTGGGCGCCCTGGTATGCACCGCACGCATTCCGCGGTGTGAGGAATGTCCGCTGCGCGCGCTGTGCGCCTGGCGTGCGGCGGGCTATCCCGATACGGGCGACGAACGCCCGAAGCAGGCGAAGTACGAAGGCAGCGATCGACAGGCCCGTGGCGCTGCCATGCGGGTGCTGCGCGACGCCGAGCACATCGTTCCGCTGAGCGCGTTGATCCCCGATTGGCCGGACGCTCGGCAGCGAGACCGTGCGATCGACTCCTTGATCGCCGATGGCCTGATCGAGATCGATGGCGAAGGGGCTCGGCTCCCCCGTTGAGGAACGCTGGGTCCTCGCAGGCGTGCGAGATACCCGTGTCAGCCGCAGAACTCCGGCAGCGGCCGCTCCAGAAGCGTGACCGTGACGCCGCTGATGACATCGTCGCCCCCCGCACCGAAGTACATCGTTCCGCCGGCAGCCGGCACTCGAAGCGCCATCGTGTAGTTCGCGAGCATCGCGTTCTGTCCCTCGGGATAGGCCGCCTGGGCCTCCGCAAGCGTCGAGCCGATTCCGATGCCTTCAGCCGTCTTCGGGCTGCTTCCCGCTGACCCGGTGACCGAGACCTGGTTCAGCGTCGTGTTCGGCTCCCCGGAGACGGCGTAGCCCGCTGCGGCGAAGATCGAGAGCTGGTCCGCGCCGGAATAGCTGATCACCGGTGCGTCGGGCGACGGCGCGTCCGGGCCACAGCCGATCGTCCATCCGTCAGCGCCGACCGTTCCGGCCAGTGAGGCGAAATCCGCTCCGAGTTCGAGCGGGCCGATGCCGGCGCCGCTCACCACCCATCCGGCGGGGTCCTCGGCTGATGCGGTCTCGGTGGGCGACGGCTCCGGGGTGGGCGCCGTGGTCTCCGGCGGCGTCGTCGCAGGGGGTGTGGTGGCCGTGGCCGTGGGCTCGGGCGCAGCCGAGGACGAACCGCCATCCCCGCCGGATGATGTCGCGCAACCGGAGAGCGTGAGAGCCCCTCCGAGCATCAGCGCCGCCAGAGCCGCGGCGGTGCGAGTGCGTGCGATGGCCGTTGAGCGCATCATCTCCCCTTTCTCGTCCAGGCTGTGACGGCCCGGATCGCCCACACTACGGCAGACCGCCGACACGCCACGCCGGGCCCCGCCGTTTCTGCGACGAACGTGGCCGGACCGAGATGAACACCGGCGAACACGCCCCTGTTCCACCGTGGTGGGGCTCCCGCCGATGGGCGTCGACGCGCCCGTCAACCAGGAGGGCACGTCCGCCGGATGACAGGACGAGACCCCCTGTCGTCACCGTCGCGGTGGGCCAGGGGGTCTCGTGCTCGTCCGTGAGCAAGCGCTCACGGGACGATCGCTCAGTCCTCGTCGTCGTCCTCGCGCGGCTTCACGTACGGGTCCGCCTCACCGGCATACGACGCGCCCGAGGCGGTCTGCGCCACTTCGGCGTCGCGCTGGTGGGCCTCGCGCAACAGCGCCGAGATGTGGTCGGCGTTCTCCGGAAGCGCGTCGGGAATGAACTCCAGCGTGGGCACCAGTCGCACGCCCAGTCGCTTGCCCACTTCGGAGCGGAGCATTCCGGTGGCGGCCTTGAGCGCCGCGGCGCTGTCTTCACGTTCCTGATCGCTGCCGTACACGGTGTAGAAGACGGACGCATTCTGCAGGTCGCCTGTCATGCGCACATCGGTGATGGTGACGAAACCGAGGCGCGGGTCGCGCAATCCCTTGTCCAGTCGCTCCGCGATGATCACGCGGATGCGATCGGACAGGCGACCCTGTCGTTCTCCGGCCATGATTGCCTCCTTGCTCGGGGGTGCGGCAGGTGCACTCTCCCCATGGTAGTTATCGAAACGGATCGAGCCGGCACGGACGGACCGCGAGCTGCGGCACGATGGGTTCCCGGCCGCAAGCCTGCTCCGAACGGCCACCGCCCGCCCCACGAGGTGAGGCGGGCGGTTCCGCGATGACGCTGCTCCCGAGGGAGCGCGCCCATCAGGAACGAGGCTTCTCGACCATCTCCGTGGTCTCGATCTCGTCGCCGATCTGGATGTCGTTGTACTTGCCGAGGCCGATACCGGCTTCGTAGTCGGTACGCACCTCGGTGACGTCGTCCTTGAACCGGCGCAGCGACTCGATGGCCAGGCCATCGGCGATGACGATGCCATCGCGGATGACGCGTGCCTTCGCGTTGCGGGTGATGGT
The DNA here is from genome assembly GCF_044769785.1 of Microbacterium sp. GXS0129. Classification (NCBI taxonomy): domain Bacteria; kingdom Bacillati; phylum Actinomycetota; class Actinomycetes; order Micrococcales; family Microbacteriaceae; genus Microbacterium; species Microbacterium sp. GXS0129. The sequence continues at coordinate 1,052,014 of NZ_JBIZVZ010000001.1, read as the reverse complement.
TCCCGAGCGAACGATGACACCGGCGATGTTGCCGAACTTCGAGGAGCGGAACACCTCGCGGATCTCGGCGACACCCGACTGGACCTCTTCGTACTCCGGCTTGAGCATCCCCTTGAGGGAGCTCTCGATGTCCTCGATCGCCGCGTAGATGACCGAGTAGAACCGGATGTCCACACCCTCGCGCTGAGCGCGCTCGCGCGCCTTCTGGTCGGGGCGGACGTTGAAGCCCACGATGATCGCGTTGTCGATCGTCGCGAGGTCCACGTCGGAGGCGGTAATGGCACCGACGCCGCGGTGGAGGATGCGCAGCTGCACCGAGTCGTCCACCTCGATCTTGAGCAGCGACTCCTCGAGCGCCTCGACGGCACCGGAGACGTCACCCTTGATGATGAGGTTGAGCGATTCGACCTTGCCCTCTTCGAGAGCACGGGTGAAGTCCTCGAGCGAGATGCGCTTGCGGGCCTTGGCCAGCTGGGCGTTGCGCTCGGCGGCCTCGCGCTTCTCCGCGATCTGACGAGCCGTGCGGTCCTCATCGGTGACGATGAAGGTGTCTCCGGCGCGCGGCACCGAGTTCAGACCCTGCACCTGAACCGGACGCGACGGGTACGCCTCTTCGACGGCGTCGCCGTTCTCATCGAGCATCGCGCGGACACGTCCGTACGCGGTTCCGGCGACGATCGCGTCACCGACGCGCAGCGTTCCGGACTGGATGAGCACGGTGGCGACCGAACCGCGGCCCTTGTCGAGCTTGGCCTCGATGGCCACACCACGAGCGGCCTTGTTCGGGTTCGCGCGCAGGTCGAGCCCGGCGTCTGCGGTCAGCAGCACGGCGTCCAGGAGCTCCTGGATACCCATGTTCTGACGCGCGGAGACGTCGACGAACATCACGTCGCCGCCGTACTCCTCGGCCACCAGGCCGTACTCGGTCAGCTGCTGACGCACCTTCGCCGGGTTCGCCTCGGGCTTGTCGACCTTGTTGACCGCCACGACGATCGGCACATTGGCCGCCTGTGCATGGTTGAGGGCCTCCACCGTCTGCGGCATGATGCCGTCGTCGGCGGCCACCACGAGGATCGCGATGTCCGTCACCTGCGCACCGCGGGCACGCATGGCGGTGAACGCCTCGTGACCCGGGGTGTCGATGAAGGTGATGGCGCGCTCGATGCCCTCGTGCTCGGTCCAGATCTGGTAAGCACCGATGTGCTGGGTGATGCCACCGGCCTCACCCGCGACCACGTTGGTCTGACGGATGGCGTCGAGCAGTCGCGTCTTACCGTGGTCGACGTGACCCATGACGGTCACCACCGGCGGGCGGATCTCCAGGTCGTCGTCATCCTCATCGGCGAGCTCGGCGTCCAGGTCCAGACCGAAGCCCTCGAGGAGCTCCTTGTCCTCGTCCTCGGGCGAGACCATCTGGATCTTGTAACCCAGCTCGGCGCCGAGGACCTCGAAGGTCGACTCGTCCAGCGACTCGGTGGCCGTGGCCATCTCGCCGAGGTTGAAGAGGATCGTCACCAGCGTGCCCGGCTGCACCGTGTAACCGGTGATGGCCTCGATCTTGTCGGCGAAGTCCGCGATGGAGGAACCACGACGGAGGCGAATGGTCTCGCCATTACCCCGCGAGACGTTGACGCCGCCCACCATCGGGGCATCGCGCATCTCGAATTCCTGGCGCTTGGCGCGACGCGACTTGCGCTGCTTCGACTTGCCGCCACCCTTGCCGAACGCACCGGCTGTGCCGCCACGACCACGGCCACCGGGGCCGGGACGACCGGCGAAGCCGCCGCCACCGGCGGGACGCTGGAAGCCGCCACCGGCACCAGCACCGGCACCGCCGGGACGACCGGGTCCACCCGGACGCTGCTGGAACGGAGCACCACCCGGACGACCGCCGCCACCGGGACGCTGCGGACGCGGGGCGCCCGGACGGGGCGAACCCGGACGGGGAGCCTGGGGGCGCGGGATGTTCCCGGGCGTCGGGCGCTGTCCCATGCCCTGCGCGGACGCGAAGGGGTTGTTGCCGGGACGCGGGCCGGCGGGACGCTGTCCCATGCCCTGCGAGGACGCGAACGGGTTGTTCCCGGGACGCGGGCCGCCGGGGCGGGGTCCGGGCGTGGGTGCACCGGGCTTCGGTGCACCGCCAGAGGGCTTGTCGCCGGCCGGCTTCTCAGCCGCCGGAGCGGCAGGCGCGGCCGGAGCAGCGGGCGCGGGAGCCTTCTCAGCGGCGGGCGCGCTCGGCTTGGGGCCCGGCTTCGGGCCGGGCTTCGGTCCGGGGGTGGCGGCCGGCTTTGCCGGGGTCGCCTTCGCGGGCGCGGCGGCGGAAGCTCCACCGGCAGCGCGCTCGGACTCCAGCGCGGCACGCAGCTTGCGCGCGACCGGAGGCTCGATCGTGGACGACGGGCTCTTGACGAACTCGCCGAGTTCCTTCAGTTTCGCAAGGGCGACCTTGCTGTCGACACCGAGTTCGGATGCGATCTCGTGTACGCGTGGTTTGGCAGCCACATTTCTCCTGTCTGGGTCCACCCAGGCAGGGCAGACCGTATCAGCGGACGGGTCTCATTTCGAGCCGTTCACTTTGTTTCCATAGCCGTTCAGCCGTTTCTCGATGGTCTGCGTGTCAAGTGGCCCCGACACACGGAGTGCTCGCACGAACGCCCGCCGCTGCAGCGCCTTCTCGAGGCACTGCGCATCGTCGTGCACCCACGCACCCCGCCCGGGCATCGAAGCCCGCTCGTCGAAGACGAGGGAGGTTTCGGAGGCCACTACCCGCAGAAGAGCGGAGCGAGATGCACGGCTGCGACATCCGACGCACGTCCGTACGGGTTCCATGTTACACCTCCCCGGTGCCTGCTCGCTCTCATCGCCATCGGCCGCTGCGACCCTCATGGCGCGGGATCACGGTGCTGGAGCGGAATCCGGCATCGCCGCCCCGGCCAGGCGGTGGCGGGCGGCTCCGGCGTTTCGCCGTCGCCTGCGCCGCCTCAGCGGATCACTTGTCGTCGAGAATCGAGTCCGGCTGGATATCGATCTTGGCGCCCGTGAGCTTCGCCGCCAGGCGGGCGTTCTGCCCTTCCTTGCCGATCGCCAGGGACAGCTGGTAGTCGGGCACCAGCGCACGGACGGCCTTGGTGGTGGCGTCCAGGACGAAGCTGGAGCTCACTTTCGCCGGCGACAGCGCGTTCGCCACGAACGTGGGCAGATCAGGACTGTAGTCGACGATGTCGATCTTCTCGCCCGAGAGCTCCTCGGTCACCGCGCGCACGCGACGGCCCATCTCGCCGATGCATGCACCCTTGGCGTTGACCTGCGGGTCGTTCGCGATGACGGCGATCTTGGTGCGATGCCCCGCCTCGCGAGCCAGGGACTCGATGGTGACCAGGCCGTTCGCGATCTCCGGGACTTCCAGCGCGAAGAGCTTGCGGACCAGGCCGGGGTGGGTGCGCGAGACCGTGATCTGCGGACCCTTGTTGCCCTTGGCCACGGTGGTGACGTACACGCGGATGCGCGACCCGTGCGTGTACTCCTCGCCCGGGACCTGCTCCTCGGGAGGAAGGATGGCTTCGACGGATCCGAGGTCCACGTGGATCATCTTGGGGTTGGGGCCCTGCTGGATCACTCCGGCGACGATGTCGCCCTCTTTGCCACGGAACTCCCCCAGCACGGCGTCGTCGGCGATGTCGCGCAGACGCTGACTGATGACCTGCTTGGCGGCGAACGCCGCGATGCGCCCGAAGTCCTCGGGCATGTGCTCCTCTTCGCCGATGACGGCGTCCTCATCATCGAGCACCGGGATGTAGACGGCGACGTGACCGGTCTTGCGATCCAGCGACGCGCGGGCGCCGGCGGGCAGCGATCCTTCCGGCGAGGTGTGCTTGGCGTAGGCCGTGAGCACCGCCTGCTCGATGATGCGAACGAGTTCGTCGAAGGGGATCTCCTTCTCTCGCTCGATGTTGCGCAGCAGTCCGAGATCGATCTCCACGGTGGGCCTCCCTATTCAGCTCTTCACCCGCGAACGGGCATCCTCTCCAGGATACTCGCTCGGCGAGGCGCGGCGGCACATCGGGATCCCACCGAGATCGCCCGCGACCATGGGAAGCTCGGAGGAACGACACCGAGGAGGACTCATGATCTCTCGACGAATGGCAGCGCTGCCGGCTGTACCCGCCATACCCGTGCCCCCGTTCGCGACGCGCGAGGACCATGATCGCTACCTCCGCATGCTGCAGCTCCACCTGGCGCTTCTCGACGACGGTGGTCCCGCGCTCGGGACCATCGCCTTGTCGGCCGCGCTGGAGGCAGGACGCCGCGACGGGCGAGCGTTTCCCGCGGGGCTCAGTGCGCTCGAGCTCACGGCGACGCTGACGTCGTGGTTCCCCGTCGCGTGGACCCTGGACGCGCTCGCGGCGGAGCTCGTCCACCATCTCGGCCGGGACGCTCCCACACTCCACCGCGGGCGGTGGCACTGGTTCACCGACCCTGACTTCCTCGCGGAACCGGCTGGCGCCGGCTGGCGCATCACCCGCCATGAGCGCGGCGGCCGGGAGGAGAAGACGGTGTCGGACGACCAGGTTCTCATCGCGGTGTGGGTCGAGCACTTCCGCGCCTGGCACAGCTACCCACTGGCGTGGCGGGTACCCGCCGAGGACATGGCCAACCTGGCACCGGCGACAGCCGCCGTGCGTCGCATCGATGCTGCGGACGCCGCACTGCCCTACCGCGCGATCTGGCGCGCCGCGGCCCGCGAGGCACTGCGCAGCGCGGGCGACGAGCGAACCGCGTCCGGTACACAGCCTCGCTGAGACGAGAGCGATACCGCCCGCTACTCCGAAGGGTTCTTCGTTCCCGCAGGCACGCGTTCGGGCGCGGAATCCAGCTCGTTGATCGCTCGGATCAGGTGGAACAAGTGCCCCACCTTGAACGGGTTCAGGATCATCGTCAGTCGCGGCAGCTCGGGAACGTCCTGGTCGGCGATCTCCACGGGCAGCGCCGACATGCTCTCGATGCGCCCGGAGACGAGCAGGTGGCCGAAGCGTTCGTTGAGCGATTCCAGCTCCTGCGGCGTCGGCGTCGCTCGGATGCGGAGCACAAGCAGCTCGTCGATCCACCGGAGCGAATCGTAGTTGCGCCAGAATCCGGTGATCTCCGCCTCGGCCTCCGCCACGGAATCCGTGATCAGAACGCGCTCCAGGTCGTCGCCCGAGACCACGCCCGCGGGAATCATCTGTTCGTCGACGAAGCGACGCAGACCCGACCAGAACTGTCCTCCGGGCTCGTCGAGCAGGACGATCGGCATCGGCTCCGCCTTCCCGGTCTGCTGGAGGGTCAGCAGCTCGAACATCTCGTCCATCGTGCCGAAGCCGCCCGGCACGCACACGAAACCGCTGGACTCCTTCATCAGCATGAGCTTGCGCGTGAAGAAGTACTTCATCGCCACCACGTTGTCACGATCGGCGAAGATCGCGTTCGGTCGCTCCTCGAACGGCAGCCGGATGGACACGCCGATCGCCCGATCGGGTCCCGCTCCCTCCGCGGCCGCCTGCATGATGCCCGGGCCCGCTCCCGTCACCACCATCCAGCCGCGTTCGGCCAAACGTTCGGCGATGTCGTGCGCCTGCCCGTAGAGCGGATCATCCGACCGCGTGCGAGCGGAGCCGAAGATGGTCACCTTCGGCACGCCCGCGTACGGAGCGAAGATGCGAAACGCGCGGCGCATCTCCGCCACCGCGGACGCCGTGATCTTCAGATCGAGCCGCTCGGTGCCATCGCGGCCCAGCTCAATGGCCGTGCCGATGATGCGGCGGATGAGCTCCCGGTTCGCCGTGATGCCGGCGTCGTGCAGCATGCGATCCATCTCGGCGCGCAGGGTCTCGTCGGGTCCGGGTGTGACGGTGGCTTCGGTCATGCCTCCACCCTCCCATGCCCCGGGGAACGGCGCCTGAACGGTTGCGCGCGCCGGTTCAGACCGCCGTCGCGGTGGTCGTCATCACCAGCGTCTGGGCGTCGGGCTGCGCGAGCTGCACCGTGATGGAGCGGAAATCGGCGAGGGATGCCACGTGGGTGCCGCCGCACGGGAAGGCTGCCTCGCCCTCCGGGAGCGTGCAGTGCCAGGTGCGCATGTCGGTGATCCCCGGCCCCGCTGTCTCGATGCGGCTGGCCGATCCCGCCGCGACCCACGCGGCCAGCTGGACGTTGGCCCGCTGCTCTCGCTCGGCCAGCGTCGCCGCCAGCGTCTCGCTGTCGAACCCCGCCTTGCGCAGGCTCTTACCGAGACGGTACCGGTCGACGCTGCCGTTGGCGTGGATGAAGCTGGACTCGTTGGCGCGGCCCTCGAAGTCGGGGTTGCCGAGCGGGTCGGGACGCACCTCCTTGTGCCAGAGGTCCGCGAGCGCGGCGTCCAGGGCGAGCGAGGCGAGGTGACAGGCGGTGTGTCCCCGGCTGAGATCCAGGCGCCGGCCGGCGTCGACCAGCGCGTGAACGGCGGAGCCCTCGGCCAGGGAACTCCCGGCGCCGATGACGTGTGCCACCAGCCACGTCCAGCCGTCGGTGCCGCGCTTGACGGGGATGTCGGCGCCGATCAGCAGGTCGGTGCCGTTCTCCGTCGCGGCCATCATCGTGTCGATCACGCGTACTTCCTCGCCCGCGGAGATGATCGTTCCGATGTCGCCCGGCTGATCCGGCCAGGTGTGATCGACCGGATGGAATGGCGTGGTGTCCAGCACGACCACGGCGCCGTCGGGGTGAGGCCGCACCGCTGTCACGGTGGCATCCCCCGTGATCGCACCGGAGGGAAAGGTCACGAGCGTCTCATTCACGCAGGCAACTCTCTCACGGCGGAGGGACGTGGGAGCTGAGCGCAGGGGCGCGCTTCAGAGATCCGTGCGCTCGGTCAGCACCGACAGGATGGAGCCGAGGAGGTCGTCCTGCATGTCGATGTAGCCGTAGCTGGCGAATGCCAGACGATTGACCCCGACGTCCACCACGCCGGTGGTGAGTCCGGCGTCGTCGACGGTGATCCACCCGCGATCGGCGCCCTCGACCTCGAAGTCCTCTCCGCTCGGCTCCCGCCCACGGTCCGCGCCGCCGGGATAGAAGGTGACGGCGATGCCGTCCTCCTCCGGCTGATGAGCTGCGCACCACCCCGCTCGCCCATCTGCCGCCAGCACGTCCCAGAGCGGTCCGCGGGGCTGCGAGTCGTTCTGGACGCCGGGCTCCGCGTCCGGCATTCCGCCATCGCGCGTCGCTTCGACGATCACCGAGCAGTCCGGCACCGCCCAGGATCCCGGAGGGAGCGGGGCGGCCACGGGGCGCTGTCCGATGAGACGTGCACCGACACGACCCACCACGGCCGACAGGGCATCCTCGCTGCCCGCACCGGCGATCAGCCAGGAGTCGCCGACCGCGAGCTCGGCCATGCAGAGGTCGGGGCCGTCGGTCTCGGGGCAGGCGACGATGTCGGGCGTGGCCAGCGCATCCTCGGAGACCAGGGACAGCGGGAGGATGTCCACCGAGACCGCCCCGGCACCCCCCGCGTCCCAATGACAGCTGAGAGCGCCGGCGAGATCGGACGCCGGGTCGGTACCGCGCAGATCCGTCGCCGTCCAGACCGCGGGCGCGATCGCGCTCAGGTCCTCGTCCGTGAGCATCTGGGCGCAATCGCCGGCGAAGGCCCTCTCCGGCGCGGCCGGCTCGGCATCGTCCGTGCTCGTCGGTTCGGTCGTCGCCGTCGCCGTCGCCGACGGCGAGGGAGTCGCCGGGGCGCTCGTGGTCGCCGATCCGGGACCTGTCATCGTGCACCCGGTGAGCACGAGCGTCGCCGCTACTGCGGTGAGGAATCGAGCGAGCGGAGAGCGCATCCTTCGATCATAGGGAAGGCCCACACCGGCAGCCGCAACGATTCGGCCACGCCGACCGGCTCACCACAGCTGGGCGATGACGTCGGCGAAGACCTCTTCCGCCTCCACCTCGACGCCGCGACGCTGGAACCACGTGCACACGTTCAGGACATCGCGGTGCAGGAAGTCCGCACCCGCGGGATTCGCCGCGAGGTCCACGATCTGCGGGAGATCGATCACCACCACACGCCCGCGATGCAGCAGCAGGTTGTAGGCGGACAGGTCACCATGCGCGAGGCCCGCCCGGGCGAATGCGATCAGCAGCGCGCGCACCTGCTCGAACGGATCGGCCAGCTCCGCGCCGCGCAGCCGCGTCTGGGCGAGCCGAGGCGCCGCCTCTCGTCCATCACCGATGAACTCCAGCAGGACTTCCGTTCCCGACACCTGCACGGGATACGGCACCGGGATCCCGGCTTCGTAGGCGGCGCAGAGCGCGGCGAACTCGGAGCCCGCCCAGTGGCCGGCGGAGACGGATCGCCCGTACGTGGACTTCTTCTCGACTGCTCGCACGTCGCGGGAGCGCCGCAAACGCCTTCCCTCCTCGTACTGCCCGGACCGATGGAAGTCGCTGGTGTCGGTGCCGCGGTAGCGTTTCGCGGCCAGCAGGCAGCCCTCGCGGTCGGGGACCGCACGCTCGATCAGGTGGACGTCGGCCTCCTTGCCGGTCTTGACGACGCCGAGCTCGGTATCGAAGGCCGCAGCACTGGTGACCAGCCAGGCGGGGTGCGGAAGCGGTCCGCGCTCCGTGGGCGACGCGGACGGCCAGGTGCTCCACCGCTGACCGGGACCGGGTTCGCGCTGGTCGAAGGCCTGGCCGCCCAGGACGTCGTCGTCGAATCCGCGGAAGGACGGGGACGAAGAAGGTCCGGGGTGAGCGGGGGCGGGCTGAGAGGTGGATGCAGATGCGGAGTCGATGAAGGACTCGAAAGACATGAGGAAGATCTCCGGACAGGAGGCCGCCGCTCAGTCGATGCGGAACGTCAGAATGCGGCCTCAGAGAGGTGAGAGGGTACGGATGACACCGTGATCGTGTTCATCGGTCATCACTCCTCTCCCTCGTTCCGGCCAGCCGGGTCGCGCGCATCGCGACCCGTTCACGCTAGCGCCTCCGCTGCGCGCAGACAAGGGTGCACGGCCCGGAGCGCCAGTCCGCCGTGTCAGCTCGTGACGACCTGCGCGGTGCCGAGCGGCGCATCGGGGCCCATTTCAGCGGCGATCCGGTTGGCCTCTTCGATGAGCGTGGCGACGATGTCCGCCTCGGGAACGGTCTTGATGACCTGACCCTTCACGAAGATCTGCCCCTTGCCGTTGCCGCTGGCGACGCCGAGGTCGGCTTCGCGCGCCTCGCCGGGACCGTTCACGACGCAGCCCATGACGGCAACGCGCAGCGGAACGGTCATGTCCTTGAGACCCTCGGTCACGTTGTCGGCCAGCGTGTAGACATCGACCTGCGCACGCCCGCAGGACGGGCAGGAGACGATCTCGAGCTTGCGCTCGCGCAGGTTCAGCGACTGCAGGATCTGATGACCGACCTTCACCTCTTCGGCGGGCGGGGCCGACAGCGAGACGCGGATGGTGTCGCCGATGCCCTCAGAAAGCAGGATGCCGAACGCCGTCGCGGACTTGATGGTGCCCTGGAACGCCGGCCCTGCCTCGGTGACGCCGAGATGCAGTGGCCAATCCCCCCGCTCCGCCAGCTGACGGTAGGCCTTGACCATCACGATCGGGTCGTTGTGCTTGACGGAGATCTTGAAATCGTGGAAGTCGTGCTCCTCGAACAGGCTGGCCTCCCACACCGCGCTCTCGACGAGAGCCTCCGCGGTGGGCTTGCCGTACTTCTGCAGCAAACGCTTGTCGAGGGATCCGGCGTTCACACCGATGCGCAGAGACACTCCCGCTGCCTTGGCTGCGGCGGCGATCTCTCCCACATTGCCGTCGAACTCGCGGATGTTGCCGGGGTTCACCCGCACCGCGGCGCAGCCGGCGTCGATGGCGGCGTAGATGTAGCGCGGCTGGAAGTGGATGTCGGCGATCACCGGGATCTGGCTCTTCTGCGCGATCGCGGGAAGGGCGTCGGCGTCGTCCTGGCTGGGAACGGCGACCCGAACGATCTCGCAGCCAGACGCGGTCAGCTCCGCGATCTGCTGCAGCGTGGCATTGATGTCGGTGGTCTTGGTGGTCGTCATCGACTGCACCGAGACGGGCGCGTCTCCGCCCACCAGCACCTTGCCGACACGGATCTGTCGACTCTTACGACGCGGGGCAAGGACTTCGCGGGCGGCGGGCATACCGAGATTCACAGCGGGCACGACTCCAGCCTACGGCCTGGTGCCTGCACGGCGGCCGTGTCCGGCCGGTGAATCGGCCACGCACCGCACGCGTCACACGACGTGAGAGCAACGCGCACGCTGTGATAGGTTCGGCGCATGCACGCGAACCAGTCCTGGTGGCCCGCCTCCTGAGGCGGTGTTTCGCGTAGCCACGATTCCAGACCGCCCCGCAATGGGCGGTCTTTCTTGTTTCGATCCCTCGAATCAGACTCCGCCCCGAACAGGAGAACACATGACCGGGTCGCTGACGCCCGAGACCGATCCGTCCGTGGAAGCCGAGCACGAGTCGGCGATTCCGGCATCCGGCGCCTTCGTGCTGCTCGCCCGCCAGGGCTCACCGGATGTGGAGATCCTCACCGGCGAGGTGTCCGACGTCGACCTGCTCTCGGACATCCCGCTGGTGGTGGACGGCACGCCCCGCGAGGTGTTCGCGCTGGTGCCCTACCGTCAGGTGCGCGAGCGGGGCTTCTCCGCCCACGACGACGATGCACCGCTTCGCACCCTCGTGATCGATGAGCACGTCCGCGTGCCTCGGGCAGAGCTCATCGCCGAGCTTCCGACAACGCCCGTCCCCCTGACCGACGCCGGTTTCGACATCTCGGACGACGAGTACGCCGAGATCGTCCGCACGGTCATCCGCGATGAGATCGGCCGCGGCGAGGGCGCCAACTTCGTGATCCGCCGTGACTATGTCGCCGGTGTCGACACCGATCCCCGCGTGGCCGCGCTCACCTGGTTCCGCGCCCTGCTCGAACACGAGCGAGGCGCCTACTGGACCTTCGCCGTCGTCACCGAGGGCCACGTCGCCGTCGGCGCCAGCCCGGAGGCACACGTCTCCGCGCAGGGTGGCGTGGTGACCATGAACCCCATCTCGGGTACGTTCCGCCACCCGGCGGGCGGCGCCACCAAGGAGTCCCTCAGCGAATTCCTCCGCTCCACGAAGGAGACCGAGGAGCTGTTCATGGTGGTGGACGAGGAGCTCAAGATGATGTCGGCCGTCTGCAGCGATGGCGGACGCATCACCGGCCCGCACCTCAAGGAGATGTCGCGGCTCACGCACACGGAGTACATGCTCCGGGGTACGAGCCGGATGGACCCGCGCGAGATCCTCCGCGAGACGATGTTCGCCCCGACCGTCACCGGCTCCCCGATGCAGAATGCCTGCACGGTGATCCAGCGTCACGAGCGCACGCCGCGCGGCTATTACTCCGGCGTCGCGGCGCTGTTCACACCCAACGACGACGGTGGCCACGACCTCGACGCGCCGATCCTCATCCGCACCGCGTACCTCGTCGAGGGCCGTCTGCGTGTCCCGGTGGGTGCGACCCTCGTCCGCCACTCCGATCCCGCCGGTGAGGTCGGCGAGACCCACGGCAAGGCGGCCGGAGTGCTGGGTGCGATCGGTGCGATCCCCCGGGACGTGCCCACCACCGCGGCCGACGAGGACCCCGACGCACCGCAGCCCGAGCCGATCTCGCTCGCCGCGGATCCGGAGATCGCCGCGCTCCTCGCCTCGCGAAACGGCCGCCTCGCGCCGTTCTGGATGAACCCCCAGGACGGCGCCGACGACGCCATCGCCGGGCCGTTTTCCGGTTCCGGCGCCCTGGTCGTGGACGCCGAGGACCGCTTCACCACCATGCTCGCGCATCAGCTGCGCCACCTCGGCCTGAACGCCACGATCGTGCCCTGGAACGAGGTCACCGACGAGCAGGTCGCCGCAGCCGATCTGGTCGTCGCCGGCCCCGGCCCCGGCGACCCGCGCGACGATGCCAGTGCACGCATCCGGCGCATGCGCGATGTCGTCACCGCCCGCCGTTCGGCGCATCAGCCTCTGGTCGCGGTCTGCCTCAGCCACCAGATCCTCGCCGACTCGGTGGGCATCGACCTCGGCCCGCTCGATTCGCCGCACCAGGGTGTCCAGAAGACGGTCGACGTCTTCGGCGAGCCGGCATCGGTGGGCTTCTACAACACCTTCACCGCCCGCGTCTCCCCCGGCACCACCGCCGTCGGCGATCTGGAGGTCTCCGCCGACGACCGCGGCGACGTGTACGCGCTGCGCGGCCCCCGGACGGCGTCGGTGCAAGGGCACCTCGAGTCCATCCTGTCCAGGGACGGTCTGCACACGCTGGAGCGGCTCGTCGCTCAGGCCCTCGCCTGATGCCCCGGGAGGGCTCGCGGGGATGGGGCTGGCCCTGGTCGGTGCTCTCCCTCGCGATCGGCCTGGCGGCTCTGGTGTTCGGTGGGGTTCAGATCGGCGCCGACGCCGTCGAGGCCTCGCGTGCCTCCTCCCCGATCGAGGCGACCGTCACGCAGGTGGACTACGCGTCGGGCACTGGAATGGGCAAGCGGTACTTCCCCACCGTCGAGTACACGGTGGACGGAACCCGCTATGAGGAAGGCACCGCGAACCACCGCGGCAGCGAACCGCAGGTCGGCGAGACGCTGACCGTGACGTACGACACGGCGGATCCTCGACGCGTGTCGCTCACGGGTGAGAGCGGTGGCGGTGGTGCGGACTGGGCTGGGTCGATCGTCCTGCTGGCCATCGGCGCAGGACTCATTGCCGCCGCGGTCGCGCTCAGCCCCGTCGCACGCTCGCGCCGCCGCTGACGATCGAGGCTGGTCGGCCCCGTCGCATGGGTCTCACAATCCGCACCGCCGACCGGATGGTGGTACCGAAAGTGAGACCGGAGCCCCGACCGGTCTCAGGAATTGTCGAGCGGATGACTGCTCGGCGCGGATGGTGAGACCACAGCACGGGCCGCACACCGCCCTGGCCGCGCCCCGGGCCACGCACCAGGCGCCGAGTGGGTGGGAGCCTCAGCCTCCGAGGATGCTGATCGGGTTCACCACATCGGTGACGACCAGCAGCGCACCCATCGCAATCAGGAACACCACGACGACGAACGTCACCGGAACAAGTTTGGTGGCATCGACCGGCTTCGGTGCCGGGCGGCGCAGCAGCTTCGCCCACGTGCGCTTGAGACCGTCCCAGAGAGCAACGGCCACGTGGCCGCCGTCGAGCGGGAGCAGGGGGATGAGGTTGAAGACGAACAGCGCGACGTTCAGTGAGGCGACCAGGCTGAGCATGCCCGCCACGCGACTGGCCAGCGGCGCGTCAGATGCGGCGACCTCGCCGGCGATGACGCCGACCCCGACGGGCGATATCGGCCCGTCCGGGTCGCGCTCGGCGCCGGTGAAGAGCGATACCGCGGTGCCGTAGAGCTTCTGCGGCAGCTGGACCATGACCCCCGCGACCGCGCCGACGTTGTTCATCGCCTGCTGCGGGCCCGCCCACAGCGGCTGCGGCACCATCGCGGTCTGGGCCACCACGCCGATGAAGCCCGCGGGCTGCGTCTTCGTGGTGCCATCGGTGTTGGTCTCGACGTTGCCGTCGGATCCCACCACGGGCCGCTCCGTGAGCAGCGGCGTGAGCTGGACCGTCTGCTCGGCGCCGTCCCGGCGGATCTCGACGTCGAGCTGCTTGCCCGCCGATGCGGCGATGATCGCAGACACGTCCGAGAACTCGTGCACGGCGGTGCCGCCGATGGCGAGGATGGTGTCGCCCGGCTGGAGGCCAGCCTGCGCCGCCGGGGCGACCGGGTCGCTGGGTGCGCAGGTGTTTCCGGCGACATCCGACTGCTGGACGCACTGGCTGACGCTCGCGAGGGTCGTGGTGGCCGTCTGCACACCGAACCCGCTGAACACGATGGTGAACAGCACGATCGCGAGGATGAGGTTCATCACCGGACCGCCGAGCATCACGATGATGCGCTTCCAGGTCGCAAGCGCATAGAAGGTGCGGTCTTCGGAGCCGTCGAGCGTCTCGTCATTGGCTGCGCGGGCATCCTGCACCATGGTGGCGAAGAAGCCGGCACCGGCCCGCCCCGCCCGGCTTCCCTTCGGAGAAGGCGGATACATTCCGGCCATCGAGATGTAGCCACCGAGGGGCAGCAGCTTGAAACCGTACTCGGTCTCACCGAAGCGGCGCGACCAGATGGTCGGCCCGAATCCGATCATGTACTGACCGACGCGCACCTTGAAGAGCTTCGCGGGGGCGAGGTGGCCGATCTCGTGCAGCGCGATCGACACGGCCAGCCCCACGAGGATCACGGCCATACCGATGATGAAGTAGACGACGCTCACATGTGGAGGCTACCGCCCGCTGCCTTTGAGTTGGCTCATGAATCCACCCGACGCCCGCAGCTCACGACACCGTGCTGAGCGGTGTGTGCCTCGGTGCAGGATGCGTCTCGCATCGGGCGCGCCGCCTCGCGAAACGCGCCCGCGTGGAATGATGGATGAGCCATGAGCAGCGACATTTCCACCCCGAACCTTCCGCCGGTCCTCCGCCCGGAGAACCCGCCGCACCGCGCCCTGCGCGAGCTCGCCGACCGCTTCGGCGTCGGCACTCGCGGAGACGTCGCGGATGTGGTCCTCACCGGTATCACCCTCGCCACCGCCGATCTCCGCCCCGGCGAGGCCTTCGTGGCGATTCGCGGCGTCAACCGGCACGGTGCGGAGTTCGCTCCCATCGCAGCGGAGAAGGGCGCCGTCGCGATCATCACCGACGAGGAAGGTGCGGCGATCGCCGCCGATGCGGGCCTTCCGATCGTTGTCGTCGACGATCCTCGCGGCACGCTCGGCGCACTGTCGGCGTGGGTGTATTCCACCGGTGCCGACGACGAGCTCCCCCTCCTGTTCGGGACCACGGGGACGAACGGCAAGACGAGTGTGTCGCACCTGCTGGAGGGCATCCTCCGCCAGATCGGTGTCACCACGGGTCTGTCCTCGACCGCCGAGCGGCACATCGCCGGACAGGTCATCGTCTCCCGCCTCACGACGCCCGAGGCCAGCGAGTTCCATGCGCTGCTGGCGCTGATGCGTGAGCGTCATGTGGAGGCCGTGGCCGTGGAGGTCAGTGCGCAGGCGCTCAGCCGGCACCGCGTCGACGGGCTCATGTTCGATGTCGCGGGCTTCACGAACCTCACGCACGACCACCTCGACGACTACGCAGACATGGCCGAGTACTTCGAGGCGAAGCTGCCGCTGTTCACGCCGGAGCGTTCCCGTCGCGCGGTCGTGAGCCTGGATTCCGCCGCGGGAGCGCAGGTGGTCAAGCGCGCCGGGGTTCCGGTGGTCACCATCGGCACCCCCCTGATCGCTCCCGATCCCGAGGCGGCACGCGCCGCCGACTGGGTGGTGGACATCGTCGAGGAGCGCCAGTCCGGCACCCGCTTCACCCTCACCGCGCGTGACGGGCGCAGCCTCACCACCGTGGTTCCCGTGATCGGCCCCCACATGGCCGCCAACGCCGGTCTCGCGATCGTGATGCTGCTGGAGGGCGGCTACGACTGGGATCGCATCGTTGCAGCGCTCGATCGTGACGGCGGTGTCACCGCGTACCTTCCCGGCCGCACCGAGCTGGTCTCGGGAGAGCGTGGTCCGGCCGTCTACGTCGACTTCGGGCACTCCCCCGATGCCTTCGAGAAGACTCTCGCGGCCGTGCGGCGCGTCACGCCCGGAAAGGTGCTGATGCTGTTCGGCGCCGACGGGGACCGTGACGCCACCAAGCGTCACGACATGGGACGCGCCGGTGTGCTGGGCAGCGACATCCTGGTGATCACCGACCACCACCCGCGCTTCGAGGAGCCGAGCGGCATTCGCCGCACCCTGATCGAAGGGGCCCGGCTCGCACAGCCGGACGCCGAGATCCACGAGTTCTCACCGCCCGAGACGGCGATCGTGGAGGCCGTCAAGCTGGTCGGCGAGGGCGACGCGATCCTGTGGGCCGGTCCCGGTCATCAGGATTACCGCGACATCCGCGGGGTCCGAACCCCGTACTCCGCGCGCGAGCTCGCGCGCCGCGCCCTGCGCGATGCCGGCTGGCCGGTCCCCGCGCCGCGCTGGCCGGTGCCGTACACCGACTGACCCGTTTCATTGCGCGCAGTTGGCTCCTATCCCGGCGCGGAAGGAGCCAAGTGAGCGCAATGAAACTGACTATGCGTTCGCGATGAGGGCATCCGCTGTCCGGCGGGCCCAGGCCTCCGCCTCCGCCAGCGACTCACGCGTGAGCGCCGCCGGGGCATCATGCGCATCCACGACCCGGTCGATCAGCTCGACGATGCCGAGGAACGGCAACCGACCCTCGTGAAACGCATCGACGGCCTGCTCATTGGCGGCGTTGAAGACGGCGGGGAAGGTGCCCCCGGCGCGACCGACCCGCTTGGCCAGCCGCACCGCCGGAAACGCGTCGTCATCGAGCGGTTCGAACGTCCAGCTCGTCGCGGTGGTCCAATCCAGCGGCTGACCGACTCCCCCGATGCGGTGCGGCCAGTCGAGGCCGAGCGAGATCGGCAGGCGCATGTCGGGCGGCGAGGCCTGCGCGATCGTGGAGCCGTCGATGAATTCGACCATCGAGTGGACGACCGACTGCGGGTGCACCACCACGTCGATCCGGTCGTAGGGGATGTCGAAGAGCAGGTGCGCCTCGATCACCTCCAGACCCTTGTTCACCAGGGTCGCGGAATTCGTCGTGACGACACGACCCATGTCCCAGGTGGGGTGCGCCAGCGCCTCGGCGGGGGTCACGTCCGCGAGTGAAGCCCGATCGCGGCCGCGAAACGGGCCGCCGGAGGCCGTGACGACCAGGCGCCTGACCTCCGCGGACGTACCCGAGCGCAGGGCCTGGGCAAGCGCAGAGTGCTCCGAGTCGACCGGGACGATCTGTCCCGGCTCGGCGATGGAGGTGACCAGTTCGCCGCCGACGATCAGAGACTCCTTGTTGGCCAGCGCCAGCGTTCGCCCGCTCTCCAGCGCCGCGAGCGTCGGTCCCAGGCCAACCGAGCCGGTGATGCCGTTGAGCACGACGTCCGCCTCGACATCGCGCACCAGTTGCTCGGCCTCCACGGCACCCATCGCGGTGTGCTCGACATGGAACTCGGCCGCCTGCGCCGCGACGGCCTCCCGATTCGTCCCGGCCGCGAGCCCCGCGACCTCGAATCGTCCGGGGTTGGCCCGGATCACATCCAGTGCCTGCGTGCCGATCGAGCCGGTGGAGCCGAGTATGAGGATACGACGCATGTCCTCAGCCTAACGAGGCACGCCACCCGCCCCACGAGAAGCGCGCCGCCCCCGACCGGGACGGCGCGCTCTCACGGAAGATGCCGATCAGCCCGCCGCAGGGGTGGCGGACTCGATCTTCACCACGAACACGAGGGTCTCGTTCGCGAGCTCGTTGCCGGTTCCGGCGTAGCCGCACTTGGGCGGCATTGCGACGAGCACGGTGGAGCCGACCTTCTGGCCCTCCAATGCGCGCTTGAATCCGGTGACCACGCCCGTGGTGGCGAAGGTCGCGGGCTCGCCGCGGTCCCAGCTGCTGTCGAAGGTGGTGCCGTCCGACCACTTCACACCGGTGTAGTCGACCGTCACGCTGTCGCCCTCGCCGACGACGTCGCCGTCGCCCTCGGTGAGCACGCTCAGCTCCACCTCGGTGGGTGCGGCGGTGCCGGCCGGGATGGTGATGGTGGGCTTGCCGGCAGAATCGAATGCCACCTCAGGCAGCTTCCCGGGCTCCTCCGAGACGGTGCACCACTGGGCGCCGGGAGTAGCACCGAGCACATCGAACACCCAGTAGCCGGCGGAGCCGTCCTGCTGCGGCGCGGTGATCACGATGCGGCTGCCGACCGTCGCGCAGCCGAAGATCTGGCCGATGCCGGTGGTGGACGTGAGCTGCTCGTTCAGGCCGGTGCCGTCGTGGCCCTGGTCCGAGGTCTGCTTGCCCGCCGCATCGAACATCGTGACGGCATAGTTCACATAGTCGCCGTCGGCGAGCTTGTCGCCGGTGCCCGCGACGGCGACCGTGCGCTGGATCTCGGTGGGAACGGTCGCATCACCGATCGTGATGGTGGGGGCGGCGGCGAGGTCGTCGCCGGTGACCGTGACGGACTTCGAGATGTCGCCTTCGGCCGCAGGCTGCTCGCAGACGTCGGTAGCGGCGGCGGTCCCGGCGGAGGCCGTCGACGAGGCGGAGGCGGACGAACTGGCGCCGGGCGTGGACGTTCCCGCACAGGACGTCAGCGCGAGGGCCGCGAGGCCGAGGGCGATCAGGGGGAACAGGCGGCGTGAGCGCACGAAGGCACCTCTCTTGTTCGGACGGATTCCCCATTCTCGCGCATCCCCATACGGATCTGCTGAGAGCTCCGGGCTTCGAGCAGCCCCTGTCGGGACGCGCGCGGGCAACGGGGCATGCCTGCTTCGGAATGCGCGCCGCGTTAAAATCTCCCAATGACCTCTCACGAGTCCGAGAACGCCGACGCGCCCGTAGTCGACACCCGCACGGACTCTGCCGGCACCATGAACCGGGGTGCGTACTTCCTCGGGCGGCTGGCCATCGGCCCCATCGCGCGGCTCATCTATCGGCCGCGCATCGAGGGTCGCGAGAACATTCCGCGCTCGGGCGGTGTGATCCTGGCGAGCAACCATCTTTCGTTCATCGACTCGATCGCCATTCCGGTCGCCGCTCCACGCCCCGTCCACTTCCTCGCCAAGTCGAGTTACTTCGACGGCACGGGATTCGGCGGGTGGGCATCACGCACGTTCTTCACCTCCATCGGGGCCATCCCCGTGCGACGCGGCGCGGGCCAGGCGGCGCTGGACGCGCTGGATCAGCAGCGACAGATCCTCGACCAGGGCCGTGCGGTCGCCCTCTATCCGGAGGGTACGCGTTCGCTGGACGGGCGCCTGTACAAGGGGCGCACGGGTGTCGCCTTCCTGGCTCTGCAGACCGGCGCGCCTGTGGTCCCGGTCGGCCTCATCGGGACGGACAAGGCCCTGCCGAAGGGAGCGAAGTTCCCCTCCCGCAAGGAGCGGATCACGGTGCGCTTCGGCGAGCCGATCGACGTCACCCGTCACGGTGCCGCCGACTCGGGGCGTGCGCGTCGCCTCGCCACGGATGAGATCATGGCGGCGATCCACGCCCTGTCCGGCCAGGAGCTGGCTGGCGTGTACAACGAGGCCCCGGCGCAGAACCCGATCGAGCGCATCAAGCAGGTCCTCCCCCACGAGCGACGCTGAGTCACAAGCCGGGCTGAGTCACGCGCCGCGCTGAGCCATGAGCCGCGCTGAGCCACGAGCCGCGCTGAGCGACATGCCGGCACCGACATACGACCGGCGCTGACTCACCACTGTGGTGATTCACGAACGTTGCCGACCCACCAACGACCCGACCCACGAACAGTCCCCATACACGAGCGGTGCTGAGTCACGAACAGTGCCGACATACGAGCGGTGCTGAGCCACGAACAGTGCCGACATACGAGCGGTGCTGAGTCACGAACAGTCCCGACACACGAGCGGTGCTGATTCACGAACAGTCCCGACACACGAACGACGCCGGCTCACGAACAGTGCCGATACACGAGCGATGCTGAGTCACCAGCCGCGCCAACTCGCGAGCCAAACTTCTTCACGAGCCCGCGCGACACACGACCGGAACCGACACACGACCGGAACCGACACAGCACCGGAACCGATACAGGACCGGAGCCGACACTCGACCCGCGCCGACACACGACCCGCGGCGGCCATGCCGGCGGCGGACACCAGCCACACCCGCGCTGCTGATCCCGCGAGGGGCGGCGACCAGGCGTCGCGAGGCGGTGGCGATTCGCTCCGTCAGGCGACGACGATCTCCGGTTCGACGCGAACGGGGAAGTTCACCGAGTTCGCGATGAAGCACCATTCGTGCGCATCGTGATGGGCGGCTGCGGCGCGCTCGACCATGTCGGCATCGCGCACGGTCACACGCGGGCGGAGCACGACCTCGGTGAAGCGTCCGCCGTTGCCCTCGGTCACCATCGTGCCCGAAGCGTCGTCCGTATACGCCACCACGACCACCCCGGCGAGGACGCAGGCGTGCAGGTAGCTGAGCAGATGGCAGGAGACCAGCGATGACAGCAGCAGGTCTTCCGGGTTCCACCGCTGCGGATCGCCGCGGAAAGGCTTGTCCGCGGAGGCGAGCAGATCTGCTTTCCCGTCCACGCGGACGGTCACGGAGCGCTCGTAGTCCCGGTAGCCCGTGGTTCCCGTTCCGGTGTTCCCGGTCCACTCCGCGTTCTGACGGTACTCGTGCTCGCTCATGCTGGCAGTCTCTCACGCCGACGGTTGCGCACGCCGCGGAAGCGCTGCCGTGCGCCGCTAGGCTGGGACGGTGACGGTGATGGAAACCTTCGGTGTGCAGGATGCGGTCGAGCTGGCCGTGGTGGATCGCAACGGATTCGTGGAGTCACGGCACGCCGGCGCGGCGATCGTGCTCTCCCCGGACGGCGAGGTGCGCGCCTCGTTCGGCCCCTCGGACGCGCTCATCCTGCCGCGCTCGACCCTGAAGCCTCTGCAGGCGCTGGGTTCTCTCACCGCCGGCGCTCACCTGGCCGGCGAACAGCTCGCGATCTCCACCGCCAGTCACGTCGGAACCGACCTGCACGTCGAAGTGGTGACGGAGATGCTGCGAGGTGGCGGATTTTCGCCCTCCGCACTGGAGTGCCCGCCGTCGTGGCCCGCCGACAACGCCACACGCGACAACATGATCCGCCACGGCGAGGACATCTCTCCCCTGCGGATGGCGTGCTCCGGCAAGCATGCCGCCATGCTGCTCGCCTGCCGGGCATCGGGATGGGAGAGCGCCGGCTATACCGACCCCGCACATCCGCTGCAGGCGCACACGCGTGACGTGATCGAGCGCTTTGTCGGTGAGAAGATGCAGATCACCACGATCGACGGATGCGGGGCTCCCGTGTACGCGATGACCATCGCGGGGCTCGCTCGTGCGATTCAGCGGGTCGGCACGGCGTCGGAACGATCGCCGTTCGCGCTGTACCGTCTCGCGGGCGAACTCATGCGAGCGGTACGCGAGAACCCATGGACCATCGAGGGTCCGGGACGACCCGACAGCGCACTCGTCGAGAAGCTCGGGATTTACTCCAAGTTCGGGGCCGAGGGCGTGCAGACCATGGTCGCCGCTGACGGGACCACCGTCGTCGTGAAGACCCTGGATGGCTCGACGCGCGTCGGGCATACCGTCGCCGTGCATCTGCTCGGCCAGGCGGGGGCGCTCTCTGCGGCACAGGTGGCTGAGGCGGATTCCGTCCTCGGACTGGATGTGCGCGGCGGCGGGCGCCCGGTGGGCAGGATCCGCTCCACAGTTCATCTCTGATCCTCGCTCGGCCACAGGCGGGTCGCGGCACCGCTGAATCCCCTCATTCCCACGAGACCCGCGTCAGCGCGCCGCCCATACGACAGAGCCAGGCACGCCCGGGGAGCGCGAACGGCGGCAGGGAGCGGTCGCCCGTCAGCGTGCGCACATCGCCCGAGCACTCCGCCGCGATCACCAGCTCCCCCTCCCGCCGCACGGCCTCGAGAAGCCGCCACGCGCGCTGCCACTGCTCGGGGTCTCCCACCAGCACGACTCCGCGCGGTGGGTCCAGGTCGGTGGCGGGGACCTCGGACACGCACAGGAGTGTCGCCGCCCAGATCCGCTCCAGGTGACGATGACGCTCGGCCGAACCGCGCAGCACGACCCCGGTGAGGATGTCCGCTCCTCCGGGCCGCCATCGCGCAGGGGCCCCGGGCTGCACGGCGGAGTCGTGTCGTCCTGGCCGCGGGTTCGAGGTGTTCCCCGGGTGCTCTCGCCCGGGCGACCGCAGCTCGCCGCCCGTCCGGGGCCGCACCGGACCGGGTCCACGCTCACCCACATCAACGGCACTCACCGGTGGTGCCGCAGCCCGCTCGACTCGGCGATCCGGCTCGGTGTCGTCACGGCACAGCAACTGCACCTCCATTCCATCGAGCGTGGCCCGTCCAGGAGGTCGGTTGTGGCGAAAGCCGGATGATTCCCCGCCAGCCAGCAGATGGTCGGATCGATTGGCCTGGGCGAGAACGGCGCGCCGGGGAATGAGGTCGATGATGCGAGCGCACGGGCCGGAAGCGCGCTGCGCGGTGACCACCACCGTCGTGCCCGTCATCCCGGCCCGGCGCACCAGGCTCTCGACACGGGCCGCGGCGTCCCCCGCCCAGGGCTCGGGCCACATCGTGAGAAGCACGTCCAGGTCATCAACGAGCACGAGCTCGGGAGAGTCCGCCTCCCAGCGCGCGAGGGCGTCCCACGCCGCCTCGGGCTCGGATGGGATCCGGAGCGTGTGCGCCACATCGGCGTCCACGAGGTCGACGAACGTCGTCTTGCCCGACCGTGCCTTCCCCAGCAGCACGAGTCCCCGCTCGCCGACACGCAACCACACCGGCAGTCGCCGCTGGTGATCGGGGTCGTCTGCCACAGCGATGAGGAGGTGGCCCGCGTGGCCGGACGCCTCGCTCCCGATGAGAGCATCGGCGTCGCTGACGGCGATGTGCTCCGGCAGCGGAGGCAGCCAGGGCCGTGCATGGGGGCGTTCACCCTGGGGCGTGCTGGCAAGCCGATCGAGATCGGCGGGCGACGTCAGCGCGATGCGGGTGCGCACCGGGACGGCGTCTCCACTGCGGCGCACATACGCCAGACCGCGTCCGTCCGGCCCCCCGGGGATACGCGCGGCGCTGTCCTCACCGATCACGGCGCGGCTGTCCTGCTCGCTCGACACGCGCAGGGCGATGCGGAGCGGACAGTTGGCGAGGGTGGCATCGCGCACCACTCCGGCCACTCGCTGCGCACCGATCACGAGGTGCATGCCGAGCGCCCGGCCGCGAGCGGCGATATCGGTGAAGACGGGTTCGACCTCGGGGTGCTGCGCGATGAGCGCGGGGAACTCGTCCACCACGATGACGAGGCGCGGCAGTTCCACGCGGCTGTCGCCGATGTCTCGCGCCCCGGCCGCAGCGATCACCGCCTCCCGGCGTCGGATCTCCGCCACGAGCGAGCGGACGGCGCGTTCGGCGAGTTCGCCGTCGAGATCCGTCAGCACACCCACGACGTGAGGAAGCACCGCGAGCGGCTCGAACGCGGTCCCGCCCTTGAAGTCCGCGAGCAGCAACTGCACGGCCTGCGGAGAGGACGCGCGGCAGAGACCCGCGACCCAGGTGATGAGGAACTCACTCTTGCCCGCGCCCGTCGTACCCACCACCACCGCGTGCGGACCGTCCGTCACGATGTCCAGCGAGGCATCCTGTCCCGCCGATCTGCCGATGCAGGCCGCGAGCTCACCCTCGGCATCGCCCAGCTCCGCGAAGCGCACGAACGGATCCTCGGAGGACGCCTCGCTGCGAGCCCGGTCCCGCAGCGAGTGCGCGGTGCTGACGGCCTGGGCCTCGGAGACCGCTTCGCATCGCAGCGGGACGCTGACAGCGCCGTGGCCGACGACGGCGTTCAACGCGTCCTGCAGCTCGATCACCGTCGGCGTGCCGGTGGGAACGCTGCTCTGGCGATCCACCCAGCTGATGGTCACGTCGGCCGGTGGACGAGGATCCGCCGGCCCGACGAGCGCCAGCGTTCGCGCGTCGGCGGCGCCGAGGGCGTGGGGAAGGTCGCACGCCCACGCCTCTCCCCGCGCGAGCACCTGCCAGCGCCCCGGCGGATGAAGCAGGCAGGCCTGCAGCACGATCGCCCGGGCCACCGCCGCCGCGGCGACCGGGTTGCCGCGCACACAAATGTCCCCGTTCAGGGGTATCGCGACCGGTGACCGGGCAAGGGACTGCGCCCGGGCACGCAGCTCTCGCACCTCCGGTCGATCGTCGCCCCGCCCGATGGTGCTCGCCACGTCCACCGTTCCGCTGCCGAGAGTCACCGTACCGTCCCTCTGCGGGTGGGCGCGCCAGATGGTCTCGGGCGCAGCGAGCAGGTCCGCTGAACTCGGATGCGCCGCCCACCGGGCACGGCGCTCCCGCGCATGCTGTTCTGCGACGGTGTCTGCGGCGGCGTCGACAGCCGAGAGGAAAGCGGCGCGCTCGCGTCGGCTCTCCCGCCTCTGCCCTCGAGCGCGATCCGCGAGCCCCGCGGCGAGCATCAGCGGCCCGAGCGCCGCGAACCACAGCATGAGAGCGGAGCCCGTCATCAGCCACATGCCCATCGCTCCGACAATAGGTACCACGGCCGCCACCAGGGGCAGAGGTGCGCGCGGCTGTGGCGATGGGGCGGGCGGCAGCGCGACTGGCTCATCCCCGGGGGATGTCTGCGCGGCGAGGAGGAAGCTCATCCCCCGACGATGGCGGATCGCTGCGGCGGACGTGCGCCGCTCACCGGCGATCGGGATGACATTCCGACGCTGGGGCGCTGGGGAGGAAGCCCACCGCCCGTTCAGCCCCTCATGCTCGTACGGCGACGAGATGCCGGAGTGACGGTGTCAGTGCGAGGAGGGCGTTCGGGCGACGTCCAGCACGATGATGGTCACGTTGTCCCGGCCACCGTTCTCCAGTGCCGCCTGCATCATCGCTTCGACCGCATCGCGTGGGTCGGGGTTGGCATTGAGGAAGTGCTGGATGCCGTAGTCGGTGAGCTCTTTGGTGAGCCCGTCCGAGCACACGACGAAGCGGTCGCCGTCGCAGATCTCCACGCGCACGTAGTCGGGGACGACCTTGTCGCTGGGGCCGACGGCTCGGGTGATGACGTTGCCGTAGGGGTGGTTCTCCGCCTCTTCCGGACTGAGTCGTCCGGCGGCAATGAGTTCCTGAACCACGGAATGGTCCGTGGTGAGCTGGTCAAGCTGATCGTCTCGCAGCAGGTACACACGAGAGTCGCCGATGTTGAGGGTCACCCACGATTCGCGCGCAGCGTCCGTATCGAGGTAGAGACCGGTCAGCGTCGTTCCGGTGCCTTCGTCGGTGGTCTCCGGATGCGACATGATGTCTGCCACGGCGCGCGTCAGTGAGCGTTCGATGGCCTTCGCGGTGACCTTGCCCTTTTCCACCATCGCGCGCAGTCGCTCCACCGTGCTGGCGCTCGCGATCTCGCCGCCGATGTGCCCGCCCATGCCGTCTGCCACGACGAACAGCGGGTAGCTCGTGAGGAACGCGTCCTGGTTGACCTCCCGCCGCCGACCCGTGTCAGTGGCGCCGTACCAGGTGAGCGTGACGTCATCACCGCTCGGCAACGCGACCACGAGGGATTCGGTCGTGCCGCGCTCCGTCACGCCGGGCCTCCCTCAGGTTCTGACACCTCGCATCGAGGCTGTGATTCATCCTAGTAGACGAGGGCGACATCCTCCCGCGCGCGCCACGAGTCTGCGGGAATCGCATCCCCCGTTCAGCGCGTGTGCGCAGACGGCGCCGAGAACGACAATTGCGGTGTCCCTCGTTGCCTCGCGGGGGTGTGCATACTACCTTTATTGCTTGCGGACCTCGCATTCCGCGCCCCGCCTGATTTTCTGCGCGGAACGAAACAGAAGGAAGGCCCCACATGAGCGATCCGAACGGCTCACAGCCGCAGCAGCCCCAGGAGCCCTACGGCGCTCCGCAGCCGCCGGCTCAGGACCCGGCAGCGGGTCAGCCGCAGCCCGGTGCCTACGACCCGAACGGCGGACAGCCGCAGCCCCCGCAGTACGAGGCCCCCGCTGCGCCGCAGTACGGCGCTCCCCAGGCTCCGCAGCCGGGCGCGCCCCAGTACGGCGCTCCTCAGGCGCCCCAGTACGGCGCACCGCAGGCACCCCAGTACGGCGCACCCCAGGCACCCCAGTACGGCGCACCCCAGGCACCCCAGTACGGCGCACCTCAGGCTCCTCAGCCGGGCGCACCGCAGTACGGCGCCCCGCAGGCCCCTCAGTACGGCGCGCCTCAGCCTGGATATGGCCAGCCCCAGTACGCCGCGGGGGGCAATGCCCCCTACACGCCCCAGCAGGATCAGACGATGGCGATGTGGGCGCACCTCAGCGGCATCCTGTCGATCATCCCGCCGCTCATCATCTGGCTCATCGGCAAGGATCGCGGTCCCCGCACGAGCGTCGAGGGCAAGGAGGCGGTGAACTGGCAGATCACCGTCATCATCGGCCAGGTCGCTGTGGCCATCGTCGCCGCCATCCTGTCGGCGATCCTCTGGTCGACTGGCGCCTGGGGCGTCGCAGGCCTGGTCAGCAATCTGCCCTGGCTCCTCTGGGTCGCGAACGTGGTGTTCTGCATCATCGCCGCGCTCAAGGTCAACAGCGGCGGCAGCTACCGCTACCCCGTGAACTTCCGCTTCATCAAGTAAGCGTGACGAGAAGAAGGGGCCGGAGCATCTGCTCCGGCCCCTTCTGCGTCCGCGGAGTTCAGACGACGAGTTCCAGTTCGGTGTTGCGTTCCCGCAAGAGCACGCCTGCCCCAGCTGCCCATCGCAGCAGACCGTCACGCGAGCGCACCCGGGGCCGGTCCTCGGCCAGCCGGCGTACCAGCTCCCCCTTCGCATGCTTGTTGAAGTGATTCAGGGCGCGGACCGTGCCGTCCTCCCCCGCGGTCACCACGCGCACATAGGCGTGGGGAACCTCCGCGGGAATCGGCCCCAGGGCCGCGTAGGCCTCCGACCGCAGATCCAGGACAAAGGCCGGGGCATGAACGGCGACAGCGGCGGAGACCGCCGACCCCCACAGACGCTTGAGCGGACCGAGCGCCGGAAGAGATGTGCCGGCAGCGAGGCGGTACGCGGGGATCGCGTCCAGAGCGCCCACGGGCCCGAACGGCGCGCTGTGGATCATCACGTGTGCACCGAGCCACCGACGAGCGGTCCGGTCCAGCTCCCCGGCCGCCAGCGCATCGAAGAGGACTCCGGTGTATCGATCCACTGCGGGCAGTGTCGGAGACTCCCGCAGCGCCGCGTTGACGGCGATGTCGCTACGCTGGCGCTCGCTGAGCTTGAGCACGCGGGCGGCCTCGTCCGGGTCCGCGGACAGCGCGACGAGGGCGTCGACGGTCCGCTCCCGCTGTGGCTGGAGGGCACCGAGCGCAAGCCGGGTGAGGTCCAGCGGCGCGCCCGATCCGCCGGGACGCTTGGTCTCGGACGGTGGCAGAAGAACCAGCACGATGTCCTTTCCCGATGACACCGAGGTCATCACACGACGAAGCGCGCCGGCAACCCGAGGGCTGCCGGCGCGCTTCGAATGGTCGATTCAGCGAGAGCCGATCAGGCGACCAGTGCGGCGTTGCCCGCCACGATGGTGAGGTCCGATCCCTCCATCGACAGGAAGCCGTCCTTCGCCGAAGCGATGACCTTGCTGCCGTCAGTGGTGGTGATGCGCACCTGACCCTCCGCGAGGATGGCCAGCACCGGCTCGTGACCGGACATGAAACCGATCTCGCCTTCGACGGTCTTGGCCACGACCAGCGAGGCGTCTCCCGTCCAGATCTCCGACTCTGCGGAGACGAGGGTCACGTGCAGCGCCATGATCAGGCGTTCTCCTTCTGGATCTTCGCCCACTGCTCTTCGACGTCGGAGATGCCACCGACGTTGAAGAAGGCCTGCTCGGCCACGTGGTCGAAGTCGCCCTTGACGATGGCGTCGAACGACTCGATGGTCTCCTTGATCGGAACCGTCGAGCCCTCGACACCGGTGAACTTCTTCGCCATGTAGGTGTTCTGCGAGAGGAACTGCTGGATACGACGGGCGCGAGCCACGACGATCTTGTCCTCTTCGGAGAGCTCGTCAACACCGAGGATGGCGATGATCTCCTGGAGTTCCTTGTTCTTCTGCAGGATCTGCTTCACGGCGTTGGCCACGCGGTAGTGGTCGGCACCGATGTAACGCGGGTCGAGGATACGCGACGTCGAGGTCAGCGGGTCCACGGCCGGGTACAGACCCTTCGACGCGATCTCACGCGAAAGCTCGGTGGTGGCGTCGAGGTGGGCGAAGGTGGTCGCCGGAGCCGGGTCGGTGTAGTCATCGGCCGGCACGTAGATCGCCTGCAGCGAGGTGATCGAGTGACCACGCGTCGAGGTAATGCGCTCCTGGAGCACACCCATCTCGTCGGCGAGGTTCGGCTGGTAACCCACGGCCGAAGGCATACGGCCCAGCAGGGTCGACACCTCGGAACCGGCCTGCGTGAAGCGGAAGATGTTGTCGATGAACAGCAGCACGTCCTGGTTCTGGACATCGCGGAAGTACTCCGCCATGGTCAGAGCAGACAGCGCGACGCGAAGACGCGTCCCCGGCGGCTCGTCCATCTGGCCGAAGACAAGGGCGGTCTTGTCGAAGACGCCCGCTTCTTCCATCTCGTGGATCAGGTCGTTGCCCTCACGGGTGCGCTCGCCGACACCGGCGAACACCGACACACCACCGTGGTCCTGAGCGACGCGCTGGATCATCTCCTGGATCAGAACGGTCTTGCCGACGCCGGCACCACCGAACAGACCGATCTTTCCACCCTGCACGTACGGGGTCAGCAGGTCGATGACCTTGATGCCCGTCTCGAACATGGTGGTCTTCGACTCGAGCTGGTCGAAGTTCGGAGCCTTGCGGTGGATCGGCCAGCGCTCGGTGACCTCGATGGTCTCGCCGGGCTCGAGGTTGAGAACGTCACCGGTGGCGTTGAAGACCTTGCCCTTGGTGACGTCACCGACGGGAACCATGATCGGCTCACCGGTGTCGCGCACCTCCTGGCCGCGGATCATGCCGTCGGTGGGCTTCAGCGAGATGGCGCGAACGAGGTCGTCGCCGAGGTGCTGTGCGACCTCGAGGGTGATCTCGGTCGACTCGTCACCGATGACGATGGTCGTCTTCAGTGCGTTGTAGATGTCCGGAATCGCGTCGTGCGGGAACTCGATGTCGACGACGGGCCCCGTGACGCGTGCGACGCGCCCGACGACCGCAGTCTGAGCTGCCGTGGCGGTGTCAGTCATGGTCTTCTCTTTCGTGATGAGGTCTTAGGACGCCAGAGCGTCCGCGCCGCCGACGATCTCGGCGATCTGCTGCGTGATCTCGGCCTGGCGCGCGTTGTTGCGCAGGCGCGTGTAGTCGGTGATGAGCTTGTCGGCGTTGTCCGAGGCCGACTTCATCGCCTTCTGCGTGGCGGCGTGCTTGGAGGCAGCCGACTGCAGCAGGGCGTTGAAGATGCGGGACTGGATGTACACCGGCAGGATCGCGTCCAGCACCGTCTCGGCGTCCGGCTCGAACTCGTAGAGCGGGTACACCTGCGAGGAGGACACGTCGGCGGCATCGGCCTCGGTGATCTCCAGCGGAAGCAGGCGAACGCTCTCGGGCTCCTGGGTCATCATGCTGACGAACCGGTTGTAGACGAGGTGGATCTCCTCCACGCCGCCGTCCGCGTAGTCCGTACGGAACGCGTCCAGCAGGGTGTTGGCGATGTCCTCAGCCGTCGAGAACGCGGGCGAATCGGTGTCACCGATCCACTCGCCGGCGGCGGCCAGCTTCCGGAACTGGAAGTAGCCGACCGCCTTGCGCCCGACGAGGTAGAAGACGACCTCCTTGCCTTCGCTGCGCAGCAGCTCAGCAACCTCCAGACCCTCACGGAGGATCTGGGAGTTGAAGGCACCCGCGAGACCGCGGTCCGCGGCGAAGATCACGACCGCGGAACGGCGGATCTGCTCGGGCTCGGTCGTGAGCGGGTGATCGACATTGGAGTACGTCGCGACGGCGGACACGGCACGCGTCACGGCACGCGAGAAGGGAGATGCCGCGTGCACACGCGCCATCGCCTTCTGGATTCGCGAAGCCGCGATGAGTTCCATCGCCTTCGTGATCTTCTTGGTGGTCTGAGCAGACTGAATCTTCTGCTTGTAGACCCGGAGTTGTGCGCCCATGAGTGTCTCTCTGTCAGGCGATTACGCCCGACGACCCTTGACGATCTTCTCCTGCGTGACGTCATCGGCAGCGGCTGCGTCCACGCTCTCGTTGCCGAGGGCGTCGATCGCACGGCCCTTGCCGCCGTTGAACTCGAGGATGAACTTGTCGGTGACATCGTTCAGCTCGGCGATGGTGTCGTCATCCAGCACGTTGGTCTCGCGCAGGCGCGTCAGGATCTCGGTGTTGCGGCCGACGTAGTCCAGCAGCTCGCGCTCGAACGGCAGCACGTCCTCGACGGCGATGGTGTCGAGCTTGCCGTTGGTGCCGGCCCAGATCGAGACGACCTGCTCCTCCACCGGGTACGGCGAGTACTGCGGCTGCTTGAGCAGCTCGGTGAGGCGGGCACCACGCTCGAGCTGACGACGCGACGCCTGGTCGAGGTCGGACGCGAACATCGCGAACGCCTCGAGCGAGCGGTACTGGGCCAGCTCCAGCTTCAAGGTGCCGGAGACCTTCTTGATGGACTTGACCTGCGCGTCACCACCGACTCGCGAGACCGAGATACCCACGTCGACGGCCGGACGCTGGTTGGCGTTGAACAGGTCGGACTGCAGGAAGATCTGGCCGTCGGTGATGGAGATCACGTTGGTCGGGATGTAGGCGGAGACGTCGTTCGCCTTGGTCTCGATGATCGGCAGACCCGTCATCGATCCCGCACCCAGCTCGTCGGAGAGCTTCGCGCACCGCTCGAGCAGACGCGAGTGCAGGTAGAAGACGTCACCCGGGTAAGCCTCACGTCCCGGCGGACGGCGAAGCAGCAGCGAAACGGCGCGGTACGCCTCAGCCTGCTTGGACAGGTCGTCGAACACGATGAGGACGTGCTTGCCGCCGTACATCCAGTGCTGGCCGATGGCCGAGCCGGTGTAGGGGGCGAGGTACTTGAAGCCCGCGGGGTCCGAGGCGGGAGCAGCGACGATCGTCGTGTACTCCAGCGCGCCGGCCTCTTCGAGCGCGCCCTTCACCGAAGCGATGGTCGAGCCCTTCTGGCCGATGGCGACGTAGATGCAGCGAACCTGCTTGTTGACGTCGCCCGACTCCCAGTTGGCCTTCTGATTGATGATCGTGTCGATCGCGATGGCCGTCTTGCCGGTCTGGCGGTCACCGATGATCAGCTGACGCTGACCACGACCGACGGGGATCATCGCGTCGATGGCCTTCATACCGGTCTGCATGGGCTCGTGCACCGACTTGCGCTGCATGACGCCGGGGGCCTGGAGCTCGAGAGCACGGCGACCCTCGATCGAGCCGATCTCGCCGAGACCGTCGATCGGGTTGCCGAGCGCGTCCACGACGCGACCGAGGTAGCCGTCGCCCACCGGGACCGAGAGGACCTCGCCCGTGCGGGTGACTTCCTGACCGGCCTCGATGCCCGAGAACTCGCCCAGGACGACGACGCCGATCTCGTGCTCGTCGAGGTTCTGGGCCAGGCCCAGGGTGCCGTCGGCGAAGCGGACGAGCTCGTTGGCCATCACGCCCGGGAGGCCCTCGACGTGCGCGATGCCGTCAGCAGCGTCGATGACGGTGCCGACCTCGGTCGCGGAGGCGCCAGGGGTCTCGTAAGCGGCGACGAAGTCCTTCAGCGCGTCACGGATGACATCGGGGCTGATAGAGAGATCTGCCATTGTGTTCCTTCGTTCAGTGGGGCCCTGCCCCGAAGTTCTCCGCTGGTGCGGGAAAGTCTGGTGTCAGCCGATCAGCTTGTGGCGCACGTCGGCCAGACGCGACGAGATCGATCCGTCGATCACGTCGTCGGCGATCTGCACGCGCAGTCCTCCGACGACCGTGGGGTCGATGACCGTGTTGAGCGTGACGCCGGAGCCGTACTTGGCTGCCAGCGCCGCGGTGAGGCGCTTGCTCTGCTCGTCGTTCAGCGGGGAGGCCGAAACCACCGTTGCGACCGTGCGGCCGCGCTGTGCCGAGACGATGTCCATCGCCCGGTTCAGCAGCTGACGAACGCGCCGCTCCCGGGGGAGCTGCACGAGCGAGGAGACGATGAGCGTCGTGGCGGGGGAAGCGGCTGCGCCGATCAGCTTCTCGACGAGGGCTCCCTTCGCCGCAGACTGACCCAGACGGCTGCCGAGAGCCAGCTCCAGATCAGGGTTCTGAGCGATGGTGCGAGAGAAGCCGAACAGCTCCCCCTCGATGTCGGCGTTCGCATCCGCGGCCGAGGCGGCGCGGATCGCGAGCTCCTCGATGCCGTCGGCGAGACCGGCGGCATCGGACCAGCGCTGTGCGGCGACGGTGGTGAGGACGTCCACGGCCACGGCGCCGAGCGCCGAGCCGAAGACGGCCTTCACGACCTGTTCACGCGCGGCCACGGGGGCTGCGGAATCGGACAGCGCACCGGCGAGCTGCGTCGACTCGCTCACCGCACGCGCGGCTGCGAACAGGTCGCGTGCGGTGGCGAGGTCGAGCGTGTGCGCGTCGAGCGCCTTCACCGACGCCGCGAGTGCCTGAGTGGTCGCGCTGCCCATCAGTGGTTCGCCTTCTCGGAAGCCTCGAGGTCCGCGAGGAAGCGGTCGACGACGGCCGTGGCCTTCTTGTCGTCGTTCAGCGACTCGCCGATCACGTTGCCTGCAAGGCTGAGGGCCAGCGTGCCGACCTCTCCACGCAGGGAGACGAAGGCGGCCTGACGCTCGGCCTCGATCTGCGTGGAGGCAGCGGTCTGGATGCGTGCGGCCTCGGCGGTCGCGGCTTCCTTCGCCTCGGCGACGATCTTCTTGCCGTCCTCACGGGCGGCGTCGCGGATCGTACCGGCCTCCTTGCGTGCCTCGGCCAGCTGCGCGGTGTACTCCGCGAGAGCGGCCTCGGCCTGCTTCTGGGCCTCGTCAGCCTTGGCAATGTTGCCCTCGATGGCTGCGGAGCGCTCGTCGAGCATCTTCGTGACCTTCGGAAGGGCGACCTTCCACACGACCAGCAGGATGACCACGAAGCAGACCGCCGACCAGACGATGTCGTAGATCGCCGGGAACAGCGGGTTCGGAGTCTCCTCCCCGCCGCCTGCGGCAGTGACAAGAGCGTTCAGCATCCTGTCTCCTTACGTGTCAGTGGGGTGAAATCAGCCCTGGAAGATGAAGTAGGTCGCGATGCCGATGAAGGCGAGGGCCTCGGTGAAGGCGATACCGATCCACATCATGACCTGGAGGCGACCCTGCAGCTCGGGCTGGCGGGCGACACCCTCGATCGTCTTGCCGACGACGATGCCCACACCGATGGCGGGACCGATGGCCGCGAGGCCGTAGCCGATCGTTCCGACGTTTCCGGAGACCTCGGCGAGAATCGTGGTAGCGTCCACGGTTTTTCCTTTCGTTGGGTGGGTGCGGCTTGTGCCGACCCGCTCAGTGCTCGTCTGCGACTGCGAGCTGGATGTAGACCGCAGTCAGGATGGTGAAGACATACGCCTGGAGGAAGGCCACCAGGAGCTCGAAGATGGTGTAGGCGAAGCCCGCTGCGAGCGTGCCGACACCGAGGATCGGGAAGAACCCGCCTGCGTGGAAGAAGAAGAACCACGTGGCCGAGAAGAACAGCACCAGCATGAGGTGGCCGACCATCATGTTCATCAGCAGTCGCAGCGTCAGGGTGACGGGACGGATGATGAAGGTCGAGATGAACTCCAGCGGCGTGACCAGGAAGTAGATCGGCCACGGCACGCCCGAGGGGAACAGTGAGTTCTTGATGAAGCCCTTGGGGCTCTTCTTCAGACCGGCGTAGATGAAGGTCACGTAGGCCACCACGGCCAGCAACAGCGGCATCGCGATGATCGAGGTACCCGCCAGGTTCAGACCCGGGATGACACCGGTCAGGTTCATGAACAGGATCATGAAGAACAGCGTCGTGAGGATCGGAAGGAAGCGGTTGCCGTCCTTGCGCCCCAGGAGGTCGTGAGCGATGTTGACGCGCACGAAGTCGAAGCCCATCTCGACGATCGACTGACCGCGTCCGGGGATCAGCTTCATCTTGCGGGTGCCGAGCCAGAGGATCAGCACGAGCACGACGGTGACCAGGATCTGGATCAGGTGGATCCGGTTGATCGCGAACGGCGTGCCCTCGAACAGAACGATATCGGGGAAGAACTCCCAGATGGAGGGGGCGTGGAAGCCGTTCTCGTCATCAGACGAGGCGGCAGCGGCGATAATGCTCGCGGCGTGGATCACAGGTTGCGGCTCCAACTTCGGGGCACCGGGCGAGCCGATACGACGATGGGTGAGACGGCGTCATCCCGACCTTCGCGCACAAGAGGCGCACCACAGGCCAGGGGAACTTCTTCAGCCTATCAAGATTTTTGGGATGTCACGAATCGAATCACGCGCGATCCAACGGCTTCTCCGCGTTGCGGGAGGACTCCTCCCGAGCGGCGGGCGTATCCTCCCCCGCTGCCGGCTGCGTCGCCTCTTCCTCGTCGTCGAACGAGGTGGGCAGGTCGGCATCCGACACGTACGGGATGCGCATCTTCATCATGACGATGACGTCGACGACGAGGGTCGCCAGGATGCTGACCACCAGGGCGATGAAGAACACCATCGAGTCCAGCCACGGGGCCCCCCGCAGCAGGAACAGCGCGACGATGAAGATCACGAACTTGATCACCCAGCCGCCGAGGACGATGGAGAAGAACAGGGTGGGGTACAGCGGATCGCCGTTCCAGCGATTCGCGATCAGGATGCTGGCGCCGGTGATACCGAGAAACAGGGCGGCCAGCACGACACCCACCAGGGCGCTGAAGAGACCGGACGTTCCGGACACGGCGAAGCCGATCACCGCACCGGCGACGGCGAGCACGGCGGTGACGATCCCCGCGACGGTGAGGACCCGCCGGAGGACGGGGTTGCTGGCGACGGGAGCTGCGGGGGTCATTTCGAGGCCTCCTGGAGGGCACGCCGTCGTGTGCGGCGCGCGGTTTCGGGTGGGATGAAGGTGACCACGGCGCATGCGGCGAGGCCGACTGCTGCGAAGGCGATGCCGAGCCAGTACCCACCGGGCCAGCGCTCTCGCACCGCCACGTACATCAGCAGCACGGACAGCGACAGCACGGCGGTCCAGGCGTAGAAGATGAGCGTGGAGTCGCGATCGGAGTGGCCGAGGTCGAGCATGCGGTGGTGCAGGTGCTTGCGGTCGGGCGCGAACGGGCTCTTGCCTGCGCCCATGCGGCGGAGCACGGCG
Organism: Microbacterium sp. GXS0129; assembly: GCF_044769785.1. NCBI lineage: Bacteria > Bacillati > Actinomycetota > Actinomycetes > Micrococcales > Microbacteriaceae > Microbacterium > Microbacterium sp. GXS0129. The sequence goes on along the minus strand of NZ_JBIZVZ010000001.1, from coordinate 1,016,888 downwards.
AGCACGAAGTCGGTGAGCGGGAAGATCACGATGATGATCGGCAGCAGCAGGATCGGGATGAAGGCCCCGAGCAGCATGGACTGGCCGAAGGTGTCCGGGTCGAGCATCTCGGGGGTGATCCGGCTCAGGATCGCGATGGTGCAGGTTCCCAGCAGCAGTCCGAGCAGCAGCGCGCCGGAGTCGCCCATGAAGAGCTTGGCGGGTCTCCAGTTCAGCGGCAGGAACCCGGCGCATGCGCCCACGATCACTGCGGCGAGGAACGTGGCGAGGTTGAAGTTGTTGTCGCCGCCGGTATCGCGCACCAGCATGTAGGAGTACGCGAAGAGGACTCCCGCGGCGATGAGCACGGTACCGGTGAGGAGCCCGTCCAGGCCGTCGATGAAGTTGACGGCGTTCATCACCACGACGATCACGATCATGGTCGCGACGATGCTGATCCAGCTGGAGCCGACCATGATGCCGCCGATGGGCAGGGCGATGATCTGGAGCCCGCCCCCGATGGTGATGATGCCCGCGGCGATGAACTGCGCGCCGAGCTTGATCATCCAGTCCAGATCCCAGATGTCGTCTGCTGCCCCGACACCGACGATCAGGGCGGAGGCGATCAGCACGGAGATGATGGGGGCCGGGTCCGCCCAGAAGGGCGCGAAGTATGGATTCGCGCGGGAGATGAGCACCATCAGGGCGATCGCAAGGAAGATCGCGATCCCGCCCAGGCGTGGGGTGGGCGTGGTGTGCACGTCCCGCTCGCGGATTCCGGGGTACAGCTTGAAGCGCATGCTCAACTGCCACACGCCCCACGAGAGCATGAGCGACATGGCTCCCGTGAGGATGATGGCGAAGAGATACTGCTTCACGCGTTCTCGCCGCCGGGAGGGCCTTCCACGCTCGCCGCGTCATCGGAGGCGTCAGCATCCGCATCGGAGGTGAGGGCGATGGAAACCGCCACCGGATCGGCCTCGAGGAGGTCGCCGAGCACCTCCCGCAGCCGCTCGCGGGAGATCGCCCCTTCGCGCAGCACCCGCACCACCGGCTGCTGCCCGTCCGGCAGATCGGCCGCGCGGACCAGGGTCGTCGCGTCGACGATCGTCGAGGCGATGCCCTCGGCCACCTCTCCCCCGTCGAGATAGACGGCAACGGCGTCGCCGAGCATGTCCTGCGCCTCGGCGGCATTGCGGGCGGCGGGCTGACCGGTGAGGTTGGCGCTGGAGACGGCCAGCGGCCCGGTCTCCATCAGCAGTTCCCGGGCGATGCGGTGATCGGGCATGCGCACGGCGACCGTGCCGCGCGTCTCCCCGAGGTCCCACACCAGACTCTCCTGGGCGGGGAGCACGATGGTGAGCCCGCCGGGCCAGAACGCCTCGATCAGATCGTTGACCGCATCGGGAACCTCGCTGACCAGCGCGGTCATCGCGGCGACGCTGCCGACCAGCACGGGCGGTGGCTGATCGCGTCCGCGTCCCTTTCCGTCCAGCAGCCGCTGCACGGCGGCAGGGCTGAACGCGTCGGCTCCCACGCCGTACACGGTGTCGGTGGGAAGGACGATCAGCTCGCCCCGGGCGATGGCCTGGCGGGCGTGACGCATGCCGCTGAGCAGCTGCGTTTCATCAGAGCAGTCGAAGACAGGAGACATGGCAGCCCCAGTCTACGGCGCGCGTCCCGCGGTTCCCGTGAAACTTCCGTCGGCGGGCGAGAATCGCCGCGTTGCACGACTTCCCGTCCACGCACGGAAGTCCCCCGGTGAAGACGCGGCGGACGGCGGAGGCGATCAGGGGCGGACGGCCGTGGTCACGCGATCGCGATGGGTGAGGTCGGCGTGCGTCGCGGCGGCCACCCAGCCGTCCGAGGTGAGGATGTCCCGCACGCCCTGACCCTGCCACTCGCCGTGCTCGAGCACGATCATGCCGCCCGAGTGTGCAAGACGCAGCCCCACCCGCGAGATGGTCCGGATGTCATCCAGGCCGTCCTCGCCGCTGTACAGCGCCTCGCGCGGGTCGTGCAGGCGCACCTCCGGATCTCGCGGAATCGCGTCGGCCGGGACGTAGGGCGGGTTCGAGGCGACCACCGACACCTGTGCGTTCAGATCGTCGAGCGCGTCCGCGAAACTGCCGTGACGCAGTTCGAGGTTGCCGTCGGTGAGTCGTGCCACGTTGCGCGCGGCCCACCGATACGCATCCGCGCTGCGCTCCACCGCGACAATCCGCGCGTGGGGCACCTCGGTGGCCAGGGCAATCGCGATCGCACCGGAACCGGTTCCGAGATCGACGGCGAGTGGACGCGGCGACGGCACGGCCGCGAGCGCGTCGATCGCGAACTGGGCGAGGATCTCGGTCTCCGGGCGCGGGACGAAGACGCCCGGTCCGACGGAGAGCTCGAGATGACGAAACGGCGCGCGTCCGGTGATGTGCTGCAGCGGCACGCGCTCTGCCCGCCGCGCGATCGCCGCATCGAACGCGGCAGCCTCCTGTGAGTTCAGGTCCCTCCCCGTGACGACGGCAGCCTGCACACCCCCGCGGGACAGCTCGAGTACGTGAGCGGCGAGGAGCTCCGCGTCCACCGCCGCGTCGAGGATGCCGGCCTCGGCGAGCACGGCGGCGCCCGCCTGCAGGGCGGCACGCAGGGTGAGCGTCGAATCCGTCGTCATCGGTCCTCTTCCTCGGCAGCGTCCGGGCGACGCTCCCCCAGCCTATTGCGGTCATCGCCTCGTCAAGCGGCGTCACATTACGCAAGTCGGTCAGCCGGGCGTCGTATCGTGCCAGGACTGGCAACGCTGCTCGCACAACCCGAAAGGCCCCGCACATGGCTGGTATTCACGAAGACATCACCTCCACGTTCGGCGACACCCCGCTGGTGCGCCTGAATCGCCTCACGGAAGGCGCCGGCGCCGAAGTGGTGGCCAAGCTCGAGTACTTCAACCCGGGCTCGTCGGTGAAGGACCGCCTGGCGGTGGCGCTGGTCGATGCCGCGGAGGAGTCCGGCACTCTGCCCGCCGGTGGCACGATCGTCGAGGCCACCAGCGGCAACACCGGCATCGGCCTCGCCCTCGTGGGTGCCGCACGCGGCTACAAGGTGATCCTCACGATGCCCGCGTCGATGTCCGTCGAGCGTCGCGTGCTGCTGAAGGCGTTCGGCGCGGAACTGGTCCTCACCGACCCCGCCGGCGGGATGAAGGGCGCGGTCGCCGAGGCCGAGCGCATCGTGGCCGAGACCCCGGGCGCGATTCTGGCGAGCCAGTTCGCGAACGAGGCGAACCCGGCCGTTCACCGCCGCACCACCGCTGCGGAGATCCTGCGCGACACCGACGGGGCGATCGACTACTTCGTGGCGGGCATCGGCACCGGCGGCACCATCACCGGCGTCGGCGAGGTGCTGAAGGAGAAGGTGCCCGGCATCACGATCGTCGCCGTGGAGCCGAAGGACTCGCCCCTGCTGACGGAGGGGACCCCGGGACCCCACAAGATCCAGGGAATCGGGCCGAACTTCATCCCGCCGATCCTGAACCGGGACGTCATCGACGAGGTCATCGACGTCACGTTCGAGGACTCCATCGCGTCCTCCCGCGCACTGGCCTCGAACGAGGGCATCCTCGCCGGCATCTCCGCCGGCGCGGCGGTGTGGGCGGCGCTGGAGATCGCCCGGCGTCCTGAGGCCGCGGGCAAGCGCATCGTGGTCGTCATCCCCGACACCGGCGAGCGCTACATCACCACCGCGCTCTTCGAGGACCTTCGGGAGGGCTGAGCCACCGCCGCATCTGAGCGGGCCGGATCGCATCGATCCGGCCCGCTCATCGTTTCGGGAGGCGCCGTCGTCGCAGCCAGCGCGTCATACTCGGCCGGTTGCTCCCCGAAGGCGGCAGGATGGGATCATGACCGCTCTGTCCCGCCTGCGCGAGGATCTCGCTGCCGCGCGCCTGCGTGATCCGGCGGCGCGCACCTCGGTGGAAATCGCGCTGCTGTACCCGGGACTGCACGCGCTGTGGGCGCACCGGCTCAATCACTGGCTATGGCGCCGGAATCTGCGCTTCGTCGCGCGGGCCGGATCACAGTTCGCGCGCTTCCTCACCGGCATCGAGATCCATCCGGGCGCCACGATCGGACGGAGGTTCTTCATCGATCACGGCGCGGGCGTGGTGATCGGGGAGACCGCGATCGTGGGCGATGACGTCATGATGTACCACGGCGTCACCCTCGGCGGACGCACCCACGCAGCAGGCAAGCGCCACCCCACCATCGAGGACGGTGTGGCCATCGGCGCCGGAGCGAAGGTGCTCGGCGACATCACCATCGGCGCGCGCTCCGCGATCGGCGCCAACGCCGTCGTCACGCGTGACGCCCCCGCGGACTCCGTCCTCATCGGCATCCCCGCGAAAGCGCGGCCCCGCGTCCCGGGGGAAGACACACGCGCGGTGCTCACCGCGCCCGAGTACATGATCTGATCTCGCTCATCCGGTCAGCCGCAGCGCATAGGCTCGAACGGTGACCCGGATCCATGACCTGACCGTCGGCGAACTCACCGCCGAGATCGCCACCGGCGCGCTGAGTCCGACCGAGGTGGTCGGGCACTATCTGGAGCGGATCGATCGGCTGGGCACGCAGGTCGGCGCTTTCACCGAGGTCACCGCGGATGCCGCGCTGCGGCGAGCAGCCGGTGATCTGCCCCGCGGACCCCTGTACGGCGTCCCGTTCGGCGACAAGGATCTCGTGGCCCGCGCCGGAGTGCCCACCCGCTACGGCTCGCGAGCCTTCAGCGATCACATCCCCGTCACGTCCGATCCGCTGGCCGAAGCCCTCGACGCCGCCGGCGGGATCAGTCTGGGCAAGACCACGACACCGGAGTTCGGCCTCACCGGCTTCACGGAGCCCCGTGTGGGTCCAGCAGCCCGTAATCCGTGGGATCTCGCCACCGGTGCAGGGGGCTCCAGCGGCGGCGCCGCAGCGGCCGTGTCGGCAGGTCTGCTCCCGTGGGCTCCGGCCTCGGACGGGGGCGGTTCGATCCGCATCCCCTCTGCCACCTGTGCCGTTGTCGGGCTGAAGCCGTCCCGGGGGCGGCTGCCGATCGGTGCCGGACTGGACTCGTATGACGCCCTCGCGGTCAACGGCCCGATCACGCGTACGGTCGGAGACGCCGCCCTGCTCCTGGACGTGCTCGCCGCGATCGCGCCGTCTCACCGATCGGTGGTGGCTCCGGGGACGGGTCCGTTCGCCGATGCTGCGCGCGCGGAGATCACGGGACTGCGCCTGGGCATGACGCTGACCACCCCCTGGGACCACGCCATGCACATCGTGCTGGATCCCCATGCGCGGGCAGCCTACGACCACGCTGCGACGGTCCTCGCAGCCGCCGGCGCCGACGTGGAGAGCGCCGACTGGCAGCCGACCGGATACCCGGAACTGTTCGGCACACTGTGGCGCGCCAGTGCCGCGACCCTCCCGCTCGACGAGGACGCACTCGCCCGGGTGGAGCCGATCACGGCCTGGCTCGTGCGCGAGGGTCGTGATCTCGACGCGCGGCGACTGGTGTCCGCCTATGCCGCAGCGCGGCTGTTCGAGCGTCGCACCATCGAGACCTTCGCGCGGTACGACGCCGTCCTCACGCCCGCGCTCGCCCTCGACCCCCGCCCGCTCGGGTGGTATCGCACCGAGGATGCCGAGCGCACCTTCGCCCAGCAGGTCGAGTACGCGCCGCACACCAGCTGGGTGAACGTCGCGGGTCTTCCCGCGATCACGGTCCCGATCCTCGCGGGCCCAAGCGGTCGTCCCTGGAGCGTCCAGCTTGTGGGACGGCCCGGCGGCGAGCGTGCGATCCTCGCGCTCGCGGGGCGACTGGAAGCCGAGCGGGGCGCGCTCCCCCGGCCCCCCGGGTTCGAATGACATTCGCAACCTTGGTTGACAACTTCCTAGAAGCAACCTAGGTTGACAGCATGACCCAGATCACGATGGTGGATGTGGCCACCGACACCTCCGATCCGCGCGCGGGGCTGCGTGCCGTCGTCTCGCTACGAGAGCTCACCGAATCACTCGAGTTGCGACAGGTCGAGGCGGCTCTGCGCGCCGGGATGAGCTGGACCGAGATCGCCGCATCCCTCGGCGTGACGCGGCAGGCCGTCCACAAGAAGTACAGCCGCCGCGTCGATCCGACGATCGCCCTGCCGCGGAGGTCGTCGTGAATCGCATCGCCGCCACCGTGGGCACGTCCCAGACCCTCTCGATGGCGGGCTTCACGGAAGCGGCACGGCATCACCGATCGGTCGCGGATCTGGACGATCTGCTGGTCGCGCTCACCCTGGACGACGGGCTCGGTGGACAGGCGCTGCGATCGGGCGGCCTGGACCGGGAGAGCATGCGCGCAGCGATCGCCGCCACCCGATCGCAGCGGCTCTCGGCACTCGGGGTGAGCGCGGATGCCGTGGAGCCCGATGACTCCTCCGCGCGGCGGACCGCACGGTGCACGTGGAGTCCGCGTGTGCTGCAGCTGTTCCAGTCGGTCCCCGCCAGCCGAGACTTTTCCGCGAGCATCCTCCGCGCTGTGCTCGACGAGCCCAGCGGTCACGTCGCCGACGTGCTGGCGCACACCGGGCTGGATCGCACGGAGCTCGAGCGGGTGCTCGACGCGGCGGCCGATGCACCCTCGTCGCAGCGTCGCGCCGCCACGGACGTGCTCAGCGGCAGCGCCAGCGCCCACGTCGCGGCGCCGATCGACACGGTCTGGGCGCTGGTCTGCGATCCGGCTCGCCTGCACGAATGGGCGCCCGCCGTCGGGGAGCCGGCGCGAGAGCAGGAAGGGGGGCTCTGGCTGACGAACGCTCCCGCGACCGGCCCCGACGGTCGTCCATTGCGCATGCGCGAAGGCGCCCGTCTGCAGCAGTGGCAGCTCATCGACGCCGCCGAGCCGACGAGGGTCGTGTGGGCGGTGACGTATCCGGCGCTCGCGCGCGCGAACCGGCAGCACTTGTTCCTCGATCTGGCGCCGTCGGCGGGCGGGACGCGTCTGCAGGTCACGGTGGAGTGGCACCGCACCGTCTCCGGCGGCTTTCCTCTCGGCAGGCTGCTCCGCCCGATCACGCGGTGGGCGGCGAACCAGGGCGCACGTAGTACGGCGCACGCGATCGCCGGGACGTTCCGCTGATGGGAGATGGCCGGTCCCCGTGGCCGGGGGGCGCTGCACGTCGCGGAGGACCGGCCACCACCGGCGCGCTGGACTGGTCTCAGCGGACCGGCCGGGTCTTAGCGTTGCCACATGACCCTCTACGAGTTCTCCGCCGACCCCGCCCGCATCGACATCGACCGCACCCACCGATGGATCGCTGAGGAGTCGTACTGGGGGCGGGGCCGAGCCCGCGAGCGTCACGCCGCGGCGATCGCGAACTCCCGCGCCTACGGCGTCTATGACGCCGAGTCCGGGGATCAGGTCGGGTATGCCCGCATCATCACCGACGGCGTCACCTTCGCGTGGCTCTGCGACGTCTTCGTCGACCCCGATCGCCGCGGCGAAGGTATCGGCAAGCTCCTCATGTCCGGGATCACCGCCGAGCTGGAGCCGCTGAACCTGCGCCGCGTCATGCTGATCACTGCGGACGCCCACGGCCTCTACGCGTCATACGGTTTCGAGCCCCTCGAGGATCCCACCCAGTTCATGACGCTCACCTGACCGGCGGATGTCAGCCGAACCCGGCGCCACCGCGCGTGCGGGCTCGGCTGGCGTGCGTCGTCAGGACTGGTCGCCGAGAGCGGACAGTCGCTCCTGCTCGTCGGTCTCGATGCACGAGGCGATCACCGGCTCCAGGGCGCCATCGAGTACGGCGTCCAGGTTGTAGGCCTTGTAGCCCGTGCGATGATCCGCGATGCGGTTCTCCGGGAAGTTGTATGTGCGGATCCGCTCTGAGCGGTCCATGCCGCGGATCTGCGACTTGCGCGCATCGGATGCGGCGGCGGCGAGTTCCTCCTGCTGCTTGGCGAGGAGCCGGGCACGCAGCACGCGCATGCCGGCCTCGCGATTCTGCAACTGGCTCTTCTCGTTCTGCATGGACACCACGATCCCGGACGGGACGTGGGTGATCCGAACCGCGGAATCGGTGGTGTTCACCGACTGCCCGCCCGGACCCGACGAGCGGTAGACATCGATCTTCAGATCGTTCGGGTCGATGTGCAGTTCCTCGGGTTCATCGACTTCGGGGAACACCAGCACGCCGGTCGTGGAGGTGTGAATGCGCCCCTGAGATTCCGTGGCGGGCACCCGCTGCACGCGGTGCACCCCGCCCTCGTACTTGAGGTGGGCCCACACGCCCTGCGACGGATCGGACGAGGAGCCCTTGATGGCGACCTGGACGTCCTTGTACCCGCCGAGATCGCTTTCGTTGCGCTCCAGCAGTTCGACCTTCCACCCCTGATGCGCGGCGTACTGCGAGTACATCCGCAGCAGGTCGGCGGCGAACAGCGCGCTTTCCGCGCCGCCTTCTCCCGCCTTGATCTCCATGATCACATCGCGAGCGTCGTCGGGGTCACGCGGGATCAGCAGGCGGCGCAGCTTCTCTTGCGCGAGCGCCAGCTGCTCCTCGAGCGCCGGGATCTCCGCAGCGAACGCGTCATCCTCCTTGGCGAGGTCCCGAGCGGCGGCGAGGTCCTCCCCCGCCGCCACCCAGTCCTCATGAGCCTTCACGATCCTGCTGAGTTCGGCGTAGCGCCGGTTCACCCGCTTGGCACGGGCGGCGTCGGCGTGCACCTCCGGATCGGCGAGCTCCCGCTCGACCTCGCGGTGCTCGTCGATCAGAGCCTGAACGGACTCGAACATCAGCGTCTGGATCGTGGCTCAGCGGATGTTGTTCTCGTGCGCGTGCGAGGAGCCGCCGGTGGGAGCCGGAATGGACTTCTGCATCTGCACGAGGAACTCCACGTTGGAGGACGTCTCCTTGAGCTTGCCCAGGATGACCTCCACCGCCTGCTGCGGGTCGAGGCCGGCGAGGGCGCGACGCAGCTTCCAGGTGATCTTGACCTCGTCGGGGCTGAGCAGCATCTCCTCGCGACGCGTCGAGGACGCGTTGACATCCACCGCCGGGAAGATGCGCTTGTCCGCGAGCTGACGGCTGAGACGCAGCTCGGAGTTGCCGGTGCCCTTGAACTCCTCGAAGATGACCTCGTCCATCTTGGAGCCGGTCTCCACGAGCGCGGTCGCGAGGATCGTCAGCGAGCCGCCGTTCTCGATGTTGCGCGCGGCGCCGAAGAAGCGCTTCGGCGGGTAGAGCGCCGAAGCGTCCACGCCACCGGTGAGCACGCGACCCGACGTGGGGGCCGAGATGTTGTATGCGCGTCCGAGGCGAGTGATGGAGTCGAGCAGCACGACCACGTCGCGCCCCAGCTCCACGAGGCGCTTGGCGCGCTCGATGGCCAGCTCCGCCACGGTGGTGTGGTCCTCGGCAGGACGGTCGAAGGTGGAGGCGATGACCTCGCCCTTCACCCGGCGCTGCATGTCGGTGACCTCTTCCGGACGCTCGTCGACCAGCACGACCATGAGGTGGACCTCGGGGTTGTTCTGCGCGATGGCATCGGCGATCTGCTGCAGCACGATCGTCTTGCCCGCCTTCGGGGGTGCGACGATCAGCCCGCGCTGACCCTTGCCGATCGGGGCGACCAGGTCGATGATGCGCTGGGTCAGCTTCTCCGGCGCGGTCTCGAGGCGGAGCCGATCCTGCGGGTACAGCGGGGTCAGCTTGCCGAACTCCACGCGAGCGGCCGCATCGTCGACCGACAGGCCGTTGATCGAGTCCACCTTCACCAGCGCGTTGTACTTCTGGCGGCCGCTCTGCTCACCCTCGCGGGGCTGCTTGATCGCACCGACCACGGCGTCGCCCTTGCGCAGGTTGTACTTCTTCACCTGTCCGAGAGAGACGTACACGTCGCTCGGGCCGGCGAGGTAGCCGGTGGTGCGCACGAACGCGTAGTTGTCCAGCACATCCAGGATGCCCGCGATCGGGATCAGGACATCGTCCTCGCCGATCTCCGGCTCGAACTCGTCCTGCTGCTGGTTGGCGCCGCGGCGGTTCGTGCGCTTGCGGCTGCGCGAGCCGCCCTCGTCATCCCCGTGGTTCTGGTTCTGGTTGTTGCGGCCGCCGGCGTTCTGCTGGCGGTCGCCGTTGTTCTGGCCACCGTTGTTCTGGCCGCCGTTGTTCTGCTGACCGTTGCCGTTCTGCGAACCATCGCCACCGTTGCGGTTCCGGTTCCGGTTGCGGTTACGGGTGCGGCGGCCGCCCTCGGCCTGCTCGCCGCCCTCGGCCTGCTCGCCGCTGTCCGGCGTCTGCGGGGCATCGGCTGCGGGAGCCGTCGCTGCCTTGTCAGCGGACTCCGGGCGCGAAGCATCGACTGCGCCCTCGGCTCCGGCGACCGGCGCGGCGTTCTCCTCCGCCGCGGCCTGAGCGGCAGCGGCCTTGGTGGCACGGGTGCGCTTGGGCTTGGCGGGAGCCTCGGCCTCTGCCGCGGCGTCGGTGGCGGGAGCGGCGTCTGCGCTGGCCTCCGCAGGGGCCTCGGCGTCGGCCTTCGGCTTCCGGGCGCGCGACGGGCGCTTCTTCGGCGCCTCCTCCGTGCTTGCAGCCTCGGCGCTCGGCGCTTCAGCGGCGGATGCCTCGGCCGCGGGCGCCTCGGCCGCATCGGCGGCAGTGCTGCGGCGAGGTGCGCGCTTGCGCGGCGCCTTGGCCGGGGGCTCTTCCGCAGCCGGCGCCGCGTCTGCGGCGGGTGCGGCCTCGGCAGATGCGTCGGCTGCTGCCTTGGCCGCCGACGCCGTCGTCGCACGTCGCGGTGCGCGCTTGCGGGCGGGTGCTGCCTCGGCGGCGGGTGCCGCCTCGACGGCAGGGGTGTTCTCGATGTCGGAGTTCGACTCCACGAGTGCTCCTCTGAATATGGGAAGTGTCAGACATCTCTGCATTCGTCACTCGGACGAGCACGACCATCGGGAGGGAAGTTGCGTTCTCCCGATGGGATGATGCAGAGGTTTTCGCAGAATTGCGATCGGAGGTCAGATCACGCTCCGGGCGTGGAATCCCCCGATATGTTCCTCACTGTAGCACCTTTGAAATCGACGGCGAGCATGCGCGCATCCCATGTCGCACCCGGGACACCGGCGGCGAGCTCGACAGCCGCCGCACGCGCACCCGGGCCGTCCGCCAGCACGAGCACCGAAGGACCGGCACCCGATACGACCGCGGGGAATCCCTCGGCGCGCAGCGCCCTGACCAGCTCGATCGTGGCGGGCATCGCCTGCGCACGGTAGTCCTGGTGCAGCTTGTCCTCCGTGGCGGACAGCAGCAGTTCCGGGCTCTGGATGAGCGCGGCGATCAGCAGGGCCGAGCGCGACACGTTGAACACCGCGTCCTCGCGCGGCACCTGGGTGGGCTGCAGGCTGCGAGCCAGCGAGGTCGACATCGTGAAGTCGGGGACGAACACCACCGGGGAGACGCCGCGATGCACCAGCAGCTTCTTGTGAGCCGGTCCCTCAGGAGTCATCCATGCGATCGTGAGACCGCCGAACAGGGCCGGTGCCACGTTGTCGGGGTGGCCCTCGATCTCCGTCGCGATGCGCAGCAGATCGGCGTCGCTCAGCTCAACGCGGCCTTCGAGCAGCCCCTTGGCGGCCAGGATGCCGGCCACCACGGCCGCGCCGGAGGATCCCATCCCGCGGCCGTGCGGGATGACGTTGTGCGCCACCAGGCGGAGGCCGGGCTGTGGCACCCCGTACTCATCGAACACATGCCGGATCGTCCGCACGACCAGGTGCGACTCATCCCGCGGGATGTCCTCGGAACCCGACCCGGTGACCTCGATGTCGAGCTCCCCTGCGGGCAGCTCTGTCACCGTCAGGTCGTCGTAGACGCTCAGGGCCAGGCCGAGCGTATCGAAGCCCGGACCCAGGTTGGCACTCGTCGCGGGAACGCGCACCGCCACCGTGCGAGCGCTCATGCGAGGCGCGGCCTTACCGGGCGGGGGTCGACGGCATCGCGGACTCGTCCGCTCGTGGAACGTGCCACGTCACTCTCCTTCAACGCGCAGCACGCTGCTCACGGCGCGGACGACGTCGCTGGCCGAAAGCCGCTGAACGGTGCTGCTCAGGTCTTCTTCGCGTGCGGTGTGCGTGCCGATCACGATGCGGGCCGTACCAGCGCCGTCGACGACAGTCTGTTCGACCGTCGCAACGGACACGCCGCCGTCGCTGAGGATGCTTGCGACGGTCGCGAGCACACCGGGTTGATCCGTCACTTCCAGGGTGATCTGGTAGCGGGTGGTCACAGCGCCGATCGGGAGGATCGGCAGGTTCGCGCGCGTGGACTCCCCCACGCCCACGCCGCCGGCGATGTGGCGGCGGGCGGCGGAGACCACGTCTCCGAGCACGGCCGAGGCCGTCTGCACGCCACCCGCGCCGGCACCGTAGAACATGAGAGGGCCGGCGGCCTCAGCCTCCACGAAGACGGCGTTGTTCGCGCCGTGAACGCTCGCCAAGGGGTGCTCGCGGGGCACGAGCGCCGGGTAGACGCGCACCGAGATGCTCTCCTGCCCGTCGGTGTCCATGCGCTCGGCGACTGCCAGCAGCTTGATGACGAAACCGGCGTGACGTGCGGCCTCGATCATCGAGGCGGTGACGGTCGTTATCCCCTCACGGTGCACCGATTCGAGCGGCACGGCGGTGTGGAAGGCGAGGCTGGCGAGGATGGCGGCCTTCTGCGCCGCGTCGAAGCCCTCGACGTCTCCGGTGGGGTCGGCCTCGGCATACCCCAGGCGCTGTGCGTCCGCGAGCACCGCGTCGAAGTCGGCACCCTCGGTGTCCATACGGTCCAGGATGTAGTTGGTGGTGCCGTTGACGATCCCCATGATCCGTTTGACGCGGTCTCCGGCGAGGGAGTCGCGCAGCGGGCGGATGATCGGGATGGCTCCGGCCACGGCCGCCTCGTAAGACACCGAGGCGCCCACCTGCTCAGCGGCCTCGAATATCTCGGGACCGCTCGTGGCCAGCAGCGCCTTGTTGCCGGTGACCACGTCGGCACCGGAGTTGATGGCCTCCAGGATGAGCTCGCGCGCGGGCTCCAGTCCGCCCATGAGTTCGATCACGATATCGGCTCCGTGGATGAGGGCGGCCGCATCCGTGGTGAAGAGTTCACGAGGCAGCTCGGTGTCGCGGGGTGCGTTCACGTCGCGCACCGCGATGCCGACGAGCTCCAGATCGGCACCGGCGCGGTCAGCCAGTTCGGTGCGCTGCTCCAGCAGGAGTCTGGCCACCTGCGAGCCGACGGAGCCGGCTCCGAGCAGGGCGATGCGGAGGCGTCGGTAGTCGATCATGCGTTCTCCTCCGAGCCGATGACCGGCTCATTCGCGCCGTCCACACCCGCGTCGCGCGCGAGCAGGTCGGCGATGGTCTCACCACGGACGATGACCCGCGCGGTGCCGCCGGAGACGGCGACCACCGGCGGGCGCGGAACGTGGTTGTAGTTGCTGGCGAGCGATGCGCAATAGGCGCCCGTGACCGGCACCGCCAGCAGGTCGCCGTCGGCGACGTCGCCGGGAAGGTACTCGTGATCCACCACGATGTCGCCGGATTCGCAGTGCATGCCCACCACGCGGGTGAGGGCGGGGGCAGCGGAGCTGGTCCGGTCGGCCAGGCGCGCCGAGTACTGGGCTCCGTACAGCGCGGGGCGGGCGTTGTCGCTCATTCCGCCGTCCACGGCGACGTAGGTGCGCTGCCCCGTGCCGTGAGACGTCTCCACCGTGACGTCTTTCACGGACCCGACCCGGTAGAGCGTCACCCCGGCGGTGCCGACGATCGCACGGCCGGGTTCGAAGGCGAGCTCGGGCAGCGCCACACCGCGCTCAGCGGCAACCTCTGCCACAGCCTGGATGATCGCATCGGCGAGCACCGGCAGCGGCGTCGGGTCGTCGGCGGAGGTGTAGGCGATGCCGAACCCGCCGCCGAGGTTCAGGACGGGCAGCGGTTCGCCGCCACCGAGACGGATGGAGAGGTCGATGACGCGCGAGGCCGATTCGCGGAAGCCGGCCACGCCGAAGATCTGCGAGCCGATATGACAGTGCACCCCGACGAGATCGAGGGCGTCCGTCTCATGGATGAGAGCGGCAGCCGCCTCGGCATCGAGGGCGGAGAGACCGAACTTCTGGTCTTCGTGCGCGGTGGCGAGAAAGTCGTGCGTCTCGGCGTGCACGCCGCTCTGGACGCGCAGCACCACGCGGACACACGTGCCGGCGGCCCGCGCGACGGCATCGAGGCGTCGCAGCTCGTCGATGTTGTCGACCACGATCGTGCGCAGGCCGGCCTCCAGCGCCTCGGCGAGAGCTGCACTGCTCTTGTTGTTGCCGTGGTAGCCGATGTCGGCCGCAGCCACGCCTGCACGCAGCGCGACCGCCAGTTCGCCGGGACTGCAGACGTCGACCTTCAGGCCCTCTTCCGTCACCCACCGAGCGATCTGGGTGGAGAGGAAGGCCTTGCCCGCGTAGTACACCCGCGCGGTGGTGCCGTGGCGCTCTGCGGCCGCGGCGAAGGCGTGTGCGGCACCGCGCGCGCGCTCGCGGACTTCGTCCTCATCGAGCACGAGCACCGGGGTGCCATAGGTCTCCGCCAGGCGGGTGGCGGGGATGCCGTTGAGCATCAGGCGGCCGCGGGCATCACGACCGGAGCGAGCCGGCCAGACCCCCGCGGCCAGGGCGTTGGCGTCGGCAGGCTCATGAAGCCACCCGGGAGCAAGGCTGTCGGGCAGGGCGGAAGACATGGTGGACCAATCTGGACGGGTGCGGTCGCTGCGCTGAGGCGCGTCGGATCGTCCCAAAAGTCTAGGGCAACCGGCATGCCGGCCCCGTCCAGGTGACCTTCCGCGTCATCGGCGCAGGAGGATCGGGAAAAACCCGGCTGGGGTCAGTCGCAGGTTCCCATCGCCTGCAACGACGGATCCAGCGCGATACGTCCATCGAGGTCGGCGGTAGCCACGAGAGCATCGGGGCTGACCGTGACCGCGGTGAGCCGCACCCCGGCGGGGAGCTGACCGCGCAGGCATACCGGCCAGGGGCCGATGACGGAGTCGGCGAGGCTCCCGAACCTCTCGCGCACCCCATCCGCGCTGAGCGTGAGCCCGCCCACGTCCACGCTTTCGGCGGTGAGCTGCAGATCGCCGTCCGCCACGGCAGGGGCGAGCGTGAGGGCGAGCGGGATGTGCTGACCGAACACCGACAGCGCCGCTGACCCCGTGACCACACCGTCGCCGAACGAAACGTCCTCCACGGGCACGCCCGCCGTGGACACGAGAGCGAGGATCTGATCGGCGGAGATGTCCGCACTGATCTGAGCCGACTCCATCGCGCCGTCGAACCGCACTCCCTCGGCTGTGCCCGAGACATCGGCGGTCAGCGCCCCGAGGGCCACGCCGTCCGAGGAAGCGGTGACATGGTCGAGGCGCTGGCCGATCACCTGCGGGAGAGCCCAGCCGTCGACGCCCACCTGGACGGGGTGGTCGGCCGGAAGCGAGAGAGCGGTACGGAGTTTGTCGGCCACGATCCCGGGCACGACCGCACGGGCGATCAGTTCGGCAGCGACGACGACAGCGACGAGCAGCACAACCACCGCAGCGAGCACCCACGGCCAGCGACGCCGCTTCGGGCGCGCGCCGGCCATGGTGGCATCGGTGGTCATGTCACATCCGCTCGGGGGCGCTGACGCCCAGGAGCTGGAGGCCGTTGCGCAGGACCTGACCGGTGGCGTCGTTCAGCCAGCGGCGGCTGTGGTGCACCGGCTCCACCGGCGCATCGCCGAGGGGAACGATGCGGCAGTTGTCGTACCAGCGGTGGTAGAGCCCCGCGATCTCCTCGAGGTAGCGGGCGACGCGGTGGGGCTCGCGGACGTCCGCGGCGAACGCGACCAGTCGCGGGAACTCCTGCAGCGCGCCTAGGAGCGCCGACTCGGTCTCGTGCGTCAGCGTCTCGGGGGCGAAGACGGAGCGATCGACTCCGGCCGCCTCGGCGTTCCGGGCCGCGTTGAACGTCCGGGCGTGCGCGTACTGCACGTAGAACACCGGGTTGTCGTTCGTGCGCTTGCGCAGCACGTCCAGATCGATGTCGAGGTTCGAGTCGGTCGAGCTGCGCGTGAGGGCGTACCGCGCCGCGTCGACACCGACGATGCCGACCAGGTCCTCCATCGTGACGACCGTTCCCGCGCGCTTGGACATGCGAACCGGCTTGCCGTCCTGCACCAGGTTCACCATCTGGCCGATGAGCACCTGCAGGTTCACGTACGGCTCGTCGCCGAAGGCGGCGACGACGGCCATCAGACGCTTGACGTAGCCGTGGTGGTCGGCGCCGAGCATCATGACCTCACGGTTGAAGCCCCGCTCGCGCTTGTCGAGGTAGTAGGCGATGTCGCCCGAGATGTAGGCCGCGTCGCCGTCCGACTTGATGACGACGCGATCCTTGTCGTCGCCGAAGTCGGTGGTGCGCAGCCACAGCGCGCCGTCCTTCTCGTACATGTGGCCGAGCTCCTGCAGACGCGCCACGGCGCGCTCCACTGCACCCGACTCGTGCAGCGAGTTCTCGTGGAAGTAGACGTCGAAGTCGACACCGAAGTCGTGCAGGCTCTGCTTGATCTCCGCGAACATCAGCTCCACGCCGATGCTGCGGAACACCTCCTGCTGCTCCTCCCGCGACAGCACGGAGAGATCGCCGTCGTAGAGCGGCACGACACGTGCGGCGATCTCGCCGATGTACGCGCCGCCGTAGCCGTCCTCCGGCGTGGGCTCTCCGAGGTGCGCGGCGAGGAGACTGCGAGCGAACCGGTCGATCTGTCCGCCGTGGTCGTTGAAGTAGTACTCGCGGGTGACCGAGGCGCCCTGGGACTGCAGGATGCGCGCGAGCGAATCGCCCACGGCGGCCCACCGAGTGCCGCCGAGGTGGATCGGCCCGGTCGGGTTCGCCGATACGAACTCCAGGTTGATGTTCTCGTCGGAGCGGGTGTCGGCGTGACCGTACGTGTCGCCGGCCGTCACGATGGTGCGCGCGAGCTCACCCGCGGCGCCGGCCTCCAGCCGGATGTTGATGAATCCGGGCCCGGCGACCTCGACGGAACCGACACCGTCGATCGACGATGCGGCGTCGGCAATCTGCTGCGCCAGCTCCCGCGGGTTTGTGCCGACCTTCTTCGCGAGCTTCATGGCGATGTTGGTCGCCCAGTCGCCGTGGTCGCGGTTCTTCGGGCGCTCCAGCGTGATGTCGGCAGCGCTCACCCCGAGGTCCTCGCCGGGGCGTCGCTCCGCGAGGATGGGGGCGACGACGTCGAACAGGGCGGAGGCGAGCGAATCGGGATTCATGATCCCCCTATTCTATGCGGCCCCTTCCCCGCCCCCGTGCGGGCGAGGCGAGCCGCTAAGCCCCGGCCGGCAGGTACCAGTCGGTCTCGCTCGCGGCGATGAGCGCGGCGTGATCCGCCTCGTTGCGGTCTGCGTATGCGAGGGCGAACCGGGCCAGAGCGTGATCGGCCGCGCCGAGTCCGCGCCCGCCGCCGAGATAGCCCGAGATCGTGGCCGCGAATCCGGATTGCGCGTGCGCCCGGGCGAGGGCGACGGCGCAGAGCCCGGCATAGGCGGCGATCTGATCGGCACCCTGCAGCTGCATCGGGTCCACGCCGCCCTTCTTGTCACGGAACTGCCGGACGTAGAACGATCGGCCGTTATCGGCACGCAGGGAGCCGAGGAACGGGTCGCCGGATGCCTGCATGATGCGCTGGCCACGCACCACGCGGATCCCGGGTTCGGCTTCGGCGACGGCGCCGGCGTGCGTCTCCAGCACCGACGCTGATGCCTCCTTGATCTGCAGGAACAGCGCCTCATCGTCGGCGTTGGTCGTGAGTACGAGCAGACACCGGGTGCCCACGCTGCCGACCCCGACCACCTTGACCACCGCATCGGTCACCCGGAACTGGGACAGCAGCGCCGCGGCATCGGCGTCGAGGGTGTCGGCGTAACCGCGGAAGAGGTCGTCCGCCGTGGCACTCTCCCATCCCGCGACGCGCGTGGTCAGCGGCGGCTGGTCGACGATGCGGCGCACGCCGTCCGCCCGGATGGCGGTGAGCTTGCCGAGGGCGCGCTCCGAGGTGTTCCGTTCCGCCTTGCGCACGGTCTTGGTCGCGGCGCTGGTGGCATCGTCGTCGAGTCCGGCGCGGCCCAGGACCTTCAGGATCCGCTTCGCCGAGATCCTCGTGAAGAAGCGCTCGGCTGCCTCCATGTCCGCGAAGCGCGACAGCGCGATCCGGTACGCGAGAGACGTGCGTGCGGCCGCATCAGCCTCGTCGACATCACCGAGGCCGAGTTGACGGGCGAGGATCGCGACGCTGGTGACCAGACGCTTCAGATCGAACTCCCACGGACCGGGAGCCGTCTCGTCGAAGTCGTTGAGGTCGAAGATGAGGTCGCGGTCGCGAGCGGCGAACAGCCCGAAGTTCGACAGGTGCGCATCGCCGCACAGCTGAACCTCCACTCCGGTGCGCGGGGTGCGGGCCAGGTCGGCCGCCATGACGGCTGCGGCACCGCGGTAGAACGCGAAGGGCGATTCACTCATCCGCTCGCGACGCAGCGGGACGAGCTCCGCCAGCCGGTCGACGTTCTGAGCGCGCAGGATCCCGATCGGGTCGCGATCGGCATCGCTCCCGGTGTCCGCGAGCGCAGACCGCGGTGTCTCCCGGCGAAGGTCTCGTCCGTGCTCTCGCTGCCGCGCCCGGGAGTCCGGAACGTGCACCGCGGTATCCCCTGCTGTCATGGGCATACGGTAGCAACCCGTGAGCACGGCGTCTCAGCAACGCGATGACCGCACAGGAGCGCACATGCGCGCCGGCTCCGGGAATCCGCGAACGGGCAGCCAGGGCGCTCTTTTGCACCGAGTCGCCCTCCATTGCCCGCCCCGGCCGAACCGCTCGCACCTGTGCGGCCCGAACCGCGCCTCGCGGTCAGGCGGGCGCGGCGAGGAACGGCTCCGGGTCCTCCAGGAAGTTCTCCGTCGGCACGAAGAAGTTGCATCCCGTGTGCGCGGTGGAGAAGTCGAGGATCGCGTCGTGGGTTGCCGCACCCTTCCCGGTGAACATGTTCCGCAGCATCTGTTCCGTGACGGCCACATCCGCGCTGTAGCCGATGAAGTACGTTCCGAATTCCCCGGTGGACAGCGTGCCGAACGGCATGTTGTCCCGGACGATCTTGCGCTGCACGCCGGACTCGTCCTCGATCGTGTTCATGACCAGGTGCGAATCGGGAGCCTTGTCCTCGTCGGCGAATTCGACGTCGGAGAGCTTCGTGCGACCGATGACGGCCTCCTGGTGCTCGGTGGTCAGCTTCGCCCAGTCGGCCAGCTGGTGCGTGTAGCGCTGCACGATCACCGTCGATGTCCCCGCCCACGGACCCTCCGCGACGAGGGCTGCATCCTCCGCCTCGATCCCGTTCGGCGGGTTCTCGGTGCCGTCGACGAAGCCGAGGAAGTCGCGCTCGTCGAAGTACCGGAAGCCGTGCACCTCATCCACGACGCTCACCATTCCCGCCAGGCGCTCCAGAATCCGCCGGCCCAGCTCGAAGCAGAGGTCTGCCCGCCGAGCGCGGATGTGGAACAGCAGATCACCCGGTGTCGACGGCGCGTGGTGCGCGGTGCCGTCGAGTGCGACGAACGGGTGCAGACCCGGCGGCCGGGGCGCCGAGTACAGGCGATCCCACGCGTCTGCTCCGATCCCGACCACGCAGGTCAGCCCATCTTCCGGTTCGCGGAACGCGACACCGCGGATCACCCCGCCGATGTCGCTGAGCACATCGACCACATCCTCTTCACGGCCCGCGTCGATCGTGAGCACGAGGAACAGGGCGTTGCGCGCCGGGATGTCGATGATCCGCTGGGGACGAAGTCGTGCCATGGCACCATCTTGCGTCACTCGCGCATCCGAGCGGCGGTCAGGCATCGGCGCGTCCTTCGCGGGGGCTCCTGCACGGTGCCTCGCGGATCCTGGCAGGTCGAGGCATAACGGCGGAGCAGCGCACGAAGTCGGGCACGGCGCCGGCGACGACGAAGGCACCCGCGGATCGCGGGTGCCTCCGTCTCCTCTAACCGTGTGCTCAGGCCGGCTGTGGGCTGGTCATCCGGTAGAGCGCATCGACGTCGCGCACGGCGCCCTTGTCGGCGGAGGTGGCCATCGCGGCGTACGCGCGCAGTGCTGCCGACACGTGCCGTTCGCGATTCTTCGGGTGGTAACCGCCGTTCTCCTCGAGCTTCTCGCGGCGGGCGTCCAGCTCGGCATCGTCCACGAGCACGCGGATCGCGCGGTTGGGGATGTCGATGTGAATGAGGTCGCCGTCCTCGATCAGCGCGATCTCGCCGCCGGACGCGGCCTCGGGCGAGATGTGCCCGATCGACAGGCCCGAGGTTCCCCCCGAGAACCGGCCGTCGGTGATGAGGGCGCACTTCTTGCCGAGGCCGCGGCCCTTGAGGAACGAGGTCGGGTACAGCATCTCCTGCATGCCCGGCCCGCCCTTGGGACCCTCATAGCGGATGACGACGACGTCGCCCTCCTTCACGGTCTTGTCCAGGATCTTCTGAACCGCCTCCTCCTGCGATTCGCAGACCACGGCGGGACCCTCGAACACCCAGATCGACTCGTCGACGCCGGCCGTCTTCACGACCGAGCCGTGACGGGCGATGTTGCCGTGCAGCACGGCGAGTCCGCCGTCCTTCGAATAGGCGTGCTCGACCGAGCGGATGCAGCCCTCGGCAGCGTCCGTGTCGAGAGAGGTCCACTCGTTGGACTGGGAGAAGGCGGTTGAGGAGCGCTGTCCGCCCGGCGCGGCGTGCCACAGGGCCGTGGCCTCATCGGTGGCCTTCCCGCCGCGGATGTCCCAGTCGTCCATCCACTGCTGCAGCGAGTCGGAGTGCACGGTCTTGACGTCGGTGTGCAGCAGCCCACCGCGGTTCAGCTCGCCCAGCAGAGCGGGGATGCCACCGGCGCGGTGGACATCCTCCATGTAGTACATCTTCCCGTAGGCGGGGTTGGGCGCCACCTTCGCCAGGCACGGCACCTGACGCGAACGAGCGTCGATGTCGTGCAGGTCGTAGTCGACACCCGCTTCGCGGGCCGCGGCCAGCAGGTGCAGGATCGTGTTGGTGGAGCCGCCCATGGCGACATCGAGCGCCATCGCGTTGTCGAACGCCTCGTGGGTCGCGATCGAGCGCGGGAGCACCGACTCGTCGTCGTTCTCGTAGTAGCGCTGGGCGAGGTCGACGATCGTGGCGCCGGCCTTCTCGTACAGCGCACGGCGAGCGGTGTGCGTGGCGAGCACCGAACCGTTGCCGGGCAGCGACAGACCGATGGCCTCGGTGAGGCAGTTCATCGAGTTGGCCGTGAACATGCCGGAGCACGAGCCGCACGTGGGGCAGGCGTTCTCCTCGATGAGGTTGATGTCGGCATCGGAGATCGACTCGTCCACGGCATCGGAGATTGCATTGACGAGATCGAGTGAGCGCACCGAGCCGTCGGTGAGGGTGACCCGGCCTGCCTCCATCGGTCCACCGGAGACGAACACGGTGGGGATGTTGAGGCGGAGCGCGGCCATCAGCATGCCGGGGGTGATCTTGTCGCAATTGGAGATGCAGACCAGGGCGTCGGCGCAGTGCGCGTTCACCATGTACTCCACCGAGTCGGCGATCAGGTCGCGAGACGGGAGCGAGTAGAGCATTCCGCCGTGCCCCATCGCGATGCCGTCATCCACGGCGATCGTGTTGAACTCACGTGCGACGGCGCCGGCGTCGTGGATCGCCTGCGAGACGATACGTCCGACGGGCTGGAGGTGGGTGTGGCCGGGGACGAACTCCGTGAAGGAGTTCGCGACGGCGATGATCGGCTTGCCGATGTCCGAATCGGCAACACCGGAAGCGCGCATCAGTGCGCGGGCACCGGCCATATTGCGGCCATGGGTCACGGTACGAGAGCGAAGCATCGGCATGGATCCAGTATGGATGCGCCCTCGGGCATTGTCGGCACCGGAGCCGAACGGCGCTGATACTAGTAGTGAGACTGCTAGGTTCAGATTCCCATCAGAGAGGGTGCGCTCATGACCGCGATGGATGATTCACGGCGTGAACTCGGCGAGTTCCTGCGTCGCCGGCGCACCGGAGTGAACCGCGCGGAGTACGACCTTCCCCCCGTCGGACGGGCACGGACGACCGGGCTTCGCCGGGAGGAGATCGCGTTCCTGTCGGGTGTCTCGGTGACGTGGTACACGTGGCTCGAACAGGGCCGGGACATCAACCCCTCCCGGCAGGTGATCGACGCGATCGCGGTGAACTTGCGTCTCACCCATGCCGAGCACGACTACCTGCTCGGGCTCGCGGGCTTCACGCCCTCCCCGCGACCCGAGCCGCTCGCTCCGGCGCCGGTGCCGGCGCACGTGCAGCACCTGCTCGACGCTCTCGACCCGGCCCCCGCGTTCGCCGTCACGCCCCACTGGGACATCGCGGCGTGGAATCCCGCGTACGCGCATCTGTTCCCCGGGGTGGCGACGGCGCCCGCGGAGGAGCGCAACCTGCTGGTGTTCGTGTTCACCGATCCGTATGTGCGCGCGATGCTTCCCGACTGGGACGTCACATCGCGACAGTTCCTTGCGGAGTACCGCGCCGAGGCCGGCGGCCGGATCGGCGGGCCTGACCACGTGCGCCTCGTGGGCTTCCTGCGAGAAGCGAGCCCGGACTTCGCGGCGGCCTGGGACGAGCACGAGATCGACCGTTTCGCCTCCCGACGCCGCGCTTTCGTGCATCCGGTCGATGGTGAGCGGGTGTTCGAGCAGGTGAAGATCACCCCGCAGGACGCCCCGGATCTCACGATCGTGGCCTACCTGCCCGACGCCGACTAGAGCCTCAGACCAGGTGCAGTCCCGCTGTCACGGTCCATGCTCCGGGCGCGCCCGAGAACCGCACCGAGTGCGCGTTTTCCGGTTTGACCGTCGGCGCGCCGACCACGGCATCGGCGAATGCGCGGATGAAGGTGCCGTGGGTCGCCAGGATCAGGCGCTGCCCCGGGTACCGGGAAGCGATCGCGTCCACGGCCGCCACGGCGCGAACGGTGAGATCCTCGTACGACTCCTCGCCGGGCCAGTCGGTGCCGAACCGGAGCGTCGCCTGCTCGCGCGTCATGCCCTCCGCGGCGCCATAGTCACGCTCCACGAGCGCCGGATCGACGTCGAGGGAGTCCACCCCGCAGATCTCGGCGATGATCCGCGCGGTCTCGACCGCCCGCTGCAGAGGGGAGGTCACGATCCGGTCCCACGACGCATCGGACAGGAGAAGGCCCGCCTGCGTGGCCTGTGCGCGCCCGGTGGCGTTCAGCGGAATATCGCTGGAGCCCTGCAGCAGATCCTGTCTATTCCAGTCGGTCTGCCCGTGTCGCACCAGAGCGAGGAGGGTCGCGTTGTCATCCATCGGGTCCATTCTCCCCCCGGGATGCGTCGCCGACGCGCAGCGGCCCGATGGCGGGTCCCGCGCGGCGGGCTACGGTTGCGGTACGAGTCCGCGGGTATGGCGCGCAGCACGGGGCTAGCGTGCGGGGGTGCCGCGCCGAGCCCGCACCGCAGCTCACAGCACGTACAGGCCGAGAAGCGTCAGACCGGCAGCAACCAGCAGGTAAACCCCGGTTGCCACAACGCCCCGGGCGATCACCCGGTTCGCCGGCTTGCCGCTCGATGCCGCGGACACGAGTGCTGCCGCAGCCGTGAGAGCCCAGATGGCCGGGACGACGAAGACCAGGGAATTCTGGCCGATCCCGATGGCGGCGAAGTTGCACTGCCGGCCGCTCTCCCCGCATCCGGCGGCCGCGAGCCGCAGGAGGAACACGACGAGGCCTCCCACCACCGACAGGATGAGGTGAAGAACGATACCCGGCAGTGCCTGCACGACCAGCGCGCCACGTGTGCGCGCCGACGCCCGAGAATCCATGTATCCCCTTCGCCGTGAAACGACGAACCCCGGAACTCTCATCTGAGTCCCGGGGTGTTGTTGTGCCCCTGACAGGAGTCGAACCTGCGACCTACGGTACCGGAAACCGGCGCTCTATCCACTGAGCTACAGAGGCGTACCGCATGAGCCTATCATCGCGACGCGATGGGTCCCGACGCGCGTGACGCCCGGGCGCGGCGCGGCTCAGGCGCGGGATCGGCGACGGTAGGTGAGGTCGCGGATGTCGCGACCGGCACGCTGCCCCTTGCGCTCGAACGCCGTGAGCACGCGACCGTCGAACCGCTCCGCCCACTCCCCCTCGAACGCGCGCTCGAACTGCTCGGACGCGTCCAGAACGTCGCGCATCTGGAGCGCGTACTCCTCCCAGTCGGTCGCCATGCGGAGCAACCCGCCGTCGCGAAGGGCGTCGGCGATCACCGGCGTGAACTCCGGCTGGATGAGGCGGCGCTTGTTATGGCGCACCTTGTGCCAGGGGTCGGGGAAGAACACCCACACCTCCGTGACGCTCGCTGGCGGCAGCAGCTTGGAGAGCACTTCGGGTGCGTTCGCCTCTGCGAGGCGGAGGTTGGTCACCCCCGCCTTGTCGGCATCCAGCATGGTGCGGGCCAGGCCCGCCCGGAACACCTCGACGGCCAGGAAGTCGGTGTCCGGATTCTGCTGGGCCGCGTGCACGATGGCGTGTCCCTGACCCGATCCGATCTCGACCACGAGGGGCGCTTGCCGACCATATGCCGACGACGGAATGAACTCGGCCTCCGGGTGCACGGACATCGAGGCGACGTCTCGCGGAATGTCCAGCAGGAACGTGTCCGCCAGCTCCGCGTACGCCCGTTCCTGCGCGTCCGACATGCGGCCGGAGCGGCGCACGAAGGACACGGTCTTCTTGCGGAACGGGGCTTCTACGCTCTCGGGCGCGCCAGAATCACTCACCCATCAAGGGTAGGACACCCCGCCGCACGGTCATTCCGCGGCCTCGCGAACTTGCACGTGGGCGACCGCGCGTCATTCGGTCACGAAGTCGATGAGTTCCTCGACCCGGCCGATGAGCGCCGGCTCCAGGTCACGGAACGTCGTCACGCGCGACAGGATCCGCTGCCACGCGCGGGCGATGTCGGCCTGGTCCTCGTGGGGCCAGCGGAACGCCTCGCAGATGCCGGCCTTCCATTCCACGCCTCGCGGGATCACGGGCCAGGCTGTGATCCCCATCGCCTGCGGTGTGACGGCCTGCCAGACGTCGATGTACGGGTGTCCCACGATCTTCATGTGCTTGCCGTGAGGGCCCTTCAGGAGCTTCTCCACGATGCGGGTCTCCTTGGAGCCCGGCACCAGATGGTCCACCAGGACCCCGTAACGCCGCTGCGCCGTCGGGGGTTCGGTCTCGAGCAGATCGGCGAGGTTGTCGACGCCCTGGAGGTACTCCACCACGACCCCCTCGATGCGCAGATCGGCGCCCCAGACCTTCTCGACGAGCTCGGCGTCGTGGCGTCCTTCGACCAGGATCCGGCTCGGGCGGGCAGTGCGGGCACGTGCATCGGCTACGGCGAAGGAGCCCGACGCCGTGCGGGTCTTGCCGGTGGTCGGCTCCTTCGGGGCGGCGGGAACCAGTTCGACGAGCTCCCCCTCGATGAGGAACCCATGACCCAGCGGGAACAGCCGCTTGCGTCCCTTCCAGTCCTCCAGCTCGACCTCGGCGTGGGTCGACTTCGTCACCGCGCCGCAGTACCCGTCAGCGGCGACCTCGACCACCAGGTCCCGTTCCGCGGGGACCTTCTTCACGAGCTTGCGTCCCGCATCGCGCCATCCTGGCGCGAGTACGTCCGCGCCGTACCGATCGTCCATCCTGACCTCCTGAATCTCTCAGCCTAGGCGCGTGACCCGGCCGGTTCCGGCCGACGCGCGTGTGCCGGGCCGTGACACGTCGGGTGTGATTTCGCTGTGGGCGTTCCCACACCTGGGAAGTCGGTGATGACCTCGCTGGCCGGGATGAATAGAGTGGTCGCAGAACCGGAACCTCGAGCTCAACAGGGGGTGGCATGCGGGGTCTGAGACGAGTACTGACGCTCGGTGCGGTGGCAGGAGTGCTGCTGGCCGGACTCGGCATGGGGGCGGCGTACGCCACCGATCCGGGTCCGTTGACGGGGAGCGGCCACGTCACCGATTCCAGCGATGTGCTCACCGCAGGCCAGGAGGCTGCGCTGAACGAGCAGCTGTCGCAGCTCAGCACCGACAGCGGCGCAGAGCTGTTCGTCGTGTTCATCGACTCCTACACGAACCCCACGGGCGACGTCGAATGGACCGAGCGCACCCGCAATGGAAACAATTTCAGTGACCGCCAGTACCTGATCTCCATCGCCACCGTGGATCGCAACTTCGCGATGGCGGGGCCCGACAGTGGCGGCCCGCTGAACGCGTCGCAGCAGGTCGAGGTGACCGACGCGATGCTGCCCGCCCTGCAGAAGAGCGACTGGGCAGGAGCCGTGTCCGACGGCGCCGCGAAGATCCAGGACATCCTGGTGGACGGCCCGAAGCGGGCCGCGACGGCATGGATGCTGTTCGGCGTCGTGGTGGTCATCGCGGTGCTGGCGACGGTCGTGTTTCTCCTGGTGAAGCGGGCCCGCAAGGCCGCCGCTGAGCGGGCCGCGCGGCAGGCTCAGATCGAGCAGCTCGCTCAGGAAGCCGGGATCGCGCTCGTGCGCACCGATGACGTGGTGAAGGCCAGCGAGCAGGAGATGGACTACGCGCGGGCGCAGTTCGGTGACGACGCGATCGGCGAATTCACGGCTGCCCTCCAGGCCGCATCCCAGAACCTCGACGAGGCGTTCGGTCTCAAGCAGAAACTCGATGACGAAATCCCCGACACCGACCAGCAGAAGATCGAATGGAACCAGCGCATCATCGAGCTGTGTTCGCAGACCACCACGGAGCTGGAGAGCAAGAAGGCCGACTTCGACCAGCTCCGCAAGCTGGAGCAGAACGCGCCTGCGGCGCTGGAGAACGTCCAGCGACTTCGCGCCGCGGCGGTCTCGGAGATCGAGCGAGCCGACCAGATCCTCGCCCGGCTTGCGCAGACCTACGCGGCGGGCGCGATTTCCGCCGTGGCCGACAACACCACGCAGGCGCGCTCACGCATCACTTTCACGGATCAGCAGATCACGGCCGCCCAGTCGGCCATCGCCGCGGGGCAGACGGGCGACGCCGCCATGTCGATCCGTGCCGCCGAGGGCGCGATTCAGCAGGCGACCCAGCTCGAGGACGCCGTCGAGGCGCTCGCCACGAACCTGACCGCGGCCGAGCAGCGCGGAGGTGAGCTGGTCCGCGAGATCCAGAACGATATCCAGGCGGCACAAGGTCTGCCGGACTCCTCCGGGTCCATCGCCCAGACCGCTGCGACAGCCGCGCAGCAGCTGCGACAGGCGCAGTCGCTCCTGGGCAACGCGAACCGGGACCCGCTCGAGGCGCTGCGGATGCTGGACGCTGCCAACACCGCCATCGACGCGGTGATCGCGCGCGGACGCGACGAGGCGGCGAAGATCCAGCGCGCACAATCGATGCTGGGCAGCGCGCTGCAGCGGGCTGACACCCAGATCGCGTCCGCGGAGAGCTTCATCCTCAACC
This sequence comes from Microbacterium sp. GXS0129, assembly GCF_044769785.1. NCBI lineage: Bacteria > Bacillati > Actinomycetota > Actinomycetes > Micrococcales > Microbacteriaceae > Microbacterium > Microbacterium sp. GXS0129. The sequence goes on along the minus strand of NZ_JBIZVZ010000001.1, from coordinate 989,280 downwards.
GCCGCGGTGCCATCAGCAGCACCGCTCGGACGCGCCTTTCCCAGGCGCAGCAGAACGCCGCTCAGGCTCGGGCCGTCGCGAGCAGCGATCCCGTGCAGGCGCTCAGCCTGGCACAGTCCGCCGACCGCCTTGCCTCAGAAGCGCTCCGGCTCGCGCAGAACGACATGGGCATGTGGGGCGGCGGAGGCGGCGGCGGAAACGACGACAGCCTCGGCGCTCTCCTCGGCGGCATCCTCATCGGCAACTCCATGAACAACAACCGCCGCGGCGGCGGGTGGGGCGGCGGCGGGTGGGGCGGCGGAGGCGGCATCTTCGGCGGCGGCGGAAGCAGCAGCAGCGGCCACAGCGGCGGGTTCTTCGGAGGCGGAGGCGGCGGCGGATTCTCCGTCGGCGGCTTCGGCGGCGGAGGCGGCAGCTTCGGCGGAGGCGGCGGCTCGTCAGGACACAGTGGAGGCCGCTTCTGAAGACTCCGCAGCCCGCACCCTGAACCCATACCCGGGCCACCGGCCCGCACCAGCACGAACCTTCCAAGGAAAGGAATCCCGATGGCAAAGCAGTCCATCTTCGGTCGCATCTCCACTCTCATCCGGGCGAACGTCAACGCGATGATCGACGCGGCTGAGGACCCGCAGAAGATGATCGACCAGCTCGTCCGCGACTACAGCAACAACATCGCCGACGCGGAGTCGGCGATCGCGGAGACGATCGGCAACCTGCGCATGCTCGAGCGCGACCACGCCGAGGACATCCAGGCCGCCAACGAGTGGGGCCAGAAGGCTCTCGCCGCCAGCCGCAAGGCCGACGAGTTCCGCACGGCGGGCAACACCGCCGATGCCGACAAGTTCGACAACCTCGCCAAGGTCGCGCTGCAGCGTCAGATCTCGGCCGAGGGCGAGGCCCGCCAGGCCGAGCCGACCATCGCCTCGCAGACCGAGGTCGTCGACAAGCTCAAGAGCGGCCTCAACGGCATGAAGACCAAGCTCGAGGAGCTGAAGAACAAGCGCAGCGAGCTGGTCGCCCGCGCCAAGACCGCCGAGGCCCAGAACCGCGTGCACGACGCGGTGAAGTCCATCGACGTCATGGACCCGACCAGCGACCTCAGCCGCTTCGAGGACAAGGTCCGCCGCCAGGAGGCGCTCGCACAGGGCAAGGCGGAGATCGCTGCCTCGTCGCTGGACGCACAGTTCAACAGCCTCGACGACATGGGCGAGCTGACCGAGGTCGAGGCTCGCCTCGCCGCCCTCAAGGCGGGCCAGGCGCCGCACGCGATCGAGCAGTAATCTTCGCTCCACCCCGCGGGCGTCGGTCTTCGGACCGGCGCCCGCTGGCGTTGCAGGCCGATCGTGCGCTGAGGGCGAAGCACGGGGACAGCACCGGCCGACGGTGGGAAGATTGTGGGCATGACCCGCTTCCTGATCGTGCCGCAGTGGCAGGGCTCACCATCCGCTCGTGCCATGTCCCTCGCCGATGGTGCCGAAGCCATCGCCGGCGACCTGCCGCACAGCGCCGTGATCGTCGTGCCCGTACCGCTGGAGGCCGGTGAGCCCATCCAGACCGACGTGCTGCGGGCCAGTTCTCTGCTGCGCGTCCAGGAGGCCATTGTGGAGGCGCTCGGCAAGGTCGCACCGGGTGAGCACGCCGTCCTCATCGGTGGCGACTGCAGCATCTCCGTGCCGGCGATCGCTCATCACGCCGAGCAGCACCGCCACGCGACGGAGGGCGAAGCCCTCGCGGTCGTCTGGTTCGATGCGCACGGCGACCTCAACACGCCCGATTCCAGCCCGTCGGGCTCCTTCGCCGGAATGGCGCTGCGCACCGTCATCGGCGAGGGCGCGGAACCCCTCACTCGTGGCGGGCTCTCCCCCGTCCACGCCACCTTGGTCGGTGCCCGCTCCCTGGATGATGCGGAGGTTGACTACATCGCATCATCGGGGATCGGGACCCACGCGGGAGACGACGCGGCGGATCTCGCCGCGGCGATCGTCGCGACCGGAGCCACCCGGGTGTACCTGCACATCGATCTCGATGTCCTCGACCCCGCGGAGATCACCGGGGTCGGAGACGCCGTGCCGTTCGGCCTCACGCGCATGCAGCTGGTGGATGCGATCCGGGCGATCCGCGAGCGCCTCCCGCTGGCCGGTGCCACGATCGCCGGCTTCGCGCCAGCCTCGCCGATCGCCGCCGTCGAAGATCTCGGTGCGATCCTGCGCATCGTCGGCGCCCTCGCATGAGCCGCCGCATCCCCGCAGACTGGGAGGCGCGCGCCGAGCGCATCGTCCGCCGAGGCGCTCGATGGGACCGCCTCATCCCCGGCGCGTTGCTGGATTCCCCGGTCAGCCGCGTCGGGTTCTGGTGGGGTTGTGCCGTTGGCTGGGTGTGGGGCGGGCTGTGGAGTCGCGGCCGGGTGGAGCACCGCAACGGCCTGTGGGTCTTTCGCGGGATGCCGAACTGGACGCACGCGCGCGGCGGCGTGTGCGTCGGCAACTGCTTCCTCACGGGGGACGCGGAGCCCACCACGGCGGTGCTTCGCCACGAAGCCGTCCACGCCGACCAGTGGCGGCGCTACGGCTTCCTGATGCCGTTCCTGTACGCGCTGTCGGGACGCGATCCCCTCCGCAACCGCTTCGAGATCGAGGCAGGCCTCGTCGACGGCAATTACGTTCCGCGGGGCGCGTGACTCATCCCCCGTTTCATTGCGCGCAATAGGCTCCTATTCGGCGCGATTTGGGGCCAATCGCGCGCTATGAAACCGAGTGGACTCAGTCCGTAAAGCGAGCGAGCGCAAACACACGCGAGGCGGGGACCTCCAGGGAGCGCGTGAGGTGGGCGGCGATGTCAGACGCCGCCAGCGGGTCCCCCAGCAGAAAGACGCGCGTGCTGTCGTCCTCCTCCTCGCACAGCATCTCGTCGGCCCAGGCGGTGACGGCGCGCGTGAGGGCGTGACCCACACCGCACTCGCTGCCCGCGGGCCCGGTACGACGCGAACGGTCCAGCCAGGTGACCGTCATCCGCGGCGGCGCCTGCAGTTCAGAGACCCAGGACGCGTCGGGAACCTCGACGAACACGCGCCCGGTCGCGCAGAGCGGCAGGGTGGCGATCAGCGCCTCCAGCTCGGCGAAGCACGTCTCGTCGGCCGCGATGAGATGCGGGGCCTTCGGATTGCGTGCGGCACGGCGCGCGGAGACGGGGCGGGACGAGCGTGCGGTCATGATGCGTCCATCATAACGCGAGGATAGGCATGCCTTACCTCACACTCGGAAACTGCCCAGCGAACCAGCCCGCTCAGCGGGCGATGAGCACGTCCGCGAGACCGGCGATCTCGTCATCGCTCATGCCGTGTGCACGCAGATAGTCGGCGGGAGAGCCGTACTGCATGTCGAGAGAGTCGAGAAGCCCGTGCATCACACGGGCGGGCGAGCGCGTGGTGAGCTCCTCCAGGTGCACCATGTCCGGGTACATCCGTCCGAGGAATGACAGCACCTGACGATTCCGCTCCTCCGGAAGCAGTGTCTCCGTCCGGGCGTAGTCGGCGACGACAGCATCGCGGTCGACTCCCGCGGCCGACAGCGCCAGCGCCACGGTCACCCCCGTGCGGTCCTTGCCCACCGTGCAGTGGACCAGCACCGGCTGGACCTCCAGCACCGTGCGCACGGCATCGACCACGCGCGTTGCGGCATCCTCGGTCATCGCGCGGTACATGTCATCGAGGCTCTGGTCTTCGGCGAAGAACGACGCCACCGAGCCAAGGAAGACGGGCATCCGCCGGATCGGCACCTCGCCCGCGCGGGACGGATCGCGCTGCACCTCCTCGTCGTCGCGGAGATCGACGATGGCCCGCAGACCCAGCGCGTCGAACGCCGCGCGATCGGCCAGTTGCGCCAGGTTGCCGGAGCGGAACAGCACACCCGAGCGCGTCATCCCCGCACCCGCGCGCAGACCGCCGACATCGCGGAAGTTGAGGACGCCCCGGATCAGCGAATCACCCGGCACATCGACGCCGGCCCCGCGCGTGCCATCGGCGGAGGGGACGGCCGGGATGGTCACTGCCCGCGCGGGGGCACGGGATACCGACCTGCCACCGCGACCCTGTTGAAGGCGTTGATGGAGACGCACGCCCAGCTCAGAGCGGCGTACTCCTTCTCGGTCAGCACCGAGCCGACGCTGTCGTACACCTCGTCGGACACCCCGCCGTCGCCGATGTTCACATATGCTTCGGCGAGTTCGAGTCCTGCCCGCTCCCGGTCGGTGAAGACGCCCGATTCGCGCCAGGCACCGATCTGCATCATCTCGTCCGTCGTGAATCCCGCGGTGATCGCACGGTCGGTGTGCACCCGCACGCAGTAGGCGCATCCGTTCAGCTGGGACGAGCGCAGCATCACGATCTCCTTGAGCCGGTCATCGATGCCGTTGGCGGTGCAGATCCGGGCAACGGTGTCCGAGAACGCCGCCAGAGCCTTGTACGCTTCGGGTTCGGTCCGGGACAGGTGCACGCGGTTCTCAGCCATGTCACCATGCTAGGTCGTCCCCGTCCAGGAACGGCCGAAATGCAATTTGCTCTACTCCATACGCATTTCGTGAGCATATAGTGAAGCTCGCGCCGCTCATTTCTGAGCATTATGTCGATGAGTTTCTCGGATGCGGCACGGACGGTCCAGAATGGGGCCTGCGCGAACCCGCGCTTCCCTCGACCGAAGGATCCCCTGTGATCATCGACGCGAACCAGGCCGCATCACACGGCACCGACGAGTTCGCCTACCTTGCCGGGCAGGTCGACGCGCTGAACTCCCGCTCCGGGCGATCGTCCGTCGCGGTGCCCGTGGTGGAACGAGTGACAGTGGACACGGCGACCGGCTCGATCAGCGCCCTGAGGTTCGGGACGGACACCCCCGCGGTCGTCCTCCTCCACGGCGCCGGCCTCAACGCCCACACCTGGGACACGACGGTCCTGGCCCTGGATCTCCCCGCACTGTCCATCGATCTGCCCGGTCACGGCGATTCAGACTGGCGCAGCGACGCCGACTACTCCCCCGCCCACATGGGGCCCGCGGTCGCCGACGCGATCGCGGCATTCACCGATACGCCCATCACCCTCGTCGGCCACTCCCTCGGCGGGATGACCGCGGCATGGATTGCCGCGCACCGACCGGAACTGGTGAGCACCCTCCTCCTCGTCGACATCACGCCAGGAATCGACGGGGGCCCGGGTCCCGCTCAGCTTCGCGCCTTCTATGAGAAGGCCGAGTTCCCCTCGCGCGACGCGGTCGTGGACTGGGCGCAGTCCTTCGGCATGGGAGGGGACCGCGCAGACACCGAGCGGGGCGTCTTCTTCAACACCCGGGTACGCGAAGACGGCAGCGTGGTGTGGAAGCACCACTTCGCTGAGCTCGCGCGGCACGTCCTCCCCGGGGCTGCTCGCACGGAGGGAACGCCGGCGCTGCGACTGGACACCGGCTGGGACGACCTCGCCGCGGTGACCGCCCCGATCACGCTCGTACGCGGCGCCTCGGGCTACATCAACGACGCGGCGCTGGCCGCCTTCCGCGAGCGCGTACCCGCCGCCGCGATCATTGCGATCGACTCCGGTCACAACCCCCAGGAGACGAACGCCGCAGAACTCGCCGACATCGTCCGCGAGGTCGCCGCGTGACCCCCTGTGACGCCGCATTCCGAGCGGATTGCATTCGCCGCCGTTCGCGTTTCTAAGCTCACTCCATTCCACGCGATTCCACCGAACCGCCCCGCGCTCACCCAGATTCTGCAAGTCTGAACCGACACCGTTCCGAAAGGACCGACATGTTCCGCCGAACCGCCGTCATCGCGACGATCGCCGCACTCGCCCTCACGCTCGGGGCGTGCGCCGGCGGCAGCGCCGCACCCGACCCGACCTCTTCCGCGGCCGCCGATGCGGACGCGACCCTGCGCGTCGGTCTCGTGCTCGAGCCCACCAACCTTGACATCCGTCATACCTCGGGGGCAGCCCTCGAGCAGATCCTCGTCGACAACATCTATCAGGGCCTGGTCACCCGCACGCAGGACAACGAGATCGTCGACGCACTCGCCAGCAAGCACGAGATCTCGGCGGACGGCCTCACCTACACGTTCACCCTGCACGAGGGCGTCACCTTCAGCGGCGGCCAGCCGCTGACCTCCGCCGATGTCGTGGCCGCGTACACGCAGGTGAAGGATGACGAGACCGTCGTCGGGCACAGCGACTTCGCCGATGTCGCCTCGATCACCGCTCCCGATGAGAGCACCGTCGTGATCACCCTCACGCAGCCGAACCAGAACTTCCTGTTCGCCCTGACCACCCCGGCCGGGCTCGTCTTCGCGAAGGACGACACCACGGACCTCAAGACGGCCGCCAACGGCACCGGCCCCTTCACCCTGGCGGACTGGAAGCAGGGCGACAGCATCACCTTCGCACGCAACGACGCCTACTGGGGCGAGAAGGCGGGCGTGAAGGAAGTGGTGTTCAGCTACATCCCCGACTTCAGCTCCGGTGTGAACGCCGCGCTGGATGACAGCGTGGACGTGCTCACGGCCGTCGACCCCAACCTGGCCTCGCGCTTCGAGGGCACCGACTTCACCATCACCCGCGGCAAGACCACGGATAAGGCCGTGCTGGCGTTCAACAACGCTGCGGCCCCGCTGGACGACCCGAAGGTGCGCGAGGCGCTGCGTCTCGCGATCGACCACAAGGCGCTCGTCGAGGCCGTCGGGGCCGGACAGCCGCTGTACGGCCCGATCCCCGAGCTCGACCCGGGCTACGAGGACCTGTCTTCTCTCGTCTCCTACGACCCGGAGAAGGCGAAGGCCCTTCTGGCCGAAGCCGGCAAGAGCAACCTCAGCCTCACCCTGACCATCCCCAGCTTCTACGGCACCACCGTCGCCACCTACCTGGTGTCCGCGTTCAACAAGATCGGTGTCAAGCTGACGGTCAACTCGGTCGAGTTCCCCACGTGGCTGACCGACGTCTACCAGAACCACGACTACCAGCTCAGCTTCGTGCTCCACGTGGAGCCGCGAGACTTCGGCAGCACGTGGGCGAACCCGGAGTACTACTTCGGCTACACCAACGCCCAGGTGAGCGACCTGTACGAGCAGTCGCTGCGCACCGTGGACGCCGACGAGTCCGCGAAGCTCCTCGCCGAGGCCGCGAAGATCGTGTCGCAGGACAACGCGGCGGACTGGCTGTACGTGGGCGAGACGCTCACCGCGGTCTCCCCGATCGTGCAGGGCTTCCCCACCGACTCGATCAACTCGCGCATCGATCTGTCGCAGATCACCGTCACGGAGTGACCGTCTTCGACTGACGCATCGATGACACGCTTCCTGCTCACCCGAGTGGCCCTGCTGATTGCAGGGCCACTCGTGGCGAGCATCCTCATCTTCCTCGCGCTGCGCGTCTTCCCGGGCGACGTCGCCCAGCTGATCGCCGGCTCCCAGGGCACCCCCGAGCAGGTCGCGCAGCTGCGCGAGCAGCTCGGTCTCAACGAGCCGCTGTGGACGCAGTACGTCGACTGGATCGGCGGCGTGTTCCGCGGCGACCTCGGCACCTCGCTCCTCACCGGGTCGGCCGTCACCGACCAGCTGGCGCAGAAGGCGCAGGTCACCGTGCCGCTGGCGCTGATGTCGATGCTGGTGGCGCTGCTGGTCGGCGTGCCGTTCGGCGTGCTGTCCGCGCTTGGGCGCGGAAAGCGCTCGGGGAGCGTCATCAGCTTCATCGCGCAGGCGCTGGCCTCCGTCCCGGTGATCTGGGCCGGCATGCTGCTGGTGATCGTCTTCGCCCTCTGGCTGCACTGGCTGCCCGCGCAGGGCTTCCCCCGCGGCGGATGGAATCACGCACCGCAGGCCTTCGCATCGCTCGTCCTGCCCGCGCTCACGATCGGTGTGGTGGAGGGAGCGGTCCTCCTGCGCTTCGTCCGCAGCGCCACACTCCAGGCGATGACCGAGGACTACGTCCGCACGGCAGCGGCGCAGGGCCTCACCCGCACCCGCGCTCTGCTGCGTGACGGGCTGCCGAACGTGGCCATCTCGATCATCTCGATCCTCGGACTGCAGTTCGCCGGGATCGTCGTGGGGGCTGTGGTGGTGGAGAAGCTCTTCAACCTCCCCGGCATCGGACGGATGCTGGTGACGGACGTGGGCAACCGCGACCTCCCGATGGTTCAGGGCGAGATGCTCACCCTCACGGTCGTGGTCCTGGTGATCGGAGTGGTCATGGACATCGTGCATCGTCTCATCGATCCGCGGCTGCGGGAGGCGTCCTGATGCGTGCCAACACCCTCACCCGGCTCTGGAGCATCGGGACCGGCCGCTTCGGTCTCATCGTGGTGGTGCTCGTCGCCCTCCTCGCGGCCGTCTCGCTGGTGTGGACGCCGTTCGATCCGAAGGACGTCGACGTGTCGGCACGGTGGGCCGGTCCCGGCTGGCCCCATCTGCTCGGAACCGACGGGACCGGTCGCGACATGTTCACGCAGTTGATGACCGGCGCTCGCACGGCCGTGTTCGTCGCTGTCGGCTCCGCCATCATCGCCACGGTGGTCGGTGTGGTGCTGGCGTGCCTCGGCTCCCTCACCCCTCGCCTGGTGCGCGAGGGCGTGGCGACCTTCATCGACATCCTCATCGCCTTTCCCGTCCTGATCATCGCGATGATGATCTCCTCGGTCTGGGGCGGTTCGCTGTGGGTTGTGGTGATCGCCGTCGGCATCGGGTTCGGCGTGAACATCGCCCGCGTGACCCGGCCGGAGCTGCGTCGCGTGCTGGCGAGCGATTTCGTGCTCGCCGCCCGCGCGTCCGGTCTGACACCAGGACAGGTCCTGGTGCGCCACCTGCTGCCGAACGTGGCGCCGGTGTTCATCGTCCAGCTGTCCTGGTCGATGGGGGTCGCGCTGCTCGCCGAGGCGGGCCTCAGCTATCTCGGACTCGGCGCCTCGGTCGGCGAGCCCTCCTGGGGCCTGCTCCTCAGCGAGACGCAGCAGTACATCCTGGTGCACCCGCTCGCTGTGGTCTGGCCGGGACTCATGATCAGCATCTCGGTCCTGGCGCTGAACCTGCTCGGCGATGCGCTTCGCGAGGCCACCGATCCCACGCTGTCTCGCCGACGGCGCGTCCCGCGCGACGCGCGCAAGGCCCCCGCACAACCCGGAAGCACGGTGATCGCATGAGCCTGGAGGTCAGCGGCCTGGTCGTCGACATCGACGGCAAGCGTGTCGTGGACGGGATCGACGTCACCGTTGCAGACGGCGCGCGCGTCGGTCTCATCGGGGAATCCGGCTCCGGCAAGTCGATGACGGCGCTGGCGCTGCTCGGGCTTCTGCCTCCGGGTGCCGAGGTCTCCGGATCGATCCGGTGGAACGGACGCGAGCTGGTGGGCCTGCCCGACGGCGAGCTCGCGCAGCTGCGCGGCGACGACATCGGCATCGTCTTCCAGGAACCCCGAACCGCGCTCAACCCGATCCGCACGGTGGGCGCGCAGATCGGCCGTTCCATCCGCATCCACGAGGGCCTGCGCGGTGCCGCGCTGCGCGATCGGGTGCTCGCCGAGGCCGCACGCGTGCGGCTCCCCGATCCGGAATCGATCGTCAAGCGCTACCCGCACCAGCTCTCCGGCGGACAGCGCCAGCGTGTGGCGATTGCGATGGCACTGGCGTGCCGCCCCAAGCTGCTCATCGCCGATGAGCCGACCACGGCGCTCGACGTTACGATCCAGGCCGAGATCCTCGCGCTGCTGCGTCGCCTCGTCGCCGAAGACGGCATGTCGCTGGTCTTCATCACCCACGACCTGGCCGTGCTGAGCGAGATCGCCTCGGCAGCGGTGGTGCTCGAGCACGGCCGCGTGGTGGAGGCAGGCCCCATCGGCCACCTCCTGACGGCACCCCAGTCGACCGTGACGCAGGGTCTCCTGCGCGACGCGACCGCGACGCTGTGGCGCGGTGAGGAGAGCTCATGAGCATGACGGCGCGCCAGTTGTCGCGCGTGCACCGCGGCCCCCGCACCTCTGTGTTCGGGCCGCCGAGTCGCACCGTTGCACTGCACCCGACGGATCTCGACATCGCCGACGGTGAATCGATCGGGATCATCGGCGAATCCGGATCCGGGAAGTCCACGCTGATCCGGCTGCTGCTGGCCCTCGACACCCCCACCACCGGGACCGTGGCCGTGGACGGGACGGACGTGGACTTCTCCGGCTCCGCCGCTTCGCTGCACTGGCTGCGCCGCCGCACCGGACTCGTGTTCCAGGACCCGTACGCATCGCTGGATCCGCGGATGAGCGTCGGACGCATCATCGGGGAGCCGCTGTGGGCACTGGACATCCCGGGTGATCGCCGGGCGCGCGTGCGCGAGGTGCTGGAGGACGTCGGACTCGACGCGGCGATGGCCGAGCGCTATCCGCACGAGTTCTCCGGCGGACAGCGTCAGCGCATCGCCCTGGCCCGCGCGCTGGTGCACCGCCCGTCGATCCTCATCGGCGATGAGCCGCTCTCCGCACTGGATGTCACGGTGCGCGCACAGATCCTGGAGCAGCTCGCCGAACTCCGCGAGCGCGACGGACTCACCCTCGTGCTGGTGTCCCATGACATCGGGGTGGTGCAGTCCCTGTGCGACTCGGTCGCCGTGATGAGCGAGGGGCGAATCGTCGAACGCGGCGCGACCGCGGACGTCCTGCACCACCCGGCCCAGGAGTACACCCGCCGGCTGCTCGCGGCGATCCCGACCATCTCGCCGGAGCGGGACTGAGACCGGCCGAACGTCAGTAGCGGTAGTGATCCGGTGGCAGGGGCTGCTCGGGCCGCGGGAGCTCGAGCTGTAGTTGCACGATCCCCAGCCACCGGTCGAACTTGCGCCCGACCTTCGCGAGATGCCCCACTTCGGTGAAGCCGAGCTTGCGGTGCAGGGCGATCGAGGCGTCTCCGCCCTCGACGATCACCGCGACGACCTGGCGCACACCGGCTTGTGATCCCGCCGTCAGCAGCGCGGTGAGCAACGCCCGGCCGATTCCCTGCCCCTCGGTACCGGGGGCGAGGTAGATCGAGTTCTCCGTGGTGAACCGGTACGCGGATTTCGCCGACCACGGCTGCAGCAGCGCGTATCCGAGCACGCCGTCGCGCGGCGAATGGGCGACGAGGAACGGCAGGTCCACGGCGGCGAGCGCGTCGAACTTCTCGTGCCACTCCTCCAGCGATCGAGCCGACTCGTCGAAGGTGGCCACCGACCGGCGGACGAAGTGCGCGTAGATCTCGGCGACCTCCGCGAGGTCAGCGGGCTCGGCAGGACGAATGCCGTACACGGTCTCCAGGTGCCGCTCCTCCCCGAGCCGGATCGGGGCCTCGTCATTCATGCGGGATCCTCCAGTCCACATCGGCAGCGCCCTGCTGTCGCAGCAGCTCGTTCACCCGCGAGAACGGACGCGACCCGAAGAAGCCCCGGCTGGCTGAGAGCGGCGAGGGATGCGCGGACTGCACGGTCGGCGTGCTGCCGAGCATCGGGACGAGGGACTGAGCATCCCGGCCCCACAGAATCGCGACCAGCGGACGGTCGCGGGCGACGAGCGTGCGGATGGCGTGATCGGTGACCTTCTCCCATCCCCAGCCGCGGTGGGAGGCGGGGGCACCCGGTGCCACCGTGAGCACCCGGTTCAGCAGCATCACGCCCTGCTCGGTCCACGCCGTGAGATCCCCGTGCGGCGCCGGCGCGATCCCGAGATCGTCGTTGAGCTCGCGGTAGATGTTGCTGAGGCTGCGCGGCAGCGGCCGCACGTGGCGGTCCACGGCGAACGAGAGCCCGATGGGGTGACCCGGGGTGGGATAGGGATCCTGTCCCACGATCAGCACGCGCACGTCATCGAGGGGAGCCTGGAAGGCTCGCAGCACGGCGTCCCCGGCCGGCAGGTAGTGGCCACCCTCGGCCACCACGCCGCGCAGACGCTCACCCAGTGCGGCGATGTCGCCAGCGACGGGCTGCAGCGCCTCGGCCCATCCGGCATCCATCAGCCCGGCATCGGCGAGCTCCGACAGCGACTTCGCCATCAGGACTCGTACCCGCGGGGACGAAGGGGGCCGCGTGCCAGCAGATGCGCGGCGGCCTGTGCCACGGGGCGCATCGTCACCAGATCCAGGTTCACGTGCGCCGGCGCGTTGAGAGCGTAGGCGATCACGTCGGCCACGTCCTCCGCGACCAGCGGAGCCTCGACGTCCTGGTACACCTTTTGTGCCGCCGCGTCGTCGCCACGCAGACGGTTGAGCGTGAACTCCTCCGTGTGCACCAGGCCGGGGGCGATCTCCACCACACGGATCGGCTCGCCGTTGAGCTCCAGGCGCAGCGCCTGCACGAGCATCGACTCCCCCGCCTTCGCGGCGTTGTACCCGCCGCCACCCGGGTAGGCCGTCTGTGCTGCCGTCGAGGTAACGAACACCAGGTCGGCGTGGGAGCCCGTCGCAATCGCCTCCCGCAGCTGCGGGAGCAGGGCGGACACGAGTCGCTGCGTCGCCAGCACGTTCGCCTGGAACATCCACTCCCAGTCCTCCGGCCGGCCGTCCTCCACGCGCTCGGTGCCGGCGGCGCCTCCGGCGACCTGCACGACAGAGTGCACGGCCCCGCGCTGCTGCAGCCAGTCCGCCAGCGCCGCCACGTCGGTGGGGTCGGTGAGGTCCGCGGCGAACACCGCGATGCCGTGCGCGTCGGCGAGTTCCTGCAGGCGTTCCGCGCGGCGGGCCACGCCCACCACGTCCCACCCCGTCTTCGCCAGCGCGATTGCCGTCGCCCGGCCGATGCCGGAGCTCGCCCCTGTCACCACTGCGGTGCGTGTCGTCATGGAATCCACGCTACCTCCCGTTTCATCGTGCGCAATTCGCGCCACAGGGACCGATATGGGAGCAATTCCCGCGCAATGAACCGGAAGAGGTTACGTAACATTTCCGGCACATTGGTGTAGGAGGTGGCGGCTTCCTACTCTCGGGGGACGCGGTCGAATCGGGCCGCCGACCCGAAGGAGCACTCATGTCCGACAACTGGCGTTTCGAGACCAAGCAGATCCACTCCGGCGCTCAGCCGGACCCCGTCACCGGTGCACGCGCCACGCCGATCTACCAGACCACCGCGTACGTGTTCAAGGACACCGACCACGCGGCGAACCTGTTCGCGCTGGCCGAGTTCGGCAACATCTACACGCGCATCCAGAACCCCACGCAGGACGTCGCGGAGCAGCGGATCGCCGCGCTCGAAGGCGGTACGGGTGCACTGCTGCTGGCATCGGGTCAGGCCGCGTCCACCTTCGCCGTTCTCAACATCGCTCAGGCGGGGGACCACATCGTCTCCTCCTCCGCGATCTACGGCGGAACCTACAACCTCTTCAAGTACACGCTGGGCAAGCTCGGCATCGACGTCACGTTCGTCGAGGACCAGGACGACGCCGAGGAATGGCGCCGCGCGGTCCGCCCCAACACCAAGCTCTTCTTCGCGGAGACCATCGGCAACCCGAAGGTCAACGTGCTCGACATCCGCCGCGTCGCCGACGTCGCACACGAGTCGGGCATCCCGCTGATCGTCGACAACACCATCGCCACGCCCTACCTCATCCGCCCCTTCGAGCACGGCGCCGACATCGTCATCCACTCGGCCACCAAGTTCCTGGGCGGTCACGGCACCGTCCTCGGCGGGGCCATCGTCGACGGCGGCAAGTTCGCGTGGTCGCAGAACGTCGAGAAGTTCCCGGGCCTCACGGAGCCGGACCCCTCGTACCACGGTGCCAGCTACACCACCGCGGTGGGCGATGCTCTCGCCTACATCATCAAGGCACGCGTGCAGCTGCTCCGCGACCTTGGCTCCGCGATCGCCCCGGCCTCGGCCTGGCAGCTGATCCAGGGCATCGAGACGCTCTCGCTGCGCATCGAGCGCCACGTGCAGAACGCCCAGGACCTGGCCGAGTGGCTGGAGAACCACCCCGACATCGCCTCGGTCAACTACGCCGGGCTCCCGTCGTCGCCGTGGTACGCCAACGCCAACACCTACGCACCGAAGGGCGCCGGCGCGGTGTTCTCGTTCGAGCTGAAGGGCGGCGTCGACGCCGGCCGGGCGTTCGTGAACAACCTCAGCCTGTTCAGCCACCTCGCCAACATCGGCGATGTGCGCTCGCTGGTGATCCACCCGGCCTCGACCACCCACTCGCAGCTGACGCCGGAGCAGCAGCTCACCAGCGGCGTGACCCCGGGCCTCATCCGTCTGTCGGTGGGCCTGGAGAACATCGAGGACCTCAAGGCGGACCTGGAGGTCGGCCTGGCCGCGGCTCGTGCACAGGCGGAGTCCGCTCGCGTCTGATCGCGCGGTGACATGACGGAGGCGCCTCGCTCGCGGGGCGCCTCCGTCATGTCGTGGCACGGCTCCTCGATAGGGTGGCGGCATGGCATCCCGGCGCTCGCATCGTCAGTACCCTCGAGCCTTCGACGACGATCACCGCGCCGGCACGGCATCCGCGATCGGCGCGGTGCTGGTGCTGATCGGCGTGGGCATCCTGCAGCTGTCACAGGGATCGGGAAGGCTCTGGCCGCTCACCCTCGCGAGCGGGCGCGAAGAGGTCATCGCCGCCGTCCTCACCACGGGATGCGTCTTCTGGATCGTCTACTCGATCATCTATCTGGCGTGGACGCATCTGCTGTTCTCGCGGACGCCGCGTGAGGAACTGCGGCGCATCGCCGACATCCAGCACCACCGCCGTCCGGGTGCGACGGCGGCGCTCCTCGGTGCGGGAGCGGACGGCACCGGTACGGTGAGCGCGTCACTCATCGCCCTCGTCGTCGCTCTCGGCACGGCGGTGCTCGGTGTGGGCCCGGGCGAGGAGTGGCGGATCCTGCTCGTGGTGGCGGCCGTCGCCGCATCCTGGGGCGCGATGGTCTACTCGTTCGCGCTGCGCTATCTGCGTCTGGATGCCGGCGGCGAACGCATCGAGTTCGACATCGACGAGACCAGTCAGTTCAGCGACTTCGTGTCGATGGCCATGCTGATGTCCGCCCTCGGTGCGGCTGCCGGCGGGACCGCCCGCACGCGCGCGGGTCTCGTGGCCGTCCGTACGCACGGCGTCTTCGCCTTCGTCTTCAACGCGCTGGTGGTGGCGATGACCGTCTCTCTCGTCGTGGGACTGGTCACCGCGCGCTGATCCGACGCACACGGCGTCACAGTTGGCCTCCAACGCGGCGAACACGGGAGAATGGTGGCGTGGATTGGCAGATCTCCGAGGACACCGTTCCGTCATCACCGGTGACGGAGGCCGATGCGCGATCCCTGCTCGGCCGCCCGCCGGTGACCGGGGCCTGGCGCGACGGCGACCCGGTCGGCCATCGCAGCTTCGCCGCGTTCGACGAGTTCCGCACGGATGCCGGCGGACGACTTCCCGCCTTCCGCCTGGCGTATGAGAGCTGGGGCCAGCTGAACGAGGCCCGCGACAACGCGGTGCTGATCCTGCACGCGCTCACCGGCGACAGCCATGTGCGCGGCGACGCCGGGCCGGGTCACCCCACGGCGGGATGGTGGGAGGAGATCGTCGGCCCGGGCGCCGCGATCGACACCGACCAGTGGTTCGTCATCGCGCCCAACATCCTCGGAGGATGCCAGGGGTCCACGGGCCCGTCCAGCATCGGCCCGGACGGGCGCGAATGGGGCTCCCGCTTCCCGTACCTCACCGTGCGGGACCAGGTGCGCGCACAGCGCCGGCTCGCGGACCGGCTGGGCATCGATCGGTTCGCGGCCGTGGTGGGCGGCTCCATGGGCGGCATGCATGCCCTGGAGTGGGCGATCGAGACCCCCGAACGTGTGGCCCGCCTCGCCGTGCTCTCCTCTCCCCCGGTCAACACGGCGGATCAGATCGCGCTGAACTCCGTCCAGCTGGAGGCGATCGCGATCGATCCGGCGTTCCAGGGCGGCGACTACTACGATTCCGGTGCGGGCGAGGGGCCACACCGCGGTCTGGCCCTGGCTCGGCGCATGGCGCTGCTGAACTATCGCAGCCCGTCTGAGCTCAACCAGCGCTTCGGACGATCATGGCAGTCCTCGGTGAGCCCCATCGGCGATGACGGCCGCTTCGCCGTGGAGAGCTACCTCGACTTCCACGGCAACAAGTTCACCCGCCGCTTCGACGCGAACAGCTACCGGATCCTGGTCGGCGCGATGGACTCACACGACGTCGGCCGAGATCGAGGCGGTGTGGAGGATGCGTTGGCGCGAGTCACCGCGACCACCCTGGTCCTCGGCATAGATAGCGACCGCCTGTTCCCCATCGACGGCCAGCACCGCATCGCGCGCGGCATCCGCAACACCCTCGATGGCGACCGGGCCGTGGTGCTCTCCAGCGACTTCGGACACGATGGCTTCCTCATCGAGACCAGCGCCGTCGGTGCGCACCTGCGCCGTCTGCTGGACGCCCCGGCCTAGCGGTCTCAGATCCGGCACACCACCGGACGTCTCGGTACATCTTCTGAGACCAGCAGCACCTGTGTGGTCTCACATCCGGCACACCACCGGACGCCGCAGTGCATCTTCTGAGACCACCGGCACCCACGGCTTCAGCGACGGAGGGTGGCGCGCAGGCTGATGTCCCGGTCAGCGCGCAATGACAACGCGGCCAGCACCAGGCCGAGCCCGGCGAGCGCGGCGCCGACCCAGGACGGAGCCTGGAACCCCCAGCCCGCCGCGATCACCGCTCCGCCGAGGGCGGCCCCCAGGCTGTTGCCGATGTTGAGCGCCGAGTGATTCATCGCGGCCGCGATCGACTGGTTGTCCTGTGCGACGTCCATGAGCCGGGTCTGGATGGTCGGCGATGCGATCGCCGACGAGACACCGACAGCGAAGATGAAGATCACGAGAGTGACGATCCAGCCGCTCGTGAGGGCGAGCAGGATCAGCGAGACGATGAGCGCCACGAACGAGCCCAGCAGCGACCGCGGAAGATCCCGGTCGGCCAGGCGTCCGCCCAGGAGGTTGCCGATGGTCATGCCGAGGCCCATCACCACGAGGACGATCGGCACCGCCCACGCGGGCGATCCGGCCACCTCGGTGACGAGCGGGGACACATAGCTGTAGACGGCGAAGAACCCGCCGAAGCCGATGGCGCCGACCGCGAGGGTCGCCCACACCTGGCCGATGCGGAACACGCCCAGCTCCGCGCGCATGGTGCGGGACGGGTCGCCCTCATGGGCGGGGACGAAGATGGCGATCATCGCCGTGGCCAGGGCGAAGATGGCCGCCACGATGGCGAAGGCCGCGTGCCAGCCCAGATTCTGCCCGATGAACGTTCCCGCCGGCACACCGACGACGTTCGCGACCGTGAGGCCGGTGAGCACGAAGGCCACCCCTTGCGCGCGCTTGCCAGGGCCCAGCAGATCGGCCGCGACCAGCGCGCCCATCCCGAAGTATGCGCCGTGCGGAAGCCCCGCGAGGAACCGTGTCAGCGCCACCCATTCGAAGGTAGGGGCGATGAGGATCGCAGCGTTGAACACCGCGAGCGCGGCAGCGAGCCCGATCATCACCCGGTGACGCGGATAACGGGCGAGAAAGCCCGAGATCGTGGGCGCGCCCACCACCACTCCCAGCGCGTAGAGGCTGATCAGCCAGCCGGCCTGCGCGATGGCCTGTTCGGAGTCGGTGCTCCACAGGGTGGCGAGGGTCGACTGCGCGATCTCGGGCAGCAGGCCCATGATCACGAACTCGGTCATGCCGATGCCGAAGGAGCCTACGGCCAGGGAGAGGAGTGCCATCGTCGCCATCCCCCTCGAGGATGTCGATGAGGTCACCGCACCACTCTAATGCTGCGGTGAACCCTCACGAACACGGGGGTCGAATCGTTACGATCCGGCGGACGGACGCGGCGGGACGTACCGCCAGGGCAGGGCCGACGCGTCGAGGCGGTGACGCTGGTCCTCGGGCGTTGCGGCGGTTCCGTCGTCGCCGTCCCAGCTGAACATCCGCGCGCCGTCGATGATGCGCGCCAGCGTGGCGTACGTGCGAACGCTCGCCCCCTCGAGCCGGGCCAGCGCGGATTCGGCATCGACGGCATCGCGCAGATTCAGCAGTGTGACGAACGTCGGCGGATAGAGCCGGGCGTCCCCCGCTGCGTGCAGGGCGAGCATGTCCGCGGGACGGAACCACTCCGCCCGCACGACCTCCGATGCCTGCACGCGGATGCGCCCGCCAGGGTCGGATGCCGCGAAGAACCATGTGCGGATGCGCTTCGGCTCGGTCACCGGCGGGATCCATTCCGATACCGGTACGAGGGCATCGACCTCAACGTGCAGTCCGGTCTCCTCCGCGACCTCCCGGACGGCGGCACGACGCAGGGTCATGCCTGCGTCGCTCGACACGTCCGCCGCCTCGACGCGTCCGCCGGGGAACACCCACGCCGATGCGAAGGATCCCCGATCGGGGCGCTGCATCATCAGAACCTCGACCCCGCCGTCCGCCACCGAGCGCAGCAGCATCACCGTGGCCGCCCAGGGCAGGTCGTCATCCGCGATCGAGGTCATGCTCGATTCTCTCGCAGGTACGCGCCCCGGAGACGAAGGCCCGCGCGGCAGGGCCCAGCCGGTGTCGGCGCCTCAGTCCGCGGTTTCCTCGAGGGCGCGTTCGAGACGCTCCAGCTTGCCAGAGAGCTCACCGGTGTATCCGGGACGGATGTCGGCCTTCAGCACCAGTGAGACGCGTGAGCCGAACGGCAGCACGGCCTCGGTCGCGCGCTTGACGACGTCCATGACCTCGTCCCACTCCCCCTCGATCTCCGTGAACATGCTGGAGGTGGCGTGCGGAAGTCCGGACTCACGCACCACGCGTACGGCTGCGGCGACCGCGTCGTGGACCGAGCCGTCTTCGCGACCCGTGCCGCTCGGTGCCACCGAGAATGCGACGATCATGGCTGTCTCTCTTCCTCGCCCGCGGCGAACGTCGATGCATCGATACCGGCCACCGGGACCGTGATCCCAGCCTGCACCATGCCGGGCGCGACGGGCAGCCGCACCAGCCGCACGATCAGGGCGATCAGCATGCCGACCAGGATCGCGTTTCGGGCGGTGAGCACCAGTACCGCCGAGACATGGGCGGTGAGCACCCGGTCGTACATGATCGGGTAGATGAACTGCGTGAGCAGAGCCGAGGCGATCGACAGCAGCGCGTAGGGCAGCACGCCGCGCCGGCCCCACAGGATCCACAGCACCACCGGAGCGATCAGCCAGATCTGGAACTGGGGTGAGCCCACCTTGTTGCAGACGATGAAGGCGAGCACGAGCGCCAGCGCCAGCGGGGACAGCAGGCGTCGTTCCGACACGCCGGCGCGCACCTTCACCACTCCGATGATCGCGATGGCCGCGGCCACCAGTACCAGCAGCGGCGTGGTGAGGGCGGAGACGACATCGTCGCCCGCACCGGTCACCTGGAAGGTGACGATGTCCTGGTTGTAGACCACCGCGGCACCTGGCAGCCGCAGCATCGCGGCCCACGTGTACGGCGTGCTCACCGGGGCCTCCACCTGGAGCCCGCGATCGGACTGCGTGGTGAGGAAGCCGAACAGGTGACCGGCGCCGCCGCCGAGGACGACGACGAGCATCACGGCACAACTGAAGACGATCGCGGGCACGAGCACGCGCCACCGCGAGCGCAGCGCCACCACGGCCGCCACGAGCATCGCACCCGGCCAGATCTTGATCCAGGCTCCGATCGCGAACAGGACGCCGGCGATGCGGGGGTGGCGGGCGATGATCAGCACGGCGATCACCGCGAGCGGGACCGTCACGGCGTCGATGCGGTACAGCCCGATCGGACCGAGGGCGAGGGCGAACAGCACCCAGAAGGACGCGGCCAGCACGCGGGTGCGACTCGTGCCGCGCCCGAGGAGCATGCCGAAGCCGATGAAGTTGAGGATCACCACCATCACGGCCCACGCCATGGTGTAATCCGTGATCAGCACCAGAAGCCGCGGCAGCAGCATCGGGACAAGCGCCACCGGCGGATAGACCCAGGGCTCGGTGACGCCGACGACGCGGCCCTGCAGCGCCTGGGAGGACCACGGTCCGTAGACGTTGTAGACATCGCCCATCGGCTGATTGGGGAGCACCCACCCCTCCCACAGCACGAACAGCTGCACGAGGGCGAACGCGATCCAGGGCACCGGGAGTCCCAGCACGCGCAGACGTTCGGGACTGATCAGGGATCCGAGGACGCGCTTCACGCCACCACCTCCGCGACGGCGGCAGGCAGCGCCTCCGCCACATCCAGGGCGACGATCGGATGACCCGTCGCCGAGTCGGCGCCGGCGGCGATCGTGGCGGCACGGCCGTGCAGCCAGGCCGCTGTTGCCGCCGCGTCGCGCAGCGGGGCATCGGGGTTCTGTGCGATCACTGCGCCGATGACGCCAGCCAGCACATCCCCGGCGCCCGCTGTCGCCAGCCATGCCGTGGCGGCTCGCACGTGGACGAGGTCGCCCGCGGGGTCCACCACGATCGTGTCATGTCCTTTGAGGAGCACCACCGCCTGCAGTCTGCCGGCCAGTGCGCGGGCGTCGGCTTCGCGATCGCCGCTCACCTCCAGCGACACCGACGCGGCGAGGCGGGAGAATTCGCCCGCGTGCGGGGTGAGCACCAGCGGCGCGCGGGCGCCGTGGGCCAGGTCGAGGGCGCCCGCATCGACCACGACGGGGGCGGAGTCCGCGAGCAGTTCGCGAAGCTCTGACGTGTCGGCGTCGGATCGGGCGGAGGAGTCGGTGCCGGAGCCGATGACCCACGCCCCCACACGACCCGTTCCGATGACGGTCTCCGGACGGCGCTGCAGGATCAGGTCGGCCGGGGCCGGGCCGCTGTAGCGGACCATTCCGGCCCCCGCCCGCCAGGCGCCCTCCACGCCGAGGAGAGCGGCGCCGGGATACGACGCGGAGCCCGTGTGGATTCCGACGACACCGCGACGATACTTGTCGTCGTCGATGCTCGGCGGGCGGACGATGCGTGCGGCGTCGTCCGCCTGCCAGAGCTTCGTCATGAGGAAACGCTACCGCGGCCTCAGCGCAGACGCCGTGTGGCGTCCTGCACCTCTCCCACGAGTTCCTCGATGATGTCCTCCAGGAACAGCGCGCCGATGGTGGCACCGGCGCTGTCGCGAACCCGCGCCACGTGCTGATGGGCATCACGCATGATGGCCAGGGCGTCCTCCAGATCCGTGGTGTCCTGCACCGGTGCGAGCGCATGGATCCGCTTGGCGGGGATCGGGTGGGTGCTCGCCTCCGGGGCATCCGAGGAGACCCGCAGCGCGTCCTTGATGTGGACGTACCCCGTCGGCTCACCGTCCTCGTCCACCACGACGTAGCGGGAGAAGCCATACTGCTTCACCGCGGATTCGAGGTCCTCGGGCGTCGCCGTGCGCGCCAGCGTGACCAGCTTCTCGCGAGGCACGGCGATGTCGCGCACCTTCTTGTCGGTGAACTCCACCACCGCCAGCGCCGTGCCTGCGGCATCGTCGAGGACACCCTCGGCGCGGGAGGTCGCGACGATCGTGGCCACCTCTTCCAGCGTGAAGGTGGATCCGGCCTCGTTCTTGGGCTCCACCCGGAACAGGCGGACCACCCCGTTCGCGAGCCAGTTCAGCGTCCAGATCACCGGGTGGAAGACCTTCGAGACCCACACCAGAGGCGGCGCGAGCAGCAGAACGGCCCGATCCGGCACCGAGAACGCCAGGTTCTTCGGAACCATCTCGCCGAAGACCACGTGCAGGTACGAGACGACCACGAGGGCGATGATGAACGCGACGGTCTTGACCGCATCCTCGCTCATCCCCGTCAGTCCGAGCGGGCCCGCCAGCAGATGGTGAAGCGCCGGCTCCGACACGTTGAGGATCAGCAGCGAGCAGATCGTGATGCCGAGCTGCGATGTCGCAAGCATCAGGGTCGCGTGCTCCATCGCGAACAGCGCGGTGCGCGCCGCGCGGGATCCGCGCTCGGCGAGCGGTTCGATCTGCGACCGCCGCGCGGAGACGACGGCGAACTCCGCGCCGACGAAGAAGGCGTTGCCGAGCAGCAGCACCACCAGCCATGCGAGGCCTGCCCAGTCGTTCATCGGCCCGCCTCCTCATCGATCGTCACCGGGTTCGCGATGAACTCCACGCGATCCACGCGTCGTCCGTCCATGCGCACCACACGCAGCGTGCCCTCGTCGATCTCGACTTCATCTCCCACGGCGGGGATCCGCTCCAGACGGCTCATGAGGAAGCCGCCCACCGTGTCGTAGACCTCGCCCTCGGGGACGTGCACCCCCGCGCGGTCGCGCAGTTCGTCGGGGCGCAGCTCGGCCGGGAACACGATGCTCTGCCCGCGGCGGGTGATGCCCACGCGCCGACGGTCGTGCTCGTCGAGCACGTCGCCGACGATCTCCTCCACCAGATCCTCGAGCGTCACCACACCCGCGGTCCCGCCGTACTCGTCGACGACCACGGCCATCTGGTATCCCCGCGAGCGCAGTTCACCGATGAGCGCGTCCAGGTGGAGCGTCTCCGGCACGCGCAGGGCGTCCTCGGCGAGCGCGCCGACGGGAACATGGATGCGCTTGCTGCGGGGCACGGAGACGGCCGCCTTCAGGTGGACGATGCCGGTGACGTCGTCCAGGTCGTCGTCGTACACCGGGAAGCGGCTGAGCCCGGTCCGCCGGGCCGCGTCGATGACGTCATCCGCCGTGGCGTCTCCGGCCAGGGCCTCCACGCTCGGACGCGGGGTCATCACATCCCCCGCCGTGAGGCGGGCGAAGGTGAGGGAGCGATCCAGCAGCGAGGCCGTGTCCGCTTCCAGCACGCCGGCCATCGCCGAACGGCGCACCAGGCTGGAGAGCTCTTCGGCAGAGCGGGCACCGCTCAGCTCTTCCTTGGGCTCGATGCCCATGGCGCGCAGGATCCCGTTGGCGGATCCGTTCAGCACGGCCACCGCCGGGCGGAACACCGTGGTGAACACGGTCTGGAACGGGATCACCAGCTGCGCCGTCTGACGCGGCAGCGCGAGCGCGAAGTTCTTGGGCACCAGCTCGCCGATGATCATGGAGAGCACGGTCGCGATCGTCATGCCGATCACGGTGCCCACGGGGGCGGCGATCGATGCGGGAAGCGACAGCAGTTCGAGCGCGGGCTCGAGCAGCTTCGCCAGCGCGGGCTCCAGCGTCACGCCTGTCAGCAGCGTGGTCAAGGTGATGCCGAGCTGAGCGCTGGAGAGGTGCGTCGACGTGATCTTCAACGCCGCGATCGTCATCGACAGGCGCGTCTCCCCCCGCTCTCGGCGGGCTTCGAGATCCGCGCGGTCGAGGTTCACGAGCGCGAACTCGCTCGCGACGAAGAGACCGGTTCCGACGGTGAGGAGGATTCCGACGCCCAGGAGGACGTAATCCATCGGCTGCATCAGCGGTTCTCACCACCGATGCGGCGGCCGGACGCGGACACGCCCCGGCGGATGCGGTGATCCGCGGGCGGATCAGTGACGGGCGAGGGTCTGCAACTCGGAGGGTCGTCCATGGTGCGCACGAGTCTAACGGACGCTGCTGGGAGCGTGCCCGGCTCAGCGCCGCACCATCCGGGATCGACGGCGTGTCGCGGGCGTGGACAAACTCCCGGAGGCCTGCCGTTCTGGACTAGGCTTGTCTGTCGAAAGCACGCGGGAGATCTCCGCGTGCGTGACGAGATCACACGACGAAAGTGGGCGATCAAGCGTGTCGAGCAACTCGAGCGTTGGCGGGGCTTCGAGCGAGGGAGAATTCGGGGCCAACGAGTGGCTCGTCGAAGAGCTCTACGAGCAGTACAAGAGCGACAAGAACTCCGTAGACAAGGAGTGGTGGCCGGTTCTCGAGTCCTACCACCAGAAGGCCACCGGTTCCGCTCCGGCCACCCCCGGCGCCCCGGCAGCGACGCCGGAATCCGCCCCGATCGCAGCCGCCACCCCGGCGGCACCGGCCGCTGAGGCGCCGGCACAGAACAACGGTCAACCGGTGGCACGCACCACCGCCAAGCCGGCAGCCCCGCAGCCGATCCCCGCGCAGGCACCGAAGGCCACCGCTCCCGCTGCGGATGCCGGTGAGGCCCAGGAGGACGTCGTCACGCCTCTCAAGGGCATCTTCAAGACCATCGCCGCCAACATGGACGTCTCGCTGACGATCCCCACCGCCACCAGCGTCCGCACCATCCCCGCGAAGCTGATGATCGACAACCGCATCGTCATCAACAACCACATGGCGCGCACCCGCGGCGGCAAGATCAGCTTCACCCACCTCATCGGCTGGGCCATGATCCAGGCGCTGAAGGAGTTCCCGAGCCAGAACGTCTACTACGACGAGATCGACGGCAAGCCCTCGGTCATCGCGCCGGCGCACATCGGGCTCGGCATCGCCATCGACCTTCCCCGTCCCGACGGCACCCGCGCCCTGGTGGTTCCTTCCATCAAGCGGGCCGAGACGCTGAGCTTCACCGAGTTCCTGGCCGCGTACGAGGATCTCGTCCAGCGCGCCCGCGTGAACAAGCTGACAGCAGCCGACTACGCCGGCACCACCATCTCGCTCACGAACCCGGGCGGCATCGGCACGGTGCACTCTGTGCCGCGCCTCAGCAAGGGTCAGGGCTCGATCATCGGCGCCGGTGCGCTGGAGTACCCGGCGGAGTTCGCCGGCGCCAGCGAGCGCGTGCTCAATGAGCTGGCCATCGGCAAGGTGATCACCCTCACCAGCACCTACGACCACCGCGTGATCCAGGGCGCGGGCTCGGGCGAGTACCTCAAGAAGGTGCACGAGCTGCTCATCGGCCAGCGCGAGTTCTACGAGGGCATCTTCGCCGCGCTGCGCATCCCCTACGCGCCCATCCACTGGGCCGCCGACATCAAGGTGGACATCGCCGAGCGCGTGGACAAGCAGGCCCGCGTCCAGGAGCTCATCAACTCCTACCGTGTGCGCGGTCACCTGATGGCCGACATCGACCCGCTCGAGTACGTGCAGCGCTCGCACCCCGACCTGGAGATCGAGACCCACGGTCTCACGTTCTGGGACCTGGACCGCGAGTTCGTCGTCGGCGGCTTCGGCGGCCGGCGCACGATGAAGCTGCGCGAAGTGCTCGGAGTGCTGCGCGACTCCTACTGCCGCACCATCGGCGTCGAGTACATGCACATCCAGGACCCCGAGCAGCGCGCCTGGTTCCAGGAGAAGATCGAGGTCAAGTACCAGAAGCCCGGTCACGACGAGCAGCTGCGCATCCTCAGCAAGCTGAACGAGGCCGAGGCCTTCGAGACCTTCCTGCAGACCAAGTACGTCGGGCAGAAGCGCTTCTCGCTCGAGGGTTCCGAATCCCTCGTTCCGCTGATGGACGAGATCCTGCAGGGTGCCGCGCGCTCCGGCCTCGACGGCGCGGCCATCGGTATGGCTCACCGCGGCCGTCTGAACATGCTCACCAACATCGCCGGGAAGACCTACGGTCAGGTCTTCCGCGAGTTCGAGGGATCCACCCTCCCGGGCAACAAGCTCGGCTCGGGTGACGTGAAGTACCACCTGGGCACGGAAGGCACGTTCGTCGCCGAAGACGGCAGCGAGCTGCCGATCCAGCTGGCTGCCAACCCGTCGCACCTGGAGACGGTCGACGGTGTGCTGGAGGGCATCGTCCGCGCGAAGCAGGACCGTCACCCGATCGGCTCGTTCACGTGGCTGCCCATCCTGATCCACGGCGATGCGGCGTTCGCCGGTCAGGGCGTGGTCGTCGAAACGCTGCAGATGTCGCAGCTGCGCGCGTTCCGCACCGGCGGCACCATCCACGTGGTCGTGAACAACCAGGTGGGCTTCACCACGGTTCCCGGTGATTCGCGCACCTCGGTGTACGCCACCGACGTCGCCAAGACCACGCAGGCGCCCATCTTCCACGTCAACGGCGATGACCCCGAAGCCGTCGTGCACGTGGCCCAGCTCGCCTTCGAGTACCGCGAGAAGTTCCACCGCGATGTCGTGATCGACCTCGTCTCCTACCGCCGACGTGGCCACAACGAGGGCGACGACCCCTCGATGACGCAGCCCCTGATGACCAACCTCATCGAGGCCAAGCGTTCGGTCCGCAAGCTCTACACCGAGGCGCTCGTCGGTCGCGGCGACATCACCGAAGCCGAGTACGAGCAGACCAAGGCGGACTTCCAGGACCGTCTCGAGGTCGCCTTCGCCGAGACGCATGCCGCACAGACCGGCGCGATCCCCGTGGTCAACGAGCAGGGTGCGCCCGCAGTGGCCGGCGCTCCGGACAACACGGGCATCTCCTCCGAGACGATGCAGATCATCGGCGACGCGTTCACCAACAAGCCGGCCGGCTTCACGGTGCACCCCAAGCTGGAGCAGCTGCTGAACAAGCGTGCCGACATGTCGCGCAACGGCGGCATCGACTGGGGCTTCGGCGAGCTGCTCGCATTCGGCTCCCTGCTGCTGGAGGGCACCCCGGTGCGCCTCACCGGTCAGGACGCCCGTCGCGGCACCTTCGCTTCGCGCCACGCCGTGCTGCACGACCGCGCGAACGGTCAGGAATGGCTGCCGCTGGGCAACCTCTCCGACACGCAGGCACGTTTCTGGGTCTACGACTCGCTGCTGAGCGAGTACGCCGCCATGGCGTTCGAGTACGGCTACTCGGTGGCCGCCCCCGAGGCTCTCGTGCTGTGGGAGGCCCAGTTCGGTGACTTCGCCAACGGTGCGCAGTCGGTCATCGACGAGTACATCTCCTCCGCCGACCAGAAGTGGGGCCAGCAGTCCAGCGTCGTGCTGATGCTGCCGCACGGCTACGAGGGCCAGGGACCCGACCACTCGTCGGCACGCATCGAGCGCTACCTGCAGCTGTGCGCCCAGGACAACATGACCGTGGCCCGTCCCTCCACGCCGGCCCAGCACTTCCACCTGCTGCGCCGCCAGGCGTACGCCAAGCCGCGTCGTCCGCTCATCGAGTTCACCCCGAAGGGCATGCTGCGTCTGCGCAGCGCCTCCAGCCCCGTGGAGGACTTCCTCTCCGGGACGTTCCGGACGGTGCTGGACGACGAGCGCGGCGTCGACGCGTCGAAGGTCACGCGCGTTCTCCTGCACTCCGGAAAGATCCACTGGGATCTGGTGTCCGAGCTGGAGAAGACGCCGAACGAGTCGATCGCCCTGGTGCGCGTCGAGCAGCTCTACCCGGCGCCGGTCGACGAGCTCAACGAGATCCTCGCGCGCTACCCGGATGCCGAGCTGATCTGGGTCCAGGACGAGCCGGAGAACCAGGGTGCGTGGCCGTTCATGGCCCTGGAGGTCGCCCCGCTGCTGAAGGGTCGCCCGCTCGGACACGTCACGCGCGCCGCAGCCGCGTCCCCTTCCACCGGTTCGTCGAAGATCCACGCGCTGGAGCAGGCCGACCTGCTCCGCCGCGCACTGAACTGACATCACCGTGACGACGAAGGCCCTGCACTTGTGCAGGGCCTTCGTCGTCACGGTCACGTGGCATGCGGGGCCGGGCTACCCGCCCGCGGTCGCGAACGCGTCGAAGCCGGCGTCCGTGCCCACCGTGGCCAGCAGATAGTCCAGTCCCTGTGTGAGTGCGCCGCGCACGTGCCCCTCGCCCGGAATCGTCAGTGCGCTCACGCGGAAGCCCGCCTGCTGCGCGAGTGCCGCGTTCCTGACCTGCCCGGGTCCGAAGACCGTGTCCTGATCGCCGTGGGTGAATATCGCGTGACGATCGTTGTAGGTTCCCGGCTTCGCCGCCGCGAGCACCGCTGCGGGCAATGACGCCCGGTAAGCGCTCTCGTCCCCCGCCCACGCGGTCGTGACCGCGTTCTGGGGGTTCTCCGAACCGGGGTACTCGTTGCCGGAGACGTCTCCGATGACGCCCCAGGTCTGCGGATGCTGCACCCCCCAGGAGAAGGCGCACGCGCCCCCGTTCGAGTAGCCCGCGATCGTCCATGCGGACACGTCCGGCAGCACGGCGAAGTGCGATCGGATATAGGCGGGCACATCCACGTTCACGTAGGTCGCCACGGCGCCGTATGTCGCGGAGTCCGTGCACACCGGGTCGTTCTGCGGGTTCCCGGCGAGCTGATCGACCACCACCACGATCGGTGCGAGCCCGTGATGCGCCGCAGCGTACGCGTCCGCGGCCGTGGCGATGGGCGTGATGTCGGGTGAGCCGGGCTGCCCCATCATCATCACGACCACCGGGAGCTTCGGGGCATCGGCCACCAGCGCCGCCGGCGGCAGATACACCGACGCATCCCGGGGCGCGTACGGGAGAGAGGGAACGATCCGCTCATCACCGCGCAGAACGCCCGTGCGCCCCTGCGCGGGCAGGTCCGCCGGCGGCTTCCACTCTGCGATCGTCGGCCGCTGCTCGTCCACGGGCAGGGGCGGCAGTTCGGCCGCGGGACCGACATCGATCCCGATGATGGCAGCCGGAGTATGGGTGACGCCGTAGAGCGCGTTCACGGCGAGCCCCAGTGACAACGCGCTCGCCACGACCAGCAGGACCGCAGCCGCGCGCCGCCACCAGCCGCCGGTGATCAGCGCGATCATGCCGATGCCCGCAAGGGCTCCCGTCACCAGCACCCAGGGCGCGGTTCCCGCCGGGAGCGGTCCGGCGAACGCGTTCGCCGACTGCGCAGAGAGCACGGCCACGCTGACGGCGCCGGCGCCGACCAGTGCCCCGGCGAGATGGCGCAGCGGACGCCGCCCACGCACCATCACCGCCGTCACGAGGGCGAGTACGAGCAGTCCCACCACGGTCCGCACCGGCGAATCGATGAGCTCCATCGTGAGGAGCCACGTTCCCATCAGGACCGCCGTTCGAACAGTCCGCGAGCGAACTCCACCAGGTGGCGACCGCTCGCCGTGGGCAGGTAGGTCCGCACCAGCGCGTACCCGATGGCGGGCAGTTCCACGGGGTCGGGATACACCATGCTCAGCGTCGCGTACTCGGGGCGGAACTTCTTCTTGAACCGGAAGAGGGAGGCGAATCCGTACAGCGGCTCCAGGGCCGCGGACAGGCTGGCGAGCAGTCCGTCGATGCTCCCCCGCCGGGCGGCGGCATCGTCCGACTGCACGAGCGGCGCTCCGGAGAGGCTGAGGACCTCCGCCCCGTCTGCCTGCATCTGCAGCGCGGCAGATGCGATGAGGAACTCCATCACGCCGTTGGGCGACTCGGGCGCGCGCCGCATCACATCGAGGGTCCAGCCCACGAGTTCTCCACCGCGATGCACCGGCACCCAGCTGGTCACGCCCAGCACCGTGTCATCCGCCGCGACGGCGAGCATGAGACGCACCGCCGGATCCTGCATCTCCGGCACCGACCCGAGCGTGAAGCCCATCTCCGGCAGCGCCTTCTCCGAGGCCCAGTGCTCACTGATCTCACGGATCTGCCGCGCGTGGGCGCGCGAGAGCTCCGCCCAGCTGGTCCACAGCGGCAGGACTCCCTCGCGACGCATCCGGGTGACGGGGTGGCGAACCTTCTCGCCCGCTTTGCCCGCCATCGTGAAGGTACGCGGATGCAGGACCGTCTCCTCCGCCACCGGCATGCTGCTCCACCCCAGCGATTCCAGGATCCGGCGGGTGTCGTCATGGACGCTGTAGAACACCGGGGTCCACCCGTGGGCCGAGGAGAACTCCACGAAGCCGCGGATCGCACCCTCGCGGTGCTCGTCGTCCGCTGCCGGATCAGAGATCGCAATGGCGACGCCGCCCTGAAGCCGGTAGGCCACCGCTGACGCGCCGTCCTCAGAGAACCAGTGCCGCGCGCCCTCCCACGTCCCCAGCCAGCCGAGCGTGCCGGCGTCCGTCGTCGTGACCAGAGCACGATAGGGATCGGATGCGGCGACCTGCTCGGTGCGGGTGCGTGAGAACAGACGCAGCACAGCCGCCACGAAGAAGGCCCAGAACACGACCCCCACCCACTGCCAGAGGAACAGGCCGGGTCCGTGGTGCGGGAAGCGGGTGCCGCCGGGAAGGGGCACCAGTCCCGGCGGCAGGAACCGCCGCAGCGCGTCTCCGAGCAGTTCGCCCGGCGTGGGCGGCTGATTCCAGGCTCCCCGCAGCATCCACTCACCGAGGAAGAACACCACGGCGAACACCCCGAAGCAGATGGCCACGGTGAGCGCGAACCGGTGCACGGCGGCACGCGTGCTGCGCACCGCGAACACCGACCGCGCCAGCACGAGCACGAGGATCGTCGCCGCGGGCAGGGCGAGTGCGCCGATGCCCCAGAGCACCGCCTCCACGATCTGCTGCGATCCCTCTCCGGCCACCACCACACTTCCCGCCACCGCGGATCCGAACGCCGCAACGAACAGCACACCGTTCGTGGCGATGGCGAGCACCCATGCCGAGCGCCGCCCCGCCAGCAGGCCGATCGCCGCCACGACCAGCAGGACCAGGGGGACGACGGCCAGCAGGGCGGGACCGAGCCCCCGCGTCACGAACAGCATGTTCTGGTGGTCACAGACGGGGAGATAGTGCGAGGCACAGCGCGCCGAGATGCGCTGATCGAAGTCCGAATAGGCACCCACCACCACCGAGAGCGGACCACGTCCGCCGCCGTTGACCAGCGCGGCGATCGGACCGATGCCGAGCACCGCCACGGCCCCCGCGATCAGAGTGCGCCGCTCGTGCTGGCTCCCGCGCCACCAGGTGGTCTGCGGGGTGCGCGCGGCCCACAACTCGCCGATGATCGTGCCGACCACGAAGGCGAGCAGGCTGAGCCAGGAGGACAGATCGCCCGCGTACAGGGCGGCAGCGAGCGCGCCGAGACCGATGATGAGCCGGCTGCGACGACGCCACAGCGTCGGGGCGACACCCGCTGCGGCGCTGACCGCGCAGATGACGCCGATGCTCGGATCCGCGACGCTCAATCCCGCCACGTTCGCGAAGTCCGGGATCCGCGCGATGCCGGACTGGATGAAGACCCCGAGGAGCACCACGACGGTGCCGCCGCCGGCGAGGGCGAGCAGCACACGCCGGGGACGGAGGTGGCGTTCCGCGAAGACGAGGAGGGGAACGCCGATGACGATCGCGACCGTCCCGGTCACCACACTGTCGGGGACGAGAACGGCGGTGAACGCCGTCCACCACCGCAGATCGCTCAGCGTGGCTTCGGCTCCCGCGGCCATCAGGGGTCGCCACGGGCCGTGGAACACCGTGGCGAGCAGCATCCAGGCACCGAAGACGGTCGCTATCGGGGAGGCGGAGACGATCCGGCGCAGCGCCGCCACGGCCTCGCGCGCACGACGAGCGCGTTCGACGGCGGGTGCGGGCGGGGTCTCAGCGGGAGGGGGAACCTGAGGCACCTCATGATCGTGCACCCGTGAGCCCGCCCGCCGCGACGGCAGAGTGCGCGTCACGGGCGACTCACGACAACGTCACAGCCGGCGCATAGATCCCACCGGAGACTCGCTCAGCCTGCCGCCCTCACCGGCGGCGTGCGCGTGCTCAGGCGTGCGATGCCTGGGCGGCGCGGATGCGCTCGAGCACCAGGAGGCGCAGCTCCTCGGGGGCGTCCTCCTTGCAGGCGCGCGCGACCACCTCGGTCAGGGTCTTGGACACCACCGCTTCTTCGCGGCAGCTCTCACAGGTGTCGAGGTGGGCTCGGATGTCGGATTCCTTCGTCCGGCACACCTCGTTGCGGAGGAACTCCTCCAGGTCCTGCCGCGCTTTCTCGCAACCGCAGTCGGTCATTTCTTGCTCCTCGATGCGGTGGGACGGATTCCTCGCTCCGCCGCGTAGTCGGCCAGCAGGTCTCGCAGCATCCGCCGACCGCGGTGCAACCTGCTCATGACCGTTCCGATGGGGGTCTTCATGATGTCGGCGATCTCCTGATAGGCGAAGCCTTCGACATCGGCCAGATACACCGCGAGGCGGAAGTCCTCGGGGATCGCCTGCAGCGCATCCTTCACGACCGATGCCGGCATCCGGTCGATCGCCTCAGCCTCAGCCGACCGCGAGCTCATCGCCGTCGTCGACTCCGCACCGCCCAGCTGCCAGTCCTCCAGGTCATCGATCGTGCCCTGGAAAGGCTCGCGCTGCTTCTTGCGGTACGTGTTGATGTAGGTGTTGGTGAGAATGCGGTACAGCCACGCCTTGAGGTTCGTGCCCTGCGTGAACGACGCCCACGAGGAGTACGCCTTGACGAAGGTCTCCTGCACCAGATCCGCGGCGTCGGCGGGGTTGCGCGTCATGCGCATCGCCGCGCCGTACAGCTGATCCATGAACGGGAGCGCCTGCTCCTCGAACTGCGTACGGGCATCGCCCGT
Organism: Microbacterium sp. GXS0129; assembly: GCF_044769785.1. Classification (NCBI taxonomy): domain Bacteria; kingdom Bacillati; phylum Actinomycetota; class Actinomycetes; order Micrococcales; family Microbacteriaceae; genus Microbacterium; species Microbacterium sp. GXS0129. The sequence goes on along the minus strand of NZ_JBIZVZ010000001.1, from coordinate 957,020 downwards.
GCTCGTTTCGGTCTGATCTGACTGATCCATCGCGAGCCAGTCTAGATCGTCGACCTGTTCGAGCTCCGGTGAACGCTCCAGCGTCGCGTTCATGCGCCTCCTCGTTCGTGTCGTCCGCTTCTCACATCGGGTGCAACCGGCATGTCGCGAGCACTATTCCCCCACCGCACCGGTTGTCAATGTGCACCCGGCATATTCGTCCGATCCGATGGGGCCAAGTAGGGTGGAGCCGATGAGTGCACAGATCGACCTCGCCACCGCAACAGCACCCCAGGGCGCATACGCGGCACCGGTCGCAGACGCGCCGGTGCACGCCACGCTCAGCGTGCCCGGATCGAAGTCCCTCACCAATCGGGAGCTGATCCTGTCGGCCCTGGCGGAGAGCCCGAGCCGGCTGCGCTCTCCGCTGCACTCCGACGACTCCGCACGGATGATCGACGGATTGCGCGCTCTCGGCGTGGAGATCGAGGAGACCGAGGCGAGCGGACCGTTCGGACCCGATCTGCAGATCACCCCGCCTCGTGCCTTCTCTGCGGGCGCCGAGGTGGACTGCGGCCAGGCGGGTACCGTCATGCGGTTCCTGACGCCGCTCGCCGGACTCGCCACCGGAGAGGTCACGGTGACCGCACACGAGTCGGCACTGCATCGCCCGATGGGCGAGATGATCAGCGCGCTGCGCGATGTCGGCGTCGACATCGACGACGCCGGGCGCTGGTCGCTCCCCTTCACCGTCGTCGGTCACGGACACATCCGCGGCGGCGAGATCGTCATCGACGCATCGCGCTCGAGCCAGTTCGTCTCCGGGCTCCTGCTCGCCGCTGCACGGTTCGATGTCGGCCTCCAGCTGCGCCATTCCGGTCAGCGCCTGCCGTCGATCCCCCACATCGAGATGACAATCGACGTGCTCGCACACCGCGGCGTGCACGTGGAGCGCACCTCGCCCACCGACTGGGTGGTTCCGGCCGGGTCCATCCGCGGCAAGGACGTCGCCATCGAGCCCGACCTGTCCAATGCCGCGCCATTCCTCGCTGCAGCCCTCGTCACCGGCGGCGCCGTGACCATCACCGGGTGGCCGGCACGCTCCACGCAGCCGGGTGCGCTGCTGACCGAGATCCTCCCCCAGTTCGGCGCCCGCGCCACCCGCCGTGGCGGTGCCCTGACCGTCACCAGCACCGGCCCCATTCGCGCGGTGGACCTCGACCTCACCGCGGCGGGCGAGCTCGCTCCCACACTGGTGGGTCTCGCGGCTCTCGCCGACGGCGTCAGCACGTTCCGCGGTATCGGCCACATCCGCGATCACGAGACCGATCGGATCGCGGCGCTGGTGGCCGAGCTGCGCGCCATCGGCTGCGGTGCGGAGGAGACTCCGGACGGCATCATCGTCACCCCGGCTCCGCTGCACGGGGCCACGTGGAAGGCCTACCACGACCACCGCATGGCGACGACCGGCGCGCTGCTCGGCCTCGCCGTCCCCGGAATCGTGATCGACGACATCGGCACCACCGCGAAGACGTTGCCGCAGTTCACCGCGCTGTGGGAGCTCATGCTCAGCCCGCGCGAGGAGTGCCCGGAGGACGCCGCCGCGTGAGCTGGCTCGGAGACTTCGACGACGACGAAGACGAGTTCGACGAGAGCGATATCCGCATCCGTCCGAACCCGAAGGCCAACCGTCCGCGGACCAAGCGCCGTCCGGCACACGAAGACGCGACGATCGGCCGTGTGCTCGGAGTGGACCGCGGCCGCTACAGCGTGCTGCTGGACGAGGACACCGACCACGAGCGCACGGTGACGGCGACGCGGGCGCGCGAGCTGCGCAAGACGCCGATCGTGACCAACGATCGCGCGCGTGTGGTGGGTGACCGCACCGGCGAGGCCGGGACGCTGGCGCGCATCGTCGGGATCGTGGACCGCACCTCTCTGCTGCGCCGCAGCGCGGACGACACCGATCAGGTGGAGCGGGTCATCGTGGCCAACGCCGATCAGATGCTCATCGTGGTCGCCGCCGCGGATCCCGAGCCGCGCGAACGGCTGGTGGACCGCTACCTCGTGGCCGCGCTCGACGCCGGCATACGCCCGCTGCTGGTGGTCACCAAGACGGACCTCGCCGACCCCACGGCCTTCCTGCAGCATTTCGAGACGCTCGCTGATCTGCGCGTCTTCCGCAGCGCGCGTGGAGAGGTACCGCTGGATGAGATCGGTGCGGCACTGGTGGGACACGCCACCGTGTTCGTCGGCCACTCCGGCGTCGGAAAGTCGACGCTCATCAACGCCCTCGTGCCGAGCGCCGGGCGCGCCACCGGGCATGTCAACGACGTCACCGGCCGCGGGCGCCACACCTCCTCGTCCACGGTCGAACTGCGCTTCCGGGGAGCGGGCGGCACAGGCTGGGTGATCGACACCCCGGGCGTGCGCTCGTTCGGCCTCGGACACGTGGACACGGCGAACATCCTCGCGGCGTTCACGGACCTCGCCGAGATCGCCGAGGACTGTCCGCGCGGATGCACCCACCTGCCCGATGCACCCGACTGTGCGCTCAACGAGGCGGAGGCCGAGGGAGAACTCGGCCCCGCCGGCAGCGCCCGCCTGGACTCGCTGCAACGACTGCTCGCGACGTTCGAGTCCTGACGCCTGTTTTTGGCGTCGCGCCCGCGGCCGCGCCTAGGCTGAGATCATGACGCAGCGCCTGGAACCCGCAATGCCCGCTCCCGACTTCACCCTGACCGCTCAGAACGGCGAGTCCGTCACTCTCAGTGCGCTGCGCGGCGGTCCCGTGGTGCTCTACTTCTATCCCGCCGCGATGACTCCGGCCTGCACCGCCCAGGCTTGCGACTTCCGTGACTCCTTCGCCCCGCTGCAGGCGGCGGGTTACACCGTGCTCGGCGTCTCCCCCGATGACGTCGCCAAGCTCGCGCGCTTCCACGAGCGCGACCACCTGCCGTTTGATCTGCTGGCCGATCCGGACCACGCCTTGATGGACCAGTACGGCACGTGGGGTGAGAAGAAGAACTACGGCCGCACGTACGAGGGTGTGATCCGCTCCACCTTCATCATCGACGCCGACGGCATCATCCAGGAGGCGCTGTACAACGTCCGCGCCACTGGGCACGTCGCGCGCATCATGCGCATCCTCGGTCTGGCCGGCTGACGCCGAGCAGACTCAGCGGGAAGAACCCTCCGGCGCTTCGTCCGCGACCGGCTCGTGGCTGCGATCCGGGCTGCGTCGCGCGGCCACGATGATCAGGACGAAGCCGATGATCGCGGGGATGATCAGCCAGGCGCCGACCAGGGGATGCGGTGACGGCCCTGTGCTCGCGCCGAGTCCCACCGCGAACACCAGCACCTGTGTCACGATGCCCCCCGAGCGCCCCCAGGTGCGGCCACGGAGGATGCCGGCAGCGAACGCGAGGATACCGATTCCCAGCACGATCGTGAGCACCAGCAGCGCGAGCGCACTCACCAGGTCCGCAGTATCCCCGGCGAGGATGGCACCTACCTCGACGGCGGCGAGGACGAGGGTCACCACCCCCTCGAGGGCGACGATGATGGATGCGGCGATGGTTGCGGGCTGCGGGCGCGGCGAGACCGGTTCGGGGATCGTCATGGGTGCTGCGCGTCCTTCTCATCGTGTCGTGCGTCGCGTGGATCTGCTGCGCACGACGGGGGCATGTGGGCCTGTTCCGGCGCTCGCCGGTCGCGGATACCTGGCTGTGAGAATCAATTAACCCTTGATTCACCCGGGAATCCGTGGAACCATTATCAGTGCCGTGTGCTCCCACAGCGGCGTGGGACGAGCGCTCTGCTCGTATATACACAGGGTATCCAACCCACCCGGGGTAGACACCGCATCCGTGCGTCTCCCCACCACCCCACACCCCCACCTACAAGGAGCACGAAGAATGGATTGGCGCGATAAGTCCGCCTGCCTGACGGTCGACCCTGAGCTTTTCTTCCCCGTCGGGAACACCGGTCCCGCCGTGGATCAGATCGAGAAGGCCAAGGCGGTGTGCGCCCGCTGCACCGTCACGGAGATCTGCCTGCAGTACGCCCTCGAGACCGGTCAGGACTCGGGTGTCTGGGGAGGCCTCTCCGAGGACGAGCGCCGCGCCCTGAAGCGTCGCGCCGCGCGCGCCCGCCGCGCTTCCTGAGGCGCAAGCGCCCGAACCCGAACGCCCCCGGTCATGACCGGGGGCGTTACGCGTTGCGCGGCTCAGCCGTCGGCGCGGATCCACTTCAGCGGGATGTCGATGGTCACCTCGGTGCCCGAGCCGGTGAGGGTGTGCCAGTCGATGGAGCCGGACAGCTCGCCCTGGATCAGAGTGCGCACGATCTGCGTCCCGAGCCCCTGTCCCACCTGTCCCTCCGGCAGACCGCTGCCGTCGTCGCGCACGCGCACCTCGAGGTGCTCTTCGTCGCGCTCGGCGATGATCTCGACCACGCCCTCGTCCTGCTCGGCCAGACCGTGCTCGACCGCGTTGGTGACCAGTTCGGTGAGCGCCAGGGCGAGCGGAGTCGCGTACTCGCTGGGAAGGCTGCCGAACTTGCCGGTGACGTGGGTGCGAGCGCGCGTCCCGGCGCCAGCGGCCACTTCGGCGACCAGCTTCAGGACGCGGGTGAAGACCTCGTCGAAGTTCACGTTCTGCGTGAGACCGCTGGCCAGGGTGTCGTGCACGATCGCGATCGACGCCACACGGCGCATCGCCTGGGTGAGCGCGTCGCGCGCCTCCTCGGAGTGGGTCCGCCGCGCCTGGATGCGCAACAGGGACGACACCGTCTGCAGGTTGTTCTTCACCCGGTGGTGGATCTCGCGGATCGTCGCGTCCTTGGTGATGAGCTCCTGCTCCTGGTGGCGGAGCTCCGAAACGTCGCGGCAGAGGATGATCGCTCCGATCCGCTTGCCGTTGTTCTTCAACGGGACCGCGCGCATGGACACCGTCACCCCGCGCGCTTCGATGTCCGAGCGCCAGGGGGCGCGTCCGGTCATGACCACCGGAAGGGACTCGTCCACTTCCCGACCCGCGGGCAGGATCTCAGCGACCACCTCGACCAGGCTCTCGCCTTCGAGCTCATCGTCGAATCCCATGCGGTTGAACGCGGACAGCGCGTTCGGGCTGGCGAACGTCACCGTGCCGTCCACGTCGAGGCGGACCAGCCCGTCCGAGGCCCGCGGAGCGCCACGGCGCGGTGCGGTCGGGGCGTCCAGATCGGGGAAGTCGCCCGTGGAGATCATCGAGAACAGGTCGTCCGCGCACTCGTTGAACGTGATCTGCTGGCGCGAGGGCGTCCGCGCCTCGCCGAGGTTGGTGTGACGGGTCAGGATTCCGATGACGTTGGGCTTCTCCCCCACCACCGGCCGGGTGCGCACGATCGGCACAGCGCGCACGCGGGTGGGGACCTCCTCGAACCACTCGGGCGAGGACGAGTCGACGATGGTGGCCGTCTGGAAGCTCTCCTTGATCTGCGCGTACCACTGCGGACGCACGCTGTCGCCCACGATGTCGCGGTAGAAGAGTGTGGCCGCGCCGCCGGGGCGCGTGTGCGCGACCGCGATGAACGAGTCCTCCGGTGTGGGTACCCACATCACGATGTCCGCCGACGCGAGGTCGGCGAGGAGCTGACCGTCACCGGCGAGACGATGGAGCCATTCCACGTCTGCTTCGTCGGCGCGGCCCTGCAGGTAGACGAGATCACTGAGTGTCGACACTCCGTAAGCCTATTGGCTCCCGCGCGCACTTCCCCGAGTGCGCCGGGCACGTCGTCCCGCCTGCGGGCGTCGCGGCGGAGCATCCGCGGCGCCCGTGGCGTCCAGCAGCGCCGCGATCCGGCGCACGGCGGCGGTGAGTGCCGAGCGTGGGGCGGCGACGATCACCGGCAGTGCGTGCAGCACTGCACGATCGGCGGCGGAGCCGTCGTCGGGAATGAAGTGCACCTCGGTGGCCGCCGCGTAGCGCTCCAGCGTGCGACGCAGCTGGCCGCGGGCGTCGAGCCCGATGGCGCGTGATCGTACGCGGTTGACCACGACGGTGATCGGGGTGGCCGGGGCCAGCTCTCGCAGTTCGGTGACCGCCCGCACGAACCGGGAGACGCCGATCGGGTCCGCGGCGCACACGGCGATGATGCGGTCCGCCCGCTGCAGCGCCGCGATCGTGGCCGCATTGCGCCGTGGTCCGCCATCCAGGTCGCTGACGATCTGCTCGTCCTGCTCGATGAGCGCCGAGGTGTCGATGAAGACCTGGTCGCTCCAGCGTGCGACCGCATCGATGACGGCGCGCATCCGGTCCGCCGGGAGCTCGGGCCAGCGCGAGGGGCGGTTGATCCCGGACAGCACGGCAAGCGCATTCTTCTCGATCGGCACAAGGTCGCGGATGCGGGCGTACTCCGCCTCGTCGAATGACCGGCGACCCGCCTGACGGCACGCGCCGGCAAGCCCCGGCGTCTCCTCAGCGAGCCCCAGCATCGCGGCCACCGCCGGCGCGTGACTGTCGGCGTCGATGAGCGCCACCTCGATCCCGCTGCGCGCCCGCTCGGCTGCGAGAGCGACCGCGAGAGTGGAGCGCCCCGGAGCGCCATGCGGACCCCACACAGCGATCACGTCGCTGCGCCGCGAGCTCAACGGCCCGGGAACGGCGGCGACGGATGCCAGCACGGCACGCGCGGTCGCCTCGCGCACCGGGACGACCCCGAGCCGCGCCGCGAGGTTGACGCCGGCCCCATCCAGCGCGAGCGGGACGACGCGCACGCGCTGGGCGTCACAGCGGGCCAGCAGCGCGCCATCGAGTTGCCGGGGATCCGCCAGGAGAACCAGGGCATCCACCCCGGCCAGCGCATCCGGCTGACCGATCTGGAGGGGACCCAGGACGGCCACCCGCTCGCCGACGGCCTCCAGCTCCTCGCAGAGCGGGCGAGCGATGGACGGGGGCAGACACACCGCGATCGTGCTCATGAACCGCCGCCCGCGCTGATCACCGACAGGGCGCTGCCCGAGGAGATGGCGGCGAGAACGTCTGGCACCGCGTCACGGGGAACGACCAGTTCGATCAGCGCCGATGCCGTGCGCACCATCGAGTCATCCGCGCGCACCGAGACCACCACGGCACCCGAGACGAGCACGCGCGGGGTCGGAGCGTCGGACTCACCGGAGCCGTCCATCCACACGTCCACGGTGCTGCCCGTGCGGACCCCGGATGCCACCTCGACCGCACTGCGGATCACGACGGTCGTCAGTTGCGCGGAACCCTCCGGAGCCAGGGCGTCGCGCGGCACCAGCTCCCCCGGTGCGACCACGCGGGTGATGACGCTGCCCGGCGGCACCTCCGAGGCGAGGATGTAGTGCTCTGACGTCGTGCCGAGCATCACCTCCGTGCTCTGCAGGTCGTCGGGCCCCAGCGTCTGCCCCGGAAGCAGCGTGCCTGCGGCCGTCGCGACGGCCACGGTGGTCCTCGCGGCTGAGACGACTCCCCACACCGCCGCCACGGAGGCGGCGACCAGGGCGATGCCGATGAAGAAGCGGGCGTCGGAGAAGAAGCGGTTGCGGCGGCTGGACATGTGGGCGATGTTCTCAGACGGCCCACCTGCCACGATGACGACTATCCACAGCGTGAGATCCGCCGCACGGCCGCACGGCCGACGATTATCCACACTCACCAGATCGCCGCCAGAATATGTTCCCCACGCGTCATAATCGACTCATGCCCGACATCAGCGCCCCCGGACGCCACGTCTCGCCGGCGCAGGTGGCAGAACTCCTGGACCTCACGGTGGACGATGTCCTCGCGCTCGTCCACGAGGGCCGGCTGCGCGGGGCACGCGTCGGAGCCAGTCATCAGTGGCGCATCGAAGAGGCGTCGATCGTCGACTATCTCGACGAGCAGCGCGAGGAGGCGCGGCGCATCGCCCTATGGCGCCAGTCGGACACCGCCAGCTTCCCCGAGATGTGGGGCGTCGTCCGGCGCGATTGAGGCGCCGCCCGGTCACACCATCGTGCCGACCGTGCGCACCTGGCCGATGGCGGCGAAGGGGATCACGATGTGCGCGCGAACCTCGCTGGCCCGCCGTGGGCGACCGGATTCGTGCACGGCGAGATCGAGATGGTCAGCCCCCGCCCGGTCGATCGTGCCGTGCAGGATCTCACCGTCGACCAGCCGGACGGTCACGGGACGACGCCGGCGAGCGAGATCTCGCATGAGGAAGCCGAACACCACCCGCCCGCTCAGTTCGTCCTCTGTCGCAGGCAGCGCAGAACGCAGAATCGCCGCGTGCTCGGTCTGCACCGTGCGAATCGCCGCCAGCGGGTACAGCGCCAGTCCATCGCCGCTGGCGGTGGCGTCCCAGAGATCCGCGCTCCGACGCCCCGGCTCGCTGCTCGCGGCGTGGTACCCCGCCCCACCGTCGTCCGCCACGATGGCGAGCCAGTCGGCACCCACTCCGACGACCCGCCCCGAACCGCTCACCCCGGCCGCGCGCACCGTGACGACGGCTCCGTCGGCGATCAGCGACGTCAAACGGGTCCGCAGCGCCAGGCGCGCAACCCGCAGTCGCTCGGTCTCGGTGTTCAACGCCGCGCGCTCAGACTCCCATTCCGCGTCGAGCTGCGATTCCAGGTCCTCGAAGAAGTCATCCCATCGCACCGCGCGACTCTAGCGCGGCCGCGGCGCACGTCCCGGGGCCTGTCCCCAGGGTCTCCTGAGGCCCCGCGGTCCCCCGGTTCTCGCGTGCGCCGGCCCTCCGACGGCGGCATCGCGCGCGCATAGGCGTATTCCTGACCCCAGTTCTGTGGTCATTCTCGTCACGAGGCGCGCGAGCATGACAAGCTGGGCTTCGCCACAGAGTCCCCGCGCTGTGAGGGGACAATCATGGCCACGGCCACCGGCGCGGTGCGCGCGTTGCAACGCGCAAGCACAGTGGAGATCGCGGAGTTTTTCGCACCGCAGCGAACGAGCACCGTCGACCTCCCCGACCCTGCGGTACTGCTACGAAATCTCACCGTCGGGGTCCTGGAGTCGCTCGCCGGTGTTCGCGACGTCGACCAGCTCGCCCGCTGGCTGTCGCAGGAGGCGTTCCTGTCCGTCGTCACTCGCGTGGGCCTCGCCACCCGGGCGCGCAGTGCACGTGGCGTCGCCGCGGCCCGCCCCCACCAGCGGGTGTTGTGCGTGAGGCATTCCAGTCCCGCCGACGGCGTCGTGGAAGGTGTCGTGGTGGTCGCCACGCCCACCCGTACGCGCGCGGTCGCCATTCGACTCGAGGGTTACGACCGGCGCTGGCGCGCCGTGTCCCTGGCCCTTCTCTGAGGCTTCTCCCCCTGAGAAGACGCGGGCCGCGAACCCGCACCCGTACCGGAGCGCTCCCAATCCGTTCCGGTGCATCATGGGCTCGTTCTGAGTCCAGAGGGCCGGTCTCCGCTCTGGAGACCGGCCCTCACGACATCAGGACGAGCGGGGAGTCACTGGCGGTAGCTGGACAGGAAGTTCCCGATGCGCTCGATCGCGTTCCCGAGCACGCGCGCCTCGGGCAGAGTCACGACGCGGAAGTGGTCCGGCGTCGCCCAGTTGAAGCCGGTGCCCTGCACGAGCAGGATGTGCTCGGCCACCAGAAGGTCGTAGACCAGCCGCGCGTCGTCGTGGATCTCGTGGACCTCCGGGTCCAGCCGCGGGAACGCGTACAGCGCGCCACGTGGCTTCACACAGGACACGCCGGGGATGGCGTTCAGCCCCTCCCAGGTGACGTCACGCTGCTCGTGCAGCCGCCCTGAGGGGGCGATGAGGGCGTCGATGGTCTGCACTCCGTCGAGCGCCGCTTGCACTGCATGCTGGGCGGGGGCGTTCGGGCACAGCCGCGTGGATGCCAGCAAATTGACGCCCTCCAGGAAGCCCGCCGCGTGCTTCTTTGGTCCGGTGATCACCATCCATCCCGAGCGATAGCCGGCCACCCGGTAGGTCTTGGACAGGCCATTGAACGTGAGGCAGAGCAGATCCGGCGCGAGCGTGGCCGTGGGGATGTGCTGCGCGTCGTCGAAGAGGATGCGGTCGTAGATCTCATCGCTCAGCAGCAGCAGCGAGTGCTCCCGGGCGATCTGGATGATGCCCTCCAGCGTCTCCCTGCTGTAGACGGCACCGGTCGGGTTGTTGGGGTTGATGATCACGATGGCCTTGGTGTTCGGCGTGATCTTGGCGCGGATGTCTTCGAGATCGGGATTCCACTCGTTCTGCTCGTCGCAGATGTAGTGCACCGGGGTCCCTCCGGACAACGAGGTCATGGCGGTCCACAGCGGGTAGTCCGGTGCCGGGATGAGCACCTCGTCCCCCTCGTTGAGCAGGGCCTGCATCACCATCGTGATGAGCTCGGAGACGCCGTTTCCCAGGAACACGTCGTCCGGATCGACGTGGGGGAAGCCCGGGACCTGCTCGTAGCGGCTGACGATCGCCCGACGGGCGGACAGGATGCCACGGCTCTCGGTGTAGCCATGAGCGGTCGGGATGGCCGCGATCATGTCACGGACGATCTGGTACGGGGCCTCGAATCCGAACACGGCGGGGTTGCCGGTGTTCAGTTTCAGAACCGGATGCCCTGCTGCCTCCAGCCGCGCCGCCTCGGTCAGTGCGTTCCCCCGGATTTCGTAGAGGACGTTCTTGAGCTTGGCGGACTGATCCAGCGGACGGAGTGGGTTCATGTCCCAAGGGTAGTCCCCCGCGCGGGGTGGTCCTGACCGTCCACTCCCGCCTCGGTGGCCTGTCCGATGTCCGAGGGCCGTGGCAGGATGACGCCATGCATCAGCACGTCAGCTTCATCACCCTGGCCACGGCGGATCTCGATCGCGCGGCCGCCTTCTACGTCGATGGACTCGGATGGACCCCTGCTTTTCGTGGCGAGGACGTCCTGATGTTCCGTGTCGGGCCCGCGCTCATGCTCTCGCTGTGGACGGAGACCGGATTCGAGGGCGAGGTCGGCCCGCTGCGGCGCGGTCCGGGCGCCGCTCCGCTCACTCTGGCCCACAACGTCTCCTCGCCGGGGGCGGTCGACGCGGTGCTTGCCGACGCCCAGCGCGCCGGTGCCCGCGTCGTACCGGGCGAACACCGCGCCTGGGGCGGGTACTCCGGTTACTTCGCCGATCCCGACGATTTCCGGTGGGAAGTGGCCTGGAACCCCGACCCCGAGATGGCGTTCGTCAACGCCCCTGCCACGTGAGAACAGCGTGGGCCCCGGATATCTCCGGGGCCCACGCTGTTCTCAGGAGTCAGGTGGCTCAGCGCTTCTTGCCCTGTGCCCGACGCTCGGCGCGGTTGGAAGCACTGCCCTGACCGGGCTCCACCTTCTGACCGAACGCCCCGCGCTCGGCCGGCTTCTCCGCCTCCGGCGCATCGGTCGCGGCGGCAGCAGCAGCGGCACGGCGCACGCGATCGGTGGCCGCCTGCTGAACCTGGCCCTTGTCGTTGCGGACCTCGACGTCCCCGGCCTCGCCCGGTGCCGAGTACTCCAGCTTCGCGCTGTTGTCATCGGGGTTCTGCAGACCCTTCGCCTGCACCTGGGTGACCTCGCCGTCCTCGGCAGGACGGACCTCGACCTCGAGGTTGAACAGGAAGCCGACGGCCTCCTCCTTGATCGAGTCCATCATCGACTGGAACATCGCGTAGCCCTCGCGCTGGTACTCGATCAGCGGGTCACGCTGCGCCATGGCGCGCAGGCCAATGCCGTCCTTGAGGTAGTCCATCTCGTAGAGGTGATCGCGCCAGCGGCGATCCAGCACCTGCAGCACGACACGACGCTCCAGCTCACGCATCGCGGCCTCGCCGAGCTTCTCCTCGCGCTGCTGGTAGGCGATCTGCGCGTCGCTCAGGAGCTCGCGCTTCAGCCCGTCCTGGCTGATGCGTCCCTTGGAGCCGCCGGCTTCCGCCACGACCTCGTCGATCGTCACGTTCACGGGGTAGAGCGTCTTCAGCTCAGTCCACAGCGCATCGAAGTCCCAGCTCTCGGTGTGACCGGACTGGGTGTGCTCGTCGACGATGCCGCCGATGGCGTCCTCGATGAAGTGCGCAACGCGGTCCTTGATGTCATCGCCTTCGAGCATGTGACGGCGGTCGGCGTAGATCGCCTCACGCTGACGGTTGAGGACATCGTCGTACTTCAGCACGTTCTTGCGGATCTCGGCGTTGCGCGCCTCGATCTGGGACTGCGCCGACTTGATGGCGCGGGTGACCACGCCCATCTCGATCGCCGTGTCGTCCGGAAGGTTGGAGCGCTGCAGCATCGACTCGGCGAAGCCGCTCTGGAACAGGCGCATGAGGTCATCGGTGAGGCTGAGGTAGAACCGGGACTCACCGGGATCGCCCTGACGTCCGGCACGACCGCGCAGCTGGTTGTCGATGCGGCGCGATTCGTGGCGCTCGGTGCCGAGGACGTAGAGACCACCGGCCTCCCGCACGGCTGCGGCGTCCTCCTCGACCTGCTTCTTCATCGCCGCGTACGCGTCATCCCACGCGGCCTCATACTCCTCCGGCGTCTCCACCGGATCCAGGCCGCGCGACTTGAGCTCCTGAACCGCGAGGAACTCGGCGTTGCCGCCGAGCATGATGTCGGTTCCACGACCGGCCATGTTGGTGGCGACGGTGACCGCGCCCAGGCGTCCGGCACGCGCCACGATCTCGGCCTCGCGCGCGTGGTTCTTCGCGTTGAGGACCTCGTGCTTGATGCCCTTCTTCGCCAGCAGGCGCGACAGGTACTCGCTCTTGTCCACGGACACCGTGCCGACCAGCACCGGCTGCTTCTTCTCGTGGCGCGCGGCGATGTCCTCGACGATCTGGGCGAACTTCGCCTGCTCGTTCTTGTACACCACGTCCGGCTGGTCCTTGCGGATCATCGGCCGGTTGGTCGGGATCGGCACCACGCCCAGCTGATAGGTGGACATGAACTCCGCCGCCTCGGTGTCGGCGGTACCGGTCATGCCGGCGAGCTTGTCATACAGACGGAAGTAGTTCTGCAGGGTCACGGTGGCGAGAGTCTGGTTCTCGGCCTTGACCGGCACACCTTCCTTGGCCTCGATGGCCTGGTGGATGCCCTCGTTGTAGCGACGGCCCACGAGGATACGGCCGGTGTGCTCGTCGACGATCATGACCTCGTCGTTCATCACGACGTAGTCGGTGTCGCGCTTGAACAGCGCGAGGGCCTTGATCGAGTTGTTGAGGAAGGAGATGAGCGGGGTGTTGGCGGACTCGTAGAGGTTGTCGATGCCGAGGTAGTCCTCGACCTTCTCGATTCCCGGCTCCAGGACGCCCACCGTGCGCTTCTTCTCGTCGACCTCATAGTCGATCTCAGGCTCCAGGGTGCGGGCGATGCGCGCGAACTCGGTGAACCACCGGTTCGCCTCGCCCGAGGACGGGCCCGAGATGATGAGCGGCGTGCGGGCCTCGTCGATGAGGATGGAGTCCACCTCGTCCACGATCGCGTAGAAGTGACCGCGCTGGACGAGGTCCTCCTTCTGCCACGCCATGTTGTCGCGCAGGTAGTCGAAGCCGAACTCGTTGTTCGTGCCGTAGGTGATGTCGGCGTTGTACTGCTCGCGGCGCACCGCCGGGGTCTGCCCGGAGACGATCACGCCCGTGGTCATGCCGAGCGCGCGGAACACGCGTCCCATCAGCTCGGACTGGTAGGTGGCGAGGAAGTCGTTGACCGTGATCACGTGCACGCCCTCGCCCGCGATCGCATTGAGGTACGCGGGAAGCGTGGCGACGAGGGTCTTTCCCTCACCCGTCTTCATCTCGGCGATGTTGCCGAGGTGAAGGGCCGCACCGCCCATGATCTGCACGTCGTAGTGACGCTGGCCGAGCGTGCGCTTGGACGCCTCGCGAACCGCGGCGAAGGCCTCCGGCATCAGGCTGTCGAGCGTCTCGCCCTTCTGGTAGCGAGCGCGCAGCTGTGCGGTCTCGCCACGCAGATCCTCGTCGGTGAGCTTGCTGTACTCATCCTCGAGTGCGTTGACGGCGTTGACCACTCGCTTCAGCTGGCGAAGGATGCGTCCTTCACCCGCACGAAGCAGCTTCTCGATCGGGTTCACCACGGGAGTCGTCTCCATCCATCGGGTCGTGCGCATGCTCGCGCCGCTGCCGCCTTTCGACGGCACACTCGCCCATGTTATCGGTCCGTGACCTCAGAGGCGGCTGGATATGCACTCTGCTCGCTCACGGCGATCAGCCGGACGGCACCCAGGAGCACCACGGCGAGCAGCACGGAAGTCACGGCGAGCACCCCGGTACCGGCGAGCACGGCACCCGTGACGGCCGGCGCTGCCGGGGGGCCGGTCCACAGGGGCGCCCCCATCACCAGAGCAAGAGCCGCCGCCCACACGGCGCCGACGCCGACAGTGAACGCCCGCGCAGGTCTTTCGCGGCTGAGGTCGACGACCAGGAGCACTCCGCCGACGACGATGACGAGTTGCACGGCCAGCGCGAGCAGCGGCAGCCGTACGCCCGAGACCTGCAGGGCGGCGCCGGCCAGCGGTGCCAGAGCGACGGCGAACGCCCCGATCACGCCGGCCGTGCCGTGGATGAGAGTTCCGGGTCCAGCAGTGACGGCGAGGACCGCCAGCGTCACGGCGGCGCAGATCACGAGGGCCGACAGGGTGTCGGTGCCGGCGGGCACGAGGAGGGCGGAGAGCGCGGAGACCAGTCCGATCCCGAGGAGCAGGACGCCCGCCGCAGTCCAGGCGGTGGTGCGGGTGAGACGCATGCCTCCAGGGTATTGCTCCGGAAAATGATTGCACAGTATGTGATTTCTCGATATACATATACCCGGAAACGTGATACCGGAACGTTGGGGAGTCACATGTCGGTCCGCCAGAGCCTTCTCGCCATCCTCGATCAGGGGCCGTGCTACGGGTACCAGCTTCGCTCCGAGTTCGACCGCCGCACCGGTTCGACCTGGCCGCTGAACGTCGGTCAGATCTACAACACCCTCGAACGCCTGGAACGGGACGGCCTGGTACGCCGCGGTGACCCGGACGACGCCGGCCATGTGTTCTGGGAGATCACCGACGCCGGACGCTCGGAGGTCACCGCCTGGCTGTCGTCCGCTGTGGCGCGCACCGGTGGCACACGAGACGAGCTGGCCATCAAGTTGGCCGTCGCGGCCACGCTTCCGGGCGTGGACGTCACCGCGGTGATCCAGACGCAGAGGCAGGCGACGCTCGCCCAGTTGCAGGAGCTCCACCGCACCTCCGACGCCGGACCGGCACCGGACTCCCCCGAGGAGCTGGCGTGGTCTCTGGTGGTCGACTCGATGATCTTCCAGGCCGAGGCGGAGGCGCGGTGGCTGGATCACACCGAGCAGCGCCTGCGTGTTCATCCGCAGCATGCACTGGAACTGGAGCTGTCCACCGAGCGCCCCCGGCGCGGCCGCCCCGCAAAGTCGCGCAGCTGATCTGTCGCGGAGCTGATCGGAAAAAAGTTCCCGACATCTGAGACCTTTCGTGCGGCTGCGGACATACCCCTATGAAGCAGTCCTCATCCGACACCGGACGATGATGTATCGAAGGAGCACGGACACGATGCCCAGCAAGGTTCCCCCCACTCTCACCCTCTCCGCCGCCATCGACCCCGCCGCGCTCACGCTGCCTCCGACGGAGCCGATCGACATCACCGAGCTCATCCGCGCCGAACTCGAACGCTGAGCGCGCGGGTGAGTGCGCGCTGAGCGAACCCGCAGCCCCGCGCCGCACCTGCCGCCTAGGATCAACACATGGCAGGTTTCTGGGGCAGGCGCAGGCGCGAGGAACAGGAAGCTCAGGACGCGGCGGATGCGGATCTCGCCCGACGCGCGGGAGCGGCCCTGGTGTCCGCGGACGAGCGCATTCGCGTGACGACCGACGAGCTGGAGTTCGCTCGCGCCGAGCTCGGCGAGAAAGCAGTCGGTCCCCTGGCCGAAGCGCTGACCGCCGTGCGCACGCATCTGCGTGAGGCCTATCAGCTCAATCAGCTCAACCATGACGAGATCCCCGACACCGTCGAGGAGACCCGTACCCGCAACGCGCGCATCATCCAGCTCTGCGAATGGGCAGAATCCGTGCTCGACGAGCGGACCTCGGCCCTCCAGGACCGTATCGAGCTGGTGCGCCGAGCGCCGCAGATCCTCGAAGGCGTCCGCCGGGACACCGCCGCGCTGAGCGAGCGCGTCCCGGGAGCGAAGGAAGTCATCGCCCGTCTCGAGCTGCGCTACAACGACGACGCCATGCGCCAGATCCGCAATGGTGCCGACGAGATCGAGAACCTGCTCGCCTTCGCCTCGCACAGCGCCAATGTGTCGGCGCGACGTCGCGAGGCCGGTCGCAACGAGGAGGCGAACCTCGCGCTTGAGACCGCGACCGAGGCCGTGAGACGCGCCACGACCATCCTGGACGGCATCGACGACTTCGAGCTCGAGGCGATGCGCGCCGAGTCGACGCTCGCGGACGTCATCGCCGACTCCCGCGGAGACCTCATCCGGGCTCGCACCGCGCCCCGCTCGCCGGCGGTCACCGCAGCGGCCACTCAACTCGACGCCGCGCTTCGGGCCCTGCCCGCGCCCGGCACACGCACCGATCCCTTCACCGAGCTGTCGGTGCTTCGCGAGGCCAACAGCGCGCTCGATGACGCCATTGCGAAGGCTGTGGAGCGCGCCGCCCGACCGCTGCCGCCCATCGCCACCGTCCGTCACGCCGTGGACGACGCCGATCGGCAGCTGGCCGTCGCCCAGAACGTCATCTCCGGGCATCGCGGCTGGATCGGCGCGGACGCACGCGTCTGGCGGAGGCGGAGCGGCTGCGCCAGGACATCGACCAGCTCATCGAGCCGGAGGACACCCGGGAGCAGGCTCTGATGCTGGCACGGCGCACCGGCAGCCTCGCCGCACAGGCACTGCAGCTGGCACAGCGAGACATCGACTCGTCCCGTCCCGACGACCGCTGGGACGGCCCGCGCGGCGGCGGGCGCGGCATGTCGGGCGGCGACATGCTCGGCGGCCTGATCGGCGGGGCGATCCTCGGCGGCATCATCGGGGACATCTTCGACTGAGCCCAGGACACACGACGAAGGGGCTGTGCAGCGGATGCTGCACAGCCCCTTCGGGTGATCGGGTCAGGACGCCTGCGCTGCCGCGGTGGGCTGGGCGAGCGTCGTGAGCGAGATGACGCCGTAGTCCCAGCCTTTGCGGCGGTAGACCACGGACGGGTGGTCGGTGCGAGCGTCCACGAAGAGGAAGAAGTCGTGGCCGACGAGTTCCATGCGGTCGACCGCATCCTCGACGCTCATCCACTCCGCATCGAACCGCTTCGTGCGGATCACGACGGGGGTGTAGTCGGGCTCGTCCTCGTTGCCGGTGATGATCGGAATCTCACCCGTGGCCACAGATCGGAGCACCTCGGCCGAGGCAGGCTGCAAGTCGATGCCGGTGAGGCCCTCGCCCTTCTGGAAGTGCGCACCACGCGGATGATCCCGCGCCTCGATGCGCTTGCCCTTCACGCGACGGATCTGCTCGGCGAGCTTGTCCAGCGCGAGATCGAGCGCGACGAACTTGTCTGCGTCCGTCGCCTCGGCCCGTACGATCGGGCCCTTGCCCACCAGGGTGAGCTCAACGGTCTCGTCGTCCATCCGGCCCTGCTTGTAGGCGTGATGGGTGACCTTCACATCGAGGCGCTGCGCTCGCGGCGCGAGCGTCCCGACGCGGGCGGCCTTCTCCTCGGCCACCTCGCGAAACCGGTCCGAGATCCCCACGCCGACACCAGCGAAGTTGATTTCCATCTCTGACCTCCTTGTCCGGTCCGCCCACGGGGCGGGCGGACCCAGCCGCTTAGTTGTCGTCCACCGTAGCCCCCGGACGCCGACATGTCACCTGTCATTTGCCGGTGTGTCATCTCGGTCCGCGCTGAGCGCCGTGGCGGCGCCGAGAACGCGTGCGCCACCGGCGCGAAGGGTCGCGGCAGCGGCGTCCAGTGTGGCGCCGGTGGTGACCACGTCGTCGATCAGGACGACCGGACACCCGGGTCTCAGCGCCCCGCGCAGGGCGAACGCACCGGCCATGTTCGCCGCCCGATCCCGCCTCCCGAGCGCTCGCTGATCGGCCACCCGGCGCGTGTGACGAAGCACGCGGACGGAGTGCAGCCCGCCGCGGCTCGCCATCAGTTCGACGGGGTGAAACCCCCGTCGGCGATAGGAGCGCGCCGACGAGGGGATCGGGACCAGCGCGATCGGCTGAGCGCCGAAGTCCCGCTCCTCGCGGGCTTCGGCGACGAGGGCGTCGACGGCTCGGCGCAGCGCAGCGCCCAGTGGCCGGGCGCAGGGCGTCTGACCGGCCTTGTACGCCCGCATCACCGGCGCTGCCTCCTCCCAGCGCCAGGAGCTGAACACGGCCGTCCCGCCCGCCGTGCCGCGTCGCGCAGGACCGCCCCGGTCCAGTGCGTGGATGCAGGGCTCGCACACCGCGGGGCCGTCGATGCCGCATCGCACACACGCAGAGGGAACCAGGAGGTCGAGGAGTTCACTGATCAGGCGTCGCATACACCCAGCGTGACGCCCTCGACGTTCCTGCGGCGGCCCGCACGGCTCGCCCTCCACCGTTTCCCGCGCGGACAGGACCTGGGCAGGAGCGGATCGCTCAGCGAATCACGGTCTGCACGTTCGCCAGCACCGTGATGCCGTCGGCGACCTTCTGGAACACCGAGTTGCGTCGCGAGTAGAGCGTGCCGTCGGAGCTCAGCAGCCGCACGTTCGCGGTGCGGTTGACGCCCGCCAGGTGTGCGGCGCCGTCCGGAGCACGGAACCCATCGCGAACGCCGCCGATCGAATCCGATCCGAACCAGGTGTCCGTGCCCTCGCGGCTCAGCACGCCGACGGTGAGCGGGTCGAGCCACGCGACGTCCAGCCCGGTACCGCTCAGATCACGCAGCCGCTTGAACTCACCGAGCCCCGTGGGCTTGCCGTCGGCCCCGCGCAGCACCGGGAACCAGCCGAGGATCGCGGAGGAGCCCTCCGTTCCCAGTACCGCCAGCCGTGTGCCATCGCGCGAGATCTGCATCGCCTGCACCGACGTCAGCTCGGTGATCCCGCTCGTGAGGGGGATCTCCTGATCCTGTGGCGAGCTCACCTTGAGCGACGACGGGTCGGCGCTGCTGGTCCAGACGAACCCTTCCGGATCCACGGTGGGCTCGATCAAACCGGGGCGATTGTCCAGCACCACACGATCCGCGTCGTCGGTGTACCGGTAGACGGTGCCGTCCTGCCCCCGCCCGACGGCGACGGCCGGTGCCGCCGAGGTCCCCGTTCCGCTGATCAGGACGAGCGCGTTCGGCGAGGTCTCGTGGATGTCGACGGCGAGCAGCTCACTGGGAGTCAGACTGTTGCCGCTGACCGTGACGGCGCCGTTGCCGGTGAGCGCGAAGAGCGTGCTGTCCACGGTCCCCGCATCCACGGTCTGCGGGGCGGGCGACAGCGCCGTCGCCCCGACGCTCATCGTCACCGACGAGGCGCCGAGGCTGCGTTCGAGCTGCAGCTTCATGAGCCCGAGGGTGCGGGAGTCGTCGGTGGGAAGCTCCGCGAACGAGACCGTCGTGCCGCTGTCGGCCTGCACGACGGAGCCGTCCTGCAACGTCGTGCCGTCGGGGATGGCCGTGCGCACGGCCGGGGCGATGTCGGCGCTCGGCCCACGCAGCAGTGCGGCCACGGTGCGTTCGGCCGCGCCCAGCTTGGGGAAGTAGCGCTGATCCGGCACGAGGTAGTGGAAGGTGGGATCGAAGAACATGAGGGAGGTGGACTGATAGGAGGCGTAGAACAGGTTCGACTCCATCACGATGCCGTCCGGTGCGGAGGTGATGCGCCACTCCCCCGCGTCCGGGCTGCCGGTCGGCTGCTTCTCGAGCTGGAACGGGAGGACGATCGGCTGTGGTGCGGCCTGCCGGTACACCCCCTCCTCATCCACCACGGCAACGGGCTTCACCGTCATGGTGACCGTGCCGTCTTCGGCCACCTCGGATAGCTCGCGCTCGTTGAAGGAGTCGATCGTCACGCTCTGGTTGGGCTGCCAGGCGACGGACGGCGCCAGGAACTTCCGCGCGGTGGCGAAGTCCCCGCGCGGACTGTTCGCGGCCTGAATGAAGTCGCGGACGATCCGGTCGGGATCGGAACCTTTGACCGGATCGGATGCCTGCACCTCGATCTGCTCCTCGCCGCCGAGCGGCTGGTCGAGCACGACGGCCTGCACCGAGGACGACGTGGGCATCGCCCCACAGCCGGAGAGTGCGAGCGCGAGCACGAGCGCCGCGGCGACGCCGCTGCCGCGACGGATGTTCCCGGTCATCATGAAGGCTCCTCCTCCGCTGTGCTCTTCTTGGCGACGGCACTGGTCAGACCCGCCACGAGGATCGGCTGGGTGATGCCGAGCTGCTCGAGCGCGGCACCGGCATCGCTCGGCTCCAGAGGCACCGGCGACAACGTGGAGAGCGTCTCCCCGTCCCGCGGCAGCACGAGGACGAAGTTGGTGCCCTCACCGGGACGCGACCACACCTCCAGCGTGCCGTGGTGCAGCTTCGCGTCGCCGAGCGCGATGGACAGGCCGAGGCCCGTCCCCCCGATCGTGCGCTTGCGCGACGGGTCCGCGCGCCAGAACCGGTCGAACACCCGCTCGGCATCCTGGGGCGTCATCCCGATGCCGTAATCGCGCACGCCCAGAGCCACGACGTGCTGATCACTGTCGACGGTGACCACGATGGGGCGCCCTTCACCGTGCTCGATGGCGTTGCCGAGCAGGTTGCGCACGATCCGCCGGATGCGGCGCGGATCGATGTCGATCGGCGAGTAGCCGCCGGGCGCGACCAGGCGGATGTCCGACCCGCGCTGCTCGGCGAGCTGCTGCATGCCCTCGATGCAGTCCTCGGCGAGCTGCGCGACGCTGGTGGGTTCCAGCTCCAGCTGCACGGAACCCGCATCGTATCGGCTGATCTCCAGCAGGTCGGTGAGGAGCACCTCGAACCGCTCCACCTGCGTCTGGAGCAGCTCCGCCGAGCGCGCGGTGACCGGATCGAAGTCGTCGCGCTGCATGTTCAGCATGTCGGCGGCGAGCTTGATGGTGGTCAGCGGCGTGCGCAGCTCGTGCGAGACGTCCGAGACGAAGCGCTGCTGCACCAGCGACAGATCCGCCAGCTCCTTGATCTGGGATTCCAGGCTGTCGGCCATGGCGTTGAAGGAGCGACCGAGCGCCGCGATCTCATCATCGCCGCGCACCTGGACGCGCACCCCGAGATCGCCGCCGGCGAAGCGGGCGCTGGTCAGCGCGGTCTGCGCCACGGGAGCGGCGACCTGCCGCACCACGAACCAGGAAATCAGTCCGACCACCACCAGCAGCAGCAGACCGGCGATCCACAACATGAGCTGCAGGAACCCGAGCGTCTGCGACGCGGAGCTGAGGTCGTACACCAGGTACAGTGCGTAGGCCCCGTATTCGGGCAGATCCAGCTGACGGCCGATGATGATCGCGGCCACCGGCTGGCCGTCCTGGGTGATCTGGGTCGACTGCCACCACATGCCGTCGGGCTTGTCCTGGACCTGGGCGCGCAGCTCAGCGGTGATGATCGCGGGATCCAGATCTCCCCAGAGCCGGTCCTGCCAGACGTTGTCCACCGGCACGTCGGTGTCGATGCGCAGCATCGCTCCCTGATCGCTCGCGGAGCGTTCGATGAGGTCCTGGTTCATCGTCTGCAGCGTGGGGATCAGGGTCGAGCGGCCGCCGGCGAGGTCGGCCCGGTTGAGGAGCTCCTGTGCCGCCTCGGAGGCCCGACGAGCGTCGGAGGCGACCTGCTCGTAGCGCGAGGTGAACAGATAGTTCTGAATGACGAAGCTCATCACCACGAACGACACCAGCACCGCGATGGCCGTCAGCGACACCGCCGTCGCGGTGGTGCGAAACCGCAACGAGGAGTTCCAGGAACGGCCGATCCGCGCGGCCCAGCCGCGGATGCCGCCTTCCGCCGCGAGGCGTGCCTCGAGGCTCATGAGCTCATTCCACCGCGCCAGCGCGGTAGCCGACACCGCGCACCGTGGTCACGATCCGCGGGTTGTCCGGGTCGAGCTCCACCTTCGCGCGCAGGCGCTGCACGTGCACGTTCACGAGCCGGGTGTCGGCCTTGTAGTGATAGCCCCACACCTGTTCCAGGAGCATCTCGCGGGAGAACACCTGCTGCGGCTTGGAGGCCAGCGCGACGAGCAGCTCGAACTCCAGCGGCGTGAGGGCGATCACCTCGTCGGCGCGGCGCACCTCGTGTGCGGCCACGTCGATGGTGAGATCGCCGACGCGCAGCACCTCGGAATCTCCCGCGGTGGTCGGACGCAGCCGCGTGCGAATGCGCGCGACCAGCTCCTTCGGGTTGAAGGGCTTGACCATGTAGTCGTCGGCGCCGGCTTCCAGGCCCGTGACCACGTCCGCCGTGTCAGCACGCGCCGTCAGCATGATGACGGGGATGCCCGACTCCGTGCGGATGCGGCGGCAGACCTCGATGCCGTCCATACCCGGAAGCATGAGATCGAGCAGGATCAGGTCCGGCTTCTCATCGCGGAACGCCTGCACCGCTTCGGACCCATCCGCGCAGAACACCGTTTCGAAGCCTTCGGTGCGCAGCACGATACCGATCATCTCCGCGAGCGCGGTGTCGTCATCGACGACGAGGATGCGAGACGTCATAGCGACGGATGGTCCTTCGTTCGAGCATGCCGGACGGGTGTCGGCTCTGCTCCAGCGTAATCGACACGCCTGCAGAACGGTGGGAAGCGGCGCAGGATCGGTCTGAGAGCATCCGGTGGAGAGATTTCGAGGGTCGATGCGCATGTGACACGATGGGGATCACACGCATCGAGGGGGCTCACCGTGACACTGAATCCGGGCACATATCCCGCGTGGACTCCTGCGCCACAACCGGGGATCATCCCGCTGCACCCGCTCAGTTTCGGCCAGATCCTCGGTCGCTCCTTCAGCGCGCTGCGCCACAACCCCAAGGTGCTCTTCGGGTTTGCGGTCTGTTTCCAGGTGGGCGTCAGCGTCCTCGGGACGCTGGGAATCACCGGTCTGCTGCTGCTCACGATGCCACGCCTGGAGACGGCGTCGCTCGCGTCCGACGACTACAGCACGATCGTGGCGGGCAACTCCCTGCTGATCTTCCTGGGCACATTGGTGATCGGTCTGGTGATGCAATGCGTCACCATCGTGGTGCAGGCCGTCGTCGCGGCGGACGTCGCGGGCGGCGTCGTGGCCGAGCGGCAGACCCTGGGACAGCTGTGGCGGCGGGTCACCCCGGTTCTCGGCAGGCTGATCGGCTACACCTTCCTCATCGGCCTGGCGATGGCGGTCGTCATCGCCGTGCCGGCCGTCGTGATCATCGCGGTGGCCGTCGGGGCATCGATGAGTCTTGGCCGCGGCGGCATCGCGATCACGGTCATCCTCGTCATCCTCCTGATCCTGGGCGTGTTCGTCCTCTTCCTCTGGCTCAACACGAAGCTCTCTCTGGTGACATCCGCCATCGTGCTGGAGCGCGCCGGCATCCGCTCCGCGATCGGCCGCTCCTGGACGCTGACTCGTGGTCGCTTCTGGGTGGTGTTCGGCGTGAGCATCCTCATCAACCTGGCCTTCGGAACGATCGCCGGCATCGTCGGTTCGGTCGTGCAGATGATCACGGGCCTCGGAGCCGCCGTTTTCTCCCCGACGGGCACCCCCAGCGACTTCTCGGCGATGATGAACACGCTGTTCATCGCCACGCTGCCGTCGCTGGTCGTGCAGGTCGTGATCCAGTCTGTGGGTCTCGTGGTCAACGCGACGGCGCTCACGCTCTGCTATACCGACGCCCGCATGCGACGCGAGGGCCTCGACGCCGATCTGCTGGCGTACGTGGAGCGGCGTGATCTCGGCGAGCCCACCTCGGATCCCTTCGCATACGACCCCGCTCGGGTGCACACGCCGTCCCCCGCGGGGGGCGCACCCGGATACGGTTCCGGTGGGCCCTACCCGATGTCGCCCGGCTACGGATCCGGATACACAGCGACCCCCGCGACACCGGGGTACGCCACGTATCCGCAGACGTCCGGCTACCCGCAGAACCCCGCGTACGGACAGGCACCCGCATACGGACAGGCACCCACATACGGGCAGACACCCACATACGGGCAGGCACCCGCATACGGGCAGGCACCCGCATACGGACAGACACCCGCATACGGACAGACACCCGCATACGGACAGACACCCACATACGGACAGACACCCACATACGGACAGGGCCCTGCTGCACCGACGTACGGACAGGCGCCCGCGTACCCGGCAGCGAGCGCACAGCAGCCCTTCGTCGCGCCGCCGACCCCGCAGCACAATGAGGGCGCCCCCGGCGATCCGTACGCCGCTCCCGTCGATCCCTCGCATGATGAGCAGTCCCGCTGACGTGATCGGATTCTCCGAGGTCCCCCTGGTTCCGGACCCGGACGAGGCCCGCTCCTGGCTCGAGGACGAGCTGGCCAAGCCGGCCTACGCCGAGGCCCAGCCCACCTGGTTCGACCAGATGGCGAAGGCCATCAGCGATTTCATCTCGAGCATCCTCAATCCGCAGATCGGACCGGGTGGCGGCATGGTCGTCGCCGCCATCATCGGTGTGCTGATCGTGGCGATCATCGTCGCGGCCGTCATCGTGTGGGGTGTGCCGCGGGCACGCGCGACGTCGCGCCTCACCGCCGACGACCTGCTCTTCGGCGAGGAGGAGACCCGCACCGCCGCAGAGCTCCGACGCGCGGCCCGCCAGGCAGCCGCGGCGAGCGACTGGGATGAAGCCGTGATCCTCCGCTTCCGGGCACTGGCGCGCGGCCTGTCCGAACGCGGAGCGGTGCGCCTCGGGCCCGGAGCCACCGTGCACGCCTTCGCGGCGCAGGCTGCCGCCGCGTTCCCCGGCGAGGTCGCAGAGCTGAACATCGCGGCAGACCTGTTCGACGCCGTCCGATACCTCCGACAGCCCGGCACCGCCGACGCGTTCGAGCGCATCACCGGCACCGACGAGCGCCTGGAGCGCACCCGCCCCGCCGCCCTCCCGGAGCTCACGGCGGTGACCGCATGACCCGCACAGCGCAGGAGGCGGGCACGCCGCTGGTCTCCCGCCGCCGGCGGGGATGGCGAGGGTGGCTCGTCGTGGTCGTCATCGTCGCCGTCGCCTCCGGGCTGCTGCTGTGGTCCGCGAGCGCGTTCACGGTGTCGGAGAAGGATCGCACCGATCCCGAAAGCCACGGCCCCGACGGCTACCGGGCTCTGGTCGAAGTGCTGCGCGATCACGGCGTCACGGTGGACGTGGTGCGCGCCCGTTCCGACGTCACCCGGCTGCTCGACGGCGGTGCAGGCACGCTCGTGCTTCCCGATCCGTTCGCACTGTCGGACGACTCGGTTCGGGCGATGATCGACGCGGCGCCCGCCACGGTGCTGCTGAGTCCAAGCTCCGCCGTGCTGGATCTGGCCATCCCGGGCGCGGAGATCGTCGGCTACGGAACGACAGCGGTCGACGCGCACTGCGACCTCCCCGCCGCGAGTAACGCCGGAACGATCCGTCCCGGTGCCCTGATGACGGGCGGCGATGTCGCCTGTTTCCCCGCGGGCGGTGGCGCGGCGCTGATCTCGCAGTCGGACGAGGGGCGAACGGTGACCGCGCTGGATGCGTCACTGCTGTTCACCAACGCGCATATCACCGAGAACGGCAACGCGGCGCTGGCGCTGGCCCTCCTCGGCCAGCACGACTCGCTCGTCTGGTACGTCCCCAGCTGGAACGACAGCGATGCGCAGGGCACCTCGGATGCCACTCTGGCCGATCTCACCCCCGGGTGGGTCACCCCCGCACTCGTGCTTCTGGCACTGACCGCTGCGGTCGCGGCGATCTGGCGCGGCCGGCGATTCGGTCCTCTGGTCGCGGAGCGGCTGCCGGTCACGGTCCGGGCATCGGAGACCCTGGAGGGGCGCGCCCGCCTCTATGCACGGGCTCGGGACACCGGGCACGCGGCGCGTATCCTCCGCCGGCGCAGCACCGCCGAGCTGGGCCGCCTCCTCGGAATGGGACGCGGTGCGACCACGGATGCTGTGATCGAGGCGGCCGCGGCCGCTGTCGCCGGCCCCCGTGACGCCCTGCGAGCCCTCCTCACCGGCCCGGAGCCGGGCACCGACGCCGAGCTCGTCGAGCTCAGCGACCGACTCGCACAATGGGAAGCGGCGATCCGCGCCGCCGTACGAACCGAAGGGAAGCGCTCGTGAGCACACCCGGATACTCCACCCCGGACCCCACCCGCGACGCGATCAACCGCGTCCGCTGGGAGGTGGGCAAGGCGGTCGTCGGCCAGGACGGAACGGTCACCGGCCTGCTCATCGCGCTCCTCGCACGCGGGCACGTCCTGCTGGAAGGCGTGCCCGGGGTGGCGAAGACTCTGCTGGTGCGCTCCTTCGCACGTGCGATCGGGCTGGACACCAAGCGCATCCAGTTCACCCCCGACCTGATGCCCGGCGACGTCTCCGGCTCGCTGATCTACGACGCCCGCTCGGGCGAGTTCGAGTTCCGTGAGGGGCCCGTCTTCACGAACGTGCTTCTGGCTGACGAGATCAACCGCACGCCGCCGAAGACACAGTCCGCGCTGCTTGAGGCGATGGAGGAGCGACAGGTCTCCAGCGACGGCGTCAGCCGCCGTCTCCCCGAGCCCTTCCTGGTTGCCGCCACGCAGAACCCGATCGAGCAGGAGGGCACCTACACGCTGCCTGAGGCCCAGCTGGACCGATTCCTGCTCAAGCTCATCGTGGAGGTGCCCGGTCGCGACGCCGAGGTGGACGTGCTCCGCCGTCACGCCGCCGGCTTCACCCCGCGATCGCTGGAATCGGCCGGCCTGCAGACGGTGGTGACCCCCGCCGAGATCGCCGCGGCGCAGGAGGCCGTCGCCCGCGTCGCGGTGACGGACGACGTGCTCGCCTACATCGTCGATCTCGCCCGGGCCACGCGCAGCAGCCCGTCGGTGCAGGTGGGAGTGAGCCCGCGCGCCTCCACAGCTCTGCTGGCGGCCGCGAAGGCGTGGGCGTGGCTGGGCGGATTTCCGGCGATCACGCCCGATCACGTGCAGGCCATGGTCGTGCCCGTGTGGCGGCACCGACTGCAGCTGCGTCCCGAGGCCGAGATCGAAGGCGTGTCGGCCGACTCGGTGCTCACCAGCGTCCTCGCGCAGACCCGGGTACCGATCTGACGTGTATCTGACCGGCCGTGCCCCCGTTGTCCTCGCCCTCGGCGTGGTGCCCGTCGTGCTCTCCACGAGCATGGGCATCAGTGCCTGGACGATGCTGCTGTTGTGGGTGGTGCTGGTGCTCGCCCTCGTGGTCGCGGACACCGCCCTCGCCGCAGATCCCCGGCGGCTCGCGGTGGACCGGGACGTCCCCGGGCGCTCACGTCTCGGGGAGCCGGTCCGCACCGAGCTGATCCTCACCAACCACGGTGCTCGGCGCGCTGTCCTGGTGGTGCGAGATGCCTGGCAGCCCACGGCCGGTGCGCCGCAACGCCGCGAGCACATCGTCATCCCTGCGGGCGAGCGACGCTCGATCGTCATTGCGCTCCTCCCCCGGCGCCGGGGTGAGCTGCGCAGCGCCTTCGTCACCGTGCGTTCTGCCGGCCCCCTGGGCCTGGCCGGCCGACAGGCGAGCCTGCACAGTGAAGGCCGCATCCGGGTGCTCCCGGCGTTCTCCTCGCGAAGGCACCTGGCCTCCCGCGTGGCGCGGCTCAAGGAGCTCGACGGCAACACGTCCATCCAGGTGCGCGGGCAGGGCACGGAGTTCGACTCGCTGCGCGAGTACGTCCGCGGTGACGACGTCCGCTCGATCGACTGGCGTGCCACCGCCCGTGCCGGCACGACGATGCTCCGCACCTGGCGGCCCGAGCGTGACCGGCACGTCGTGGTGATCATCGACACCGGGCGCACGGCTGCCACCCGTGTGGGCGATGCCACGCGCCTGGACGCCGCCATGGAGGCCACGCTGCTGCTCGCGGCGCTGGCACAGCGAGCCGGTGATCACGTGCACCTTCTGATGTTCGATCGCGTCGTTCGGGCACGGGTGACCGGCGTGGACGGCCCCGGGCTGCTGCCCGCGCTCACCGACGCAATGGCGGGTGTCGATGCGCAGCTGATCGACACCGACTGGGATGCGGCGCTTGCCCAGACCCGCGCGCTGGGCGTGCGCCCGTCGCTGCTGGTCATCCTCACCGCGCAGGACGAGCCGCTGAGCTCGCGAGCCTTCCTGACCTCGCTCGGGCTGGTCCCGCGGGGCGCGCGGCTGGTGGTGGGGTCGGCGACGGACACCGCGCTGGATGAGATCGCTGCCGAGCGCGGAGATGCCGACGCCGTCTACCGGGCGGCGGCCGCAGAGCAGACCGCGCACGAGGCGGCACTCGTCGCCTACGCCGTGGAGCGCTCGGGCGGCGACGCCATCGCCGACACGCCCGAGCACCTGCCGCCACGCATCGCCGATCGCTACCTCGAGCTCAAGGCCCAGGGCCGCCTCTAGCCCGCGAGACCTCTCTCTGTGGGCGAGAATCCGCGCAACGCGGCGACCCCCGCCCACGGAGTGCGCCATACGACGATGGCATCGAATCACGGGTGAGTCGTATTTACGAATGAGTCAGAAAAACGCGTAGACTCGACGGCATGGCACACCGGGAGACACCGACGGCGGAGCACGTGGCGAACGTGCTGCGCGGTGCCGGTCTCCGGGTCACCGCACAGCGCGTGGCGGTGTACACCGCTCTCGCCGCCCACCCCCATGCCTCGGTCGATGCCATCCATGGTGCGATCCGCGACGCGGTCCCGGGCATTGCCCTGCCGACCGTGCACGGCGTGGTGGGAGATCTCACCGACGCGGGCATCGTCCGCCGCGTGAGCCTGCCCGATGCCGATCGCGCCCTCTACGAACTCGAGTACGTCGACAACCACCACCATCTGCAGTGCATCGTCTGCGGGCGGGTGGAGGACGTGGAGTGCACCGTCGGGCACGCCCCCTGCTTGATTCCCTCTCAAGACCACGGAATGCGCGTGTTGGAAGCAACCGTCACCTTCCGTGCCATCTGTTCAGACTGCGAAAGGAATGGACATGGCTGAAGCCAACTTCACCACCACCCAGACCGGCACGCCCGTCGCCAGCGACCAGTTCTCGCTGACGGTCGGCGCTGACGGTGTCACCGCCCTTCACGACCGCTACCTGGTGGAGAAGCTCGCCTCCTTCAACCGCGAGCGCGTGCCGGAGCGCAACCCGCACGCCAAGGGCGGCGGGGCATTCGGCGAGCTCGTCATCACCGAGGACGTGTCGCAGTACACCCGCGCGGCGGTGTTCCAGAAGGGCACCACCAGCGAGACGCTCATCCGCTTCAGCTCCGTCGCCGGTGAGCAGGGCTCCCCCGACACCTGGCGCGACGTGCGCGGCTTCTCGCTGCGCTTCTACACCACGGAGGGCAACCTCGACATCGTGGGAAACAACACCCCCACGTTCTTCATCCGCGACGGGATCAAGTTCCCCGACTTCATCCACTCCCAGAAGCGCCTCGGTCAGTCTGGTCTGCGCGATGCGGACATGCAGTGGGACTTCTGGACGCTCTCGCCTGAGAGCGCGCACCAGGTGACCTACCTCATGGGCGACCGCGGTCTGTCGAAGTCGTGGCGTCACCTCAACGGCTACGGCTCGCACACCTACCAGTGGATCAACGCCGCCGGCGAGCGGTTCTGGGTCAAGTACCACTTCCACACCCGTCAGGGTGTCGTGGCGATGTCCCCGGAAGAGGCCGAGCGCATCGCCGGCGCGGACGCGGACTACTACCGTCGCGATCTGTTCACGGCCATCGAGAACGGCGACTTCCCCACCTGGGACGTCTCGGTCCAGATCATGCCGTACGAGGAGGCGAAGACCTATCGCTTCAACCCGTTCGACCTCACCAAGACGTGGTCGCACGCGGACTACCCGCTCATCCCGGTGGGCCACTTCACGCTGAACCGCAACCCGCAGAACTTCTTCGCGGAGATCGAGCAGGCCGCCTTCTCGCCCGGCAACCAGGTCCCCGGAACCGGCATCTCGCCGGACAAGATGCTCATGGCACGCGTGTTCGCCTACCCGGACGCACAGCGCCACCGCATCGGCACCAACTACAACCAGCTGCCGGTGAACCAGCCGCACGCCGCCCCCGTGAACAACTACATGCACGAGGGCAACATGCAGTTCCTGTTCAACCCGGCGGACGCCCGCGTCTACACCCCGAACTCCTACGGTGGCCCCGCGGCCGACCCGGCACGCGGTGTCGAGGGCAGCTGGGAGAACGACGGCGAGCTCGTGCGCTCCGCGTACACGCTGCACGCCGAGGACGACGACTTCGGCCAGGCCGGAACCCTGTACCGCGACGTGTACGACGATGCCCAGAAGGCCCGCTTCCTGGAGGTGCTGCTCGGTCAGTACGCCGCCCTCACGCAGGACCGCATCAAGGAGCGCTTCATCCAGTACTGGACGAATGTGGACGCCACCCTCGGCGCCACCATCCGCCAGCGCGTCGGCGCCTGATCGCTCTCCCTCACAAGGGGGTCGGACCACATGGTCCGGCCCCCTTTTTGCGTGCGGAGCCGATGACACAGCTTTGCGGCTAGGTGTGCGTCGCTCTCACCGGGAAAGCGCGGGGCCGATACGATCAGCGACGAACCAGCGGTGCCCCCACAACAGTCGTTCGAACGGAGTATCAAATGAGTCGTGATCCGCGCACGGGCAAGAGCCCCGCGTCTGCTGCATCGGCCAGCGCCGAGCCCACCATGGGCTCGAAGCTGGCGGCCGAGGCTCTCGGCACCTTCCTGCTGGTGTTCGGCCTGATCGGCGCGGCCCTCTTCAGCTCTCATCTCGCCGACGTCCAGAACGCGCCGGCTCCGGGTATCGTCCCCGTCGTCGCCGCGGTCGCGGTGGGTCTCAGCGTCATCATGGGCGCGTACGCGTTCGGCCCGATCTCGGGCGGACACTTCAACCCCGCCGTCACCCTCGGTCTCGCCGCCGCGGGACGATTCGCGTGGAAGGACACGCTGCCCTACATCATCGCGCAGGTCGTCGGTGGCGTGGTCGCCAGCAGCGCGCTGGTGCTGATCGGCCTGTTCGGTCCCGCCGGATGGCTCACGTCCGCACAGGACAGCGGATTCGCCAGCAACGGCTGGGGCAGGCTCTCCCCCGGCGGGTTCGACATGCCGGCGGCGATCATCATCGAGGTGATCCTGACCGCCGTGTTCCTCTTCGTCATCCTCGGCGTCACGCATGCCAAGCGCGGCACGCAGTTCGGCGGCCTGGTGATCGGTCTCTCGCTGACGCTGATCCTCCTCGTCGCGGTACCGGTGGACAACGCGTCCGTGAACCCGGCCCGCTCGCTGGCCACCGCGATCTACGGCGGCGCCGATGCGCTGTCGATGCTGTGGGTCTTCATCGTGTTCCCCATCGTCGGCGGTCTGCTGGCCGGCTTCTCCTACCGCGCCCTGTTCGACAACGTCCAGAAGCGCTGAGCACGCGAGCGATGGGGCGGGACCGATCCGGTCCCGCCCCATCGCCGTTCCTGCCGGTCAGCCCGCGTACAGCGTCGGGGTGCCGGCTTCGTATTCCGTGAGGTCGCCGGTCTCGCCACGACGGGTGGCCCAGCGTCCGATGACCAGCATGTAGAAGAGGAAGATTCCGAGAGCCAGCGCGCCGATGGTGATCTTCACCGCGGACGGCCAGGGCTGACCGGTGACGAAGCCCTCCACCAGCCCGGACAGGGCCAGCGACAGGATGAGCCCGATCACCGTGGTCGCCAGTGCTCGCCCGGCGGCTGCCAGCGACTCGCCGCGCGTGCGACGCCCGGGCGCGATCCAGGCCCAGAACACGTGAAGACCCGCCGCCGCAGCGACGAAGATGCTGGTCAGTTCCAGGAGGCCGTGCGGCAGCAGGCTGAGGATCAGCACGTCACCGCGATCGAACGCCAGCATCACGGCACCCGCGACACCGAGGTTGACGGCGTTGCTCATGATCACGTACACGGGGAAGATCCCCGTGACGCCGAACATCACGCACTGGGCGGCGATCCAGGCGTTGTTCGTCCACACCTGGCCGGCGAACGCCGCTCCGGGCTCGTAGTAGTCGGTGAAGTCGTTCTCCGCATACTGCTGCAACTGCGCCTGCGAGCCGAGGGTGGCGATCAGGGCCGGGTCCGCGGAGATCCACAACGCCGCGAGTGCGGCGATGCCGAGGGTCGCCACGGCGATGGCCAGAGTCGTCCAGCGCAGTCGGTACAGCGCCGCGGGCAGCTGGAGCGCGAAGAAGCGCGGGACCTGCCGGGCGATGTTCTCCCCAGCACCGGTCAGCCGGTGGCGGGCGCGGGCGATCGTGACCGAGAGCGCGTCACCGAGCTGCGTTCGTCCCGCCGAGGTCTTGATGTCGGAGAGGTCGGCTGATGCCGCCCGATAGCGCACCACCAGCTCATCCACGTCCGCGCCGGAGAGTGTGCGCGATCGCGACAGCTCGTCGAGGCGATCCCACTCCCCCCGGCGTCTGCTTCGCAATGCGTCCAGATCCATTGGTGTTTACTGTACCCATGTCTGCTGTCGTCGGCTCGATCCATCAGGATGAGATCCTCACCGGTGAGGCGGTGGCCCTCGACGTGCAGCCGCTGGGGCTCATGATGCGGGCGCTCGGCGCCGTGATCGACATGCTCATCGGCTACGCGATCATCATCGGAGCCTTCGCCGCGCTGTTCGCCTCCGGTGTCGACGCGTCGGTGTTCGCCATCATCCAGATCAGCGTGATCGTGCTGGCGTTCGTCGTCGTCCCGACCGCCGTGGAGGCCATCACCCGCGGACGGAGCGTCGGGAAGCTGGTGGTGGGCGGGCGGATCGTCCGCTCCGACGGCGGGACGACGGGTTTCCGGCATGCCTTCATCCGTGCACTCATCGGCGTTCTCGAGATCTACATGACCTTCGGGGGCCTGGCCTTCCTGGTGGGCGCGTTCACCCCGCGTTCGCAGCGGCTCGGGGATCTCGTCTCCGGTGCCTACTGCGAACGCACACGCACCCCGCAGGTGCCCGAGCATGTGCTCGTGCTGCCGCCCGCACTCACCGGCTGGGCCCAGCTCGCCGACGCCGGACGGCTTCCGGTTCGCCTCTCACGCCGGATCACCCAGTTCCTCGCTCAGTCGGCGAATCTCATGCCGGGGGCACGCGCCCGCATCGCGCAGGAGCTGGCGGCCGAGGCGGCGCAGTGGGTGTCGCCGGTTCCACCGGTGGACGCGGAGACCTTCCTGCGCGCGGTGGCGGTGGTGCGTCGCGAACGGGAGGCACGCGCCCTGGACATTCAGAGCGAGCGCGTGAACACGCTGCTGGGATCGGTGCGCTGATCCGGTTCAGGACTGGAGCGTCTCGTGGCGGATGACGACCCAGCCCTTCGGCACCGACAGCCGCTCTGTGTGCATGGCGCAGAGGTCGTGGGCATGCGGATCGCCGGCGGCGCCCAGCGGCCCGATGGCAGCCATCTGATCCGCGTAGTCGTACGTGAGCGTGGAGACCGCCTCGCGGGAGCAGCCGACCTTCGAGCAGAGCCTGGTGAACATAGCCCTCCCACCCTATGCCCGATCGCGGACATCGCACGGCGACAGGCACGGCCGCCACAGCGCTCGGCGACCTAGGATGGAGGAATGATCTGGCCGCGACGTCCCGCTCCGCCGGCTCGTCCGCGCCCCGCCCGCCACGGCCGCCACGGCCGCACCGGGCGCAGCCCCGTCGTTCCGCCGCCGCTGCCGCCGCTCGAATCGCGGCAGGACCGCTTCGAGCTGGTGGTGCACGACACCGCGCAGTTCCTGCGCGACGCGTGGGAGGATCTGCGCGAGGTGTCCTTCGAGGTGGGGATCATGCCCACGCGCGCGGACGCCGAGGGAATGCCGCGGTGGTTCGTGGATCGGGAGGCCCGGCGCATCGTGATCTTCCGGTTGCCGATCGAACGACTCGACCGCGCCAACCGCATGGACGATCTCGGCGCCAAGATGTCGATGGAGGGTGCGGTCTTCCGCGCCGCGGCCGAGTACCTCGATCGCGATCCCTGGGACCTGGGCACCCAGCGCTGGCGCAACTGACCTGCGTCAGCGTGTGATCGTGATCGGAGCGCTGTCCGCGTCGGCGGGCCACACCGCGGCTGCGGCGAGTCGCTGGCCATCGGCATAGGAGACGGTCGCGTGCAGCGCGCCCTCGCCCGGATCCAGCACCGCGTCGGCGGTGCTGGCGACGGGGACCTGTGCGCCGCCGTGCGCCGGGACGTTCACGGTGCTCTCCCGCCCTCCGACGGTGACCGTCGCAGACACGTCGTCATCACCGTCGTTCCACAGCGCCAGCACGGCTGCCGCACCTCCCGCGACCGCGAACGCCGTGGGCGCGGAGATCTCCGGAGCTGCCGGATACCAGGCGTCGTCATCACCCTCACCCGCGCCGGTCGCCTGCCAGACGGCCGCGACCAGGGGCGATGCCCCCTCCACCGTGACGTCGTACGCCCCGGCGGGCAGTGCGTCTAGCGGAATGTCCACCGGGATGCCGGCCACGGCGTCCACGCTGAGCTGGACCGGCGCAGCAGCGCCGTCGACGGGCTGCGCGCTCACCGTGACCGGTCCGGAGGCATCCGGCATGAGGACGCGGACGGAGGTGAGGGCGGGCCCAGCGGTCGTGACCGTCACACCGGGGATGATCTGACGCGCCGAAGCCTGACGCACCGCATCCTGGAAGTCGATTCCCGCAGGAACCAGCCCGCGCACCAGCGCGGACTGCAGCGACGCCTGCACCGGAGCGCCCTCCGCGTGAACGTTGATCACCGGTGAGCTGTCACCGCCGGACAGTGACGCGACAGGAACGGTCGCCACCGTCCCGGGCGCCACCGAGAGCGAGCCGCCCGCGGGGGTGGTGGGGCCGGCGAGTCCGTAGACGGTGAAGGACACGGTGGCCGTGACGCCGAACGGGTTCGCGATGGTGATGACACCGGAGGAGCCGGTGCGCCCGTCGATGCCGACCAGCCAGGACTCGGTGAGCGGCGGGCGGCACGATGAGGCCGCATATCCCGAGAGGTCATCGGCGTCGGAGGAGAACGAGGCGGCGCCCGCCACCGCGGCGCGCTTGCCGTCCACGGGCGGGGCGCTGACGACGCCGAACACGGCTCCGTCGACCCCCAGCACGGGAAGCTCATCCGACGCGGCACCGGAGTCCGACAGGATCGGGGTCAGGCGGGCTGCCTCCGACACCGTCTGGGCGGAGTCCGTGACCCGCCCGAGCACCAGCGCCGAGCCCGTGCACACCAGCGTGACGTCGCCCGGGGCGGGCTCTCGGACCGTGGCTGGCACGGCAGCGGAGACCGCGGGAAGCGGTGATACGACGGCCGCAGCGACACCGACAGCCGTGACGGCCACGGCAAGGATGCCCGCTCCCGCGCGAGCGAGGCGGCCCCGGGATGGTTCCTTCGTCATTCCTGCTCCTTCGATGCGCCGATCATGCGCGGCCGCACGCGAGCCGCGCGCACGGAGGCGCGGGTGGGAATGGCCAGCAGCACCGCGATCACCAGCGACACCAGAGCCGCGATGATCAGGATCGCGCTGACCGAACGGTCGTCTGAGGTGAGCGCCGGGCGGGGCGCCACCTCACCGCTCACTCCCCACAGGGCGCCCTTGCCGGTCTCGCCGACGGCGGTGAATGCGGGGTTACGGTCGAACGCGGCCACGGCCTGGGCGCGCAGCGCCGCTGCGGGCCCCGAGGTGGCGGTCACCGGCTCGACGAGCACGAAGCGGATGCCGAGATCGGCGAACGAGACGTCCTGCGCCTGAGGGGTCATCGCATCGGCGATGCGGTTCGCCAGTTCCTCCTCCGGGGCGGTGAACGCGGTCCGGGTGCTGAGGATGCTCGACTGGGCACCCAGCGAGTCCGAGGATCCCCACACGACCCGTTGCACGACTGTGCCGTCCTCGCGGATGTCGAGCACGAGGGTCGCGCCACGTGCGCCTTCGTCGAGCTCCGCTGCGACGTACGCCGGCAGGGTGCTGCGCGGTCCGTTCTGTGCAGCGGCGTCGCCGCGCAGAACCGCCGTGAGGTGGGGAACGGCGGTGACCAGCACGAGCAGCACGCCGATGGTGCCGAGCGCACCGCGCAGGCTCAGCGGCATTCGCAGCGAGTGCAGCGCGAGGAGAGCGCCCAGGACGAGAGCCGACCAGGACACACTGCCCAGGGAGCCGGGCCAGAGTGCCACCGCGGCCCCGTCCACCACGCTCACGGAGATCCGGGAGGCCACGAGCCCGGCAACCGCGGCACCCCCGGCGACCAGGAGCAGCGGCACACCGACCCGCCAGCGCACGGTGAAGGCGCCGACCGCGGCCAGAACGGCGACCGGGACCACGAGCGCGGGAGCGAACCACGCCCACCGCACGAGGGCGTCGCCGGCACCGGCCGACGAGAGCAGGCCGGGCCACCCTGCTCCATCGCCCGCAGGGAAGCCGGCGAGGAGCGACAGACGCCCCCACAGATCGTCCGACGCGCGCGCACCCTGGTAGGGCAGTCCCGGATCCGCCAGCAGGCTCAGCGGCTGCTTGTGTGCGACATGGAACCAGACGAGGGGCAGGAAGAAGACCGCGGTGGGAACCAGCGTCCACAGCAGGCGGATCGCACCCGAGAACCGGGCGACGCAGATGGCCGCCACGCACGCGACGATGGCGATCACCGCGAGGACTCCCCCGGCGCTCGGCGCACAAGCGGCCACCACCAGCATCAGCAGGGACGCCGCTCCGGCCGAACCCCAGGATCGGTGGGCCGCCAGCCCGGTGTACACCAGCCACGGCAGTGCAACGTGAAGGATGACGGCCGCCGGGCGGGGGTCGACGAGCGCGCCGAGAAATGTCGGGGCGATCGTCCACAGCACCGCACCGGCGATCCGCAGGCCGGAGCGCTCGGTCACGCGCGTGGCGGCGAACCACCCGCCGAGCGTGGCCAGCGGCAGCGCGGCGACCCACAGCACCACCAGCGCCGAGGAGGGGGCGGCGGGCATCAGCGAACCGAGCACGGCCAGCACCGCCGCGAAGGGGTCGGCCGGCAATGCGCCATCCAGGCCGTATCCGCGCTGGCCGAACACCGCATCGGTCCACAGGCTGGCCAGCTGCGTGCGCAACGGCAGTGCCCCGCCGCCGCCGAGGACCGGCCAGGACAGCAGCGGGAAGAATGCGACGATCGACACCGCCAGCGACGCCAGCACCGTCCACGCACCGCCGCCCGAGAAGAAGCGCAGTTCCGGTCTCGTGGTGCGGGCCGACTGCCCGTCGCCGAGCAGGATCTCGCGTCGCTCAACGCGTCCGATGCGCAGGGGATCCACGCGCCACCAGTCACCGCGTCGTCCGCGCAGGCGGGCACGCGAGCGCGCGATCGACGGCCAGCGGAAGGCGGCGACGAACGCCGCCGCCCACTCCGGGAGCACCGCGCCAGGCGCCTTGGCCAGCAGATGACTGACGGCGCGCCAGAGGGCGATCGGCAGGAAGGACAGGATGTGCAGCGGGACGACCGCGGCCGGCGCGTAGACGAGGCGCCGGTGCAACTGGGCCAGCCGCGTGACGTAGACGATACGGCGACGGTCGGCGGCGCGGACCGGATCCGGCAGGCCCGCCACCCCGTCCGCACGGACGGCCACGCGGGCCGCGGGTGCGAGCGCCACACGGTCGCCGCCCAGACGCGCGCGAACGCCGATGTCGAGTCCCTCGTCTGCGCCCCCGAGGGCACGATCGGGAAGCAGGTCCCCGCGGCGCTCGGCGCGCAGCAGCACACCGCGGATGTCCGCGCCCAGGACGTCCTCGCGGCCGTCGTGCTGCCCCTGGTCGAACTGCCCCGCGGCAAGCTCCACGCTCTCGCCGCCACGCGACATGCTCACCCCGAGGGACGCGATGATCTCGCTATCGCTGCGGCGGACGAGTTTCGGAGCGACCACTGCCACGGAGGGCTGCAGCTCGAGGACCGCGGCCAGTCGCTCCAGCGCGTCAGGAGCGGGAGACGTGTCCTGCGCCAGCAGCCACAGCGCGTGATCGGGATCCACCCGGCGCGACGCCAGCTCGATCGCCTCCGCGAACCCGGTGGCGGCTTCTGCCTGAATGATGCCCTCGGCACCGGACGCGTCGGCCACCTCCGCGAAGCGGCGGTCCTTGCCGCACAGCACGATCGTGAGCGCATCCACGGGATGACGCTGGGCTGCGACCGCGGCGAGCGTCTCCTTCAGGTGGGGAAGCCCTGCGGCGCGCGCATCCGGGTGCGCGACGATGACGGCGTGTACAGGAGCAGGCATGGCGCTTCAGCGTAGGCAGGCTTCCGGCGCAATTCGGGAGTGCCGCGCCGGGAAGGGGTCAGACGGTCCGGGGATTCACCGGGCTCGGGACGCAGAACGGCGTATCGCCCATCTCCAGGAGATGGACGATACGCCGAATTCCGTGTCAGCCCGCGCGGCGCTTGAGCTTGCGGCGCTCGCGCTCGGACAGGCCGCCCCAGATACCGAAGCGCTCGTCGTTGGACAGCGCGTACTCGAGGCACTCGCCGCGCACATCGCATGATGAGCAGATGCGCTTGGCGTCTCGCGTGGAGCCGCCCTTCTCCGGGAAGAACGCCTCCGGGTCGGTCTGCGCACAGAGCGCCTCGCCCTGCCATGCCAGTGCGTTGTCCTCGTCATCGGCAACCGGCCGCCGGACCCCGGGCACTCCCAGGTTCACCGGATCGACGAACCAGTTGTCGGGGACGCTGGAACGGTACTGTGATCCCGTCATCTGCTCTCCCACTGTCTTCCCCCTCACGGACCGCGTCAGTCGCGGTGCGCTCACATAATTAC
This sequence comes from Microbacterium sp. GXS0129, assembly GCF_044769785.1. NCBI lineage: Bacteria > Bacillati > Actinomycetota > Actinomycetes > Micrococcales > Microbacteriaceae > Microbacterium > Microbacterium sp. GXS0129. The sequence goes on along the minus strand of NZ_JBIZVZ010000001.1, from coordinate 918,128 downwards.
AGCGGTGTGATTCGCTCCGGTCAAGTCGCAGAGCATATTTCCTCAACCCGACCTTCAAGCTTCATGACACACCCCGGGAGTGTCACGAAGCGGAATCGATGCTCTCCCCGGGCGTCGCCACGAACGCCTCGCCGGTGCCGCCGATGCGGAGCGGACCTGACGCCCCCAGCGCGATGGCCGCCTGACCGGGTGCCAGGAGGACATGCTCCCCATCCAGTTCCACCGCGCACTCACCCGCCGTCGCCACCACGATCGCGGGACCGTCCACCCGCATGTCGGCGATGACGCCGCTGCCGGCATCGGGCCGGGCCACGGCCAGGGCGAAATCCGCCACGCCGGGACCGTAGGTGTCCACACCGGTCGCACCGGCGAGGGGCCGCGGGTGGATCACGGGAACGACCCCCGGTGTGGAGTCCAGCAGCGTGAGCAACTCGGGAACGTCGACGCGCTTGGGGGTGAGCCCGCCCCGGAGCACGTTGTCGCTGGCCGCCATGATCTCGACGCCGATGCCGCTGAGGTAGGCATGCAGCAGGCCCGCCCGCAGATACACCGCCTCCCCGCGCCCCAGCACGGCGAGATTCATGAGCATGGCGACCACGATGCCGGGGTCTCCCGGGTACACGGCCGCGATCCGGCGGGCGGCTGCGAGCTCGTCGGCGAACTCCGCAGAGGCGGCTGTGGCCAGGGCGTCGGTGACATCGGAGACGATGCGGGCGGCGTCCCCGGCGAGGAGGTGCTCGATCGCGCGGCGCAGGATGTCGGCGTCCGTGACATCGGCGACGGGGTCGAGCAGGGAACGCAGCTCCCGCACGCCCTCGGCGTCTCCGAGGCTTGCGAGGTAGCGACGGGAAGCATCAAGGGGGCGCAGGCCGCACAGCGCTTCGAATCTCTCGCTGAGCGACACGATGAGCTCCGGCTTGTGGTTGTCGTCGCGATAGTTGCGCTCGGGCGCGTCCAGGGCGAGCCCCGCCTCCCTGGCCCATCCCGCCTGCGCCTGAGCGCGCGAGGGGTGCACCTGGATGGACAGCGGCGATCCGGCAGCGAGCAGCTTCAGCAGATACGGCAGCGGGCCGGCGGAATTCTCCGCGAGTCGCTCGGGCAGCGAGGTGCCGTCGGCCAGCACGGCGGGAGAAGCAGGGTGATCGCCGAACCACACCTCCGCTTCGGGAGCGCCCGTGGGCTCACGTCCCTCCAGCTCGGCGAGGAGAGTGGTCGATCCCCAGGCGTAGTCACGCGGCGTGTTCGTCATGAGCTCCAGCACGGCGCCAGCCTATCCGCACCCACAGGTGCCCCCGAGCCGGGTCCGCTACTCTCAGTCCGCTATGACCGTCACAGCTCCCGTCCCGCTCCCGCGCATTCGCGCGCGCACACGGGCCGACGCGTCTGCGGTGCCCCTCAGCCGTGAGGCGCTGCGCTCGGAGCAGTCCACCGTGCTGATCCGCGCACACGCCGCGGTGGTGGTCTTCGCCATCTTCTGCGCCCCGGCCTTCGATCGCGCCGCCGGCACCACGGGCGCTGCGCTGGTGTTCATCGCGCTCGCGATGGTGACGGCACTGCTGTGGATCCCGCGTCTGCTGCGCCCCGGGCTCGCGCCGGCCTTCCCCTGGCGACGGCTGCCCTGGATCGCGCTGGCCTACCTGGCCTGGGGCGCGGCATCGACGCTCTGGACCAGCTGGCTGCCCTCCACGCTGCTCACCTTCGGCGGCATGATCGTCATCACGATGCACGGGCTGTTCCTCGCATCGAGTCTCTCCTGGCGTGAGCTGGTCCAGGCGTTCAGCCGCGGCCTGGAGGCGGCGGTCGGGCTCTCCCTGGTCTTCGAGCTCTTCGTCTCCCTGGTCGTTCGCGCACCGCTGCCCTCCGCATCCTGGGGCCCGGTGCTGGTCGACCCCGAGGACCCCAAGCTGTACTGGTCGCAGAACCTGCTCCTCGAGGGCGGGCGCATCCAGGGAATCGTGGGCAACGCGAACCTCCTGGCGATGATCTGCCTGATGGCGATGCTCGTCTTCGCCGTGCGTTTCGCGGATGACGCACGCGTGCGCGTGCGAATGGCGGGATGGTTCGTCATCGCCGCCTACGTCTTCATCCGGTGCGATTCGGCCACCGCCTGGGTGTGCGCGTTCGGCGCCGTGCTGGTTCTCGTGGCCGTCCTCGCCATGCGACGGGTGCACGTGCCCGCGGGGCGCGGGAGCCTGTATGCGCTGTTCCTGTCGATCGGCGGCGCGCTCGTGGTGGTGTGCCTGTTGTTTCGCGACGAGCTGTTCCAGGCGCTCGGACGCTCGTCCGATCTCACCGGCCGCCGGGACATCTGGCGCGAGGTCCTCGCGCGCGCATCGCAGCACCCCCTCGACGGCTGGGGGTTCGCGAGCCCGTGGGTCCCGTGGGACCCGGGGTTTCGCTCCTGGATCCTGGAGCGCACCATCCCGGTGATGCAGGCGCACAACATGTGGGTGGACGTGTTCTTCCAGCTCGGCCTCATCGGCGTGTTCTTCATCGGCATCACCTACGCCGCCTTCACCTGGCGGGCGTGGTTCTTCGCGATTGATCGCCCACGATGGGATGCGCGCGCCGACCGCCCCTACCGGGCGCTGAGTGTGCTGCCCGCACTCATCGTCGCGGTGCTGCTGGTGCAGGGCCTCACGGAGTCCAACCCCATCATGCTGTGGGGCTGGCTGTGCGTGATCACCTTCGCGTTCAAGATCAAGTCCGCGCCGCTCGTGGGAGAGCAGGGCGACCCGCGCTGACGCGCACGGAACAACCGGTTTCACCAGCCTTTCCCGCGATACCCTGGGGGAACGATGGCTCAGCACTCCTCCCACCCGATCGCAGCTGCGCCCGCACCGCCCGCGCGGGAGCGCACGGCGCGACTCTGGTTGCGCGCGTACTGCGTGCTGGTGCTGGTGCTGGCGATGTGCATGGGTGCCCTGAACAACCTCGTCGGCCCGGAGGGCGTCGCGCTCGTCCTGAGCGTGTGCACGGTCGTCACCGTCCTGATCTGGACCCTGTCCCCGGTCATCCGGCGCGCGACGGCACAGTCCTGGCCGCGCGCCCCGTGGGCCTTCCTGGGCTATGCGGCCCTCGCGGGGCTGTCGATCCTGTGGTCCGCGTGGCCCGCGGTGTCTGCGGCCACGTGGTTCGCCCTGATGGTGACCACGGCACACGGCGTGTTCCTCGCGGTGGCGCTGACGTGGCGCGAGGTGGTTCGCGCGCTGGTCTCGGCCTGCCGCTGGGTGCTCGGGCTCAGCCTCGGTTTCGAGCTCTTCGTCTCGGTGATGCTGCGCCACCCCGTTCTCCCACCCTTCCTGGGCGAGGTCACCGACCCGAGCACGCAGCTCTACTGGTCCCGCGACAACCTCTTCACCTCCGGGCGGATCCAGGGGATCGTCGGCAATTCGAATCTGCTCGGCATGATCTGCGTGCTGGCCCTGATCGTGTTCGTCATCGCCGCCCTGGCCGGCCTGTCGCGCCGCGGGGTCGCCATCGCCTGGCTCATCGTCACTCTGTTCCTCCTGGTGCGCGTCGGCTCGGCCACCGCCGCGGTCATCGCGTTCGCGGTGCTGCTGGTCGCCGCCGCGGCGATCGCCGTGCGACGCAGCCACACGCTGCGGGCGCGACGCAACTGGTACGTCCTGTTCGGCGCGGTCGCGGTGGCCGGGCTCGCCGCGGCGCTGATCGTGCGAGACCGGCTCTTCGAGCTGCTGGGCCGCGGCGGCGATCTCACCGGCCGCGGCGAGATCTGGAGCCAGGTGATCGAGCGGGCGAATCAGCGCCCGGCGTTCGGCTGGGGTTTCGCGACTCCCTGGCTGCCCTGGGACCCACACTTCGACGGCTGGATCATCGACCATGGCCTGAGCGTCTTCCACGCGCACGACATGTGGGTGGACGTGTACCTGCAGCTGGGGTTCGTGGGCGTGGTGGTCATCGCCGCAGCACTGTTCGCCCTGGTCTGGCGGGCGTGGTTCCTGGCGGTGGATCGTCCGCGGTGGGACATCGAGTCGCGACGCGCGTTCTCCCCGCTGAGCCTGCTGCCCATCCTCGTGGTGGCCGCTCTTCTGGTGCAGGGCATCACGGAGTCGCGTCCGCTGATGGAGTGGGGATGGCTGCTGATCGTGCTGCTGGCCACCAAGACCGCGGCCGACCCCGTCCTTGCCGGTGAGCCGATCGCTGCTCCCCGCCGCCGACGCCCCCGCCCCGGGGCCTCAACACCGACGCCACGATGAGCGGGCGCTGGGAACCGGTGCGCTCTGCGCTCGATTCCGCCGCCATGGCGCGCGCGTACGCCCTCGCCGCCTTCGGGACGTTCTTCGCCGGCCACGCGATCGAGGCCATGGCGGGCTCGGTCACGCTGATCACCATTGCGGCGGGACTCGTGGCGGTGGGCATCGCGATCCTGGTGGTCCGCCGCGCCGAGATCAGCCCGCTCCGGCTCGTCCCGCTGTCGGTGCTGCTGTTCATCACCTGGGCGGGGATCACCCTCGTGCTTCCTATGTCGGGCCCGACACGTTCCTTCTCGCACTGGCTGGCACTCGTCGGCGTCGCGGTGATCGCCGTCGTCATCGCGCACATCCGGGACACGCTGCAGACCGTTCGTGCCCTCGGCGACGTCCTGCGCACCCTCCTCACGGGATCGCTCCTGGTCGAGATCCTCTCGGGCGTCCTCCTGGACATGCCGTTCCCGTTCCTCGGCGTGCAGGGCGCGATCGCTGCCGGAGGACCGATCCAGGGTCTGTTCGGCACCCGCAACATGCTGGGGTTCGTCGCGGTGATCGCTCTCATCACCTTCGTCATCGAGCTGCGCACGCACTCCATCTCGCGGGGGCTCGGGATCTACTCCCTGGTGCTCGCCGGTGCGCTGGCCGCGCTCAGCTCCTCCCCCACCGTGATCGTCCTCTCGCTGGCGGTCGCCGTCGCCTCCGCCGCCTTGGCGATCGTGCGCCATACGCCCACGGAACGCCGCACCCGCATCCAGTGGATCCTCGGCGCCCTGGTGGTGGTCGGCATCGGGACCGCCTACGTGCTTCGCCACCAGGTGATCGCACTGCTGGACGCCGGCACCGATTTCTCCACCCGCGCCGAGCTGTGGAACTCCATCCTCGTGCAGGTGCGCTCACACGCCTACCAGGCCTGGGGCTGGGTGGGCCCCTGGAATCCGGATGATCCGCTCGCCTTCCCCTACACCGCCATCAACCTCTTCGGCCGTCACCATGCCTCCGCACTGAGCGCATACTTCGACGTGCTGCTTCAGCTCGGCTGGCTGGGACTCGTCCTGTTCGCGCTCCTGGCCGGGACGGCGCTGGTGCGCTCCTGGCTGGTGGCCAGCGAGCGCCGCTCCGTGCTGTACGCCTGGACGCCGCTGGTGCTGGTGACCCTGCTGGTCGACTCCGTGTTCGAAAGCTTCACGCTGTTCGGCGTCGGCTGGCTCATGCTCGCGCTGTGCGCGATGCGCGCCGGGCAGTCGCGCTCCTGGCGTGAGGCGGCCGCCGCGCGCGCTCCGGAAACTCCCGGGACCGCACGGTAGGCTCGAAACGGCCCACCCGCCGCCTCCGTTTCTGCAAGAACCAGCTGTCAGGAGCACGCTCGCATGCCCGAAGTGTTCGATCCCGCATCCGCGACGATCGTGGTGGTGACCTACAACCGGTCCGCTCTCCTCACGCGCCTGCTCACCTCCATCGAGGCGATGGATCCGAAGCCCGGGCACCTGGTCATCGTCGACAACGCCTCCGTGGACGACACCACCCAGGTGGTCGAGTCGTTCCGGGAGCGCATCGGCACCGAGATCGTCTACCAGCGCCTCGCCGAGAACACCGGCGGATCGGGCGGTTTCAGCGAGGGTGTGCGTCTGGCCTACGAGCTGGGCTCCACCTGGCTGTGGATCATGGACGACGATGTCGAGGTGATCGCGGACGGACTGGCCCGCATGGGTCACTGGGGACAGCGATTCCAGAGTGTGCAGGGGCGCCGGTACGACTTCGATGGCAGCGAGTTCTACTGGCAGTACCGCCTGTCCATCCCCCTCGGCATCCCGATCCCCTTCGCCCCCGCGGGCTTCGACGACAGCGGTTACCGCGAGATGAACTCCGGGTGCTTCGAGGGCATGTTCATCCATCGCGACATCGTGCAGCGCATCGGCCTGCCCGATCCCCGCTTCTTCATCTACTGGGATGATTCGGTGTACGGCTGGCTCGCGTCGCTGCAGACCCGCTCCGCCATCGTGAACGAGTTCGTGCTGCGACGCACGCGTGAGATCAAGCAGTGGGACATGGGGATTCGTCACCTCAACGCGTCCAGCGATGCGTACCGGTACTACATCATGCGCAACCGCGCGCACATGGCCCACTACTTCAAGCAGCACGGTGCGTACCGGCCCGTCCGCTTCCGGATCGGCACGGCCCTGACATTCGCGAAGGAGCTGATCCGTCTGCTCCTGGTGGAGCGCAAGGTGCGCGGCACCAGCAATCTCTTCCGGGGCCTGCGCGACGGGCGCGTGATCGCCCGGGATGCCGACTGGCGTCCGATGCAGCCGCTGCAGCCGGTGGAGAGCGCGGCGTGAGCTCCGGCTCACCATCCTCCGAGGCGCGCCCGCAATGGGTGTTCGCCCCGAAGCCGAAGCGCCGCACCGGACGTGTCGTCCTGATCGTGGCGCTGATCGCCCTGGTTGTCGCGATCGCGTTGGCCTCGGTGATCCTGCTGATGCCCCGGGCTGACTCTCCGGGCGGCGGGGCGACGACGGCGACACCGACTCCCCCGCCGACGGCCAGCGCGTCTGCAACGCGCACGCCGAGCAGCAGCGTCACGCCACCGCCGACAGCCACGCCCACCGCGACGGCAGCCCCGGATCCGACGCCGACGGATGAGCTTCCCCCCGTGGACCCCGAGGAGCCGCTGCCCGTGCCCACCGATGCGGTGACCGCGCCCCCGGTGGTCGTGCCCGATACCGGTGCCTTCGCCACCGCCATCTCGCCTCGGGTCGCCGACGCCGACACCGGCCTCGGCATGCTCGCCTCGCAGACTCCAGACGCCGCGTTCGACATCGTTCGAACGCTCGAACAGGACGCGATGATCCTCGCTGACGAGAATCCGCCGGACTCGATCGCCTCCTCGTGGCGTCCGACCGTGCAGACCTATCTGGGCGCGCTGGGCACCCTTCGTACTGCGATCGGTGACGGCACGGACACCGTCGCTCCCCTGGCAGAGGTCCGAACCGCGCTGCAGGCGGTCAAGGATCTCGCCGGGCTCTGAGCCTACGGCGTGGTGCTGTCGGCGTTGTACCGGTCCAGCACCTCACCGATCGGACCGTCCAGGGCCAGCTCGCCCGCGCGCAGGTACAGGCCGCGCGTGCAGAAACGGCGGAGGTCACGTTCGTTGTGGCTGACGAAGAACAGCGTGCGCCCCTCCGCCAGCAGTTCCTCGATGCGTCCGTAGCACTTCTCACGAAACGCCTTGTCACCGACGGCGAGGACCTCGTCGACCAGCAGGATCGGCGCGCCGAGTTGCGAGACCACGGCGAAGGCGAGTCGCACCTTCATGCCGTTGGACAGATGCTTGTACGGCGTCTCGAGTCGGCCGTGCAACTCGGCGAAATCGATGATCTCCTCGAACCGGTCGGCCACCTCGGCCCGGCTCATGCCGTGCAGACCCGCGATGAGGCGGACGTTCTCCGCGACGGTGAGGTCGCCGACGAAACCGCCGGTGAGCTCGATCAGCGGCGCGACGTCGTCGTGAACGGCTACGGTGCCCGCGTCCGGCAGCAGCACGCCGGCCACGAGCTTCAGGAGGGTGGACTTGCCCTGCCCGTTTCGGCCGACCACACCGATCGCCTCGCCGGCCTCCACCCGGAACGAGACGTCCTTCAGTGCCCAGAACTCGGCGCTTCCCGGATGGCGGCGGGCGCGAGACGAGAAGAGATCCTTCAGGTTCGGGCGCCCGCGCCGGGCCCGGCGAAAGCGGATCCCCAGACCCGTCACCTCGATCGCGGCCACGTCACAGCCCCTTCAGTACGGTCGGTTCGAGGCGGCGGAAGACCGCGGCCCCGAGGATCAGCAGAGCCACCACCTCGACCGCGGCGATCAGCACCACGGTCCAGTCCTCCTGGGAGGGGAAGAAGCCGATGCGGTACAGCGAGAAGATCCCCGCGAGCGGGTTGAAGGCCCCGATCACGTCGAAGGGTGCGGGGAGGTCACCGATGCCGTAGATCACCGGGGAGGCGTAGAACAGGGCTCGCAGGACCAGGCGCGTCGTGCGCTCCAGATCGGAGAAGAGCACGCAGATCGGGCTGATCAGCAGCCCCAGCCCGATCAGCAGCAGCAGCTGCATGATCACCGCCACCGGGAACCAGAGCAGGTTGATCGTGACCGGAGCGCCGTTCACGATCGCGAACACCACGAGCACGGGGATGGAGAAGAGGAACTCGACGCCCTTGCTCACGATGATCCGGTTGACCCAGATCGAGCGGGGGATGGCCGTGGAACGCACCAGTTTGGCGTCCTTACGGAACGCCCGGGTGAAGTCGGTCACCGCGGCGTTGAACCACACCCACGGCAGCAGCCCGAGGATGAGGAAGACGATGTACGGGTCGCCTCCGACTTCTTTGCGGTGGAACACCTGCGTGAAGACGAACCAGTAGATCAACGACATCACCAGCGGATCCAGGATCGACCACAGGTAGCCGAGCGCACTGGTGGCATAGCGCACGCGCAGATCGCGCGCGGACAGCAGCCACAGTGAGTGCAGGTACCGCCGCGGAGAATCCGATTCGCGTCGGACGGCGCGCACGCGCGTCACCGCGCTGATCCTGCGGGAGCGCCGCTGTGCCGGGGACGCGGGTTCACCATGTTCCGAGTCTAGGCCGACGGCCACGCGAATCCGGTGAGCTCGAGCTCGCGCTCGAAAGCCGGTGCCAGGCGATCGGCGAACTTCCACGTCAGGTGGTTGTCATCGAGGTAGACCGCGAGGTCGCCGAAGGTCGCCGGGCAGATGCCGTCCGGGCAGAGGTAGTCGCTCATATCCACGACGTACGCGCCGTCCAGCTCCGCCAGCCCGGCGGCGGGGTCTTCATCGGCCAGCACGTCGGAGCGCAGTCTGCTGCACGCGGTGGGATCGTCGAGGTTCTGCTCGGCGCAGAAGTACATGTTCTCGTCGAATCGCGGATTGTCGCGGATGAGGATGACCTGGCTGCCGGCATCGAGCAGCGTCATCACCGTGGTCTCGATCGCGGGCATCTCGACCTCGTCGGGAGAGTCCGCCGCGGCCCGCGTGCTCATCAGGACCACCACGGCGGGAGGCGAGGAGAGCAGATCCTCGTACACCTCGTCGTTCCACTGCCGGCATTCGGGCGTGAAGGCGATGTCGCTGTCCGGGGCGAAGGGACATCCACCGAGGAGGTTCGCGGTGACCTTCATGTCCTGCCGCTGCAACGCCGGGAGCATCGCCCCCATCCACTGCTCCGCGTGGGAGTCGCCGACGAAGGTCACCCGCGGGGCGCCGTCGTGGCCGTCCTTCTCACTGCAGTGCTCACGCGCCACCTCGCCGGCCGGTTCCAGCGCGCCGGAGCAGAACCCGTTGTCCAGACGCACCCACTCGTCATCGAGCTTCGTGCCCCGCGGGATCAACGTCCGGATGGGCTGGGTGGGCTCGAAAGTGAGGTCCGCCTCCAGCATCGCCTCAGCGGCCGCCGCACGGTACTCGGTGTCCAGCTGCCATGCGTAATTCGGAACCGCCACCAGTCCCATGATCACGGCGGTGGCGAAGTAGGACCGCCACGGGAGGGCCGAGGGCCACTTCCAGTTTCCGAGCGGGCGTTCGATCAGATAGTGGAGCACAACGGCCACGACGAACGAGGCGCCGATGATCGCAGCCCCCTCCGCGAGGTCCGGGCTCGTCCCCGTCACGACGATCCAGGTCGTCAGCAGCGGCCAGTGCACCAGGTACAGCGCATAGGCGATGCGGCCGAGCCAGCGAAGCGGTGCTGAGCCGAGCACGATCGTGAAGCTGGCGCGCGTGCGTCCCGCCACGACGATCGTCGCGGCGGCGAGAGTCGGCCACAGCGCCAGATAGCCGGGGAAGCCGCCGGACACGTCCAGCACGATGCCGCATGTCAGGATGGCCAGCAACCCCAGCCAGCCGAGGATCTCCGCGATCCACCGCGGCAACCGGAGCCCGACGGGCAGCAGCGCGACGAGGGAGCCGATGGCGAACTCCCAGAGACGTGCACCGGTGTCGAAGTACGCGAATGCCTGGTTCTGCTGCGTGGTGACGATCGAGTAGGCCAGCGAGGCTGCGAAGATGGTCAGGAAGACCACCAGCGCCACCGACGCCAGGCGGATCCTCAGCAGGCGGGCGATCCCCCAGCACAGGAGGATCACCAACGGCCACAGCAGGAAGACCTGCATCTGGATCGACAGGGACCAGAAGTGCAGGAACGGTGTGACCGAGTTCGCATCTCGCGCGTAGTAGTCGACGCTGTTGAGCGCAAGCTCCCAGTTCTGGAAGTAGAACAGCGACGCGCGCGCCTGCTCCCACGCGGCGTTCCACATCGAGGGCGGGAACACGAAGAACACCGTGATGAGGGTGGCGGCGATCGTGGCCGCTGCCGCCGGCACCAGGCGCCAGAAGCGCTTCGCGTAGAACGCCCCCAGACCGACCCCACGCCCGGCGTCCGCGCGACGCACCAACGACGACGTCATGAAATATGCCGACAGCAGCAGGAACACGTCGACGCCGCCGGAGACGCGTCCTACCCAGACGTGGTAGATCACGACCAGAACGATCGCGAAGGCGCGGAGGCCGTCGATGTCGTGACGGTAGGCGGGCGTGCGTGAGGCGGCGGTTCGAGGGCCGTCGGAGATGCGGGGGGAGGTCATTCCGGGATCATGCGAGATCGTGCGGCCGGTGTTCCCGGCCGCACGACGACATCATGCGAGGTTGTTGTTCCACATCGACAGGGCGGAGCCGATCGCCATGTGCATGTCCAGGTACTGGTAGGTGCCGAGACGGCCGCCGAAGTGCACGTCCTTCTCGCCCTTGCCCAGTTCCCGGTACGCGAGCAGACCGTCGCGGTCCGCGGCGGTGTTCACCGGGTAATAGGGCTCGTCGTCGCGGGTCGCGAAGCGGGAGTACTCGCGGTGGATGACCGTCTTGTCCTTCGGATACAGCTCGGCGCGCTCCGGGTGGAAGTGCTTGAACTCGTGGATGCGCGTGTACGGCACGTCGGCGTCCGGATAGTTCATCACCGACGTCCCCTGGAAGTCGCCGATGTCCAGGACCTCTTCCTCGAGGTCGATGGTGCGCCAGCTGAGCGCGCCCTCGGCGTAGTCGAAGTAGCGGTCGACGGGACCGGTGTAGACGATGGGAACCTGTCCGACCGTGGCCTTCTTGTTCAGCGGCTGGGACTCGTCGAAGAAGTCGACGTTCAGCTTGACGTCGATGTTCTCGTGATCGGCCATCCGCTCCATCCACGCCGTGTACCCGTCGACGGGCAGACCCTCGTGGGTGTCGTTGAAGTAGCGGTTGTCGTAGGTGTAGCGCACCGGGAGACGGCTGATGATCGACGCTGGCAGCTCGCGGGCGTCCGTCTGCCACTGCTTGGCGGTGTAGTCCTTGATGAACGCCTCGAACAGCGGGCGACCGATCAGGCCGATGCCGCGCTCCTCGAGGTTCTTCGCGGTGTGAGCCTCGAACTCCCCGGCCTGCTCCGCGATGAGTGCACGCGCCTCGTCCGGCGTGTAGGCCGCGTTGAAGAACTGGTTGATGGTGCCGAGGTTGATGGGCAGCGGGTATACGACGCCCTTGTGGGTGGAGTACACGCGGTGCACGTAGTTGGTGAACTTCGTGAAGCGGTTGACGTACTCCCACACGGTCTCGTTGGAGGTGTGGAACAGGTGGGCCCCGTAGCGGTGCACCTCGATCCCGGTAATGGGCTCGGCCTCGCTGTAGGCGTTGCCTCCGAGGTGGTGGCGCCGGTCGATGATGGTGACCTTGCGCCCGGCGGCCGCTGCCCGCTCTGCGATGGTGAGGCCGAACAGGCCGGAGCCGACGACGAGAAGATCCATGGGTTTCCTTCGTGTTGATGCAGCACACCCCAGGGCAGAAGGCGCACCGGACCCTACTGTAACGGAGCGGGCTGGGATTTCCGGTTCAGCCCGCGGCGATGGCCGCATCCAGGCGGTCCGAGAACGTGGGCAGCAGGCGCAGCACGTACTGCAGGCTCAGGTGGTCGGCGTCGTAGAAGACCGCCATGCCGCCCACCGCGGCGAAGCAGGTGGTCTCATCGCACATCCGATCGGACAGGTCCATCAGGTGCACACCGGGCCCTGCGACCGTTGCCGCTGCCACGATCGGATCGCCGGGAAGTGCCGTCTCGCGCGGCACGCCGCACGCCGTCGGGTCGCTCGCGCGCAGCATGACGCAATCGGGCGGGCGCACCTGGCCGTTCAGGGGCGTGTCCGCGATCGCGACGACCAGGGATCCGGCGGCGGCCCACCGCTGCCAGGCGGCGGCCAGGCCCGCGGTGAACTGCTCCGCCGGGTCGCGGCCGGACCCATCGTCGACGAGCTGCTGACGAGCCGCCATGGAGGTGAACACCAGGTCGGGAGTCTCCTGCTCGATCTGGGCGATCACATCCGCACTGTACGTCCGGCAGCGGTCGCGATCCACGTCGCCCCAGACGTCCCGGAACCCGGTGAAGGCGACTTCGGCGACCGGACACCCGCCGAGGAAGCTGATCGTCAGCTCCCAGTTCCGCTCACGCGCGAGGGAGAACAGCGCGCCCTGCCACTGCTGGGCGTGGGAATCCCCCACCAGCCAGACGCGTGCCGTGGGCTCGGCGGCCCCGAAGATGCACCGGTGAGTGGTCAGTTTGTCGTCGTAGGTCAGCGAATCGACGACCTCCCCGCACTCCGGCGGGGTTGCGAAGTACTCGTCCTGGGCCGTGGACTCGGCATCGATCACCGGTGCGTTCACGTCGCAGGTCGCCGGATCGGCCAGCGCATCCGGGCCGGTGCACTCCCCCGCTCCCGTGACGTGCGCGGGTGGAGCGGCCGCCGCGTTGTCCGCGGTGACCCTCGCGGCGATCCCGATCGCGAAGCACGCCGCCGTGATGACGGCCACCGCAATCGCCGATGCGACGAACGCGCGACCGGCGGACAGGGCGAGAGCGGGGGCGCGCATGGCGGGGACCTCCACGAATCGTCGGGTGCCCCACGCCAGGACGAGCGTTGCGGCGATGATCAGGACACGATGCCCGTCTTCCAGCGGCGCGTGGATGAGGAACGGGAGCAGCACGATGACGGGCCAGTGCCACAGGTACCAGGAGTACGACACCTCGCCGAGCCATTGCACGGGGCGCAGCCCCGCCAGCTGATCCCAGAACGGCAGCCGTGCCGTGCCGGACCCGCCGATGATCACGGCGGCGGTCGCGAGCACGGGTATCGCCGCGATCGCACCGGGGAAGGCCGAGGAACCGCGCAGCGTGAACACGCACGCGATGACGGTGGTCAGCCCGCCGACCACGAGGACGAAGACCAGCAGCCTCGGTATCCGCCGGTTCTGGCAGAGGAGGGCCACGAGACCCCCGACCGCGAACTCCCACGCGCGGGTGAAGGTCGAGAAGTACGCCGCCGCCGGCGTCAGCGCGGTGAGCCACACGGACAGCCCGAAGCTCACGATGCCGAGCACACTGAGCGCGAGCACCACGCGGTTGCGGAGCGCACGGCGACGACGCCGGATCATCACGGCGCCCAGCAGCAGCACCGGCCAGATCAGGTAGAACTGCTCCTCCACCGACAGCGACCAGTAGTGCTGAACGGCCGATGGGGCAGCGTCGTGGGCGAAGTAGTCGACAGAACTGATCGCCAGCGCCCAGTTCTGCGTGTACAGGGCGCTGGCGCCGATCTGGAGCGCATTCACGGACCACCGGGTCACCGGCAGCAGCACCACCACACCGACCAGGGTGACGGCGAGAACCAGGAGCGCCGCGGGCAGCAGCCGCCGGATCCGCCGGGCGTAGAACTCGCGCAGGCCGATGCGCCCCCTGCTGCTCAGCTCCCGGAACAGGTGATCCGTGATGAGGAAGCCCGAGATGACGAAGAACACGTCGACACCGATGAACCCACCGGTCACCGCACGCGGCCACAGATGGTTCAGCACCACGGCGAGGATGGCGATCGCTCGCAGCGCCTGGATGTCGAGCCGGAATCGGCGTCGCGCGTGTGCTCGCGCTTCGCGGCGCGTACGAGGCGCCGCCAGGGCGATAGCGGATGTCACCGGACCACCACGTCTCTATTCGAGCGTCGGCGTTGGCCGAGTGGTGCGCCAGAGGGCGGCGGCGCGCCAGACCGCAACGCCGACGAGCGGAAGCGCGACGACGGCGAGAGCACCAGTGACACCGCCGAAGCCCGTGGCGGGTATGAGAAGACCGACCGTGACCACGGCACCGGCGACCGCGCTACGCGAGAGCACGCGGCCTTGCCCCAGGGCGACCAACCCTGCCAGGCCCACAAGCTGTCCGATGCACTCGCTGGCGAACGCGATCGCTCCGATCACGGCCAGCAGCGGCGATATCTCGATGCTGCCCAACAGCTGGCTGAAGACTGGCGCCAACGTGGCGAAGCACACTCCTCCAGCGAGCCCGATCCCGATCGAGAACCACATCACCGTGCGTGCGCGCGTGCGCAGAAGGTCGGCTTGCTCGCCCACCCAACTCTGCGCCGCCTGGAGGATCGGGCCGAGCACGATGACGCCGTAGCGGAATATGCGGTCCACCATGCCGAACACGGGAACCGCAGTGGGGCTGAATATCTGGAGGAGCACCGCAGGAAGGGTCGTCGCGAGGTTACCGAACAACAGCGTCACCAGGCCGTGCCCCTGCGTGCGCATCTCGGCGGCGAGCGCCGATGGCGCGGGGCGGTGTAGGCGCGCGCCGTCTTGACCGCGCAGCGCGACGATGAGCCCCACCAACACGCCTCCCATGGTGAATGCCGCTGTCGCTGCCAGATATGCCCACAACGCCGGAACGATCACGACGGCGATCAGCCCGGCGATCTGGCCGAGGATGGCCGGCAATGCGTCGTACGCGAGAAGCGCCAGCGGACGGTTGGTTCCCACGAAATACCAGGCAGCACCGACACCCGGGACGGTGTACGTCAGGGTCGCCAGAATCGCCATCGCGGGATCCGAGCCGAGCGCAATACCCAGGATGATCGCGAGCGGGCCGACAACAAGCAGCAACGGAACCCGTGCGAAGAGCGAGTCGACGAGGAACTGGCGACGGTCTTCCGGTGCCAGCGCGGCCACGGAAGCAGGACCTGTCGCTCCCCACCCGAATGCCACGAGGATTGACGCGAACTGATTGATGGCCTGCAGCAGGTAGAGATTTCCCCAGCCCGCGGTGCCGAGCACATCCGTGATCAGCTTGATGGAGACAAGGCCCACCACGGTCGAGGCGATGACCGAGATCGAGAAGAGCGCACTGCGCCGGAACAGTGCGTGGGAGAACAGCCGACGAAGTGGGAGCGGCATCACCGCAGCCGCGCCTGCACCTCAGCGGGAATGCGGCCGAGCACACCTCGTCGGGCGTCACGGCGTCCCCAACGAATAGCACGAAGCTGCACGGCGCGGTCCGGTGCCAGCAGCGAGCCTCCGATCACCATTTCCCAGAGCTTGCGATTGCGTAACCGCGTCCAGTCGCGGGCTTGATCACGGTAGGTCTGGGCAAGCCACAGGCTGTTGCGCACCATGTAGTACGTGCGCGCTGGCGAGTGGTAAAGCACGTGCCGCGGCTTGCCACCCAGCACGAGGTGGCGGCCGAATACCTTTAGAGGCACGAGCTCGCCAAGTTCATGTGCCATGTGCAGACCACGGTCAGCACGGAATTCCATCCCCATCGTCACGGCACGGACTGTGAAATCACTGTCGACCGCATCGATGAAGAGATCCTCATTGAACAGACCGACCCGATCGAAGGTGGCCATCGGCACGACCTGCCCTGACTGGATCGGGTCGAAGGGCTGGCCGTCCGGGAGATAGAGGATCGGTGCCCCTCCGACGACGCCAGGAACAGCCGCAGCGACGATCGCTCCGTCCTGTTGCGAACGCTCGAGAGTCGCCAGGAGGCGAGCGACGTGATCGGGGGCGAGAGCTGAGTCCTGATCGAGCGTCACGACGTGCGTCGCCCCCAGTTCGCGGGCACGGTTCACGGCGGTGTTCAGCGCCGCGGCGATCCCTCGGTTCGTGGGCGAGGAGACCGTATGAATGCGGTCATCACCGAACTCGATCGTCTCCAGCGTGTGGGAACCGTCATCGACGAGCACGATCGCATCGACCTGATCGAGCACGTCGAGCATACGATCGCGCAGGTCATCCGGGGCGTGAAACACCGAGACGACGGCGATGATCCGGTGCTCTGTACTCATGTGGTCCTTCGGTCGACAGCCAGATTCCGATGGTAGTTCATCGTGCCTGGCGGACCGCTTCGTAGACGCCGCGCACGCGACGACGAAACGCGTCCTGTCCGTAGACGCCATCCGCCCAGACCCGCGCGCGTTCGGTGCGCTGCACGTCCGGTGCCCGCAGCTCGGCGATCACGGCACGGGCGAACTCGGCGGGATCCTCGGTGACCGCGGCGAACAGATCCTGCGCGTCAATGCCCTCGGCGCCGACGGGCGTGGCGACGACGGGCACGCCGCGCAGCATCGCATCCAGAGTCTTGAACTTCACCCCGGCACCGGTGTGCAGGGGAGCGACGAAGACGCTCGCACCGGCGTACCAGGGCTCCAGAGAGTCGACGAAACCGGTGACCTCCACGCCCGCTGCCCGCGCGGAGCGCTCAAGCGACTCCGGCGGATTCGCACCGGCGATGACGAACCGCGACTCCGGGACGGCCGCCGCCACCTGTGGCCACACCTCGTCGAGGAACCACTGGGCGCCGCGATGGTTGTCGGGGCGGTTCAGGGCACCGGTGAAGAGCACGACGGGGGCGCTCGGGTCCGGGGACCGCTCCGGTGTCGTCTCGGGACCGAGACCCGGATGCACCACCTCGACCGGGGTGCCCGGCCGCAGCCGCTCCACGAGCGCCGCGTCCTTCTCGCTGAAGACGATGAGTACGTCCAGGGCCGCGAAGGAGGCGGCCTCCCGGCGGGCGCTTCGACGCGCCGCCAGCCGGTAGCCCGCGCGCAGCAGCGGGTTGGCGGCCTGGGAGGCCGCACGCTCCCAGCGCTGTGTGATCACGTCATGCGCCACACCGACCAGACGCGCCTTCGGCAGCCGCGCGCGCACGCGCGGGGCGAGGGCGATCATCTCCGACCAGTGGAACTCGATGATCTCGGCGGCGGCGAGCTCTGGCCACGGCGCACGCTCGGTGGCGAACAACCGGCGCCATGGCCATGGCACCGCACTTCCCTGCCACGCCGACTCCAGGTCCCACAGCAGCTTCGCACCGCCGCGCCCACCCGGGCCGACACCCTGCAGCAACGTGCTGGGCGGTTGTGCCGACCGTCCGCGGGCCTCCCGGTTGACCGGGGTGTCGGGGGCGAAATGGTGGATCGCGAAGTCCTCGGCCAGCGCGTGGTCCTGAGCGAGGACATACTGCCCTCCCGCATGGGCGATCGCGGGGTACGGGATATACTTTGTGACGCTGGCCAACATCGGAATCCCGTCCGACCGAGCCGACGTCGCTGAGGTGTCAGCAGGAGCCATTGCTCCAGCCTAGTCAGCGTCCGCGTCGCATCTGAGGATTGATCATCGACTACACCGCTGTCATCATCGCCTACCGCCAACCCGCGCTCCTCGCGGCGGTGATGAACCGCCTGGCGTCCCAGACCCTTCTGCCCCGCGAGGTGCTCGTCGTCGACAACGGCGGCACGCTCAGCGCCGCGGACGTGGCAGCCATGCCACTGTCCGACCGGGTACGTCTCATCGAGCGTCCCGACAACCCCGGTTACGCCGTGGCGGCGAATCAGGCGCGCGGCACCGCCTCCGAGGCGGTGCTCGTCCTGACCCACGACGCCGACTTCGACGACGCTCTGGCGGCCGAGCTCTGCGACGCCCTGGCCGCACACCCGACCGCCGGCGCGGCCGCCCCCGTGCTGCGGTGGTCCTCCGATCCGGAGCGGGTGTTCTCCGCGGGCGGCTACCTCACCGCCGGGGGACGCGGCGGACATCTCACAGCCCCCCGCGCGGCCCAGCCCTACCCGGTGGACTGGGTCGACGGGGCCATCGTGATGTACCGCACCAGCGCGCTGGATGGGATCGGCTGGATCAGCGAGGACTACTTCCTCTACTTCGAAGACGTCGACACCGCCTGGCGGATGCGCCGGGCAGGACACGAGACGCTCGTCGTGCCGTCCGCGCTCGCGCGTCAGCAGCCGGGCGCGCATCCCATGTACCTCGGTATCCGGAACATGACGCTGTTCGCCCGCACCGCGGGAATCCCGCCGCTGCGGCAGGCTGGGGCCGTGCTGCGCCGCGTCGCGGAGGAGTCCGTCGGCGGCCTTCTGCGCGGGCGCGCCCCGCATCCGATTCAGGCGTGGCGTGGGTGGCGTGATGGACGTCGCGGGGTCACCGGCAAGCCGGAGGACCGATCATGACCATCGATGTGATGCTCCCCTACTACGGGGATTCCGAGCTTCTCCGTCTCGCCGTGCAGAGCGTTCTGGCGCAGACCTTCACCGACTGGCGGCTGGTCTGCGTCGACGACGGCAGCCCGGACGGTGGCATCCACGACTGGCTCATGTCGTTGCACGACGAGCGCATCGTCTCGATGCGCAACGAGGCGAACCTGGGCGTGGCCGGAAATTTCTCCCGGTGCCTCGAGCTGGTGCAGGCCACACACTTCACGATGATGGGCAGTGACGACATCATGCTGCCCGATCACCTGGCTGTGCTCGATGCCGCCCGTCGCCGGTACCCGGACGCGCAGCTCCTCCAGCCGGGCGTGCGGGTGATCGACGGCGACGGCAGGCCCGCGCTTCCGCTGGCCGATCGCATCAAGGCGATGCTGCGCCCCCGCACCGACCGCCACGATGTCGTGCTGCGTGGCGAGGAGATGGCGACGAGTCTCACCCGCGCCGACTGGGCGTACTTCCCCTCGCTGCTCTGGCTGACCGCTCCCGCCCAGCAGGTGGGCTTCAACCGGCAGTACGAGATCGCGCTCGACCTCGGGCTGATCCTCGACCTCGCGATGCGCGGCGGCAGTCTGGTGGTGCTGGATCCCGTCACCTTCGAGTACCGCAGGCACCGGGCATCCGCATCGATGTCAGCGGCTCGCTCGGGGGAACGGTTCGCTCAGGAGAAGCGGTTCTTCGCCGACTACGCCCGCACCTTCCAGGCCCACGGCTGGAAGCGCGCCGCGGGAGTCGCGCGCCGCCACGTCATCTCCAGGCTGAACGCGCTGAGCGAGCTGCCGGGCGCGCTCCTCTCGGGAGGTGCCGGAGCATCCCGCCTCCTCCGGCACGCGGTCCGCTGAGTCCCGACCCGTCGGCGGGTACGGCGCTGCCCTTTCCGGGACTGCGCCGCTGCCGGGGGTCAGCTCCCGGGCGCGGTCGGATCCGTGCTCGCGTCCCGGTCGCGATCCTCCAGTGCGTCCAGTCGCGCCCCGAGGATCGCCACTTCCTCCGCCAGGCGACGAGTCTCGTTCTCGCTCTGTGACAGCTCCCACGACAGGTGCAGCGCCACACCGATCAGGACGACGATCGCTGCGGCGAAGAACAGGTTGACCGGCAGCTGGACACCGAGCAGGCGAGTCGCGCGCTCCAGCAGTCCGGGGAAGAGCCCCAGCACGAGCAGCACGACGCCCAGCAGCAGCCACAGGATCGCGTACTTCTCGCGCAACCGGCGGGTCAGCAGCATCCACATCACGGGGATGATCACGCCCAGGGAGACGATGATGCCGAGAATGCTGATCATCATGCGGCGTCTCGCTTTCGACGGGGGTTCGGGCGCATCAGGGCCAGGGTGAGGGCGAACACCGAACGCAGCAGATACACGGCCGAGCCGAGGGGTCCCTGGCTCGGGGTGCCGTGCTGACGCGGGCGCATCGCCACCGGCACCTGCGTGACGGTGAGGCCGGCGTGCAGGGCCGCCACCAGAGAGTCGAGGGTGTCACCGAGATACTCGGCGGGGTAATACCGCACGTACTGGTCGATGGCCCGCGGCCCTGCAGCCCGGAAGCCGCTGGTCACGTCGGTGAGGCGGACGTGCGCGACGGCGGAGACCACCTTCGCGAGCACGATCATCGCCCAGCGACGAGGACCGCGCACCGAGTAGTCGCCGACGTCGGCGAATCGTGCCCCGATAGAGATGTCCGCGTGGGCGAGGCCGGCGAGCACCTCGGCGATGTCCGCCGGATTGTGCTGGCCATCGGCGTCCACCTGGATCGCCTGACTGTACCCCCGGCGCTTGGCATAGGTGAAGCCGGCGCGCATCGCGCCTCCGACGCCGAGGTTGTACGGCAGGGAGAGCACCCGTGCGCCCGCCGCACGGGCGACCTCCGCCGTGGCGTCGGTCGAGCCGTCGTCGATCACGAGGACGTCGTAGGCAGGATCGGCGCCGATGATCTCGCGCACCGTGTTGCCCACGTTGCGTTCCTCATTCCACGCCGGGACGAGGATGAGCACCCGGCCGTCGGGTGGGGTCACGAGCGATCACTCACCTGGAGGTACGCGTCCAGCGACGCGGTCCACGCAGACGGAGTGAATCCGGTAGCGGTGATCTTGGCCAGCTCCAGAACACTGTTGCGTGGCCGCGGCGATACCGGAGCCGTGGCCGAGGCGAAGTACTCCGCGGTGCTCACACCGCTGACGCGCTCCGGATCGGCGCCGACGGCCGCGAAGACGGCGCAGGCGATGTCAGCCCACGAAGCGGCCTCGCCCTCTCCCGTCACGTTGTAGGTGCCGAACGGGGCGGACGAGTCGAGCAGGTGCCGGATCGCGGCAGCGATGTCCGCGGTGAACGTGAGCCGGCCGATCTGGTCGTCCACCACCTTCGGGTCGACACCCCGCTCGGCGAGCGACGCCATCGTGCGCACGAAGTTCTTCCCCTCGCCGATCACCCACGAGGTGCGGACGATGTAGTGACGCGGAGCCGTCGCCGCGGCGATGTCGCCGGCGGCCTTCGTCTGGCCGTAGACGCCGAGCGGCGCGAAGGGGTCCTCCTCGGTGTACGCACCCGACTTGGCGCCGTCGAAGACGTAGTCGCTCGACACCTGCACGAGAGTGATGGCGAACTCCGTGGCGATGGCGGCGAGGCTGGCGACGGCGACAGCGTTCGCGGACCAGGCATCGGCGCGTCCTGGGGAGACCTCGGCCGCGTCCACCGCGGTGTATGCGGCGGCATTGATGATCGCGCCGTAGTCCCGCCAGCGCCGCGCGTCGCGCAGCCCCGGAGCCGTGACGTCCAGGCCGGACCGCCCGGCGAACTCGACGTGCGCCGCCCCCGCATACGCCTCGCGCAGTGCGAGGCCCAGCTGCCCGTCCGCACCCAGTACCAGGATGCGCTTCGGCGGGATCGGGGTGACATCGGCCAGCCGCGGGTGGTTCTTGTCCTTCTCGCTGATCTCCACCTCTGCGAGCGGGATCGGCCACTCGATCGCTGCGGTCTCGTCGGCCAGGTTGAGGAACGAGTAGGACGCGTTCGGCGACCAGTGATCGTTGACGAGGTAGGTGTATGCGGTGTCGGCCTCGAGCGTCTGGTACGAGTTGCCCACGCCACGGGGAACGAAGATGGCGCGCGACGGGTCCAGCTCGGTGGTGTACACCGCCCCGAAGCTCGGCCCCTCGCGCAGATCCACCCAGGCACCGAAGATCCGGCCCGTGGCCACCGAGACCCACTTGTCCCACGGCTCCGCGTGGATCCCGCGTGTGGTGCCCACGGCGTCGTTGAAGGACACGTTGTTCTGCACCGGCCCGAAATCGGGAAGACCCAGGGCCGTCATCTTCTCGCGCTGCCAGTTCTCCTTGAACCAGCCTCGAGCGTCACCGTGCACGGGAAGTTCGAGCACCACGAGCCCCGGAATCGGCGTCTCGACGAGCGAGAGAGCCTTTCCGTACTCCGTCATCTCACTGCCCCTTGCTGGCGTAGAACGCCTCGGTGGCGTCCTTGGCGGGCGCCCACCAGCTCTCGTTCTCGCGGTACCAGTCGATCGTCGCAGCCAGCCCGCTCTCGAAGTCGGAGAAGCTGGGCGTCCAGCCCAGTTCGGTGCGCAGCTTGGTGGAGTCGATCGCGTAGCGCAGGTCGTGTCCGGCGCGGTCGGTGACGTGATCGTAGGCGTCGCGGGGCTGACCCATGATCTCCAGGATCAGCTCGACGACGTCCTTGTTGTTGCGCTCGCCGTCGGCACCGATGAGATACGTCTCGCCGATGACCCCCTTGTCGAGGATCGTCGCCACCGCAGAGGAGTGGTCGTTGGCGTGGATCCAGTCCCGGACGTTCTCCCCCGCGCCGTACAGCTTCGGCCGGATGCCACGGATGACGTTGGTGATCTGACGCGGGATGAACTTCTCCACGTGCTGGTAGGGGCCGTAGTTGTTCGAGCAGTTGGAGATGGTGGCCCGCACGCCGAACGAGCGCACCCATGCGCGCACGAGGAGGTCGGAGCCGGCCTTCGTGGACGAGTAGGGCGAGGACGGGTTGTACGGCGTCTGCTCGGTGAAGCGCTGCGGGTCATCCAGCTCCAGATCGCCGTAGACCTCATCGGTGGAGATGTGATGGAAGCGGCGATCGTGCTTGCGAGCGGCTTCGAGCAGGGTGTAGGTGCCGACGATGTTGGTGTCCAGGAAGGGACGGGGGCTGTGCAGCGAGTTGTCGTTGTGGCTCTCGGCGGCATAGTGCACCACGGCATCGACATCGGCGAACAGCTCGTCGACGAGCTCCGCATCGGTGATGTCGCCGTGGATGAAGCGCACACGGTCCTTCGGCAGGCCGTCGAGGGACGCCCGGTTCCCGGCGTAGGTCAGCGCGTCCAGCACGCTCACGTGCGCGTCGGAATTCTCCACCATGTAGTGGACGAAGTTGGATCCGATGAAGCCGGCACCGCCGGTGACAAGGAGACGGGTCATGCGTGTGCTCTCTTCAGAAGGTCCAGCAGATAGGTGCCGTAGCCGCTCTTCACGAGCTTCTCCGCTCGCTCCCGTAGCTCGTCGTCGGTGAGGAAGCCTTGCCGCCAGGCGACCTCTTCGGGCGCGCCGATCTTCATCGATGTGCGTCGCTCCATCGTGCGGACGTAATCCGCGGCATCGGTCATCTGATCGAATGTTCCGGTGTCCAGCCATGCGGTGCCCCGCGGAAGCACCTCGACCTGCAGCTTTCCGCGGCTCAGGTACTCACGGTTGACATCGGTGATCTCGTACTCCCCGCGCGCCGACGGCTGCAGGTTGCGAGCGATCTCGACCACGTCGTTGTCGTAGAAGTACAGTCCGGGAACGGCGTAGTTGCTCTTGGGCTCTGCCGGCTTCTCCTCCAGGGAGATGGCATTGCCCTCGGCGTCGAACTCGACGACGCCGTACGCCTCAGGCTCCGCGACCCAGTACGCGAAGACGGCGCCGCCGTCGATGTTCGCGAAGCGCTGCAGCCTCGTGCCCAGGCCCGGTCCGTACAGCAGGTTGTCACCGAGGACGAGGGCGACGGAGTCGTCGCCGATGAAGTCCGCGCCGATGGTGAAAGCCTGTGCGAGCCCGTCGGGCGAGGGCTGGACGGCGAAGGTGATGGAGATGCCGAACTGCGACCCGTCCCCCAGCAGGCGCTCGAAATGAGCCGCATCGTGGGGGGTGGTGATCACCAGGATCTCGCGGATTCCCGCGAGCATCAGGGTCGACAGCGGGTAGTACACCATCGGCTTGTCGTAGACCGGAACCAGCTGCTTCGACACGCCCAGCGTGATCGGATGCAGACGCGTGCCGGATCCCCCGGCGAGAATGATGCCCTTCACGGTTCCATGGTGTCATACGGGCCCTGCGAGAACGCCCCGCCGACACGCGCCGACGTTGCGCGACTCGGACACGAGCCGGTGGCAGACTCGTCAGCAACGCCAGTCACAACAGTAACAGTGGCATCATCAGTCACTTTCCGTCAGAATGGGGCAGTGACTCCGACGCTCCCCACCCGTCGCCGTGCCCTCGTCGCGGCTCTCGCGTCGGCCGCGCTGTGCCTCTCCCTGCTGGCCGCGCAGCCGGCCCTCGCCCAGTCGACGCCGGATCCCGCCGTCAGCACGGCTTCCCCGTCGCCGAGCGACTCCCCGATCACCGAGACGCCGGATCCGACCCCGCAGCCGGACGAAACAGGCACGGCATCCCCGTCGCCGGAGGCCACGTCACCAGAGGTCGTCGAGACACCCGAGCCCGTGCCCAGCGATAAGCCGGCTCCGACGCCCTCACCCTCCGTCACCGGAGGACCCGCGATCGCCGCCGCGGCAGCCTTCTCGGCGACGCTCGCGGAAGCCTCGGCCGCGGTGGCCGGCTTCCAGGCCGGGAACATCATCAACGACGCGACGTTCACGAACAAGAACACGATGTCGGCGTCCTCGATCGACACGTTCTTCCGCAAGATGGTGGGGACCTGCCAGTCCGGCTACACCTGTCTGAAGGACTACCGCCAGAACACGCCCAACCGCTCCGCCGACTCCTACTGCAGCGGCTACTCGGGCGCTGCCAACGAGTCCGCGGCCACGATCATCTACAAGGTCTCCCAGTCCTGCAACATCAACCCGCAGGTGCTGATCGTGATGCTCCAGAAGGAGCAGGGACTCGTCACCCACACGTGGCCGAGCCAGTGGCGCTATGACATGGCACTCGGACAGGGATGCCCCGACACGGCGCCGTGTGACCCGGCGTTCGCCGGATTCTTCTACCAGATCTACGGCGCGGCCCGCCAGATGAACATCTACATGGAGGGGCGCTACTTCACGTACTACCCCGCGGGCCGCACCTCCAACATCTACTGGCACCCCAACGCCAGCTGCGGCGCGGCTCCGGTCTACATCTCCAACAAGGCCACGTCGGCGCTCTACTACTACACGCCCTACCAGCCCAACCGCGCCGCACTGAACGCGGGGTATGGCGAGGGCGATGGCTGCTCGAGCTACGGCAACCGGAACTTCTACCTGTACTTCAACCAGTGGTTCGGCTCCACCCAGGGCGGCGGCACGCCGACGACGCCGGCGGACAACGTGCGCATCATCCGCGCGTCCGACGCCCCGGCCGTGTATCTGGCCGCCGGTGGCACCCGCTACCAGATCTCCACGGCCGCCGATCTCGACGCCTACACCGCGACCTTCGGCTCGATCGTCATCGTCTCCTCCGCCGAGGTGTCTCGCCTCGGCAACGGCGGAGTGGTCACCCGTTCCGTGCGTGATCCCCGCAACGGCGCGATCTACCTTCTGGAATCCGACCGCACGAAGCACCGCTTCCGCACGGTGGAGTCCGTGACGCAGTTCGGCTACCGCGCCGAGAACGCGCGCGATCTGCCGGCGTCGGTGATGGACGCCTTCGCCACGGGCGCCGAGGTCGGCTCCGTGTACCGGGTGGGTACGGGATCGCAGGTCTTCACCGCCCGGTACTCCCGCTCTCAGTACGTCTACGACGCCACTGCGCTGGGCGATCGGCTCGGGGCGGAGAGCACCTACGTGGCCACCATGGACCCCGCGGCGGCGGCGCGCATCACAGCCGGCGCCACCTACTTCGGCGATCGGCGTCTCGTGCGGGCCGCGTCGTCCGCCATGGTCTATCTGACGACGCCCACCGGAACGCTGGTTCCTGTTCCCTCGCTGGATCTTGCGGCGCTGTTCGGTGCCTCCGGCGTCACCGCCGTGGCCGACTCCTCCGTCAGCTCCTCCGCCGTGACCCGCACCACGCTGCTGCCGGCCGTCGCCTGCGGGCAGGAGGTCCGGGTGCTCGACGGATCCGCCTGGCGCCGGGTGACGAACGCCACCAACGTACGCACCACCAAGCTCACGGCCGCCGACTGCGAAGGACTGCCCGCGATCTCGGGCGCCACCCTGACCGGACCGATCTTCGCTCGTCCCGCGAGTGGTTCCGCGGTCTACTACTTCGACCCGTCCGGCTCGCTTCGCCACGTGGTGAGCTACGCGGATCTCGTCGCCCTGAACGGCGCCCCCAACCGGGCCATCCTCACCGTCTCCTGGGCTCAGGCCGCGATCACGGTGTACGGCGTCGGCAACCCGCTGGTGGCGCGGGAGGGCGCGCTGCTCTCGTTCGCCGGAGACCCCGCCGTCTACGTCGTGCAGAAGAACACCATCCGCCACGTCCTCACCTGGACCTCCCTGGTCTCGCTCAGCGGCGGCTCCACCCCGAGCGTGGACCCGCGTGCGGCATCGGTGAAGGCCTCATTCACGCTGGGCAAGCCGTATCTCGCCGATCGCAACGCGGTCCGCTTCGGCAACGCTGACGAGATCTACATCGCCGAGAGCGGGAAGCTTCGCTACGTCGCCACCTGGGACACCTTCGTGAGCTACTACGGCGGTCAGATCCCGAACGTCGACAGCCTGCCCACCTCGCAGCGGAGCAAGTTCGCCAATGGAACGCCGCTGCTCAAGAACGGCAGCTTCGCGCGGTTCGGGACCGACCCCAAGATCTACTACATGGACGGCACCTCGCTGCGTCACGTGACGACATGGGAGGCCTACCTCCGCCTGGGAGGCAATGCCACCGCCAGCGGCGTGGCGGTCGTCCCCGGCAAGGCGTCCGACTACCCCATCGGATCCCCGATCAGCTGATCGCCCCTCTGCGGAGAAAGGCCGTGCTGTCCCAGGACAGCACGGCCTTCCGTTTCGGACTCAGCGCCTGCCCGCCTCCCCGCGTCACCTGCGGCGGCGCGGATCGCGGATCAGTTCGCGAGGCCGCAGGAGGTGACCTGGTAAAGCTCGGCCCCCGGCTCACTCGCGACCAGGCGCGCGTACGGCGAGTCATCGAGATCGTCCAGGCCGCTGAAGTCCGGATGATCCGACTCCATGAACTCCCCGCCGTCGAACACGAGGATGTAACGCACCCCGGTGGCCTCCAGCGCCTGACACATCCGCGGGCTGTCGCCCTCGGTGTCGAAGGAGCTGTTGATCACGGCCGCATCCGGCGTCTCGACCATCAGGAGGTGTGGCATGAGGACCTCACGGCCGCTGATGCCATAGGCGAAGGAGGTCCCCGTCCAGGGGTTGCCCGCGATCACGTCGCCCTCGGGCACGTACTCGTCCAGCTCCGAGAGCAGCTTGTACTCCCCGGCGGACAGGATCGGGCCGTCCGTGCCCTCACCATTGCCGTAGGCAACGTGCAGGTCGGTCTGCGCCTGACGCAGCGCACCGGAGTTCACACCCAGCAGAAGCAGCACGGCGAAGACCCCCAGCGCGAGCGGTATGACGCCGCGCAGGCGCCGCAGGCGTGACACCGTGAGAAGGCGCACGACCAGCCGCACCAGATGCTGGGCGCCGAGCGCCGCGATCGGAACCACCGTGATGACCCAGATGCTCGCCAGACGCGGGGGGTTGTTGTACCACGGCCCGGTGAGCCAGGTCCGCAGTGTCTCGAAGGGCGACCCGGCGACGATCACGTAGAGCGCCCCGCCGATCACCAGCATCCCCAGCGCCACCGCCCGCAGATAGGTCGGGCGACGCAGGGCCGTGACGGCTCCCACGAGGGCGAGGAGTGCGAGGAGATAGGCCACGGGGTAGTCGAACACCGCCGCTGTCACCACCTCCCCCACCGCGGTGGGGAGCGTACCGGTGACGGGCCAGTAGATCTCCTGAGCCGGTGGACGGACGAACTTCAGCACGACGATGCCGACGACGCCCAGCGCGATCATCCCGGACAGCACCAGCGCCCGATCACGCGTCCGCGCGCGGGTCCGCCACAGGTGGAGGGCGAGGGCGAGCACCGACGGGACCGACAGCGCGAGCACCGCCAGGAAGGCGCTCGGGTGCGCCAGGGCGACACCCGGCAGGAGCAGCACGACGAGGAGTATCGCGTCCTGTCTGCGGGGCGCGCGATGCGGGCGCAGAACGGTGATCATCGCGGCGATCGCGACCGGGGCGATCGCGAGCCCCAGAAAGAGCGGATAGACGGGGCCGTAGTGCAGGGGCAGGTACGGGAACGCGGGCGAGGCCGCGGCGAGAACCCCGCCCGCGACGCGAGCCAGCGGGCTCGAGCCGAGCAGGCGTCCGGTGAGCAGGACGATCGAGGCCGGCCACACCAGCGCGGCGGCCACGAACACCAGGGCGTTGCTCGCCAGCGCGACAGAAGCGCCCGACAGCTGAACGATCAGCGACGCGACCGCGTGCCAGCCGGACGGGTAGAAGAGCAGATTCCCGGGCGAGGTCATCGTTCCCACCCAGAACGGCGATGCATTCCCGGTGTCCAGCACGTACTGGATCGCGTTCACGTGGAAGAAGTTGTCGTAGCGCTGATTGATCAGCGTGGGGTCCCCGATCGCATGGGCCAGCACCCAGGTGATGAGCGCCGCAGGGGCGAGCATCGCGAGCGCGCCCGCCCAGACACGCAGCCCGGCGGGTCGCCGACGAGCAGCCGGGGCGACGGGCTTGCCCACCCAGCGCATCCACGCCCACGCGGCCACCGACGCCACCGCTGTCAGGGCCAGCACGGGCAGGATGTTCCAGCGCAGCGGCGTCCACCCGGCGATGACCGATGCAACGGTGATGAGAGAGACCGACAGGGGCGCTGCGGCCGCCAGCAGCCACCAGCCGCGCAGACGCAGGAAGAAGCCCAGGACGAAGCCCGGTACCGCCAGGACCCCGATGGCGGCCAGCACCGCCGGGAGGAATCCGATCCAGGTGTCGAGGGAACCGCTCATCGCCGGCTCAGGCGGTCACGCGCGGGGAGTCGACGTAGTCGATGCGCGGGTTGAAGGTGATGCCCTGCAGCCACTTGCGCATCAGCTTGGCGCGCAGGGGCAGCGAGACCCGCCCGCGGTGCAGACTGACGAACAGGCGGGCACCGAACTCCAGGTAGTACAGGAATCCCTGGTGGTGCAGGCGCCACGACGCCTCGTTGCGCACGCCGTAGGAGAATTTCCAGACGCTCTTGGCATCGACCATGGCGAAGTTGACGCCCTTGTTGTCGCCCATGTCGTGCACCACGACGCTGTCCATCACCTGGACACCGGGGCACAGGCGCGTCATCCGCTGCGTGTACTCCCGGTCGTCGAACCAGATGAAGTACTCCTTGTACGGCAGTCCGTAGCGCGCTATCGCCCACCGCGGGATGAGCACCGACACGAACGAGCAGGTGGTCACCATCACGCTGTTCTGCCCCTTGACGAGCAGCCGCCCCCAGTCCCACGTCGGGATGGGGTTGTTCATCTCGCAGATGTTGCCGTCGGTGTACTCCACCACCGAACACGCGAAGGGAACGTCGCCGCCGAGCTCGTCCACGGCCTCGTCGAAGCCGCGGACCATGTTGGCGAGCGCTTCCGGCTTCGGGTAGCAGTCATCGTCCATGATCCACACGTGATCGGCCCCGGTCTCGTAGCCGCGACGCATGCCCTCGGAGAACCCTCCGGCGCCACCGGAGTTGGTCGCCATCGTGATGACCTCGTGCGGCACCGTCGTGGTCAGGGAGGCCAGGTACTCGGCGGTGCCGTCCGTCGACGCGTTGTCGATGATCAGCAACGTCTCGACGGGGAGGGTCTGCGCCTCGATCGAGGCGATGACGGTCTTGAGCTTCTCCAGGCGGTTGAACGTGACCACCACTGCTGCGACGGCTACCATGTCGCCACCTCCTGTGCGAACCACTCGCCCGCCGATTGCGTGTTCATCAAGGTCTTCTCCGCTTCGCGTTCATCGTGCCAGAGCTGTCGGCGGGCGGCTTCATCCCCCGCCAGCCGCAGCGCGAGATCCGCCTGGGCGCGTGCCGCGAGGAACGCGTTGCGCGAGGTGAGCGCCCGCGCAGGCACGATATCGGACTGGGCACCCACGTCCGTGGAGATCACCGGCACGCCGGCCGCGATCGCCTCGAGCGTGGTGAGGGTCAGTCCCTCGTTGTGCGCCGTGATCATGAGCAGGTCGGTCTCGGCATACGTCTCCGCCACGGGCACCGACGAGTCGCGCCGGATGATCACGTCCGTGAGCCCCTTGCCGGCGATGAAGTCCTCGATCGCCCCGGCCATGTCGCCGTCGCCATGCATGATGAAACGGATCGACGGGTCGGCCGCGTGGATGCGCCCCACGGCCTCGACGAAGACCTCGGGGGCCTTCTGCCGGGCGATCCGGCCGACGAAGGACACGGTGAAGGGGCCGTCACTGCGGGGGCGGAAGACCGGCTCGACTCCTTCCGCCACGGTGAGGCCCACCAGCGGAGCCATGACGATCTTGTCCGCATCGATGCCCTGCACATCACGCATCCAGCGCTCCAGAGCAGGCGAGATCACGTGGTGCGTGGTGATCGGCGCATCGGCCATGACGGCGGAGGCGGGGTAGCCGCCGCCGCGGTACTCCACGATGTGGGTGGTGTCGATGATCGGGATCTGCGGACGCGAGGCGCGGATCCACGGCAGTCGATCGTAGAGCCACTGGTTGTGGTGCACGAACACACCGCGCACGTCCCAGGTGCGAAGGATCGCGCGCAGCAGTTCCTCCACCCCCGGAGTCTGCGAGAGCGCCGTCGCCTCCGAGAACGGGATGGTGACGGCACCGTCGAGCTCGGCGCGATCGATCCACGGCTGGTGCGAGTCGCGGTTGGCCAGCACGATCGGCACGAAGCCCGCGTCGCGGATCATGCGTACCGTCTCGAACGCCCAGCGCTCGGCGCCGCCCATCTCGAACCAGTGCATCCCGACCAGGACGGCCCGCGGCGCGCCGGCGGGGGCTTCCACCGCAGGGACGAGGCGAGCGTCCTCATGGATTCCGCCCGGGAGGAAGTCGGCGGCGTAGTCCCGGCGCGGCACCGGCGAGTGCAGGGGGCGCCGGTGGCGCAGCAGCTCCAGATCGCGCACCTGGTCGTACAGCAGCGGCGTGCGTGAGCGGATCGCCCGAAGCGCGCGGCGCACCGGGTCGGGTGAGATGTCGCGCGGCGGGTCGAAGTCGAGCACGCTGTCGCGGGGAATGTGGATGTGGCGGATGTCGCCGTCGATCAGCTCGTCCGCCGGCGCCTCGACGGCTGTGTGCTCCCGCGGCTCGTCGGCGACGAGGCTGCGGATCTCGGCGGTCCACAGCCGGCGCTGGAACGCCCGGGACGCTCCGCTGAACGAGCTGTCATCCGTGCTGCGCGGAAGGTCGGTGGGCCCGCCGTCATAGGCGATGAGGCGAAGCGTCCGTCCCGGCGCCATCAGGGCGTGAAACGCGCACGCCCCCGCCAGGATCCGCTGCTCGCGCACGCTGAGATCGGCGGGGATCTCATCGCCTCGGAGGATCTCGAACAGGGCGGGCTCGCCGAACTGGCGCTCGATCGACACGGGCACAGATCTCCACTCTCGCAGGTACCGGAGAAGCCTACCAGCGGCGTTTTTCCGCCCTGTCAGGGCGCGCTCAGGTGACCGGGACTCGCGGATCAGGGCTCTCTCAACGTCGCGACACTCAGCGCCATTAGGATGGTCAGCGCCCGCTCGGCCGGATCCTCCTGGTCCGGCAGCCCGACCACTGAGGAGCAGAATGACGCGATCGTCCACGGACGCCGCGACGCTCGAGCGTCCGGGGCGCAGCCACGGCCTGCTCGATGTCTTCGATCACCGCTACCTGCTCTCGCTCATCGTCCGCAAGGAGATCCAGATCCGCTACCGCGGTTCGATCCTGGGCTGGCTGTGGTCGTATGTGAAGCCTCTCGTGCAGTTCGTCGTGTTCTGGCTGGCGATCGGCGTGTTCCTCGGCCAGAACAAGAACGTCGAGTTCTTCCCGATCTATCTGCTGTCGGGCATCACCGTGGTGACCTTCTTCAACGAGGCGTTCTCCAACGCGACCCGATCTCTCGTGGACAATGCGGCGCTGATCAAGAAGATCTACCTGCCCCGCGAGATGTTCCCGGTGGCGAGCATGCTCATCGCGGCGGTGAACACCCTGCCCCAGGTGGTGGTGGTCATCGTGATCTCGCTGTTCTTCGGCTGGGCTCCCTCGCTGCTGCAGGTGGCCGCGATCCTGCTCGGGCTCGTGCTGGTGGCACTGCTGGCCACCGGGCTCGGCCTGCTGTTCGGATCGATCAACGTCACCTTCCGCGACGCGCAGAGCTTCGTGGAGATCATCACGATGTGCGCCGTGTGGGCGTCGCCGGTGATGTACCAGTGGACGATGGTGCAGGCGGAGATCCCGCACTGGCTGTGGGTGATCTACCGCCTCAATCCGATCACCATGGCCGTGGAGCTGTTCCACTTCGGCATCTGGGGCGGACTGCACCCCAAGAACGCTCAGGTGATCGATGGTCTGTGGACCTATGTCGGCATCGCGTTCATCACCAGCCTCATCCTGGTCTTCGTGGGCCAGCTCGTCTTCCGGCGCCTGGAGGGTCGCTTTGCCCAGGACCTCTGAGAACACCGTGCCCCGCATCATCGCGGACGACGTCCGCAAGGCGTTCCGGCTGCGGCACACACACTCCATCAAGGAGACGGCGCTCGCCGCCGTGCGACGCAAACCCATCACGACGGACTTCCGTGCTCTGGATGGCGTCTCCTTCCAGATCGGCGAGGGCGAGGCCGTGGCGCTGCTGGGCTTCAACGGCTCCGGAAAGTCCACGATGCTGAAGATGATCTCCGGTGTGCTCACCCCCGACTCGGGTGAAGTTCTCACCCGGGGGCGCGTGGCCGGGCTCATCGAGGTCGGCGCCGGATTCCACCCGGACCTGTCGGGCCGCGAGAACATCTACCTCAACGCGGCGATCCTCGGGATGACGCGCAAGGAGACCGACGAGCGATTCGACTCGATCGTGGAGTTCAGCGAGATCGAGCAGTTCATCGACACCGAGGTCAAGCACTACTCCTCCGGCATGTTCCTGCGCCTCGCGTTCTCGGTGGCGATCCACACCGAGGTGGACATCCTGCTGATCGATGAGATCCTCTCCGTGGGTGACGAGCCGTTCCAGAAGAAGTGCCTCGCGCGCATCCGTGAACTGCACGCGGCGGGCAAGACGCTCGTCGTGGTCTCCCACGACCTCGACATGGTCTCCGATCTGTGCGAGCGCGGAATCCTGCTGCGCGGTGGCACCGTGGAGTTCGACGGGGACAGCAAGCGCGCCGTGGAGCTGATGCGCGCCTGATCACGCGCATTCGCCCGTCGGCATGTGCGGGGCTAGGCTGGTCCGATACCCGACGACGTGCATGGAGGTGCCGCCCGTGAGGAGTGCCCTGCTCGGCGCCACAGGATTCGTGGGCCGCAACCTCCGCGCGGCGCGAACGTTCGACGACCTCTACGACTCCCGGAACATCGGCGACATCGCGGGACGCACCTACGATGTGGTGTTCTCGGCTGCGACGCGCGCCGACTCGCACCGGATCAATGCCGATGGCGGCGCTGATCGCGCGGAGATCGACACCCTCATCGAGCGCGTCTCACGCGCTCGTATCGAGCGGCTTGTGCTGATCTCCACCG
The DNA here is from genome assembly GCF_044769785.1 of Microbacterium sp. GXS0129. Classification (NCBI taxonomy): domain Bacteria; kingdom Bacillati; phylum Actinomycetota; class Actinomycetes; order Micrococcales; family Microbacteriaceae; genus Microbacterium; species Microbacterium sp. GXS0129. Next base: position 884,614 of record NZ_JBIZVZ010000001.1, on the reverse strand, counting down.
TTTGCGTCTTTCCCGCCGGGACGACGCCGGATGAGGAGACGATGCCCGACGAGAACGGCCTCACCCCGTACGGGCGTAATCGCCTGCACATGGAGCGCGTGCTGTCCGAGCGCTTCGACACCGTCGTGCTGCGACTGCCCCAGCTGTACGGCGACCACCTGCGCAAGGGCGTGGTGCACGACCTCCTGCGCAACCACCGCGTCGCGCACATCCGGCCCGACGATCATCTGCAGCACTACGACGTTCGTCGGCTCGCGGCGGATGCCGCCACAGCGATGGCGGCGGGGATCACCACCCTGAACATCGCCACGGCGCCGATCCGCAACGACCAGCTGGCCGAGCGGGTGTTCGGAATCGACATCCGGGGCCAGGAGCCGCCCGAGCCGCCCAGCCCGTTCGCCGCCATGTACACGCGCGACATGCGCACCCGCCACAGCGCCCTCTTCGCCGGCACGGAGGGATACATGACCGACGCCGCCGGCGTGCTGGCGGGCCTTCGTGCCTTCGTCGACCGGGAGCGCGCCGGTGCGTGACGGTCGGATCGTCTCGGCAGTCATCACCTGCGCGGGCCAGGGCACGCGGTTCGGATCGAACAAGCTGCTCGTGAACCTGGGTGGGAGGACCGTGCTCGAGCGCACCGTCCGTGCGCTCTCGGTGGATCCGGTCGATGAGGTCATCGTGACCGCGAGCGCCGAGAATGCCGACCTCTACCGCCGCATCCTCCGAGACGCCGGGCTGGACGTCACGGTCGTGATCGGCGGTGCCGAACGGCACCTGAGCGCGCGGCACGGACTGCAGAGCACCCGCGGCGAGATCGTCGTGGTGCACGATGGTGTCCGGCCATTCGTGCAGCCCACCGCCGTCTCCGCCGTGGTCGATGCGGCGATGCAGCACGGGGCGGCCATGCTCGGGACCCCCAGCACGGTGCAGATCAAGCTCGTGGGCGAGGACGGCTTCGTGCAGGGCTCCCTGGAGCGCCAGCACAGCTGGATGGGCCAGACGCCCCAGGCCTTCGACCGCGATCTGCTGGCGACCGCCTACGACCGCGCCGTCGCATCGGGCTACTCACGAGTGAGCGACGACGCGGATCTGGTCCACGAGTTCACCGGCACAGCGGCCCGCATGCTCACCGGAAGCGCGGAGAACATCAAGATCACGACGCCGCAGGACCTCGCGACCGCGCGCCTCATCGCCGAACGGCGCACGGCGGACGAGCGCTGAGGCGTCTGGTCCCTCAGGAGCCGCGCAGCGGATTGTCCGAGCGCAGCCGCTCGATGACGAGGTCGTAGAGCTCGTTCACCCGTCGGGCGTCGGTGCGGATCTCCCAGAGTTGCTGGCGCAGGTCGGCGTTCTCGGCTTCGAGAGCCGCGACCCGCTCGCTGAGGGGAGCCACCGCCTCCATCGCGGCGAAGTCCGCATCGCCGAGACGCTCGAGCTTGCCATAGGCGCTCGGCGCGATGCGGCGCGCGAGCGAGCGCACGGTACGGCGGATCCGGTTGATCATGTCTCCTCCAGGAACAGGGGGGCATCGGTGCGATCCACGCGCACGGCTGCGGTGCCGCGTGTGCCCGTACCGTCCGGGCGCATTCCGCGCCGGAGCACGCGTATCGCGAGACGCCGCCCACGCGCCTCCTGCTCCAGCCAGGCCGTGGGCATGTGCCAGGTGCGCGGAAGGGTGGCGTCGTAGTCGTGGGCGATGTCGGTGTCGTCGATGAAGTGCGCGAACCCGCTTCCGCGCAGCATGAGCTCGAGCATCATCAGCAGGTTGTGCCGGCCGTCGGCGGTCATGCTCTGCAGCAGGTGGCTGCCGAACACCACCCATTCCCGCCCCTCGGCGAGGAGCTCGGCCCCCAGCGCCAGAACGGCAGAACGGTCGTTGAGGTTCAGGAAGCGGTAGCGGACGGCGTCGTCGTCGAAACGCCCGGCGAGCGCCAGCGCCTCCAGACTGTAGTCCACGCCCAGCACGGTGTGCCCAGCGGCGGCGATCCTGCGCGCCCACGTTCCGTCTCCGCACCCCACATCCAGCACACACGCTCCCGGCGGCAACGCCGCGATGAAGGCGTCCACCTCTTCCGCACTGCCTTCGCCCTGCGGGCCGGATGCGGCGAGGTAGTGCTCCTCCCAGGCGTCGCGGCCGTGGTTGAAGCTGCCGAACCAGCCGTCGAAGCGCAGCACGGTCGAGGGCGGGTCGGGGAAATGGAACGACGCGTCCGGCACCCGCCACGATGGCCCGTACGCGAACGCGAGCCAGGCTTCCGGCACCGCAGGGGCAGGGAGGGAGGTGCCCTCGATGTCCAGTGCGACCGGCGGGACGAGATCAGCCGCGGCGATTCCCTCACCGCGCAGCGCAAACGGCTGATGATAGGTACGGCCGCGGAAGAACCCGGTGAACACGTCGATGTAGTGCTCCGGGAGACCGGCATCGTCCGTGAAGTGCACGGCGATGTGCGCGAGGCTGTGCCGTACCACGGTGAGGCCCTCGCCCCTGAGCAGGCGTTCCATCCGCGTGCTCTCCAGGGCGAGATCGGAGGGATCGCTGTGCGCGGAGAGAAAGGCCAGGTCGATGTCGTCGTCGTGCGCGAGCATCCGCCCCTCCCGGACGACGCCCAGGAGTGCTCCGCCGACCACGAACGGATCCCACCCGCCGCGCCGGAGCAGGTCCACCACGCGCCGGGCGCTGACCAGCATGCGCTGGCGAACCCCGTCGCCGCGTCCGTCGTTGACGGCGCCGAGCGTATCCCACTTGTTCATCGCGAGCAGGCGCCCGCGTCCGTCCACGAGTTCGAGACGCTCGTCCACACCGGCGAACCGCATCTCGCGAGCCGCCAGCTCCGCACCGCTCACGACGTCGTGAACGCTGACACGCGTGGAACCCACGAGCCGCGCACGCAGCGCAGCGGGCCACTCGAAGTGCACGTGTCCGTCGCGCGCAGCCGGGACCGTGGTCGTCCACACGCGGTGCCCGTCGAATCGCACGTCTACGCGCGTCACCTCGCGCACGGCGACCTCGGCGATGACGAGATCGGGTACGGCCTCCACTGGCAACACCTCCGGCGTGCTCGGGTTCGCACGCTCCCTCACCCTATCGGTGAGGCGGCAGCCGCACGAGGACTCCTCGGGATCCGGGCGTGTTCCCCCGGGCGCGTCCGACCTGATCGCGCGCCTATGCCGACCCGACGGAATCCCGCTCCACGAGCGTGGGCAGCAACAGGCTCCGCGTCAGTGCCGTCGAGCGCGATCCGTGGATCCGCGCCAGGCACATCTCGAACGCCCGATCGCCCAGTTCCTGCTTCGGGGGCGAGATGGCGGTGAGAGGGACGGGTGCGAGCCCGGCGACCTCGTCGTCGTAGGAGATCACCGACAGATCCTCGGGGATGCGCACCCCCTCCTCCAGCGCCACCTCCTCGAGTGCGATGGCGTCCACGTCGGTGAGGACGATGAGTGCCCGGATGTGCTCGGCCTCGCACCGGCGGATCAGGTCCACGAGGTGTGAGCGCTCGGTAGCCTGACCGCTGGCGTCACGCGGCAGCTCGGTCACGAACGAGCGCTCGTGCGACCGCACGGCTGCGGCGAACCCCCGCCGCAGCCACACGGAGGTGGCGGTGCCGGCCCGCAGCGCGAGGGCGATACCCGAGTGGCCGGCGTCACGCAGGCGCTGGACGGCCAGCGCGACGCCTGCCTCGTGGTCGGTGCGCACGGATTCCACCTGGCCGAGGGGCCGCATCGGATCGATGCTGCGCTCGGCGATGGTCACGGGAATGTTCTGCGCGCCCAGCAGATCCCGCAGCGCGGTGTCCTCCCAGTCCGCGTTCGCCGGGGTGATGATCAGGCCGTCCACACCGCGCGCCACGAGCTGACGGACCTGTGCGCTCTCGCGGTCGCTGCGGTAATCCGATACGGCCAGGGCCAGCCGACACCGACTGCGCGAAGCGGCACGACGGATGCCGTCGACCACGCCGTGGTAGTAGTAGGTCGCGCTCGGCACGATGACGCCGATCGTGGCGAGCGGCGTCGATGCCCGCACACCCGACCGACGGGGAGAAACCGCGCCGCCATGCACCCGTACCAGGAGCCCGTCCGCCTCCAGCTGCGCGAGGTCTCGCCGCAGCGTCATTCCCGAGACGCCGATGCGCGCGGCGAAGTCCGCCACCTGCAGGGCGCCGCGCACCCCCAGCTCGGACAGGATCCGTTCACGACGCTCATCGGCAAGCATATGAACATCTTCGCCCATGAACGCTCAGAGGTGCGCAGACTCAGAGCTCGGCGTGCAACTGCCAGATGCGCTCGGCGGAGCTGTCCCAGGAGTAGGCGCGCCCGCGGTCATCGCTCAGCACGCCGTAGCGCTCGGTGTCGGCGAGCACCTCTGCGACCGCGTCGGCGAGGTCGCGCTCCTCCGCAAGCACACCGCCGTCGGCGATGACCTCGCGGTGTGCGGGTGTGTCGAGGGCGACCACCGGCACCCCGAGCGCGAGCGCCTCCACCACCCGCCACGGCCAGGCAGTGCGCGTGAGCGTGGAGATCAGCAGCTCCGAGCGGGCCAGCACCACGGCGCGATCGGCCGCATCCAGCTCCGGACGCACCTGAAGGTGCCGCTCCGGCACGCCCGCAGCGGAGGCGAGCTCCCTCACCGCGGCCTCCTGGTCCGCCGGCACTCCGATGATCAGCACGGCGAGGTCGTCACCCGCCTGTCCCGAGACAGCGGCGAGCGCCTTCCCGAGGCCGTCGGACGGCGCCGTCGTCGCGTCCGTCACGACGTAGCGTTCGGGAAGCACCAGATCCCGGGCGCGCGCATCGGCGTCGGTGGGCTCGCGGAACCCGGACGGTGCTGCACCCGCCACCACCCGCACGCGGTCACCGAAGGACCACTCCTCGTCGAGGCGGGCGGCGTGGGCGAAGGTGGGCACGACGATCGCGTCCGCGTGTTTGACGGCGCGCTTGAGCATGCCGCGATTCCAGGTGACGGCGGTGCGGGCCACCTCCGACGCCGCCTCCCAGGCCCGCAGATCCCACAGCGTGACGACGCTCTGGTCGCCGTCGTTCACCCGGTCATGACGCACCAGCGGGGCGGCCAGGGTGGTCGAGTGGATGAAGCCGCCCCCGATCGAGGGAGCGACCCCCAGCTGCCAGGCGGCAAGGAGCTCCCGGCGGGCGAGAGATGCCACCCGGACCCCGGAGAGGCCCGGCACGAGCGTGGTGAGATCCGCCTCGCCGCTGGGGACGATGGCCGCCACCTCGCACCCGTCCGGGGCCATGCGGATCAGAGCGCGCGCGGTCTCAAGCCCGGCCGTCGCCTGGTCCGAGAAGGACTGTGCCGAGGCCTGATCGATCACCACACGAAGGGTCGCCGTCATGTCTCCGACCCTAGTGCTCGCCGCCGACACCGCCCCTTCGGCACCCCGGAGGTCGGGGGACGCTCAGGTTGTCGTCAGGGCGCGGGAGTGTCCTCCGCGGCCGGCGGATGCAGCCTCTCCTGGATGAGCTGCTGGATCGCGGTGAAGTCCGGGCTCGTGTCATCGATCGTGCTGCCGTCCAGGAGCGGGGTGCCTTCCGGGGTGAGTTCGATCTTCTGCACCTCCTGCGACTTCGCCTTCAGGGCGAGGTTGAGGAAGGGCTGCATCATCGACTGCGGCACGTCCGTCTCCATGACAGCCGTTCCGGCCTTCGCGATCTCCTGGAACCGCGAGAGCACGTTCTCCGGGGTGAACTGCTTGAGCATCGCCTCCTGCAGCTCACGCTGGCGACGCATCCGATCCCAGTCGCTCGTGGTGTAGCGCGAGCGCGCATACCACTGGGCGGTGTTCCCGTCCATGTGCTGTTCGCCCTGCTCGATCCACCCGATCGCCCAGTCCTCCGCCGGCTGCCCCTCGTACGCGGGGCCACCGCCCTCGGGAAGCCGCTCGGTCACCGTGATCTGCACCCCGCCGAGCGCATCGATCAGCGCCGCGAAGTGGTCCATGTCGATGAAGACGTAGTACGGGATGGTGATGCCGAGAACGCCCTCGGCGGCGTCCTTCGTCGCCTCGATTCCGGGGGTGGAGCCGTTGGCGACCGCATCGGGATACAGGCCCTCGTCGGCGCGGCAGATCTCCAGCTCGGTGTTGAGCTGGTTGATGGCGCTGGTCCAGCCGCACTCCTCGTCTGCGACGCCGTAGTGGCCGTCGGGATAGAGGTCCTGCATGGGGCCGGGGGCGAAGGGGACATCCGGCATATCGCGCGGGATGCCGGTGATGGTGACCGCGCCGGTGTCGGCGTTGATGGACACCACGGAGATGCTGTCGAAGCGCATGGAGTCCCGGCCATCGCCGGAGTCCGCGCCGAGCAGCAGGATGTTGTAGTACCCGTCGGAGGGCGCCACGGGCGGGGCGCTGGAGGCGAACACGCTGCCGAGCGTGTCCCGGGTCGTGCCGACGATCCCCGCGGCATAGGTCGCCGTGCCGCTGGAGACGACGAGCAGGCCCGCTGCGAGGGCGGCGATGCCGAACCGCGATGCCGTCCGGATGCGAACGAGCTTCACCAGCATCAGGGTGTTCAGCCCGAGGATGATCCACAGCACCGCATAACCGATGAGAAGCCCCTGAGCGAGCACGGTGATCGCCGCGAACAGCCAGCCGACACCGATGAGCCAGAAGTAGAAGTCACGCAGCAGCACGGCGATGAGCACGGCGATGACGAGGAGCGTCCACATGAGGATCGTGGCTCCGAGGCCGAAGCGCCCGAGCTTCCGGTTGCCCGCCAGAACCTGCGGGGAGCCGGGGATCAGGAAGCCGAGGATCACCAGCCACCAGCCGCGGCGGGTCATCACCGCACGATCTGCCGCGTCAGGGTGACGCATGGGCTGGGTGCGGATCGCGGACCCCGCCCCCGTCCGATCGGCGACGAGCGCGGTCACAACGATCCCTTGAGCCGGATGTTCTTCTGCTCCACCTGAGCCTCCAGGTCGCGCGCGTAAGCCTCGACCGCGTCGGCGACCGCGGGGTCGGAGGTGCCGAGGATACGCGCCGCCAGCAGTCCGGCGTTCTTCGCGCCGCCGATCGAGACGGTGGCCACCGGGATTCCCGCGGGCATCTGCACGATCGACAGCAGCGAATCCATGCCGTCCAGTGTCGCCAGCGGCACCGGGACGCCGATCACGGGCAACGCCGTGATGGAGGCCAGCATGCCCGGCAGGTGCGCTGCACCCCCGGCGCCGGCGATGATCACGCGCAGGCCGCGTCCGCGTGCCTCCCGGCCGTAGCGGACGAGCTTGTCCACCGTACGGTGCGCCGAGACGACCTCGACCTCATGCGGGATCCCGAACTCGGTCAGTGCGGCGGAGGCGTCCGCCATCACGCGCCAGTCCGAATCGGAGCCCATGACGACGCCGACGAGCGGGTTCTCGGATGAATGCAGCGCAGAGGTCACCAGAACAGGCTAGGGGGCCCGGCCGAACGCCCGGTGCACGGCACGCGGACGATCGCCCCGAATCCGCTGGGAGCTGGCGCCTCAGTCGAACGCCGCAGCAGCCGCACGGGCAGAGGCCAGCACGGCGTCCAGCTCCGGCCCCGCGGCGTTGACGTGGCCCACCTTGCGACCGGGGCGCGGGGCCTTGCCGTAGGTGTGGACCTTCGCGTCGGGGGCCGCCGCCAGCGCCGCCGCGAAGCGCTCCGCCATCGTCGCGCCCTCCGGCCCGCCGAGGATGTTGATCATCACCGCGTGCGCCGCACGCGGTGAGGGGTCCCCGAGGGGCAGATCCAGCACGGCGCGCAGGTGCTGCTCGAACTGACTCGTCACCGCGCCGTCCTGCGTCCAGTGGCCGCTGTTGTGCGGACGCATGGCCAGTTCGTTGACCAGGATGCGCCCATCGGCGGTCTCGAACAGCTCCACCGCGAGCATGCCGGTGACACCGAGTTCCTCCGCGATGCGCAGCCCGAGGTCGGCGGCCTCCTCGGCGAGCCCGCCGATGCCGGGCGCGGGAGCGGTCACCTCGGCACAGACGCCGTCACGCTGCACGGTCTGGACGACCGGGTACGCCAGAGCCTGGCCCGACGGACGGCGGGCCACCTGCTGGGCGAGCTCACGGGTGAAGTCGACCATCTCCTCGGCCAGCAGCGCACCGCCGTTGGCATCCTCGGCGAGTGCGGTGAACCAGTCGTCGGCCTCGTGCGCGGCGTTGACCACGCGGACCCCTTTGCCGTCGTACCCGCCCCGAGCCGTCTTCACCACGGCACGTCCGCCGTGCGCGTCGAGGAAGGCTGCCAGCTCGTCGGCGTCGCGCACGGCGGCCCAGTCGGGCTGCGGTGCCCCGATGCGTGCCATGGTCTCGCGCATCACGAGCTTGTCCTGGGCGATGGCGAGAGCCTCGGGCCCGGGGTGCACCGCGATGCCCGCCGAGACGAGCCCCGCCAGCACGTCCTGCGGCACGTGCTCGTGGTCGAACGTGATGACGTCGACGTCACGCGCGAACGCGAGGACGGTGTCGAGATCGCGGTAGTCGCCGGTCGCCGTGGCGGCCAGGGCCGCGGACATGCCGGGCTCCTCAGCGAGAACGCGGATCTCCAGCCCCAGCTCCTCCGCCGGCGCGATCATCATCCGTGCCAGCTGTCCGCCACCGATCACTCCGACGCGCATGCTCTCTCCCTCGCTTCGCGGTGCCCGTACGCACCGCATCCATCCTCCCCCATCGCGCGGGCTTCCTCGCCCCGCTCGCCTCCGCCTCCGCGGAGACGGTCCGCGCAGGAGTGGGTCCACGCGGCGGGAGGGCGAGGGTGGGTCAGACGAGGGAGCCGGTGGTGCCGGCCTGCTGATCGCGATGGGCGAGGATCTGGTTGACCTCCACCTGATCGACCAGGACCTCGTGCACCAGGCGGGCGTGCGGCACGTCCGCGAGCCGCAGCGGCGGCTCCACGCCGTTCGAGAGGACGAGCGTGCCACTCCCCCACAGGCGCTGCAGCGGACCGCGCCGCAGCGACACCGTGTACCCGCGGGCGTGGGAGAGCTCACGGCGACGACGCGAGAACAGCCCGTCCGCCACGATCACCCGGCGGGTGGTGATCGTCACCCGGCGTGTGGACCAGACCACGTACGGCACCAGCACCAGCAGCACCACGACGATGCCGCCGGCGAGCCAGAGCATGAGGTCGGTGAGCCAGGGCACCGGCGCGTTGCCGGTGAACCAGCCGACCGCTCCAGCCGTGGCAATGAGAACCAGAGCCGACCAGAACAGTCGTCGCGCGTGGGGGTGCAATCGAGCGATGAGCAGCTCGGGCACGGGAGATCCGGGTGCCGGCATCAGCGGGCGCCCCCCGATCGATCCCGGTTCGCTCATCATGAGCCCATTGTCCCCTGCTCCCCCGCCGGAGCCGGGCAGCGGCGCGCCCCCGCGAGCGTCCGCGTCAGAAACGGAGGTGGACGATGTCACCCGCCGAGACCGCCGCGGGGTCAGCGGCACCGGCGCGGGTCACCTGCAGGCGCCCCTCGGCGTCGATCCCCGTGGCGGTTCCCTCCAGCACAGACCCATCGGGAAGGGACACGCGAACCGCCCGCCCGAGAGTCCCGCACACGCCGACCACATCCGCGTGCAGCCCGCTGGCCACGGCATCGCCCCCCGCAGCGATCAGGGCGGTCAGGGCGCGGTCCAGGCGCACCAGGTAGTCGGCCATGAGGCGATCCTCGTCGCAGACCTCACCCTCCACGGCGAACGACGTGGCCGTCTCGACCGGGAGCTGCTCCGGAGCCATGGCCGTATTGATCCCGGAGCCCACCACGACGGCGGCGAAATCCAACGTCGCCTCGGCGAGGATGCCGCAGATCTTCCGCCCTCCCACCAGGACGTCGTTGGGCCATTTGAGGGCCACGTCCTGGTCCGTCAGCTGGGCGCGGATCGCCTCGGTCATCGCCCATCCGGCAGCCAGCGGAATCCAGCCGCGCGCATCGAGCGGCAGCTCCCCGACCCGCAGCAGCACACTGACGGCGAGCGCGGAACCCGGCGGGGTCTCCCAGCGCCGGTCCAGGCGCCCGCGCCCCGAGCGCTGATCGGTGGTCAGCAGCACCGACAGGTGGGGGTACTCCTCCGCCGAGGCCGCGACCACGAGGTCGGCGTTCGTCGACCCGGTGTGCTCGGCCACCTGGACGCGGGGGCTCACGGCTGCAGTCAGCGGGTATCCGTTCGCGGGAATCGTCATACCGGCACCCTACGACGATGCGCCCACGGGCTGCGACGGGCACAGAACCCGAGGTGCGGGATTGTGGATTCGCCACAGGCGTTCGGCGAGGCACCGCTACTAGGGTGGAATCCGTGACCGACGAGACCTACGACTTCGCGACGACCGCTGGCAAGATCGCCGACCTCCGTGCCCGTTTCACAGAGGCCGTCGTACAGCCCGAGAAGCTGGCCCAGGACAAGCAGCACGCGAAGGGCAAGCTGACCGCGCGCGAGCGCATCGAGATGCTCGTGGATCAGGGCAGCTTCGTGGAGTTCGACGAGTACGTGCGCCACCGCACCACGGCATTCGGCATGGATCGCTCCCGCCCCTACGGCGATTCGGTCGTCACCGGCATCGGCACCATCAACGGCCGCACCGTGGCGCTCTACTCGCAGGACTTCACGACATTCGGCGGCTCGCTGGGCGAGGTCTCCGGGAACAAGATCATCAAGATCATGGAGTACGCGCTGCGCGGCGGTATGCCGATCATCGGCATCCTGGACTCGGGTGGGGCGCGCATCCAGGAGGGTGTGCTCGCCCTCAGCAAGTACGGCGAGATCTTCCGGATGAACACGGCGTCCTCCGGCGTCATCCCGCAGATCTCGATCATCATGGGCCCGGCGGCCGGCGGTGCTGTGTACGGCCCGGCGCTCACCGACTTCGTGATCATGGTCGACAAGACCAGCCAGATGTTCGTCACCGGCCCCGACGTGATCAAGACCGTCACCGGCGAGGACGTCGGCATGGAGGAGCTGGGCGGTGCGTACACCCACAACACCCGCTCTGGTGTGGCGCACTACCTGGCCAGCGATGAGGAGGACGCGATCGACTACGCGCGCACCCTCCTGTCGTTCCTGCCGGACAACAACATGACCGATGCCCCCGGGTACGACTCGCACTTCGAATTCGAGACCACGGACCTCGATCGTCAGCTGAACACCGTCATCCCCGATCTTCCCACCCAGCCCTACGACATGAAGGGCGTCATCGAGAAGATCGTCGACGACGGCGAGTTCCTCGAAGTCCAGCCGCTGTACGCGCCCAACATCCTCATCGGCTTCGGCCGCGTGGAGGGTCGCAGCGTCGGCATCATCGCCAACCAGCCTTCGCAGATGGCCGGCACCCTCAACATCGAGGCGGGCGAGAAGGCCAGCCGATTCGTGCGGTTCTGCGATGCGTTCTCGATCCCGATCGTCACGCTCGTGGACGTGCCCGGCTACCTGCCCGGCACCGACCAGGAATGGACCGGTGTCATCCGCCGCGGCGCGAAGCTCATCTACGCCTACGCCGAGGCCACCGTGCCGCTGGTCACCGTCATCCTGCGCAAGGCCTACGGCGGCGCGTACATCGTGATGGGCTCCAAGCAGCTGGGCGCCGACGTCAACCTCGCCTGGCCGACGGCGGAGATCGCCGTCATGGGCGGCCAGGGCGCCGTCAACATCCTCTACCGCAGCGAGATCCGCGCGGCCGAGGAGGCCGGTGAAGACGTGAACGCGGTGCGCACGAAGCTCGCCAACGAGTACACGTACAACGTCACGAGCCCGTTCCTGGCCGCCGAGCGCGGTGAGATCGACGGGATCATCGAGCCCGCCGCCACCCGCGTGGCCATCGCGAAGGCCCTGCGCTCGCTGCGCGGCAAGCGCGCCGAGCTGCCCGCCAAGAAGCACGGGAACATCCCGCTGTGAGCGAGCACGACGACGCCCCGGTCACGCTGGAGATCCGCCGGGGACACCCCACCCCCGAGGAGCTGGCGGCCGTGGTCGCGGTGGTCAGTGACGCGTACGCCGCCGAGGTAGCGAGCCTGGAGGCCGACGACGGTCCGCGACCGTCCGCCTGGATGCAGACGCGCCGGAGCCTGCGGCGCCCGCTGAATCGAGAGGTCGGCTGGGGCCGCTTCAGCCGCTGAGGTCTCGGATGTGGGCCACCGCCCTGCGGTGGCCCACAGTCTTGTGAGCCCCGTCCTCCTGTCCCCCATCTGTCCCCCAAACGACCGACAGACAGCGGCATGTATCTCGCACATACTGAGGGGACGACGCTCTGCGTTCACCGGTCCGGCCGTTTTCAGGGTACGGTCCGCGCCGGTGCAGTCTGAGTCTTCGGGTGGCTCGGACGCCAGGACGAGGGGTGAGGAACTGACTCCCCCTCGTCGGCGTCCGGCCCGGAACTCATGGGGCGACAGATCCACGGGTGACGAGAGGGGCTCCCCCGCGGATCAGTCGCGCGCCCGCCGCGGATCGTCAGCGGCCACCCGCTGACGCGGGATCTCCTCCCACAGCACCACGGAGTCCTCGTCGTCCGACTCGTCCATGCGCCCGACCACCGTGACGGCGACGCGCGGATCGCGAGCGGTGCGGATGATCAGGCGCGACGCGACAGTGCCGGAGACGATCTCGGCCAGCTCGCCGCGGATGCGATCCAGCGACTGCTGGTCGAGACCGTCCAGGCCGCCCTCGTCGAAGACCGTGATGGTGCTGCCCCGGCGACGCGCGCTGTCCAGTTCGGCCCGCACGCGGTCATCGAGCAGGCGGGCTCCGCGCAGTTCGTCACGCAGGCTGCCCTCGGCCAGACGGGCCTGCGCTCGCTCGTCGGGGGTCAGCTCGCCCCCGGACTGGATCACCCGTACCAGGATCGGGGCTGCCACCTGGAGAGCGAAGCGCACACGCACCCGCCGTTCACGCCGGCGCGTCTCCTGAACGGCCTGCCAGGCCACGGCGGCACGCTGCAGTTCCACGAGACGAACGGTGTCCCGCGCAGCCCGGTCGAGGAAGCCGAGGAGCAGCTGCGCCCCCACGATCCACATCACCGATCCGGTGAGGCCCTGCCCCAGGGCCACGATCGGCCCCAGCCAGGCGGTGGTGCTCACGGCGAGCGCCGCCGTGCCGGCCCACGCGAATCCGGGACGGCGCCGCACGGTCGCAACGGTCAGCAGGGCTCCGATCAGGCCGACGTAGCTGGTGGCCCAGGACTCGGCCCGATGATCCGCCCCCACGCTGAGCGACACTGCCGTGGGCACCAGGGCGGCGGTCGCCACCGCCAGCACCGCGGCCCAGACCGGCAGCTTGCTGGGGCCGCGATTTCCTGCGGTGAGCGGCGCGTCCGGGTAGGCCGCCGGGATGCGGGAGTCGGCGAAGAGGCAGATCGCGGTCGAGATCACACCCAGCGCGAGGGCGCTCACGTAGACCACCGGCGCCGACGGTGTCGCCGTCCACATCAGACCGCGCGAAGCCAGGTAGACGGCGAAGACCAGGCCGAGCCCGACGAGGAGCCTGCGTACCGGGAGCACGGTCACTGGAACTCCATCCGCTCGGTCGCGGCACCCGCGGAGACGGCGCCCTCCGGCAGCCACCGCATGGTCACGCGCGTGCCGGCGACCGAGGACTGCAGGCTCACGGTCCCGCCCACCGCCTCGACCCGCGCGATGATCGAGCCGCGGATGCCGAGCCGGTCCTCGGGGACCGCGGTCAGATCCATGCCGCCGCCGAGATCCGACACGGTGATCTGGCAGCCTCCCCGAATCGACTCCACGTCGGTGGTCAGTCCGACCGCGTCGGCGTGCTGGATGGCGTTGGCCACCGCCTGGATGGCCGCGAGAGTGAGCGCACGTGCCACATCACGGGGGATGGAGGTCTCGGTCGGGCACCGCACGGGCAGGGTGAAGCCGAAACCGTGCGCCGCCGCCGCGATGTCCTGCGCGATCACGCGGGTGGTGACCGGCGTGGTGTCATCGTCGTCCTCGGGGTCCTCGGCGCCCGCGAGGCCCGACAGCGCGGCTTGTGCCATCGAGGTGGCGAGTTCGCGCTCCCGTGGCGAGTCGGCCCGTTCGGCGGCGATGAGCGCGGAGAGCACGCTGTCGTGGATGAGAGCGGCCAGTTCCATCCGCTCCTGCTCGGCGGCGTCGATCGCCGCGGCCTCGGCGTAACTGTCCAGCGCCTGCGCGCGGGCACGGTCCACGGAGATGCCCACCGAGCGGGTCATCCACACGATGATCAGCAGCACGAAGCCGAAGATGAGCGAGAACGACACGTCGGCGAGATTCGCCCGCCAGAACTCAGCGGTCCCGCCGCCCTGGATGATGCGCACGGCCGCGAACCCGAGAGGGATCAGCACCGTGAGAACCACGGCGAGCGGGAGCGGGAAGGCGAGAGCGGCGCCGACCGTGGCGACGTTGATGAGGAACCAGATCCAGGGCTGCTCGGTGGCCGAGACGACGCTGCCCTCGGAGGCGAACGGCCACACCACCAGCAGGGCGATGAACACCACGCAGAACAGTCCGGCGCCGCTGCGTGCCCCACGGCCGATGATCCCCGTGACGATCATGACGGCGAGGGCGCCGAAGACCACGACGATCATAGGCGTGTGCCACGATCCGGTCTCCGTGCTGCCGAGGGCCGCCACCGCGGCCTGTGCCCCGAAAACGATGCAGACCAGACCGATCACCAGGGCGAAGATGCGCTCGATGCGCGCGCGGGTGAAGCCGCCGGATTCCGGGATCGATCCCCAGAACAGCGGCTCCGCGTCGACGTCGGCGGTGCGGCGGCGCCGGGACTCAGCCGACACGCGGTGCGTTCTTGTCCGCATCGTCGATGATCCCGTCTTCCATCGCACGCATGAGGAGGTCGACCTTGGTGGGTGCCGGACGTCCGACGTCGGTGTACTTCGCCCGCACGCGCGCGATGTTCTCCTTCGCGGTGCTGAAGGCGATGCCGAGGCGATCGGCCACGACTTTCAGCGGCAGCCCCGTGGCGTACAGGGCCAGCACCTCGCGTTCGCGCTGGGACAGCTGCGCGAGCGCGAAGTCGGCATCACCGTCCACGGCGCTCGCCCACTCCACGTTGTCCAGCGGGCGCCCCGCGGCCACGGTGCGCACTGCGGCGATCACTTCGCCGATCGGGGCCGACTTGCTCACCACGCCGATCGCCCCGGCGGCGAGGGACTCGCGCACGGCCGCGGGCCGGTCGGCGACGCTGTGGATGATCACGGCCGAGCCGTCCAGCACGATGCGACGAACATTGTCGGTGATGGCGCTGCCGTCGCCGAGACCGAGGTCGAGCACCGCCACGTCCGCCGGTGCCTCGTTGCCCGCGCGGCGCCACCGCAGGTAGGAGGTGACGTTCTCACCGCTGAAGATGACGTCGGCGCCCTCGCGCAGCAGGGCTGCTTCCAGTCCCAGACGAACCGACTCGTGGTCGTCGATGAGGCACACGCGGATCATAGGGTCAGCCTAGCGGCGCGGACGAACCCCGACATCTCGGCGATCGCGCCGCTGCGCTGCGCTTATCCGTCGGCCCGATGCAGCAGCGCCACCGTCTCCAGATGGTGGGAGTGCGGGAACAGGTCGAACGCCTCGATCGCATCGGCCGCGTAGCCCAGCTCCCGGAAGGTGCCGAGATCGCGTGCGAGGGCCACGGGATCGCACGCCACATAGACGATCGTGCGCGGTGACAGCGCCGCGAGGTCGGTGACCACACCGCGACCGGCCCCGGTGCGCGGCGGATCCAGCACGACGACGCCCTGGGCGAGTCGCTCCTTCTCCCGCGCGGAGGCCCCCTGCACCAGTGAGCGCAGGTAGCGGTCCACCCGCGCCGTCTCGGCCCGCGCACCCACCCACTCGGAGAGGTTCTCCCCGGCGTGCTCCGTGGCCCGGGCATCCGCCTCCACGCTCGTGATGCGAGAGCCGCCGAGGTCCGCGACCGTGGCACCGAACAGGCCCACACCGCCGTAGAGGTCGAGGTGCCAGGCGTCCGGATCGACGTGCTCATCGCCGAGGAGCCGGCGGATCGCGGCGTCGAGCGTGGCAGCGGCGCCGCGGTGCACCTGCCAGAAACCATCGGCATCCACCTGGAACTCGCGCTGGCCCACGGTCTCGACGACCACCTCGTGCTGCTCGCGGGCGTTCTGCTCGGCGCGGCGGTTGATCACACGCACGCGACCGTCGGCGGGCTGGACCAGGTCGATGCGGTCACCGCGTCCGGCGAACAGCTTGTCGGCGGCGCGCTCGATCGGCAGCGTGGCCAGCGGGAGCTCCTCCACCGGGATCACGCGATGGCTGCGCGCGGCGTACGGTCCGACATTCCCGGCGTCGTCCACGTGCAGGCTCACCCGGGTGCGCCAGCGCAGTCCGTCGGTCTCGCCGTCGACCGCCCGCACGTCGACGGAGCGCTCGATGCCCCCGAATCGGCGCAGCGCGTCGGTGAGCACGTCCGATTTGAGGGTTCGCTGGTGCGCGAGGTCGATGTGTCCGAAGTCCGCGCCGCCCGGGCGGTCCTCGGGAGCGTGGCTGATATCCGCCGGCGCCCAGACGTGCGGGCGTCGGTGCTCGGAGGCCTCCAGCACCTCCACCGTCTCTGCGCGCCAGAATGACTTCTTGTTGGTGTCGGTGAGTCGCGCGCGCACTCTCTCACCGGGGATCGCGTCGGACACGAACACCACGCGCCCCTCGTGACGGGCGACGAACACGCCGCCGTGGGCGACGCCGGTGATGGTCAGGTCGAGGGTGTCTTCAGCAGGAGTGGGCACTGGTCGATTCTCCCATGCCCGCCGCCGTCGGACTGGATAGCCTGTCACTCATGCAGGTGCTGCTCGCGTCCACGTCCCCCGCCCGTCTCATGCTGCTGCGCCAGGCAGGGATCGAGCCATTGCTGCACTCGCCGGGAGTCGATGAGGACGCGGCGGTGGCTTCTCTCGAATCGGGGCTCGGCCGCACGCTCTCCCCCGCCGAGCACGTCCAGGTTCTCGCCTCGCTCAAGGCCGCCGCCGTGGCGGAGCGCATCGATGATCTCGCTCCCGGTTTCGACGGCATCGTGATCGGCGGCGACTCGATGTTCGAGCTCGACGGCACGGTCTACGGCAAGCCCCATGAGGCGGCCGTCGCCCGCGAACGGTGGCACCTCATGCGCGGTCGCACCGGGGTGCTGCACTCCGGTCACAGCGTGCTGCGCGTGGAGGGTGGCGCGGTGCAGGGGCAGGCCGACGCCGTCGCGGAGGCGTCGGTCTCGTTCGTCGACGACATGACAGATGCCGAACTGGACGCCTACATCGCCAGCGGGGAGCCGCTGCAGGTGGCGGGCGCGTTCACCCTGGACAGTCTGGGAGGGCCGTTCATCGAGCGGATCGAGGGCGAGCCGTCCACGGTGATCGGGATGTCGCTGTCAACGCTTCGGCGGCTGGCAGCCCAGCTCGGCGTGGCGTGGCCGACGCTCTGGAACCGGTGATCGCCTCCCCGCGGCGGTGTGATCACGCTCCTGCGCGGTGTTGGTAGGTCGTCTGAAACGTATTCCGCAGATTCTTGTCGAGAGTGCTCAAAAGATCGCGCATTCGTCGCGGTAGTCTGGCACTCATGCCTGCAATCTCGAAGGTCTTGATCGCTAACCGCGGCGAGATCGCCGTCCGCATCATTCGCGCAGCACGAGACGCGGGGATCGCGTCCGTCGCCGTATACGCCGACCAGGATCGTGACGCGATGCACGCTCGCCTGGCCGACGAGGCCTACGCTCTCGAGGGCTCGACCTCAGCCTCGACCTACCTGGTCATCGACAAGATCCTCTCCGTCGCCCGCCGCGCGGGAGCGGACGCCATCCACCCCGGCTACGGCTTCCTCGCTGAGAACGCCGACTTCGCCCGTGCGGTGATCGGCGCGGGCATCACCTGGATCGGCCCGTCCCCGGAGGCCATCGAGGCGCTGGGCGACAAGGTCACCGCACGCCACGTGGCCGAGAAGGTGGGCGCTCCGCTCGCCCCCGGCACCCAGGGCACCATCGAATCCGCCGCGGAGGTCGTCGCCTTCGCCGAGGAGTTCGGTCTCCCCGTCGCCATCAAGGCGGCCTACGGCGGTGGCGGCCGCGGCCTGAAGGTCGCCCGCACGGTCGAGGAGATCCCCGACCTGTTCGACTCCGCCACTCGTGAGGCGGTCGCCGCCTTCGGTCGCGGCGAGTGCTTCGTCGAGAAGTTCCTCGACAAGCCCCGTCACGTCGAAACCCAGTGCCTCGCGGACGCTGCGGGCAACGTGGTCGTCGTCTCCACACGTGACTGCTCGCTGCAGCGCCGCAACCAGAAGCTGGTCGAGGAGGCCCCTGCGCCGTTCCTCACGGACGAGCAGAACGAGCTGCTGTACTCGGCCTCCAAGGCCATCCTCAAGGAGGTCGGCTATGTCGGTGCGGGAACCTGCGAGTTCCTCATCGGCGCGGACGGCACGGTGTCGTTCCTCGAGGTGAACACCCGCCTGCAGGTCGAGCATCCGGTCTCCGAAGAGGTCACCGGACTCGACCTCGTGCGTGAGCAGTTCCGCCTCGCCGAGGGCGGTCTGCTCGATTACGACGACCCGAAGCCGGTGGGCCACTCGATCGAGTTCCGCATCAACGGCGAGGACCCGGGTCGCGGCTTCCTCCCCCAGCCCGGGCCCATCAAGGTGTTTAAGACCTTCGGCGGCCCCGGCATCCGTCTCGATTCCGGTGTGACCGCCGGAGACACCGTCTCGGGTGCATTCGACTCGCTGCTCGCGAAGATCATCGTCACGGGCAAGGACCGCGCGGAGGCGCTGGAGCGCTCGCGCCGCGTCCTCGACGAGTTCGAGGTCGCGGGACTGCCCACGGTCCTGCCGTTCGACCGCCAGGTCGTGCGTGAGCCCGCGTTCACGGCGGAGGACGGCGTCTTCGCCGTGCACACGCGCTGGATCGAGACCGAGTTCGTGAACGAGATCCCCGCATGGGACGGTGAGCTGGAGCCCGCCGCCGACGCCGCCGGCCGCCACACCGTCGTCGTCGAGGTCGCCGGCAAGCGCCTCGAGGTGAGCCTGCCCGACCGCATCGTCGGCCCCGCCGTCGGTGCGGGCCGTCCCGCCGTGGCCCCGCCGTCGCGCCGCTCGCACAAGTCCACCGCCTCCGCCGGAGCCTCGGGCGACGCTGTGAAGTCGCCGATGCAGGCCACCGTTGTGAAGGTCGCGGTCGAAGAGGGCCAGCAGGTCGTCAAGGGCGATCTGGTCGTAGTGCTCGAAGCGATGAAGATGGAACAGCCGCTGCAGGCGCACAAGGACGGCGTGATCGGCGCGATCAACGCCAGCGCGGGCGAGACCGTGTCCGCCGGTCACCAGCTGCTCACCATCAGCTGAGACCGATGTGAGAAGGGCCCCGATCACCTCGGGGCCCTTCTGCTGTCCGTGGCGGCCACCTGTCAGGAGCGACGCGATCGATCCGCCGCAGCGACGCCCGCTGCCCACGACGACAGGGCGCGCTGCGCGAACGTGGTTCCCAGCGATTCGCGGCGCGCCGAGTCCGAGAAATACGACAGCGCAGCCCACAGCACCCAGGGATGGACATCGCTCGAGTCTGCGGTGAGCGTGAACACCGGATCCCCGGGCGCCGCCTCGAACGTCACGGCCCTCAGCTCTGCGGAGATCCCTGCCGGGTCGAGATGCAGCACGATGGTCGGGACCTCCGCATCGTCACGCCGACGGCCTCCGAGCATCGTGCGTTCGCTCGGCGCGAATCGCATGGCATCCGCCTCGACGCGGCGAATCGCGCTCCAGGGGATCACGGCGACCAGCTCCACACCGGTGACGAGCACCGCCCTACGCCCGATCGCGAGCCCCATCGCCCGTCTGCCGAACGATCCGCCGCGCATCCGGCCGATCCCCGTGCGGATCGCGGCCCCGGCGAAAAGCAGGCCCGCGAGCCCCGCCACGGTGCCGATCACAGCCGCCGTCACGCGTGTCCCGGCATCGCGTGCCGGATCCGGCACGATCACGACCGCCGCTGCTGTCGCCGCGCCCAGCAGCAGCAACGCCAGCGCCGCGAAGCCGGCCACCATGCTCGCCCCGCGACGCCGTTCGGGGAAGAAGTGCACCCAGTCATCGGGAAGATCGCGCTGTGCGCGCGTCAGAGTGACGGCGTTGATCAATCGCGGTGGTGCGACGGGCGGACGCTGCCCCGCGAAGATCAGGATGACCGCTGCACCGAAGCCGGCGACCACGGCAGAGCCGAGCACCCGCCCGAGGACTCCGGCGGGTTCGCTCGCTGCCGCCGTCAGCGCCGCCGGGTTGAGCAGGGCAGCCACCGCGAGCGCGACGATCACCCAGCCGGCGGCCAGCGGGAAGCGGGATCGCCGCGGGGGCGCCCAGGCGCGTGGCCACGGGATGGGCGGCAGCGTCGGTGCCGACGGCAGGTCTGGGGTCACCACGGGACCCAACTTAGTTTCATCGTGCGCACTTGGCTCCTTCGGCTGCCCGAAAGGAGCCAAGTGCGCACGATGAAACGGGTCAGGCGCCGGATTCCTGCCGGTTGACGAGGTGCATCGCCCGCATGGCATCCGTGATGGACCCGGTCAGCGACGGGTACACGGCGAACACGCGCGACACCTGGTCCACCGTGAGGCGTCGCTCGACGGCGATGGCGATCGGGTAGATCAGCTCGGAGGCGCGCGGGGCGACGATGACACCGCCGATGACGGTTCCCGATCCCTTCCGCGCGATGATCTTCACGAAGCCGTCCTTCATGCCGATCATCTTGGCGCGCGGGTTCGCGGCCAGCGGCAGCTTGTGCACGACGCCGTCCGCCTTGCCGTCCAGGACGTCCTGCTCGGTGAAGCCGACCGAGGCGACCTCGGGGGCGGTGAAGATGTTGGCGGTGATCCGGCCCTTCTCCAGCGGGATGACGATGTCACCGAGCGCGTGGAACACGGCGGTGCGCCCCTGCATGGAGGCCACCGAGGCCAGCGGCATGAAGTCGGTGCAGTCGCCCGCGGCGTAGATGTTGGGCACGGAGGTGCGCGCCACGCGGTTGACCACGATGTGGCCGGAGTCGGCCAGCTGCACGCCCGCCTCCTCCAGGCCGATGCCGGCCGTGTTCGGGATCGATCCCACGGCCAGGAGGCAGTGGCTGCCCTCGACCGTGCGACCGTCGGCGAGCGTGACGACGACGCCGTCGCCGCTTCGCTCCACCTTTTCGGCACGAGACTTGTTGAGCACCTTCATGCCACCGCGCTTGAAGACCTTCTCCAGCACCGCAGCGGCGTCGGCATCCTCAGAGGGCAGGATCTGATCACGGCTGGAGATGAGGGTGACCTGAGCGCCGAGGTTCATGTAGGCCGAGGCGAACTCGGCACCGGTGACACCGGAGCCCACCACGATGAGGTGCTTCGGCAGCTCCTTCATGTCGTACAGCTGAGTCCAGGTGAGGATGCGCTCGCCGTCGGGCATCGCGGACGGCAGCCGGCGCGGGGAGGCGCCCACCGAGACCACCAGCGTGTCGGCCTCCACCCGGTCGAAGTCGGTGCCGCCGGGGCCGGTGGAGACCACCACCGCGCGGTCCCCCTCCAGGCGCCCGTGGCCGTTGATGATGCGGACGCCGGCCTCCAGCAGCGCGCTTCGCATGTCGTCGGACTGCTGACGCGCCAGCGTCAGCAGTCGCTTGTTGACGGCGGCGAGGTTGATGGCCACCTGGGGCTTGAGCGGCTTGCCGTCGGCTCCCTTCGCGAAGAACTGCACGCCGAGGTCACTGGCCTCGCTGATCGCGACCGCGGCATCGGCCGTGGCGATCAGGGATTTGGAGGGGACGACGTCGGTGATCACCGCGGAACCGCCGACGCCCGCACGCTCCACCAGGGTGACCTCGGCACCCAGCTGAGCTGCCGCAATCGCCGCCTCGTAGCCGCCGGGACCGCCGCCGATGATCGCGACGGACTGCGTGCGCTCAAAAGAGAGGGATGCCATGCTCCCATTCTCCCCTAACGACATCCCCTTCATTGCGCGCACCTGGCTCGTATCCGGCCCGGATAGGGACCAGTCGCGCGCGATGAAGCGAGCACGGCATGCGCGAATGAGCAGTGGAGTGCTCTGGTGAGGGGCGTGTGGGGTTCCTAGAGTGGGAGGATGCCTGAGAACCACGACAATCCGCTGGACGACGCGAACACCGATCCGTTCGACGTCGCACGCACCGCTGCCGCCGACATCGCACGCCTGACGGGTGTGGAGCGCCATGACATCGCGCTCACGCTCGGAAGCGGCTGGGGCAAGGCTGCGGATCTGATCGGCGAGACCGTCGCCACGATTCCGGCCACCGAGGTCACCGGGTTCTCGAAGCCCGCGCTGGAGGGCCACGTCGGCACGATCCGCAGTCTGCGCACGGACAGCGGGAAGAACGTGCTCATCATCGGCGCACGCACGCACTACTACGAGGGTCATGGCGTCCGCCGCGTGGTGCACAGCGTGCGCACCGCGGCCGCCACCGGCGCGGAGATCATGGTGCTCACCAACGGCGCCGGCGGCATCAAGGAGAGCTGGAAGCCGGGTCAGCCCGTGCTGATCAGCGACCACATCAACCTCACCGCGGATTCCCCCATCGAGGGCGCCAACTTCGTGGACCTGACCGATCTGTACAGCGCACGTCTGCGCGGCATCGCACGCGAGGTGGATGCGACCCTCGACGAAGGCGTGTACTGCCAGTTCCGTGGTCCGCACTACGAGACGCCCGCCGAGGTCCAGATGGCCAAGGCCATCGGCGGCCACATCTGCGGGATGTCCACCGCTCTCGAGGCGATCGCCGCCCGCCAGTCGGGCATGGAGGTGCTCGGCTTCTCGCTGATCACCAACCTCGCCGCCGGCATCCAGAAGACCCCGCTCAGCCACGCGGAGGTCATCGAAGCCGGCCGCGACGCGGAGCCGGTGATCTCCGACCTGCTCGCGCGCGTGATCGGACGACTCTGATGAGCGTCGCGGATGCCGTCACCCGGGCGGAGGCCTGGCTCGCGCAGGATCCGGATCAGACGACCCGCGACGAGCTCGCACAGCTGCTGACGCGCGTCGCCGACGGCGAGGAGGCTGCTGCCGCCGACCTCGTCGATCGCTTCGCCACCCGTCTGGAGTTCGGGACCGCCGGCCTCCGCGGCCGGCTGGAAGCGGGATCGAACCGGATGAACCGAGTGCTCGTGTCACAGGCCGCCGCGGGCTTCGCCGCCTATCTCCGGGAGCACGTCGACGGCGTGCCGACCGTGGTCATCGGCTACGACGGCCGGCGCAACTCGCAGGTCTTCGCCACCGATTCCGCCGAGATCTTCGCCGGAGCGGGACTGCGGGCCATCCTTCTGCCGCGCCTGCTTCCGACCCCGGTGCTGGCGTTCGCCGTGCGTCTGCTGAACGCCGACGCGGGTGTCATGGTCACCGCCAGTCACAACCCGCCCGACGACAACGGCTACAAGGTCTACCTCGGCGGGAGCGACGATGGCTCGCAGATCGTCTCGCCCGCCGACAAGCAGATCGCAGCGCACATCCAGCGCGTCGCCGATACGCTCACCGTTCCCGCGCTGCCCCGTTCGACCGACTACACGGTCGCCGACGAGTCGGTGCTGGACGCGTACGTCACGGCCACCGCCGCCGTCGGCCCTGCTCCGGCAGCGGGCGGCGACCTTCGCTGGGTGTACACCGCCATGCACGGCGTGGGGTACGAGACCATCTCGCGCATCATCACCGAGGCCGGATACGCCGCACCGATTCTGGTGACCGAGCAGATCCAGCCCGACGGCCGGTTCCCCACGGTGGCCTTCCCCAACCCCGAGGAGCCGGGCGCGATGGACCTGTCCTTCGCCGCGGCTCGGGAGGCCGGTGCCGATCTCATCATCGCGAACGACCCCGATGCGGACCGACTGGCCGTGGCCGTTCCGGCGGATGTCGACGGTGGCTGGCGCCGGCTGAGCGGCAACGAGGTGGGGCTGCTCCTGGGCTGGCAGAACGCACGGGCGGCTGCCGGCACCCCCGGCGCATCGCTCGCCTGCTCACTGGTCTCCTCCCCCGGTCTGGGCGCGGTCGCCGCCCACTACGGGCTCGACTTCCACGAGACGCTCACCGGCTTCAAGTGGATCTCTCGGGCGCCCGGGATGGTGTTCGGTTTCGAGGAGGCCCTGGGCTATCTCGTCAACCCGACGACGGTGCGCGACAAGGACGGCATCTCGGCAGCCATCGCCTTCCTGAAGCTCGCCTGCGACGCCCGCGCCGAGGGGCGCACCGTCGCGGACCTGCTGGACGAGTTCGGCGAGACGTTCGGGCACTTCGCCAGCGGTCAGGTCTCGATCCGCGTGGAGGACCTGTCGCTGATCGGACGCATCATGGCGGGTCTGCGCGCGCAGCCGCCGGTCGCGTTCGGCGATGACGCCGTGAGCACGGCCGAGGACTTGCTGGAAGCGCCGCAGGGCACGCCGTCCGGCGATGTGCTGCGCTACCGGCTCGCCTCCGGCTCCCGCATCGTGGTGCGCCCCAGCGGCACCGAGCCGAAGCTCAAGGTGTACCTGGACGCGAAGGCGGAGTCCGCCGAGGCATCGCAGGCACGGATCGCGGCCATGGACGCCGCCGTTCGGGACCTGCTCGGCACCTTCTCCTGAACCACGAGAACGGGTGGGGCGGCAGGGCCGTCCCACCCGTTCTCGTGTCTGCGCCGTCTTGACACACTTCTCTGACTCCCGGAGAATTCTCGCGATATATCGCGAAGAAGAGAATGATGACAGACGCCAGAGACGACGCCTCCCCACCGCCCGCAGATCCGCCTCACTGGATGCGCGGCCTGCTGCTGTTCTTCAGCGGCCAGACCGTGAGCCTGCTGGGCTCGATGCTGGTCCAGTACGCGATCTTCTGGTACCTGACGATGGAGTTCCGCTCCGGTTCGGTGATGATGCTGGCGGCGCTGTTCGGTTTCCTCCCGCAGGCGATCGTGTCGATCTTCGGTGGCGTGTGGGCGGATCGTCACAATCGCAAGCTCCTGATCATCGCCGCGGACGGGTCCATCGCGCTCACGACGGCGATCCTCGCGGTCCTTCTGCTGGCGGGGTACGCGCCGCTCTGGCTGATCTTCCTCACCCTCGCAATCCGATCGGCGGGCGCAGGCATCCAGACCCCCGCGGTCTCCGCGATGATCCCCCAGATCAGCCCGCAACGACACCTGATGCGCGTCAACGGCATCATGCAGACGATCAACTCGATCATGATGCTCATCGCCCCGGCCGCCGCCGGCGCCATCTTCGCGTGGGCGACGCTGCGAACCGGCTCCGGGCTGCAGGCGCTGCTGCCGATCTTCGCGATCGACGTGGTCACGGCCGTGATCGGCATCGCTCTGCTCGCACTGGTGCGGGTGAGCAAGGTCGATCGCTCCGCGGAGGAGCCCGTCGGGTACTTCGCAGACCTGGCCGCCGGGATCCGGTATGTGTTCGGCCACGCGTTCGTTCGCTGGCTCCTGGTGCTCTACGCGGTGGTGTTCCTCTTCACGGTCGCACCCTCCAACCTCACCCCGTTGATGGTGGTGCGCACCTTCCCCGCTGGCGACGAGGCCGGAGACGTGGTCAACCTCACCATCCTGGAGCTCGCCTTCAGCATCGGCATGGCGCTGGGCGGCATCCTCGTGGCGCTGTGGGCCGCCCAGCGCGACCGCATCACCCTGATCACCGCGGCATCCCTCGCCTTCGCGGTGCTGTCCATCGTGCTGGGCCTGTCCCCGAACGTCTGGATCTTCTTCGGCGCGATGTTCCTGACCGGCCTCGTGGTGCCGTTCTTCGGCACCACCGCCATGACCCTCCTGCAGGAGACCGTGGAACCGGAGCGGCGGGGGCGTGTGTTCGGGTTCGTCGGCATCGTGATGGCCCTCGCCATGCCCGTGGGCATGCTCGGCTTCGGACCGCTCGCGGACGTCATGCCGGTCGAGGTGCTGCTGGTGGCCGCGGGAATCGCCACCATCGTCGTGGTGGCGATCGCCCTGCTAATCCCGGCGGGACGCCGCGCGGTCGCCTCGGCGCGGGCGATGAGCAGAGCCGCCGCCGGAAGCGGGGACGCCGACGCCGGTGCTTAGACTGGGCGGATGATCGACGCCCCCGTCACGCTCACTGGAAGCCGCGTCCGCCTCGAGCCGCTGAGCGAGGCGCACGCCGAGGGGTTGCGCGCCGCCGCAGCGGGGAACACCGATGCGCTCTGGTACACGGTGGCACCCCGTCCGGACGGCATCGACGAGGACATCGCCGACCGGCTCGCGCAGCGTGATCGCGGGACGATGAACCCGTTCGCGATCCGGCGCCTGGAGGATGACGCGATCGTCGGGGAGACGACGTTCTGCAACGTGCAGCCGGAGCTTCCGCGCACCGAGATCGGCTACACCTGGCTCGCGCTCGACGCCCGCGGGACGGGAGTGAACGCCGAGGCGAAGCTGCTGCTGCTCGCGCACGCCTTCGACACGTGCGGGGTGATCGCCGTGGAGTTGCGCACGCACTTCCACAACTTCGCCTCACGGCGGGCGATCGAGCGCCTGGGGGCGAAGCAGGACGGCGTTTTCCGCAACCACCGCTTCGGACCGGACGGGACGCTGCGCGACACCGTCGTGTACTCGATCCTCCCGCACGAGTGGCCCACGGTGCGTACCGGGCTGCGCGCCCGTCTCGGCGAGCTGTGAGCGATCTCGACGCCACCGCCGAGGCGGTGCTGGGGCAGGATCTGCACGCGCGCCCGGCCGCCGCGGTCGCGGCCCGCGCGGGAGATTTCGCCGGAACGGTGATGCTGCGAGCCGGGTCCGGCTCAGAGCTCAACGCCGCCAGCGTCCTGTCGCTGATGGCGGCGGACCTTCGCGCCGGCACGACGGTGGGAGTGAGAGCGCGCGGGGCCGGCGCGTCGGGGGTGGTGGCCGCAATCGCCGCGATCCTCCGCGCGACCGAGTGAGTCTCAGCCGTCGATGAGGGCGGCCAGCTGCTCCAGGAAGGCGGGGAAATCGGTACCGCGGCGCACGAGACGCTGCACCGAGGCGGCGTCGGAGAAGACCTCCACGAACTGCTCGAACACCGTCTGGAACGCCTCGCGATCGGTCTCGCTGAAGGCGACCATGGCCACCACCTGCACCCGGGCATCTCCCCAGGGCAGGGTCGATTCAGCGATCCCGATGGCGATGGCGGTGCGCGTGGCGGTCATCCCGATCGCGTGCGGCACCGCCAGGGTCTCCGTGAAGGCGGTGGAGGAGGTCCGCTCCCGAACCACGGTGCTTTCGACGTACTCCTCGTCGATCACCCCCTCTGCCACCAGGAGCGCCCCGAGGCGGCGGATGACGCTCTCCTCGTCGGCACCGGCCTCGATCCCCCGCACGAACGCCGCGGGCACGAAGTAGCGTGACAGCTCGGCCCGGAACTGCGAGAGCCGGCGCGAACGACGGATCCGAGCCACCGCCGCCATCACGCGCTCCGCATCCACGTCGGTGAAGAACGGCGAGATCTGCACCACGTTGTCGGCGTTCTGCCCCGACTCCAGCGTGGTCAGCACGAGGTCGGTGTCGAAACCGCCGGACGGCTCGGCGTCCGTGTGCACGTCGGTGATCATCAGCACGGAGCCGAGCGACTGCTCGATGCCGGTGCGCAGCAGTTCGTGCATCTCGTAGTACCCGGGGCACACCAGGGTGGCGGTCAGCCGGTTCTCCAGCGAGCGCCGCCGTTCCCACTGGCCTCCGATGTGCATCGCGAGATACGCCACCTCGTCGTCGTGGACCGGGATCCCGAAGCGCTCGTAGAGCGCGCTGGCCAGCGCCACGGCGACGTCGAACAGCAGCGGATACGACGCCTTCAGCGTACGGGTGAGCGGGTTGCGGCTCCACTCGCCGCCGCTGGAGCGACGCCGCAGATTCTGCACGTGCGCCACGAGGCGGGTCAGCACGTCGTCTTCGAGAGCCGGAACCGCGAACCGCTCGGTCACCGCGTCGACGATCCGCCGCAGCTCCCCCGCGATCGCCGCATCGTCATCGGTGTCGTCCGAGGGAGATCCGGAGGCGACGGCTCCGCGCACGCGCAGCAGCACGGTGAGCGCGTCCACCTCCGCGGCGGGAAGCGCTGCTCCGAGGACCTCACGGATGACGTCGTCCACGACCTGGCGCGCCGCAGGGTCCACCACAGCGTCGCCGACAGGCTCGATCACGGCGCCCGCGGAGGATCGCCAGGCCGCCAGCAGCACCGCGAAGGCGACCCCGCCGAGGGCGAACTCGTTCACGAAGTACCCGCCTGCGGTCAGCTGTGCGCTCAGCCGGGCGCGCAGCACACGGCTGCGGTCGACGCTGCCCGTGCCGAGCAGACCCTCCACCACGGTCTCATCGAAGCCGCCGGGGGTGTCGGCGAGCAGCAGCGAGCGCAGCGTCGCCCGGCGTGCACCCTCCTCGCCCACGAAGCCCACGAGCGGACCGCGCCGCTCCCAGCGCAGTCCCCGCTCCACGCCGCGTGCCCGCACCCACGCGAGGTCGGATTCGATCGTTCCCTCACTGACGAAGTGCTCGTCCGCCAGCGCATAGACATCGACGCCGTCGTCGGCCAGCACGATCGTGCGTCCAATGGCATGCCGCCGGACGTCCGGGACGTTCTCGTCGGCCGTGTCGCGGATGGCTGCGAGCCGATCGGGTCGCACCCGGTAGCCCATCGCGCCGGACTCGATGGCATCGGCACCACCGACGCGCTCGTTCACCGCGGCCACGTAGGAGCGGATACTGCGGGTGGTGACCCCGAGCCGGTCAGCCAGGTCGGCTGCCGTGCGCCAGGTGCCGGAGCGCACCAGGAGGTCGACGAGCCGATCCTGTCGCTGCCTGGTCATCGCACCTCCTGAGCTCCGCGTCGGGGGCGAGCGGGCGTCCGCGGGGCGTCCTCGCTCCTGCCCGATGCTAGCCCGCGACATCGGCCGCGTGGCCGGTGTCGGGCGGAAAGTATTTTCCTCGGGGGCGGAAACCACCCTGGTTGTGGCCTGTGCACGCGAGGACGACCATGAGATCAGGAGGTGGGTCGATGAAGATCCTGATCGTGTGCGGCGCGGGTGCTTCCAGCACCTTCGTCGCCCAGCGCTTGGAAAGAGCAGCCCGGGAGGGCGGGTTCCCGCTGTCCGCTCGGGCCGGGAGCTGGGGGGCTTCCCTCGCGAGCGATTCCGATCGTGCCACGGAGGCGGATCTGGTCCTCATCGGCCCCCACCTCTCGCACGTTCTCGGCGAGGCCAGAGAGCAGCTCGCACCGGCCCGCGTCGAGGTGCTTCCGGAGGAGTGCCTCCGAGATCTCACCGGTGCGAAGACCCTCGCGCTCGTGAACCAGCTGACCTGATTTCCTTTCAACCACTCATCCGGAGGATCACATGACCACCATCACGCGCACCGTCACCGTCGGCTCCTCGCACGGGCTCCACGCCCGCCCGGCGAAGCTGTTCGCGCAGGCGGCGAAGGAGCTCGGCCTGCCGATCACCATCCAGAAGGGTGAGGGCAAGCCCACCAACGCGGCCAGCATCCTGGGCGTCATCTCGCTCGGTGCGGAGCACGGCGACGAGGTCGT
Source organism: Microbacterium sp. GXS0129 (assembly GCF_044769785.1). Lineage (NCBI taxonomy): Bacteria > Bacillati > Actinomycetota > Actinomycetes > Micrococcales > Microbacteriaceae > Microbacterium > Microbacterium sp. GXS0129. The sequence continues at coordinate 855,143 of NZ_JBIZVZ010000001.1, read as the reverse complement.
GCTCGCCACCGACGCGGACGCTCCCGGGGCGGCCGCCGCGATCGACTCCCTCGCGGCCCTCCTCGCCAGCGACATCGACGCGGAGTGAACCGTGGCTGAGCTGACCGGAGTGGGCATCGGCCTGGGCGTCGCCCAGGGGCCGGTCGCCCGCATCGCCGACCCGCTGCCGGCACCCGACAAGACCGCGTCCGCACAGGCTCCCGATGCGGAGAAGGCGCGTTTCCGCACGGCCGTCGACGCCGTCGCACGTGAGCTGGAAAGCCGCGGCGCCCGCGCAGGCGGCACCGCGCAGGACGTGCTCGAAGCCCAGGCCATGATGGCCGAGGACCCCGAGCTCGCCGACCAGGTGGATGAGCGCATCGACGCCGGATACACCGCCGAGTGGTCGGTCGTTGACGCGTTCGCGGCGTTCCGGGATCTGCTCACCGAGGCCGGCGGGTACCTGGGCGAGCGTGCGGCGGACCTCGACGACGTCGCCCAGCGCGTCCTCGCGCAGCTGCGAGGCGTCGCCGCGCCCGGATTGCCGGAACCCGGCCATCCGTACGTGCTCGTCGCGCGCGATCTGGCCCCCGCCGACACCGCGCTCCTGGATCTGGACCTGGTCCTCGCCGTCGTCACCAGCGACGGCGGGCCCACCTCGCACACCGCCATCCTGGCTCGCGAGAAGGGCATCACCGCCATCGTCGGCGTGTCCGGTGCCGCATCGCTGGTCGACGGCGAGACGGTGATCGTCGACGCCGAGACCGGCACGGTCATCACATCGCCGAGCGAGACCGAACTCGAGAAGGCAGCCGCGAAGGCGCAAGCCCGTCGGGCCGCAGCCGCCGCACCGCTCAGTGCCGGTGCCCTCGCCGACGGCACAGCGGTGCCCCTGCTCGCCAATCTCGGCTCGCCCGCAGGTGCTGCCGAGGCCGTGGCGAAGGGAGCAGAAGGCGTCGGCCTGTTCCGCACCGAGTTCCTGTTCCTCTCCGCGGACACCGCACCGTCCGTCGCCGAGCAGCAGGCCGCCTACACGCAGTTGCTGGAGGCTTTCCCCGGCCGCAAGGTCGTGGTGCGCGCGCTGGACGCCGGCGCGGACAAGCCGCTGTCCTTCCTCAACGACAGCGAGGAGGAGAACCCCGCCCTCGGAGTCCGTGGCATCCGGGCACTCCGCGCGAGCGAGCAGATCCTCCGCGATCAGCTGACCGCACTCGCGGCGGCGGATGCGGTGACCGACGCCGATCTCTGGGTCATGGCACCGATGGTGGCCACCGTGGAGGAGACGGAGTACTTCACCGCGATCGTCCACGAGCACGGTCTGAAGACCGCGGGCGTGATGATCGAGACCCCGGCGGCCGCGCTCATCGCCGACCGCGTGCTCGCGCGCACCGAATTCGCCTCGATCGGCACCAACGACCTCACGCAGTACACGATGGCGGCAGACCGGTTGCTCGGATCCGTCGCCGACCTGCAGAGTCCGTGGCACCCGGCGGTGCTGAGCCTCATCGGCTCGGTGGGCTCCGCCGGTGCCGAGCTCGCGAAGCCCGTGGGCATCTGCGGCGAGGCTGCCGCCGACCCGCTGCTGGCCGTGGTGCTCGTCGGCCTCGGCGCCACCAGTCTCTCGATGGCGCCGTCGGCTCTCGCCGACGTGCGCGCTTCCCTCACCCGATACACGCTGGACGATGCCCGCCGCATCGCCGCGGCAGCACTGGCCGCATCCGATGCGGCCGGTGCACGAGCAGCGGCGCGAGCCGCAGCAGAAAAGGAGAACCAGTCATGACGACGGCGTCACCGACCCAGACCCGAGGAGGAGCCCGCGTCGCCGTACAGCGATTCGGCACGTTCCTCTCCGGCATGATCATGCCCAACATCGCGGCGTTCATCGCGTGGGGTCTGATCACCACCCTGTTCATCGCCACCGGCTGGCTCGGCGGCTGGCATCCCGTCGCCGACATCTTCGGCGGTTTCGGCGATCAGTCGCTGATCGGCTGGATGGGCTCGCGCACGCAGCTGGCGGTGGGCGAGGACGGCAACACCTTCCAGCAGTACGTCGGTCTCGTCGGGCCGATGATCACCTACCTGCTGCCGCTGCTCATCGCGAACACCGCGGGCCGCATGGTGTACGGCGAGCGCGGCGGCGTCGTGGCCACCATCGCCACCATGGGCGTCATCGTGGGAACCGACATCCCCATGTTCCTCGGTGCGATGGTGATGGGCCCGTTCGCGGGCTGGCTCACCAAGCAGATGGACCGGCTGTGGGACGGCAAGATCAAGCCGGGCTTCGAAATGCTCGTCAACAACTACTCGGCCGGCATCCTGGGATTCCTGCTCGCGATCCTCGGCTTCTTCGGCTTCGGTCCGGCGATGCAGCTCATCAGCAACACGCTGGGTGCTGTGGTCAAGTGGATGGTGGAGCTGGGCATCCTCCCCCTGCTGTCGATCATCGTCGAGCCGGCCAAGGTGCTGTTCCTCAACAACGCCATCAACCACGGCGTGTTCACGCCGCTGGCCACCCAGCAGGTCATCGAGCAGGGCAAGTCCTTCCTGTACCTCATCGAGGCCAACCCCGGTCCCGGCCTCGGCATCCTGCTGGCGTTCACGTTCTTCGGCATCGGCGCGGCGAAGGCCTCCGCCCCCGGTGCGATCATCATCCAGTTCTTCGGCGGCATCCACGAGATCTACTTCCCGTACGTGCTCATGAAGCCGATGGTGATCCTCGCCGCGATCGCCGGTGGTGCCACGGGTGTGGCCACCAACGTGCTGTTCAACTCGGGCCTGGTGGCCCCCGCCGCTCCCGGCTCGATCTTCGCGGTCCTCGCGGCCACGTCGAAGGACAGCTACCTCGGAGTGATCCTCTCCGTGCTGCTGGCTGCGACGGTCTCGTTCGTCATCGCGGCGATCATCCTGCGGGCCAGCCGCAAGAAGGACCTGGCGTCGGAGAACGCCGGCGACCTGTCCGCCGCGGTCGCGCAGACCCAGGCGAACAAGGGCAAGGGCTCGTCCGTGCTCGGGGGTCTCGCGGCTTCCAGCGCGGCCGGCGAGGTCGCCCAGACGCAGGCGGGCACCATCACCGGAGCCGCCGACGAGCGTGAGCTGAAGAACATCGTGTTCGCGTGCGACGCCGGCATGGGCTCCTCCGCCATGGGCGCGAGCGTGCTGCGCAACAAGTTCAAGAAGGCGGGCATCGAGGGGGTGACGGTCACCAACAAGGCCATCGCGAACCTGGACGGCACCGAGGACCTCATCGTCACGCAGGCGCAGCTCACCCAGCGCGCCACGGAGCGCAACCCCTCCGCCGTGCACGTGTCGGTCGATAACTTCATGAACTCTCCGAAGTACGACGAGGTCGTGGACCGCGTGCGCAAACAGCAGGAGGATGCTTCCTGAGCATCATCTCCGGGAGCGGTCCGGGAAATCCGGGCCGCTCCCGCCCTCGGCGACGGTCCGACCGCGCCGGACACCGATAGGCCGAACACCCCGTGGAAGGGAACACAATGTCCCACTCGATCCTCCGTCCCGATTCCGTCCGCATCCACCCGAACGGCACCACGCAGGAAGCCGCGATGAAGGAGGCCGCCGACATCCTCGTCGCCGCCGGCGCCGTCACCGACGGCTACTTCGCCGCCATGCAGCTGCGCGAGGCCACGGTGTCCACCTACATGGGCAACGAGCTGGCCATCCCGCACGGCACGAACGAGACCAAGGACACCATCCTGGAGTCCGGTCTGTCGCTGGTGCGCTACGACGGCGGCGTGGACTGGGGCGGCGAGCCGGTGAGCTTCGTGGTGGGCATCGCGGGCAAGGGCGATGAGCACCTGGAGATCCTCGGGCGCATCGCCATCCTGTTCTCCGATGAGGACGACCTCGCCCGCCTCAAGGCTGCTGCCACGCCGCAGGAGCTGTTCGAGCTGGTCGCCACGGTGAACGAAGCATGAGCGCGCCCACAGCCGTGCACTTCGGCGCGGGCAACATCGGGCGCGGCTTCGTCGGGTGGCTGCTGCACGACGGCGGCTACGAGCTGGTGTTCAGCGACGTGGCGACCGCCCTCGTCGACGCCATCAACGCCGCCGATGAGTACACCGTGCACGAGGCGGGACCCGGCGGGGTGGATCACGTGGTCACCGGTTTCCGCGCTATCGACAGTGCGGCGGACCCGGAGGCCCTCGCGCGGGAGATCGCCGCGGCGAGCGTGGTGACCACGGCCGTGGGCCCCACGGTGCTGAAGTTCGTCGCGGCCAACATCCTGGACGGCCTCCGCCGCCGCGACGAGAATGCCGCGCCGCTGCAGGTCATGGCGTGCGAGAACGCGATCGGGGCGACGGACACGCTGCGTGAGGCCATCGTCGAGCGCGCCGGAGCGGACTGGCGCGAGTTGTCGCACCGCGCCGTCTTTGCCAACACCGCCGTGGATCGGATCGTGCCCGCACAGGCGCCCGGCGAGGGAATCGACGTGACCGTGGAGCCGTTCTTCGAGTGGGCCATCGAGCGCCGCCCGTTCGGCGACAACCCGCCGAACATCCCGGGTGCGCACTTCGTCGACGACCTCGCGCCGTACATCGAGCGCAAGCTCTTCACCGTGAACACCGGCCACGCCGCCACCGCGTACCTCGGTGCCGCAGCCGGGGCGGAGAGCATCTCGGACGCCCTCGCGATCGCGGCCGTCGAGGACGGCGTGGCGCGTGCGCTCGAGGAGACCTCCGCGGTGCTGGAGGCGAAGCACGGTTTGTCCGCCGAAAGCCTCGCGGAGTACCGGGCGACGATCCTGAACCGATTCCGCAATCCCGAGCTGCCCGACACGGTCTGGCGCGTCGGGCGTCAGCCGCTGCGCAAGCTCAGCCGTCACGAGCGCTTCATCGGCCCCGCCGCGGAGGCGGCCGAGCGCGGTCTCGCTACGGAGGCGCTGTTGCACGCGGTGGGTGCGGCGCTGGAGTTCTCCGACCCCGCCGACGAGCAGTCGGTGCAGTTGCAGGAGCTGCTGCGCGGCTCCGCCGATGCCCCCGCCCTCGCCCGCGAGATCACGGGTCTGGATCCGGAGCACCCGCTGTTCGACGACGTGGTCGCCGTCATCTCGGAGCGCCTCACCTCCCTCCGCTGACAGGCGAGACTTCCGCCTGTGGGCGAGAATCGGCGCATTGCGGCGGTTCTCGCCCACAGACCGAAGCGACCCGTGGAGGTCGCATAGAGTGGCGGGCGTGCTGACCCCGCTCCTGCTCGCCTGCGCCGCCCTCGTCGCCGGCGTCATCCAGCGGATCACCGGACTCGGTTTCGTGCTGGTTCTCACGGCACCGGTGATCCTGCTATACGGGGCGTACACGGGCACGGCGATGAGCGTCTTCCTCGCCCTCATCGCCTCCCTCGCCGCTCTCCCGCTCGTGTGGAAGCAGATCGTGTGGCGCCGGGTGCTGTGGCTGCTCCTGCCCGCCGCAGTCGTCGCGCCGCTGGCGGCGTGGGCGGTCCGGCTGCTGCCGGAGCCCGCGATGCTGCTGCTCATCGCCGCGCTCGCCGCTTTCGCCCTCACCGCCAGCCGCATCCCGGGCTTCTCCCGTCTGTATCACGGCCGATCCGGCACGCTCACCGCGGGGGCCTCGGCCGGAGCACTGCACGTCGCGAGCGGGATGTCCGGTCCGGTGCTGGGGGCATATGCCGTCGCCACCGAGTGGGAGCAGCGCTCCTTCGCCGCGAGTGTGCAGGCGGTGTTCGTGGGACTGAGTCTGCTCGCCGTGCTGTCTCGCGGTCTGCCGCCGGCCCCAGCGAGCGATCTGGTGTGGGGTGGCGTGGCCACGGCGACCGGAATCGTGGTGGGGTCGCTGCTGGTGCGATTCGTCCCTGCGCCGATCGCGCGACAGGGTATGCTCGGCTTCGCCTGGCTCGGCACGATCGTCGTGTTCGTGCGGGGCATCGTCGCCCTCGCCGGCTGAGCGAGCGCGTCACACCCGAAACTGACCACCCCGGTCGCATCCGCAACGAAGACGTACGGAGTACCCGTGGAACGATCCACGTATGCCATCATCGGCGCCGGCCCCAGCGGTCTGGCCGCGGCACGGGCCCTCCAGGCCGGCGGCCTCCCGTTCGAGGGCTACGAGTCCTCCTCCGGTGTGGGCGGCCTCTGGGACATCGACAATCCCCGATCGACGATGTACGAGTCGGCACACCTGATCTCCTCGCGCACCACGACGCAGTTCCGCGAGTTCCCGCTGCCCGACACCGCGGACTACCCCGGGCACCGCGTGATGCGGCAGTACTTCCGCGACTACGCGGACACGTTCGGCCTCACCGGGTCGTTCCACTTTGACACGACGGTGGTGTCGGTGCGCAAGGACACCACCGACTGGCTGGTGGTGTCGGAGGGACCGGAGGGCACGGTGGAGCGACGCCACGCCGGGGTGATCCTCGCCAACGGCACCCTTGCCCACCCGAACGTCCCGACGTTCGCCGGCGAGTTCACCGGCGAGCTGATGCACACGAGTCGCTACAAGAGCGCGACGCAGCTCGACGGCAAGCGGGTGCTGATCATCGGGGCGGGGAACTCCGGGTGCGACATCGCCGTGGACGCGGTCCACCACGCCGCGGCCGTCGACATGAGCGTGCGCCGGGGGTACTACTTCGTACCCCGCTACCTGTTCGGGCGCCCGTCGGACACGCTCAACCAGGGACGCCCGCTCCCGGCTCCCGTGAAGCAGTTCATCGACAAGCGGGTGCTGCAGGCCTTCACCGGCGACCCGGTCCGGTTCGGTTTCCCGAAGCCGGACTACAAGATCTACGAGTCGCACCCCATCGTCAACACGTTGATCCTGAACCACCTCGGTCAGGGGGATCTCCGCATCCGTCCCGACATCGACCGCTTCGACGGCAGCACGGTGCACTTCCGCGACGGCTCGTCGGACGACTACGACCTCGTGCTGCTGGCAACGGGATACACGCTGGACTACCCCTTCGTCGAGCGGGAGGCACTGCACTGGCGCGGCGCCTCCCCCGATCTGTTCCTGAACATCTTCCCGCCCGACTTCTCCGGCCTGTACGTGATGGGAATGATCGAGGCATCCGGCATCGGCTGGCAGGGGCGCTACGAGCAGGCGGAGCTCATCGCCGCCTACCTGCGCGCTGCGCAGCTGCATCCGTCACGGGCCGCCGAGTTCCGCCGTCGCGTGACGGAAGACCGATGGCCGGACACCACGGGCGGTTACCGGTACCTGGGGCTGGATCGCATGTCGTACTACGTGAACAAGGACGCCTACCGCGCCGCCGTGCGCGATGCGCTCGGCTCGCTCGTGGTGGCGGATGCGCCGGGCACCGTGAAAAGACGCCGTCGCCGGCCGAAGGCGCTGGCGCGATGAACCCCCGCTCCCGTCGCCGAGGCCAGGTCCCACATGAATCCTGATGTCATCGACGCGATCCAGGTCGCGCCCGGCTCGCTGCTCGCCCTCAACGTGGTGCTGAGCCTCATCATGCTCGGCATCGCCCTCGACACCGCCCCGAGCGATTTCCGGGTGGTCCTCACGCACCCGAAGCCGTTCATCATCGCGATCCTGGCGCAGCTCCTGCTGCTGCCGCTGGTGACCTTCGGCCTCACCTTCGTGCTCCCGGTGACCGACTCCATGGCGCTCGGCATGATCCTGGTGGCCTGCTGCCCACCGGGCAACATCTCCCAGGTGCTGACGCATCGCTCCGGCGGCAACGTGGCCCTGTCCGTGTCGATGACCGCCGTCGGCAACGTGCTGTACATCTTCGCGATGCCGCTCTCGATCGCCTTCTGGGGCTCACTGAACCCGCGTACGCGCGACATCCTCGAGGCCGTCACGCTGAACCCCGGGCAGATGCTGCTGGAGGTCCTCCTCATCGTCGGGCTGCCGTTCGGCCTCGGTCTGCTGCTGCGGGCCAAGCTTCCCGGATTCGCCCGGCGGGCGCACCCGATCGTGCACTGGTTCAGCCTCATCGCTCTCGTCGCGTTCATCGCGGTGGCGCTCGTGGGCAACTGGGCGATCTTCGTCTCCGTGCTCGGACTGCTGGTGATCGTCGTGACGGTGCACGACGCCGTGGCGCTCGGGCTCGGCTACGGCACCGCCGTACTGGGCGGACTCGGCACGCGCGAGCGCAAGGCGATGACATTCGAGGTGGGCATCCGCAATGCGGGACTCGGGCTCGGGCTCGTGTTCACGTTCTTCGGCGGCCTCGGCGGAATGGCGATCGTGGCCGGCTGGTGGGGCATCTGGGACATCATCGCCGGCCTCATCGTGTCATCGCTCTGGGCCTGGCGCACTCGCGTTCGCACGGGGTCGTCGCGGGGAGACGCATCCGGCCGCAGCATCGGCGGGCGGGAAGGATGACGGGGAGGCGCGTTCTCGTCACCGGGGGAAGCGGGTTCCTCGGCTCCCACGTGGTGACGGCTCTGCAGGAACGGGATGACGTCTCCGTCGTGGTGTCCGCGGATATCGCCGGGCGCACGGCACGGCACGGGGTCATCGAAGCGGTCTGCGACGTTACCGACCCGCACGCCCTCGGACCCCTCCTGCGCGAGCACCGCATCGACGTGGTGGTCCACCTGGCGGCGATCGTCAATCCCGGCGGAGATGTCGCCGTCGAGTACCGGGTGGACGTCGACGGCTCCCGCAACGTGCTGGAGGCCTGCGTGTGCGCCGGTGTGCGCCGCCTCGTCGTTTCCAGCTCCGGTGCCGCATACGGGTATCACGCCGACAATCCGCCCTGGCTGCGCGAGAGCGACCCGGTGCGCGGCAACGACGAGTTCAGCTACTCACGCCACAAGCGGCTGGTCGAGGAGATGCTTGCGGACGCGCGGAGGGATCACCCGGAGCTGGAGCAGGTGGTTTTCCGCATCGGCACGATCCTCGGACCCACCGTTCGCAACCAGATCACGGCGATGTGGGATGGCAAGCGCATCCTGCGCATCGCCGGCGCCGACTCCCCCTTCGTTTTCGTGTGGGTCGACGACGTCGCGGCGGCGATGGCCCGGGCGGCCACCGACGGACCCGCGGGCATCTACAACGTCGCCGGCGACGGCGCCCTCACCGTGCCCGAACTGGCGCGGCGTCTCGGCAAGCCGCTGCTCACCATTCCCGCCCCGGCCCTCGCGGCCGGCCTGCGGATCGGCCGGGCGCTGAAGCTGGTGCCCTGGGGTCCGGAACAGGTCCGCTTCCTCCGGTACCGCCCTGTGCTCGCGAACGACGCGCTGAAACAGGACTTCGGCTACACGCCGTCGAAGACATCTGCGGAGGCCTTCGACGCCTACCTCGCCACGCATCCCGGCCTCGCGAACGAGTGACCCCGGGGCCGGGTGCCCCGAGCCGAGCAGCCACCCTGCGAAGTGGCCGCCCGGCACCTCGACTCAGCGGGCGAAGCCCTCGCCGATGAGCTCGATCAGCTCCTCGCGTTCCTCCACCGACAGGAACGCGGCAGCGGCGGCATTGAGCTGGAACGACTCGATGTCCTCCAGCCCGTAGCCGAACGCTTCGGCCAGCAGCGCCAGCTCCCGGGTGAGCGAGGTGCGGCTCATGGTGCGATTGTCGGCGTTCACGGTGACCGCGAAGCCGAGCTGGAACAGCAGATCGAAGGGGTGGTCGGCGATCTGGTCGCCCCACGCCTCAATGGCGCCGGTCTGCAGGTTGGAGGACGGCGACAGCTCGAGCGGGATCTCCCGGTCGCGCACCCAGCGAGCGACGTCGCCGAACTGCACGCGCACCTCGTCGTCGGCGCGGCCCACGATGCTGAGGTCCTCGGCGATGCGCGTGCCGTGCCCGAGACGGAGGGCACGCCCGTCGATCAGCGCCGAACGGATCGAGTCCACTCCGGCGCCCTCGCCCGCGTGCACCGTCACCGGGAGGAACTCGTTCGCCAGATAGGTGAAGACATCGGCGTACTCCGATGCCGGGTTGCCGTCTTCGGCACCCGCGATGTCGAATGCGACCACGCCGGCGTCGCGCGACGCGACAGCCAGCTCGGCGACCTCACGCACGTACGCGCCCCCACGGATCGCCGACAGGATCTGGGAAACGCGGATCTCCGCGTCGTTGTCGTCGGCGTCGTCCTCGCCCTGCTCCAAGCCGTCCTGTACCGCGTCCACGGCTTCCGCCATCGACAGGCCGCCCGCGATGTGCAGTTCCGGTGCCCAGCGGACCTCGCCGTACACCACGCCGTCCGCAACAAGGTCCTCCACGTACTCCCGCGCCACCCGGGTCAGCGCCTCCCGGGTCTGCAGCACGGCCAGCACCGGCTCGAACGCCGTGAGGTACTCCTCCAGAGATCCGGATTGCGTGCGCTGCAGCATCCACGCCACGAGACCGTCGGCGTCGGCGGCCGGCAGTTCGATACCGGCCTCCGCCGCCAGTTCCACCACCGTCTCGGGGCGGACGGCGCCATCCAGGTGATCGTGGAGCGAGACCTTGGGCAGGCTGCGCAGCGAGACACCGTCGATGCGGACATCGCCGTGGGCGTCGATGGACATGTTTCCTCCGGAGGGACGTGGCGAAAGAGAGGCACTCGCAGACTACGCGGTGAGGCCGCGGGATACGAGCGCGTGTGTCATCGCGGGCGCGCCGCCGAGTGGACGAAGCGCCGCCGTGGACCCGACTCGGTCGCGTCCACGGCAGCAGGAACTCACGCGGTGATGCGCTCGCGCACGATCGGCGTGCGCTCGGGTGCGGTGTCGCCGATCTCCCACGCGCCCTCCACCGAGGCGAGAGCACCGGCGAAGCGGGCCTCGTCCTCCGCAGAGAGGGTGAAGACCGGATCTCCCGCACGCACGGCGTCGCCGGGCTTCACGTGCAGATCGATGCCGGCCGCATGAACGACGGCGTCCTCGGCGCGAGCGCGACCAGCGCCCAGTCGCCATGCCCCCACGCCGAAGGGAAGGGCCTCCAGCCGCGTGACGAATCCGTCACGCGGCGCGGTCACGGTGTGCGTCTCGCGGGCCACGGGAAGCGCAGCATCCGGATCGCCGCCCTGCGCGATGATCATGCTGCGCCAGTGGTCCATCGCGCGCCCATCGGCGAGAGCCGCCTCGACATCCGCATCGGGCTGCCCGGCCAGTGCCAGCATCTCGCGTGCCAGCGCGAGGGTGAGCTCCACGACATCGGCCGGGCCGCCGCCGGCGAGCACCTCCACCGATTCGCGCACCTCGTTCGCGTTACCGATCGCGAGTCCGAGCGGCACGTTCATGTCGGTGAGCAGGGCCGTGGTCGAGACGCCGGAGTCCGTTCCCAGCGCGACCATGGTCTCGGCCAGTTCGCGGGCACGGTCGATGTCCTGCATGAAGGCACCCGAGCCGAACTTCACGTCCAGCACCAGCGCGCTGGTGCCCTCGGCGATCTTCTTCGACATGATCGACGAGGCGATCAGCGGAATGGCCTGAACGGTGCCGGTGACATCACGCAGGGCGTACAGCTTCTTGTCGGCGGGGGCGAGCCCGGTGCCGGCGGCGCAGATGACCGCTCCGGCATCGCCTCGCAGCTGCGCGAAGATCTCCTCGTTCGACAGCGCCGCACGCCACCCCGGGATCGATTCGAGCTTGTCGAGCGTCCCACCGGTGTGCCCGAGACCGCGACCGGACAGCTGCGGCACCGCGACGCCGAATGCGGCGACCAGCGGCGCGAGCGGAAGCGTGATCTTGTCTCCGACGCCGCCGGTGGAGTGCTTGTCCACCGTCGTCTTGCCGAGCCCGTCGAAGCTCATCCGCTCCCCGGAGGCGATCATGGCCTCGGTCATCACGCGGATCTCGTCGCGGCTCATGCCGTTGAGGAAGATCGCCATCGCGAACGCCGACATCTGCGCATCCGACACGTAGCCGCGCGTGTAGGCGTCAATCATCCATCGGAGGGCGTCCTCGGCGACGGGGTGACGATCGCGCTTGGCGGCGATGACGTCGACGGCGGCGAACGGCTCCAGGGTCATCGTGCCGCCTCCTCGAGGTTGCGGGGACCGAACGCGTCCGGCAGGACCTCGTCGATGGTGCGGATGCCGGAGACGGTCTCCAGCAGCATGCCCGGCACCGCGTGCTCGAACAGCAGCTGCCGGCAGCGACCGCACGGCATCAGCGTGCGCCCCTCACCGTCCACACAGACGAAGGCCACCAGCTGGCCGCCCCCGGACATGTGCAGCGCCGACACCAGGCCGCATTCAGCGCAGAGGGTCACACCGTACGAGGCGTTCTCCACGTTGCAGCCCGACACGATGCGTCCGTCGGTGACGAGTGCAGCAGCGCCCACCTTGAATCTCGAGTACGGCACGTAGGCCTTCTGCATGGCTTCCACGGCCGCCGTTCGCAGCTCGTCCCAGGCGATGTCCATGTCTTCCTCTCCTGCGGCTCGTGGCCGCGTCGACGATCTCCGTTGTGCGCGAATGGGCCCAATCCGGGTCGAATTGGGCCCATTCGCGCGCTATGAAATGTGTCAGCCCTTGATGTAGGGCTTGCCCGACGCCGCCGGACCCTTGATGCGGCCGACGAAGCCGGCCACGGCGATCAGGGTGACGACGTACGGCAGCATGAGCAGGAACTCCTTCGGCACCGGCGACTGCAGGGCGCTGAAGGTGTTCTGCAGGTTCTGCGCGAAGCCGAACAGCAGCGCGGCAAAGGTCGCGCGCATCGGGTCCCAGCGGCCGAAGATGACCGCGGCGAGGGCGATGAAGCCGAGGCCGTTGGTCATGTTCTGCGTGAACAGCGGCACCGAGGCGAGCGTGAAGTACGCACCGCCCACACCGGCGATCGCGCCGGCGAGCACGACGTTGGTGAAGCGCACACGGTTCACGTTGATACCCACGGTGTCGGCAGCGCGCGGGTACTCGCCCACGGCACGAACGCGCAGACCCCAGCGGGTGCGGTACAGGCTGAATGCCACCAGCGGCACCACGATGTACATCAGGTACACGATGAACGGCTGGTTGAACAGCACCGGGCCGATCACGGGGATGTCTCCGAGCAGTGGGATCTTCAGGTTGCCGAACTGCGCGGGGGTGTTCAGAGCGGGAGCGTTCGGCACCAGCACGATCTGGTACAGGAAGCTCGTGAGACCGAGCACGAGGCCGTTGAGCACGACACCGATGATCACCTGCTCCACCAGGTACTTGATCGCGAACGCCGCCAGCACGAAGGCAACGAGCATGCCGCCGATCATCGCGCCGATCAGTCCGACGTACGGGTTGTGCGTGATGGACGACGTGATCGCGGCCATGAACGCTCCGAGGAGGAACTGCGCCTCGATCGCCACGTTGACCACACCGACGCGCTCGCCGATGATGCCGCCGAGCGCGCCGAACACGAGCGGCACGGCGAGAGAGAGCGCACCCGAGAGCAGGCCCACGACCGGGACCTTGCCGCTGGCGCCGGCCGCGGCCCACGTCACGAAGACGAACACGGCCAGCGCGCCGAAGATCACCGGTGCCCAGGCCCCCGCCTTGCGCCGGGTCGCCGTGGCGAACCAGGTCCAGGCGGTGAGGAGAGCGAGCACCACCATGCAGAGCGCGATGGTCACGTCGGCGGGCACGGGCAGATCCCCGAGCACGACCGGAATCTTCTGGGACGAGTTCGGGTCCAGGTTGAAGATGGCGTCCCCGTGGCGGGGCGCGAGCAGCAGCAGCAGGCCGAGCAGCGCGAACGCGACGGTCAGCGACACCGGCACCTTCAGCTTCAGCGGCGGTTTGATGTCCGCCGTCGCCGGGGCGGGAGTCTGGATGTCAGTCACGGTCATGCCGCCACCGCCTTCGTCTTGGCCGCCTTCTTGGCTGCCTTGGCCTTGAGCTTCGCCGCGATCTCCGCGTCGCTCTTGGGGAGGAAGAAGATCGTCCGCACCAGCGGCGGTGCCGCGATGAAGAGAACGATGATCGACTGGACCACCACGACGATCTCGGACGGGATGCCCTGGCCACTCATCGCGAAGGATCCGGCCTTGAGAGCGCCGAAGAGCAGACCGGCCGCGAACACGCCGCCGGCGCGGCTGCGTCCGAGCAGCGCCACGGTGATCGCGTCGAAGCCGACGCCCGCATCGAAGCGGTTGTCGAAGCCGGAGGTGGTGACGGCGGTCACCTGGTACGCACCGGCGATGCCGGCGAGGGCTCCGGCGAACATCATCGCGTAGATGTACATCCGGTCGACGCTGATGCCCGCGGCACGGGCTGCGTGGGGGTTCTCGCCCACGGCGCGCATGCGGAAGCCGAGGCTGGAGCGCTCCATCAGCCACCAGACCACCACCGTGAGGATGATCACCACGATGAGGCCGAGATTCAGTCCCGGGAACTGCGGGCCGGCCAGTGCCGGCAGCTGTGCGGTCTCGGGCGTCGCAACCGACTGCGACTGGTTCGATCCGGGCTTCTGCAGCCCGGGAGTGCGCACCAGGAAGCCGACGAGGTTGAGGGCGATCCAGTTCAGCATGATCGTGAGGATCACCTCGTGCGCACCCGTGCGCGCCTTGAGGAAGCCCGCGATTCCGGCCCATGCCGCGCCACCGAGGGCGGCGACCAGGATGGTGAACGGGATGTGCAGCCACATCGGCATCGACATCTGGAACGACAGGAAGCCGGCGAACACGCCCGCGATGAGCATCTGCCCCTGAGCACCGATGTTGAACAGGCCCACACGGAAGGCGAGGCCGACACCGAGACCGGCGAGGATGAGCGGCACCGCGAAGCCGAGCGTGTTCGTCAGCGGGCGGATCATCCGCACGAAGTTCGCCGCTTCGGGATCGAAGATGGAGCCGCGGAAGAGGGCCCAGTAGCCGTTGGACACCGCGTGCCAGATGGCGGAGATGGTGTCCATCGGGCGGCTGAAGAAGTAGCCGGACGCCTTCTGCACGGCGGGGTCGGTGGCGGCGATGAGGATGCCGCCGATGATGAAGGCCGCGAGGATCGCGAACAGCGTCGTGACGACACTGCCGCGGAGGATCTCCCGCATCACCGCGTTGCCGCGGGGAACCGGGATGTTCTGGATGTTGCGACTCGGCTCGCCCTGGGCGGCGAGCGCTCCGGCGGTGCTGGCCACCTCGGTGGTGATGGTCTTCTCGGCCGCGACCGCCTCGGCAGCAGCCGTTGGTCCTGCTGCCGCGAGCGGGTCGTCCGATCCGCTGTTCTTCTCGTTCATGCTGCCTTCTCTCCCGCCATCAGGAGGCCGAGCACGTCGCGCGGGGTGTCCGCGGGGACGATGCCCATGATCTGTCCGCGGTACATCACCGCGATCTTGTCGGCGAGCGCGGTGACCTCGTCGAGCTCCGTGGAGACGACGATGACGGGCACGCCCGAATCGCGCGTCTCGACGACGCGCTTGTGGATGAACTCGATCGAGCCGACATCGACGCCGCGCGTGGGCTGGGACGCGATGAAGAGCGTCAGGTCGCGGCTCAGCTCGCGGGCGATCACCACCTTCTGCTGGTTGCCGCCCGAGAGCGCAGCCGCCGGGGTCTGCGGGCCCTGCGTCCGGATGTCGTACTCCGCGATGCGGTCACGCGCGAAGGTGTCGAGCGCACCGCGGCGGATCGTGCCCGCGACCGCGAACTGCGCATCGGAGGAACGATCGAGGATGAGGTTCTCCGCCACCGAGAACGAGCCGACCAGGCCGTCCTCGTTGCGGTCCTCGGGCACGAAGCCGACACCGGCGTCGAGCACCGCTCGCACGTTCTTGCCCACCAGCTCGACATCCCCCAGCCGGGCGGAACCGGTGACCCGGTTCTGCATGCCGACGAGCGCTTCGACCAGCTCCGTCTGCCCGTTGCCCTGCACACCGGCGATGGCGAGCACCTCACCGGGGCGCACCTCGAAGCTGATGTGATCCACGGCGAGCTGACCCGACGGCAGCTGGACGCTCAGGTCGCTGACGACCAGGCCACCCGGGCGGATGTCGGGTGCGTTCTTGTGCACCGTGAGCTCGACCGCACGGCCCACCATGAGGGACGCCAGCTCGGTGTTGCTCGCGGTGGGCGAAGCCTCCCCCACGACGCGTCCGAGGCGGATGATGGTGATCCGATCGGCCACCTCGCGCACCTCGCGCAGCTTGTGGGTGATGAAGACGATGGCGGTGCCCTCTTCGCGCAGCTGACGCATGATGGCCATCAGCTCATCGGTCTCCTGCGGGGTGAGCACGGCGGTGGGCTCATCGAACACCAGCACGCGGGCATCGCGTGCCAGAGCCTTGATGATCTCGACGCGCTGCTGGACGCCGACCGGAAGGTCCTCCACGATCGCGTCGGGGTCGATCTCGAACCCGAAGCGCGCCGCCACGGTGCGCACGTGCTCGCGGGCGGCGTCGATGTCGAGGATGCCGGGACCATGGGTCTGCTCGTGGCCGAGCATCACGTTCTCGGCCACGGTGAAGACCGGGATCAGCATGAAGTGCTGGTGCACCATGCCGATGCCGGCGGACATCGCGTCGCCGGGGCCGGCGAAGTTCTGGACGACGTCATCCAGCAGGATCTCGCCCTCGTCGGCCTGGTAGAGGCCGTACAGGACGTTCATCAGGGTGGACTTTCCGGCGCCGTTCTCCCCGAGCAGCGCGTGGATCTCACCGGGCTGGACAGTCAGGGAGATGTGGTCGTTGGCGACGAGGTTGCCGAACCGCTTCGTGATTCCGCGGAGCTCAAGCTTCATGGGTGCACCTTATCGAGGACACGTGTTCAGAGGACAGAGCGTCAACAGGCCGCGATGTGCGCGCCGCTGGTGCTCGATCCGGGGTGATGACAGCAGATGCGGCCGGGCGGAGGATTCCGCCCGGCCGCATCCGGGAGTGGGTCAGGCCTTCGGCGAGGAGACCGAGGTGACCGTGATCTTGCCGTCGATGATGTCCTTCTTCAGGGCATCCAGCTTGTCGGTGAGACCGGCGGGCAGCTTCGACTCGAAGTCGTGGAAGCTGGAGAGGCCGACACCGTCGTTGGCGAGCGTGCCCAGGTACGGGGTCACGTCCACGTTGCCAGCAGCGGCTTCCTTGACCGAGGTGTACACGGCCTCGTCGATGCGCTTCATGATCGAGACGAGCACCTTGTCGGCGACCGAGGGGTCGGACACGGCCACGTCGGAGTCGACGCCGAGCATGACGTCGCCCTCTGCCATGGCGGCGGCAGCCGACTGGTAGATCGGGCCACCGACGGGCAGCAGCACGTCAGCACCCTGGTCCAGCAGCGACTGAGCGGTCTGCTTGGCGGTGTCGTTGGCTGCGAAGCCACCCGTCATCTGACCGTTCTGCGCAGCGACGTCCCAGCCGATGGCCTCGACGTTCTTGCTGTTGTCCTCGTTGAACTTCTTCACACCGTCGACGAAGCCGTCCATGAAGATGGTGACCGGCGGGATCGGGATGCCACCGAAGGTGCCGACCTTGTTGACGCCGCTGGCGTCAGACCACGCGGCAGCGGCGTAACCGCCGAGGTAGGCAGCCTGCACGGTGTCGAACAGCAGCGGCTTGATGTTCGGCGCGTCGGTCTTGCCGTCCTGGTCGACATCGGCGGAATCGTCGATGATCGCGTAGTTGATGTCGGGGTTGGCCTTGGCCGAGTCCACCGTGGCGGCGGCCAGCTTGAAGCCGACGGTCACGATGTAGGTGCAGTTCTGGCTGACCAGCTGCTCCAGGTTGGGCGCGTAGTCGCTGTCGCCGTCGGACTGCAGCTCGACCGTCTTGACGCCGAGCTCGGCGGCGATCTTGTCGAGGCCCTCCTTGGCGGACTGGTTGAACGACTTGTCGTTCCATCCGCCGTCGTCGGAGACGATGCAGGGCTTGAAGTTGCTGTCAGCGGGCTTCTCGGCACCGCCGGTGGCGCCTGCGCCCGACGTCGACGTGGTGTCTTCGGGTGCGGCACCACAGCCGGCGAGCGCGAAGAGCAGGCCGGCTGCTGCTGCGACGCCCACGATCTTCTTGGTGGTTGAGATGGTCACTCAGGCCTCCACGGGATAGGCCCCGCGGACTTCACGGGAGCAATCGAAAACTACCCGGAAACATGCGCGCTTCGACGGGTGCAGATCCAATGGTTATCGAGATGCAACAGATCCTCAACGTCGTGCTCATATGAGCACGAAGCCGGATTTTCGCCCGCGATTCTGCGCGCTGACCTGCGCAGATGATCACGCGGAAGCGTGCGCGACTACAGAACGTCGCCGCGGCCCGTGAGCTTCAACGCGTCTACGACACCCTTCACGCGCTGGGCGTGCTCGCTGGTGGTGACCAGCAGCGCGTCCGGAGTGTCGACCACCACGATGTCGCGCACGCCGATGAGGGAGATCACGCGTTTGGTCTGGCTGACCACGATGCCGCTGGAGGCGTCGGCGAGCACGCGGGCCTCTGCGCCGATGATGGCCAGATCACTCGGGCGGCCGCGGTTCTGCAGCTTTGCGAGGCTGGCGAAGTCGCCGACGTCGTCCCAGTCGAAGTGCCCCGGGATGACGGCGAGACGACCCGCATCGGCGGCGGGCTCGGCGACCGAGTAGTCGATGGCGATCTTCTCCAGCCGCGGCCAGATCCGATCGACCGCGGGACCGCGCAGCTCCTTGTCATCCCATGCCTCCGCCAGCTCGATGAGACCCGCGTGCAACGCGGGCTTCGTCCGGCGCAGCTCCTCGAGAAGCACATCGGCGCGGGAGATGAACATCCCCGCGTTCCAGAGGTAGGTGCGCTCCTCCAGATACTGCTTGGCCGTGGCGAGGTCCGGCTTCTCGACGAAGCGCTCGACCAGCGCCGCCTCGGGAGCGCCCTCCACCGCGAGCTCGTCGTCGGCGCGTTTGATGTAGCCGAAGCCGACGGACGGCTCGGTCGGGGTGATGCCGATCGTGCAGATGTAGCCCGCGCGCGCGACGGCGACCGCCTGCTGCACCGCCCACTCGAACACCCGCTCCCCGCGGATCACGTGATCGGCGGCGAAGGATCCGATGATCACGTCGGGGTTGCGCCGATGCAGGATCGCGGCGGCGAGGCCGATGGCAGCCGATGACTCCCGGGGCTCGGACTCCAGGAACACGTTCATGTCCGCCAGGTCGGGGAGGTGCTCCTCCACTGCCGCTCGATGCGCCCGCCCGGTGACCACGGCGATGCGCTCGGGTCCGGCCAGGGGCAGCAGACGGTCCCAGGTGTCGCGCAGCAGGGAATGTCCGGAACCCGTCAGATCGTGCAGGAACTTCGGCGCGTCGGCGCGGGACAGCGGCCACAGGCGGCTGCCGATGCCTCCCGCCGGGATCACAGCGTAGAAGTCGTCCAAGGGCGCAGTCATGCCCCTCACCGTACCGGCACCGCTCTGCCCGTTCCTGGCGGCTCGCACAGGCGGGCGACTTCGCCGGCGTCCGCGGCGGCGGCACGCCCGGGCGGAGCGACAGTACCCCCAGAGTAAGGGTGTCCTTTCTCGACCCTTCTGCACGGCGGGCATAGGATGTGGATGCGCCCGCGTGCCGTTCACGCCTGCGCTTCTCATCGATCAGGGAGGACGACGTGTCCACAAGCGCTCGCTTGACACCGTCGGTATCCGAGACCACATCGAAGACGCCGCGCGGCACCCTGTACCGGGGTAACGAAGGCATGTGGTCCTGGGTTCTGCACCGCATCACCGGTGTCGCGATCTTCTTCTTCCTGCTGGTCCACGTGCTGGACTCGGCATTGCTGACTGTGTCGCCGGAGGCGTACGACGCCGTCATCGGCACGTACAAGAACCCGGTCATGGGTCTGGGAGAGACGGTGCTGGTCGCGGCGATCGCCTTCCACGCGTTCAACGGCCTGCGCATCATCCTCGTCGACTTCTGGTCGAAGGGCGCCAAGTACCAGCGCCAGCTCTTCTGGGGCGTCATCGCGGTCTGGGTCGTGGTGATGGCCGGCTTCGCCCCCGCGCACCTCGTGCGCGTGTTCAGCTCTGTGGGAGGTGGTCACTGATGACCGCGGAGATGCTCGCGATGCCGCGCACGCCGCACGTCAAGCGCAACGGCGGCTTCAACCTCCAGAAGTGGGGCTGGCTCTACATGCGCATCAGCGGCGTGCTGCTGATCGTCCTGATCTTCGGGCACCTGTTCGTCAACCTACTGACGGGCGAGGGGATCCACCAGATCACGTTCGGGTTCGTGGCGGGCAAGTACGCCGGCGGCTTCTGGCAGGTCTGGGACGGGCTCATGCTCTGGCTCGCTCTGATCCACGGCGCCAACGGCATGACCACCGTCACCAACGACTACGTGACCCACAAGACCGTTCGCACGGTGCTCGTCAGCCTGATCTGGATCGCCGCGGCGGTCCTCATCATCCTCGGCACCTACGTCGTGATCGCCTTCGACCCCTGCATCGGCGCCACCGCCGGTGACGTGGTCGCCGGTGTGACGTGCAGTTGAGCGGGAATCCGGAGAGGCATCACAGCGTGGCTACTGAGACAGCAGACTCGTACGTCAAGGACGGCGTGCACTACCACCAGTTCGACGTCGTCATCGTCGGTGCCGGCGGCGCCGGCATGCGCGCGGCGATCGAGGCGGGCCCCGGCGCGAAGACCGCGGTCATCTCCAAGCTCTACCCGACGCGCTCCCACACGGGAGCGGCGCAGGGCGGCATGGCAGCCGCACTCGGCAACGTCGAAGAGGACAGCTGGGAATGGCACACCTTCGACACCGTCAAGGGCGGTGACTACCTCGTCGACCAGGACGCGGCGGAGATCCTCGCGAAGGAGGCCATCGACGCGGTCATCGACCTCGAGAACATGGGTCTTCCCTTCAACCGCACCCCCGAGGGCAAGATCGACCAGCGCCGCTTCGGCGGCCACACCCGCGATCACGGCAAGGCGCCGGTGCGCCGTGCCTGCTACGCGGCTGACCGCACCGGTCACATGATCCTGCAGACGCTGTTCCAGAACTGCGTGCGGCTGGGCATCAACTTCTTCAACGAGTTCTACGCTCTCGACCTCATCACGGTCGGCGAGGGCGCGGACACGAAGATCGCGGGCGTCGTCGCCTACGAGCTGGCCACGGGCGAGATCCACGTGTTCCACTCCAAGGCGGTCGTCTTCGCCACCGGCGGATTCGGGAAGATGTTCAAGACCACCTCCAACGCCCACACCCTCACCGGTGACGGCGTCGGCATCATCTGGCGCAAGAAGCTGCCGCTGGAGGACATGGAGTTCTTCCAGTTCCACCCCACCGGCCTCGCGGGCCTGGGCATCCTCCTCACCGAGGGTGCGCGCGGTGAGGGCGCCATCCTCCGCAACGCCTCCGGTGAGCGCTTCATGGAGCGCTACGCCCCCACCATCAAGGACCTCGCACCGCGCGACATCGTGGCGCGCTCGATGGTCCAGGAGGTCCTGGACGGGCGCGGCGCCGGCCCCCACAAGGACTACGTGCTGCTGGACTGCACGCACCTGGGCGCCGAGGTCCTGGAGACCAAGCTCCCCGACATCACCGAGTTCGCGCGCACCTATTTGGGCGTGGACCCGGTGGTCGAGCCGGTTCCGGTGATGCCCACCGCGCACTACGCCATGGGCGGCATCCCCACCAACAACGACGCCGAGGTCCTCGCGGACAACAACACCGTGGTTCCGGGACTCTACGCCGCCGGTGAGTGCGCGTGCGTGTCAGTGCACGGTTCCAACCGCCTCGGTACCAACTCCCTGCTGGACATCAACGTGTTCGGCAAGCGCGCCGGTCGCAACGCCGTGAAGTACGCCAACGCGGCCGAGTTCGTGCCGCTTCCGGAGAACCCCGCGCAGGCCGTCATCGACATGGTCGAGGGCATCCGCAACGCCAAGGGCACGGAGCGCATCGCCACGCTGCGCAAGCGTCTGCAGGACGAGATGGACATGAAGGCTCAGGTGTTCCGCACCGAGGAGTCGCTGACCAGCGTGCTGGGTACCATCGAGGAACTGCGCGAGCGCTACAAGAACATCTACGTCGACGACAAGGGTCGCCGCTTCAACACGGACCTGCTGGAGGCGATCGAGCTGGGCTTCCTGCTCGATCTCGCCGAGGTGGTCGTGTATGCGGCCCGCAACCGCGAGGAGAGCCGTGGCGGTCACATGCGCGACGACTTCCCGAAGCGCGACGACGAGAACTACATGAAGCACACGATGGCCTACCTCACCGGTGACCCCCACTCCGATGACGCCACCGACCACATCAAGCTGGACTGGAAGCCCGTCGTCGTCACCCGCTACCAGCCGATGGAGAGGAAGTACTGATGTCGACTGATCTCGCCGAGGCACCCACCAACGACTCCGGTGTGCAGGCCTACACGGTCACGTTCATCATCCGTCGTTTCGACCCGGAGCAGGACGCCGAGCCGCGCTGGGTGGACTACGACGTGGAGCTGTACGCCACCGACCGCGTGCTGGACGCGCTGCACAAGATCAAGTGGGAGGTCGACGGTTCGCTGTCGTTCCGCCGCTCCTGCGCGCACGGCATCTGCGGTTCGGACGCCATGCGCATCAACGGCCGCAACCGGCTCGCCTGCAAGACGCTGATCAAGGACCTGGACATCTCCAAGCCGATCTACGTCGAGGCGATCAAGGGTCTGCCGCTGGAGAAGGACCTGATCGTCGACATGGAGCCGTTCTTCGCCTCCTACCGCGAGGTGCAGCCCTTCCTGCAGCCGGCCAAGGCGGCCGAGCCGGGCAAGGAGCGCACGCAGTCGATCGTCGAGCGCGAGCGCTTCGATGACACCACCAAGTGCATCCTGTGCGCTGCGTGCACGTCGTCCTGCCCGGTCTTCTGGACGGATGGGCAGTACTTCGGCCCCGCCGCCATCGTCAACGCGCACCGCTTCATCTTCGACTCCCGAGATGACGCCGCTGACGTGCGCCTGGACATCCTCAACGACAAGGAAGGCGTGTGGCGCTGCCGCACCACCTTCAACTGCACCGAGGCGTGCCCCCGTGGCATCGAGGTCACCAAGGCCATCGCCGAGGTCAAGCAGGCGGTCCTGTCCGGCCGTCGCTGAACTCACCGCAGACCAGAGGGGCGCCGTCGATGACGGCGCCCCTCTGGTCTGCGCTAGCGCCGATTCGTCGCTCGCGTCAACCCGCACCACCCGCCCGGAGCAGATCGGTTAGCGTGGACGGGTGAGCGCCATCCGAGTCATCGCCGTCGGCCTGCCCGTTCGAGAGGGGCGTGTGCTCGCCCTGGAGGGTGTCGAGCTGGCGACCGGGCAACGGTTCCTGCGCGCCATCGGAGGCGGTGTCGAGTTCGGCGAGACCGCCGCGCAGGCCGTCCGACGCGAGTTCGTTGAGGAGCTCGGGATCGAGCCAGACGAGGTCGAGCTGATCTCCGTGACGGAGAACCTCTTCTCCTACGAAGGCCAGCCGGGCCACGAGATCGCGTTCATCTTCGCCGCCCGCGGACACGCGCTGGAGGAGATCCCCGACGATGCGGCGCTGTTCGTGCTCGATGAGGGCAGCCCGATCCGCTGGCACGACATCGCGGACATCGACGCGGTCAGCTTCCCGCTCTTTCCCGAAGGCGCACCGGCTGCGCTCGACGCGGCGGCGGCGTTCTCGGTCCGGGCGGCGGCATGAGCGAGGTCGGCAGCCGCACGGCGGCGGAGCAGGACGAAAAGGAGGCGTCGGGACCGGCGGCGGTCGTGCAGCAGGCGCAGCAGACGGCTGAGAAGGTCATGCAGTGGTTCCCGGTGCGCGTCTTCCAGCGCTTCTCCCGGCGCAACGGACAGACGCTTGCAGCCGGTGTCAGTTATCAAGCGCTGTTCGCGATCTTCGCCGCGCTCTATCTCGCGTTCGCGGTCGCGGGACTATGGCTGGGCAGCAACGCTGCGGCCATCGACGGTCTGATCGACGTCATCAACCAGTACTTGCCGGGCGCAATCAAGAAGAACGGGGGGATCATCTCCCCTGACGCCGTCCACGACGTCGCCTCGCAGAGTGCGACCACCCTCGGCATCACCGGTATCGTCGCCCTCCTCGTCGTGCTGTTCACGGCGGTCGGATGGATCGGGGCGATCCGCGCCACCGTGCGCGATATCTTCGGCCTGCCCAACGAGACCGGTAATGCGATCCTGCTGAAGGTGCGTGACCTTCTCGCGGCCATCGGGTTCGCGGTGCTCCTGCTCATCGGAGCGGTCCTCGGCTGGGGAACCACCTCGGCGTTCAGCTGGCTCTTCTCCCTCCTGCAGTGGACGGATGACGGGTGGCTCGCCTTCGTGAGCCGGGTCGTGTCGATCGCCGTGCTGTTCGCCGTGAACACCGTGACGCTCGTCGTCCTCTTCCGCTTCCTCACAGCCACTTCCCTGAGCACCCGCCACGTGCTTCCGGGGGCGCTCCTCGGTGGCGGCGCGGTAGCGGTTCTGCAGCTCGCGTTCGGCTTCCTGATCGGCAAGACCCCGAGCAACCCGCTGCTCGTCACCTTCGCGGTGCTGATCGGTCTCCTGCTCTGGATCCGCTTCGTGATGATGGCGATCCTGCTGTCGGCGGCGTGGGTGGCCGAATCCGCCGATGACCACGACATCGTCATCGAGCGCGTCGGAGCGCGCGAGCAGCGCATCCAGGACGCGCTCGTGCTGCTGGATGCCGCCCAGCTGGAGCTCGCCGAAGCTCGGGGAGCCGCCGTCGAGGCCGGGTTCTGGCAGCGTCGTGCCGCGCGTCGGGACGTGGCGCACGCCGAGGAGAAGTTCGAGCTGCGTCAACGCGAGCTGGAGGAGCTGGAGGCGACGCCCGCCGAGCGCATCACCGCGCGCCAGCGCATCGAACAGACCCTCCTGCGCGAGCGTGAGCTGAAGCGCCAGCGCGACGGGTCGTCGCCCGACTAAGCCCGCTCCCCCGCATCCGCGTCGTGAACGCAGGACGATGCGGCGAGATCATGACGGATAGCGTGCATCTCTCCTGCTTTCGGCGCATGCTCATGCGTTCGCAACCAGGCGCACGGCGGGCGCGCCCCTAGGCTGGACGGGTGAGCGCCGAGACTACGCAGGGGGCCGGGGAAGCCCGCAACCGATCGCTGACACGCGCGCTCTCCAACTCGTTCCCGCTGCGGGTGTGGGCGCGCTTCAATCGCCGCAACGGCCTGCTGCTGGCATCGGGAACCAGCGACCAGGCCGTGTTCGCCGTTTTCTCGGCGCTGTATATCGCCGTCGCCGTGCTGGGGATCTGGCTGGGGTCATCCGTGCAGGCCGTGGACTCGCTGCTGGGACTGGTGAACGGCCTCGCGCCGGGGCTCATCTCCTTCGACGGCGGGCCAGGACTGGTCTCCGACGTGCAGGTGCGCGATCTCGCCGCCGGTGCGCGTCCGGTCTGGTCGGTCACGGGCGTCGTCGCCTTCGTCGTCTTCGCCTGGACCGCCGTGGGATGGGTCACCTTTCTCCGCAGCGCCGTCCGTGACATGTTCGGCCTTCCCGCCGTGGACGCCCACTTCGCCATGGTCAAGGTGTGGGATGCGCTTGCGGCGCTCGGCTACGCCATCCTGCTGCTCACCGGTGGTGCCATGAGCGCGATCGGAACCTCTGCTCTGGGCGGGGTGTTCGATGCACTGGGGTGGGGAGAGTCGCTTCCGGCCGTCGCCCTCCTCGGCCGCTCGGCCACCGTCGTGGTGACCCTGCTCGTCGACCTCGTGGTGCTCGTCACCTTGTTCACCTGGCTGAGCGGCACGGACCTGGGCCTGCGCCAGGTGCTTCCGGCATCTGCCTCGGGCGCCGCGGCACTCGTGATCCTGCAGTTCTCCGCCGGATGGCTGCTCGGCCGCCCACCCGCCAACCCGCTGATCGCGACGTTCGCCATCCTGCTGGGGCTGTTCCTGTGGTTCCGGATAGCGATGATCGTGGTGCTGCTGGCGGCGGCCTGGATCACCGAGCGTGCGGATGAGACCGATACGCCCATCGTCGAGCGCAGCGAGCACGAGCGGCGCATCGACGAGGCCGACCTGATGGTGCGAGCCGCAGAGGTGAGGTTGCGCGAGGCTCGGCTTGCGCGCCGCGACGCCGCCTGGGCCGCGCGCGGGCGTGCCATCCGCACCGTCACCCGGGCTCGGGAGGAGCTGGATGAAGCGCGCGAGCGTCTGGCCACGCTGGAAGCGCAACGCGCCCACCGCGGACGGCGCTGACGACGACCGGCAATGTCCGAGGGGGTCGGTAGCCTGTACCCATGACACGTCTTCGCATCGCATCCGTGAACGTCAACGGCATCCGAGCGGCGGTGCGCAATGGCATGCACGACTGGCTCGAGACGGCCGACGTCGACGTCCTCACCCTCCAGGAGGTCCGCGCCCCGCGCGCTGAGCTCGAGAAGGCGCTGCCCGGCTGGGTCATCGTCGATGAGGAGGCCACCGCCAAGGGACGCGCAGGTGTTGCCATCGCGAGCCGGAGCGAGGCCGCGGCCGTTCGCATCGGTATCGCCGCCGCCGAGCACGACACCGCCGGGCGCTGGATCGAGTCCGACTTCGTCGTCAACGGCCGCACCGTCACCGTGGTCTCCGCGTACGTCTTCACCGGTGAGGCGGAGACGCCCGCGAAGCAGGATCCCAAGTGGGCCATGCTCGATGCCATGACGCTGCGCCTTCCCGAGCTCAGCGCCGGCGACGCACTCGCCCTCATCACGGGAGACCTCAACGTCGGTCACCGTGAACTGGACATCAAGAACTGGAAGGGCAACGTCAAGAAGGCCGGGTTCCTCCCGCGCGAACGCGCCTACTTCGACCGCTTCCTCGGTGCCGTGGGGACCGAGATCACCGGAGTGGACGGGTCCGTGGGCGCGGGCCTCGGCTGGATCGACGTGGGACGCGCCCACGCGGGCGAGGTTCCCGGCCCCTACACGTGGTGGTCCGCCCGTGGCAAGGCGTTCGACAACGACTCCGGGTGGCGCATCGACTACCACCTGGCATCTCCCGCGCTCGCCGCCGTCGCATCGAACTACTCCGTCTTCCGGGCGCCGAGCTATGACACCCGCTGGAGCGATCACGCCCCCGTGATCGTCGACTACGAGATCTGAGTCGGCTACGCGGCGGGCGCGGGCGGCGAGCTCTGCACGCCGCGTCCGCGCGCCGCGTCGACGCGACGCAGCACCTCGATCTCCTCGAAGGTGAAGCAGCGGCGCGGGAACACGCCCACCACGTTCGAGCCGGTTCACTGCACGAGCACCGCGTCAGGATGCACCATGGCTCGACGGAACGCGGGCAGCGAGGTGGACGCAGACCCGGTAGGTCCGGCGGTCTTCAGCGCCCCATCCTCGATCCAGGCGCGCATCCAGGAACCGGCCGGCATCGCCGCGCGCGCCGCACGGGTGACCTGGCGCCCCAGCGCCGACGGCAACAGGACGAGCACGAACGCTGCGACGGCCGCCGCCACCCAGAAGAACGGTTGGGCGGCGAGCGCCACGATCACGAACACGATGGTGGCCATTGCGAAGACGACCAGAGCGACGATCGTTGCCGGGCGCGTCACCACGTAGCGCGTGAAATCGCGGCGGATACCGCGGATATCGGCCTCGGTGACGGTGATCTGCTCGCCCATGCCGTCAGTATGGCAGCCGCGGACGAGGGCCGGCGTCGGTGCATGCTCACGGCACGCGTAGGATCGAGGGGTGACTGGAAAAGCGCGCCTCTACTCTGGAATGCAGCCCTCCGCCGATTCTCTGCAGATCGGCAACTACATCGGTGCGCTGATGCAGTGGCGTGGCCTCCAGGACTCCTACGACGCGTTCTTCTCCGTCGTCGATCTGCACGCCCTCACCGTTCCACAGGATCCGCAGCAGCTGCGTGAGAAGACGCGCCGTACCGCTGCGCAGTACATCGCCGCCGGCATCGAGCCGACCCGCTCCACGCTCTACGTGCAGTCCCACGTCCCCGCCCACGCGGAGCTCGCCTGGATCCTCTCGACCCTCACCGGCTTCGGCGAGGCGGGACGCATGACGCAGTTCAAGGACAAGTCGTCCCGATACGGCGCGGACACCACCAGCGTTGGCCTGTTCACCTATCCGGTGCTGATGGCCGCCGACATCCTGCTGTACCAGACGGATGTCGTCCCGGTCGGCGAGGACCAGAAGCAGCACGTGGAGCTCACCCGCGACCTTGCGGAGCGCTTCAACACCCGCTTCGGTGAGACGTTCCGCGTTCCGAATCCGGTGATCCAGCAGGAGACCGCGCGCATCTACGACCTGCAGAACCCGACGTCGAAGATGTCGAAGTCGGCGGAGAACCAGTCCGGTGTGCTGTACCTGCTCGACGAGCCGAGCGTCAACGCGAAGAAGATCATGCGCGCAGTGACCGACAATGACGGCACCGTCCGCTACGACCGCCAGAACAAGCCCGGCGTGTCGAACCTGCTGGTGATCATGTCGGCGCTCACCGGCCGTCAGGTACCGGCGATTGAGGACGAGTTCTCGGGCAAGGGGTACGGCGACTTCAAGAAGGCCGTCGCCGATGCCGTCGTGAGCGAGTTCGAGCCGGTGCGCGCGAAGGCCCTCGAACTGATGGCCGATCCCGCAGAGCTGGACCGCGTCCTGTCGGTCAACGCTGGCAAGGCCGAGGCCGTCGCCGATCGGACCCTGGGCGACGTGTACGACAAGGTCGGCCTGCTGCGTCGCCGCTGAGCACAACACATCGACGGAGGGAGCGGCACCACGTCGCTCCCTCCGTCCGTTCCGGGACACTGATGAGCACTCCGATCCTGCGCACCACGCGCCTGACCCTCTCCGCACCGACCGCGGCGGATGCGCCCGCGATCACCGACGCCTGCCAGGATCCGGAGATCCCCCGCTGGACGCCGCTGCCGTCGCCGTACACCTTGCAGCATGCGGTCGAGTTCGTCGACGAGGCAGCCTCCCGGTCCTCGGCGGACAGCGGCTACGAATGGGCGATCCGCACGGCCCCGCAGCACGCGGCCGTCTCGCTGGTCGGCATGATCAGCCTCACTCGCCGAGGCGCAGGCGCCGCCGAGATCGGGTTCTGGATGCGCGGCGACCAGCGCGGCAACGGGTATCTGACGGAGGCCGCCCACGCGGTCATCGACCACGCGTTCGAGCCGTCGGGCCTCGGACTCGATCGTCTGGAGTGGAACGCCGCCGTGGGCAACGTCGCATCGGCCCGAGCCGCCCGCGCGCTCGGGTTTCGTTTCGAGGGCGTGCGCCGCGGCGCGTTCGTCACAACCGGCGGAGGCCGCACCGACGGCTGGAGCGCCGGACGGTTGTTCACCGATTCTCCGACGCCCGCCGTCTGGGACGTCCTCGGCTGAGACGCTTGCCCGCCCGCGGGCCCCGGGCTAGGGTCGCGGCATGCGTATGAAGGTCGCTGCCGGAACGGTGGCACTCGGTTTTGTGCTGGCGCTCTGCGGGTGCGCTCCAGCGACCACTGTCGAGGTGATGTCGCTGGAGGAGTCCACTGTCGCCACGCCGCCCCTGGCGCAGACCTCACTGTCCGACGAAGTGGTCACACCGGCGACGCCGGAAAACGCCACCGTCATCGCGGAGTACGCCGCCACCGAGGGTCCGCTTCCGCGAACGAGCACCCGTGAGTTTGTCGGGACGATGGGCGCCGATCTGACGTGCAGGGGTGGTACTCCGCTGAGGTTCGGCATCCTCGCCGGCAGTTCCGCGGAGGTGCCCTGCGACGGGAAGACATACCGCATCGTTCACGACTCGAATCTCTCCGTCGCGGCCGGTGGGCTGGAGGTCACCGCCCCCTCCGATACGCGGTGGGCTGCCGTGGTCTGGCTCCTCCCTGAGGGGTGAGGGGTCGTCGATGTCGGCGCCGGATGGCAGGATGGGCGCATGCCTGAGATGCCAGAGGTACAGGGACTCGTCGACTACCTCGACGATCGTCTGGCCGCGCGCACAATCACGAAGACCACGGTCGCATCCATCGCCGCGCTGAAGACCTTCGATCCCCCGATCCACGCCCTCATCGACGCGGAGGTACGCGGGGTGACGCGCCACGGGAAGTTCATCGACATCCTGACCCTCACGTCGGCCGGCGACGAGGTGCATCTCATCTTCCATCTTGCGAAGGCCGGGTGGCTGCGCTGGTACGACGCGCTTCCCGCCACGGCCATCAAGCCGGGTCGCACCCCGATCGCGTTGCGCATCGCCTTCGACGACGGTTCAGGCTTCGACCTCACGGAAGCGGGCACCAAGAAGTCTCTGGCAGTGTACGTCACCCGCGATGCGCAGACCGTGCCGGGGATCGCCCGCCTCGGTCCCGATCCGCTGCGGCCGCCGCTCTCGCTCGAGGAGTTTCGCACGATGCTCGCCGGCCGCCGCACACAGATCAAGGGGCTCCTACGCGATCAGTCGATCATCGGCGGCATCGGCAACGCCTATTCGGACGAGATCCTTCACGCCGCGAAGCTGTCCCCGTACGCCATCGCCGCGACACTGGGCGAGGAGGAGACCGCACGGCTGCATCAGGCCATGATCGACACCCTCACCCACGCGGTCTCGGTGGCCTCCGGCAAGCCGCCCGCCGAGCTGAAGGACGCCAAGCGTGCGGGCATGAACGTCCACGCGCAGGCGGGCAAACCCTGCCCCGTGTGCGGTGACACGGTGCGCAGCGTGTTCTTCGCGGATCGCTCGCTGGAGTACTGCCCCACATGCCAGACCGGCGGCAAGCCGCTGGCGGATCGTCGCCTCAGCCGGCTGCTGAAGTAGGCCCACTCACGCCGCGAGCACTGGAAGCGCGGCGTCGAATGCCTCGCGCCCCGCGGGCGTGAGCCACTCCCCCACCACACCTCGGATCTCCCGAGCCAGGTCCACCTCCGAGTCGAACAGCCACTGCAGCTGCAGTCCGTCCATCAGCGAGGTGAGGCGTAGCGCGGCGCTGCGGGCATCGAGGTCGGCCCGAACGAGTCCGCGCGCCTGTAGCGCGACCAGCGCCCGCGCGGTTCCGCGGCGGATGCGCTCGTTGCGCTGTGTGAAGTAGTCGTGAGCCGGATGGTCGGTGGCCGCCGCCTCCGCCGAGAGGCGGACGAAGAGTTCGATGAGCCCCGGCACCAGGCGATTGTGATCGGCGAGGTCGACCATGCCGCGCAGCACCCCGATAGCGCCGTGCGCCTCGACATAGGGTGCGAACCGCTCCTGGTCCTCCTCGTCCCGCGCCTCCAGCACCGCGTGCAGAAGTGCTTCCTTGTCGGCGAAGTGGTGGAGCAGCCCCGCGCGGGAGATGCCGCATGCTGCCGCGATATCCAGGATCGTGGCCGAGATGAAGCCGCGCTCGGCGAAATGCTCCGATGCGGTGCGGATGATGACATCACGGCGCGCACGACCATTGGCGTAGCCGCGGGCTTCGTCGTCGGTCGGGGTCATGCTGACACGGTAGCACTTGCGCCACGAAAACCGACACTTGTGTAGGCATTGCTGGGGAAACGACACTCTTGTCCACGACAAATGGATCAGAAAAGGTTATCCGATCAGGCCCTTTTCCCAACACCTACACATGTGTCGGTTTTCATGCTAGCGTCTTCGCAATGGTCACGGCGGACCATCCCGGCTCCGCCTGACAGGCATCACCTCCCACTCGAGACCCTGACCTGGCAAGGATTGACAATGTCGTCGACTTCACCCGACGCGCCGGAAACGGTGCAACCGCCGCTCACGCAGACCACGTACGTCCGCACCGCCTCGGGCGAGGATGACCCGCCCGCGCCGCTGACGGGGCTCGGCCGCCTTCTCGGCTCGATCATCCCGGCCAACTTCGCCATCTTCCTGATCTGGGGCGCCGTCCCCGGTGTCCTGCTGCCGCATCAGATCGAGTTGCTGTTCCCGGAGAGCAAGGTGGCGACCTTCGCGGTGATCGCGACGGTCGGAGCCCTCTGCGCGCTCGTGGCCCAGCCCGTCGCCGGACAGCTGTCCGACCGCACCCGATCGAAGTACGGCCGCCGGGCGCCGTGGATGATGCTTGGTGTGTTCGGCGGTGGACTGGCACTTGTCGGGCTGGCGTTCGCGAACTCGTTCGTCGGCATCCTCATCGCGTGGTGCCTGGTGCAGATCGCCTACAACTTCGCGCAGGGCCCGCTATCCGCGGTCCTGCCGGACCGCGTGCCCATCGCGCGACGCGGCACGTTCGCCGCGCTGTCGGGCGTCGGCCTCATGGCCGGTGCCCTCGGCGGCCAGATCGTCGGCTCACTGCTGTTCAACAGCCTGACAGCCGGCTACATCATCTTCGCCGTGTTCGCCTTCGTGGTGATCGGGCTGTTCGTCCTCCTCAACCCGGACCGTCCCAGCACCAACTTCGAGCGCGAGCCGTTCAGCCTCCGCGACTTCATCGGCACCTTCTGGGTGAACCCGATCAAGCACCCCGACTTCTTCTGGGCCTTCACGGGGCGCCTGCTGCTCTACACCGGTTACTTCGGTGTGACCGGCTACCAGCTCTACATCCTGGGCGACTATCTCGGCATCGCCGAGCCGCAGACGGTGATCCCCCTGCTGGGTATCGTCGGCCTGGTGGGCACGATCATCGCCACCGTGATCTCGGGTCCGCTGTCTGACCGCGTGGGACGCCGCAAGCCGTTCGTGTTCGGATCCTCCGTGGTCATGGGCCTGGCCCTCGCGCTGCCGTGGTTCTGGCCCACGTACGAGTCCTGGCTCATCATGACCGCGGTGATCGGCTTCGGGTTCGGGATGTTCCAGGCGGTCGACACGGCCCTGATGAGCCAGGTCCTCCCGTCCGCGAAGTCGTTCGCCAAGGACCTGGGCGTGGTGAACATCGCGGCCACGCTGCCGCAGACCTTCGCCCCCGGATTCGCGGGCGCCATCGTGCTGGTGTTCGGCTATGCCGGCCTGTTCCCGATTGGCATCGTCCTCAGCATTCTCGGCGCCGTCAGCGTCTGGTTCATCAAGTCCGCCAAGTAGGAAGAGATCATGACCGATTCCGCTCGTTTCCCGTATCAGGACGCCTCACTGGCCGTCGCCCAGCGCGTCGAGGATCTCCTCAGCCGGATGGACGCCGCCGACAAAGCCGGCATGTTCTTCCACACGATGATTTCGTACGGCGATCCGAACCAGGCCAACCCCACCTTCGGCATCCCGTCGGCGGTGTCGATGGTGCGAAAGCGCCGGATGACGCACTTCAACATCATCGGCGCGGCTGGAGACGGCCGGGAGTTCGCCGCGTGGCACAACGACCTGCAGCGCACGGCGCTGGAGAACGGCCTCGGCATCCCGATCACGTTCTCCACCGATCCGCGCCACGCCTTCAGCGACAACCCGCTCACCTCGATCCTAGCGGGACCCTTCTCGCAGTGGCCGGAGACGCTGGGCTTCGCCGCGCTGGCATCGCCGGAGCGGCTCGAACGATTCGGCGACATCGCGCGCCAGGAGTACCTGGCCGTGGGACTGCGGGTGGCCCTCCACCCGCAGATCGATCTCGCCACCGAGCCCCGCTGGTCTCGGATCAGCGGCACGTTCGGGGAGAGTGCGGACCTCACGTCCGACCTCGTCGTCGCCTACATCCGCGGCTTCCAGGGCGAGGAGTTCGGCACCGAGTCCGTGGCCGCGATGGTCAAGCACTTCCCCGGCGGCGGACCGCAGAAGGACGGCGAGGATCCGCACTTCCCGTGGGGTCGCGAACAGGTCTACCCGGGCGGCGAGCAGGAGTACCACCTCCGCCCGTTCATCGCGGCGATCAACGCCGGGGCCACGCAGATGATGCCCTACTACGGCATGCCGGTCGGCACCGACTGGGAGGAGGTCGGCTTCGGGTTCAACAAAGACGTGCTCACCGATCTGCTGCGCGACCGACTCGGCTTCGAGGGCATCGTGTGCACCGACTGGGGTCTGCTGACGGACGCCGAGGTGCTCGGCAGCGAGATGCCGGCCCGTGCCTGGGGCGTGGAGCAACTGACCCGGCCGGAGCGCATGGTCAAAGCCCTCGACGCCGGTGTCGATCAGTTCGGGGGCGAACTGTGCACGGATGTGCTCCTGGACCTGATGGCCCAGGGCACCGTGTCCGAGGAGCGCCTCGACGTCTCGATCCGCCGGCTGCTCAGCGAGAAGTTCCGGCTGGGTCTGTTCGACAACCCCTTCGTGGACGAGGACCGTGCCGCCATCGTGGTGGGTCAGAGCGAATGGGTGGAAGAAGGACTCGCCGCTCAGAGCGACTCGCTCACCCTGCTGACCAACGCCGACTCGCTCCTCCCGCTCTCGCGCGGTGTCAAGGTCTACGCCGAGGGCGTGAACGCCGACGTGCTCTCGGACTTCGCCACGAGCGTGGACACCCCCGACGACGCCGATGTCGCGATCCTGCGCGTGAAGGCGCCGTTCGAGATCCGCGATCGCGGCGGCTTCTCCGCCATGTTCCACGAGGGCTCGCTCGAGTTCCCCGCCGAGGAGCACGCGCGCCTCACGGCGATCGCCGAGAAGGTGCCCACCGTGATCGACATCTACCTGGATCGCCCCGCGGTCCTGGGCGGGCTGGAAGAAGCCGCTGGTGCCGTCATCGCGAACTACGGCGCCTCGGACCTTGCCGTGCTGCGCGTGCTGTTCGGCGATCGTTCGCCGCTCGGCTCGCTGCCGTTCGATCTGCCGCGATCGGACGCCGCCGTTGCCGCGAGCCGCTCGGACGTGGCCTTCGACACCGAGGATCCCACGTTCCGCTTCGGCCACGGTCTGCGTTACTGATCCCGGTTCATTGCGCGCAATTGGCTCCATACCCTCGTGGTTTGGAGCCAATTGCGCTGCGGGGTCGAGATGGTGTCGCCGCTGAATCCGGTTCATTGCGCGCAAATCGCCCGAAACTGGGGCGAATAGGATCCATTCGCGCGCTATGAACCGGGTGGGGCCGGTCAGTCGGCGTCGAGGGCCTCGGTGTCCGCGTCGGTCCAGTCCAGCGACTTGGACACCGCCTTCCGCCACACCCGGTAGCGGCGCTCGCGCTGGTCCTCGTCCATCGCGGGCGTCCAGCGGCGATCCTCCTGCCACAGCGCCCGCAGTTCGTCCAGGTCCGCCCACACGCCTGTCGCGAGGCCCGCAGCGAACGCGGCGCCCAGCGCCGTGGTCTCGGTGATGCGCGGGCGGACGACGGTGACCCCGAGCACGTCCGCCTGGAACTGCATCAGCGTGTCGTTGCGGGTCATCCCGCCGTCCACGCGCAGCTCGGGCAGGGCGGTCGCGGTGTCCTCCACCACGGCGTCGATCACGTCGCGTGTCTGGAACGCCGTCGATTCCAGCGCAGCGCGCGCGATGTGGCCCTTGTTGACGAAGCGGGTCAACCCGACGAGGGCGCCACGCGCATCCGGACGCCAGTAGGGCGCGAACAGCCCTGAGAACGCCGGGACGAAGTAGGCGCCGCCGTTGTCCTCCACCGTGGCGGCCAGCCGCTCCACGTCGCTGGACTCGGCGATCAGACCGAGGTTGTCACGCAGCCACTGGACGAGCGAGCCGGTGACCGCAATCGACCCCTCCAGCGCGTAGCGCGCGGGTTCGTCCGCCACACGGTACGCGACCGTGGTGATCAGACCGTTGCGGGAACGGACGATCTCGGTGCCCGTTCCGACGATGAGGAAGTTGCCCGTGCCGTAGGTGTTCTTCGACTCCCCGGCCTCGAACGCGGTCTGGCCGAAGGTGGCGGCCTGCTGATCGCCGAGGATGCCGGCGATCGGGACACCGGCGGCCGGCAGTCCCCCGGCGATGGCGCCCACGATCTCCGAGGACGAGCGCACCTCCGGCAGCATCTGGCGAGGGATGTCCCATACCGCACACAGCTCGTCGTCCCAGTCCAGGGTGCGCAGGTCCATCAGGAGCGTGCGCGACGCGTTGGTGACGTCGGTCACATGAGCGCCGCCGTCCGTTCCGCCGGTGAGGTTCCACACCAGCCAGGTGTCGGGGGTTCCGAACAGCAGCTCGCCACGCCCCGCACGCTCGCGCGCTCCGGGCACCCGGTCGAGGATCCACGCGATCTTCGAGGCCGACGAATAGGTGGACAGCGGCAGCCCGGTCTGGTCGGCGAAGCGGTCGGTGCCGCCGTCGCGAGCGAGTTCGTCCACCTTCGCCTGCGTGCGTGTGTCCTGCCAGACGATCGCGTTGTGGATCGGCTCGCCCGTGGCCCGATCCCAGACGATCACCGTCTCGCGCTGGTTCGTGATGCCCAGCGCCGCGACGTCGGAGACGTCGATCGCGGCCTCGTCGAGCGCGTGCTGGAGCACCCAGAGGGTGTTGTCGCGGATCTCCGTCGCATCGTGCTCGACCCAGCCGGCACGCGGCAGGATCTGCTCGTGCTCCCGCTGACTGGTCGCGACGATCTCCCCCGCCCGATCGAAGACGATCGCACGGGTCGAGGTGGTGCCCTGGTCGAGGGCGATCACGTGGGCGGCCACACTGCCTCCTATTGGCGCTGCAGAACGGATCAGGCGTACTCGGGGACGGCGTAGTTGACGTGGGCGAGGCCGCGCACGACCTCGGCGTCCACCGTGGCCGCATCCCATCCGAGCGTATCGGCGATCGCCTCGGCGACGGCACGTGCATTCTCCTCGGACGCCAGCCCGGTGAAGGCCATGCTGGTGCGACGCATGAGCATGTCCTCCAGATGACGCACGTGCTCGGTGCGGGCCAGGTGACGAAGCTCTGCGGTGGAGTACGCGGGCGCTCCGGCGAGCGGGGCGTCGTCGGCGTCGGCCACGATGGCGTCGATGACCGCGGTGGCCACCGTGCCGTAGCGATCCAGCAGCTGCGCGGCGCGCTCGCGCGGCAGGGAGGATGCATTGTCGTCCAGCCAGGCCTGTCGCGCCCGCTCGGTGCGGGGGTAGTCCTTGCCACCGCCGATCGCGAGACCGCGGGTGGAGCGGCGACGGGGGCGCGCCAGTGCCTCCAGCACGTGATCGGCCAGGCGCTCGGCGGACGCGCGGAACGTGGTCCACTTCCCGCCGACCAGGCTGAACACCGTGGCGTCGCCGGTGGGCAGGGTGGCCGTCTCGATGCGATAGTCGCGGGATACGAAACCGGGTGCCTCGTCGCCATGGCCGGGCAGCGGCCGGACACCGGAGAAGCGGTACACGATGCTCTCGGGGTCCACCGGGATCGAGGGGAACACGTGCGCGGCCAGCTCGACGAAGTACGCCACCTCCTCCGGAGTGCAGACAGCCGGCTCCGACATGTCGTGCTCGAGGTCGGTGGTGCCGATGAGCACCTTGCCCTTGAGCGGGTAGATCAGCACGATGCGTCCGTCGTTGTGCTCGAAGAAGATCTCGCGTCCGCCGGTGGCCTCCAGCAACTGCGGGTTGTCCACGACGATGTGGGACCCCTTCGTGCCCCCCATGAACCGCGTCGGCCGTCCCAGCGCCTCGTTGGTGAGGTCGGTCCAGGGCCCGGACGCGTTGACGACGACACCGGCCGAGAACGCGAGTTCCTCGCCGCTGTCGGCATCGCGCAGGATGACCTTTCCGTCACGAGCGCCCACCGCGGCGGTGTAGGTGGCGATGCGTGCACGATCGCCGCCCGCCGTCACGCCGTCACGCGCCACGTCGATCGCGAGCCGCTCGGGATCGTGCATCGAGGCGTCCCAGTAGGTAGCCGTGTACTTCACGCCGGGGTTCAGCCGAGGCAGCGCCCGCAGTGAGCGCTTGCGGCCGTGGAACTCGTGCCGCGGCACCCGTCCGCCGCCGCGCGAGAACGAGTCGTAGATGACCAGGCCGATCTTGATGAGTGCGGCGCCGCGCTCCTGCGGCTTGCCCGCACCGTGGCGGAGGAAGCGCAGGGGGGCGTTCAGGATGCCGGAGAAGGTCGAGTAGATCGGGATGGTGGTCTGCAGCGGGCGCACGTAGTGCGGCGCGGTGCCCAGCAGGTCGTTGCGCTCGGTGACGGCCTCGTGGACCAGGCGGAACTCGCCGTTCTCGAGGTAGCGAACGCCACCGTGGATCATGTGGCTGGATGCCGCCGAGGCTCCGGTGATCACGTCGCTGCGATCGACGAGGGCGACATCCACGCCTTGCAGGGCGAGATCACGGAACGTGGCGATGCCGTTGATGCCGCCGCCGATGATGAGCACGTCCGCGTAGGGCCGATCGGCGAGGCGCTCGATCCCGGTGGGAGTTCGGGGCGAGGTGGAGGCAGCCATCATGATCCTTCCCGGCGGCGCGGACCTCACGCCGTCCCCTCGATCCTCTCGCGGCGAGAACATCCTTTCAACCTTCGTGAACGAATGTGCAGGACGGCTACGCTATGGTCATGCCCGACCACTCCTGGGACGCGGATCCCGCCCGTGTGCGCGATGCGCTGCGCGCCGCTCACCTGTACTACCTGCAGGACCTCACGATGGATGCCATCGCGCGCGAACTGCACACCTCACGCTCCTCGGTGTCACGCCTGCTGAGTTTCGCCCGTGACACCGGGCTGGTGGAGATCCGGGTGCGCCCCGAACAGGATGACGCCGCGGCGCTGGCGAAGGAGCTGCGCTCACGCTTCGGCGTCACAGCGCATGTCGTGCCCGTGCCCGACACGGTCAGCGACATCGAGCGGCTCGACCGCGTGGCGCTCACCGCTGCACGGATTCTCACGGGCTTCATCGACTCGAATCAGCGCATCGGCATCGCGTGGGGATCGACCATCAGCGCGGTCAGCCGCTTCCTGGTGCCCAAGCAGACCCACGATTCCGTGATCATCCAGCTGAACGGCTCCGGCAACCTCGCCTCGACGGGCGTGCTGTACGCGAGCGAGCTGCTGCGCCGATTCGGCGACGCCTACGGCGCAGCGGTGGAGCAGTTCCCCGTGCCCGCATTCTTCGACGATCCGCACACCCGGGAGGCCTTCTGGCGGGAACGCTCGATCCGCCGGATCCTGGCGCTGCAGTCGCGCCTCGACGTCGCACTGTTCGGCGTGGGCTCGCCGATCTCCGAGGTCCCGAGCCACGTGTATCACGACTCGTACCTGGAGAAGGCGGACTATCGGGCACTGTCCGAGGCCGGGGTGATCGGGGATGTCGCGACGGTCTTCTTCCGCGCCGACGGATCCACCGACGGCATCGCCGTGAACGAACGCGCGACCGGTCCCGACTTCCGCGTGCTCCGTCGCACCCCGCGGCGCGTGTGCGTGGTGGCGGGGCGCGCGAAGGCGCCGAGCATCCGGGGTGCGCTCGCCGCCGGTCTCATCACCGATCTCATCGTCGACGAGCCGACGGCGCTCGCCCTCGCCGAAGCCTGAGCGCCGATCAGGTGAACGCGGTGCCCGGAGGGATCTGCAGCCAGGGGTTGGCCGGCATCTCGCCCTGGTCGTACATCACCTGATCGCGCCAGCCCGGAGTCTCCACGAAACCGCGCTTCATGAACACCAGCTCCATGCACGCGGTCCACCCCTTCACACCGTCGAGCTTTCCCAGGGTCTGGGTCTGGAAGCGGTGCAGGTCGTCGGTGGAGGGCAGGATCACTTCGCAGTAGAGCGAGCTCTCATCGAGCGCCGCCGCCATGAAGCGCACCGCGAGGTGCGGGCGCAGGGCCTGCGCCACCCGCTCCAGGTGCGAAGGCGCCACCCGCAGGATGATGAGCGTCTCGGCGCTCATCCCGAGTGACGCCGCCGTGACGGACGTGGCCGTGGTGATGCAGCCGTTCGCTTTGAGACGTTCGTAGCGGCGTCGGACGCTGCTCTCATTCATCCCGAGCTTCGTCGCGATCGAGGGGAACGAGGCACGCCCGTCCACGGAGAGCTCGCCCACGATGCGACGATCGGCGTCGTCGAAATGGTCCGGTTCGCATGAGTTCGGCGGCGGCATGAGCGCCTCCGAGCCGCTCTCGGTGGCATCCGGCTCAAACAGCTGCCGGCCCCAGTCGAAGCTGACCTTGTAGTTGAAGGTCAGCAAGTCGCTGCGCCAGCGCTCGATCCCCGGAATCGACTGCAGCCCGGTGAGAACGCGCGTCTGCTGCGCGGGACCACCGGTGATGACCACCTCGGCGTACAGGTCGAATCGCCCCGTCACGAGGGTCACGAACCGCACGTACGGCGACTTCACGAGCTGTTCGGCCACGTCCATCTGCGTGCCCGGCGAACAGTTCACGCGCACCAGGAACGACTCCACCCGTCCGGAGTTGCCGAGCGTGGGAATCACGCCCACACGCACGATGCCGTCCGTGAGCAGCTGCTGCCCCCGCCGGGCGACGGTGGAGACCGCAGCGCCCACCTGGTCGGCGATCGCGCGCCAGCTGGCGCGTCCGTCCTGTTGCAGGGCGACGATGATCTGCTTGTCCAGCTCGTCGATACTGCGTCCCCCTGTCCCCCCTGCCACCGTCGTGGTCACTTCGGAGGGTAGACCCGGTGCAGGAAGTCCCGCACTGTCTGGGTCCACTCCTCCGCCTGTTCGATCTGCGGGGAGTGCCCCGACTTCTCGAAGACGACCAGCTCAGAGTTCGGTACCAGCTCAGCGATCGTCTCGCTACACGATACTGGGGTGATCCAGTCGGTCCGGCCAACCGTGATCAGTGTCGGCACCGAGATCTCGTGCAGCCGGGGCTTCAGGTCGTAGTCGACGAGGTTCACCGAGAACGCGTAGTTGTGCGCCTCATAGCGGTACGGGGTCGCCTCGACCTTGCGCTCCACAGCCTCCGGGTCGTAGACGAAGTCGTACAGCGGCAGGATCTCGCGCCAGCAGTCCTTGAGGTCCTCGTTGTCGCGCACCTGACCGAGGTCGATGCGGTCGAACTTCTCCATGTCGATGTCGACCCGGTCACTCGCGAGCGCGTTCTCCCGCGCGAGATGGGCGTTGCCGTTGTCCGGGCTGGTGTCGCGCAGCACCACGGCGGCGACGCGGTCGGGGTAGCGCAGGGCGTACTCCATGGCCATGAACCCGCCGTAGGAACCACCCGCCATGACGATCCGCTCGGCACCGATCCACTCGCGCAGGCCGTCGATGTCGGCCGCCCACTGCTCGTGGCTGAAGGTGCCGTTGCCTTCGCTCTGACCGCTGCCGCGCGCGTCGAACACCACCACGCGGTACTCGTCGGCGAGGCGACCGAAGCTCGCGCGGGGTTCTGCCCGGGAGCCGAGTCCGGGCGCGCCGTGGTGGGTGATGATGACCGGCGCCCCCTCGGGCCCCAGAACCTCCACCGCCAGATGGTTCCCGTTGATCTGCACCCATTGCGCCTCGGTGGTGGCGGCCGCGAACTCCGGCGATACCTGCTTGTCGGTCATGGAGACTCCTTTTCGGTCAGATTCAGAGAGCGATGGTGCAGGATGCGAGATCCCGCGGGAAGGCGGTGAGCCGCTCGGCACCGCTGTCGGTGACGAGCATGCTGTCGCTGATGCGGTAGCCGGCGTGGCCGGGGATGTAGATGCCGGGCTCGTTGGAGACGACCATGCCGGCGGCGAGCACCGTGGCATCGCCGTCCTCCAGCCAGGGTGCCTCGTGCATGCCGAGCCCGATGCCGTGGCCCTGCCGATGGCGCAGGTGCTCGCCCAGGCCCGCAGCGCGGATGACATCGAGGCAGCGACGATTCGCCTCGCGGCACTCCACGCCGGGCGCGATGGCGTGGGTTCCCACCTCCTGCGCCTCTCGGACGGTGTCGTGATAGCGGATCTGGTCCGCGCTCGGCTCACCCAGCACGAAGGTGCGTTCGCCCTCCACGAATCGTCCGCCCACCGCGCAGCCGAGCGATAGCATGAAGGTATCTCCCGGCTGCAGGCGCTGCGCCGACGGCAGGCCGTGCGGGAAGGCCGAGTTCGGCCCGGAGTAGACGAGTCCGCCCGCGAGCAGCGAGGCGACGACCACGTTCTCGTGCTCCGCGTACATCGTGGAGACGCCCACCGAGGTGACGTGCCGCTCGAGTTCCGCTTCGCTCGGCAGCTGTCCGCCAGCGGCTACGGCCTCGCGCACCAGCTCCACGCCCGCGACCAGCATCAGGTCCGTGATGCGGGCGGCCTCGCGGTGCAGTGCGATCTCCTCCGGGAATTTGATGTAGCGGCTGTGCAGCACGATGTCCGATGGCGTCAGCACGGAGCCTGCGAACGCGGCCTGCGCGGCCAGCAGACGAGAGGTGGACATCGTGGCCGTGAAGCCGATGCGCCTGCCGGAGGCTCCCACGCGACGGGCGAGGAACTCGAACGGCGGGACGATCCCCGGATACTCCGGGAAGGACACCAGCTCCGCGGTGGCGTTCTGCGCCTGCGCGTACTCCCATTCCAGCGCCGGTACCAGCATCACCACCTCGTCGGTGAGATCCAGCCACACGGCCACCGGGCGCTCCGAGGGGTGGTGGAAGAAGCCCGTCAGATAGGCGATGTCCTCCGGATCGTCGGTGAGGATCGCATCCACTCCGTCGTCGGCCATCGCGGCGCGGACGCGCTCGTGCACGCGGGGGAAGAAGTCCGGCGAGAGTCGCTGGGAGAACACCATGTCGTTGCTCCTGTGGGCATCGGGCGCGTCAGCGCGCACGGTTGCGGGGGTTGCGGGCGTCGTTGTAGGCGATCGACAGCAGCGTCGCCGAGAGCACCAGGGCGAGGATCGCGAGGGAGGGGAACAGCGTCAGCCACCACGCGCTCGACATCGCCCCCGCCTGCTGTGCCTCGTAGAGGATGCGACCCCAGGACCACGTCGTCGGGTCCCCGAGACCGAGGAAGGCGAGGCCGGCGGCGGAGAGCACCGCGCGGGAGGCGGTCACCACGACCGAGACGACGATCACCGGCGTCACAGCGGGAAGCACGTGACGGGTGATGATCCACCACGGCGAGGTGGTCATCAGACGTGCGGCGTCCACGTAGGGCAGCCCCACCACCGTGAGGGCCTGCGAGCGCACCAGGCGGGTCACCTCCGGCCACGAGAAGGCCGCCACCACCAGGATGATCGTCGTGGTGCTCGGCCCGACGAGGGCGGCGACCAGGATCATGAGCGGCAGCACGGGCAGGGACAGCGTCATATCCACGATCACGCTGATGAACCCGTCCGCGCGTCGGAAGTAGGCGCCGATCACGGCCACGAAGGTGCCGAAGGCGATGGCGATGACAGACGCCGCGACGGCGACCAGCACGCTCTGCTGCGTGCCCCAGATCACCTGCGCGTACACGTCGCGGCCGAGCGAGTCGGTGCCGAACCAGTGCTCACCCGACGGCGGCTGCAGCACATCGGGCCCGTAACTGGCCGGATATGCAGCCAGCAGACCCGCAGCCACCGAGATCACCGCGAGCGCGAGCAGCACCGCGAGGGAGATCATCCCGAGCGGATCACGGCGGAACTGACGCCAGGTGTGCACGGACGCACGGACGTTCTCGGTGGCGACCGGCTCGTGCGCCCCGGCGTCGATGATGGCGCCGGCGACGGCGGTCTCGACGGCCGGCTTCGGGGCCTGCGCTGCGACGGAGTTGTGGAGGTTCTCGCTCATGAGGTCTTCACCCGGGGGTCGAGGTAGCCGTAGATGATGTCGGTGGCCATGTTGGCGACCACGACCGTGAGCGCCAGCATGAGGAATGCGCCCTGGAGCACAGGGAAGTCCAGCTGGGTCACCGCGTCGTAGATGCCGCGGCCCACGCCCGGATAGGCGAACACTGTCTCCGTGAGCACCGCCCCTCCCACCAGGAAGCCCAGCTGCAGGCCGATCAGTGTGGTGGTGGGCAGCAGCGCGTTTCGCAGCGCGTGCTTCCAGAGGATCTGGCGGTACGGCAGCCCGTTGGCCCGCGCGAGCGTCACGTAGTCCTCCCCCAGCGCGTCGATCAGCG
Organism: Microbacterium sp. GXS0129; assembly: GCF_044769785.1. Lineage (NCBI taxonomy): Bacteria > Bacillati > Actinomycetota > Actinomycetes > Micrococcales > Microbacteriaceae > Microbacterium > Microbacterium sp. GXS0129. Next base: position 811,692 of record NZ_JBIZVZ010000001.1, on the reverse strand, counting down.
TGGATCGCATGGTCAGCACGTAGGAGCCGATCTGCACGAGCATCAATGAGACGGCCGGCAGCACGAGATGGCGGGCGACGCTGAGATACCAGTCCATGCCGTACACCCCGTTGTCGAAGGCGCCGCCGATGGGGAACCAGCCGAGGAACAGGCCGAAGACGAACAGCAGCAGGATGCCCACGCTCGGCACGAACAGGGACTGTCCGGTGACCCCGAGGATCTGCACCACCCGGTCGGTGGCGCGGCCCTTGTGCGAGGCCGCGGCCACGCCGAGCGGGATGCCGATGATGATGGTCAGTGCGAGGGCGGTGAGGGTGAGAAGCAGCGTCCAGGGCAGCCGCTGCATGATCACGTCCACCACGGGCACCGACTGCGTGAACGAGATGCCGAGGTTTCCCTGCACGAGCTGCCACATGTACAGCCCGTACTGGACGATCAGGGGCTGGTCCAGCCCGTACTGCTGAAGGATGGTCGCCCGGATGTCTTCGGTCATGTTCGGGCTCGCGAGCGCGAGCGCTGGATCTCCTGGCAGGATGCGAAGCAGCAGGAAGGTCACGGTCACGGCGAACCAGATCGTGAGCAGCCCGCGACCCACGCGGCCCAGCAGGAACGAAAGACGAGACACCCGGGCGACCCCTTTCAGCGGCCGGTCACTCGACCGGCGTCGCGCTCGCGAGCGAGAGCGGGTTGACGATGGACAGAAGCTCACTCGGCTTCGAGACGAAGCCGGTCCACTTGTCGCTGGCGGCGAAGAACAGGTTCTGCGTGTACATGATGTTGTCGTACACCTGTTCGTGGACGATCTTGTTCGCGTCACGCATGACGGCGATCTTGTCGTCCTTGTCGAAGGTGACCATGCCCTTCTCGATCAGCGCGTTGAGTTCCGGATCATCCACGTGGGTGTAGTTGATCGCCCCGCCCGGCAGGTAGGAGAGCGCGAAGTTGGTGACCGGGTCGTCCATGATGGCGAAGTTGCCCGCATAGATGTCGTAGTCGCCCTCGTTCGTCTGCGCCAGGTAGGTGTTGCGCTCGGAACCCTGCAGCGTGATCTTGATGCCCGCTGCGGCCGCGCTGTCCTTCACCATCTGCGCCCACTGGCTGTTGACCGCATCCTGCAGCGAGTAGATGAGACGGAACTCCAGCGGGAACATGCCGTCGGCGCCTGCCGTGTAGCCGGCCTTCTCCATCAGTGACCGCGCCTGCTCGGGGTCGTACTCGTACTCCGTGATGGAGTCGTCGTAGTAGTCCTTGAGCACGGGCATCAGCGCACTGGAGCCGGTGGAGACCGCCTGTCCCTGCAGCACGACCGTGCGGATGGCCTCGTAGTCCGCCGCGTGGGCGAGCGCCTGGCGCACCTCGGTCTTGGCGAGATCGGCGTTGTCCATGTTGTAGACCATGTGCGCGTAGCCGAGACCGGCCGCCTCGATCACCTGCAGCCCTGCCGTGGAGCGCAGCTTCTCGACCTGGGTGGGCGGCAGCGCGTTCGCGATGACGTCGATCTCGCCGCTCTGCAGCGCCAGGATCTCGGTGTTGACGTCCGGGTACACGCGGTAGACCACTTCTGCCGGGCCCGGCACGCCACCGTCGACGAGCGGGTAGGAGTCCACGCGCTTGAGGGTGTAGTGCTGGCCCACCTGGAAGTCGGACATGATGAACGGGCCGAGGCCCACCCATCCGCCGTCCTTGCCGTCGTTCGCGAAGGTAGCGATCGAGCCCTTCGGCTCGAACACGTGCTGCGGGACGACCACGCCCCAGAATCCGATCTCCTCGATGATGGACGAGTCCGGCTGCGAGAGCGTGAGCTCGACGCGGGTGTCCGACACCGCGGTGGCGGTGTCGAGGTTGCCGAGCTGACCGAAGAACGTTCCGGGCGCCTCGTCCTTCTTCACCGCGTTCAGCGTCCAGGCGACGTCCTTCGCCGTGAGCGGGGTGCCGTCGCTCCACACGAGATCGTCACGGATCTCGTAGAAGCCGGTGGTGTCGTCCACGTAGCCCCAGTCGGTGGCGACGTTCGGCTCCTTGGAGCCGGTGTCGCTGATGGAGAGCAGGTGCGGGTACATCAGGTTCGTCACCCACGAGTCGGTGCGGCTGTTGCCGAGCACCGGGTTGAAGTTGACGACGTCGGTGGTGGTGCCCACCGAGAGCGTCTTGTCGCTGGGACCCGTTCCCGCCGACGCGCCGCCGGTGGTACCGGCGTCGGTTGTGGGCGAGGTGGGTGCCTGCGGCGCGCACGCGGCAAGGCTCACCGTGAGAGCAAGAGCCGCGCCGAGCGCCAGGAGCCGTCCGCGCATCAGACCCACACCTCCTCAAGCACGCGCATCGTGTTGCCGCCGACGACCTTGCGGATCTCGTCGTCGGAGTAGCCGTTCTTCACGAGCCAGCCGATGATGTTGTAGAACTCCTCGGCGGGGTTCTCGATGCCGTCGATGTAGGGCTGCTTCTCGTAGTCCACGTGACCGTGCGCCTGCCCGATCGACAGGTTCGAGGAGAACGCGTCGTGCAGGCCCACGTGGTCGCCGAAGAGGGTGTCGGGTCCGAAGGTGACGTGGTCGATGCCGACGAGGTTCACGCAGTACTCGAAGTGATCCATCACGGAATCCAGGGAGTGCTTCGGGTGCTGCGGCGAGATGGTGGTGTGGGGTGCGGCCTCGATGCCGATGACGCCACCGCGCTTCGCGCACTCGATGATGGTCTCGTCCGTCTTCATGCGGTTCGTCGGCCACAGTCCTCGCGCTCCCGCGTGGGTGATGAACACCGGCACCTTCGAGTGCTTGATGACATCGACGCAGGTGCGATCGCCCGAGTGGGAGATGTCGATCGCGATGCCGAGCTTGTTCATGCGCTCGACCGCCCGCTCACCGAAGTACGTGAGGCCGCCGTCGCCGCGCTCCTTGAGCCCGGAGCCGAGCATGTTCGCCTCCGAGTAGGCGATGCCCATCTGACGGACGCCGAAGCCGTAGAGCACGTCGAGGCGATCCACCTCGTTCTCGATCATCGTCGCCGCCTCGAGAGCGAACACGTGCGCGACGCGTCCGGTCTCCGCCGCGTAACGGATGTCCTTCAGCGACTCGGCCTTGATCACGAAGTCCTGGTGCGCGAGGTCAGCCATACGAACGCCGAGGTCGAACAGCACATCCTGGTACTTCCAGCCCGCGTCGGAGGAGATGCAGCAGGTGCCGTCCATGCCGTTGTCGAACACCGCCGTGAGGCCGGAGCGGCTGAGGCCCTCGTAGCCGGTGGGTTCGCGGCCCTGGCGGATGTGGTCGCGCAGCTCGCCCATGTCCTCGGGGAACACCTGCACGTGATCGTGCAGCGAAATGACGATCTCGTCTGTCAGCAGGCGCGTGGTGCGCTGCTTCTGCTCCTCGGTCAGCTGGAGGCCCTGGTACTCGGGCACCCGGCCGATCTGCTTCGCGTAGCGGAACTCCCGGAAGTCGACGCCGGGCTCCAGATAGTCGTATGCGGTATAGCCGGTGTACCGCGCGGCAGGTTCGAGCATGCTGCTCCCTTGCTCAGGATCGGTTGGTTGGCCGCGGTCAGACGCGGGGTGATGATGACTATCTCGACAATTCGGCACGCTTGTCAACTTGTTTGAGACATTTCGGTGAAGAATTAATGCACACGAAACAAATCCGCGGCATAGTGGTCTCCATGACGACTTCTGTGGACAACGACTCCGCGGCTGCCGGCCCGGTGCTGGAGGTGGCCGGCCTGCGGGTGAGAGTGGGCTCCGGCACCCGCGCGGTCGAGATCGTGCACGGCATCGACCTCACCGTCCGCCGCGGCGAGTTCGTCGCGCTGCTCGGGGAGTCCGGCTCCGGCAAGTCCGTCACCGCCCGGGCGGTGATGGGACTCATCGACGAGGGCACGGTGACGGCGGAGCGCCTCGTCGCCGGAGGCGTGGATCTGCTGACCTGCTCGGATGAGGAGCGCCGGCGCATGCGCGGCGACCGTGTGAGCCTCGTGCTGCAGGATGCCCTGTCAGCACTCAACCCGGTACTGAGCATCGGCGATCAGATCATCGACCTGCTCCGCGCTCACCGCGGCATCAGCCGCAAGGAGGCGCACGCGCGTGCCGTCGAGCTGCTGGGGCTCGTGGGAATCCCCTCCCCCTCCCGCCGCGTTGCCGACTACCCGCACCAGTTCTCCGGCGGCATGCGCCAGCGCATCCTGATCGCCATGGCCATCGCGCTGGATCCGGTGCTGCTGATCGCGGACGAGCCGACCACAGCACTGGACGTGACCGTGCAGGCGCAGATCCTCGACCTGTTCGCATCGCTCCGGGATCGGCTGGGGATGGGCATCCTGCTCATCACCCACGACCTGGGAGTGGTGATGGAGGTAGCCGATCGGCTGGCCGTCATGTACGCCGGACGGATCGTGGAGGCCGGCGACGGGGACACCGTGCTGGAGCATCCCGCACATCCGTACACCGCGGCGCTGCTTCGCTCCATGCCGGCCGCCACCCGCACCGAGCGGATGTACGCGATTCCGGGTAGCCCTCCCACGCCCGCGCAGACCCCGTCGGGCTGTGCCTTCCATCCCCGCTGCCCGCTGGCCATCGACCGCTGCCGCGAGTCCCGACCCGAACTGCAGGCGATCGGCTCCGGCCGCTCCGCCGCCTGCTTCCGCACCGAGGAGGTTCTCCGTGTCGATGTCCACTGAGGATGTGATCCTGCAGGCCGAGGGCCTCACGCGCACGTTCACCACCGGCCGGGGACTGCGCCCCACGCGCGTCTCCGCCGTCGCCGGTGTGGACCTCGCCCTGCGACGGGGCGAGGTGCTGGGTGTCGTGGGAGAGTCCGGCTGCGGCAAATCCACGCTGGCGCGCATGCTCGTGGGCCTGGAGACGCCGGACGCCGGCTCGCTGGTCTACGACGGCACCGACGTGTCGACCGGGAGCATGCGCCAGCGCGCGCTGATGCGGCGCGGAATCCAGATGATCTTCCAGGACCCGTACATGTCGCTGAATCCGCGTATGACGGTCAACGAGATCATTGCGGAGCCGCTGGCCGCCACCCGCACTGGGACGGCCGCCAGCCGCCGCGAGCGCGTCGCGGAGTTGCTCCGGCTGGTCGGGCTCGCGCCCGAGATGGCGTCCCGGTTCCCGCACCAGTTCTCCGGAGGACAGCGCCAGCGCATCGGCATCGCCCGGGCGCTCGCACTGGATCCCGACGTGCTCATCTGCGACGAGCCGGTGTCCGCCCTGGACGTTTCGGTGCAGGCGCAGGTCATCAATCTCCTCGACGACGTGCGCCGTCGCCTCGGCGTCTCCGTGGTCTTCATCGCGCACGATCTGTCCGTGGTGCGGCACGTGGCCGATCGGGTGGCCGTGATGTACCTCGGCAAGGTGGTGGAGCTCGGCGACACCGACGACGTGTTCAGCCGCCCCGCGCATCCGTACACCCGTGCGCTGCTGTCGGCCATCCCGCCGCACACGCGTGCTGAGCGCGGCAAGCTGTCCGAGCGCACCAGACTGACCGGCGAACCCCCGTCGCCCGTGAACCCGCCGTCGGGTTGCCGGTTCCACCCCCGCTGCGCCTTCGCCACATCGGCGTGCGCAACAGGGGTTCCGCCGCTGGAGCCGATCGGTGAGGGCGGGCGGCAGACGGCCTGCTTCCACGCCGATCAGGTGCTGTCCCTCACGGCGGGCTGATCCGTCGCCGGCACCTCCTCACTGTGCAGGGGCGGTGCCGGCGGCGATCGGCGTGACAGCGGATTTCGCTGAACGGGAATGAACGGGTGTCGGTGGCGTTGAATACACTCGTGCGCAGCCGATGAGGCGCACCCGCGTCATATCCCCGACAGTCAGGACCCCATGTTCAGCGATGCCGAACGCCGCGCGATGGCGCGGGCCCTGGTGCTCGCAGCGCGTGGCCCCCGCGGCGTCAACCCGCAGGTGGGCGCCGTCATCCTCGCGCCCGACGGTGAGGTGCTGGCCGAGGGCTGGCACCGCGGGGCCGGGACACCGCACGCCGAGGTGGACGCCCTGTCACATCTTCCTGCGGGCGCAGCGCGCGGCACCACCGCTGTCGTCACGCTGGAGCCGTGCAATCACACCGGGCGCACCGGGCCCTGCGCACAGGCGCTGATCGACGCGGGCGTCGCCCGGGTGGTCTATGCGCTGGCCGACCCCGGCGCCGTGTCGGGCGGTGGCGCCGGCCGGCTGGCCTCCGCCGGCGTTGACGTCGTATCCGGGCTGCTCAGCGTCGAGGCCGCACAGCTCATCGAATCCTGGCTGGAGCTCGTCCGCCTCGGGCGCCCGCGTGTGACGGTCAAGTGGGCGCAGAGCCTGGACGGGCGCGCCGCCGCCGATGACGGTACGAGCCAGTGGATCACCGGCCCCGAGGCGCGCGCCGACGTACACCGTCGCCGCGCCGAGCACGACGCCATCGTGGTGGGAACCGGAACGGTGCTCGCCGACGACCCCTCCCTCACAGCCCGTCACGGCGATGAGCTGTACGCCCACCAGCCGATTCCGGTCGTGATCGGCGAACGCGCGATCCCCGAGGATGCTCGTCTGCGCGCGCACCCGCGCGAGCTCATTCATGCGCGCACCCACGACCTCGCCGCCGTGCTCACGGATCTCGCTGAGCGCGGCGTGCAGTCCGTGTTCGTGGAGGGCGGTCCCGCACTGGCGTCGGCCTTCTTCGCCGCGGGGCTGGTGGATGACGTCCTGGTGTACACCGCTCCCCTTCTTCTCGGCGGCTCACGCCTCGCTCTCGGCGAGATCGGCGTACCGTCGATGCCGGAGGCGATCCGCCTCACCGAGCCGACCCTCATCGCACTCGGATCCGACCAGCTTCTTCACGCTCGCGTGACGCCCCTCGTCTCACCCGCGCCCGGCGCGCGCACCATCACGGAAGAGCCCCGCATGATCGACAACTCCCGCACGGCAGCCTCCACCACGGTCCGCAGCGCCGAGGCCACCGTCCCCACCGTGCACGGCACCTTCCGATTCCTCGCCTATCACGACGCCGAGGCCGGCACCGATCACCTTGCCATCGTGGCGGGAGAGCTCGGCGAGCGCGCACTCGTCCGCGTGCACTCGGAGTGCCTGACCGGCGAAGCGTTCGGCTCGGAGAAGTGCGAGTGCGGCCCTCAGCTGGACGCCGCCCTGGACCTGATCAACGAGCACGGCGGCGTCGTCATCTACATGCGCGGTCAGGAGGGGCGCGGTATCGGCCTGCTCAACAAGCTGCGCGCATACGCGCTGCAGGAGCAGGGGCTGGACACCCTCGACGCCAACCTGGCGCTCGGGCTGCCGGCCGACGCTCGCGACTACCGGGCCGCCGCGGCGATCCTCGACGACCTGGGCGTCCACGAGGTGCGTCTGCTCACGAACAACACCGACAAGGTCCACCAGCTGGAGAGTCTCGGCGTCACGGTGGCGGAGCAGGTTCCCCTCGTGGTGGGAGTCGGCCCCAACAACGAGGGCTACCTCGAGACCAAGCGGGCGCGCATGGGGCACATCATCGACGACGCGCTGCTGCACCCGCAGGGCTGAGCCGGTCGGCGACACGAAGCGGTGACGTTTCGTGAAGCGATTCCTGATGAAACGCTGACGACGGGCGTACGCTGACATCTGCGACGGGCAACCGTACTCGTCGTCAGAGGTGACGCATCGTCGAGCCGCCGGGGAGCGTCAACCCTGCGACTCGGCGACGAGCGGTGCTCACACCGCTCCCCATTGCGAGAGATATGTCACAGTCCACCACTTCCACCCCGGCGCCCGCCGCTCCCGTCAACTCACGCACACGCGTCATCACCGCGAGCCTCATCGGCACCACGATCGAGTTCTACGACTTCTACGCGTACGCGACGGCGGCCGTGCTGGTCTTCCCCACGCTCTTCTTCCCCGGCACCGACTCCACCGCCAGCCTGCTGTCCAGCTTCGCGGTGTTCGGCGCCGCCATGGTCGCCCGTCCCATCGGCGCGGTCGTCTTCGGTCACTTCGGTGACAAGTTCGGACGCAAGGCCACCCTCGTCGCCTCCCTGCTGACGATGGGAATCGCGACCTTCCTCATCGGCTGCCTCCCCACCTTCGAGAGCATCGGCTGGGTCGCAGCCCTGCTGCTGCTGGTGCTGCGGCTCGCCCAGGGCTTCGCCCTCGGTGGCGAATGGTCCGGCGCCGCTCTCGTGGCCACGGAGAACGCTCCAGAGGGCAAGCGCGCCTGGTACGGCACGTTCCCGCAGCTGGGGGCGCCACTGGGGTTCATCATCGCCAACTCGCTGTTCCTGATCATCAACTTCCTGCTGCCGCACGCCGACGGCACCGGTCAGCGCTCACCCGAGTTCCTGGCGTGGGGCTGGCGTGTGCCGTTCTGGTTCAGCGCGGTGATGGTGGTCATCGGTCTGTGGGTCCGCCTCAAGCTCGTCGAATCGAGGACCTTCTCGACGGCGGAGAAGGCGGGTGCCATCAAGAAGTTCCCGCTCGGGCAGGTGTTCCGCCGCTATTGGAAGCAGCTCATTCTCGGCACCTTCTTCATGCTGGCCACCTACGTGCTGTTCTATCTGATGACGGTGTGGACCCTCTCCTACGGCACCGCAGCGGTCGATGCGCCCACACCGGGCCTCGGCTTCACCTACGTCGATTTCGTGATCATGCAGATCGTCGGTGTCGTGTTCTTCGGGATCTTCACGCTGCTGTCGGGTCCGGTCGCGGATGCGATCGGCCGGCGCAGGCTCCTGCTCTGGGTGACGGCTGCGATCATCGTGTTCGGCGCCCTGTTCACGGTGTTCCTGCTCCCCCAGGGCGACCCGAAGTTCACCGGAGCTCTCATGCAGGGCTTCCTCATCTTCGGCTTCACGCTGATGGGCGCGACCTTCGGCCCGATGGGCGCGCTGCTGCCCGAGCTGTTCCCCACGAACGTGAGGTACACCGGCTCCGCCGTCTCCTACAACGTGTCGTCGATCCTCGGCGCGGCGGTGGCCCCGTTCATCGCGGTGGCGCTCTGGCAGACCGGCGGCGGCAATCCGTGGCTGGTGGGCGTCTATCTCTCGGTGATGGCCGTACTCACCCTCATCGCGCTGCTTCTCTCACACGAGACGAAGGACACCGCCTACGAGGAGAACATCACCTGAGAGTGTCCGGCTCGCGGACGGGTGGCGGTCACAGCAGACTGGGATCCAGCACCCGTCCGCGGTTGCCGACATCGAGGTTCAGGTACTGCCCTTCCCCCAGGTCGTTGCCGACCGCGGCACGCGTCGGGTTCAGGTACTCCAGTTCGCTGCGCGTGATGCCGAACCGATCCGCGATGTCGGCGATCTTGTCGTCCCAGGCGACCACGTACGTCACCGGGCGCCCGTCGTCGGAGGAAATCACCTTCCCGGTGGCTCCCGGATGCGGACCGAGGTCCACGACGTCTTCTGCCAGCCAGGGCCGCATGGGACTCATCCACCAGCTGAGCACCGCGCGGGCGATGATGACGTTCTCGCACGCGAGGCCGTGCTGGTCGTACACGGGCTTGGCCGGATCCGCGGGCACGGTGATGTCCACCTCGCGGAAGTAGGTCCAATCCTCCGTGCCGGCGTTGCCGAGGTACCGCTGCCGGGTCCCGTCGCCCGCAGGATCGATCGGCAGACTTCCCTCGTCGACGCACGCATCATCATCGCGTGACCACTGCGACAGCCGCACGTCGTAGGTGCCGGCCGAGGTGCTGAGTTCCTGCACCGTGAGGGTGGCGTCGGCCGAGCCGTTGACGGTCACCACCACGGTTCCCGTCGCAGAGCCGGTGAAGTCCCCGGTGGCTGCGACGCCCTCCGGCGGCAACTGGTTGGACTTCGCGTAGCGGTTCGGATCCACCGTGGGTGTGGGTGTGGGGGTAGCGGTGGGAGTCGGCGACGCCGTGCGCGTGGGCGACGGGGCGGCGGTGCTGGTCTCTGCCACCGGCAGCCCGTCCGGCCCTTCGGGGGCGCACGCGGTGGCGGTGAGGAGCAGGGCTCCCGTCAGCAGCAGTGTCAGGCGTCGTCGCGTCACGCTCCGAACCTAACCCACCCACGCACCCGTGGGAATGCCGCGGCCCCGTGTCTCACGACAGACACGGGGCCGGATCCGTGCGCTCACCGCGGCTCTCTCAGGGCCAACGCGGATCGCACCGGTTGCACGCATCGGGACATCCTCACCGGAGCAAGGGGGATGTCCCTCCGCGGGTCTCGGAGGCTCGCCGGACGTCTCCGGCGATCACGACGCTCATGCGTCGTTCCGAGGGTCAGGGGTGCGCTGCATCTCCGCCAGGCGGTAACGCAGCGCGGCGAGTTCGGCGCCGAGCGCGGCCGGGATCCGGCCGTCGAAGGTGGCGAAGAACTCTTCGGTCAGGTCCGCTTCGGCCGCCCACAGCGCGGGGTCGATCGCGAACAGCTCGGCGAGATCCGCATCGGACACATCGAGCCCGTCCAGGTTCAGGTCCGCCGTGCGCGGAAGGCGGCCGATCGGGCTGCTCTCGGCATCCACCTCGCCGTTCACCCGGCGCACGATCCACTCGATCACGCGGGAGTTGTCGCCGAATCCCGGCCACAGGAAGCGCCCGTCGCTGCCGCGGCGGAACCAGTTCACCTGGAAGATGCGCGGAGCGCGGTCGAACCGGAGCTCTGCGCCCACCTTCAGCCAGTGTGCGAAGTAGTCGGCCATGTTGTAGCCGCAGAAGGGCAGCATCGCGAACGGGTCACGACGCAGCTCGCCCACCGTACCCTCTGCCGCGGCCGTGCGCTCGGAGGAGATGTTGGCCCCCATGAACACGCCGTGCGTCCAGTCCGTCGCCTCGACGACGAGCGGCACGTTGGTCGCGCGGCGCCCGCCGAAGAGGATCGCGTCCAGCGGCACCGCCTCCTCCCAGTCGTCCGCGATCTGCGGGCACTGGGCGGCGGATACCGTGAAGCGGGAGTTCGGGTGGGCCGCGGGGCGATCGTCGGCCGGCGTCCAGGGGTTGCCCTCCCAGTCGGTCAGCTCCGCGGGTGCCTCATCCGTGAGGCCCTCCCACCAGACGTCACCATCGGGACGCAGCGCGACGTTGGTGAAGATGGTGTTGCCCCACAGCGTTTCGACCGCGGTGACGTTCGTCGACTCGCCGGTGCCGGGCGCCACGCCGAAGAAGCCCGCCTCGGGATTGATAGCCCACAGGCGCCCATCTTCGCCCGGACGCAGCCAGGCGATGTCGTCGCCCAGCGTCTCCACGCGCCACCCGGGGATGGTCGGGCGCAGCATGGCGAGGTTGGTCTTTCCGCAGGCGGACGGGAACGCCGCCGCCAGGTGGTACCGGCGGCCCTGCGGGTCGATGACGCGGATGAGCAGCATGTGCTCGGCAAGCCAGCCCTGGTCTCGGCCGATGACCGAGGCGATCCGCAGCGCGAAGCACTTCTTGGCCAGGATCGCGTTTCCGCCGTAGCCGGAGCCGAAGGAGTACACCTCGAGGGTCTCCGGGAAGTGGACGATGTACTTGTCGTCGTTGCACGGCCACGCGACATCGCTCTGCCCCGGCTCCAGCGGCGCGCCCACGGAGTGGACGGTCTTGACCCAGTCCGCTCCCGCGGCGATCTGCCGTGTCACCGCGTCTCCGACGCGGGTCATGATGCTGATCGAGGTGACGGCGTAGGCACTGTCGGTGACCTGCACGCCGATGTGGCTGAGCGGGCCGCCGATGGCGCCCATGGAGAACGGGACGACGTACATCGTGCGCCCGCGCATCGAACCGGCGAACAGGCCGGTGAGCTTCTCGCGCATCTCAGCAGGGTCGGCCCAGTTGTTCGTCGGGCCGGCGTCGATCTTGCGCTCCGATGCGATGAACGTGCGGCCCTCGGTGCGGGCAACGTCGCTCGGGTGCGAGCGAGCGAGGTAGGAGTCGGGGCGCCACTGCGGGTTGAGCTTGATGAGGCGGCCCTCGTCGACCATCTCCCGCAGCAGCGCGTCATTCTCGGCGACCGACCCGTCGACCCAGTGGATCCGCTCCGGCTGGGTGAGCGCCGCGATCTCGTCGACCCAGGCCACCAGCGCCGCCATCGATGCTCCCTCATAGTCCGGGCGCGCCCCGAACGACCGTGCGGCGCTGAGCGGCGTCGGGCGGTGGGTGCGGACGGCGAGGGATTCGGCGAGTGCCATGTCATCTCCTTCGATGGTGAGCGATGATCTGAATCAATCTTCTGTCGTGTTTTCCGACACTTATCGCCATCCGGAGTCGAAAGAAACCATGATCTTTACGTATCATCAAGACATGGCATCCGGTATCGAACTGGCCACGCTCGGCCACCGCATCCGTCATCATCGGCAGGACCGCGGCCTGACCCTCGACGAACTCGGCGCAATCGTCGGCGTCGCCGGCTCTCAGCTCAGCCTGATCGAGAACGGCAAGAGGGAGCCGAAGCTCTCCCTGCTGCAGGCGATCGCCCAGGCCACCGGGACGGAGGTCACCGATCTCATCTCAGGCGAGCCACCGAACCGTCGCGCAGCACTGGAGATCGAGCTGGAGCGGGCGCAGACCTCCGCCGTGTTCCGTCAGCTGGGGATCCCGGCCGTCCGAGTGAACAAGGCCATGACGGATGAGACCATCGAGGCCATCCTCGGCCTGCATCACGAACTGCAGCGTCGCGAGCGCGAGGCGATCGCGACGCCCGAGGAGGCTCGTCGGGCGAACACCGAGCTGCGGCTGAAGATGCGCGCGCTCGACAACTACCTTCCCGACATCGAGGCGCTCGCCGAGAAGCAGCTGAAGGCGGCGGGCCACACGACGGGCGCCCTTTCCCACCGCACGGTGAGCATCATGGCCGAGCAGCTCGGCTTCGAGCTCATCTACGTCAACGACCTTCCCCATTCGGCGCGCTCGGTCACGGATCTCGAGAACGGACGGATCTACCTTCCGCCGTCTTCGATCCCCGGTGGACACGGCCTGCGCTCGATGGCGCTGCAGGCGATGGCCCATCGCCTGCTCGGGCACACGCCACCCACCGACTATGCGGACTTCCTGCAACAACGGCTGGAGATCAACTACTACGCGGCGTGCGCGCTCATGCCGCAGGCCGCGGCCGTGAACTTCCTCGCCCAGGCGAAGAAGGACCGCAACCTCGCCGTGGAGGACTTCCGTGATGCGTTCGGCGTCACGCACGAGGCGGCCGGCATGCGCCTGACGAACCTCGCCACTCGCCACCTCGACATCAAGCTGCACTTCCTCCGCGTGGACGGCTCCGGCGCGATCAGCCGCGTGTTCGAGAACGACGACCTCCCCCTGCCCGAGGACATCACCGGGTCGGTCGAAGGGCAGCCCGCCTGCCGCAAGTTCTCCGCCCGAGCCGCGTTCGAGCAGCAGAACCGCACCACGGAGCACTATCAGTACACCGACACGCCCGCGGGGACGTTCTGGTGCTCCACGCAGACCGGCTCCACCGCAGACGGCGAGTTCTCCATCACGGTGGGCGTTCCATTCGACGACGCCCGCTGGTTCCGCGGCCGCGAGACCCAGGTGCGCGCCGTGTCCACCTGCCCGGACGAGTCCTGCTGCCGTCGCGCCCCCGCCGAGCTGACCGGCAAGTGGAAGGGCAAAGCCTGGCCGAGCGCCCGCGTGCACACCCACATGTTCTCCCCGCTCCCGCGCGGCGCCTTCCCCGGCGTCGACGACAGCGAGGTCTACGGCTTCCTCGAACGCCACGCCGCCGAGTAGCCCCTCCCCCCTCTCTCCGGGGAGAATGGCGGTGCGGGAACCCCGCAGGAATCGGAGTTCCGTGTCTCATCAGCAGCGCCCCTGGCTGGGGCTGTGGATCCTCACGCTCGCGTGCTTCGCCACGATCACCACCGAGGTGGTGCCCATCGGACTCGTGCCCGCGATCGTGCAGTCTTTCGGCGTCGACGAAGCACAGGCGGGGATGCTCGTCACCCTGTACGCCATGATCGTCGCCCTCACCGCGGTCCCGCTGACCCGCATCACGAGTCACGTGCAGCGCAAGACGCTGGTCCTGGTGACGCTGGCGATCTTCACAGCCTCCAACACGCTCGCAGCGCTCGCCCCCGACTTCCTGACACTCGCGATCGCGCGCGGGATCGCCGGCATCGCGCACGCGCTGTTCTGCGCCGTGGCGCTCGGCTACGCCGCACGCATCGCACCCCCGGGACTCACCGGTCGCGCGCTGGCGCTCGTCGCGACCGGAACCAGTGCCGGACTCATCGTGGGTGTGCCCGCCGGTGCGGTAGTCGCGACGGCATTCGGATGGCGGGCGGCCTTCGGCGCTCTCGCAGCGATCGGCGCGATCGCGATCCTGGCTGCGGCACCGCTGCTTCCCGCCGTCCGCCACGACCGCGCGGCCGCGAAGTCGGTCGTCCCCGGCGGCGCGCGAATGCTCCTGGTGGCGGGGCTCGCGGGAGCCGCATTCCTCGGCTACTACACGCTCTACACGTACGTGTCGCCCCTGCTCCTGTCCTCCGGTCTGCCCGGCATCTGGCTGGGCGCCATGCTCGCCGCGCTCGGGGTGACGGGGCTCCTGGCTATCCAGCTCGCGGCGCGTTACATCGATCGTGCGCCGATGCGCTGGCTGATGTTCGTGCCCCTGACGATCACCGCGATGCAGCTCCTCGTGAGTCTCGTCTATCCACTGCTGCTGCCGATCCTCATCATCACGGCACTGTGGACCGCGTCGTTCGGCCCGGTGAACACGACCTACCAGAACGCCCTGGTGCGCGTCGGCGCCGCCAACCCCGACATGGCCGGCGCCTGGATCAACGTCACCTGCAACCTCGGAATCGCCGGCGGCGCGGCCCTCGGCGGAGCGCTGGTGGTCGGCCCCGGGTACCCGGCGGCGGGTTTCGCGGGGGCGGCGATCCTCGCGGCGAGCACCCTCGTGACGTTCCTCTTCCGGCGCTCACTCGCCGCCGGGTTCACCCGCTGAACCTGAACCCGCTCAGACCTTCGCGGCGTGGGGCACCTCACGCGCGAGGAAGACGGCGACGAGACCGAGGAGTCCGCCCGTGATCCGTCGCTGCCAGCGCGTCCAGGCAGGACGGGCGGTGAGCAGGCGCGCGATGGACCCCGCCGCCAGCACGATGACGGCGTTGACCGAGAGGCTCACCAGGATCTGAACGCCGCCGAGCACGAAGCCCTGCGTCATCGCACTTCCCGCCCGCGGATCGATGAACTGCGGGATCAGCGCGAGGTACATCACCGCCACCTTCGGGTTGAGGAGGTTGGTGATCAGGCCCACGCGAAACAGCCGCAACGCCGGATCCGGTGCCAGCGCGCGCTGCTCGAACATCCCCGCGCCACCCGGACGCAGCGCTGACCATGCCAGGAAGAGCAGGTAGGCGACCCCCACGGCCTTCAGGCCGATGTACAGCCAGGGCACCAGCACGAAGATCATCGCCAGGCCGAGGTTCGCCGCCGTCAGGTACACCAGGAAACCGGCGGCCGTTCCGGCGAGGGAGATCAGCCCGGCGCGCGGCCCCTGTGACACAGTGCGTGAGATCAGATAGACCATGTTGGGCCCGGGTGTGAGCACCATCACCAGTGCGGCAAGCGCCATCGCCGCCATCGTCGTCCATGGCGCCAGCGGTTCCATCCCCGTCCCTCCTGCCCGTTGGGACCATCGTCAGGTAAGGGCATTGTGCAAATCAACCATTACACCAGGTCATCAACCACTGCGCAGGGTGAACGGGACCTCAGGCGATGTGGCGGTGCCACACCTCAGCAAGCTCCGTGGCGAGCTCGTCGGCGGCGCCGCGCGACCAGGTGGCCACGACACGTCCCCCACGGAGCACGATCGGCTTGACCATGCCGTTCTTTCCGGGTCCGATCTCCGCGCGCATGCGCTCGTCGGCGGCGACCGACCGATCAGCGTAGGAGATGTAGTACTCCTCGAAGGAGCCGAGCAGCCGCGCCCGGGAATCCGGAGGCCGAACTGCAGCGCCACCGTCCCACAGCACCGCTCGATCGCCGGCGAGGACGAGCAGCGCGGCGTCGGGAATCACACTGTCGTCATCGCGGACGACCGCAGCCGCGGCGCGGGCGAGCGTGATCGTCGTACCCGCCCACCATGCGAAGTCGGCGATCGATGCCGGGGCATGCCCCGCCAGGTAGCGCCGGAAGAGTTCCGCCTCCGGATGCGCCGGGGTGGGACGCTGCGTCGGAAGGTGGTCGGTGAGGGTGAGGAGCTGCTCGGTGGCTGGCTGGTCGGGGCGCGGCACCGTGGCGCCCCACACCACAACGCCACGCAGCGCCAGCGTGTGCAGCAGGTGGGTGCCGCGCTGGCCGGCCGTGCCGACGCCGTCCGCTTCCAGCGCGGCGAACATCTCCGCGCGCCGCAGGCCGCCGCTGTTGAGAGCACGCCGAACGACGCGCTCTGCGCGCGCGAAGTCGTCTTCTGCCAGTCCCAGTTCGCGATGGCGAGAAGCTCCCGATCGATGGATCCGCTGCGCCGTGATGGGCACCATCCACGCCGTGTCGGCGGCCGCGATGATGTGCAGCGTCCCCCTCATCGGCCAGGTGCGGACGAGGTCGCCGCGATCGAACAGCGCATCGATCTGCCGGGCCGTCGGAGCCCCCGCGCTGCGCGCCGAGAGCGCGAAGCGGCCGCCCCAGAACTCTTGCGCCTGGGTGGCGGCGAGACGCTCCGCCGCGGCAAGCGGGCCTGCGGCCGGCTCCGTCAGCAGGTGCGACGACAACCGAGCGGTGCGGAGCGCCTCGAGCCCGGCGTCATCGGCGTCTGCCACCGTTCGGGGTGTTCCCATGCTGCCGTCTCCCGTCCGTCGTCGCATTCAGCATGCCCGAGACCTCCGACATCGGCCAGCACCCGTTCCGTCTCGACGGTCTCAGAAACGGTCGACGGCGATGTGAGCCCAGACGGCTTCTGAGACCGGACTGATCCCTGGTCTCAGAAGACGTCGAACACCCGCGCCGAAACAGCGGTGATTGAGACCAGCCGCCCCGGCGCAACGGTCCGGTATCGGGCTGGAATCGGGGCGTCGAGATGAGACCTTGCTCATAAAGGCGTTGCCGGGATGCGACCCACCGGCCACGCCCCCGACACTGGTGGCATGCAGAACAACGCGCTCATCCCGCTGGTGGCACAGGGCCAGATGCTGTCCTGGCTGTGGCAGGGTGCGCTCGGCGCCATGACGGAGAAGCTGGGCGACACCCGCTGGGAGGTGGACCTGGCGGAAGGCCGGCTGTCGTTCGTCAATCGTGCCGACGACACGCGGCGCATCGACACCGGCATCGATCTGGTCGCATCCATCGCGCCCGGGCCCCGCTCCACGCTGTGGGGATGGGGCCACCCGCAGGGACGGCCCAACGGCGTGGCCGCGCTCATCCGGGACTCCGGCCACCCCGGTCTCGACGTGGCGGAGTTCCCGTTCCCCGCCGACGTCACGGACGCCGACGACTACATCACGCAGACCTCGCATGAGATCGGGGTGGCCTCGGTGGTGGCGCGCGGCCGGGGCCCGTACTACTCGGCACCGATGGGCGGCGGCTCGCGCGCCGTGTTCGCGCTGGAGGTGCCCGGGCTTGCCGCCCCGACGGTGGCGGACCTGATGAGCACCTTCATCCCGATGATGAGTTCGACGCCCCCACTGGATGCCCGCACCGCACTGTGGTTCGCCGCCACGCGACTCGGCTGGACGTTCGCGTGGACGCAGCCCGAGTTCGCCGCCGCTTCCCTCTCCGACGCCACGGGCTCGGCGGCCTTCCGGTTCGATACCCAGGGCCGGGTGACCGGAGTCGAGACCGACCTCGCCCGAGCGCACACCAACGCCGCGGCCTGACCGGCGCAGACGCCGACCGTCCTCAGCCCTCCAGCAGCGTGACCTCGCGACGCGGCGGGAGCACCAGCGGGTGCGATCCCGCCATCGCCTCCAGCACGCGCACCACCTGACGCGAGTAGCCGTACTCGTTGTCGTACCAGACGTAGAGGATCGCCGTGGTGTCCTCGGCGATCGTCGCCAGTCCATCGACGATGCCCGCGCGGTGTGATCCGACGAAGTCCGTGGAGACCACCTCGGCGCTTTCCACGTAGTCGATCTGCTGGCGCAGCTTCGAGTGCAGCGACACCCGGCGCAGGTAGTCGTTGACCTGGTCCTTCGTGGCCGGACGGTGCAGGGTGAGGTTCAGCACCGCGAGCGACACATCGGGGGTCGGGACGCGGATGGCGGAACCGGTGAGCTTTCCCTCCAGCTGCGGCAGCGCCTTGGAGACGGCCTTCGCGGCTCCGGTCTCCGTGATCACCATGTTCAGCACCGCGGAGCGTCCGCGCCGATCACCCTTGTGGAAGTTGTCGATCAGGTTCTGGTCGTTCGTGAACGAGTGCACGGTCTCCACGTGCCCGTGCACGATGCCGTAAGCCTCGTCCATCGCGGCGAGCACCGGTGTGATGGCGTTGGTGGTGCACGACGCCGCCGAGAGAATGAGGTCGTCGTCGGTGATGCTCTCGTGGTTGATCCCGTGAACGATGTTCTTCAGCGGGCTCTTTCCCGGCGCTGTCAGCAGGACGCGCGCCACCCCGCGGGAGCGGAGGTGCTGGGAGAGGCCCTCCTCATCCCGCCAGCGGCCGGTGTTGTCCACCACGATGGCATCGTCGATGCCGTAGGCGGTGTAGTCGATGGCCGCGGGATCATCCGCGTAGATCACCTGGACACGCGTGCCGTTCGCGATGATCTGCTCACGATCCGCATCGACGGTGACGGTTCCCTCGAACGGGCCGTGCACCGAGTCCCGCGCCAGCAGCGAGGCGCGCTTGGCGAGGTCGGAGTCCGACCCGCGACGCACCACGATCGCGCGCAGGCGCAACCCCGAGCCGCCGCCCGCGTGCGAGATGAGAATGCGCGCCAGCAGGCGGCCGATGCGGCCGAATCCGTACAGCACGATATCGCGGTCCTCGGCGTCCTCACGCGGCGCGCCGAGCACGGCGGCGAGCTGGTCGCGCAGGTGGGACTCCAGATCCACGTCCTTGGGACGGGAGGAGATGAGCCGTGCCACGTCGATGGACGCCGGTGCCGGGCCGATCGTCCGCAGTGCTTCGACGACGGCGAGGCTGTCCGCCACGTCGATGCGCTCGTGTCCCACGCTCTGCGCCCGCTGGTGCGCCGCCAGGATGCCCGTCGCGCTCAGCCCCACCAATCGATGCCCGTGGATCGACGTCACCACCCCGCGGTCCCGGTGCAGTGCCCCGATATGCGGGATCATCCGCTCCGCGAGCTCCTCCTGGCTGTTCCATGCTGTGCGGTGTGCGGCGAAATCGTCCATGCGCGTCCTTGCGTTCAGTGTGGTGGATCCGTTTCTATCCCCGCCCTCAACGCTAGGGCCCCGCACGCACCGGAGCGTGCCGATGACCGGAGCGAAGTGAACCCGTCTTGTGGAGGCGGAAACTTCCCCAGATCTTGAGCGGACTCATCGACTCGGGTGGCAGACTTCAGATTGCGCACTCTGCGCCCTCCCGAAAGGACCACGATGACGACGTTCCCCGCTCTGCAGACCTATATCGATCGCGGTCTGCTGCTGTCCCTGCTCCAGCAGGACGCGCTCGTGGAGGCGACGGACGCTCTCGGTCAGCACCGCTGGGATGTGGACATGCAGCAGGGGACTCTCACGTTCACCTCGGAGAAGGACCCGGCGCGCCGCCTCGCGACGCAGGCCCACCTCATCGCGTCCATCGCACCCGGCCCGCGCTCGGTGCTGTGGGACTGGGCACACCCGCAGGGCTCCCCGCAGGGCGCCTCGGCCGCGCTGCGCGCCGCCGGCGAACGCGACGGCGTGCGCGAGCTCAGCATCGGGGAGGTGCCGTTCCCCGCGGACTTCGATGCTCAGGACCGCGATGCGATGGCGCAGCTGGCGCACGAGATCGGCCAGACCGCGGTCGGCATCCTCGGACGCGGCCCGTATTACTCGGCTCCGGTCGACGGCGGGACCCGCTTCATCTTCCTGCTCGATGCGCCACTGGCTCCCCTGACGCTGGCCGCGGTGGTCGCCAAGCTCCCGCGCCTGCTGAGCACCGGCCTGTTCCGCGACCCGCGCACGGCGGTGTGGGGACTGGCCACCGCCCAGCGCTGGTCGTTCCACTGGAACGACGACGCCTTCAGCGGCGCGACGCTGTCCGACGGCGCAACGGCGGCTCAGTTCGGATTCGATCCACAGGGTCGGATCGTCGCTGTGAACTCGCACGCCGCCTGACCGCGGCATCCCCCCTCCCCCTCCCTCGACGAAGGAGTCGACGTGGCCCCCGCCTCCCTGCGCGTTCACACGCTGTCCCTGCCCAGCGCCACCCTCGGCGACCCGGTGAACCTGGTGCCGGTGCGGCGCACCCAGGATCTGCACGCCATCGAGGTCGGTGAGCAAATCGATGACGAGTTGCGCGCCGGACTCGGCTACGGGCACGTGCGAAACGTGGCGCCCTACCTCCCGCAGCAGGACTACGATCGCACGCTCACCGACCGCGATCACCGTGTGATCGTCCTGGAGAACGACCACCTGCGCGCCGAAGTGCTCCCCGACCTCGGCGGACGACTGCGACGTCTCTACGACAAGGACGCCCAGCGTGAGCTGCTGCATGTGAACGCCGTCTTCCAGCCCGGAAACCTCGCGCTGCGAAACGCCTGGTTCTCCGGGGGCGTCGAGTGGAACATCGGCACGATCGGGCACACCCCGCTCACGGCGTCGACGCTGCACGCCGTCGAGGTGGAGCGTCCGGACGGTGCCGCCGCCGTCCGTCTCTACGAGTACGAGCGTCTTCGGGGTGTCGTCTACAGCGTGGAGTTCGTGCTGGGCGCCCACGCGCGCGAGCTTCTGGTGCGCAACACCATCACCGACGTGCGGGAATCGTCCGAGCCCGTGCCGATGTACTGGTGGTCGAACATCGCCGTCGATCAGACCGCCGGCACCCGCGTGATCGCCCCGGCGCACGGGGCGTGGAAGTTCGCGTATCGCGAGAACGTGCATCTGATCCCCGTCGGAGATGATGCTCCCCGCCCGGACATCACCCGCCCAGCCCTGGCCCCGCAGGCCGCGGACTACTTCTTCGACCTGGACGAGAAGGTCCATCCCTGGATCGCCGCCGTCGAGCCTGATGGCCGCGGACTGCTGCAGGTGTCAGACGCACTGCTGCGGGGCAGGAAGCTGTTCGTCTGGGGTCAATCCGACGGCGGGCGACGGTGGCAGTCCTGGCTCTCGCACGGAACGGGCAACTACCTGGAGATCCAGGCCGGCCTCGCCCGCACCCAGCTGGAGCACGTGCCGATGCCGGCCGGCGCCACCTGGAGCTGGACGGAGGCGTACGGCCTGCTCGAGGTGGACGGCGCTGTCGCGCTGGGTGATTCGTGGGATGCGGCGATCGACGAGGTGGCCTCGTCACCCGCGGCAGAACGACTCCGCGCAGCGATCGAGGCCGAGAGCATCCGCTCCACCGCACAGGATCGCGTCGGCGACGCCCTCAGCGTCGGATCGGGGTGGGGTGCGCTGGAGCAGCGCCGCCGGATCCACACCCGCACGGGCCCGTTCGACGACTCCCAGACGCCGTTCCGGCCCAATCATCTCGGTGCAGAGCAGGAGGGCTGGCTTCAGCTGCTGCGCGGCGGGCCGTTCCCGGCGGGTCTCCCCCTCGGCTACCAGCGGGACGACGCCTGGGTCCCGTTCCTCGAGAAGGAGGCGACGCCCGATGCCTCCTTCGCGCTCGGCGTGATCCACGCCGCGCAGGGGCGGCTCGAGGAGGCAGGGGAGGCGTTCTCCGCCGCCGCGCGGCAGCAGGACACCTGGTACGTGCAACGGGCTCTGGCTGAACTTGCGGAGGAACGCGGCGAGCTCACCGCCGCACGTGAGCACGCGCTTCGGGCGCAGGAGCTGGCAGCTCCCGTCTGGGCCGTCGTCGACCTCGGCGAGCTGCTGCTGCGCCTCGGCGCGCCCGCAGACGCCCTCCGAGCGGCGACCACGGCCGAGGAGGAACGTCCCGGAGGCCGGGCTCGGATGTTGCGGGCACAGGCGCTGGTCGCGCTGGAGCGATATGCCGAGGCCCGCGATCTCCTCACCGAGGGCATCGACGTCGCGGACCTGGCCGAAGGCGACGACGCCCTCACCGCACTCTGGCGGACGGCAGCCATCGGCATCCAGCGCGCCGCCGACCCGTCCGCGTCATCCGAGACGCTCGCCGAACGGGCCGCGATCGCCGACCCGCTGCCCGCTCGCTACGACTTCCGGATGTCTGTGGACGCCTGATCGCCGGTTGCGGGTGCTGCGCCCGCAACCGGCGATCCGCGTGCTCAGACGCGGGTGGTCGCGAGCAGGTCCGTGAGTGCCTCGGCGTGTGTCAGCTGCGGATGATGTCCGGCACCGGGAACGGAGTTCAGTTCGGCCCCCGACAGCGACTCGAGGTGTTCCAGCGCCAGCGGATCATCGCTGCCCGCGATGATCCGCACCGGCCCGGCGAATCGTGACAGTGCCGCGCGCAGCTCACGGCGCCACTGCGCCGAGCCCGTCGCCGCGAGCTGCGTCGCGACACGGCGTGCGGTGCGGTGCCGGAGATCGCTGACGCTGGATCGCAGCTCTGCCGCGCTCTGGGACGAGCCGGTGAGACGCCGCGACAGCCCGGCGGCATCCGCACGCCGCAGCGCCATGCTCACCAGGGGCCGCAGCCGGGTGATCGGCGCAGTCGGTGGCTGAAGGAAGAAGGGCGCGACGAGAGTCAGGGATCGCACGCGGGACGGGAAGCGATCGGCTGCGAGGACGGCGGCTGCCGCCCCGAGGGAATGACCGATGAGATCCGTCTGGCCCGGGCCCAGCAGCGCGGGAAGCCACCGCTCCCAGTCCTCGATGCCCTGTCCGCCGCTGAGGCCGAGCCCGGGCAGGTCCACGACCCGCGCCCCGATGCCCGCGGCGGCCGGCGCCCAGGTATCGGCATTGACCGGGAGCCCGGGAAGGATGAGCTGCTCGGAACCGGGCGCCCCCAGCTCGAAGGTCCGCACTCCGCCGATATCGGCGAAGCGGCGATCCGTGGCGCTCTCCTCTCCGAAGCGGTGCGCGGCGAGATGATCCGCCCACCGCCGCAGCGACGTTCGCACGTCCGGCATCACGAGCCCGTGCTTCTCGGCGAAGTCGAGTGCCGGGCGGGTCGGGTATCGATCCGCCGACATGAAGGTGAGCGTCTCGGGGTCCGCATGGGTGACCCAGCGCGGCAGACGCTTGATCATGCCCACCGGCATACGCAATCGCGGGACCTTCACCCCGAGATGCTCTCCCGTCTGGCTGAGCAGGTCAGCCAGCGGCGGAGTCGCATCGTCCAGGATCCAGTATTCCTGGCCCGCTGCCGCGGGATCGACGGCGGCGGCGGCCATGAACGCTGCAAGATAGTCCACGGTGATGACCGGCAGGAACGTCGAATCGTCGCCGGGCAGCGCCGCGAGGGTGCCGTCCCAGACCTGGCCGATGGTGGCGGCCAGGCCGATCTGCTGGTCGGATTCCCCGGTCACGCTGTCGCCGATCACGCTGGAGGGATTGACGATCGTCCACGCCAGTCCGCGTTCGCGTGCCCGGGCCTGGAAGATCGCGTCGGACTCCTCCTTCGAAGCCTCATACGCGCCGTGGTCACGATAGAGCGCAGCGCGATGCTCGTCCGGCCACGGAACGGAGTCCGGATTCTGGCCGCCTACGCGATAGCCCGAGATGTGGATCACGCGCTGCAGGTGCGGCAGCTCCGCCGCCAGGTCGATGACCTTCTCGACGATGCCGACGTTGGCGCGGCGCGCTTCTTCGGCGCTCATCCCGAACCGGTAGGACCCGGCGCAGCTGTGGATCTCCGTCACATCCGCGAGCGAGGCGGAGCCGGCGGGAATGATCTCGTCGGCGTCGAAGTCGACCGTCACGGTGTCGACGGCTCCGGGCAGTCCGTGATCGGTGAGCCAGCGCTGCACCGCGGCAGCGGAGCTCGCGCTTCGGACCGCGGCGGTGACACGTGCGCCGTCACCGGCAAGCGCGAGGATGAGGTGGCGGCCAATCAGTCCGGTTGCGCCGAAGATGAGGGCGTGGCGCGGCTGTTCGGTGGCGGTCATCGCGCTGCCTCTCCCGTCTTCTGCTGTGCGATGAGCTCTGCCGCCAGATCGGCGGCGGACAGCAGCGGCGCGGTGCTCCGCGTCGCTCGCGAGACAATCACCGAGCCTTCGATCGTCGACACGATGACGGTGGCCAGAGACCGGGCGCGGGCGGCGTCGATGCCATCGGCTTCCAGAAGGGCCGCTGTCGGGGTGATCCACGACTCGAACGCCGCAGCGCACGCCTCGCGCAGCCGTTCGCTCTCGGCACCCATCTCCAGCGTCACGACGGACACTGGGCACCCCAGCCGGAAGTCACTGTCCCCCACGAGGGTGGCAAGCGCCTCGATCGCCGCGCGCGCCGCCTCCGCCGCGCCCCCCGCTGTGGCGGCCGACTGGGCGATCAGGGTCTGGAACTGCTGCGCCGCGAGGTCGACGGCGGCGATGCCCAGCCCCTCCTTCCCGTCCGGGAAGTGGAAGTACACCGAGCCCTTGGGAGCGTGAGCGTGGTCGATGACCGCGTTGAGTCCGGTGCCGCTGTAGCCGCTGGTCTGAATGAGCTCGAGCATGGACGACGCGAGCCGCGCCTTCGTGAGGTCTCCTTTGGATGCCATGCTCGCATAATAGACCGGTCTATATATTTTCTCCAAACATCGTCGCGGCACCGGTCCCTCGTCGCCTCACACCCGGATGTATGCTGCCCCGGCGAACTGCGCATCCACCAGCGCCACGGCGGCGGACGGCACCGTCTCCAGGCTCTCCTGGACGTCACCGAGCGGGATTCCCCGCCCGCGTAATCCCACCTCGCACACCTGCACCGAGACGAAGCCGGGCACCAGAAGCGGATCGGCGTCCTTGGTGGCGCCGCGCACCGCGGACCCGTTGACGATGATCCTCAGCCGGTACGAGGGATGCGTCTCGTGCAGAGTCTGTGCGGTTCCAATCGCGCGGGCGATGTCCTCCGGGCGATCGGAGACGTGCAGGACGGCGGTGCGCTGTTCGGCCATGGGACCTCCTTCTCGGTCACCTCATTCTCACGCTGCGGCTCAGGCTTCGCGCGGCCCCAGCACCTCATACCGCGCCGCCAGGAACTCGCCGTTGACCGCGTGCTCACGCAGCCGCAGCTCCCGGGCGCCTCCGAACAGCGGACGGCCGGCGCCGAGAAGCACCGGAGCGAAGGTCACCGTGAGCTCATCGAGCATCCCGTCGTCCGCGAACGCCGCCGCCAGCGCACCCCCGCCGAGCACCCACACGTCGCGGTCCCCGGCCGCGGACTCGATAGCGGCGCGGTTGTCGGAGGGGGCGCCGGAGACGAATCGGACATCGCCGTCCACCGCCGCGAGTTCTCGGTGAGTGAAGACGAACGTGGGCACCTCGTAGGGCCACGAGTCGGTGCCCCCGTGCGCGAGCAGCCACTCGTAGGTCGTCGCCCCCATCACGTTGGCGCCGATGCCCGCCTGGAAGTCCGGGATGTTCATCGGCCCCTTCTCATCGAAATGCCGGCTGAGCAGCCATCCCAGGTCATCTTCGGGGTCGGCGAGGAAGCCGTCGAGGCTGGACGCGGTGTAGAAGTGATAGGTCGTCATGTCGCCATCCTCGCGCGGACCACCGACATCGGCGCGGGCTGTTCCCGCCGTATACTGGGCCAGTCCGGGCCTGACCCGGTGCTCGAAAAAAGGGCACGAAGCCGAGCAGCCGATGAGGGCCGCTCGCGTGAGACACATACGGATCCCCTCCGCGATCCGTGCTCACTCGTCTTCGACCGACGCGCATCGCGGTTCCGTCTCTCCAGGAGCACCGTCATGCCCACTCCCGTTCCCACCGACACCACCGTCTCCGCGCACGTCGCCCATGCGCTCGCCGCCTTCACCGATCAGGTGTTCGGCGTGATGGGCAACGGCAACGCCTACCTGCTCGACGCCCTCGAGCGCTCGCGCAGCGTCACCTTCACAGCTGTGCGCCACGAGGCGGGCGGCGTGGTGGCCGCCGATGCGCACTTCCGCGCCTCGGGACGCATCGCCATCGCCACCGCCACGTACGGCGCCGGATTCACCAACACCCTGACACCACTGGCCGAAGCCGCACAGGCGCACGTCCCGCTGGTGCTCGTGGTGGGCGATGAGCCCACGTCAGGCCCGAGGCCGTGGGACGTGGATCAGATCGCGCTGGCATCGGCCGTCGGCGCGCGCACCTACACCGTGGGCCGCGCCGACGCTGTGGCCACCACGGCCATCGCGATCGAGCACGCCCTGAGCTACAAGGTGCCGGTGGTTCTCGCCATCCCCTACGACGTCGCCACGCTGGAGGCGGGCGAGCCGGGCGAGGTGCCCGCCCTGTCGCTGCCCGCCGCACTGCAGCCGCGCGGCGAGGTCGGCACCGACCGGATCCGTGAGATCGCCGAGGCGCTGGCCACCGCCGAACGGCCGTTCCTGCTGGCGGGGCGCGGTGCGCATCTCGCCGGCGCCGGGACAGCGCTCGGGCGTCTCGCCGAGGCGACGGGTGCGGTCACGGCCTCGACGGCGCTGGGCCGTGGGCTGTTCCCGGACACGCGCTACGACCTGGGCGTGACCGGCGGGTTCGGCGCTGACGGCGCGATGGAACTCATCCGCGAGGCGGACGTCGCCGTGGTCTTCGGCGCCGGGCTCAACCAGTTCACCATGCGCTTCGGGGAGTTGTTCGCCCCCGGGACGCGGGTGTTCCAGGTGGACATCTCCGCCGCGGCGACCCACGCGGTGGTGTCGGGCTATGTCCGCGCCGACGCCCGCGTCGCAGCCGAGGAGATCCTCGCGGCGCTGCCCGAGCGCACGCTGCCGGCGTGGCGGGAACGCATCGACGTCGATGCGCTCGTGGCGCGCGACGCCGGGGAAGAGCTCGCGCCCGACGGCCGGCTGGACCCTCGTTCCGTGGCGATCCGCATCGCCCGGAGCCTGCCCGAGGACCGCGTCGTCGTCACCGACGGCGGGCACTTCCTGGGCTGGGCCAACATGTACTGGCCGGTCGCGTCCCCGGATCGGTTCATGATGGTGGGCACCGCCTACCAGTCGATCGGGCTCGGCTTCCCGAGCGTGGTCGGCGCCGCAGCTGCCCGGCCCGATGCCACGATCGTGCTCTCCTCGGGCGACGGCGGTGGGCTGATGGCGCTTGCCGATCTCGAATCCGCCGTCCGGTCGGCGGGTGGACGCGGCATCGGTGTCATCTGGAACGACGGCGCATACGGCGCCGAGGTCAACCTCTATGGGCTGAAGGGCCTCGCGACCGGCCCGATGATGATCCCCGGGGTGAGCTTTGCCGCCCTCGCCGAGGCCGTCGGCGCCGAGGGCGTCGTCGTCACGTCGCTGGCGCAGCTCGACCGTCTGGACAGCTGGAGCGCGGAGCCGGTGGACCAGCGGCGCTTCCTGCTTCTGGACTGCCGCATCTCCACCGGCGTCATCGCTCCGTACCAGCAGGAGATCATCCGCGTGAACTCCTGAGCGCAGACGACGAAGCGCCGGCGAGGAGCCGGCGCTTCGTCGTCTGGTCAGGCCTCGGTGACGCCGACCCCGTAGAGCGGGGTCTTCGCCTGCTCTACCTCGTGATCGATCCCCAGGGGGATTCCCGCGCGGTTGCGGAAGGCGAGAGTCGCAAGGAGACCGACGATCGTCATCGCGAGCAGGTACCACATCACCGCGGTGGTGCCGCCGGTGGCCTGGAACAGCGCCTCGGCGACGAGAGGCGCGAACGCGCCACCGCAGATCGCGCCGATCGCATACGAGATGGAGACGCCCGAGAATCGCACCGACGCCGGGAACATCTCGGCGTAGAACGAGGACTGCGGTCCGTAGGTGAGGCCGAGCCCGACGGACAGGATCGACAGCCCGAGGGCGAAGAGGACGACGTTTCCGGTGTTGACGAGCGGAAACAGCGACAGCACGCCTGCCGCCTGCAGCAGCCATCCGATCACATAGGTACGGCGCCGGCCGATGCGATCCGAGATCGTGCCGCCGAACCAGGTGAGCACCAGCCAGATGACGGCGCCGACAGCGACGGACCACAGCACCTCGGGACGGGTGAGGCCCAGCGCATTGGCACCGTAGCCCTGGATCCAGCCGCCGGTGGTCATGTAGCCGACCGCGTTGTTGCCCGCGAATACCAGCGCCGCCAGCACCACCACGACGCCGTACGTACGAAACAGCACCACGATCGGGGTCTTGGTCTGAGCGGAGCGTTCGGCGATCTCGGCGAACACCGGGCTCTCCTCGACGCTGCGACGGATCCAGTAGCCCACGACGATCAGCACGACCGAAAGCAGGAACGGAACGCGCCATCCCCACTCCAGGAACGCATCGCCCGGGGCCAGCGCGGACACGATCGCGATCACGGCGCTGGAGAGCAGCAGACCGAGCGGGACGCCCACCTGGGGTGCGGCGCCGAAGGCACCACGCTTGTCGCGCGGTGCGTGCTCCACCGCCATGAGCACGGCACCTCCCCATTCACCGCCGGCGGAGACGCCCTGCAGCACCCGGAGCAGGATGAGCAGGATCGGCGCCACGATCCCGGCTGCCGCGAAGGTCGGCAGGACGCCGATGAGAGCGGTGGCGACGCCCATGCCGAACAACGTCACCACCAGCACCTGACGACGGCCGACGCGGTCGCCGAAGTGGCCGGCGAGGAAAGCTCCGAGCGGACGGAACAGGAAGCTGAGGCCCACGGTGACGAAGGAGAGCAGGGTTCCGACGCCGGCACCGGCCGGCTCGAAGAACAGGGTGCCGAAGACCAGGCCCGCCATGGTGGCGTAGGTGAAGAAGTCGTACCACTCGATGGTGGTTCCGATCACCGTCGCGAAGACGACCCTGCGACGGTCCCCGGCCGAGCTGATCGTGCCGGTGGGGGTGAGACCCCCGGGTCCTGTGTGTGAACTCATGATGACTCCCTCGTCGATCTGTGCGGGTCCGGACGACGATCTGTGGAGGTTGTGGAATCGTCGTTGTCCGAGTGACCATGATCATATACGATTTGAGATACGACTCAACAGGTTCTTCCGATAGGGTCACCGTGACTCATTCCCGTCGACGTGAAGGAGAGACGTTGGACACCGATCCGCGCTTCGCCGCCCTGCCGCTGCGCCCCGGCAAGATCATCGCCGTGCACCTGAGTTACGAATCGCGCGCCCAGCAGCGCGGCCGCAAGCCCGCACAGCCCTCGTACTTCTTCAAGCCCTCCAGTTCGGTCGCTGCGTCCGGGGGCGTCATCGAGCGCCCGGAGGGCACCGAGCTGCTCGCCTTCGAGGGCGAGATCGCGCTCGTGATCGGCACGCCCGCACGGCGGGTGCCGCTGGAGAGCGCGTGGTCTCACGTCGGCTGGGTCACCGCGGGCAATGACTTCGGGTTGTACGACCTGCGAGCCGCCGACAAGGGCTCCAACGTCCGTTCGAAGGGCGGCGACGGGTACACCCCGCTCGGCCCCGCTCTCATCGAGGCCGACGGCGTCGACCCCGAGGACGTCGGCATCCGCACCTGGGTGAACGGACAGCTGCTGCAGGATGACTCGTCGGCCGGGATGTTCTTCTCCCTCCCCCGCTTCGTCGCGGACCTCTCCCAGCACTTCACCCTGGAGCGCGGCGACGTGATCCTCACGGGCACGCCGGCCGGCTCCACCGTGGTTCAGCCCAACGACGTCGTCGAGGTCGAGGTGTTCACCTCTGCGGCCAGCACGGGGCGCCTGCGCACCACAGTCATCGCCGGCTCCGGCGCGTACGACGCCTCGGTGGGATCGACACCCGCTGCGGACGACCTGCAGCGGGAGGAGGCATGGGGTTCGCGCGAGGCCGCGGGTCTGCCTCCGGCGCGCACCGGACTGGATCCCGATCTGGCCACTCGCCTGCGTCGCGCCCCGGTCGCGGGTCTCTCCCAGCAGCTGCGAAAGCGCGGACTGAACAACACCACGATCGACGGCGTCACCCCGATGCACCCCGACCAGAAGATCGTGGGCGTCGCTCGCACGCTCCGCTTCGTGCCGAACCGGGAGGACCTCTTCGCATCACACGGCGGCGGATACAACGCCCAGAAGCGCACCTTCGACTCCGTTCAGGAGGGCGAGGTCATCGTGATCGAGGCGCGCGGGGAATCCGGTTCCGGAACACTCGGCGACGTCCTCGCCATCCGCGCCCGCGCCCAGCACGCCGCCGGCATCATCACCGACGGCGGCGTACGCGACTACGACGCCGTCGCCGCAGTGGGCATCCCGGTGTACAGCCGCGGAGCTCACCCCGCTGTGCTCGGGCGCCGCCACGTGCCGTGGGACAGCGACGTGACCATCGCGTGCGGCGGCACCACCGTGCAGCCGGGCGACATCGTGGTGGCCGACCGCGACGGCGTCATCGTCATCCCGCCCGCCCTGGCGGAGGAGGTGGTGGACGCGGCCCTCGCGCAGGAGGACGAGGACGCCTGGATCGCGGCGCAGGTGGCCGCCGGAGCGAAGGTGGACGGCCTGTTCCCGATGAACGCCGCGTGGCGCGAACGCTATGACGCCTGGCGTGCCGAGGAGAAGAACCGTGGCTGACTTCGGCCCCATCGACATCCACACCCCCGACGCGCGCACCGCGGGCAGCAAGTCAGAGCTCGCCTACATCTGGATCCGCGGTCACATTGACCGCCACCAGTTCGGGCCCGGCTACCGGCTGGTACTGGCGTCCCTCGCCGAAGAGCTCGAGATGAGCGTGGTTCCCGTCCGCGAGGCGATCCGCCGCCTCGAGGCGGAGGGGCTGGTCACGTTCGAGCGCAACGTGGGAGCGCGGGTCGCGCTCGTCGACGCGGATCGCTACACCGACACGATGCAGTCGCTCGGCATCATCGAGGGTGCGGCCACAGCGCTGGCCGCACCGCTGCTCACCGAAGAGCTGCTCTTACGAGCCGAGGCGATCAACGCCCGCATGGACACGCTGCTGGCCAACTTCGACCCGCACACGTTCACGATCCTCAACCAGCAGTTCCACGCCACCTTGTTCGAGGCCTGCCCCAACCAGCACCTCGTCGAGCTCGTCGAGCGCGATTGGGCACGACTTGCCGGTTTGCGCGATTCCACGTTCTCCTTCGTCCCCGACCGCGCGGCGCATTCCGTGCAGGAGCACAGCGAGCTCATCCGCCTGATCCGCGAGGGCGCCGACGGGATGCGCATCGAGATCGCCGCTCGCGAGCACCGCGACCACACCCTCCAGGCCTACCGCGCATCGCGGAGCCTCGGATCCCTTCCCTCATCCAATTGAGCGCACCGCGCGCTGACCACTCAGGAGGACCGATGTCCGATCGTCACATCCCGGCGGAGCTGCCGGACCGCATCCGGCACTACATCGACGGCTCCTTCGTCGATTCGCTCGACGGCGACACCTTCGACGTGCTCGATCCCGTCACCAACGAGACCTACGTGCAGGCCGCGGCGGGCAAGAAGGCAGATGTCGATCGCGCCGTGGCGGCTGCTCGTCGGGCGTTCACCGACGGCCCCTGGCCGCGGATGACGGCCCGCGAGCGCTCGCGCATCCTGCACCGGATCGCCGACATCGTCGAATCGCGCGACGCCCGACTCGCCGAGCTGGAGAGCTTCGATTCCGGACTGCCGATCACGCAGGCCCTGGGTCAGGCGCGGCGCGCGGCCGAGAACTTCCGCTTCTTCGCCGACCTCATCGTCGCCGAGCACGACAACGCCTTCAAGGTGCCGGGCCGGCAGATGAACTACGTCAACCGCAAGCCGATCGGTGTGGCGGGTCTCATCACCCCATGGAACACCCCGTTCATGCTGGAGTCGTGGAAGCTGGGCCCTGCCCTGGCCACCGGCAACACCGTCGTGCTCAAGCCGGCCGAGTTCACGCCGCTGTCGGCGTCGCTGTGGGCGGGAATCTTCGAAGAGGCCGGTCTCCCGCAGGGCGTGTTCAACCTGGTGAACGGCCTCGGCGAGGATGCCGGCGACGCGCTCGTGAAGCACCCGGACGTCCCGCTCATCTCCTTCACCGGGGAAAGCCGCACGGGACAGATCATCTTCGGCAACGCGGCCCCGTACCTCAAGGGCCTGTCGATGGAGCTCGGCGGCAAGAGCCCCGCCGTGGTGTTCGCCGACGCCGACCTGGAGACCGCCATCGACGCCTGCATCTTCGGCGTGTTCTCGCTGAACGGCGAGCGCTGCACCGCGGGCTCCCGCATCCTGGTCGAGCGCTCCGTCTATGACGAGTTCGTCGAGCGGTACGCCGCCCAGGCGAAGCGCGTGAAGGTGGGAGACCCGCAGGATCCTGCTACGGAGGTGGGCGCGCTCGTGCATCCCGAGCACTACGAGAAGGTGATGAGCTACGTCGAGATCGGCAAGGGCGAAGGTCGTCTCGTCGCGGGCGGCGGGCGCCCGGAGGGCTTCCCCACCGGCAACTACGTCGCCCCCACGGTGTTCGCCGACGTCTCCCCCGATGCGCGCATCTTCCAGGAGGAGATCTTCGGACCGGTCGTGGCCATCACACCGTTCGACACCGACGAGGAGGCGCTGGCCCTCGCCAACAACACGAAGTACGGCCTCGCGGCCTACGTCTGGACCAACGATCTGCGTCGGGCCCACAACTTCGCGCAGGCGATCGAGGCGGGCATGGTGTGGCTCAACAGCAACAACGTACGAGACCTCCGCACTCCGTTCGGCGGAGTGAAGGCCTCCGGCCTCGGGCACGAGGGCGGCTACCGCTCGATCGACTTCTACACCGACCAGCAGGCGGTCCACATCACCCTGGGCGAACCGCACAACCCCACATTCGGCAAGCACTGAGCCGCGACCGGCCCCGCAACGACGCAAGGACCAGACATGACCAATCGTGAAGACATGACGCTCACCTCCTCCGGCTTCTTCGTGAGCCAGGAGGCGCCCATCGTCACGGACAATCCGATCCCCACTCCGGCCGCGGCTCCGCCCGATGTGCTGCGGTGCGCCTACATGGAGCTCGTCGTCACCGACCTGGCGGCCTCGCGTGTGTTCTACGTGGACGTTCTCGGGCTGTATGTGACGCAGGAGAACGAGGAGAGCATCTACCTCCGCTCCACGGAGGAGTTCATCCACCACAACCTGGTGCTGCGCAAGGGTCCGATCGCCGCCGTCGCGGCTTTCTCCTACCGCGTGCGCACCCCCGAGGACCTCGACCGCGCGGTTGCGTTCTATACGGAGCTGGGCTGCGAGGTGCGACGCAACCCCGAGGGCTTCGTCGAGGGCATCGGCGACTCGGTCCGCGTGATTGACCCCCTCGGTTTCCCGTACGAGTTCTTCCACCAGACCGATCACGTCGAGCGGATGTCGTGGCGCTACGACGTGCACATCCCCGGCGAGCTGGTGCGGCTGGATCACTTCAACCAGGTCACCCCCGACGTCCCGCGCGCGGTGAAGTACATGCAGGATCTCGGCTTCCGCGTGACCGAGGACATCCAGGACGAGGAAGGCACGGTGTACGCGGCATGGATGCGCCGCAAGCCCACCGTGCACGACACGGCTATGACCGGCGGCGACGGACCCCGGATGCACCATGTCTGCTTCGCCACGCACGAGAAGCACAACATCCTCGCGATCTGCGACAAGCTCGGCGCACTGCGCCGATCCGACGCCATTGAGCGCGGCCCCGGCCGGCACGGCGTCTCCAACGCGTTCTACCTCTACCTGCGCGATCCGGACGGTCACCGCGTGGAGGTCTACACGCAGGACTACTACACCGGTGATCCGGACAACCCGGTGATCACCTGGGACGTGCACGACAACCAGCGCCGCGACTGGTGGGGCAACCCCGTCGTGCCGAGCTGGTACACCGACGCCTCCCTGGTGCTGGACCTCGACGGCAACCCGCAGCCCGTCGTCGCCCGCACCGACTCCAGCGAGATGGCGGTCACGATCGGTGCCGACGGCTTCTCCTACACGCGACCGACCGACGAGGACGCCATGCCGGAATGGAAGCAGGGCGAGTACAAGCTCGGCCACCAGCTCTGATCCCGGGTCACGAGAGGAGCCGCCCATGCTGACACCTGACACGATCACCCACCTGGCCGACGAGCTCGCGGTCGCTGATCGCGAGCACACGGTGATCCCGCGGATCACCGCACGGTATCCCGAAGCGACCGTCGAGGATTCCTATGCGATTCAGGGCGTGTGGCGCGACCGCCAGATCGCTTCCGGGCGCCGGCTGATCGGGCGCAAGATCGGGCTGACCTCGCGCGCCATGCAACACGCCACCGGCATCACAGAGCCGGACTACGGCGTCATGTTCGATGACACCGTCCATGCCTCGGGAGCGGTGATTCCCGCCGCGCACTTCTCGAACGTGCGCATCGAGGTCGAGCTGGCGTTCGTCCTGAAGGAGGCGCTGTCCGGACCCGATTGCACGCTCGACGCGGTCATCGCCGCGACCGACTATGTCGTCCCTGCCCTCGAGGTGCTGAACTCGCACATCGAGCTGGAGGGCCGCACGATCGTGGATACCATCAGCGACAACGCCGCCTACGGGGCGATGGTCCTCGGCACCGTGCACCGACGCCCGGAAGAGATCGATCTGCGGTGGGTCCCGGGGGTGCTGTTCAAGAACGGGCAGGTCGAGGAGACCGGAGTGGCAGCTGGGGTGCTGGGGCATCCGGCACGCGGCGTCGCCTGGCTCGCCGATAAGCTGCACCAGCACGGAGACCGTCTGGAGGCGGGCGAGATCATCCTCGCAGGCTCCTTCACCCGGCCGGTGTGGGTGGAGGCGGGCGACACCGTTCTCGCCGACTACGGGGATTTCGGGACGATCGAATGCCGCATCGCATGAGGGAGCACGCATGACACTCCAACCCACGTTTCGTGAGGCCCTCGCCGCAGCCGACCGGCCGATGATCGGGCTGTGGTCGGTGGCCGGGTCCCCTCTCGTCACAGAGATCATCGCCGGAGCGCAGCCCGACTGGGTGCTGATCGATATGGAGCATTCGGCCAACTCCCTGGAGTCAGTGCAACTCCAGCTCCAGGTGCTCGCCGGCTACCCGAGCGTGAGCCCGGTCGTCCGCGTGCCGTTCGGCGACGACGTCACCCTCAAGCGCGTGCTCGACCTCGGGGCGCAGAACGTCCTGGTTCCGATGGTGGGCACCGCCGAGCAGGCCCGGGAACTGGTGGCCGCCGTACGTTACCCGCCTGCCGGGCGGCGCGGAGTCGGCTCAGCCCTGTCGCGTTCGGCGCGGTGGAACCGTGTTGACGACTACCTGCGGAACGCGGACGAGCACGTTTCGCTGTTCGTGCAGATCGAGTCGGCCGATGCCGTGGCGCAGGCGGCGGAGATCGCCGCCGTGGACGGTGTCGCAGGCGTGTTCGTGGGACCCGCTGATCTGGCGGCGTCGCTCGGCGTGATCGGTGAGCAGACCCACCCGGAGGTGGTCGCGGCCGTCCACCGTGTGTTCGACGCGGTCATCGCGGCAGGAAAGCCCGTCGGCGTCAACGCGTTCGCGCCGGACGCCGCCGATGCCTACCTCGCTGCGGGGGCCTCCTTCATCGCGGTGGCGGCCGATGTCTCGCTCCTCGCCCGAGCCTCCGAATCAGCGCTCGCCCGCTTCCGTCCCTGATCCGGCCGTGAGGCCTCGTCTGGGAGCGAGGAGTCTGGGAGCGAGGATCCGAAACGCGGCGATTCTCGTTCACAGATCGCAGCATCACGTCCCGGACAACGAAGAAGGCGGGGTGGTGGCCCCTCGCCATCCACCCCGCCTCTTCTTCTCCACGTCCCGCGCCCTCCGGAAGCACCCCCCAGTGCTCCACACGCGAGGCGAGGATCGGTGGGACCTCATCGGGTCCGGTCCCACCGAGTGGCGACGAATCGCCATCCCCTCTCGCACCGACTGCTGCAACTCCCCCCGGATGTCGCATACGGTGTCTCACCCATAGAGACGGGAACACCGGCGATCTATGACGCAGAACTCAGAATTTTTTTGAAGATTTTTCCCCGGCTGGCGAAAAGTCGCTCTGGCCTGGCTCTTTTGTGGAGCGTGTCGGCACGCTCGTCCGACCGAGTCGCTGCCGCGCCGTCTGCATCCCCGCCCCGATCGGGACATGTCGGGTCGCTCGCGCGAGACCGAACACCGGCATGTCCACGTACACCGCCTCCTGATCGGTGACGGGCACCTGATAGGTCTCATGCCAGACGCCGATGTCCCCACTGCCCTGGAGTCGACGCATGTAATCCCGCCAGGGCTGCAGGTGCGGAGCGTCACGATCCGCGGCGAACCGCTGCAGATGTTCGGGACTCTGCCAGTAGGACAGCAGCAGCGTCGTCCGGCCGAACCATGAATGACAGCCGAGCATGCCGGCCTCCGGATGACCGGCGAGGTGCGCCAGCATGCGAGGCATCTCCCGCGCAACGGAGGCGACCCGGCCGAGTTTCCACCAGCGGTTCGCGCGCATCCCGATGAGGAAGACCGTGATGCTCTGCTGTTCGGGCCGGGCGGTGAACCTGCCGAGATGTACCTCAGTCATGTCGATCCCCATTTCATAACACTGTTACGGAACAACGTAACGATACGGTGGGCACCATGGCAAGACCCCCGGTGTATGACGATGCGCTGCGCACACGCGTGCTCACGGAAACCGCCGAGGCTATCGACGCACACGGAGTGGACGGGTTCTCGCTGCGC
This sequence comes from Microbacterium sp. GXS0129, assembly GCF_044769785.1. Classification (NCBI taxonomy): domain Bacteria; kingdom Bacillati; phylum Actinomycetota; class Actinomycetes; order Micrococcales; family Microbacteriaceae; genus Microbacterium; species Microbacterium sp. GXS0129. The sequence continues at coordinate 775,092 of NZ_JBIZVZ010000001.1, read as the reverse complement.
GCCGTGACCTCCGCAGCTCACACGTCGACGAGTGCGGTCTACGCACTGTTCGGCAGTCGCGACGGACTCGTCGCGGCGGTCATCGACGACGCGTTCGCGTCGTTCGGCGCCGCACAGCACGCGGCGGAGACCGAAGGGCTCGCCGCGCTGGGGTGGGCGTACCGGGACTGGGCACTGGCCAATCCCGTGCGCTATCGACTGATGTTCGGAGGCGCACTGCTCGCCTGCGCACCCGAAGACGTTCCGTCATCCGACGGGGCCATCCTCCCGCTGATGCGCACGGTGACAGCTCTCCTGCCCCGCGCGAGCGAGACTGTCGTGCGTACCCGCGTGCTCGCCATTTGGGCCCAGGTACACGGGGCCGTGAGTCTGCAGCTCGCCGGCGTGATGCCCGACGGAACCGACTGGCACGCGGTCTTCGAATCCGTGGTTGCCACTATCGCACGCGACCTCGCTCGCCCGGCATGCTGAGGCGGCCCACGGCGTCGAAACCACCGGACGAGCGGTGCCGCGGCGTCCGCCCGGCGTGAGCGGCGGACACCAGCACCACCGCGGAGGACGTGAGCGCCACCCCGGGAAAGCGAGCGCCACCCCGGAACATCAGCGCTACCCCGGAACGCCACCGCCACCCCGCCAACATCAGCGCCACCCCGGAACACCAGCGCCACCCCGCGAACATCAGCGTCACCCTGGAGACTCAGCGGCGCCCCTGGGAAGATCAGCGCCACCCTGGCATCCCAGCGCCACCCCGCCAACGTGAGCACCGCTCCGGAGCACCAGCACCACCCCGCCAACATCAGCACCGCTCCGGAACACCAGCACCACCCCGCCAACATGAGCACCGCTCCGGAACACCAGCACCACCCCGCCAACATCAGCACCACCCGGGAGCACCAGCACCGCCCGGGAGCACCAGCGCCACCCGCGAACATCAGCGCCGCGCTGGAGACTCGGCGGCGGCGGCGGGAACATCAGCGGCACCTCGAGAACATCGGAGGAACCTGGGGAGCGTCGGCGGGGCACGCCGGCACAGCGCCTCCGCCGTCCCCCGTCCCGCCACGCCACCGAGGGCCGCGGGACGAGACGAGGGACGTCACTCAGGCCTTCGCGACCTCCACCTCGATGACCGCCCACGACAGCGCAGGAAGCGTGGTGGTGAGAGTCGCACCGTCAACGGCGGCGGAGAGCGGTCGCAGGCCCACCCGGTCCTGGGCATCCACGATGTTGGAGGTGAAACGATCGCCGCCCTCGGGAACGGTGAGCACCTCGGCGCGGGTGACGCGAGACCCCGTAAAGCCCCGCAGCGAGACCGACACGTCGGCGTCCTCGTCCAGACCGCGGTTGGCGAGGAAGATGGCGACGCGCCCGGTCTCCTCATCCCAGGTGGCGCTGGCGTCGACGAGGTCGGCGTCGCCGAAGCGTGCCGTGCCGTACTTGTCACTGGACACCGCCAGACGAAGAATCTCGCCGCGCGCGAGCTCGGACATGCGCGCGAAGGGCCAGAAGATCGACTGGCGCCACGCCGGCCCGCCCGCCTCACTGCGAATCGGCGCGATCACATTGGCCAGCTGCGCCTGGTTCGCAATCGATACGCGGTCACCATGGCGAAGCAGGGAGTTCAGGAGCGTGCCGACGACGACGGCGTCTGTCACGTTGTACTCGTCCTCGATGATGCGGGGGTGCTCCGTCCAGGTACCCGCAGCCTCGATCTCGGCCGGGGAATCGACTCCCGGGCGGCTCTGGTACCAGACATTCCACTCGTCGAACGAGAGATTGATGAACTTCTTGTGCTTGCCCGCGGCCCGCACGGCATCCGCCGTGGAGACCACCGACTCGATGAAGTAGTCCATATCGACGGCGGAGGCCAGGAAGCTGGCGGCGTCTCCCTCCCTCTCCTCGTAGTAGGCGTGCAGCGAGACATAGTCGGCCACGTCGTAGGTGTGACCGAGCACGATCCGCTCCCACTCGCCGAAGGTCGGCATCCCGCTGGACGAGCTTCCGCACGCGACCAGTTCGATCGACGGGTCCACCAGGCGCATGGCCTTGCCCGCCTCCTGAGCGAGCCGGCCGTACTCGTCGGCCGTCTTGTGACCGATCTGCCACGGGCCGTCCATCTCGTTGCCGAGACACCAGAGCTTGATGCCGAACGGGTCCGCAGCTCCGTTGCGGCGACGAAGGTCGCTCAGGGCCGTGCCCCCGGGGTGGTTGGCGTACTCCACCAGTTCGCGCGCGGCCTCGACGCCGCGCGTGCCGAGGTTGATCGCCTCCATGATCTCGACGTCGGCCTTGCGCGCCCAGCTGGCGAACTCGTGCAGGCCGAAGGCGTTCGTCTCCACGGTGTGCCAGGCGCCGTCAAGGCGGCGGGCGCGTTCGGCAACGGGTCCGACGCCGTCTTCCCACCGGTAGCCGGACACGAAGTTGCCGCCGGGGTAGCGGACCACACTCACCCCCATCTCGCGGGTGAGCTCCAGCACGTCCGTGCGGAATCCCTCCTCGTCCGCGGTAGCATGGCCGGGCTCGTAGATTCCGGTGTAGACGCACCGGCCCATGTGCTCGACGAATGATCCGAAGATCCTTCGAGGCACCGGGCCGACGGTGAAGTCGCGGTCGACGGTGATGGTCGCGCGGGACATGTGACTCCTCGTTGTCGCTGTCTGTTGTCGATGAGCGGACCTGCCCGCCCTGCGGCGACACTGCCCGTTGACGGATCACATTACATCGTTGGAACGGAACTGTCGAGCCTGCACTCGACACCGCCGAAAACGGACCTCGTGACCGGTCCCTTCCGCATGAGATTGAGAAATCGCCATTGCCAGGCGAACCATCCCGCGCTACCGTTACCACGTTGAAATGAGTGCGACTCGGCTCAACCCGAGAATCCGTTCTCGGATCTCGTCGACAAGGAGGTCACGTACGAATGCCTGATACCTCACTCCGGCTCACACGCCGGGGGTTCCTCGCTGCAGCACTGGGCGCTGCAGCCGTTCCCCTGCTCGCAGGGTGCTCCTCACCGGTCTCCGCAGGCCTGTTCGGAAGCAGTCTGAAACCTGAGACCCTCGTGTTCTGGAACCTGTTCGGCGGCGGTGACGGCGTGCGCCTGCAGGAGATGCTGGACGTCTACCGCACGCAGAACGGTCCGGATTCGCTCCAGGCCACCACCTTCGCGTGGGGCAACCCCTACTACACGAAGGTCACCCTGGCGACGGTCGGCAACAAACCGCCGGACGTGGCGGTGTCCCATCTCACCCGGGCGAAGCCGCTATGGCAGGGCGGCTTGCTGGACCCGATCAGCGAGGAGGATCTCGCCAGCGTCGGTCTCTCGTCCGCCGACTTCTCGGAGCGGCCGTGGAATGCGCAGATCACCGACGGACAGAACATCGCCATCCCGATCGACACGCACCCGCTCGTGATGTTCTTCAACGAGGCGGTCTGCGAGAAAGCGGGTCTCATCTCCGGCGGCAAGCTGCACAAACTCGACGGCATCGACACCTTCGAGCAGGCCCTCGCCGCGATCCACGACGTGACCGGCGGCGAGGCGATCACCATCGCCAACGTCGGAGGAGAGAGCGCAACACCGTGGCGCGTGTTCTGGACGCTGTACAACCAGCACGAGGGAGCCACCCCGTTCCTCTCCGACAACGGCGCCAGGCTCACGGTCAACGAGGAGGTCTTCCTGTCGGTGATGGACCGCATCCAGGCCTGGGTCAAGAACGGGTGGACCAACAAGGGCCTCGATTACGCCACCGCGCAGTCCTACATGTTCACCGAGAAAGCGGGTCTGTACCTGCAGGGTGAGTGGGAGATCTCCACCGCCCAATCGGTGAAGGGCCTGAAGTTCGGCATGGTGCCGGTTCCGACGCTGTTCGACAAGCCCGCATCCCAGGCCGACTCGCACGCGCTGATCCTGCCGCGCAAGGAGCGCACCCCCGAGCAGCGGCTGCAGGCGATGCGGTTCATCAAGTCGATGCTCGACCAGTCGATGACCTGGGCACAGGGCGGTCACGTTCCCGCCTATCTCCCGACCGCCACCAGTGCGGAGTTCGCGAACCTCGTCCCGCAATCCGACTATGCCTCCGCCGCGGACTCGGCCGTGTATGACGATCCCGCCTGGTACGGCGGATCGGGATCCACGTTCGAGGGCATCGTCGGCGCGCAGCTGGGCCTGGTCCAGCAACTGTCCATCACGCCGCAGCAGGCGCTGTCGGCCATCAAGGATCAACTCGCCGTGTACCTCAACACGCCGAGCCCGCTCTGACCCGGAGGTACGACGACGTGACCACGGCAACCCTCACCGTCCCGCGTGCCGCGCGCGGCACGCACCGCACAGCCAGCTCCGGCTACGCCGGCGCCACCACCGGCACCGCGCGCAGCGCGTGGCTGTTCATCGCCCCGTTCGGCATCTTCTACCTGGCCTTCCTGCTCGGCCCGACGATCTACATGCTCGTCATGAGCTTCTTCAACACCTCGACGGTGCGCACCGGCCTCGGATCGTTCGCCGGTTTCGCGAACTACGCGGAAATGCTCACCCGGGCGGACTTCTGGAGTTCGCTGTGGCACACGCTGCAGTTCACGCTCTACACCACGCCGCCGCTGGTGATCCTCGCCTTCGTGTTCGCGGTGCTCACCAATCGGATGCGCCGCTTCCAGTGGTTCTACCGGCTGGCGTTCTTCCTCCCCTACATCCTCCCCTCTGCCACGATCTCCCTCATCTGGGTGTTCATCTTCACCCCCACCACGGGTCTGTGGGCTTGGGTGGAGTCGCTGTTCGGGATCACGCCAGGATCCGGGGTGCTGTCAGACCCCAACACCGCGATGATCGGCATCGCGATCGCGACCCTGTGGTGGACGATCGGGTTCAACTACGTGCTGTATCTCGCCGGCCTGCAGGAGATCCCGCGCGAGCTGTACGAAGCAGCCGCCGTCGACGGTGCGAGCCCGTGGCAGCAGATCCGCTACATCACCATCCCGATGATCAGCAAGACCACCACCCTTGTGGTGCTGCTGCAGATCATCGCGAGCCTCAAGATCTTCGACCAGGTGTACCTGATGACCGGTGGTGGCCCCGGCATCTCGACGCAGGTCACGCTCGGCGTGATCACCAGCACCGCGTTCACCGACAACCGCCTCGGTGCCGCGTCGGCGGCGAGCGTCCTGCTGTTCATCGTCATCGTGATCGTCGCGATCATCCGGCAGCTGTTCGAGCGCGCCGCCGCCCAGAAGGAGAGCTGAGATGACCGACACCATCAACATCACCGTTCCCCGCAAGCGTCGCGACGGAATCTCGGCCGCTGCGCCGGGTTCGCGGGTGCGAAAGCCGGTGAACGGACGCACGTTCAATACGGTCGCCGCCGTCGTGCTCGTGATCTTCTCCGTGATCTGGCTGATCCCGAGCCTGTTTGCGCTGAAGACCGCGCTCACCGACAACGGAACCGCCGCGATCGGGGCCGCCGCGATCCTCAGCGACTGGAATCCGACGCTGTACTCGTTCTCCACGCTGCTCGGCTCGGGCGATATCTGGAACTGGTACCTGTCCAGCGCCATCACCTCCGTCGTCACGTCGGTGCTGACCGTACTGCTGGCCTCGATGGCCGCCTACGCCCTCTCTCGCCTGAGGTTCCGCGGCTCGAACACCGTCATGCTGCTGATCGTGCTCGGGATCATGATCCCCGGCCAGGTGCTCATCGTCCCCATCTTCCAGGAGCTCAACGCGCTCGGCCTGCTGAATACCTACTGGTCCGTGATCTTCCCCCAGGTTCCTGCGGTGATCGCGGTGTTCATCTTCAAGCAGTTCTTCGATTCGATTCCGCGCGAGCTGGAGGAGGCTGCGGTCATCGATGGGGCGGGCACCTGGCGCATCTACTGGTCGCTGATCATGCCGCTGAGCCGTCCGGTGATCGCCGCGGTGACGATCCTCACCTTCGTTGGTGTGTGGAACAACCTGCTGCTGCCCCTGTACGTCCTCTCCAACCCGGATCTGATGACGATCCCCGTGGGCCTCGCCACGGTGCAGGGCAGCTTCGGTCAGCGCTACGCCGACATCCAGGCAGGCGCGATCCTCGCCGCTCTCCCCCTCGTGATCCTGTACCTGATCTTCCAGCGTCAGATCGTGGAGGGCGTGACGGGTTCGGGCCTCAAGGGCTGACCGTTTCATTGCGCGCAATTGGCCCCTATCCGGGTTGGATAGGGGCCAATTGCGCGCAATGAAACGAATCGATGGGGTCAGATCGCGAGAGCGTCAGCCGCCTCTTCCTCTTCCTCTTCCTCCCGCGCACGCTTCTTCGTCGCGGGCCGGCCCATACGGCGTACGAGCCACCACACCAGGACGATCCCGCCCAGGGTGATCCCGGCGTACGCGACGAACCACCAGGGGAAGGCCACCGCCGCCGGCCCCTCACCTCGGGCGAGGTCCTCGGGCGGGGTCGGGAGGATGCGCGCTCCGGTGACGAGGATACGGTGGGTGTTGATGCCGAGCGGGGTGCAGGTGACCAGCGTCACCAGGTCCTTCCCCGCTTCCTGCCGCAGGCTCGCGTTGTCCTTCGGATCGACCACCTTCGTGTCGATCACCTGGTAGCTGACCGTGTGCCCGAAGGTGGTGATGGAGAATGTGTCCCCCTTCTTCACCTGGTCCAGATCGGTGAACATCCGGGAATTGGCGAGTCCGCGATGAGCGGTGATCACCGAGTGCGTGTCGATACCGCCAACGGGCAATGACGTGCCCTGCAGGTGCCCGGCTCCCTCGAGCAGCGCCTCGTCGCTGGTGCCGTGATAGATCGGGAGATCCACGCTGATCGACGGGATCTGGATGCGTCCCATCAGTCCGTGTCCGGCATCCAGCAGCTTCCAGTAGTTCAGCTCGTCACCGTCGAGGCTGCCGGATCCGGTGGGGACGTTGGTGTTCGCCGCGAGGATGGCACCCGAGGAGAGCTTCGAGTTGTACTCCTCGGCGATCGCAATCTGGTCCTCCGGCGGCGGTGATGCCGCCACCACCTGCTGCCCGTAGCTCTCGAGAGCGAGCGACTGGTTGTATGAACTGACCCAGGCGGCCGCTGTCGGGTACATCACCAGTGTCAGCCCGGCCCAGGCCAGCACGGCGGCCACGATCACGGACACCCGCGATCCCCGGGTGCCCGCCTGGGCTCGACGCTGTTTCTGTCGTGTGGTCATCGGTCCTTCTCCCCTGGACGACGCGGCGTGTTCAGATCGCAGAAGTGCGGGGGCGCACTGCGCGCCCCCGCACTTCTGCGATCAAGACCGGTCTGTCAGGACTGGTCGGCCGTCTCGTCGTGACGACGGCGGCGAGCGATCACGATCACGCCGGCAGCGACGACGATCAGGGCGATGCCGCCGATGGTCAGGATCAGCTGGCCGTCGGAACCGGTCAGCGGCAGGCTCGGAACGCCCTGCTGCTTGTTCGTGATGGTCACGATCGGGTTGGCGGCGCCGACCGCGCCCGGCTGCACGACGATCTCGGTGAGAGCGGCGTCACCGGTGGGCAGGATGAAGCCCGCGGGGGCCTTGATCTCCTGGATCACGTAGCAGCGCGCCTGGTAGTCGTGACCGGCGACGGTCGTGTTCGTAACGGTACCGTCAGCGGCGATCTCGAGCTCGGTGTCACCAACCCAGAGACCCGGGATCGTGACCACACCACCGGCACCGGCGGTGACGACGTACGGGTCGGTGGTTCCGGGCTGGGTGACCTGCTTCAGGTTCGCGAAGTCAGCCTTGCAGCCGGCGACGTCCATCGTGCTCATCCACACGGTGAACTCCGCACCAGACAGACCCTGGCCGGTGTTGTCGGCGTTGACCTTCTTCAGCTCGAGCGCACCCCAGCGCGTCTGCACGACGTTGGTCGGGTTGCTTCCCGGAGGAGTTCCCGGGGGAACCGTGCCGATCTGCAGGTCGTTCAGGTTCACGAAGGCCTGGTTGTCGATCGTGCCGATGGCGTTGGCGGCGGCGGTGAAGCCGACGACCACGTTCTGACCCGGCTGCAGCTTCGCCAGGCCCGGAGCCAGGAACGTCACGGTGAGCGTCTGGCCGCTCCAGCCGAAGGTGTAGTCCGTGCCCTGCACGAACGTCGCCCCGCCGAACACCTTGACGGTGACCTTGGACGGGTCGGTGTCCGGTGTGAGCTTGGTGTCCAGCGTGTCCGTGAGGATGAACTTGTCGTACATCTCACCAGCAGCCAGCGCCGGGATCTTCGTCGTGATCTCGTAGTCGATCGGAGCGCCCAGCGCTGCGCCGTTGTCGTCCTGGTGAACGATGTTCTTGCGCGGGCCCTCGGCGACGGTGTTCTTGGGGTAGACGTTCACGTCGTACACCCACTCGCCGTCCAGGTTCTGCAGGTCGTGCGGCGTCGGCAGCGCGACGACGAACGGAGCGGCCGGAGCCACAACCTTGCTCGGTGCCGAGATCTCACGCACGAAGTACGGGCCCAGCGGCAGATCCGGGGTCGTCGACAGACCGTTGCTGTCCGTCGCGGGAGCCGGAGCACAGTCCACGAGGTTGTAGGAGCCGAGGGTGGTGACGCTCGTCGAGGCAGCAGCCGCGAGCTGTGCCGGCGTGATCGCCTTGAGAGCGTCCCAACCGGTGTTCGTGCCGTCGAACAGGTCGATGCCATCGATGGTGCAGTACTCGAACACGACGCCGGCGATACCGGGCGTGTTCGGCGCCGTACCCGTGCCGTCGGGCGTGCCCGCACCGTTGCCCGGGTTCTCGTGCTTGTGGATGATGATCGAGCCCGTCTGGGACTGATCGATGTCGGCAGCGAACGCGGATGTCGCCATGCCGGTGCCGGCCAGCGCGAGCACAGAGCCCAACGCAACTCCCCGCAGCAAACGCTGCTTGCGTGAGATTGTCATGTGGATAGTTCCTTCTGTTCTAGTCGGGATTTCGACGGGAATGGTTATCGGGTGTGTTGCGTGGGGTTTGTGGGAATCCATAGGCGAACTCATTCGCTCACGGATGACGCGCGGCGGCGCCAGATGAAGAGGAACACTCCGGCGGCGAGCACCATCAGCACGCCACCACCGGCGAGGAAGTAGTCACTTCCCCATCCACCGGTCAGCGGAATCGCGGGCACGCCCTGCTGCTGGTTCACCACGTCCGGCAGCGTCGTCACGGCCGTGTCGCTCAGGACCGTCACCGCGATCGGATCGGTCAGCAGCACGAAGCCGACAGGCGCCTTCGTCTCCACCAGGGAGTAAGTTCCCGGCTTCAGCTTGCCGACCAGGAATGCTCCGGCCGCAGGATCGGTATCAGCACCGGTGCAGTCCGCAGCCGCCGCAGCGACACAGTCGACGACGACGACTGCAGGACCGGTCGCAGCCCCGGCTGCATCCACAGGCGTGAGAGTCCACTCCGAACCCTTCAGGGCGTTGCCCTCCGGGTCCACCTTGTGCCACGCCAGCTTCACCGAGACCGGGTTGACCACGGTCTTGTCGAAGTAGCGGTTGCGCAGCTCGCCGAACGCGTCCGGCTTCACCGTAACCGAGTAGGAGACCTTGGCCTCTTCCCCGGGCTGCAGCACACCGGTCCACGTCAGCAGCTTGGTGGCCGCGTCGTACGACGCCGCACCCAGGCCGGCCGGATCAATGGTGATCGACGCGGGATCGATGTCCGCATTGTTCACCACATCGGTCAGATCGTCCGTCACCGAGAATGCGTTGGACGCGACAGCTCCGGTGTTCTTCACCGAGATCGTGTACGTCACCACATCACCCGGGTTCACGAGCTCACCGTTGCCGGGAACCGCGACCTTGTCCCACGTGATGATCGGGTGCTCGGTCGTGATGTTCGGCTCGACGAGCACGTTCGTCAGCGTGCCCGTGGCGCCCTCGTCGATGACGACCGTGTAGGTGATCTTCGCCGTGGTCGCCGGCGAGAGCGGGTGAGCGGTGCTTGCCGTCCACACGATCGTCTTCGCCGTCGCGTCAAACACGATCTCGCCGCACGTCGCGCCCGCAGGGCCCTCACACGTCAGCACGGGAGTCGCACCGGCAGGAGCCAGAGCAGCCTTGTCCAGCACCCCGGCCATGTCGTCCGTGAGCGTGCCCGCCGTGATCGCCCGGGTGTCGCTCGGGTTCACAGCCGTGACCGTGTACGTCACCGAGTCGCCCGGCTTCACAACCGTCCCGGGAACCGGGTCGGACGTCTTGCCGAACGTCGGCGTCACCGGCAGCGGAATGATGTAACCCGCATCGATCGTGTGATCGTTCTGACCCGGTCCACCCACGTGGAGGTTGTACCGACCCGTCGCCGGGTCCGGGTTCGAGTCGATCTCCCGCACGGACCCTGCCTCGTTCATCGTCAGCGAGAGATCGCTCCACGGCTTCGTGCCGGTCACGGTGCCCAGGTTGACCGTCCCCGTCGCCGGCTTCACGAACTCCACCACGTAATCCGTGTCCGTGGTCATCGCGGCCGTCGTCAGCGACGAGAAGTAGTACTCACCACGAGCGTTTGTGACCACTGTGGCGATCACCGAACCGTCCTTGATGAGGTTCACCGTGACACCGGGCAGCGGAACTTCCGTCGGGTCCTGGGTTCCATCGCGATCCTCGTCGAACCACACGCGGTTACCGATCTGGATCGGCGCCTGGTCACAGATCACTTCAAGGTCGGCAAGACCGCCACCCTTGCGGAAGCTGTTGGTTGCCGTGGGCACGTTGAGACCGCGGGAGTTGTCCGTACCGTCGCGGTTGATGAGACCGAGACCGACCTGCCACAGTCCCTGCGGGTCGACGATGTCCGAGGCGATCGTCGTCTCGACGCGCGAGAGCGCCTGGCCGGAGTACAGACCTTCCTGGTGGCTGCCGTTCTGGAAGTCACCCACGTAGTACTCACGGAAGGTCCGCGGCTGGCCGTGCGAGTCGGTCCCCGCGACGTTGTTGTTGGTGCAGATGCTGCCCGCAGCGAGCGGCTCGCCGGCGTAGTTCGGGTCCAGCACGAAGGTGCCGTCCGTCAGCTTGCACCCGCGCACCAGGTCGGCGCCCGACGTGGGCTCCACGTTGTCGGAGACGCCTCCGGTACGAGTGGGGTTCTGCGAGCGGTGGGGTGCCTGGTCGCTGAAGCGGTCACGGAGCCCGATGATCAGATCGCCGTTCGTGTCCTCGATGATGTCGGCGAGGATCGGCTGCGGGTACGAGGTCCAGCCCCAACACCCGTTCGCGTTCGTGGTCAGCTGGTTGGCCGTGTTCGGGTAGCTGCCGATCCAGGGCCACCAGCGGCCGATGCCGCCCGTGTTCAGCGGCTCGCCGCTGCAACTGCCGTCGGGGAACGCCTGGCCGCGGCCATAGTTGAGCGACTGGTCCAGCACGATGTTGCCGAAGGTTCCCGTTGCGGGGTCGAAGGCGTACACCACGGCGCGCATGTCGTCACGGTTCTGGCTGGTCTGCGCGGAGCAGACGCCGCCGACGTAGCTCGTGAACATTCCGACGCCCTCGCCGAAGGGCCGCCAGTCGGCAGGCTCGGCGCAGGGGTTCGGGATCTGGTAGGACCCCAGGAGCGCGTTGGCACCCGAGGCTGCCATGCCGTCGTAGACGTAGACCTTCTGGTCCTCGAGGTTGGTCACGAACAGGTACTTGTCGTCGTTCGTGATCTCCAGCTCACCGAGCGACTTCTTGGCGACCTGGTCGAAGAAGCCGTAGTCGTGCATCGTGGTCTGGTCGTGGGTGTCCGGACCGACGTTCGGCACGGTCGCCCACAGCGTGGCACCGCCCGTCGCCGGGTCGGTCACGTAGATCGCGCCGGGACCGCCGGGGCCGTAGTTGGAGCTGCGGCGCGCAACCGCGCTGGAGAACACCCGCTTCGTGGTCCCGTTGTAGGCAATGCCGTACAGCGCGCCCGTAGCCCCCTGCTCGGCCACCTTCGCCGGAGCCGTGGTCAGGTTGTAGTTCGTCGAGAAGAGAGAGTGATCGGTGGGGTTGCTCACAAAGCCCGGCGTGCTGTTGGGCAGACACGCCCCAACAATGGTCGCGTTCTGCTGGCAGTAATACGGCGGGTACCAGAACGCAGCGTTCACATACGCTGCTGCCCCGTTACGCACATCGACGAACTCTGTCGAGCTGGAGAGCTTCTTGTTCGCCGCATTCGCGAGGTCTGCCGTCGTGACCGCAGCGGATGCGCCGGTGCCGTTGGCCGCGAAGCTCGGGAAGAACGTCCCCGGATGCGGGTTGGCGACATCCACCCGGTACTGACCCCCGACGAGCGCGGAGGCCGCGGGAGTGAACACCGCGTTTCCATTCGCGTCGGTCTGCACGGTGATCGAGGCACCGTTCATGTCGGTGAGGGTCACGTCCACGCCGATGAGCGGCGGCTCCATCGTCGTCGAGTCGACGAGCCCGTTGGCGTTCACCTCCTGCACCACGTGGACGGTGACGGTGCCATCGCCGGGCGCGGCCGATGCGGTCGGCGCGAACGGCGAGCACAAGCCGGCCAGAACCGCGACGAGTCCGGCGACCACCGCCGTTCGGCGCCCGGCGGACGCTCGTGTTCTCCGCGGTTCGCGTGTATGAGTGATCGTCATGCCACTTCCTTGTTCTGTGCAGCACGAATGCTGCGTTCTCCCATGCGTGCTGCATCTCCCACACACATCCCCATGCGTATGGGAGAGATCCCCAGTGCCCCGCTCCAGGCCCGCTCCAATGTTCGGGAGAGCGGCTGTTGTACGGCGGGGCGTTTCGGTTCATGCTCACATGCCACGCATGTACCGTCCATATATGGCAGGGGAATGACCCCAGCACTGGGGTCATTCCCCTCTGGCCGCTGGAGAACCGCGCCTTGACGCCCTGACGAGCGGGACCGATCGCGGAGCAGAGCAGTCGACGACGACCCTGACCTCAGCTGTGGGGTCAAACACCTGTCGCGGCTCGACGGCACGGGCGACGATTCGTACTCTGTGCCCGCAGGGGTTCCGTCGGGGTTCTCCTGCGGAGGCGATGCGTGCGACACGATTCGGGGGAAGCCGTGACCATGGCGTCGCCGGAGGCACCGCTCTCCCGCTTCCTCCCCTGAGCACGAGCGGCGCCCCGCGAGGTGGCCGGGCGTGGAGAGCAACGGCCACCTCGCGCCTGCTTCGTCGCACGCCGCCCGACGTTGGCGGAACGTCGTCCGGGGCGACGCCCGCCCCGGACGATCACGCTTGACCCCTGTGCGGGGGTCAACTTCGGCGCGCCCTAGCTCAGGACGGCCCGCGTTCCATATCCTGACGTTCGCAGTGGCACTGTCGGAGGTCTGCTGCTCGATGCACACGCATGGCGTTCCGGGGGGACCCTCATCTCATGTGCATCACCCGATGTGCAGTGTCCTCGTTCTACCCCCTTGGGCGAGGGCACTGCGCATCGGTCATCAGCCGCCGTCTGCGCTCTCGAAGGCACCCGCTGCGAGGGCGGCGAGATCATCACGCAGCGCGGTGGCGCGCTCCGCGACGCGAGGCAAGGCGGCACGGGCGATCTCGCGGGCCAGCTCAGGGTCATGCAGCAGCAGTGCCACCCGCGCCCAGGTCCGCATGTGCGCCGGGTGGGGCGCCTCCGTGATCATGGCGCGCGCCCGCGCGTGGAAATCCTCGGGGAACACCGTCAGCGGGCCGAAGAACGCGGCTGCCTGACGCTCCCATTCCGATCCGAGGAAGGCCACCGACTCGGACGCCTCCTCCGCCGTGCGACCGTAGGCGAACTCAGAGTCCTGAGCATTGCGGAATCCCGCGATGACCGAGCCGCGCCATGCGCAGTCGTACTCGCGCAACGCATCGGGATCCGGTGCCGACGTGGTGGTCTGTTGATCGAGTGTCAGGAGGTGCACACCGAGGTTCACCTGGAACACCGCGCTTCGAGGCCGATGCTGGATCTCCACGACGTGCACGACTCCCCCGTCGAAACGACGGCGGGCGATGTCGCCCTTCCGCTGGAAGCCGGCGGCGGTCAGCATCGGCCAGAACTGTGCCCGCAGGTGGCGGTTGATCGTCGTGCGGTCCATGATCGTCCTCTCCGTCTCGGTTCATCGTGCGCAGTTGGTTCCCACCCCGGGTGTTTTGGAGCGAAGCGAGCGCTATGAAAGGGGTGGGGCCGACGGCCGCGACGCGGTGCTGGCACGTTCGACGATCACGTGACCGACGGTGGTCACCGTCTGGGCGGCGGCCCGGTCCGAGATGCGCGCCGCCAGGCGATCCAGCGCGGCGTTCGCGAAGGCGGTCTTGTCGAACGACACGGTGGTCAACGGCGGGGTCGCGAACTCCCCGTCCGCCACGTCGTCGAACCCCGCCACGGACACGTCTTCCGGAACGACGATGTCCCGGCGCCAGAGCTCATTGAGCACGCCGATGGCCAGGGAGTCCGTGAAGCAGAAGATGGCCTCCGGCACCGGGTACTCGTCCAGATACCGATGTATCGCGGCCGCTCCCCCGCGCGGGGTCCAGTCGTCGCAGGAGATCTCGAGGCTGTCGTCCGCGTCGATGCCGCCGTCGGCGAGCGCGCGACGGTACCCGCGCGTGCGCAGCACCGCCGTGGAGGTTCCCGATCCCTGATCCGACCCCACCACGGCGATGCGCCGATGCCCTCGCTGGATGAGCAGCCGGGTCATGTCATACGCCGCCTGGTCCGGATCCACCCGGACCTGATCCAGCACGGGCTGTTCGACCTCGCCGATCACCACGGCGGGCGGGAGCTCGGACGCGTCGGGCAGCTCGAGTTCGTCGGTGACGGTGGGGTTCAGGATGAGACCGTCCACGAGTCGCGCCCGTGCCCGCAGCAGGAGCTGGGCCTCACGGTCGGGGCGACCGCCGGTCTCCTCGATCTGCACGCCCCATCCGCGCGCATGAGCGGCTTCGACGAAGTGGTGCGCCATCTCCGCCGAGTACGGGGTGGCGAGGTCCGGCAGCGCCAGGGCGATCACGCCGGATCGCCCGTTGCGCAGCCCTCGCGCGGAGAGATTGGGGACATAGTCCAGGTCGCGCAGCGCCGCCTCGACGCGCTCCTTCGTCTCGGGGCGCACGTAGACGACACCGTTGATGACGTTGGAGACGGTCTTCGCGGACACACCGGCGCGAGCGGCCACGTCCTTCACGGTTGCGCGCATGCCTGCCCTCCTCCCCGCCGATCAGCCTAGTAGGGTGCTGGGATGGCGACCGCAACGAAGCAGCCAGCCCGCCGCGAGGCATTCGGCTCGAGAAACGTGTTCATCCTGTCGGCGATCGGTTCTGCCGTGGGCCTCGGCAACATCTGGCGATTCCCCTATGTGGCGTATGAGGGTGGTGGTGGCGCCTTCCTCATCCCGTATCTGTGCGCCCTGCTCACCGCAGGCATCCCGCTGCTGTTCTTCGACTACGCCATCGGTCACCGTTTCCGCGGATCCGCTCCGCTCGCGTTCCGGCGCATGCATCGCGCAGCAGAGCCGCTCGGCTGGTGGCAGGTGCTGATCTGCGTGGTCATCGCCACCTACTACGCCGTGATCATCGCGTGGTCGGCGATGTACACCTGGTTCTCCGCCCAGCTGACCTGGGGCAAGGGCAACGAGCAGGACTTCTTCTTCACCGATTTCCTGCGCATGGCGGACGTCCAGGAAGTCGGGGTCTCCGCGGAGTTCGTCCCACAGGTGGGCATCCCGCTGCTCCTGGTCTGGCTCGTCGTGATCGTCATCATGTGCCTCGGCGTGAAGCGCGGCATCGGTGCGGCCAACATGATCCTCATGCCACTGCTCACCCTGATGTTCGTAGTGCTGGTGGTGCAGTCGCTGTTCCTCCCCGGTGCTCTCGATGGGCTCAACGCGTTCTTCACCCCCGATTGGGAGGCTCTCGCGAACCCCGCGGTGTGGGCGTCGGCCTACGGCCACATCTTCTTCTCGCTGTCGGTGGCGTTCGGCATCATGGTGACCTACTCGTCGTACCTGAAGCGGCGCACCGACCTCACCGGCTCGGGCCTCGTGGTGGCCTTCGCCAACTCCTCGTTCGAGATCCTCGCCGGCATCGGCGTGTTCGCCGCGCTGGGGTTCATGGCCGCGGCTCAGGGAACGGATGTGTCGGGCGTCGCGAGCTCCGGCATCGGCCTGGCTTTCATCGCGTTCCCGACGATCGTCTCGAACGCGACGGGCGGCTCCATCATCGGCGTCCTGTTCTTCGGCGCCCTGGTGTTCGCCGGAGTCACCTCGCTCATCTCCATCCTCGAAGTGATCGTCGCAGCGCTGCAGGACAAGCTGGGATGGCGACGCGTATCCACGACCCTCGTGGTGGCGATCCCCCTGGCGGTCATCTCGATGGCCCTGTTCTCCACCACGACGGCGCTGGCGGTGCTGGACACCGCGGACGCGTTCGTCAACGCCTTCGGAATCATGGCGGTGGCGCTGATCGCGGTGATCGTTGTCGCCTGGTTCCTGCACAAGCTCCCGGCGCTGCAGGAGCACCTGAACCGGCGCTCGAGCTTCCGCATCGGAACGATCTGGAAACTCCTCGTCGGCGTGCTCGCGCCGGTCGTGCTCGGCTACCTGCTGGTCAACGAGCTGATCTCGAAGATCTCCGAGCCCTACAGCGGGTATCCGGGGTGGTTCCTCGCGATCTTCGGCTGGGGAATGGCGATCGCTCTGATCGTGGGCGGGGTGATCCTCTCCTTCGTGCCGTGGAGCAGGACATCGCACGCCAAGGACGACCCGGACTACGACGAGTTCCTGGTCGACGAGGCATACGATCCCGACCCGGAGACCGGCAGTATCCAGGTGGCGACGAAGGCGGGTGCGCGATGACGACGACGGCAGTGGTGATGATGATCGTCGCGATGGTCACGGTGTGGGGCGGGCTGATCGCCGGCATCGTGAACCTCGCCCGCCACCCGGAGGAGGAGGGAGCCGAGCCGGTCCCCCCGGTGGAGCTCTAGCGTCCTCGCCGCACCGGCGGAGGACGCCGACTACGAAGAAACCGGCTCTGCGGCGGGCACGTTGCGACGAAGCCACGCGAGGGTGGCGAGGTGCGCGAACAGGGTGAGGGCGAGCACGCCACCGGAGATGAGCAGCAGCTGGTCCGCGCTGGAGCCCGCGACCAGCGCGACACCGCCCAGCGCGCTGCCCAATCCGCTTCCGAGCATCATGGCGCTCGTGTTCACGGCGAGCACGAGCGCCGCGACGGTGGGTGACACCATGGCGGCCAGCCGCGCCTGACCGGCCACGCCGGAGCCGCCGTTGAAGAACGCGCACACCAGGAACCACGCCACACCCGCGATCGCTCCGAGGATGCCCGGAAGCATCAGACCGAGCCAGCCGAGGACGGCCGCGGTCACGACAGCGGTGAGAATCACGGTGAGCACGGCGACCGGCCCGCGCCGGTCGATCACCCGTCCCGAAACGAGATTGCCGACCAGGCTCACCACACCGTAGCCGAACAGAGCGGCGATCATCGGATAGCCCTCGCCGATGCGCGGACCGAGGATCAGCGTGGCGTAGGTGAAGCAGAGGTAACTGGCGCACATCAGGCCGGTCGGCACGATGAGGGCCAGCAGGATCCGCGGCTGCGTGAGCGGGCTGAGCGCCTCGCGCACGGTTGTGGCCGGCAGATGCAACGGCGTGACCCCGCGGAAGATGCCGACCATGGCCACAAGACCGACTCCGACGACGAGGAAGATCGGGATACGCCAGTCCGCCTGTCCGATCACGAGCCCCACCGGCACCCCGAGCGCCGTGGCGAAGAGGAACCCGCCCATCACCCAGGACAGGGCGCGTCCGCGGTACTGCTCGGGGGTGGCGGCAACGACGTAGGAGCCCACCGCCGCGCTGAGCAGGGCGCCGCCGAGGGCGGAGACGACCCGTCCCGCCATCGCCCAGAAGTAGGTCGGCGCGAGCCCGACGAGCAGATTCCCGAGAACGAAGACGCCGAGCGAGAGCAGGATCGTCGCCTTGCGCTCCCAGCGTCCGGTGAGGGCGCCGAGGACGGGTCCGCCGATCGCGCTGGTGACGGCGAACACGCTCATCAGCTGGCCGGCAGCGGCGGCATCCACCTTCAGATCGCTAGCGATCTGCGGCAGCAGCCCCGCGAGCACGTAGCCGTCGATGCCCATCGAGAAGTTCGCGACGGCCAGCCATACCAGGGCGCCGATGCGGAACCCGCTTCTGTCGTTCATCGTCCTCGAATCCTCATCGATCGGGTACCGCAGGCGAGAGCGGGGCGGGCTCCTCCGAAGAAGAGCCCGCCCCGGCAGTGGCATCAGACGAGACTGCGCTCGGCTGCTTCCACCACGTTGGTCATCAGCAGGGCGACGGTCATCGGACCCACCCCACCGGGGTTGGGCGAGAGGTAGCCCGCCACATCCTCGACGCCCGGGGCGATGTCGCCGTACACCTTGCTCTTGCCGGTCTCCGGGTCATCCTCCCGCGTGACGCCGACGTCGAGCACGGCGGCGCCGGGCTTGACGTCTTCCGGCTTCACCAGGTGCTTCACTCCCGCGGCGCCCACGATCACATCGGCCTGACGCAGATAGAACGGCAGGTCCCGCGTTCCGGTGTGGGTGAGGGTGACGGTGGCGTTGATCGCGCGCCGCGTGAGCAGCAGCCCGATCGAGCGTCCGATCGTCACGCCGCGCCCCACGACCACCACGTGCTTGCCGGTGAGGTCGTAGTCGTTGCGCAGCAGCAGCTCGATGACGGCCCGCGGCGTGCACGGCAGCGGCGTCTCGATGGGAGCGTTGACGTTCAGCACCAACCGGCCGAGGTTCGTGGGGTGCAGGCCGTCGGCGTCCTTCGCGGGGTCGATGCGCTCGAGGATCGCGTCGGTGTCGATGTGCTTCGGCAGCGGCAGCTGGACGATGTAGCCGTGGCAGGACGGGTCCGCGTTGAGGCGGTCGATGACCTCCTCGACGTCGGCCTGCGTGGCATCGCCCGGCAGCTCCACCTGAATGGAGTTCATGCCGATCGCCTCGGACTGGCGGTGCTTCATGCCCACGTACAGCTGCGATGCGGGGTCCGCTCCCACCAGCACGGTGGCGATACCCGGCGTGACGCCCTGAGCCTTGAGCGCGGCGACGCGTTCGGTCAGCTCGTCCTTGATCGCCTGAGCGGTGGCCTTGCCGTCGAGGACGACAGCGGTCACTGTGCCAGCCCCGGGTACAGCGGGAACTTGTCCGCCAGCACCTGGACGCGTGCCTTCAGCGCCTCCACGTCGGCGCCGGGCAGCAGCGCGAGCGCGATGATGTCGGCGACCTCGGCGAAGTCGGCGTCGTCGAAGCCGCGCGTCGCGAGGGCGGGGGTGCCGATGCGCAGACCCGAGGTGACCATCGGCGGGCGCGGGTCGTTCGGGACGGCGTTGCGGTTCACCGTGATGTGGATCTCGTGGAGGAGGTCTTCTGCCTGCTTGCCGTCGATCTCGGCGTCGCGCAGGTCCACGAGCACCAGGTGCACGTCGGTGCCGCCCGAGCGCACGGCGATGCCGGCGTTCTTCACGTCGTCCTGCAGGAGACGATCGGCGATGAGCTTGGCGCCGCGCAGCGTGCGCTCCTGACGGTCCTTGAACTCCGGTGTGGCCGCGAGCTTGAACGCGGTGGCCTTGGCCGCGATCACGTGCATGAGGGGGCCGCCCTGCTGGCCCGGGAAGACGGCCGAGTTGATCTTCTTCGCGATGTCGGCGTCGTTGGTGAGGATGAAACCGGAGCGGGGGCCGCCGATGGTCTTGTGCACCGTGGAGGAGACCACGTGGGCATGCGGCACCGGGTTGGGGTGCACACCCGCGGCGACGAGACCGGCGAAGTGCGCCATGTCCACCCACAGGTAGGCGCCGACCTCGTCGGCGATCTCGCGGAACTTCGCGAAGTCGAGCTGGCGCGGGTAGGCCGACCACCCGGCGATGATGACCTTCGGCTTGTGCTCGATGGCCAGGCGGCGCACCTCGTCCATGTCGACGAGGGAGGTCTCCGGGTTCACGCCGTACGCGACGATGTCGAAGAGCCGGCCGGAGAAGTTGATCTTCATGCCGTGCGTGAGGTGGCCACCCTGATCGAGGGACAGGCCGAGGATGGTGTCGCCCGGACGCGCGATCGCGTGCAGGACGGCTGCGTTCGCCGTGGCGCCCGAGTGCGGCTGGACGTTGGCGAACTCGGCGCCGAACAGGCTCTTGGCACGCGCGATCGCCAGCTCCTCGGCGACGTCGACCTCCTCACAACCACCGTAGTAGCGCTTGCCCGGGTAACCCTCGGCGTACTTGTTGGTGAGAACGGAGCCCTGCGACTGCAGCACGGACACCGGCACGATGTTCTCGGATGCGATCATCTCGAGGTAGTCGCGCTGACGGGTCAGCTCGCGCTCGAGGACCTCGGCGATCTCGGGATCGACCTCGGCGAGCGGGGCGTTGAAGTAGGAATCGGTCATGGCGGATGCCTCCACGAGGGTGTTCTGCGTGTTTCCGAATCGACCCAGGCGCGCGGTCGAAGATGTGAATCGCTTCCCGGTGGTGACCCACCTTGTACGCCAGTCGCGACACCAGCGAGTGTAGCGGAAGCGGTGAGGCGTGCGCCGCTTCCGGAGGGCGGGACGAAACCTGCGCGCCGCGACCGATCTGACGGATACGCTGCGAATTCGTGAGCTCGTCGTGGCTTCCGCCTGTCGCGTTTGTTAGGTTTCCTTACATGTCGATCGGCGTCGCTCCACTCCCCCTCATCCCCTTCCCGGTCTCCGTCGCAGACGCACCCCCGGTGCGCCTCACCGAGGCCACGCGCATCGTGACGGGCGAGGTGACGCGCGGTGAGGCCTTCCTCCTTGCCGCAGCGATCGCCGAACGCACCGGATTGGACATGGAGCTCGTCATCGGCGTCTCCCCCGAACCGGGTGACATCGTGCTGGCGCTCGGCCCGGGTGGATCGGACGAGGGGTACACGCTGCGCACCGGCGACGGCGTCCTCATCCAGGCCGAGACCCCGCGCGGCGCATACTGGGCGAGCCAGACGCTGCGCCAGCTCCTCGCGCGGGACGCCGAGGGCTGGTTCGTGCGAGGGGCAGACATCACCGACCGCCCGCGCTTCGCCTACCGCGGCGTGATGCTGGACGTCGCCCGCCATTTCTTCTCCGTGGCCGAGGTCTGCCGTTTCATCGACGGCGTCAGCGCGTACAAGATCAACGTGCTGCACCTGCATCTCACCGATGACCAGGGGTGGCGAATCGAGCTGGAGGGCTGGCCGAAACTCACCGAGCTGGGCGGTCGCACCGCGGCGCTCGGTGACGAGGGCGGCTTCTACACGGCCGAAGACTACGCCGAGATCATCGCGTACGCGGCTGCGCGCCACATGACCGTGGTGCCTGAGATCGACACCCCCGGCCATACGCACGCGATCACGGTGGCGTACCCGGAGTTCACCGAGCAGCCGGTGATGAACGATCACCTCGAGTCCGATGCCGCGCGGCTGAACCAGGCCCTCCCCGTCTTCGGTGAGCCCTACGTCGGCTGGGGTGTCGGGTTCTCGTCGGTGAAGGTGGGCGATGCCGCTACCGACGCCTTCATCGCGGATGTCTTCACGCAGGTGGCCGCCATGACACCGGGGCCCTGGGTGCACCTCGGCGGAGATGAGTGCCTGGGCACCGATCCCGCCGACTTCGCCGCCTTCGTGGCGACCGCGAGCGCGGCGATCGCTGCCACCGGCAAGACTCCGGTCGCCTGGCACGAGGCGGGCCGCTCCGGCGCGCTGGCTGCGGGAACCGTGGGCCAGTACTGGGGATTCCGCACCCCGCAGGCGGGCGTCGCCGATGCCGCGCGCACCTTCGTGGACGGCGGCGGATCACTCATCATCTCGCCCGCGGACGTCGCGTACCTCGACATGAAGTACGACGCGTCCACGGAACTCGGTCTGACGTGGGCGGACGGACCCACGAGCGTGGAGGAGTCCTACGCGTGGGACCCCGCCGACATCGTCCCCGGCGTCGATGAGGCGCAGATCCTCGGAGTCGAGGCACCGCTGTGGACCGAGAGCGTGCGCACGCCCGCCGACATCGACTTCCTCACCTACCCGCGTCTGCCGGGCCTCGCCGAGATCGCCTGGAGCGCGCGGGACGGGGCAGAGCGCAACTGGGCTTCGCTGCGCGAGCGCGTCGCACAGCACGCGCCGGCGTGGCAGGCTGACGGAATCGGCTACTACCGCAGCCCCGAGATCGCCTGGCCGCAGGCGTGACCGCCGGGCCTCTGACAGGAGCATCCATGCGCACCCTCATCCATTCGGTCGACATCATCGAGTCGGGCCAGCGCCTGCCGGGAGCATGGGCTCTGCTCGACGACGACGGGGTACTCGCGACCGGCCAGACGACGCCCTGGCAGGATGTCGCGGCCGAGGCGGATGTGGTGATCGACGCGGTCGAAGTGGCGGGTGAGGGCGCGATCCTCACGCCGGGATTCATCGACGTGCACGGGCACGGCGGCGCCGGCTTCGCCTACGACGACGGTGTCGACGCTATCCGCGCCGCCCGGGACGTGCACCGCAGCCACGGCACGACGCGCGCGGTCATCTCGCTGGTGACCGCGCCGATCGACCAGCTGGCGGCCAACGTCGCCCTGATCGCCGGGCTCACCCGCACCGACCGCGACATCCTCGGATCGCATCTGGAGGGCCCGTTCCTGGATCCCGGTCACAAGGGGGCGCACGATCCCGAGCTGCTGCGCGCTCCTGAGGTGGGCCTCGTGCAGCGCCTGCTCGATGCCGGTGAGGGGACCGTCCGGCAGATCACGCTCGCCCCCGAGCTCACCGGCGGCCTCGATGCCGTGCGCGCCGTGGTCGCCTCCGGTGCCATCGCGGCCGTGGGACACACCGACGCGGACGCCGAGATCACGGGCGAGGCGTTCGACGCGGGTGCGACGCTGATCACCCATGCGTTCAATGCGATGCCCGGCATCCACCACCGAAAGCCCGGCCCGGTGGTCGCCGCCGCGTCCGATCCGCGCGTGCGACTGGAGATCATCGCCGACGGCACCCACGTGGATCTTGATCTCATCCGGATGATGTTCGCCTCCGCTCCGGGGCGCATGGTGCTGGTCACCGACGCGATGGCTGCAGCCGGCGTCGGTGACGGCGACTACATCCTGGGGGCTCTGGCGGTGGAGGTGCGAAACGGCGTCGCCCGTCTTGCGGAGGGCGGATCGATCGCCGGATCGACGCTCACGCAGGACGCCGCGCTGCGCAATGTGGTGCAGGCGGGCGTTCCGCTGGAGCAGGCCGTGGACGCCCTCACCCGCACTCCCGCCGAGCTGATCGGCCGCGGCGAGGATCTGGGACGGCTGCGTCAGGGGTACGCCGCCGACGCCGTGCTGCTGGATCGTGATCTGCACGTGCGCGCCGTGTGGGCGGACGGCGCCCGCGTCTGAGGTCACACGGACCGGAGAGGAAAGGGGCGGCCGTCGGATCGACGTGCCGCCCCTCTTGTCCGACGGGAGCGGGCGCTCGCTGGGGACGAATAATTGCCTCGGCTCCCCCTGCCGAACTGCGGCCGCTGGGGACGATGCCGCACAGCTCAGGGTACCAAACGGACCTGGCTTTTTCTCAGCAACTTGGCGACATCTGGGTGTGCCGAATGCACATCCACAGGCGCCGTCCGGCGATCGCCCAGATATCCACAGTGCGCCTCCCGCAGACTGGACGCGCCGTCGATTTCACGCGAGAATATCCCAATGGCCGTGTGGTAGCCGGCCTATTTCGCCCCGAACGAAAGCCACCGTGCACCCTGAAGATTCTGTGACGCCCGACGTCGTACCCGATACGACGCTGGTCGAGCGCACCCGCCAGGGGGACACGGAAGCCTACGGCGAACTGTGGCAGCGCCACTACTCGGCAGGTATGCACGTCGCCCGTTCGATCACCACGAAGATCGACGCCGACGATCTCGTGCAGGAGGCGTACACCCGCATCTTCCAGGCGATCCGCCGCGGCGGCGGACCCACGGGGGCGTTTCGCGCCTACCTGTTCTCCAGCATCCGCAACGCCGCTGCCAGCTGGGGACGCGCCAAGAACGACTCCCCGATCGAAGACCTGGACGCTGTCGCCGATCCGCACACCACGGATCAGGCCGCCGAGGAGGCGCTGGATCGCGGGTTGACGCATCGTGCTTTCCGCAGCCTGCCCACCCGGTGGCAGGAGGTGCTCTGGTACACCGAGATCGAGCAGATGAAGCCCGCGGCAGTCGCTCCGCTGCTCGGGATGAAGCCCATGGCGGTCGCCCAGCTCGCAGCGCGCGCCCGTGAGGGTCTCCGCGAGGCGTGGATCACGGCACACCTCGCCAGTCTTGACGACGGTTCCCCCTGTCAGTGGGTCATCGAACGCCTCGGCACCTACGCGCGCGGGACGATCAGCAACCGCGACCGAAGCAAGGTGCAGGACCACCTCGCCGGCTGCGCGCGATGCACGATCGTCGCCGAGGAAGCGCAGAACGTCTCCCACAGACTCGCCTTCGTGCTGCTTCCGCTGACGATCGGCGCCACCGGTGCGACCGCATACCTCGCCACCCTGCAGGGCGGCGGGACGGCCGTTGCCGCGCTGGCTGCGGGCGCGACGCCAGCGCTGCCCGCCACCATCGCTCCGGCGATGCCAGCGGCCGTGGTGCACGGCGGTGCGGCACATGGCGGTGTGATCGCGGGCGCGTCCGGCGGGGGTTCCGCGGCCGGAGCCTTCCACCCCGTCCCCGCTGCCGATGTCTCGGCTGCCGTGGCGTCGGCGGGCGGATCGAGCGGCGCCGGTGCGGGAGTCATCCCGATCAGCAGCGCCCCCCGTGCGGGCGGCGCCGGCGGCGCGGCATCCGGGGGCGCCGGAGGCGTGGCGTCGGGCGGCAGCGGCTCAAGCGGCGGAGCGGGTGCCGGTGGCGGTGCCGGGGCCGCGGGTGGAGCCTCATCCGCCACGGGCATCGCGACCATCGTCGGAATCGCCGCGGCCGGTGTGCTCATCGCTGGAGCCGCGGTGGCCGGGACGGTGCTCTCGTCTCAGCCCCCCGCCTCGCAGCAGGAGGCCGCGGGCAGCAGCCAGGACGGCGGCGGGCTGGATGTGAGCGTGGACGACTCGTCCGCCTCCCCCGCCCTCGCGGCCACATCCTCCCCCACACCGAGCGATCTGCCCACGCTGCTGCCGACCCCCTCCGCAACGCCCACCACGGCTCCCACTCCCCTCACCTCGCTCACGCCGATCCCGTCTGTTCCGCCGGTTGCCACCGCCGCTCCGGAGCCGAGCGCGGATCCGGAGCCCACGGTGGACCCGGGGCCCACGGTGACGCCCGAGCCGACGGTTGACCCGGAGCCCACGGTGGACCCGGAGCCCACGGTGACGCCCGAGCCGCCGTCGCCCGAACCGACACCGACACCGACACCGACACCGAGCCCGACGCCTACGGTGACGCCGAGCCCGACACCCACACCGTCGCCGAGCCCGACGCCCACGCGGTCGCCGAGCCCGACACCCACACCGACGTCATCGCCAAGTCCCACGCCGACACCGTCGCCAAGCCCCACATCGACGCCGACGCCGACGCCGACGCCGACGGTGGAGCCGACGCCCACGCCCACGCCCACCTCGACGCCGGACCCGACGCCAAGCCCGTCACCCACGCTCGGCCAGATCGACCCGTGGGACGCGTGGCTGGGCCCGGATGCGCTCGGTGTGAGTGTGCTGAACCTCATCTTCGCCACGCCGAACGACGGTCGCCTCGCGGCTGTCGTCGACGACAGCGAGTACCCGTCCACTGTCGTTTCCCTCCTGGGGAGCACCGTGATCTCCCTCTCGGTACCCACGGACGAACTCGATACGAAGCTCATCTCGTTCGTGGTTCTCGATGGCGACGGCAAGGTGGTCTCCAGCACAGCCGAGGCGCTCACCGCAGCCGAGTGGAGCAGCCGTTTTCGGGTGAACTGAGCGGCGGCGTCTCGCCGGTCGCATCAACTCCTCGACACGCGACCGGGCGCGGGACGCGAGCCGACAAGTCCCTGCGCCGACAAGACCCCGCGCCGACAAGACCCTGCGTCGACAAGACCCCGCGCCGACAAAGCTCTGCCGAACACGGCCGCTCGTGAGACCCGGATCATGGCTGACCAGCAAGCCTCCCGGGAAGCCACCCCAGCTCCGAGCGCAGGAAACCCGGAGTCGCAGCCTCGTAGACTGGAGTCATGTCCGATTCCCCGCAGCCCGCAGCCGAGCTCGCCCCCGGGACGCGCGCGCCGCTCACCCCGCTGGATCTGATCCGCGTCGTCGTGATCATCGCCACGCTCGCGACCTTCGTGCTGTGGGGCGCGCTGATGTGGACGTTCCCGTGGAACCTCATCATCGCCATCGCGGCTCCTGTCGTCGCCCTGCTGGTGTGGGCACTGTTCGTCTCGCCGCGCGCCGTCATCCGCGTTCATCCGTTTGTGCGGGTGCTCATCGAGCTGCTGATCTTCGCCGCGGGAACGCTGGCGTGGTGGGACATGGGGCAGTCGATCATCGGCATCGCGTACGCCGTCGTGGCCGTGGCCTCCGGAGTCGTGGCCGGACGCCGCGCGCTGTCCTGACGTCTCATGACGCACGCGGCCGCGGGCGGGCTCGCATGACGGCGGACGTCGTCCTGCTGCTGCAGGACGCCCTGGGCGCCGCCGTCGATCTGCGCCCCACGTCGCTCGATGCTGCGCGTGCGGACCGCTCCGGCCACCGCGCCCCCGCCGCTCCCCTCGCCGTCGTGCACGCACGCTCGGTGGCCGACGTGCAGACCGTGATGCGTATCGCCACCCGCACCGGCACACCCGTCGTGATCCGTGGCGCCGGAACCGGGCTCGCCGGCGCGGGGCTCGCGGGAGCCGCGACCATCTGCTTGTCCCTCACGCAGCTGAACCGCATCCGCGAGATCCGCCCCGAGGATCAGCTGGCCGTGGTGGAGCCGGGCATCATCAACGCCGATCTCAACGCCGCCCTCGCCGAGCACGGGCTGTGGTGGGCGCCGGATCCCGCGAGCCGGGACATCTCCACTGTGGGAGGCAACATCGGCACCGGTGCAGGTGGACTGCTGTGCGCGAAGTACGGTGTCGTCCGCGACGCGGTCCTCGGTGTCGACGTGGTGCTGGCCGATGGCGAACTGGTCCGCTTCGGTCATCGCACCGTGAAGGGGGTGACCGGCTACGATCTGACCGCGCTGATGATCGGCTCCGAGGGGACGCTCGGCGTGGTGGTCGGCGCCACGCTGAAGCTCCGCCCGCTGGTGGCAGGAGCGGTGTGCACGGTGTCGGCGGTGTTCACCGATGTGCGCTCCGCAGCCGCCGCCACGGCTGCGGTGTCCGCTGCGGGCATCCAGCCGGCCATCCTCGAGCTCATGGACGCACACAGCGTCCGGGCCGTGCACGAGCTGCTCGCCCTGGTCCCCCCGCCCGCGGGAACGGTCCACGTCACCGCGCAGACGGATGGCGCGTCCGCGCCGTCCGAGGCCGATGCCATCGCCGGCGTCCTCCGCCGGCACGGCGCCGTCGTGGAGGTCACCGGAGATCCGGCTCGGGGCGCGGAGCTCCTGCGCATCCGCCGCAGCATGCATCCCGCGATGGCGGCACGGGGGACCACACTCATCGAAGACGTCTCGGTGCCCCGGTCACGACTGGCCGACATGTTCGACGAGATCGCACGGATCGAGCGCGACTACGACCTCCTCATCCCGGTCGTGGCTCACGCGGGAGACGGGAACCTGCACCCCAACTTCATCTTCGACGGTCCTGAGGTGCCCGCCCGCGTCTGGGATGCCGCCGGCGAGCTGTTCCGTAGCGCCCTGCGGCTGGGCGGGACGCTCACGGGTGAGCACGGCGTCGGGATCCTGAAGGCGCGGTGGCTTCGTGAGGAGCTCGGGGATCGCCAGTGGCGGCTTCAGCGAGAGATCAAGAGGGTGTTCGACCCGCTGGGGATCCTCGCTCCCGGAGCAGTGTTCGCCGATGCGAGGCCCGAGCACACGTCGACCGATGAAGGAGAGAGATGACCCCCGAGATCCTGGTGAGCGCTGTGCTGATCACCGACGAGAGCGGACGAGCGCTCGTGGTGCGCAAGAACGGCACGAGCACTTTCATGCAGCCCGGCGGGAAGCCGGAGCCCGGCGAGAGCGCGGCCGAAGCCGCGGTGCGCGAGCTGAACGAGGAACTCGGGATCGAGACCACGGTGCACGAGCTGCGTCCGCTCGGACGTCACCGCGCTGTGGCGGCCAACGAGCCGGGTCACACCGTGGTGGCCGACGCGTTCGCCCTGACCATCGACCCGGCAGGCGTATCCCCGCGTGCCGAGATCGCCGAGGCGCTGTGGATCACCCCCGACACCGAGGTGCCCCTGGCGCCGCTGTCGACCGAGGTTCTGCTCCCCCTCGCGTGGCCGCAGCGCTGATCACCCACCGTCACGGGAAAACCCATGCACGTCCAGGAAGCCCCGCGTTGCAGGGTGCCCCGGACGTGCATGGGTTTGTCGCGGCTAGCGCCGCCGGATCACAGTCCCTGCCACGCCGGCTTGTTGGCGTAGGCGTAGCGGTAGTAGTCGGCGTGCTCCAGGCGGGATGCCGCCGCCTCGTCGATCACGACGGTGACGTGCGGGTGCAGCTGGATCGCCGAACCCGGGCACGCGGATGACACCGGTCCCTCGATGGCTCCGGCGATCGCCTCGGCCTTGCCCTCGCCGAACGCGAGCAGCACGAGGTGCTTCGCGCGCTGGATCGTCCCGAGGCCCTGCGTGATGCAGTGCATGGGAACCTGCGAGATGTCGCCGTCGAAGAAGCGGGCGTTGTCGATGCGGGTCTGCTCGGTCAGCGTCTTCACCCGGGTGCTCGAGGCGAAGGACGAACCGGGCTCGTTGAAGCCGATGTGACCGGTGGTGCCGATTCCGAGGATCTGCAGATCCACGCCGCCCGCTGCCGCGATAGCGGCCTCGTAGTCGGCGCCGGCGTGCTCGATGCCCTCCAGGGAGCCGTTGGGGGTGTGGATGAGCTCGGGGTTCAGTCCCAGCGGCTCCACCACCTCGCGGGTGATGACGCTGCGGTAGCTCTCCGGGTGCGCGGGATCGATCCCCACGTACTCGTCGAGCGCGAACCCGCGCACCTGCGACAGGTCCACGCCGGCGGCCGCCGACGTCAGTGCCTCGTACACCGGAAGCGGGGTGGATCCGGTCGCGAGACCCAGCACGTAGCCGGGCTTCGCGGCGATCTGCCGCACGATCTCGGCGGCGACCAGGGTCCCCGCAGCCTTCTTGTCAGCGACGATCACGACTTCAGCCATGCGTGAGCGCTCCTTCTCTCATTTCGTCGGCGCCGATGAGCGCCGCGCCCAGGGCCGCCGCCGGGGATCCGGCAGGCAGCAGTTCCATCCTGGCACCCAGCTCGAGCGAGT
Source organism: Microbacterium sp. GXS0129 (assembly GCF_044769785.1). Classification (NCBI taxonomy): domain Bacteria; kingdom Bacillati; phylum Actinomycetota; class Actinomycetes; order Micrococcales; family Microbacteriaceae; genus Microbacterium; species Microbacterium sp. GXS0129. The sequence goes on along the minus strand of NZ_JBIZVZ010000001.1, from coordinate 745,808 downwards.
GCAGGAACGGAGACGTTTCGCCCTCGATGCGCAGACGCTCGCGGATCGGGGTGAGGAGCCGGTCGCCCAGCGCCGACAGCCCTCCCCCGATCACGACGGTCTCCACATCGACCGACAGCATCAGTGATCGGACCGCGGCGGCGGCCCCGAAGGCGGCGCCGTCGCGCAGGGTGATCGCACGCGGATCACCGGCATCGGCCGCATCGAACAGGTGACGTACCGGGTACGGATCCGCGGCGCCCCAGCGCTCGGCGAGGGCGGCACCGCCGACGTAGGCCTCGACGCAGCCGAGCTGGCCGCAGCGGCAGCGCGGGCCCTGCGGGTCCACGCTCAGGTGTCCCACCTCCCCCGCACCGCCGCGCGCGCCGCCCAGCAGTTCGCCGTCCAGGATGATCCCCGCTGCCACGCCGGTGCCGAGGTTGAGATACGCCATGGATCCGAGGCCGCCGCGGAGCGCGTACGCGCCCACGGCCGCGGCCTTCACGTCGTTGTCCGCGCGCACCCGCGCCGGCAGCACCGTTCGCAGAGCCGCACCGAGATCGAGCTCCTCGACGCCCAGGTTCACCGAATGCCGCACGATCGTCGTGCCCGGCTCGATCATCCCCGGGATGCCGATGCCCACCGACGTGATGGCGTCGAGTGCGACGTCGAGCTGCGTCGTCAGCTGCGACAGCGCCTGCGCGATCGACGCAACCACTCCCGTCTCGCCCGGCGTGGTGGCCAGCCGTACCCGGCCGATGATCGCGGCGCTGTCCGCCGCGTCATCCCCGAGCGCGACCGCCTCGATCTTCGTACCGCCGACGTCGAGCCCGACTCTCACGATCGCGTCATCCCTTCACTGCTCCTGACACGTCACTGCTGACTTCCGTCACTCGTTCACTGCTCCCCGCCCGGGCATGCGTACGCCGGCGCGGCCCTCATCCCTTCACCGCGCCCGAGACCATGCCACTGGCCATTCGTCCCTGCACCAGCAGGAAGAAGATGGCCACGGGCAGCGCGATCAGCGTCGAGGACGCCATCACCGCTCCCCAGTTGGTCGCCTCCGTGGCGGACTGGAAGGAGTTGAGCCACGGCGGCAGGGTGAGGTTGTAACCCTCGAGGAACAGCATCGCCATGGTGAACTCGTTCCACGACTGGATGAAGGCGAAGATGCCCGTGGACACGAGCCCTGGCGCCAGCAGCGGGAAGGTGATCTTCCAGAACGCCTGGGTGCGGGTGCAGCCGTCGATCATCGCCGCCTCTTCGAGGTCGGCGGGTACACCGGCCACGAATCCGCGCAGCGTCCAGATCGTGAACGGCACCACAGCGGCGACGTTGACGATCGACAGACCCAGCAGGTTCTTCAGGTGCGCGTCGTCCATCATCGCGTAGATCGTGAACATCATCGCCTCACCCGGGATCATCTGCACGATGAGCACCGTGACGATGAAGCCCCAGCGTCCCTTGAAGTGGAAGCGCGACAGCGCGATGGAGGCGAGGAAGGCGATCAGCAGCGTCACGATCACGACCGGGATGGTCACCGCGAGCGAGGACAGCAGCGCGTGCGGGAAGTCCGTCTGACCCGCCGCTGCGGGCTTGGACCACGCCGCGACGTAGTTGCGGAACGTGCCGTTCAGGGGAAGCCAGCTGGGTGTGCGGCTGACGATCTGGTTGGACGGCGTCAACGACATGTTGACCATCCAGTAGACCGGGAACACGCTGAACACGAACACGACGACCGCCACGATGTTCAGCACCACGCGGGTGCTGCGCCGGCGCGGCAGGTTGGTGTTCTGGTTCTCCTTCGCGGCCTTGACCGGCCGGGAGGCACGGCCGGGCTGCGGGCTGGTCACCACGGCACGCGTGGCGCTCTGCTCGGGGGCGAGGGTGGCGGTGCTCACTTCTCCTCCTCCTTCAGGGTGCTGCGGATGTAGCCGAACGAGATGGCCATGAGGATGATCACCATCAGCACACCGATGGCGCCCGTCATGCCGAAATCGTCCGCTCCGAGGCGGAACATGTAGGTGCCGAGCACGTTCGTCTCGCTCGGCGTGCCACCGCGTCCCTGCAGGGCGAAGACCTGCGTGAAGATGCGGAGGTTCCAGATGACCTGGAGGATGAAGACCACCATCATCACGGAACGCAGGTACGGGAAGACCACAAGACGGAACCGGTTTAGTCCGCTCGCGCCGTCCAGAGCCGCGGCCTCCAGCACCTCGCCGGGCACCTGGCCGAGGGCCGCGTACACCGTGAAGGCGACGAACGGGATGCCCATCCACACCACGATGAAGGTCAGCACGGTGAAGAAGGAGAACGGGTTCATCAGCCAGGAGTGGTTGGTGAACGCCGTGGTCCCGGTGATCGCGTTCAGCGCCGCGTTGATCACGCCGTACTGGGTGTCGAAGATCCAGCTGAACACGACCGTGGACGACAGCGGAGGCATCGCCCACGCCAGCAGCAGACCGACGGCGACCAGGGTGCGGAAGCCGCGCGACAGGCGCGTCATCAGCACGGCGATCAGGGTGCCCATCACCATGATCAAGGCGGTCATCACGGCCATGAGCAGCAGGCTGCGCACGAGCACGATCGGGAAATCGCTGGCGGTGAGGACCTTGATGTAGTTGTCGAGCCCGACGAAGTTTGCCGGGGTGTCCAGCATCTTGTTCTTGATGCTGAAGTCGGTGAACGAGTTCGTCACCATCGTCACACCCGGGTAGCCGACCATCACTCCGAGGAGGACGATCGCGGGTGCGAGCAGTGCCCACGCGTTGCGGGCCTCGCGGCGCTTGCGCGCGCGGGTGCGAGGATCCGGCTCGGGGGCGGAGCGGCGCCGGTGGCGCTTCGCTGTGATCTCAGCCACGCTCATGCGAAATAGTCCCTTCCAGACAGAAAGGGCCCCGGGTGTGTGGTCCCAGGGCCCTTTCCGGCTTACTTGTTGAGGATGGCTTCGATGTCCTTATCGAGCTTCTCCGCAACAGTCTTGACGTCCTCACCCTTGGCGATCTTCACGAGCGCGTCGGGGATGACGAGGGACTTCTCCACCTCGGCCCAGTTGGGCGAGGCGGGAACGGCACGCGAGGCGGCGGTGGCCTTGGCAGCCTCCTGCGTGATCTGGTCCTCGGGCAGGAACTGGGCCTGCGAGGTCAGTGCGGGGATCAGGCCGTTGCCGGCCATGATCTTCTGGTAGCCGTCCGAGAGCAGGATGGCGAGGGCGCTCTTGGCCTGCTCCTGAGCGTCCGACTTGGTGGCGACGGCCAGCGAGGAGCCGCCGGCGAACACCGGGGCGGCCTCTCCGGCCTTCATGCCGGGAAGGGCGAACGCCTGCAGGTCCTTGCCGAACGTGTCCGGGCAGCCCGGGTTGTCGCTGTCCGATGCGGCCTTGATCGACCACTGCACCCACGACGGAGCCGAGAGGAACCCGGTCTCCCCGGCGCAGAAGCCGACCTGCGGGCCCGTCTCGTCGGCGTCCGCCGGCGCGACGTTGGCGTTCTTGTAGACGTCCTGCAGCATCGTCAGGCCGGCAACGGACTTCTCGCTGGCGAACTGGGCGTCCCAGGTGTCGCCGTCCTGCACGGCGATCTCGCCGCCGTTGGCCCAGACATACGCCAGGGCGTTGTACCAGTCCTTACCCGGAGCCCAGATGCCCGAGCGGGTGTCGGTTTTCATCGCCTTGCCCGCGGCCACGTAGTCGGTGAGAGTGGCGGGAACGGAGCCGGTGTAGATCTCCGGCGAGTAGAAGACGATGCGCGAGCCGGCGTAGTACGGCACCGCGTACGTCTTGCCGTCAGCGGAGCCCAGGTCCACGAACGACTGCAGCAGCTTGTCGCCGCCGAGAGAGGGCACCTGGTCGGTGATGTCCAGGAACATTCCCTTGTCGATGAAGCCCTGGGCCTGCGTGTTGCCGACCTCGACCACGTCGGGGGCGTCGTTCGAGCTGAGTGCCGCGATGTAGGCCTCGTTGGTGTCAGCCCACGTCTTCTCGACGATGGTGAGCTTCCAGCCCTCGTTCTCCTTCTCGAAGGTGTCCTTCAGGTAGGTGCGGGCCTCATCGGGGGTGTCGGTGCCGACGAGCCAGACGGTCAGCTCGCCGCCCTTCGCTGCGTCGCCGGTACCGGCGGAGCTGCCAGCGTCGGCAGCTCCGCCGGCGCAACCGGCGAGGACGAGTGCGGCAGCGCCGGTGAGGGCGACCGCTCCGATCTTGCGGTTCATCTTGATTCCTTACTTGGTGGTGGGGTGTGGCGGATCGCTCCGCCGGGGGTGTCCGAACTAAGACACCCCGAGACGCGAGGAAAGGACCATGACAGCCGTGCCGCGCAGCACGATGTCGGATCCTTGCTCGGTCATCCGCAGCAGGACGTTGTCGTGGAACAGCGCCATCGTCCTGTTGCGGAGTGTGCTCGCGGCCTCATCACTGAGGGGTCCATCGAGCAGGTCTGTGGGGCCGGAGAGCACGATCTCCGACAGGTCGAGCGCGCCGACGATGGGGGCGAGGGCGATGCCCAGCCGCTCCCCCGCGTCGCGCAGCACGGATTCGGGATCGTCGGATTCTGCCATCCGACGACGCAGCGCGGGGGCTGCGAGCCACGCCTCGAGACACCCGATCTTGCCGCACGCGCACCGGGGTCCGCCGTCGGTGCCGACGGTGACGTGACCGATCTCTCCAGCCGCGAAGTGGCTGCCGCGCAGCGGCTCACCCCCGGCCAGCAGGCCGGAGCCGACGCCGAGGCCGACCTTCACGAGGAGGGTGTCGGCGGTGGCGTGACCGAAGGTGTGCTCGGCGAGGACCGCGGCGTTAGCGTCGTTGAGCACGACGACGGGCAGGCCGAGTTCGTCCTCGAGAATCTGCTGCAGCGCGAGGTCGGTCCAGCCGTAGTTCGGTGCGGATCGGACCACACCGGCCGGGTCGACGATACCCGGGGTTCCCACGCCGATGCCCAGCACCGGGGCGGTGGCTGCAGCGATCAGCTCACGGGCGAGGCCGATGACGGCGGCGAGCGCGGTGGCGCCGTCACCCTGCGCGGGTGCCGGCACTTCGCGGCGCTCCACGATCTGGCCGTCGAGGCTGATCACGGCACCGGTGAGCGGCGTCGGCCCGGAGAGGTCGAGACCGATGATCTGATGTGCGTCGCGGGCGAGGTCGATGAGCATCGCGGGCTTGCCGGGCCCCACCGCCTCACGCACGCCCTTCTCCTCCACGAACCCGTCGTTGATGAGCTCGCCGACCAGGTCGGAGATCGTGACCCGGGTGAGGCCGGTACGGCGCGACACGTCGGCGCGGCTCATCGCCCCGTCGTGGAACAGCGTCTGCAGCACGAGCGCACGGTTGTGACCACGAGCGTGCTCGGGGAGCACCTTGCCGGTGGCGCGCAGAGAGCCGCCGCCGAGGCGGGGGACCCGGGTGGGCGCGCCCTTCTCCTGAGAAGAGCGACCCTGCGCTTCCGATGCAGTCATGATGTTTGTTAGTACACCTTACGAACATTCACCGGCGCAACCCCGCCCCTGGTTTTCCGCCCTCTGTTACCCATTCGTTACCCCCGAACGGTTCGCCGCATCTCCCGGTCGTCGTCCCCGCGCGCCACCCCATGTCTCGCGAGGCGTCCGCCTGTCGGCGGCAATCGGCGCGTTGCAGCGACTCTCGCCCGCGGACGGAAGTCTCGCGGCGGACGGCGTCGCGTGAGGGATGCCTGCGCGCGGCGAGGGGGCGGCTCGGGCCTGAGGCCGGGGGCAGCGGCAGGCTCGGGCCGGACGCCGGGGTCGGCGGCAGGCTCGGGCCGGACGCCGGGGTCGGCGGCAGGCTCGGGCCGGACGCCAGGGTCAGCAGCAGGCTCGGGCCGGACGCCAGGGTCAGCGCCCAGGCTCGGGCCGCACGCCGGGGCGCCCGGTGCGAGCAGCGAGGGCTAGGGGCGCAGGTCGGCGACGAGCTCGGCGACGACCGCCTCCCGCTCGGCGAGGGTCCGGGGGCTTCCGGGGACACCGGGGAGGCGCTGCTCCGGCCGCGGACCGTCGAGCGGACGATACGCGACGCCCCACGCGGCAAGACGGCGCAACTGCACGGCCAGACGCGACTCGAACTCGGCGAGGTCACCGGGCGCACCGCCCAGCCACAGTCGTTCCGCGATTGCGGACAACCGCGGGAACAGAGCGAAGTCGGCGCGGTCACGCGAGAAGATGTGCTCGGTCCAGAGATTCGCCTGGCCGCCGAGGCAGCCCTCCGGAATCCGTGTCTGCCACGCGCCGGCGAGCGTGAGCGGGGGACCGACGGGGATCGGCTCCTCCAGGCTCTCGCTCTGCCGGTAGTCCAGGTAGAGCATCATGTCGGGACAGGCGACGCACTCGAAGCCGCGCTCCAGCGCCACCTCTGCCGCCACGGGTCCGCGCCAGGCCGCGATGACCACCCCGTCCGGGGTGGGACCGGCGAGCACCTCGTCCCAGGCGAAGGCACGACGACCCCGGGACGCCAGATGCGCCGCGAGCTGTGCCGTGTACCAGGGCTGCACACCGTGGATGTCGTCGATTCCGAGCTCGGCCATCCGCTCCCCCACGCGCGGCGAGGCCGCCCACTGCGCGGTCGGCACCTCGTCACCGCCGATGCCGATCAGCTCGGAACGGAAGCAGTCGATCAGGACATCCAGCGCATCACGCGCGAACTGGAGCGTGCCCTCTTCCAGGTTCAGTGTGTGCGGGTTGAGACCGAAACTGTGCCAGGGCTCGGCCTCCGCCGCAGCCGCGTCGAGGTTTCCCAGATCCGGGTAGGCCGCGAGCGCGGCCTGCACGTGACCGGGGAACTCCGCCTCCGGCACGACGGTGATGCCGCGAGCTGCGGCATAGTCGTCGATGCGTCGCAGGTCTGCGGCGGTGTACCAGCCCCGGTGCTCCCCCATCACGACCTGGGCGAGCGGCCCATGACCGTGCTTGGTGCCGGATCGGACGCCGCCGCGGGTGGTCAGCAGCGGCCAGCCGGGCACCTCGAACCGCCATCCCTGGTCATCGGTGAGGTGCAGGTGGAACACGTTCATCCGGTGACGCGCGAGCAGATCGATGATGCGCAGCACGTCCTCCACGGGACGGAAATGACGGGCGACATCGAGCATGAGACCGCGCCACTCGTATGCGGGAGCGGAGCTCCACGACCCGAAGGGCACCGGATGCGACACGTCCTCAGGTTCGCGCAGCTGGTCCAGGACGATCACGCCGTACAGCGCACCCGCCGCATCGCCGCCCACGACACGGACCCCCTCCGCGTCCACGGTCACCGAGAAGGCACCGGGTGCGAGGTCCGCGATCGTGACGTGGACGTCCACCGGCGCGGATGCCGCTCCCTCGCGGTCGAGGAAGCCCTGCAACACGGCAGCGTCCAGTCCCTCCCCCGCGACCACGCGCAGGTTCGCGAGAGAGACCGCGCCACGAGGATCGATCGTCGCATCCACGCGCGGAACGACGGCGCGATGCGCGGCGGGCTGATGCGCCAGCGCGCGGCCGGGTGTAGCGCCGGTGAGCTCGCCCGCAGCGACCACGACCTGTCCGGCCACGAGAACCTCGCGGATGCCGGACGGCGCGGTACGAGGCGCCGCGAAGGTCGCGCCGTCGATGACCTCGTCCGGGTCGAAGAGGACGAGATCCGCGGTCGCGCCGATCCGGATCACACCACGGGGAGCGTCACCGCGATCCAGGCCGAGCCGCCGTGCGGGAGTCGCCGCGAGGTGGCGGACCGCCTCCTCCAGCGAGAGAACGCCGACCTCGCGCACATAGTGGCCGAGGTAGCGGGGGAAGGTGCCGAATCCGCGAGGGTGGGGCTTGCCGCCGATGAGGATGCCATCCGATCCCCCGGTGTGCGCCGGATGCGCCATGATCTCGCGCACGTTGGCCTCATCACCGATGTGCATCAGCACGCCGGTGGCGAGCTCGTCGCGTACCAGGAGATCGACGACGACGTCCACGGGGCGCGCCCCGGACGCGGACGCGATGTCGGCGATGGTGCGGCCGACGTATCCGGCGTTCGCCGGGTCGCGCACTCCGGAGATCTCGATGGCCGCCCAGTCGGCGACCTCGCCGTGGAACCCGTCGCAGCCGACCTCGTCGAGCTGGACGCGCAACCACTCGCGATCCTCATGGGTGAGTGTCTGCAGCCGCGCCAGCAGATCCCCGCCCGCGGAGAGCGTGCTGGGCAGCAGAGCGGCGAGCGTGGTGGCGCCCGGCAGATAGGGGTAGGTGTCCAGGGTGACGTCGACGCCGTCCGCGATGGCCGCGTCGACCAGCGCGAGCAGCTCTCCGGCGCGTCCGCGGTTGGGCGCGAAGTTCATCGTCGCGTGGGTGAGATGGACGGGGCAGCCGGTGGCACGGCCGATGTCCAGCGCCTCACGGAATGCGTCCAGCGCCGCGCCCCCATAACTGCGGGTGTGCGGAGCCCAGTAGCCACCGCGCTCGGCCACCACACGGCACAGCGCGATGAGCTCCTCGGTGGAGGCGTACATTCCCGGCGTGTAGGTGAGCCCGCTCGACATGCCGAACGCCCCCTCGTCCATCGCCTCGCCGAGGATGCGGCACATCTGCGCGATCTCCGCATCGGTGGCCGGCCGCGGATCGTGGCCGACGACGAGCATCCGGAGATTGCCCTGCGGGACGAGGACGGCGGCGTTGCCGGCGGTGGCGACGTCGATCGCCGCACGGTATTGCGCCACCGATCGCCAGGGCATGGCGGCGGTGTCGATCGGGCCGTTCCAGCCGGTGATCTGCGCGGCTACGGCCGCCGCCACCGTGTCGTCGACGGGAGCGTAGCCGAGCCCGTCCTGTCCCAGGACCTCGGTGGTCACGCCCTGCAGCAGCTTGGCGCCGTGATCGGCGCCGCGCAGCACTGCGAGGTCGCTGTGCGCGTGCATGTCGATGAATCCCGGCGCCAGCGCCAGGCCCCGGGCGTCGATCTCCACCGCGTTCCCGGACAGTTGCAGGGGCTGTCCGATCGCGACGATCCGCGCGCCTTCGACGGCGACGTCCGCCACGTATCGCGGGTCTCCGGACCCGTCCACAACCGTCGCTCCGCGATACACGCGGACGTCCTTCTCCGCGCTGAGCGCGATCTCGTTCAGAAGCACGTCGCCACCGCCCCGATGACGAGGGGGTCGTCCGCATCGGGGTCGTCCACGAGCGGGATCACCCGCCACTTGTCCAGCGCCGTGCAGGGGTGGGACAGGCCCAGACGCACGACCTCGCCGACCGCCGGGGCCTCACCGTCGGTGCGCAGGAACGCATGCTGGTCATTGAGGCCCGTGATGCGCGCATCCAGCGGCCCGCGACCCACGAGGAGCTGGACCTCCGGCAGATCGATGTCGAAGGAGACGTCGCGCCGTCCGGCGTCGAGCAGCGCCAGACCGGGTTCGGGCTGGGACACGACCCGGCTGAAGACGTGCATCGCGGAGTGCAGCCGCTCTGCGCCCACAGCGGTGCCGAAGGGGCTCTCACGCCGGTACAGTCCGTCGTCGTGCACCTGGTAGGCGCCGGATCGCACGATGACGTCCGCGTCCGATCGACCGCCGAGAATGGCGGCGACGCGGTCCGGCCACTCGCTGCCTCCCGCGGAGAGGATCGGGCGGCCGGGAACCAGATGAGCGACCCGCTCGTGGACCGCGAGCAGTTCGCGCAGGAACACGTCGACCTCGGCGACGTCCTCGCGGGTCGCGCCGAACGGCCCCTCGTAGCCCGCGACACCCGCAAACGTGAGGTTCGGCTCCGCGGCGATGGCCTCGGCGACCGCGACCGCCGCGTCGGAGCCGCGAGCGCCGGTGCGCCCATCGGCGCCGCCCACATCCACCATGACTTCGAGGGGCGCGGGTCCGGTGTGCCGCGCCAACCGCGCGACCGTGGCCGGCGAGTCGGCCCACACCACGATGCGCACCCCGCGCGCGGCGTGCTCCGAGAACCGCGTGGCCGCAGCGATGTCGGTGAGGTCGTTGGCCAGCAGGATGCGCTGCACCCCGACGGAGACCGCCAGCTCCACCTGCCAGGGCGTGGCCAGAGTGATCCCCCATGCCCCTTCGGCCAGCAGCCGCTGCCAGAGCGCGGGCGACATCGTCGTCTTGCCGTGCGGCGCCAGCTGGACGCCGGCCTCTCGGGCCCAACCTGCGACGGTGCGCTCGTTGTGGCCGAGCGCTTCGGTACCCAGCACCAGCACGGGAGTGATGAACTCGCTGAGAGGTGCGCGGGCGGTGTGGACGTCGGAGAGGGCGGAGCCCCAGAGGCGAGGAGGGAATGCTTTCGCCCAGGGACCGAGAACGGGATCGGGGACAGTCATCGTCACGGGATCAGTTTAGGCAGTACGCCGAACAAATTCGCCAGCGCCCCGTATTCTTACTGTCATGAGCGCCAAGATCGAGGTTCGCACCGACAACGCCCCCGCCCCCGCCCACACCTTCTCGCAGGGTGTCCGCAAGGGCCCGATCGTCCAGGTCTCCGGCCAGGGGCCGGTCGATCCCGCGACCAGCGAGTACCTCTTCCCCGGAGACGTCGCCGCGCAGACCATCCGCACGCTGGAGAACGTCAAGGCCATCGTCGAGGCGTCCGGCGCCACGTTCGACGACGTCATCATGCTGCGCGTGTACCTGACCAAGCGTGAGGACTTCTCGATCATGAACGACGCCTACGGCGAGTTCGTCAGCAAGCACACCACCGGGGGCGTTCTGCCCAGTCGCACCACCGTCTTCACGGGGCTGCCCCGCGAAGAGATGCTCGTCGAGATCGACGCGATCGCCGTGGTGTCCGACTGAACGAACCCCGTCGAGATCACGAACGCCCGGAGCCGCTGGCTCCGGGCGTTCGTGCCCGTCCGGGGCGTCCGCCACGAGACGTGGCGAAATCGTGATACGCGTGAGCCCCGCACGGGGGTGGTGCGAACTTACGATAGGCGTGGCGACGAATGACCAGGGGGTTCCGCCATGACCGATCACGATCAGCCCGAGCACACCACGTCGGGTGACGACGCGACTGCTGCCGATGCCACCGTGGGCGAGAACGCCGCGACCGCGGCGTCGGGTGCGGACACCGCCGCCGCGGACGGCGACGCGGCTGAGCCCGTCGCCGTCGAGACCGTTGCGGCACCTGTCGCCGCTGAGCCGACGCTGACAGCGCTGCCGCAGGCCGCTGACACCCCGGTCGCCGTCTGGGTCGACGCCGAGCCGAAGAAGCGTCGCAGGCGCTGGCCGTGGGTCTTCCTGCCGGCCGCCGGTGTCGCCGCCGGACTCGTGATCGCCTCGACCACGCTCATCGCACCGGGCGTGAGCGCCTCCGGTGTTCCGATCGGCGGTCTCACCCCGACTGCTGCGGCCAACGCGATCACCGATCGTCTGGCCTCCACCACGATCGAGCTCACCGGCGACGGTGAGAAGGTCACGCTGAGCGCGGCCGACCTCGGCGCCACGATCGACGCCGGCGCCCTGGCCGATGCCGCGCACCGCGACGCTCCGCTGTGGAAGCTGGACGCCTGGAACTCGGCGGCAGACACCGGCGCCGTGACCATCGATGAGGACAAGGCCGAGGCTGCACTGCGCGCGGCACTTCCCGACGCTTTCGTCGCGGCCACGGATGCCGAGGTGACGTTCGCCGACGGCTCGTACCACGTGAAGCCCGCCGCAGACGGCTCGGGGATCGATGTGGACGGCCTTCGTGCCGCGCTGCAGTCCGCGCTCGAGAACGGTAAGGCCGTCGCTCAGGCGTCGGCCAAGCCGGAGACTCTCACTCCCGCCGTCTCCACCGAGGCGGCTCAGGCTGCAGCAGACAAGCTCAACGGGCTGGTCTCGACGATCGGCTTCTACGTCGGCGACGAGCGCACCGTGCCGGTCGACGCCGCCACCGCCGCATCGTGGCTGAAGCCCACCATCGACGACTCCGGCGCGCTCACCATCGAGGTGGATGAGGCGGCGCTGGCGAAGGTCCTGCCGACGCTCGCCGAGAAGGTCGATCGCGCGGCCGTCAACGGCACCGAGATCGTCAACAAGTGGGGCGATCTCGTCGAGGAGGGCGAGCCCTCGCGCACGGGACGAAAGCTCGGTGACACGTCCAAGCTGGCGGCGGCGTTCGCCCAGCAGGTGGCCGCCGGCGACGGCAAGCTGGTTCTGCCTGTCGAGGAGACCCAGCCGGAGATCACGAAGGTCGAACGCCACATCGAGGTCAACCTCAGCGAGCAGCGCACCTACGTGTACGAGAACGGCAAGGCGATCCGCACGTTCAGCATCTCCTCGGGTGCCGCCGGTCACGAGACGCACACCGGTGAGTTCACGATCTTCGCCCACGTCCCCATGCAGGACATGGGGTGTGTCGACGGCTACGACTACTGCACGAAGGACGTCCCCACGGTGATGTACTTCAACGGCGACGAGGCCTTCCACGGCACGTACTGGCACAACAACTTCGGCACGCCGATGAGCCACGGCTGCATCAACATGCGCGAGGACGAGGCGCTGTGGCTCTACAACTGGGCAGCCGATGGCGTGAGCGTCAGCGTCCACTACTGAGTCCTGATGATGGAACGGGCGTCGTCCTCTCCGGACGGCGCCCGTTCTTCGTCGCAACACCGGGCGTTCACGGGTCGCTCATCCAGCCGATGACTTTCACAGAAACAACCCGGCCCAAAGTGTCAGTGGTAGCGGCTACCCTGTGGCTATGAGCGAACTGCGACTGGAAGAACTCGGCGCCAAGACCATCGTGGCGGTCAACAACCTCTCCCTGAAGCCAGGGCAGCAGCAGTTCCTTGCGCCGGTCTCGTACGACCTGGCCACCACTGTCGTCAACCCGCAGACCACCTGGCAGCGCGTCGTGCTCGACGGCGACCGTGTGGTCGGCTTCGTGAGCGCCAACTTCGACCACGACGCCACGGAGCCCCACTTCCAGTCGGTGTTGTGGCGCATCAACGTCGATGCCGATGCCCAGCGCAGCGGCGTCGGTCGCTTCGCCGTGGACGAGCTGCGCCGCGTCGCCGCTGAGCGCGGTTTCGACCACGTGGACGTCATCTACGAAGCGGGCGAAGACGGCCCGGAGCGCTTCTTCACGGCCGTCGGCTTCACGCCGGTGGGCGAGACCGAGTACAGCGAGGTCATCGCCACCGTCAAGGTCTGATCACTTTCATAGCGCGCAGATGGCTCCACACCCTCGTGGTTTGGAGCCATCTGCGCGCTATGAACCGTTAGCGGCTCCTCCCCCTCCCCCATGACGACGGGGGTTGTCCCGATTGGCGGCGTGGGCGTGGCCCCATGCCGCCCGCGGCGGCAGGCTGATCCCTCAGCGCGCCCGATCTGCTCGTGTTCCCGACGGATGAGGGCACGTCGCGCACGACGAAGGGGATGTCATGGGAAGAAGGTCCACACCGCTGCCGGACGGCCTCGGCGCCGCATTCGATGTCGCTCTTGCCCGACGGCGCGCGGTCAGCCGCGCGAGGCTCCGAGGCGGTGATCTCATCGCGCCGTACTACGGCGTGCGCCTCGACGGTTCCCCGGAAGACCCGGCGCAGATGCCCGCGTCGCCCTACGAACGCCAGCGGCTGCAGCGTCGAACAGCTGCGCGGAACTATGCGCCGCGCCTGCACACCGGCCATTGCTTCAGCCATCAGACCGCGGCCTCGCTCTGGGATGCGCCCCTGCCCCTGGAACGCGACGGCGCGGGAGATCCCGTCGATACACCCGACCTGCACGTGACCGCGCTCGGTCATCTCGCCCAGCCGCGAACCGCCGGGGTGGTCGGGCATCGCTCGTACCTGTCTCTCACAGCGGTCGCCGAGGTCGACGGGCTCCGCGTCTCGTCCCCCCCGCGACCTGGGCGTCGCTCGGCATGCTTTCCGTAACCGACCTCGTCGCCCTCGGAGATCACTTTTGCCGTCGGTGGCGAGACGGACGGGGTCGTCCGGATTCCGGTCGCGAGCCGCTTGCCACGCGGGAGGAACTGCGTCAGATGCTGGAGGCGGGGCGACGAACCGGCGCAGAGAGGCTCCGCACGGCGTTGGAGCTCATCCGGGAGGACTCGTGGTCGCCGCGCGAGACCCGGGTGCGGCTCGCTCTCATGCAGGCGGGTCTCCCAGAACCCGAGCTGAACGTCGATGTCTTCACGGAGTCCGGTGCGTTCCTCGCCTGCGTCGACCTCGCCTCCGTCCGCGAGCGCGTGGCCGTGGAGTACCACGGCATGCTGCACGCGCAGAGCTGGGCGCAGGACGTCGAACGAGCGGCTCGGCTGCGCGCCGCGGGCTGGGCGGTGGTCGAGATCACCGCCCCTCTCCTGGAACACCCCGAGCTGGTGGCCGCCCGTGTTCGAGCAGCGCTGAGCCGTTCATAGCGCGCAAATGGCTCCAAATCCCGGCGGATTGGAGCCATTTGCGCGCTATGAAACCGACCTAGACGAGAGTCTCCCGCCACGCCGCGTGCAGTTGAGCGAACTTGCCCGTCCCGGCGATCAGCGCCTCGGGGGTGTCGTCCTCGATGATGCGGCCGTGCTCCATGACGAGCACCCGGTCGGCGATCGCGACCGTCGACAGGCGGTGGGCGATGATGATCGCCGTGCGGTCGGCCAGCAGCGTCTCCAGGGCGTCCTGGATCTGCCGCTCGCTGGGCATGTCGAGCGATGCCGTCGCCTCATCGAGGATGAGCACGGCGGGATCGGCGAGGAAGGCGCGGGCGAAGGAGATGAGCTGGCGCTGACCCGCCGACACACGGCCACCACGCTTGTTGACGTCCGTGTCGTACCCGTCCGGCAGCGCCTGGATGAACCCGTCAGCACCGACGGCGCGCGCCGCCGCGATGACCTCGTCCAGCGTCGCATCGGGCTTTCCGAGTGCGATGTTGTCCGCGATCGTGCCGCTGAACAGGTACGCCTCCTGCGTCACCATGACGATGGCACGACGAAGATCCTTCGGGTGCAGTTCGCGCAGGTCGACGCCGTCCAGGCGCACGGCGCCCTTCGTGGGGTCGTAGAAGCGCGACACCAGCTTCGCAAGCGTGGACTTGCCCGCACCGGTGGTCCCCACCAGTGCGATCGTCTCCCCCGCCGGAATGGTCAGCGAGAAGTCCGGGAGGATCGTGCGGGCGTCGGAGTATCCGAACGTCACCGCATCGAACTCCAGTTCCCCGCGAGCGTCCCAGAGGTCCACCGGCTTCGCCGGGTCCGGAACGGTCGGCGTCTCCTCGAGCACACCCGACACCTTCTCCAGCGCAGCCGTGGCCGACTGGTAGGAGTTCAGGAACATCGCGACGTCCTGCAGCGGACCGAAGAACTGCCGCACGTACAGCACCGCGGCAAGCAGCACACCGGCCGACATGGTCCCGTCGGGCACACGCAACGCGCCCCACAGCACGACGACGGCGAGTGTGACCGCCGCGATGGCCATCATGCCCGGATCGAAGGTGCCGTACAGCTTCATCGAGCGCATGTTGACGTTGCGGTAGTCCGCGGACAGCCCGCTGAACTCCGTGTCGTTGCGCGGCTCGGTGCGGAACGCCTTCACTGCGCGAATGCCGGTCATCGTCTCGACGAACTTGACGATGACGCGTGCGCTGATCACTCGTGACTCACGGAAGATCACCTGCGAGCGCGCGTAGAACCAGCGCATCAGGAGGTACAGCGGGATGCCGGCGAGCACCAGCACCACGCCGGACTGCCAGTCCAGGGTCACGAGCATCACGAGAGTGAACACGGCATACAGCAGACCCGACACCAGCTGGTTCAGCCCGCCATCCAGGAGTTCCCGGATGGAGTCCAGGTCACTGGTCTGCCGCGAGATGATGCGCCCAGACGTGTACGACTCATGGAACTCCAGGCTCAGCCGCTGGGTGTGCAGGAAGATCCGCTTACGCAGATCCAGCATGATGCCCTGCGTGAGCTTGGCTGCGAGCACGGCATACCAGCCGATCAGCGCGGCGCCGCCGAGGCCGACCACGATGTACACCGCGACGACGACGAATGCGAGGCTCCAGTCGCCCTGCTCCACCGCGAGGGGCAGCGCATCGTCGATGCCCCAGGCGATCAGGCGGGGCGCGATGACCTGCATGATGGTCGAAGCCACCACCACGATCGCGGTGAGGACGATGAGCCCACGGGTGGGCTTGATGAGCGAGCCCAGCAGGCGCAGCGACCGGCGACGGATCGCCCGGCTCTCCGCCTTGCTGTAGTCGATGCGTTCTTCGCCCTGGGTTCCGGTGACAGAACTCACAGCTCCACCTCCGCTTCCTGAGCCACGATCTCGATGATCCCGGTCTGCGCTTTCCTGATCTCCGTCTTCTCCGCCTCGGCTTCTTCGAGGCTGGAGATGACATGTCGGTAGTGCTCGCTGGTGGCGAGCAGGTGCGAGTGGGTTCCCACTGCGGTGATGCGCCCGCTCTCCAGGAGCGCCACGCGGTCCGCGAGCGCCACCGTGGACGGACGATGCGCCACGATGAGCGCCGTCGTGTGAGCCAGCACCTGGCGAAGCGCAGCCTCCACGAGCGCCTCGGTGTCCACGTCGAGCGCGGACAGCGGGTCATCGAGCACGAGAACCGCCGGGGCGGCGGCGACGGCGCGGGCGAGGGCGAGACGCTGGCGCTGCCCGCCGGACAGGCTCATCCCCTCCTCACCGATCACCGTTTCGACGCCATCCGGCAGGTCGTCCACGAAGCCCGCCTGAGCGATCTCCAGGGCCTCACGCATGACGCGCTCGCCCTCCTCCGAGTTCGGGTCCAGCTCCGGACGCCCGAGGAGCACGTTCGTGCGCACCGAGGCCGAGAACAGGGTGGCGTCCTCGAACGCCATCGCGATGTGACGGCGCAGATCCCGTAGGCGGAGGTCCCGGACATCGACGCCGTCGAGCGTGACACGGCCGCCGGTGACGTCGTACAGACGGGTGGGGAGTGTCGTGAGAGTGGTTTTCCCGGAGCCGGTGAGACCGACGAGTGCCATCGTCTCCCCCGGCTGCAGGTGCAGGTCGATGCCGTCGAGCAGGTCACGCTCGTGGGCACCGGCATCCTGGTAGCGGAAGCGTGCGCCCTCGAACACGAGCTCGCCGCGCGAGGTCGGCATCTCGACCGGGTTGGCCGGATCGGTGATCGTGTCGAGCTCGTCGTACACCTCGAACACGCGGTCGGTGGCCGTGCGTGCATCCAGCAGGAACGAGAACAGGAAGCCGATCGACTCGATGGGCCACCGCAGCACTGCGGCCATGGCGAAGAACGCGAACAGCTCCGGCACGCTGATGGCGCCCTGGCTGCGCAGCCAGATGCCCGCCAGCAGGCTCACGCCGAAGGCGATGTTGGGCATCAGCACGAGCCAGAACCAGATGTTCCCGTCGGCCTTGGCCTTGCGCAGCTCGGTCTGGCGCAGAGTCTCGGCCTGCCCGGCGAACTTGCCGAGCGCGTGCTTGCCACGGCCGAACGCCTTCAGCACACGGATGCCGTGGACGCTCTCCTCGACGCTGGTCGCAAGGTCGCCGGCCTGATCCTGGCTGAGCCGGGACAGCTCACCGTACTTGCGGTCGAACAAGTAGCCCTGCACCCACAGCGGCAGCGAACACACGAGGAAGATGACGCCGAGCATCCAGTGCCAGCGGAACAGCAGCACGGTGCCGATCACGATGGTAAGCATGTTGACGACGAGCAGGATGAGCCCGAAGGCCAGCCAGCGGCGGATGAGGCCGATGTCCTGCATCATGCGGCTGAGCAGCTGGCCGGACTGCCAGCGGTCGTGGAAGGCGACCGGCAGACGCTGCAGCTTGGAGTAGAAGTCGGTGCGCATGGCGTACTCGACTCCCATGGAGGGGTCCAGCACGAACCAGCGGCGCAGCCACACCATCGCCGCTTCGCCAAGCCCGAGGACGAGCACGACGATGGCACCGACGACGATACCGACGGTGTCGCCACCGGCGACGGGGCCCTGCACGATGCTCTCCAGGGCGACGGGGATGAGCAGCGCGATCACGGCGCCAACGAGGGCGCTGACGGCACCACCGACGAGGCGGCCGGCGACCGGCTTGACATAGGGAATCAGGCGCGCGAGTGCGCGCGGGGTTGACAGACGTTCAGCAGAGTGCGCGGAAGAAGACATGATCCTTGAGGGACGTCGAGATCGAGAGGTGTATGCGCGCGAGCGCGCGAATGACCGGTGCTACCGGTGATGCAGGGGGCCGCGACGGAGATGCGGCGACGCGGTTCTAGCCGAACGTGGGCGTCGCGATCCCCGCGGGCACAAAGGCGGCGACAAACGTGGTGAGAGCGGTCTCGTTCATTGCGGCCTCCTGGAGCTCACGGGATGTCACGCCGGTCGACGCGACAGCCCTCCAGACTATGCTGTGAGTTCCCTGACCGCAAGTGTTGTTTTCTCGACTCCGGAAAGGGCGTTCATCGTGCGCACATGGCTCCTATTCGCGAGGAATAGGAGCCATGTGCGCACGATGAAGCGAAGGGCGACCGCTTACGCCGCCGCCTCGCGCGCGAGGAGCGAGCGCTTCACCTCGGCGCCCCAGGCGAACCCGCCGAGAGTGCCATCGGTGCGCAGCACGCGGTGGCAGGGGACGAACAGCGCCACCGCGTTGCGCGCGCACACCGAGGCTGCCGCGCGAACGGCGGTCGGGCTGCCGAGCGCCGCGGCGAACTCGGCATACGACAGGGGCGAGCCGGGGGTGATGCGCCGGAGGGCCTCCCATCCGGCCCGCTGCATCTCGGTGCCGCGCTGACGCACCGGCACGGTCATGATCGGCTCGACGTCGCCGTCGTAGAAGGCGCGCACGGCATCCCCTGCCGGCGTCTCCCCCGCCCGGATATCGGTGGGACGGTCCTGCGGGCGGAGCCGGTCGATCAGCGACGCGGGATCGTCGGTCCAGCCGGATGCGATCACGGCGCCGTCCTCGTCGGTGAGGATCCCGAACGGGCCGTCTGCCGTCTCGATGAACTGGACAACTGCGCTGGTGGTGGTCATGATCGTCCTTCCCCGGTGACCGGAGCGGTGTGGTGAACAGGTGTGGAGAGCACACGCCAGAGGTGCGCGGTGAGGTAGGAACGCCAGGGAGATGCCCGTCGTGCCCAGTCGTCAAGGCTCGCGGCCTGCGCGGGAAGGCCGGCGCGCGCAGCGCCCTGGCGCACGGCGACGTCTCCGGGGAGGAAGACATCCGGATCGCCCACCACTCGCATGCGCACGTAGTCGGCGGTCCACGGTCCGACACCGGGCAGCGCCAGCAGTCGCCGGCGCTGGTCCTCGGAATCGTCGCCGCTGGTGAGCTGGAGATCCCCGGCGGCGATGGCAGCTGCCGCACCGGTGATCGCACGGATCCGCGCCGCGGGTCCGCGCAGCACCTCGGCGCCGCGCTGCGCGATCGCCGTCATCGTCGGGAAGAGCCGCCGGGGACCGCCCTCTCCCGCGATGTCGGTCTCCTCGCCGAGCGCGTCGACCAGGCGGGTGAGGTGTGTGCGAGCGGCGGGGACGGAGATCTGCTGGCCGATCATCGCCCGGATCAGCATCTCGTGAGGATCCGCGGTGCCCGGTACGCGGATGCCCGGGACGGCGTGGACAAGTGGCGCCAGCTCCGCAATCGCTCCCAGCGACTCGTCGATCGCGGCAGGATCGGCGTCCAGATCGAACATCCGGCGCGCACGTGCCACAACGCTGCTGAGGTCGCCGAGGGCGGTCAGTCGCACGGAGAGACGCAGGCGGGCGTGATCGGCGCGCGCCACGCGGAACCACGCCGGCCCGCCGGGCAGGCGGAGAGTCCGCTCGAAACCGTCGGGTCCGGCAGCCTCGGTCCCCGGCAGCACACGGGCCGCCATCCAGGCGAAGACGCCCGCCGGATCGAACGGGGCACGGTACGGCAGCACCAGGTCGATGCGCCCACCCTCCGTGCTCTCGTGCGTACGACGACGAGCACGCAGCGCCGTGGGGGTGAGATCGAAGACCTCACGGATCGTGTCGTTGAACTGACGGACGCTCGCGAATCCCGCCGAGAACGCGACGTCCGCCGCGGACAGATCGGTTCCGACCAGCAGCATGCGCGCCGTGTGGGCGCGATGCGCCCGCGCCAGCGCGAGCGGGCCGGCGCCGAGTTGCTCGGTGAGCACGCGCGTCAGGTGCCGGGAGGAGTAGCCGAGGCGAGACGCCAGTCCCGCCACGCCCTCCCGCTCGACGACACCGTCCGCGATCAGGCGCATCGCGCGTCCCGTGACGTCGCCGCGAAGGTCCCACTCGGGTGAGCCGGGTGCAGCCTCCGGGAGACACCGCTTGCAGGCACGGAAGCCCGCCTCATGCGCCGCTGCCGAGGTCGGCAGGAACGAGACGTTCTCCGGCCGCGGCGTCCGCGCCGGGCACGAGGGCCGGCAGTAGATGCCGGTGGAGTGCACCACGGTGACGAACTGCCCGTCGAACCGGGCATCGCGGGAACTGATCGCGCGGTACCTCTCATCGAAGGTCAGGTTCGGGCTCATGGGTCCATCCTGACACCGGCGCAGGTCATTGGCTCGCGGAAATCGGACATCGCGATGGGGGCGCCCAGAGCCCGTTGATAGCGCGCGATTGGCTCGTATCCCGGCGAAACACGAGCGGATTGCGCACGATGGACGGGGTTGTAGCGTGTACCCATGAGCGCGCAGGAGTACGACGTCATTGTGATCGGGGCAGGGCCCGTCGGCGAGAACGTGGCCGACAGAGCCGTGCAGGGCGGTCTGACCGCCGTCATCGTCGAAGCCGAGCTGGTCGGCGGCGAGTGCTCGTACTGGGCATGCATGCCGTCCAAGGCGCTGCTGCGACCGGCCGAGGCGCTGGCGGCGGCGCGCGCGGTGGCCGGATCCGCCGAGGCCGTCACCGGGGAACTCGACATCTCCGCCGTGCTGCGCCGACGCACCGAGTTCACACATGACTGGGACGACGCGGGACAGGTGGAGTGGTTGACCTCGGCCGGCATCGACCTCGTTCGCGGCCACGGCCGCATCAGCGGCGTACGCGAGGTCACCGTCACGGCCGGGGACCGCACGGACGTCGTGCTGACGGCCCGCCACGCCGTCGCCGTGTGCACGGGCACGAGCGCGCTCGTGCCCGACGTCCCTGGGCTTGCCGAGATCTCACCCTGGACCAGTCGCGAGGCGACCTCGGCCGATCACGTGCCGGCATCGCTCACCGTCATCGGCGGCGGCGTCGTGGGGGTGGAGATGGCCACCCTGTACGCGGCACTCGGATCACAGGTCACGATGGTCGCTCCGTCCGGGATCCTGCCCCGGATGGAGCCGTTCGTCGGCGAGCGCGTCACGGCGTCGCTGCGCGACGCCGGCGTGGTGTTCGCGGCTTCCCGCCCCGCATCGGCCCACCTCGGGGTGGAGGGGCGCACGGTGGTCCTCACGGACGGCACGGAGATCACATCCGATGAGGTTCTCGTGGCCACCGGGCGCCGGCCGCGAACGTCGGATCTCGGTCTGACGGCGCTGGGGGTCTCCGGTGTAAGCGACGATGACTGGATCCCCGTGGACGACACCATGCTCGTGCCGGGCACCGACTGGCTCTACGCCGTCGGGGACGTCAACCACCGCGCGCTGCTGACCCACCAGGGCAAGTACCAGGCCCGTGCAGCCGGGGACGTCATCGCCGCGCGCGCCCACGGACGCCCGGTGGACGGTGCCGCGTGGGGCGCGCACGTGGCCACCGCCGATCACGCCGCGGTCCCACAGGTGGTGTTCAGTCATCCCCCGGTGGGATCCGTCGGTCAGACCGCCCACGAGGCGGAGGCCGCCGGTGTGCGCACGCGGGTCGTCGACTACGACCTCGGATCCGTCGCCGGTGCCGCCACCTTCGCGGACGGTTACGCGGGTCATGCCCGAATGATCGTCGACGAGGACCGCGGTGTCGTGATCGGCGCCACACTCATCGGTCCCGGGGTCGAGGAGATGGTTCACGCCGCCACCATCGCCGTCGTGGGTGAGGTCCCGCTCGCGCGCCTGTGGCACGCGGTACCCTCGTACCCCACCATCAGCGAGGTGTGGCTGCGTCTGCTCGAGGCATACGGCCGCCCGTGACCGCGCGAGATCCGCAGCTCATCGGGTGGCTGGCGCACCTGCATCAGAGATCGACGATGTCAGGCTGGGACTTCGCGGCGCTCGACGGACGGCTGGACTGCGACGATCCGCCCTGGGACTTCGATGACGAGGTCCGCACGGCACTGCGCTCCAGTCAGTATGCCGTCGACATCGGAACCGGGGGTGGCGAGCGGCTTCTCACCCATCTGGCGGCCATCGGCGATCACCACGGCACCATCATCGCGACGGAGGGCTGGGAAGAGAACCAGCCGCTCGCTCGCGCAGCCCTGGCGCCGCACGGCGTCAACGTGCTCTCCTACGATCCGGAGCTGGGCGAGCGCCTCCCGCTGCCCGACTCCACGCAGGACCTGCTCCTGAACCGCCATGAGGCCGTCGACGCCTCGGAGTTCGCTCGCGTACTCCGACCGGGTGGCCGGCTGTTCACCCAGCAGGTCGATGGACGTGACGGCGAGCAGCTGCGCGCGTGGTTCGGTGGCGAGGGGCTCTACGACCACGTCACCCTGGAGAACCTGGCGGCCGCGCTCACCGCTGCCGGCTTCCGGATCGATCGGGCCGACGACTGAACCGGCGCGATGCGCTTCCGTGACGTCGGCACGCTCGTGGAGTACCTCGCGATGGTCCCATGGGACGTCCCCGGCTTCACCGTGCGAGAGCACGAAGAACAGCTGCACGCGCTCGCTGCCGTTCGCCCGATCGAGGTATCACAGCGGCGTTTCCGCATCATCGCGACCCTACTGTGAACCCGCGGCGTCGCTCTGATCCGGCGGCGCCGTCGGGATATCACGGCCCCCGTCGCTCGCCCCGGACGGTGCCGCCCGCAGGGTTCGCGCCTGCGCGCACGGCGGCGGCCCCGGTGCGCTGCGCACACGAGGACGACCGCGGTGCGTGACGCACCGCGGCCGTCCTCTCAGCGGCTGTGACTCAGTGGAAGAAGTGACGCTCGCCCGTGAAGAACATCGTCACGTTCGCGGCCTGTGCCGCGGCGATGACCTCGGGATCGCGCACCGAGCCACCCGGCTGGATGATGGCGGAGATACCGGCGTCGATCAGCACCTGCGGGCCGTCGGCGAAGGGGAAGAAGGCGTCGGACGCCGCCACCGAGCCGGCAGCGCGCTCGCCCGCACGCTCCACGGCCAGACGGCAGGAGTCGACGCGGTTGACCTGGCCCATGCCCACACCGACGGTGGCGAGGTTCTTCGCCAGCACGATGGCGTTGCTCTTGACCGCGCGGCAGGTCTTCCAGGCGAAGATGAGGTTCTCCATCTCGTCCTCCGCCGGGCGCTCACCCGAGACCAGCTCCCAGTTCTCCGCCACCGACAGGATGTCGGACGGGAACCGGTCGGCATCCTGCAGCAGCAGTCCGCCGGAGACCAGACGCACGTCCATCTCCTCCTGCTGCCAGTCCGCGGGAAGCTGCAGCACGCGCAGGTTCTTCTTGCGGCTGAAGGCCTCCAGCGCGGCGGGCTCGTAGGAGGGGGCCACGATCACCTCGGTGAAGATGTCAGCGAGGTTCTCGGCCATCTTCAGCGTGACGGTGCCGTTCGCGGCGATCACGCCGCCGTATGCGGACACCGGGTCGCACTCGTGTGCGCGCAGGTGAGCTGAGGCGATCGGGTCGAGCGCGTTGGGCGCAGCCACGGCGATGCCGCACGGGTTGGCATGCTTGATGATGGCCACGGCGGGCTTGACCATGTCGTACGCGGCACGGAGAGCGGCGTCGGCGTCGACGTAGTTGTTGTAGGACATCTCCTTGCCCTGCAGCTGCGTGGCCTGGGCGATGCCGCGTCCCCCCTGGCGGGTGTAGATCGCGGCGCGCTGGTGCGAGTTCTCGCCGTAGCGCAGCGTGTTCAGACGCTCGGCCTGGATGGTCAGGTGCTCCGGAAGCTCGATGCCCTCCCCCAGGGTCTCGCCGGAGAACCAGGCGGCCACGGCGGCGTCGTAGGAGGCGGTGTGCGAGAACGCGCGCGCCGCCAGCTCACGGCGCTGCGTGAGGGACGTGCCACCGGCGGTCACCGCCTCGATGATCGACGGATACGACGACGGAGAGACGACGATCGCCACGTTGGCGTAATTCTTCGCCGACGCGCGGACCATCGCGGGCCCACCGATGTCGATCTGCTCCACAACGGCATCGCCCTGCGCGCCCGAGGCCACGGTCTCCACGAACGGGTACAGGTTCACCACGACGAGCTCGAACGGGCGGATGTCGAAGTCGGCGAGCTGACGCTCGTGGTCCTCGAGTCGAAGATCCGCCAGCAGGCCCCCGTGCACGTTGGGGTGCAGGGTCTTCACTCGGCCGTCGAGCATCTCGGGAAAGCCGGTGATGGCGGCCACATCCGTGACCGGGTGGCCCGCGTCGCGGATGGTGGCGGCGGTGGAGCCGGTGGAGACGATCTCGACGCCGGCTGCGGAGAGGGCCGAAGCCAGCTCCAGCAGTCCGGACTTGTCGCTCACGGAGATGAGCGCGCGGCGGACGGGGACGACGTCGCGCTCCCGGTAGTCGGCGGGGTCGTGGCTGTGGCCGGCCATGGTTCCTCTTTCCAGATGGGGGTCGGTGCGCGGTCAGGGATGCGCGGGAGCGGCGAGGTCGATCTCACCCGTGGCGATGCGGCGGACGACGTCGATGAGAAGCTCCCGCTCGACGGGCTTGATCCGCTCGTGCAGCGTGGCCTCATCGTCGCCGGGCAGCACCGGAACGCGGCGCTGGGCGAGGATCGGTCCCGCGTCGACGCCGTCGTCGACCACGATCACGCTGGCACCCGTCTGCGTGACGCCGGCCGCGAGCGCATCGCGCACACCGTGAGCGCCCGGGAACTCGGGGAGGTAGGCGGGGTGGGTGTTGATGATGCGCGGCGAGAAACGCGCGACGACGGCAGGCGGCAGGAGCTTCATCAATCCGGACAGCACCACGATGTCGGGATTCCAGACCTCGAGCTGGTGAAGGAGCTCGTCACCCCAGGCGACTCGTTCTTCCTTGCCGCGCCACGGGACCACGAAGGTCGGGACACCGAAGGCCTCGGCGTGGGCGAGGCCCTCCGCCTCCCGATCCGCGCCGACCGCGACGATACGCACCGGATAGTCCGCGACGCTCGCTGCCTCCAGCAGCGCACGCAGGTTCGATCCGGTTCCCGAGATGAGCACGACAGCCGACAGCACGCCAACAGTCTACTGGCGCTCGGAAGAGCGCCCTACCGCACGAGCAACGCTCAGAACTCGTCGCGACGACGACGTGGCGACAGCAGCAGGATCGCGGCACCCACGAGGACCTCGACGCCGACGGCGAGCGCGACGAACCCGGGATGGGGTCCGAGCTCGACCAGCCGTCCCGGTCCGATGCCGCCGCGAGCGAGGGCACTCGCGATCGCCGCGAACGCTGCGACTCCGGCCGCCACGCTGACGCTGAGTGCGACGCGGGGCAGGAACGGTTCGTCATCTCCCAGCACCGCGACGAAGCCGGAGCGCAGGACCCACCCGGCCAGCGCCCCGATGGCAACCGGCACGATCACGACGACCAGCATGATCGGTGTCGCGCCCGTCGGCAGCAGGCCCAGCGGCGGAAGCGCGGGGACCACGCCGAGGTGGACGGCTGCCGGCGTCAGGGTGGAGCCGACTCCCACCGTGATCCCTGCGCCGCTCAGCCAGGCGATGGCCCAAGCGATGAGCGTCGGCAGATACGCGAGGGACGCCAGCGAGACCAGCACCGCACCCCAGACGTCGACCCGGGCGGACTGGAACAGCGAGATCATCTCCCCGCCGCGGAGCACGACGGACGCGAGCACGGCGAGCGCACCCGCGCCGACCAGCGATGCACAGCCGATCGCGATGCCGCGCGCGGCCAGTGCCGGCAGCTCGCTCCACTGCACGGGCGCTTCGTCGACCAGGTCGTGCACCCAGTCGACCAGCCCACGGTCGCCGTCGCGCCACGCGATGACGAGTGCGCCGAGAGCGGCGGGCGCGGTGTAGAGCAGGGCCGGATGCAGGATGGCCTGCCACGTGATGGTGTGCGCGAGCGGCGCTGCGGAGGTGAGCTGGACGATGACGGCCACAGCGGTGTAGACGACGGCACCGGAGAGTACACCGGCGAGTCCCGCACCGGCCCGCATCGCGCGCACGCCCGAGCGGGCCGCGAAAATCGCCACGAAAGCGGTCAGTGCCAGGGGCGCGAGGGAGATGATGAAGCCGCCGGCATCCGGTGCCACACCGAGCGCGGTGAGGAGCGACTCGGGCAGCGTGACGGTCACCGGCACCAGGCCGCCGAGCTGCCAGATCTTCGCGATCAGCGGCCACAGCCCCGCCCAGGAGGCATCCGCCGCGGTCGCCCAGAACAGCGCCAGTGGAGCGCCGACGACGACGAGCCCCACGGCGGCGGCGACGATCGCGTCGAAGGCGGCGAGGAGGGCGACGGTGAGGCGGTGCATGGCCTTCCGACCATACCTGCGAGCGTACGGTGCGCCGTTCCTCCCGCGCCGCCGTCCCGTCAGTTCTCAGCGAGGCCACGCGGTCGCGTCACTGCGAAGTGACGGGCTCCAGCAGAAACAATGGAATGAGGCGGTCGGTCTTGGTCTGGTAGTCCGCGTAGGGCGGCCAGGCCTCACACGCCCGGGCCCACCATTCCTCCCGCTCCGCCCCGGACAGCTCGCGTGCCGTGTAGTCGCGCTTGTCCGCACCGTCCTGCAGTTCGACGTGCGGGTTCTTGCGGATGTTCCAGTACCACGCCGGGTTATCCGGTGCTCCGCCCTTGGACGCGACCACCACGTAACGTCCTTCGTGCTCGACGCGCATGAGCGCGGTCTTGCGGAGCGCGCCCGAGCGCGCGCCCAGCGTGGTGAGCACGATGATCGGCTTGCCCTGCATGTCCGCGGCGTCGGCGCCGTTCGAGGCCTCGTACTCCTCCGCCTGCTTGCGGGACCACTCGTAACGTCCCGGCTGGTAAATTCCTGAGAGTGGCATATCGTACCTCCGCTTCGGAGGATACGCGCCTCACCCCCACCCTGACACGTATGAGGAGCCCCATGGCCACGGCGCCAGCCCAGCCCACCACCGCACTCGATCGCTTCTTCCACATCACCGAACGCGGATCCACCGTCGGAGCAGAGCTCCGCGGCGGTCTCGTCACCTTCGTGACGATGGCGTACATCGTGATCCTGAACCCGATCATCCTGTCGACCCCCGACGTCGACGGCAACACGCTGGCCGGCCCGGCCGTCGCTGCCGCCACCGCCCTCACCGCCGGTGTGATGACCCTTCTGTTCGGTATCGTCACCCGGCTGCCGTTTGCCTTCGCCGCCGGTCTCGGCATCAACGCCTTCCTCGCCTTCTCGGTCGTCGGGCAGGTCTCCTGGCCCGAGGCCATGGCGCTGGTGGTCATCAACGGTGTGGTGATCGTGCTGCTCGCCGCCACCGGGCTGCGGAAGATGATCTTCGACGCGGTCCCTGTCCAGCTAAAGCTCGCCATCACGGTCGGCATCGGCCTGTTCATCGCTTTCATCGGGTTCGTCAACGCCGGCTTCGTCACGGCGACGGGCAACCCCTCCCCGCCGGTGGACCTCGGCGTGAGCGGTTCCGTCGCATCCGTTGCCACGTTGCTGTTCGTCCTCACCGTCCTCATCGGCGGCGTCCTCATCGCGCTGAAGATCAAGGGCGCGATCCTGATCGCTCTGGTGGGCGGCACGGTGGTCGCGGCGATCGTCAACCTCATCTGGCCGCAGGACCTGTTCTCCTTCTCGGGCAGCATCGTGAGCCTTCCCGACCTGAGCCTCATCGGCAAGGTGGACTTCGGCTTCGACCTCGGCAAGGTCAGCGTCGTGGCGCTCGTGATGATCGTCTTCACGCTGGTGTTCTCGAACTTCTTCGACGCCATGGGCACGATGACGGGCCTCGCCCGCGAGGCGAACCTGGCCGATGAGAAGGGCGACTTCCCGCGCATCAAGTCGGCCCTGGTGGTCGAGGGTGTCGGCGCGATCGTCGGTGGTGGCACGTCGTCCTCCTCCGCGACCGTGTTCGTCGAGTCCAGCGCCGGCATCGGCGAGGGCGCCCGCACGGGTCTTGCCACGTCGTTCACGGGTGTGCTGTTCCTGCTGGCGATGTTCTTCACCCCGCTGACCTCCCTGGTTCCCGGCGCGGTCGCCTCGGCGGCGCTCGTGCTGGTGGGTGCCATGATGCTCTCGCAGATCAAGAACATCGACTTCGCCGACTTCCGTGTGCTCCTGCCGGTGTTCCTCACCGTGACCGTCATGCCGATGACCTACTCGATCGCCAACGGCATCGGTGCGGGCTTCGTCAGCTGGGTCGTCGTCAATGCACTGTCGAAGAAGGCCAAGAGCATCCACCCGCTGTTGTGGGTGGTGGCCATCGGCTTCGTGATCTACTTCGCCCGCGGCCCGATCGAGGCGGCGTTCGGCGTCGCCTAACCCGTTTCATAGCGCGCAAAAGGCTGCAATCCTCCGCGGATTGCAGCCTTTTGCGCGCAACGAGTCAAAGTGACTGCAGTTCCACCCGGGCGGGAACCACGCAGGTCGACACCACCGGGACCGCGGTGCGAGTGGCGGCGGCGCGCAGCACCGATTCCATGACATCGAGGGCGTGATAGCCCAGCTCCCCCGACGCCCGGGCGTCGTCACCCACGAGCGCCCGGTCGTGGATGCCCACGCCGCGGCCGGCGTCGATGTACCCGGCAGATGGCTCCTGCACGATCCAGTCCACGTCTGCGAGCGAGCGCACCAGCACATCGCCGTCGAAGGTGTTGGGATCGGGCACCACCATCGATCCGCTCTCCCCATGCACCTCGATGTTGGCCGAGCGCGTGGCCACCGCATCGAACGACATGACAAGGGTGGACAGTGCACCCGACGCGTGCTCGAGCACTCCCGTGATATGGGTGTCGATCTCGACGGGGACACGCTCACCCGCGCGATCCCCGGAGCCGATCACACGCTCGTCACGTAGGCGACTGGCCGATCCCACCACGCTCACCACCGGACCCAGCAGATGGATGAGGGCGCTGACGTAATAGGGGCCCATGTCCAGCAGCGGTCCTCCGCCGGGCAGGTAGTAGAAATCGGGGTTCGGATGCCACCGCTCGTGCCCCGGCGTCACCATCGTCGCGGTCGCGGCGATGGGCCGGCCGATGCGGCCGTCCTCGATCACCCGCCGCGCCGTCTGGACTCCGGTCCCGAGCACGGTGTCGGGCGCACAGCCCACCCATCGGCCGGCGTCGTCCGCCACGCGCAGCACCCCCGCACCGGCAGCGCCGTCGGCCGCGAGCGGCTTCTCGCTGTAGACGTCCTTGCCCGCGGCGATGATCCGCTCCGACACTTCCGCATGCGCGAGCGGAATGGTGAGGTTGACGACGAGGGAGATGCCGGGGTCGGCGAGGAGCTCGTCGATGCTGAGAGCACGCACACCCGGAACCTCTGCGGCCACCGCCGCCGCACGCTCGATCATCAGATCGGCGACGGCGACCAATCGCACGGTCTCCAGGCGGGCGAACGTCGCCAGGTACTGGGCGACGATGCTCCCGCACCCGATGATGCCCACATTCAGCGGCTGGCCCACAGCATCCCCCGCTCGATGATGGTGCGCACGTTCGGGTCCTGCAGCACGTCGACGGAGTGCCCCGGCGTCGCCACGAAGATCCGCCCCTGCCCCCAGTCACGTGTCCACACCGCGGGCGAGGTGATCGGCCGGTGCCAGGGATGGTAGGGCTGAACCGGGTGGGTCGTGGTGGCGAGCACGTCGATCAGGTCATCGTGCAGCACCCAGTACTGCTCGGTCGTCAGCGGGAAGTCCTCGATCCCTGCGGTGATCTCATGCCGGCGGCCGAGATCGGTGATCTCCACCGTGTACGGGAGGTAGTTGTCGGACTGCTCGCCGTGACGCTCGTCGGGGTGCTTGCCGGGATGCGTGGCGAACTGGCCTCCAATCAGCTGGAGGTAGTCGGCGTCGTTGCGATAGGAATCGGCGATGCCGCCATGCCACCCGGCCATTCCGGCACCGGCCTCAATGGCCGCACGCAGGCCCTGCTGCTCCTCCCGCTGGATGGTGTTCATCGTGTTGCACTGCACGATGAGATCGAATCCGGCCATTGCCGCAGCATCAGCGTAGATCGCCGGGCTCTCCTCGATCCGCACCGCGTAGCCGTTGTCTCGCAGGAACGGGATGAAGAGCTCCGTCGCCTCGACGGGCGCGTGCCCGTCCCATCCGCCCCGGACGATGAGCGCCGATTTTGCCGTGTCCGTCATGTCTTGCCTTTCGTCTGTCAGGTTGCTCGCGCGGGCGGCGCTCACTTGCTGAAGCCCGCGGTCAGGCCGCTCACCAGCTGGCGACGACCGAAGATGTACACCACCACGAGCGGCAGCGTGGTCAGCACGACGCACGCCAGCACGGCGGGGATGTTGACGCTGAACTCGCCCTGGAAGCTCCACAGCGCCAGCGGCAGCACGCGCAGATCCGGGCTCTGGGTGAGTACGAGCGGAAGGAGGAACCCGTTCCACACGCCCAGCGCGTTGTAGATGGCGACCGTCACGATCGCGGGCTTCGTCAGCGGCAGCGCCAGCCGCCACAGCGTCTGCCACTCGCTGCAGCCGTCCAGCCGCATGGACTCGAACAGCTCGTTGGGCACATCCCGGATGAAGTTCGACAGCAGCAGCACGCTCAGCGGGATCGCGAACGCCACCGAGGGCAGCACGATCGCCAGCAGGCTGTCGTACAGGTTCAGCCGGATGATCATCAGGTAGACCGGGATGATCGTCGCCTGCAGCGGTATGGCCAGCCCCATGAGGAACGTGCTGTTCGCGATGCGCAGGAAGCGGCTGCGGCCACGAACGATCGCATAGGCCGCCATGAACGACAGCGCCAGGGTCGGCACCACCGCTCCCACCGTGATGAGGACGCTGTTGATGAAGTACCGGACGAAGTCCGCCTCGATCACGGCGGTGTAGTTGTCGAGGGTCGGGTTCATCGGCAGCGCCAGCGGGTTCTGGCCGAAGTAGTCCGCCTGGTGCTTCAGGCTCGTGACGACGACGTAGTACACCGGCACGATGATGATCGCGAGCCAGATCCAGCCGGCGAGACCGCCGAACAGATTCGGACGTCCGGTGCTCGTGCGTCGGGCACGCCGGCGGTCGGCCTCGCGGGGAATCACAAGGGTGGTCGTGGTCGTCATCTCAGGCTCCGTCCAACTGGCTGGCCGACTTGTCGGTGCCGCCGAGACGCTGCAGGAACAGCGCGAGCCCGAGGCCCAGCAGCACGAGGATGACGGCGATCACGCTCGCAAGGCCCATCTGGTTCGCCTTGAAACCGGTGAGATACATGTCCAGCGGCAGGATCCGCGTGGCGTTCGCGGGCCCTCCGCCGGTGAGCACGAAGATCAGGTCGAAATAGGTCAGCGATCCCACGGTCATCAGCGTCGACGACGTGATGATCGTGTACTTCAGCTGCGGCAGCGTGATGTGGAAGAACTGGGCGATCCGCCCGGCGCCGTCGAGCTGAGCCGCCTCGTACATCGACTGCGGGATCTGCCGCACGCCGCCCTGATAGATGAGCGTGTGGAAGGGCACGAACTGCCAGGCGATCACGAAGATGACCACACCCATCGCGAGCGCGGGATCACCCAGCCAGTCCTGCGCGAGGAACGGGAGTCCGAGCCCGGCGGCGAGACCGAAGTTCGGATCCAGCAGCGCCTTGTACGCGACCGCAATCGCGGCGGAGGAGAGCAGCAGCGGCAGGAAGTACAGCACCGCGAGCACCGCGCGATAGCGCTGGGTCCCCGCCGTGAAGACGCCGAGCAGCAGGCTGATCGGCGTCTGCACCAGCCACGACAGCACCATGACGATGATCGTCAGGCCGAACGCACGCCACGTTCCGGGATCGGTGAGGACAACGCCCCAGTTCGCGATGCCGGAGAAGGTGATCGCGCCGATGCCGTCCCAGTCGGTGAAGCTCAGGGCCAGCACGCCCACTAGCGGAACGATCGCGAAGATCACGAAGTAGATCAGGGCGGGGGCGGCGAGCCAGCTCAGACCACCTCCCGTCGCGCCCGCGCGACGGGAGGCGGGAACGAGCGCTCGCGCGGTGTTCGCGCTCACGGTCACTTCCCGATCGTCTTGTTCATGTTCGCCGCGAACTCCTCCGGGGTGATGGAGCGCGAGAACAGCTGATCGATGTTGTTGAGCAGGGCTTCAGCGGCGGTCGGGCTGAGAGCCTGGTCCCACGACTGCTGGAAGCTCGGCGCGTTGCCCGCGAGCTGGTAGACGAAGGTCAGATAGTCGGCGTCGTCCGTCGCGGCGAGCTTGTCGTCCACACCGTTGACCACGGGGACGGCCCCGTTCTCGATGAGGCCGTCGATCTCCGCCTCGGTGAACAGCCCGGTCTTCAGGTAGTCCTCGGCGATCTTCTTCTGCTCGTCGGAGGCGGACGAGGAGATGGAGAGGTAGTTCGCGGGATTGCCGACGACGTTCTCGGCATCGCCGACGCCGCCCTCGATGGTCGGGAACGACACGAAGCCGAGGTTGCCGTCCTGCACGAAGTTCTGGCCGTCCGCCTTCATGGATCCATACGTCCAGCCGCCGTGCAGCATCATTGCGGCCTTGCCGGTGTAGAGCAGCGCCTGGTCCGCGTTGGAATCTGCGGTGATGGAGTTGAAGCCCTTGATGAACCCGTCGGCGGCGACGAGGTCCTGAGCCTTCTCCAGCGCTTCGAGCGCCGCCGGGTTGGACCAGGCGTCGGGCTTGCCCAGGAAGATGTCGTTGAACACCTCCGGCCCGCCGATGCGGTCGAAGAGGTACTCGAGCCACATCATCGACGTCCACCGCGACTGACCGGCGAGCGAGATCGGGGCGATGCCCTTCTCGTTGAACGTGGTGACCAGGCTCATCAGGTCGTCCCAGGTCTTCGGCGGCTCGACTCCGGCGTCGGCGAAGACCTTCTTGTTGTAGAACAGCACGATCGGCTGCACGTCCTGGATGGGCATCGCGTAGATCTTGTCGTCGATGGTGGCGGCACCGAACGAGCCGGGGAAGAGCCGGTCCTTCACCTCGGGGTTGTCGGCGAAGAAGGAGGTGAGATCCTCCACCTGCCCGGCATCCGCGTAGGCCTTCAGCGTGCCGCCGCCCCAGCCGTAGATGAGCGTGGGCGCCTGGCCCGCGCCGATGGCCGTGCGGATCTTCGTCTTGTAGGCGTCGTTCTGGAAGAAGGTGACCTCGAGCTTCTCGTCCGGGTTGGTCTTGTTGAACGCGTCGACGGTGTCCTGACGCAGCCCCTCCTTCGGCTGACCGGACAGCGCCCACATGGTGGCGGCGCCCGTGCCTGAGCCTCCGCCGGAGCCCGTGGGACCGGACGTGCCGCAGGCGGCGAGGGACAGTGCCATCGCGGAGGCCGCGACCGCGGCTGCCAGGCGGATTCGACGTGACGAGCGGTGACTGCTGTGTGCCATCTCAGTTCTCCATTGAAACGAGGGATTGTGATGCGAAAGTTTGCGCAAGTTTCTCTGCAACTTTCGTGGTCATGACCGTAGTCCGGAAGCAGATCGGTGTCAATGCCGAGTTCTCCCGGCAGACGGCGCTGTCTTCTTGCTCCTGCGGGCCGGGCACGACAGGATGTCTGTAGCGAAAATTTTCCTCGGAGGAAGACATGGCCCGAGAGCTCCCCGGCCCGAATCTGGCCAGCATCGCCGAAGCCGCGGGCGTCTCCGTTCCGACCGTGTCCAAGGTGGTCAACGGCCGCGGCGGCGTGTCCGACGAGACCCGGGAGCGCATCCAGTCGCTGATCACGGAAGCCGGCTACCGCTCGCCCCGCACTCGGCGGCTGCGGACGGGCAATCGCACGATGGTGGATCTCGTGATCGGCGAGGTGCGCAACGGCTACTCGGTGGGCGTGCTCAACGGCATCCTGGAGCATGCCCGAGAGGTCGATACGGACGTGGTGATCTCCTCGGTCAACCCGGGGAGCATGCACCTCACCGATGCCGACGAGTGGGCGGACCGCATGGTGGACTCGGGCCGGCAGGGACTGATCGCGGTGACCTCGGATCTGTCCTCCGCACAGCACGCCGCATTCGCCTCGCGAGGGCTGCCGGTTGTCGTGATCGATCCGCTGAACACTCCCGCCGCGGACCTGCCGAGCGTGGGCTCGACCAACTGGGCGGGCGGGCGGGCGGCCACGGAACATCTGCTCAGCCTCGGCCACCGTCGCATCGCCTACCTCGGCGGGCCGGCGAGCGCCGAGTGCAACCAGGCGCGCATGCACGGCTACCTCGCGGCACTGATGGCGGCAGGGATCCCGATGCGTGCGGACTACCTGTACGACGCGCCGGGATTCACCCCCGCCGGCGGGCTGGCGAACGCCCGGACCGTCCTCGACCTGGAGGATCCACCGACGGCCATCTTCGCCGCGAGCGACACGATCGCCCTCGGCGTCCTGGACGAGGCCCGGCGCCGCGGGCTGGAGGTCCCTCGCGACCTGAGCATCGTGGGATTCGACGGAACGCCGCTCGCCGAGCAGACGCTCCCCCACCTCACCTCCGTGGCGCAGCCACTGCACGACATCGGGCGCACCGCGCTGCGCACGTTGCTGCAACTGATCGCGGGGGGCAGTGCTGACGTGCCCCGCATGGAACTTGCAACCGAGCTCGTCGTCCGCGATTCCACCGCCCCACCGCGGGCCTGAGCCCCTTCATCGCGCACGTTTCGCGCCCATTCGACGACGGGAAGCGCACAGTGCGCGCCGTGAAGCGCCGAGTTGACACGGTGCGCTCGAGCGAAGAAACTGAACGTGTTCAGTTCGAGATTCGGGGGCTCAGGATGACACAGCCGGTTTCGCCGTATGCGGCAGCACTCGGAGACCGGAGGAATCGGCTCGCCGCGCCGCTGCAGCGCTACTTCGACACGATTCCCGACGGGTACGTGGGGCGCGGCGAAGGTGTGTTCCACGTGGTGGGCACGCCCCGGAAGTGGCTCTGGCCGCTGCTGCGACCGCTACAGCGCAGCGCCGTCGTCCCGGCCGGCTTCTGGCTCGATGTCCCGTTCACCGTGGTGAACCGGACGATCGGCGAGCGCGGGATGGGAGTGCGCACCTTCCACCTGCCGACTGGGGACTTCACGATGACCGACATCGTCGCCCGAAGCGGCGTGGGAACCGCGGACGCCATCGGGACCCCGGCGCGGGTGAGCGCTCGATTCGATCTCGACGTCCGGGATGAGAAGCTGCTGATCACCAGTCGACGCATCGGCCTGCGCATCGGCCGGCTCCGCCTGGGGACGCCCCCCTGGTTTCCCGCGCGCATCCGCATCGTCGAGTATGCCGAGGGCGACGGGCACGGCATGTCGTTCACCCTCGATCTCCCACTGATCGGCCGCGTCTACGAGTACCGCGGTTCCTTTCGGTCGTACCGCATCGAGAAGGCGGAATCGTGAGGGACGGCCGTGTGGTCATCGGCGGGGCGAACGGCTTCGTGGGCACCCACCTGGTGGACCGCTATCGCCGCGCCGGACGCGAGGTCATCACGATCGGGCGGCGCGGGTGCGATGTCGCCTGGGACGACCCGGACGCCATCCGTGCCGCCGTCGACGGTGCGGCACTCGTGATCGGTCTCGCTGGCAAGAGCGTGAACTGCCGCTACAACGCTCGTAACCGCGCCGAGATCTTCCGATCGCGCCTGGACACCACGGCAGCACTCTCGCGCGCGATCGCCGCGTCCGACACCCCCGCACCGGTGTGGATCAACTCGTCCACCGCGACCATCTACCGGCACGCGATGGATCGCCCGCAGACCGAGTCGGCGGGCGAGATGGGCACCGGATTCTCTGTTTCGGTCGCACAGGCGTGGGAGCGGGCCCTGATGGCGCAGTCGCTTCCCACCACCCGCCGCATCGCGCTGCGTACCGCCATCGTTCTCGGTGACGGCGGCGTGTTCGCCACGCTGCACCGGCTCGCCCGGCTGGGGCTCGGCGGCACGAACACAGACGGCTGGTGGCCGGTGAGCCGCGCGCGACTGCGGGCCGGTACCGCTCACCTGCCGGGTTCGCGCGGCGGCGAACAGCACTTCAGCTGGATTCATCTCGTCGATCTGGCCCGCGCCATCGATCTGATCGAGGAGCGCGACGATCTGTCCGGCGCCATCAACGCCGCGGCGGCGCACCCGGTGACCAACCGGGAACTGATGCGCGAGGTGCGACGCGTGTCGCGTGCGCCGATCGGGCCCCCGATGCCGCGGTGGGTGAGCGAGCTCGGCGCCATCCTGATCCGGACGGAGACCGAGCTGATCCTGAAATCTCGTTGGGTGGTGCCGGAGAAGCTCGTGAACGCCGGCTTCAGCTTCGAGCATCCCCGGCTGCGCGACGCTCTGGAAGCCTCGCTGCCCCGGTGACCCACCCGCCCGGGAACGACGAAGGCCCCCGGATCGCTCCGGGGGCCTTCGTCGTTGCTGCTTACAGCGCTGCGATGATCTCGCGCATCAGGGCGGCGGTCTCGGACGGCGTCTTGCCGACCTTCACGCCGGCGGCCTCCAGGGCCTCCTTCTTCGCCTGGGCGGTGCCGGCCGAGCCGGAGACGATCGCACCGGCGTGGCCCATCGTCTTGCCCTCGGGGGCGGTGAAGCCCGCGACGTAGCCGACGACCGGCTTGGTGACGTTGGCCTTGATGAACTCCGCGGCACGCTCCTCGGCGTCGCCACCGATCTCACCGATCATGACGATGGCCTTGGTCTCCGGGTCCGCCTCGAACGCGGCGAGCGCGTCGATGTGGGTGGTGCCGATGACAGGGTCGCCGCCGATGCCGATGGCGGTGGAGAAGCCGTAGTCGCGCAGCTCGAACATCATCTGGTAGGTCAGCGTGCCCGACTTGGACACGAGGCCGATCGGGCCCTTGCCGGCGATGTTGGCGGGGGTGATTCCCACCAGCGACTCACCGGGGGTGATGATGCCGGGGCAGTTCGGGCCGATGATGCGGGTCTTGTTGCCCTTCTCGGTCGCGTACGCCCACGCCTCGGCGGAGTCGCCGACCGGGACACCCTCGGTGATGACCACGAGCAGCGGAATCTCGGCGTCGATGGCCTCGATCATCGCGGAGCGGGTGTGCGCACCCGGCACGAAGGCGATGGAGACGTCGGCACCGGTGGCTGCCATGGCCTCCTCGACCGAGGCGAACACGGGCAGCTCGACGGCGTTGCCGTCCTTGTCGACGTGCGAGACCGTGGTGCCGGCCTTGCGCGCGTTCACGCCGCCGACGATGTTGGTTCCCGCCTTGAGCATGAGCGCGGTGTGCTTGGTTCCCTCGCCACCGGTGATGCCCTGGACGATGACCTTGGAGTCCTTGTTGATGTAGATCGACATATCTCTAGTCCTTTGAATCCGAGTCCGGGGCGATCAGGCGTTGGCCAGCTCGGCGGCCTTGTCGGCGCCCTCGTCCATGGTGGCTGCGAGGGTGACGAGCGGGTGGGCGTACTCCGCGAGGATCGCGCGACCCTCTTCGACCTTGTTGCCGTCCAGGCGGACGACCAGCGGCTTGGTGGCGGCGTCGCCCAGCTTCTCGAGTGCGCCCTTGATGCCGTTCGCAACCGCGTCGCAGGCGGTGATGCCACCGAACACGTTCACGAAGACGCTCTTGACCTGCTCGTCACCGAGGATGACGTCCAGGCCCGCGGCCATGACGTCCGCGGATGCGCCACCGCCGATGTCGAGGAAGTTGGCGGGCTTGACGTCACCGTGGTTCTCACCGGCGTAGGCGACCACGTCGAGGGTGGACATGACCAGACCCGCGCCGTTGCCGATGATGCCGACCTGACCGTCGAGCTTGACGTAGTTGAGGCCCGCAGCCTTCGCCTTTGCCTCGAGCGGGTTCTCGGTGGCCTCGTCGACCAGTTCCTCGTGCTCGGGGTGGCGGATCTCGGAGGCGTTGTCGTCCAGCGAGACCTTGCCGTCGAGGGCAACAACCTCACCCGAGCCGGTGAGCACCAGCGGGTTCACCTCGACGAGCGTGGCGTCCTCACCCTTGTACACGTCGAACAGCTTGACGAACACGTCGGAGACGGCGTCGATCAGCTCCTCGGGGAAGTTCGCCTGCTTGGCGATCTCCAGGGCCTTGTCCTTGTCGATGCCCGTCAGCGGGTTCACCTCGACGCGCGCCAGCGCCTCGGGCTTCTCGACCGCGAGGACCTCGATCTCCATGCCACCCTCGACCGAGCACAGGCTCAGGTAGGAGCGGTTGGCGCGGTCCAGCAGCACGGAGAAGTAGAACTCCTGCTTGATGTCAGCGCCCGCGGCGACCATGACCTTGTGGACCGTGTGGCCCTTGATGTCCATTCCGAGGATCGCCTGGGCGGCTTCGTAGGCCTCCTGCGGCGACTTCGCGACCTTGACGCCGCCGGCCTTGCCGCGGCCGCCGGTCTTCACCTGAGCCTTGACGACGACGACACCCGTCCCGATCTTCTCGGCAGCCGCCTTCGCCTCCTCAGGAGTCTCGGCGACGATACCGGCGAGAACCGGCACCCCGTACTTTTCGAAAAGGTCACGTGCCTGGTACTCGTACAGATCCACTGTTGTTCCTCCGGTGGGCTGCGATCTGGAAAAAGTCTCTCGATATCGAGATAACGACCGGTATCACAGCCTACTACCTCCGCCTGAGCGCCCGCGGCCGGTGTGCACGGGAGCGGAACCGGCCGTGCATCTGGGAGAATCGGAGCGATGAACGACAGCGCCACGCCCTCGCCCGAGTCCGCCTCAGCCTTCGGGCCCGCCGCCGACGCAACCCCGGAGGCCGCAGAGCCGTCCGACCTGCTCGCGGAGCTGGCGTCGCGGGCGGAGGCCGGAGAGGCCACCCACGTCGAGCTCGTGGATGCCTTCCTGGCGGCGACCGTCTACGTCCCCTCCGTCACCGATCCGGAGGGCGGCACCATCGACCCCGTGATCACGCGCGTGGACGAAGTCGACTACATGGTGGTCGCCAGCACCACCGGCGCACTGGAGCACACCGGGGACGTCGCCCGCTTCGGCGTGCCGATGAACGGGCGCAGCGTGATCACCGGCATGAACCCCGATCTGGCGCTGATGATCAATCTGTCCTTCGGAGCGTTCGCGATGCCGAAGGCCATGCTGGACGACATCCGGTCGCAGAACCCGCTCGGTTGATACTGAGTTTCACCTTTCGCGACACCGCGTATCGCAGTACCCTCGTCCAATGAGCACTCCTCGCCAGAGCACCGCAGACGTGTCGTCCGTGGTCGCCGCCGCCCTCACCCTCTTCGAGGAGCAGGGCTTCGAGCAGACGTCGGTCGATCAGATCGCCAAGGCCGCCGGCGTGTCCCGATCCACGTTCTTCCGCCAGTTCGGTGGCAAGGACGACGTCGTGTTCGCCGATCACGAGTATGTGCTGGCCGAGGCCCGCGCCTTCCTCGATGACCGCCATGAGAACCCCTGGGTCGCTGTGACAGACGGTGCCATGCTCGTCTTCAAGCACTTCACGTCGGACATCGACGTTGCGCGCAAGCGCTACGAGCTCGTGCGGCGCATCCCCGCCCTGCGCGAACGCGAGATCGTCACCGTGTTCCGCTATGAGCGACTGTTCGACGAGTACCTGCGCAGCGCCCTTCCGGGCCTCGATCCGGTGGACGCGGTGGGCTTTGCGGCCGTGGTCGCCGCCGTCCACAATCACGTGCTTCGCCAGATGCTGCGCGGCCGCAAGGTGCCCGCCGCCACCCTGCGCGCGGCGCTGGATGATGCGCTGCACCGTTTCGGCGTGCACCCAGACGGCGCCCGTGCCGCCGAGGACGACGTGGTCGTGGCCGTCTTCCCCCGCTCGATGCCGATGGCCGAGGTCACCCGCCGCGTCCAGGCGCAGATCGGCTGACGTCGCCTCGTCGATGCTTCGGGCTACTTGCCCATCCGATGAGCGTGTGTACCCTGGCAGAGGAAGCAGACGCAAAAAGGGGGCGTTGATGACCGACGATGCTGAGCGATTCTTCGAACTGCGCGATGAATTCGATCGAGAAGCGCAGATGTACACCGAAGCGGCGGAGGGCGAGCAGCCCGCGTCGCACACCGATGAGACCGGTGCTCTCACCGTGAACATCGACTCCGAGGGGCTGATCTCGTTCGCGATAGCGAACGACTGGCAGAACCACATCGAGGCCTCTGCTCTCGCGGGCCGGCTGGTCGAGACCTTCCAGCAGCTCAGCACGGCTCGTCTGGAGGCGTGGGGAACACACCTCGGCGAGGCTCAGGAGCACGAGCACCGCGCCACGCCGCTGCCGCCCACAAGCGATTCCGTGGCGGAGAAGCTGCGCACCGCGTTGACCGAGAGTCCCGACGCGGCCTCCCAGGTGGAGCGGATGCTGGAGAACGTCCTGGAGATGCTCGAGGACATGACCGCCGGCTTCGATGAGACGTTCGCCACCGCGATGAGCCGCGGCGGACGCGTGGACACCGTCGCTCCGCTCTCCGGTCACCTCACGGTGAACCTGACGGCGGGCGGCCAGTTGCAGGGCATCACGCTGGATTCCCGCTGGGCTGCCCGCTCGGCGGCGACCCAGGTCGCACGTGAACTGAACGAGGCGCTGCGCGAAGCACACGAGGCGACCGCGGAGGAGCGCACGTCTGCAGCGCTTGCCGGAACGCCGCTGGAGAAGTACCAGCGCCTCCTCGACGACCCCGACGGCTTCGTGTCGTACATGACAGGACGGTAGGAAGAATGGCTCCCGATCTCCGCGCCAATTTCGAGGCGCTCACCAAGGACGCGTCCATCTGGGACGAGGCATCCAACACGCTCCGCACCAGCGGAAACTCGATCGCCGCGATTCAGGTGACTCATGGCGCGTTCTCGTTCGCCGCCATGGATGTCGCCGATCAGTACGCGGAACTGCACCAGCGAGTCACGCAGCTCCTCGCGGACGGCGCTCAGGCCGCAAGCAACGGCGCTAAGGCGCTGCGCGAAGTTCGCGACATGTATCAGCAGATGGAAGAGGGAACCGTATCCGAGCTGTCACGCATGTGGCAGCCGGTGGTCTGAGGGGGAAGACGACATGAATCCGATCATCGAGCGCGCTCTGGAGCTGCTGGAGAAGATCCGCCAGAAGATCGACGAGATCGTGCGACTGGTCAACGCCGCGCTTCGGCTCCTGCCCGCGGCGCTGTCCTGGGTGGCGGACCGGCTCCGCGAGGCCTGGGACGGCATGCTGCAGAAGATCGGCGAGATGTGGAAGGCGATCTCGGAGTTCTTCAGCCACGTCGGCGACCCGTTCATGCTCAACGGCGCCGCGCAAGGATGGAAGACCGCCGCGGCGAAGGTGTCACGGATCAACGACACGATCATGGACGCCAACCTCTCCGTCGACGACAAGTGGACCGGAAGCGGAGCCGACCAGTACAAGCAGCGCATCGAGACCCAGCGCCGCGCCAACACGTCGATCATGGCGGACTACGCCGAGAACGTCAGCGGCGCCATGACGGGCCTCGCCGTGGCGATCGGCGTGTTCTGGGGCGCGGTGGTGGTCGCGATCCTCACGCTGCTGGGCGCCCTCGCGGGAGCTGCCGTGGCGACGGGGACGATCGTCGGACTGCCCGCGGTACCCGTGCTGGTGACCATCGGCATCGTCGCCTTCCTGGCCGCCGTGGGCACGGGTGTCGCCGTGCTGTTCCTGTCGGCGGGGCAGGCGCGTGCGACCATGACGTCCACCGCGGCGGGCATCGCGTCCTGGCCGCCGCTCGCCAACGCATGACCGTTCCCCCTGCGCCCTCGCGGCAGCACGACCCGAGGGCCGCGCGCATCGTCGCGCGGTCCTCGGGCGTGATCGCGCTCGTCGTCGCGGTGGCCACCGTCGCCTTCGCTCTCGCCGCGGCCGAACCCCGTCTGATCGCCGCAGCGATCACCGGACTCGTTCTGGGTGTCCTCAGCCTGTGCATCGCGGGCTCTCGCGCGGCGCGCCCCGCGAACGCGGGTGCTGAGACGGGATCCCTCGCCCCGCTCGGGTTGCTCTGCGCGGCGACCTACGTCGTTGGCATCGCCGTGCCTCTGGTGGGCTTCTTCGTGAGCATCGCGGTGGGTTTGACCGGTGCTACACCGCTGGCCGTCATCCTCTTCGTGCTGGGGATCCTGTCCGCTTTCAGCGGGCTGCGCATCCTGCGCGCGGCGATGCTGCGGCGCCAGGCGGCTCCGACGGCTCCCCTCCGATGAGTGCTCCGCACGGGGCGAGCCCCCGGCCACGCGCGGGCCGCGGCGCGGCCTGGGTGACGGCCGTCGCGACGGCGGCTTCCGCGGTCGCGGCTCTCCTCGCGTGGCTGAACGTCGGCGCCGATTCCGCTCTGGTCGGCCCCGCACTGGTGGCGACGCTGCTGGCCGCCGTGGGTCTGATGACGACGGGCTACGGCTTCTCTCTGTCCCGGCCGGACGGCGGTGCACACGTGTCGATCGGCCCGCTCGTGCTCCTCGCCGCGGTGGCCGCCGTCGACGGTGTGATCGCGAGCATGGGGATCTTCGTCCTCGCCTACGCAGTGGGCAGCAGGGATGCGTCGACGACGTCGATCATCGTGGTGGTCCTCGGCGTGACGATCACGATCTGCGCTTTGCGGATGATCCGCATCATCCGTACCCGAACGACGGGCCCGCAGCCCTCGTCCGGCTCGTGACCGGGTCGCGTCGCTGATGCCCGTGCGGCCCGATGCGGCCGCGGTCATCCCGACACGCGACGGACGGGCGCCCGCAGCACGCGGGCGCCCGTCTTTCGTCATTTGATCCCGGTCATCGTGATGCCCTGGATGAAATGCTTCTGCATGGCGATGAACAGCACCAGCACCGGGATCACGATCAGGAACGATCCGGCCATCTGCAGGCCGTAGTCCGCCCCGTGACCACCCGCCTCAGCCGAGAACAGGGCGAGGGAGACCGGGAGGGTGTACATCGAGTCGTCCTGCGAGATGATCAGCGGCCACAGGAAGCTGTTCCACGATCCCATGAAGGTGAAGATCGCGAGGGTGGCAAGAGGGGCCTTGCACAACGGCAGCACGATCTGGAAGAAGGTGCGGAACTCCCCCGCACCGTCGATGCGGGCTGCGTCCAGCAACGAATCGGGGATCTCCAGCATGAACTGCCGCATGAGGAAGACGCCGAACGCACCCACCATCCCGGGCAGGATCAGCCCCCAGTAGGTGTTGACCATCCCGAGGTTCGCCACCAGCACGAACTGCGGGATGAGGGTGACGATGCCGGGGACGAACATCGTCGCCAGCACCACCACGATGATCGCGTTCTTGCCCGGAAAACGCATCTTCGCCAGCGCCCATCCGACCATCGAGGAGAACAGCAGCGTCGTGGCGACGGTGGCCGCGGCCAGCAGCACCGAATTCAGGAACGGGCGCAGGATGTCGAACTGGAAGAACCAGGCGGCGAAGTTGTCCAGGGTCGGGCTCTTCGGCCACCAGGTCACCGGACGGGACATGATCTCGGCCTTGGTCTTGAAAGCGCCGAGCACCATCCAGACGAACGGCAGGATCGTCGCAGCCAGCCCGATCGACAGCACCACCATCACCACCAGGTTTCCCCAGCGGAAGGGCTTTCGCCGAGAACGGTCCTCCGCGGGCGCGGTCATCACAGTGCGCGCGGGTGCATCAAGAGCGGTCATGTCAGGTCCTCTGCCGGAAGAAGCGGAACTGGATGAGGGCAAGGATTCCGACGAGCACGAAGAGGACGTACGCTCCCGCGGCTCCCACGGAGTAGTTGCCGTACTTGAACTGGTTGTAGACCTGCAGCGCGATG
This sequence comes from Microbacterium sp. GXS0129, assembly GCF_044769785.1. Classification (NCBI taxonomy): domain Bacteria; kingdom Bacillati; phylum Actinomycetota; class Actinomycetes; order Micrococcales; family Microbacteriaceae; genus Microbacterium; species Microbacterium sp. GXS0129. The sequence continues at coordinate 702,087 of NZ_JBIZVZ010000001.1, read as the reverse complement.
GAGGTGGTCGACTCCAGCGGACCGCCGTTGGTCATCACGAAGGGCTCGTCGAAGAACTGCATGTAGCCGGTGGTCACCAGGATGGTGTTCAGCAGGATCGTCGGCATCATCATCGGGATGGTCACGCGGAAGAACTTCTGCACCGCGTTCGCACCGTCGATGGCGGCCGCCTCGTTGACCTCGGCCGGAATGCTCTGCAGACCGGCGAGGAAGATCACCATGGAGGATCCGATGTTGCGCCACACCGCCATGATCGTGATCGCCATCAGCGCCGTGTTCGGATCGCTCAGCCAGTTGGGCCCGTCGATTCCGACCCAGCCCAGCATGGTGTTGATCACACCGGTGTCCTGGTACATGATCCGCCAGACCACGGCCACCGCGACGATGGTCGTGATGACCGGGGTGTAATAGCCCACACGGAAGAAGGTGGCGACCCGGCGGCTCAGTGAGTTCAGGAGCACGGCCAGCACCAGCGCGATGAACAGGGTCGACGGCACGCCCACCACGACGAACACCAGGGTGTTGCGCAGCGCCCGCAGGAACGACTCATTCGTCAGAACCGAGATGAAGTTCTCGAGTCCGACGAAATTCACGTTGAACGGGTTGCGGATGTCACGGGCACGCAGGTCGGTGAACGACATCGCGAACGAGCTCACCAGCGGGATGAGGCTGAACACGCCGAACGTCAGCACGAACGGCGACACGAACACCCACGCGATGAGGGCGGAGCGGCGGCGCTGGGCGGCCAGGGAAGACGTCTTCCCCGGCCGCCGCGCGGTGGATGTCACCATCCGAAGCCGATCGAGTCGGCCTGCGTCTGGATCTGCTTCGCCGCATCAGCGCTGGAGAGTTCGCCGCGGGCGACCTGCTCGGAGTACTTGCTGATCAGATCGGAGATCTGCGACCACGCCGGGTAGTTCGGCGGTGCCACGGTGTCCTGCATCTGCTCCATCAGCGTCTTGGTGACGGGGTTCTCCTGAATGGCGGAGTCGTCGCCGGCAGCGATGTTGGCGGGCAGTTCCTTCTGGAGCCCGTACCAGGCCTGCTGCTGCTCGGTCTGCCCCATCCAGGACAGCAGCGACCAGGCAGCTTCCTTGTTCTTCGCCGCGGAGAAGACACCGAGGTTTCCCCCGCCGATGTACTGGTCGTTGTTGCCGCCGGGGCCGGCGGGTGAGACGGCGTAGCCCACGGAGTCCATCGTGAAGTCTGCGGGAGCGGTGCCCTTGTCGATGAGCTCCTGGTAGACATCGAGCATCCAGGGCCCCGAGATGAACATCGGCGTGCCGCCGTTCTCGAACGTGGCATCGGTGGTCTCGGCGGGCGCCTCGCCGCGGGTGAAGAAGCCCGCGTAGAAGTCCAGCGCCTGCACGAACTCGGGGGTGTCGATCGTCCACTTCTCACCGTCGGTCATGCTGCCGCCCGCCTGCGCCACGAACGGCACGATCACCTGCGCCGGCGACTCGGTGGGCTTGGGCAGGCTGAGACCGTAGGTGCCGCCCGGCCGTGTCTTGAAAGCGGTGGCCATCGCCTTCATGTCCTCCCACGTGGTCGGCGCCGACAGACCCAGCTGCTCCGCGAGGTCCTTGCGGTAGAAGAGGAAGCGCGTCTCCACGTACCAGGGCATGGCGTAGGCGCCGTCCGGTCCGGTCACCGAATCGATGGCGGCCGAATAGAAGTCGTCCGCCTGGTACACCCCATCGGGGACCTTGTCGAAGCCGCCCATGCCGATGACCGTCGCCGTCTGGTCCGACCCGGTCATGATGATGTCCGGTCCGGTACCGGCGGCGGTCGCCGTCTGGATCTTGGTGATCACCTGGTCCCACGGGATGTCGGTGACCTTCAGCGAGGCATCCGGGTTGTCGTCGAGCCAGGGCCCCGCGAGCTCCTGCAGGTTGTCGGCATGCCCTCCCGCGGTCCAGATCTCGATGACGCCCGTGGCCTTGCCCTCCGCCGCGGCGCCCGCTCCGCTGTCCGTGCCCCCGGTCGCGCCGTCGGCGCCGCGGCCGCAGCCGCTCAGCACCAGGGCGGCACCGAGGACCACGGCAGCCGTAGCGGTGACTCGTGTCCTGCGCATGCTCACTCCTTCGTGATTTCGAAACAGGGTCTCGAAATTTCGATCCCTCTCCGGGAACTATAGAGCGACGGGCACGGATAGGTCCAGAGATTTCCTCAGAAAATGCCTGCGCTTGCGGGGGTGATCACGGTATGGTTTTTCGGAAAGTCTGTGAAAGGGAACCATGACAGTCCAGCTCGCCCGGATCGCCGAAGAGGCGGGCGTCTCCGTCCCCACGGTCTCGAAAGTGCTCAACTCCCGACCAGATGTGGCCAGCTCCACGCGGGAACGGGTGACCGAGGTGCTCTCCCGGCACGGGTACGAGATCCGCTCCCGTGCACGTGTCACCACCGGTTTCCTGGACGTCCGCATCGTCGACCTGGATCGAGCCTGGTCCGAGGCGGTGGTCCGCGGAGCAGCGGAGGCCTCGAAACGACATGACAAGGATCTCGTGCTCACGGTGGATCCCGACCCGGAGAACTGCGACGACTGGGTGCGCCACGCGGTCGAACGTGGCTCGGACGGACTGCTGAGCGTTGTCGGGGTCCCCAGCGATGAAGCCCGGCAGCTCCTCGCAGACGCCGGGATTCCCCTGGTGATCGTCGACCCGCTGCGCCGGGTTCCCGAGGGGACATACTCCGTCGCCGCGACCAACTTCCAGGGCGCATTCGACGCCGCACAGCACCTCATCTCACTGGGACACCGCCGCATCGCCACCATCACCGGACCCCTGGACCAGGCGAACGGCATCGCCCGGCTCGCCGGATTCCAGGCCGCGATGCTGCAGTCGGGCGTTCCCGTGGACGATGAGCTGGTGATCCGTACCCAGTACGGCGTCGATCAGGGGTACGCCGCCACGCGGCTCCTGCTCTCGCGCGCCGAGCGCCCCACCGCCATCTTCGCCGCGAGTGACGACAGCGCACTGGGGTCCATCCGGGCGCTGCGCGAGCAGGGACTGCGCATTCCCGACGACATCTCGGTCGTGGGCTTCGACGACATCCCCCACTCACAGTGGACCGACCCGCCGCTCACCACCATCCGCCAGCCGCTGGCGCAGATGGGAAGCGCCGCGGTCGACGCCCTGGTCCGATCCCGCGCGGGTCATCGCCTGGCCGCGCACACGGAGCTGTCGACCACCCTCGTCGTGCGATCGTCCGCAGCGGCCCCCGCTTCCGTCTGAGGTCACGGACGCCGCCTGACCGAACGGGCGGGCCGTGCGAGCATGGAGTGTGACCGACGCACTGTCCCCCGCCGCCCGCCTCGCCCTCGATGAGGCGTTCGAGCGTGATGCGGCGCGCGGCGGCTTCGCACACCGCGGTGCCGTGGCGGTCATCGGCGACGATGCCCTGGCAGCGGCAGCGCGTGAGCGCTTCGGATCGCCGATCCGCCTCTTCCACGAGCTCACCCCGATTCCGGTCGCGCCACCGGAGGGCTGCGAGCGCCACGGCCTCGTTCCGGAACTCGTCGATGGTGTGACCCTCGTGGTCGGAGAACTGCCCCGGACACTCGCCGGGGTCGACGAGATCGCCGGTCTCGTCGCGCGCCATGCCGATGCGGATGTCCTCGTCGTCCTCGCGGCGCGCGAGAAGAACCTCGAACGAGGGATGAACGAGCGCCCGCGGGACTCCTTCCTGGAGGTCGCGGCCAGCCGGGGCCGGGACAAGGCCCGCGCGCTGATCGCGTCGGGTCCACGACCGACCCCCTCTCCGGCCTATCCGCGCTCGGAAATCGTCAGCGGTCTGGATTTCCCGATCGCGGCGCACGGCGCCGTGTTCGCCGGCACACGTCTGGACATCGGAACCCGCGCGCTGCTGGAGGTACTGCCGGCACAGCTGGATGCCGCTGCGCTTCCGGAGCGCCCCACGGTCGTGGACCTCGGGTGCGGCACGGGAGTGCTGGCGGTGTGGACGGCACGGCACCTGCCCGGCGCCCGGGTGATCGCGACGGATCGCTCTTGGTCGGCGGTGTCCTCCGCTTCCCGTACCGCCCAGCTCGCCGGCGTCGCGGACAGGGTAGACACCGTGCATGCCGACGCCGGGGAGGGGATCCCGGACCGGAGCGTCGATGTGGTGCTGCTCAATCCTCCGTTTCACGATGGGCGTGCCGTGATCGACGACATGGCGCATCCGCTGTTCCGCGCTGCGGGCCGGATGCTGCGCCCCGGGGGCACGCTCCTCACGGTGTACAACTCGCATCTGAAGCACCGTGGCGCATTGGAGCGCAGCGTGGGCCCCACGTCCCAGGTGGCTCGGACGCCGAAGTTCACGGTCACGCGCTCCATCGCCCGCTAGGTGTCATCCGTCTGTCTGGGACGAATATCGCGCCGGTGATGTGGTTTGCGGATCCAGCGTTGGTCGGGATCCCAGAGGAGCGGGGCCTGCACTTCTGGCACTCCCTCGCGGATGCGAATCCGCCACCCGGCCTGTTCCAGAGTGCGGTGGTGATGAAAGCAGATCGCCACGGCGTTGCTGGTGTGCGTGGGACCACCGTTCGCCCACTCTGTGACGTGGTGGTGTTCGCACCAGGTGGCCGGAACGTGGCAGCCGGGAATGATGCACTCCCGGTCCCGATCGTTGATCGCGCGGCGCTGCCTGGGCGTGAGGATGCGCGCCTCGCTGCTGATCGCCGTGACCGCCTGGTTCGCGTCGTAATGGATGTGCTGGACGCCGCCGGTGCAGGTGATGCGCAGCGCGGTTGCGATGGAGATCGGCATCTCGAGTCCCGAGACTTCCGCGTGTGCCACAGCGAGTGAATCGCCCGTGAGGCCGCTGTTGCAGTGTTCGGCTTCGACCCGAGCGTCCGTACCGACTCCCTCACCAGCATGTGCTCCGGAGTCATGAGGGGCGCCAGCGCGCCGCCTGAGGGCAGCGCTGTGAATCCGAACGAGCAGCGTGGGCGCGTGGCCCTGGAGAGCAGGAGCGCGTCCGGACTCAGCGGCGATGCGGAGGATCGCAGACAGGGCGTCGTGACGCTTCTGCGGCGGCGTGCGCCGATCATCCGCGCGTGACGGCACGCACACACACGCCATCGCGGACCCCGCCTCCGCACCGGCACCGGGCCATCGAGAATCATGCTCGGCGTGCGCCGCGTTCACGTCTCGGGCACCACAGACACACGGCGGCGCATCGACATCGCTGTCCGGCGACATGAGGGTCGGCGTCGATTCACGGAAGTACACCCCGCCGCGCGGCAGATGCAGGACGGGAGCGCCGATGACAGCCTCGACATCAGCGGGCGAAGTTCCCGGTTCACCCCCAGTCCCATCCGCGTCTTCATCCGCTGCGCCGGCGACACGAGGGGCATCCAGACCACCCGGAGACATCGCGAAGGGTAGCGGGATCGGCGGTGCCGCGGGGTTGTTGTATGCATCGAGAAGGAGCTGGAGTTGCGCAGCGGCTTCCGGAAGGAGCGCACCACGAATCGGCACAAGACCACCGACCGGCGTCCCGAGTGTGATGCCACGCTTCAGCATCGCGATACGCTCGGCCGGCTCCACTCCGTCAGGGTCGATGCGCGCGAGAACCGCCCGAGACATCGCGTCGAGGTCCGAGGCCGGGTAGCACACGTTCCACGCCGCACCGGGATGCTTCCCAGCGGCGGAGCCATCTCGATCAGCCGATGCCGCGACATCCGTCACCGCATGTGCGCCACGGGCAAGGTCCACGAGGAACTGCTCCGCCTCATGCACCGCCGCCGCATCGATGCGGGAAGCGGCGTTGTTCAGGACGCCCGCGATCGCGAGGATCCCGTCCGTCCCCAGGACTCCGCACCTGGCCGCGTCGGCGACAGCCGGAAACAGGCCCGGAACCACCGCTCCCGACAGATCCGTGGGCTGCGTGATCAGCCCTGCGGCGCGCACCCACTGGCGCGCCGTGCGACCGCTCGCCCCCACGGCGCGCTCGATCACCTCCGCCACTGTGCGGCATCCGATCCGGGTGGTCATCAGGGCTCCGCGATCGGCGGACGATGAGCGCTGCTGAACCTCGCCCACCGTCTGCAGGAGGGCACCCTCGACGAAACGCAGGACTCCGCCCAGCACCCGCAACCGGGCGATGAGTTCCTCATCGGTGGCCGCGTCCTGGCTCGCGGGCAGTGCGGCAAGCGCCTCAGCGAGTTCCAGCCCCGCGCCAGTGACCTGGTCGAGTGCCTCGGAACCGTACATGAACATAGCTCCATTCAACTCGGGGCCACCGACATTCGACCGGTGTTTTCCCCAGCTCAGTGGGCATATTCAGAGGCAACCGGCCAGTCAGGCTTCAGGCGCGCCGACGCGGTCATTCCTCCCCGGCGGCACCCCCGGTCGCCGTCGGCAATGAATCCCGCAGCGCGATCAGCCGCTCGAGGAGCACGAGCAGCTCGCCCGACTCGACGTACTGTGCGATGTGCCCGTCGGAGAACCGCTCTCCCCGCAGGATGTAGGTGAACCAGGTGGACAGCTCCGGCCCCGAGACGGAACCGAGCGGCACCTCACGGACCCGCTTGTAGGAGGCGAGGTACTCGTAGTCGGTGCCGACGATGCTCTGCGCCGCCCACAGCGCCTTCATCAGCACGTCGTCGTATGCGGGGTACGGCATCGTCCGCGCGCCCGAGGATGTCATCCGGCTGGGTGTCCACTGCACCTGGTAGCCACCGAGCAGCAGCTCCCGGCCCCGCTGCACGTGCTCCCATTGGTCGGTCATGTGTCCCCCTCCGGCTTCGCCCGATGCACACCGGCACGGAATACCGCTCGACGCGGCGCGTCGACGCTCGACGCGCACTCCACGATAGTCACCCAACGAGTGCCATCGATCAGATCAGATCATCCTTCGCCTGCTCGATCGCCCCGCTCCACCAGGAGCCGGGGCTCGTCGCAGCCTGCGTATCGATCCGGCGCAGCGCACGCAGCAGATTCCTCACGCGTACGGAGTGAGGCAGAGCGGCAGCCGTCGGGGGCGGGGGCGGGGCGATCTTCCCGGCCCGGAACGCGGCGAGGCGTTCGGCGGCCTGATCCGCCGTCAGCACCCGGGGGCCGGACGACGGCCCTGCCGAGCGCAGGTAGTCGGCAAATGCCTGCAGGAAGCCGGCGGTCGCCGCCCGATCCCGATTCAGTGGGACGGTGTGGCGGCCTGCGACATCGAAGACCGCCGTCGTCGCATCCGCCACGAACTCCACGATGAGGAACTCCCCGTCGTGGACGTGGCCGATCACGACGGCCTCTCGGTCGAGACCGGGCGCGGGCGGGTTCTCACCGTTGTCGACCAGGACCATGCCGAGCGGTGAATCGATGCTGGTCACACGCACAACGATACTCAGCCCACCAGGGCGCCCGCCTGTTCCCGCACGATCGCACGCACCGCGTCGCGTCCGGCCCTGTTGGCGCCGATGGTCGACTGGCTGGGCCCATAGCCGATGAGGAAGAGGCGGGGCTCGTCGATCGACCGTCCGTTCGCCACACGGATCCCGCCTTCCGGGGTTCGCAGCCCGAGCGGTGCCAGGTGGGCGATCGCGGGGCGGAAGCCCGTCGCCCACAGGATCACATCGGCGTGTTCCAGCGTGCCGTCCGGCATACGCACGCCGTCCGCCTCGACCCGCGTGAACATCGGGTGTCGCACCAGCACGCCCTTGTCGTGAGCGCGTTGCACCCATGGCGCCCAGATGTCGCCCGTGACCGAGATCACACTCCCCGGCGGGAGCCCGGCGCGCACGCGCTGCTCGACGCCGTCCAGCGCCTCGATCCGTGATGCGGTGGTCCACTCGCCACGTTTCCAGTCCGGACTGCGACGCGTCACCCAGAACGTCTCGGCGACGTCGGAGATCTCGTCGAGCAGCTGAAGCGCCGAGACGCCGCCGCCGACGATCACCACACGCTTTCCGGCGAACTCCTCCCGCGACACATAGTTCGCGGTGTGAAGCTGACGACCGCGGAAGGTCTCGCGCCCGGGAACGTAGGGCCAGTACGGCTGGGTCCAGGTGCCTGTCGCGTTGATGACGTATCGCGCCGCCCACGATCCCCGATCCGTGTCGACGATCAGCCGCCCCTGGGGATCGGTGTCCGCCCGGCTCACCGAGCGCACACGCACCGGCCGGCGCACCCGCAGATCGAAGCGCTCCTCATAGGCGGCGAAGTATGGCGGCAGCGCGTCCCGAGCGGGGACGCCGGCATCGGCGGGCGGCACCGGAAAGCCCGGGAGCTCGTAGATGCCGTTCACGGTTCCCATCCGCAGCGATTCCCACCGATGCTGCCACGCACCACCCGGCCGTTCGTCTGCATCCAGCACCACGAAGCTGTGCTCGCCCCCCTCACCCGCGGGCACGAATCCGCGTCGGCGAAGATGATGCGCGGCGGACAGACCCGCCTGCCCGGCACCGATCACGACCACATCGACGGCGTCCGGGGTGATGCTCATGCCTCCCCCAACGCCCCGGGTACAGATCGCATTCCCGCACCACAGCTCAAAGTGCACTTTCAGCTTTACAGTGCAAGAATTGCATCTCATGGAGACAAGTGCAGAATCACTGCGGGAGCGCCGACGCCGCGAGACGGCCGCCGCACTCACCGCGACGGCGCGACTCCTCACCACGGAGCGCGGCTTCACGGGCTTCACCGTCGACGAGCTGTGCGCCGAGGTCGGGGTGTCTCGCCGCACGTTCTTCAACTACTTCGCCAGCAAGGAGCACGCGGTGTTCGGATTCACCGCGAACGATCCGCGAACGGAGGCGCTCGATGCCGAGTTCCTCGCCCGCGGCGGCGATCTGGTCGACGACTTCGTCGAGCTCAGCGTGCGCCGCTTCGAGGTGTTCAATCCGATCGACGACGCCCGCCCCCTGTTCGCGCTCATCGATCAGGAGCCGCGTCTGCTGAAGAGCCTGTTCGACCAGCTCGGCGAGAACGAGCGGCGCGATCGCGAGCTGGTCGCTCGGCGGCTCGGCACCGACGACGTTGATATCCGCGCCGAGGTCCTCGTCCACTCCGTCGGTGCGCTGGTGCGCATATGCATGGACCGCATCCTCCATCAGGACTCACCCGAGAGTTTCCGCGACCTGATTGCCCAGCGCCTCCAGGTCGCGCGCTCCCTCCTCGTGCCCACACAGAAAGTCGATTGAATGTCCGCACCCGTCACGCAGGATGCACCGTTCCTGCTCACCCGGCGCCGCGTCTGGATCATCTTCAGCGCGCTGATCGCCGGAATGCTGCTCTCCAGCCTCGATCAGACCATCGTCTCCACGGCGATGCCGACCATCGTCGGCCAGCTCGGCGGCGTGGACCACCAGGTGTGGATCACCACCGCCTACCTGCTGGCCACCACCATCGTGATGCCCATCTACGGCAAGTTCGGCGATGTGCTGGGACGGCGAAACCTCTTCTTGATCGCCATCGCCCTGTTCACACTCGCCTCCGTCGGCTGCGCCTTCGCGGGCGACTTCTGGACGTTCGTGGTCTTCCGTGCGCTCCAGGGTCTCGGCGGCGGCGGTCTGATGATCCTCTCCCAGGCGATCATCGCCGACATCGTGCCCGCCAACGAGCGCGGCAAGTTCATGGGCCCGCTGGGCGCCGTCTTCGGCCTCTCGGCGGTAGCAGGGCCCCTGCTGGGCGGCTTCTTCGTGGATCACCTCACCTGGCAGTGGGCGTTCTACATCAACATCCCCGTCGGCATCGCGGCCTTCATCATCGCCCTGGTGGCCCTGCAGCTGCCGAGCAAGAAGGCGCAGAAGCCGATCGACATCCTCGGTGTGATCCTGCTGTCGATCGCGACCACCTGCCTCATCTTCTTCACCGACTTCGGCGGCGACAAGGAGTTCGGCTGGTCCTCCCCTGCCACGTGGGCGTGGGGCGCGGGCCTCGTCGCCGCGGCGGCGGCATTCGTCCTGACCGAGGCGCGCGCAGCGGATCCGATCATCCCGCTCAGCCTGTTCCGCAACCCGATCTTCATCAACGCCACCGCCATCGGTCTGGTGCTGGGCATCGGGATGTTCGCCGCGATCGGCTTCGTGCCGACCTTCCTGCAGATGTCCTCCGGCACCTCAGCCGCAGCCTCCGGCCTGCTCATGATCCCGATGATGGTGGGTCTCATGGGGACCTCGATCTTCTCGGGGATCGCGATCTCCAAGTCCGGCAAGTACCGGATCTATCCCATCCTCGGCACGATCATCACGGGTGCGGCCATGGCGGCGTTCACGACGCTGTCCGCGACGACGCCCATCTGGCTGATCTGCGTGTTCCTCTTCGTCTTCGGCGCTGGTCTCGGCCTGATCATGCAGGTGGTGGTGCTCGTCGTCCAGAACGCCGTTCCGGCGAGCGAGATCGGCACGGCCACCAGTACCAACAACTACTTCCGCGAGGTGGGCGCCTCGCTCGGTACGGCCGTGTTCGGCACGATCTTCACCACTCGCCTCACGGAGAACCTGCTGGGCGTCTTCGCCGGCGCGGGTGCTTCGCCCGATGACGCGTCGGCTGCGGCGTCAACGATCGATCCGGCGACGCTGAGCACTCTTCCCGACGAGGTGCGCGATGGCATCGTCACCGCATACGCGGACGCGCTGGCGCCGGTGTTCTGGTACCTGATCCCGTTCGTGGTGATCGCGCTGGTGCTCTCCCTGTTCCTGAAGCAGATCCCGCTGTCCGACCAGGCGGGACTCGTGGCCCGCGGCGAGGCGATCAGCGGCGAGGAGGCCGAGCGCCTGGAGGCGGAGCAGCGCGCCGCTGCCGCCGCTGCCTCACCGGACGCTCCTCCGCGCGGCTGACGCTGCGCGCACGGGTCCGGCCCGTGAGAAGCCCACACACGTCCCCGGGAAGCCCTGCGCAACGCAGGGCTTCCCGGACGTGTGTGGGTTTCTCGGCGGGTGGTTCAGAGGTCAGCGAGAGGGAGGTCGGGATTGTTCTCCAGTACCTCGGTGAGGTCGGACTCGAACAGCTCGATGTGCACCGCGTCATCGCCCGAGAACCGCAGCACGGTCACGAGCGCGTCGGCCAGCAGCTCGGCGGCCTCACGATCGGCGCCTTCCGGGAAGACTCGCGCATGATTGGGCGAGACGTCGTCGCTTCCCGCGCTGAAGCCCCACCCGCGAAGCGCCGCGATCTGCAGGCCCGACAGCGGGGGGTCGTTGATCTCGTTGGATGAGACCTCGATGACGATGGAGCCGTCATCGTTGCGCGTGCCCTGCACGTACGGCCGCTGAACGGCCTCGCGCACCACCTCGACCACCCACGGGTCGTCCTCGCGGATCAGGTGCTCGAACAGGTTGGCCAGCGCCTCGCGCACGGCTGACGTCTCATCGGTCATGCGCTCATCCTGTCACGGCCGCCGCGGCAGGCGCTTCGGCGTGCCGGGCGCAGACGACCGCGTCCCCGCAGGCGGCGCACAGCACCACGCGATTGCGGCAACTGTCGTCGGCGCAGTTCACCATGCGCGTGGTGGGCGTCTGACACAGCGCGCACCGTCCGATCACCTTCGGGTCGCGCCCCACCGGCACCGATTCACGGCCGTCGAACACGTAGAGCGATCCCTCCCACAGCCCGGTGCTGCCGAAGCTCTCGCCGTAACGGACGATCCCGCCGTCCAGCTGGTACACCTCACCGAACCCGCGCGCCGTCATCAGACTCGACAGCACCTCGCACCGGATCCCGCCCGTGCAGTAGGTGACCACGGGCCGGCCCTTCAGGTGGTCGTACTTGCCGGAGTCGAGTTCGGCGATGAAATCATGCGTCGTCTCCACGTCGGGAACGATCGCGCCACGGAACCGGCCGATCTCGGCTTCGAAGGCGTTGCGCCCGTCGAAGAAGACGACTTCGTCGCCCCGGTCGGCCACCAGGTCGTGCAGGGCTCCGGGGCTCAGGTGCACCCCGCCTCCGACGACGCCGCGGTCGTCCACGCGCAGCTCACCGGGCGCGCCGAAGGAGACGATCTCATCACGCACGCGCACGCTCAGGCGGGGGAAGTCCAGGCTGAAGCCCTCTTCGTCCAGGCCGGTACCGCTGGACCACTTCACATCGACGTCCGCGAAGGCGCGGTACTCCTTCGTCTTGCGGACGTACTTCTTGAGGGCGGCCATGTCCCCACCGAGCGTGCCGTTGATCCCGTCCTTCGAGATGAGGATGCGACCGCGGAGCCCGAGCCCCTCGCAGAGGTCGCGCTGCCACAGCCGCACCGCATCCGGGTCGGTGATGGGCGCGAACACGTAGTACAGGATGATCTTGGCGGGCACGATTCCAGGGTACGCGGGTCAGGCCCAGAGGAACCCGGCAGCGGGTGCCGGCGGCGCCGAGACGACCAGCCGCGCGAGCTGGACGGCCCCCTCGAGCGGCCCACCAGCGGGCGGGACGAGCTCGGCATCCGGTCGCAGCTCGCGCACGACGCGGCGGAAGGTCGCGGCATACTCCTCCGAGCGCAGCAGACCACCCGTCGCCGAGATGCGCGGGGGCAGCCCCGGCAGAGCCGCGACCGCCGAGTGGGCGGCCTCGGTCGCGGCCTCCCGGATGATCTCTCGGGCGCGCGGGTCGTCGAGCTGAGCGATGTCGGCTGCGAAGGAGGCGAGCACGCCCGCACGGTCATCCCGCGTGTACAGCTGACCGGGCCAGCTCATCGGATCCCCGAAGCGCTCGCGCGCGGCGGCGAGGACGGCATCCGCATCACCGGAGACGCCGTCGCGCTGGCGCATCGCCAGCTGGAGTGCCCGCATTCCGATCCAGGATCCCGACCCACGATCGCCGAGGAGGTGTCCCCAGCCGTCCACACGATTCCACACGCCATGGAAATCGGCTCCGAGGGCGATGGCGCCGGTGCCGACGGCGATGACGGCGCCGGCGGCACCGCTCAAGGCACCCAGGTGACCGGTGACGGCGTCGATGCTGACGGCCACCGCGGCGCGGGGCACCTGTGCCCGCACGCGGCGCACGAGATCGCTCGGGTCGGCCACCAGCGTCGCGATCCCGGTCGCACCGATGCCGATGCCCACGATGCTCTGAGTCTCGACATCACCCAGCGCACGCTCGACCAGCGCGAGAGCGAGATCGGGCCCCGCGCTCCCGCCCGCGGTCACCGCCCCGCGTGGGCCGCTGGCCTCGGCGAGTACGACGCCATCGGCCGACACCAGGCGCGAGCGCGACCCGGTACCGCCGATGTCGATGCCGAGGAAAGCCGTCGTCACCGTTCCGGGTCCGCTCAGTCCGCGAGATGCGTGAGGGCGGCGCGAACCGATCCGCTTCCTGCCGCGAGGGCAGCCGATGCCTCGGCGGCGGTGACCGAGGCCACCGTCATCACGATGGCCGTCTTCAGGTCGCCACCGGCCTCCTCGAGACGTTCGCGGGCCTCGGTGTCCTCGATTCCGGTGGCCTCCCGCAGGATGCGCACGGTGCGCTCACGCAGCTTGGCGTTGGTCGCCACGACCGAGACCATCAGGTTGCCCCAGGTGCGCCCCACGGCCACCATGAGGGCGGTGGAGAATCCGTTGAGCACGAGCTTCTCGGCGGTGGCGGCCTTCAGACGGGTGGACCCGGTGAGCACCTCCGCGCCGGTCTCCAGCACGATGTCGATGTCGGCGAGCGGGGCGAGGGAGGCATGCGGGTTCGATGAGATGAGCACGGTGTGCGCTCCCGCGGCCCGGGCGGCGCGCAGCGCGCCACCGACGTAGGGGGTGTTGCCGCTGGCGGCGAGACCGACCGCGACGTCGCCGGGGCGGAGGTCTGCGGCGGCGGCGGCGCCCTCTTCCTCCGAGTCCTCGGCGTTCTCCACGGCGTCGAGGAGCGCGGTCTCGCCACCGGCGATGTGCGCCACGACACGGCCGCGCTCGAGGTTGAAGGTCGGGCGCAGCTCCGCGGCGTCCAGCACGCCGAGTCGTCCCGAGGTTCCCGCACCGAAGTAGTGCACGTTGCCTCCGGCGCGGAACGAGTCCGCCGCGAGGTCCACCAGCTCCGCCAGCTGCGGGATGATCCGCTGGACGGCGTCGACGGCGACGCGGTCCTGCTCGTTGAGAAGCCGGAGCACCTCCGCTGCGGGCAGGGCGTCCAGGTCGGCCGATGCCGCGAGACGCTGCTCGGTGGGCGGGAGCGGCCGCGCTGCTGCGGCGTCGGGAGTTGCGTTCATGCTTTCGTGCCTCACTCGTGAGAATGTTCTCAGACCAGTATGGTGAAAAATATTCAGAGTTCAATCGCGCCTTGAACATTTTTGCCACACCTGCGGGTATTCTCAGGGTGCACCGGTGCGTCGGCCCGGTGGCGCCAGACAGCACGAAGGAGCGGCCATGAGCGATGTGCTCACGAGCCTGCGGCAGAAGCTCGGATCGATGAGCCGCACCGAGCGCCTCGTCACCGACGCCGTTCTGCACGATCCGGGCCTCGTGCTGCACTCGACCATCACGGAGCTCGCCGAGTCGGTCGGAGTCTCGACCGCGTCCGTCACACGCATGTGCCGCGCGGCCGGTTTCGCCGGGTACAAGGACTTCCGTCTCGCCTTCGCCTCCGCGCACAGCCGTGAGGAGGCCTCACGCGAGCACTTCCAGGTGGCGGATGCCGACATCTCCACGGAGGACTCCGTCGCCGATCTGGTCTCGAAGGTCGCCTACCAGGAGGTGCGAGCGATCGAGGACACCGCCCGCGCTCTGGATCTGGCCGCTCTCGACGCCGCGGCCGCCGCGCTCGGCGCCACGACCCGGGTCGAGGTCTTCGGTGTGGGATCCTCCAGCCTCACCGCACAGGACCTGCAGCTCAAGCTGCACCGCATCGGCACCCCCACCTTCTGCTGGAGCGACACCCACCTCGCGCTCACCTCCGTCGCGAGCACGGATGGGCGCAGCGTCGTGCTCGGAATCTCGCACTCCGGATACACACTCGAGACGCAGCAGGTGCTGGCGCTGGCACGAGAGCGCGGTGCCACCACGATCGCCATCACCAACGATCCGTCGTCCCCGGTCGCGCTCGACGCCGACATCGTGCTCACGACGGTTGCCCGTGAGGCCGCATTCCGCACCGCCGCGATGTCGAGCAGACTCGCCCAGATGGTGATCGTCGACTTCCTCGTGGTGCGTGTGGTGCAGCGCAACTTCGCCACGGCCGAGCGGCTTCTCGTGGCCAGCCACGATGCCGTGCGGGAGCACAAGCTCCCCCGACGCTGACCGGTGGCGATCAGCTCACGACCAGCGCTCCGTCGTGCAGTTCGAGCACACGATCGGCACGCTCGGCCATGGCCGCATCGTGCGTCGCCACCACCGCTGCGGTCCCCTCGGTGTGCACGAGACGGGCGATCAGCGCCATGATCTGCGCGCCTGTCTCGCTGTCGAGCTGGGCCGTGGGCTCGTCCGCCAAGAGGATGCCGGGCGACATCACGAGAGCGCGTGCGATCCCGACGCGCTGCTGCTGCCCGCCAGACAGCTCGCTCGGGCGCTGGCGGCTGTGCTCGGCGAGCCCCACGGCCTCCAGCGCGGCAGCCACGCGGGCATCGCGCTCCGCCACGGCGGTGCGGCGGATGCGCAGCGGCACTTCGACGTTCTCCGCGGCGCTCAGCTGCGGGATGAGTCCGCCGGTCTGCAGGATGGAGGCGACGCGGTCGCCCAGCAGAGCGGACAGGTTCGTCGCGGGGGCCGCGAGGTCCTGACCGTCCACGAACACCGCGCCGGAGGTGGGGCTATCCAGCCCGCCGAGCAGGCTCAGCAGCGTGGTCTTTCCCGCGCCGGATCTCCCGCGTACCACCACGAGCTCGCCTGCTGCCACCGACATCGTCACCCCGCGCACGGCGTGCACCTCCCCGGCCGGAGTCCGGAAGGTGCGCGTCAGCTCGACGGCGTTCAGTACGTCCGGCATCATCGGCCTCCCTCGGCGTCGGCAGCAGCGGCAGCGGCGCGGGCGGCACGCGCCTCGGCGCGGGTGAGAGGCCGTGCCGCTGCCGCGCTCGTCCCCGGTGCGTCGCCGGGCGGAGGCGCCGCGGCGCGCGTCGGGGGCACGGAGGGTCGCACCTGCACGTGGTCGGGTTCCAGAGACACCTTCACGCGGTCGCGCAGGTGCAGGGCGGAGACGAACTCCTGCGGCAGCTGCAGGCGTCCGGCGCGATCCATCACAGCGTATTCCTCCGCCACACGGGTGGTCTCGCCGTCCGCCCCGGTCAGCGTGCTGCGCAGCGTTTCGGTGGATGTGCGCCCGTCGCGGATCCGCACGGTACGGCCCACGTGCTGAGTGATGGCGGCGTCGTGCGTGACGATCAAGGTGGTCACTCCCCGTTCGGCGTTCACCGTTTCCATCGCCGCCAGTACCTCGGCGCCGGTGGCCTCGTCCAGTTCCCCCGTCGGCTCGTCGGCCAGCAGCACACGCGGTTCATTCGCCAGCGCGACGGCAATCGCCACCCGCTGCTGCTGGCCGCCCGACAGCTGCGCCGGACGACGATCGGCGATGTCCCCGATCTCCAGCAGCTCGAACAGTTCGTCACTGAGCGCGCCCCGCCGCGGCTTCGGCACGACCCGCGCCACCGTGTGCGCCATCGCGATGTTCTCCCGCGCGGTGAGGTACGGCAGCAGGTTGCGCGAGGACTGCTGCCGCACGAATCCGACGCTGCGCCGGCGATAGGCCAGCCGCTCGGCGCGCCGCATCGTGGTGAGATCGTGCCCCGCGACCTGGGCCACTCCCGCCGTGGGGGCATCGAGGCCGGCGAGGATGCCGAGCAGGGTGGACTTGCCCGAGCCCGATGCACCGACCAGGGCGACCATCTCGCCGGTGTCCACGGTGAGGTTCAGCCCTTGCAGCGCCTGCACCTCGATTCCCTGAGCGGTGAAGATGCGCACGACGCCCTCGCACAGGATTCCTCCGGTGCCGACGTCGCTCGCGAGCTGGGTCGTGTTCACGCCCTCATCCTTCCTCTTCCATCCGCTGGTCCGACGACCGGGCCGCACGCGCGGCGGCCAGGGCGGCGGCCGCGAGACCGATGAGCACCACCACGAGGGTGTATCCCCCGATCACCACAATCTGCCAGGGACCGCCCGCGTGGATCGTCGGACGGACCGACCCACCGACGAAACCGGTCAGATCCAGGGCGGCGATGACCACCGCCGACATGACGAACCCGGCGGCCGCGCCGAACGGGATCGTGACGATCAGGGTGGGCAGCACGTCCCAGGCGACCAGGGCGAATCCGCGGCTGCGTGAGCCGAGAGCGCGCAGCACCCGCAGGACGCGCGCCCGGGCCGGGGCACCCAGCACCAGCATCATGACGATGCACACCCCGAGCAGCGCGGCCACCAGGGTGAGTGAGATCGTCAGCGCGGTGCGCACCGCCTGCAGCGCCGGATCCGCGCTGCGCTCGGCGATCACGCCCGCGGGAGTCGTGAACTGCGGCGCGGCAAGCGCACCGGTCAAGCCCGCTTCCACATCGCTCAACGACGCGGACGGATCCAGCCGGACGAACAGCACATCGGGCGCATCCTGACGGACGCCGAGATCGCGCATCGCGGCATGATCGACCAGGATCCACACGTCGTACCCGCCGTAGGGGTTGTCGTCGGGAGCCACCGCCTCGATGCTCAGGACGTGCCCGTTCGCCGTCAGCTCCCCGTCACCCAGGCGCGCCCGCGCGGACTGCGACACCACGATCGGGATGTGATCGGCAGCAGGAGTCCCGGGCAGCGCAGTCCCGGATGCGCCCGCCCTCACCTCGGCGAGCTCGTCGCTGTCGACCACGAACATGCGCACCGCCACCTTCTGCCCGCCCGTGCTGATGCTGAGCTTCGACGACGAGTACACCGGCGCAAGCGCTGCGATCCCCGGCACGGTGCGCGCGGCGGCGAGCCGCTCGGGTCCGATGTAGGGAGTCTGGACCCGCAGCTCGGCGCCGGTCTGCGCGCGAGCCGTGTCGTCGATGCCGCCGTCGACGGTCGTCGCGAAGCTCACGGCGAAGACCGCCACGGCGAGACCGACGATGGAGGCGAGCGCGGAGGCGGACCGCACGGCCGGGACGCGAGCCGAGCGGGCGGGACCGAGCAGCGGCATGAGCCGCGGCGAACGCACGCCGGCGCGTTCCGCCGCGGTCAGCAACAGCGGAACCAGCCGCAATGCGATGATGCCGGCGATCACGGTGAGCGCCAGCGGAACGACGGTGAGCAGGGGGTCCCAGGTGGCCACCTGCCCTCCCCGGCCTGCAACGAGGACGACCAGGGCCGAGCAGCACAGCACGACGAACGCCTCGACGATGAGCCGGCGCGCCCGTCCCGCCGTGGGCGCACCGCCGGCGGCGGCCCGCAGCTCCGCACGCGCGGACACCGCTGCCGCGAGGGGAAGGACGGCGGCTGGCACGAGGGCGAAAACCACCGGGGCGATCAACGAAGCCGGGTGCTGCCAGAGGCCCAGCAGAACGGTGCACGTCACACCGATCCCCGCTCCCAGCACCCCGAGGACGAGCCCTTCCACGCCCAGAACCACGGACACGCCCAGCGCCGAGGCGCCGCGTGCGCTCACCAGGCGGACGATGCCGGCCCGACGCTGCGCGAGCATGCGACCGGCGAGGGCGAGCGCGACAAGAGCGACCGCGAGCGGGCCGACCGCGATGACGGCGAACACGGCCAGCAGAGCGCCACCGCGCGCGGCGGCGGCGCTGAGGACCGGCGGGGCGGCCGAGGCCAGGACGTAGCCACGATCCGTGAGGTCGGAGAAGGTCATCGGCACGCGGAAACGCGAGGTGGATGCTCCGCGCAGCTCTGCGGCGACCGCCTCCGCAGAATCCGCCGTGATCCGCTCGCCCTGCACGGGGATCCAGCTGATGGTGGTTGCCGTCGCGGCGAAATCGGGATCGAACTCGTCGAGGGAATCGGCTGCCGCATAGGCGGCGGCGACGGTGACGATGCCGCCTTCGCTGGTGGGTGCGCGCCCGCTGACGACGGAGGACGGCGAGTACGCCCAGTCCGGGTCGTCGGGGTCCTGCACCTCATAGGTTCCGCTCAGCACCAGCACCCGGCCCGCGAAATCCCGGCGTTCGCCGATGGGCCATTCCAACTTCTCCGACGCGTCGACGGAGATCGCCACCGGGATGTCGCCGCCGGCGACCGGGGCGGCCGGCGCGCGACCGTCGACGATGTCGATGCGTTGCGCCCACTGCGGGTCGAGCGTCAGCATCACGTCGTTGGCGATCTGGTGCTCGGGAGGATCCCCCACGGGAGTGCTCCAGCCGCTCGTCACCTGGACGATCATGCGTGCGGCTCCGAGGACGTCCTGCGTCTCGGGCATGCGCGCGGCGACCTGGTCTCGCAGGTCTGCCGCAGCTGCGCTCCAGGTGGCGCGATCGCCGGATCCCAGCCGAGGAAGCCCCGCACCGCTGCCGGAGAGATCCCGGCTGGATGGCGGCAGCTGCGCCAGCGCGACGCGGACCGTGTCGGTGCGAGCGGACTCGAGGAACGCGGGCGCCCCGGCACCGATCACGGACAGCACCGCGACGACGAGGACGACGAAGGTGGACATCACCGGAGCGGTGACGGCGGTGCGCGCCAGCAGCACACCGGTGGCGGGACGATGGCTCACAGTGCACCTTCCAACAGCGGCACGATGGCGGCGGCGACCGCTGCACCTGCGAGCGCACCGCTGAACACCGCGAACCCGGCCACGACGACGGTCTCGGCTCGCGCCGCTGTGCGGGCCGACCGCACTGTCATGCCCAGCGAACGAAGCGCCGGCTCATCGGCGCGCCGCTCCCGCACGACGGCACCCATGACGGCGGCGAAGCCCGCCACGGCGATGGCTGCCGCCAGGCCGATTCCGGCGAGCAGCGCGAGCATGACCGGGGCGCGCACAGGCGCATCGGAATCGGTCAGGGCAGTGCGGATCTGGACGGGCTCGGCACTCAGCGCCCGCAACCGGGCTGCCGCGGCGTCCGCGTCATCCGTCCGCACCCACACGCTGGTGGGCTGCGGCACCACCCCGGTACGCGAGACGCCGAGCTTCTGAAGCACCGCGAGATCCATCAGCACTCCGCGGTCACCCGCACCCGCGACCGCAGGAACGACGGCGATCACGGAGACGGGCAGCGTCTTGGACAGCGCCGTCAGACGGAGGTCCATCTGATCGCCCACGCGCGCGCCGAGCCGTTCGGCGAGAACGCCGCCGAAGACCACCGGGATGCGTCGCTGTGACGCATCTTCCAGGCCCACCACTGCGGCGGGCTCCACCAGCGCCTCCGCCTCCGAGCGAGGAACGGCGAGCGCCGTTGCAGCTTCCGATCCCACCGTGGCGGGCCCACTGAGAGCCACCGAGGCGCCGTCTCCGAACGCCTCGGCGACGAGCTGTGCGGAGCTCGCGTCGCTGCCGGGCTGGACGGGGAACGTCGCTCGTACGTCTGCGCCGAGACTGCGATGCTGCGCCGCGGTCTGTGCTTCGCCCATCGCGGGGATGAGGACGAGGCCGATCGTCGCGATGCCCGCGGCGAGCGACAGACACAGCAGCGCGGCGGTCAGGGTGCGGCTGCTGCGCGAGATGCGGCGCAGCACCAGCGCGGCGACGAACCCGCGACGGGTGCGCGCGGCGCGGGCCCCCAGCGATGCGAGAGGTCCCGCACTGGCCACGATGAGGAGGGTCGCGGTGATGAGCAGCAGCACGGGGGCGAGAAGCGCGAACAGGTCTGCGCTGCCGTCGGGGGCCACGACGCCGCCCCGCGCCTGAAGCTGAAGATAGGACACCGCCGCCATCACCCCGACGATCAGCAGCGGCGTCCCGAGGGCGATGGCGGTGGCGCGATCGGAGTCGGTGCGCTCACGGGCGAAGGGCCGGCGGGTCGCGGCGAATCCGGCGGCCGCGACCGCGACCGCGACGAGCAGAGCCGCGACCAGCAGCGCGGGCGTCATCGCGTCCGCGGGTGCGACCTGCCACCCCGCCGCGGCCAGGGCGACGAATCCGGCCCCGGCTCCCGCTGCGAGGCTGGTGGCGATCAGGATCTCCGCCATCGCGTCACGCGCCACCGCGAAGGCCGACGCGCCGCGAGCGCGCAGCAGATCCGTCTCGCCGCGGCGGGTTTGCGCGAGAGAGAGGACGAGGAAGCCGAGAACCACAGCGGCGATCACCAGTACCACAGCGAGTGGCAGCAGAGCGATCGCGCGTGTTCCCACCGCCGCTCGATCGATGCGCTCCAGCGTGCCCGCCAGCTCACCGCTCACTGAAAGCCCGACGGAACTGTCCGGATCGACGTTCTTCGGCACCCGTTCCAGGAGCGCGGTTCCGGAACGGTAGGAGCTGATCCCGGCGGCGGACAGCGATGTCGGTGCGATGACCCACTCCACGCGCGCCGACGTGGACGCGGTGTGCAGCGCGTCCTGCGTCACGAGCAGCGGGCCGGCGGCGTTGCCCGTGCGGCCCGAGGACACGGCCGGATCCCCCGCCCACGCGGGGTCCGTGTCATCCAGCGGCAGCCACGTTCCGATGACCTGCAGTTCCCCCGTCGCGGTGCGGATCGTGTCACCGAGCGCGACCCCCGTCGCGCGCGCGGACGTCTCCAGGAGAGCGGCCTGGCCCGCCTCCGCTGGCCAGGCCCCCGCAGTGAGCCGGGCGCGGTCCTGTGCCCCCGCATCGGCGAGCAGTTCCCAGCCACGACCCCGATCATCCGTCACGACCGCGCTCTCGCGCCGATCGATGCGCACGGGAGCGGCGCCGTAGGCGTCGTTCACCGCCATGCGCACGCGCTGATCGACGTCGCCCAGATCCGCGACGCCGTTCGCGGCGATTCGCATGGTGCGACCCTCGGGAGCCGCGTCCTCCAGCATCCGCTCGGATCCTGCCGAGACGGCAGCCGTGGTGATCGTCTGCAGAACCCCGACCCCGGCGGTGGCGATGAGCACGAGCAGGGCGATGGCGATCAATCGGCCCATGCCGACGCGGGCTCGGCGCCAGGCGAATGCCATTGTCACCCCCTACCGACCCGTCGGCGGGTCGTCTTCATGCCACCGCGTCGGCGCGGGGACTTCGGACAGACTAACCGGATTCCGATCTCGCAGCCGTGTACCGCGTGCAGCGGCTCAGCGCCGCCGCAGGCCTGCGTCCGCGTTCACGATCACATCGCCGAACAGGCGATGCAGCGCGCGCCGGTCTGCGGGCGAGAACCAGCTGAGTTCCACCGCCGCGGTGCTCCCGGACCGGGTGCGAAAGCTCCAGCCCGCAAGGGCCGGCATCCGCGGTCGCGACGGAATGTTCTCCACCACGTGCGTGAAGTCGGTGAGCGGTGACCGCCACGTCGGCCGAAAACGTCGGGTCAGCACCACCTCCCGGTCATCCAGCGCGATCGTGGTTCCCGACGCGATCAGCGACATCACGCCGAAGACGGCGAGCATCGCCACCACGACCACGATAGAGGCGAGGGGATTGCTGCGTGAGACTCCCCACACGATCACCAGTCCCCCGGCCCAGAGCAGGGCATAGGAGCTGAGCGGTCCCCAGAATCCGCCGCGGATCACGACGGGGGCGGGAGGCGGAGTGAACACGTCTCGATGGTATCGGTCGGTTCAGGAATGGACGCCGTCGAGATACCACCAGCGACCGCTCTGCCGCACGAAGCGGCTGCGCTCATGGATGCGGCCCCGTGTGCCCGAGGACTCGCGGTAGCGCGCCACGAACTCCACCACGCCGCGCTTGGCGTCGTCCGCAACCGGCGGCGCATCGAGGATCTCGAGTCCGAGCCACTGCGTGGCGTCGTCCAGGGAGAGCTCCGCCGGCGCGGTGCCGGGGTGCCACGTGCTCATCAGGTACCGGGCATCGCCGCGCGCGAAGGCCGTGTATCGCGATCTCATCAGCTGCTCCGGCGAGGCGGGCACAGCGTCGCCGTCCAGGAAACGCGAACAGCACGAGCTCGCCTCAGCACCGGACCCACAGAGACACATCGCCATCACCCCATTCTCCCCGGTCGCTGACAGCGAACGCCGCACGTGTGCGCCCCCGGTGATGGATAGCCTCGGATCATGGACGAGATCCGGCAGATCGTCGGTGGTGCGCTGCACCGGCTCCGCACCGTCGAACCCGCGGATGATGACGACTACGCCGATCTGGAGCCGCTGGACCAGGTGATCGGAGAGGCCAGGGTCGTCGCGCTGGGTGAGAGCATGCATCGCGTTCACGAATTCCTCGCCGTGAGGCACCGGCTGCTCCGATACCTCGTCGAACGTCACGGCTTCACCGCGCTCGCGATCGAATCGGGCTTCGCGGAGGGGCTGGGCGTCCAGCGCTGGATTTCGGGAGACCAGGGAGATGCCGCAGAGGTCGCCCGCGTCGGCATGACCTACCATTTCGGTTCCTGCTCGGAGTCGGTCAGCCTGCTCGAGGATCTGCGAGCCGACGGCCGGGTCCGCTTCTTCGGGCTGGACGTCAGCGCATCCGGGGCAGGCGGACCACGGCCCCTGGACGAGGCTGCGCGGCTTCTCGACACCGTCGATCCCGGGTACGCAGAGGTGGTGCGCCGCGAGATCCTGCCGCTTTTCGGCTATCTGCCTCCCAACGACGGCGGCATAGCCTGGGCAGCCCCAGCATTGCACGCCTACCTCGATCTCCCCGCAGCCGATCGCGACGCCCTCACCGCCGCAATTGCACGGCTGACCACCCGGATCGATGCGCTCTGGCCGCAGTATGCCGCGGATGCCGGCGGCGACATCGCATGGACGCTGCGCCGGCTGGCTGACAGCGCGCGGTTCGGGGTGGGCTTCCTCACCGCGATGATCGAGCGTCGTGCGGGAGGAATCACGCCATCCAGCGCACGAGACGCCCTCATGGCGCGTACGGTGCACGCGCTTCTCGAACGAGGCGAGCGGGTGCTGGTGGTCGCAGCGAACGGTCACATTCAGCGTTCGCCGATGCTCGCCCCGCCGCTGGTGACTGAGCCCTTCCCGACGATGGGCACACACCTCGCTGCTTCCCTCGGCGATGACTACGTATCGATCGCGACCACCTTCGGGAGCGGGGAGGTGTGGTTGCATCGCCCGGCGCCGGACAGCCGCCCCGGGCACTCGGTGCCGTTTACACAGTGGCTGGATGCGGCAGCACCCGGCAGCCTCGACGCATTGCTCGCTTCTCCCGCCATCGCATTCGGCCTCCTCAGCTGGCGAGATCGATGTGGCGACGACCCCATCGTGCGGCTCATCGACGCCACCCGCTCAACGATGAACGGCGATGGGGAGATCCTCTCCACTCCCCGGACGGCCTTCGATGCCGCCATCCACGTCGATACCATCACGCCGTGGCGCACGACCCTCACTGATCCGGGATGAGGGACGGGGCTCGACAGGACGACGGTCGCACGCGAGCATGAGGGCATGCTCTTCGATCTCCCTGCTCCCATGCTCGCCAAGGCCGTGAGCGCCATCCCCGATCCGGCCCGTCACCCCGGCGGTCTCCTGTTCGAGCCGAAGTGGGACGGGTTCCGTGTGCTCGCCGCCTGGGACGGCGCCGAGGTCGAGCTGGGCTCTCGGGGAGCGAAGCCTCTCACCCGGTATTTCCCCGAGCTCGTCGCGGCGCTGCCCCGGCTGCTGCCCCGGCCCGCCGTCATCGACGGTGAGATCGTCGTGGCCACCGGGTCCGCCGGATCCCGCCGGCTGGACTGGGAGGCCCTGTCGCAGCGCATTCATCCCGCCGCTTCGCGTGTGGCCCTGCTGTCCGAGCAGACACCGGCGATGATCGTGGCGTTCGATCTGCTCCGTGACGGTGATGAGGATCTCACAGCCCTCCCCTTCCGCGAGCGCAGGGAGCGACTGCTCGCGCTGCTGGCCGATGCC
Organism: Microbacterium sp. GXS0129; assembly: GCF_044769785.1. NCBI lineage: Bacteria > Bacillati > Actinomycetota > Actinomycetes > Micrococcales > Microbacteriaceae > Microbacterium > Microbacterium sp. GXS0129. Next base: position 677,351 of record NZ_JBIZVZ010000001.1, on the reverse strand, counting down.
CCGGATCCACTCCACGTGACCCGCGCGAGCACCGACCCTGCCGTTGCGGCGGACTGGCTCAGCAGGTTCGAGGGCGCGGGACTGGACGGTGTGGTGGCCAAGCCTCTCGCCGACGGCTATCAGCCGGGTAAGCGCGCGATGCTCAAGATCAAGCATGCGCGCACCGCGGATGTCGTCGCCCTCGGATACCGGGTCCATTCGTCGGGCTCGGGAGTGGGATCGATCCTTGTGGGCCTGTATGACGGGGACGGACTGCTGCGTCAGGTCGGCGGCGTCTCCGCGTTCACGAACGCACGACGACAGGAGCTCGTGGAGGAGCTCGAGCCGCTCGTAGAGCGCGACGCGGAGGGCCAGCTGGTGCGCGCCGAAGGGGAACGGAGCCGGTTCAGCGGCAGCAAGGATGTCAGCTTCGTGCCGCTGCGTCCCGAGCGCGTGCTCGAAGTCCGCTACGACCAGTTGGAGGGGCTGCGCTTCCGGCACACCGTCCAGTTCGAGCGCTGGCGTCCGGACCGCGACCCCCGCTCATGCACCTACGAGCAACTGGAGCAGGTACCCCGTTTCGATCTGGATGAGGTGCTGGAGGACTAGTCCTCACATCTCGACCATGCCCCACGGCGAGTCATAGGCGTCGGGGTCAGCCAGCAGCTCGAGGAAGGGTGCGGCTGGGAAGGCCTCGGGGCCCAGCACACCGGTGCCGCTCCACACTCCCGTGGCCAGCAGCTCCAGTGCCACGACGGGATTGACCGCCGTCTGCCAGACGACAGCCTGCGACCCGTCCCTCGCCATCGAGTCGGCGTTGTCGACCACGTGGTAGAGGTAGGTGGAGCGGGGGTGTCCGTCACGCCCGATGCCGGTCACGTGGATTCCGGCACAGGTCTTGCCGCGCATCCGGTCCCCCAGGGTGGCGGGATCGGGCAGGCTCGCTGCCACCACGTCGCGCGGCGAGACCTCACCGCCGGGCACCGTCACCCGCTCCGTGCGGTCCAGACCCAGCTTGTGCAGTGTGCGGAGCACCTCGATGAACTCCGAGCCCAGGCCGTACTTGAAGGTGACCTTGCGCGCTCGGGTCCACCGCGGCATGAGCAGGACCTCCTCATGCTCCACGTTGACGCATTCGACCGGTCCGATGCCCTCGGGAAAGTCGAACACCTCCGGATCGCTGAACGGCTCGGTGGTGTACCAGCGGCCGTCCTCGTAGACCACGGGCGGGTTCAGGCACTCCTCGATCGTGGTCCAGATGGAGAACGATGGCGCGAAGTCGTACCCGTCCACGGTGAGGTTGGCCCCGTCCCGCACCCCGATCTCGTCGATGCTCTGGAACAGCTCGTCCTCCGCGTAGCGTGCGAACACGTCAGCCAGACCGGGCTCGACGCCGATCCCCACGAGTGCGAGGCGACCTGCCGCTTCCCACTCCGCGGCGAGGGCGAACTGCTCGTCGCCGAGCTTCACCCCGGGCAGGCGGAACGGCTGCTCCGGATGGGGGTGGGACAAGCTCATCGCCATGTCGAGATACGTGGCACCCGCGGCGAACGCACCGCGGAAGATGGGCATCACGAATCTCGGATCCACGGCGTTCAGCACGTGCGTGACACCGTGCTCGCGGATGAGATCAGCCACCGAGCCCTCGTCCGACGCATCGACGCGCGCAGCGCTGAATCGTTCGTCGCCCAGCTCGGCCACGAGTTGTGCGGGCCGTGCGGGGTCGTAGTCGGCGATCACGATCGCCTCGTAGAAGTCCCGTCGCTTCGCGATGCGTGCGGCGGCGGAGCCGACACCGCCGGCCCCCAGGATCAGAATGCGCATGTGTCGTCCCCTCTCGCACGCGAACGTGCGTTGTTCGTCCTACCAGGCCCCACCCGAGGTGAGACCGCCGTCGACCGAGCGTTCCAGTCCGTATTCGTCCTCCGGCACCAGCACCTCGGTGTCCTCGTTCAGCGCCTCGCCGCGGAAGAACGGCCGAGCCTCGCCGAAGCGCGACCACACCACCATCAGCACCACGCCCAGCAGGAGGGAGCCGACGCCGATCACGAACGCGCCGCCCACTCCGAGCAGCGTCGTGTAGCCGTAGTCCACGTCCCACATGTCGATGAGCGACTGCACGAAGGCGTACGTGAGCATCAGCGCCCCCAGCAGCGGGAAGATCCCCTTGAACCACAGATCGCGCGCAGAGCGAGTCAGCTCCCGGCGGAAGAACCAGACACAGGCGAAGCCCGTGATCGCGTAGTAGAACGCGATCGCCAGGCCCAGCGAGAGGATCGAATCCTGCAGGATGTTGTCGCTGATCAGGGTCATGCCCACGTAGTACACCGTGGCGGCGATGCCCATCATCAGGGTGGAGAACGACGGCGTCTTGAACTTCGGGTGGACGTTCTCGAATGCGTGCGGCAGCGCCTTGTACACCGCCATGGCCAGGGTTCCGCGCGCGGTCGGCAGGATGGTGGTCTGCGTCGAAGACACCGCCGACACCAGCACCGCGATCACCAGCACGAAACCGAGCGGGCCGAGCAGCGGATCGCGCAGTACGAGGAAGATGTCGTCCTGGTTGTCGGGATTGCCCAGGCCGACGCCGCTGTCTCCGAGGCCCGCATAAGCCATGGCGGCGACGGTCACGGCGACGTAGGTGCCGACCAGCACGATGCAGGTGAGCACGGCGGCACGACCCGGGATCCGCTTCGGATCCTTCGTCTCCTCGTTCAGCGCGAGGCAGGTGTCCCAGCCCCAGTAGATGAACAGGCACAGCAGCACGGCCTCGATGAAGCCCGAGTATGACTCGAACGCGAAGGGATTGAACCAGGAGAGCTCCGGCGTCGCCCCGGTCTCCGCCTGCCCGGTGGAGATCTTCCAGATCGCCGCGACCACGAACAGCGCCAGGGCGACGTACTGGATGATCAGGAGGATGTTCTGGATGCGCTCGCCGAGTTCGACGCCGCGATAGCTCACGTAGGTCATGGCAGCGATGAACACGACGCCGGTCGCCGTGACCACCCAGGGGTTGTCCGCGAGCGAGCCGTCCCCGATCAGCAGCCAGAGATAGGTGCCCGCCACCTGCGACAGGTTGGCCAGCACGATGATCCCCGCGATCGCCACGCCCCAGCCGCCCATCCAGCCGAGAATCGGTCCGAACGCCTTGGTGGCCCAGGTGAAGGTGGTACCGCAGTCGGGCACACGGTTGTTCAGCTCGCGGTAGGCGAAGGCGATGAACAGCATCGGCACGAACGCGATGATGAAGGCGATCGGCGCCTGCGCGCCGACGGCAGCCACCACGAAGCCCAGGGTGGCGACGAGGGAGTACACCGGGGCGGTCGATGCGAGACCGATGACGGTGGAGCCCCACAGCCCGAGTTTCGCGATCGCGAGGCCCTTGCCGGTCGGCGGGCCGGGAACCACGCCATTGTGCGAGCGCCTGGGACCGGCGGAGCCACCGGTCGCATCGGGTTGCGACGTCATGGCGCGACGCTAGCGGTATCGGCGCGGCCCCGTCAACGTTTCCCACAGCCCGCGCGAGCCGCACGGCAGCGGGAAGCTCAGTCCTGTGTGCGGGCGCGGGACTCAGTCCTGTTTGCGGGCGCGGGAGGGCTGCACACGCGGCGGCTCTCCCGGCATCTTCGGGAACTCAGGCGGGAACGGCATCTCGCCGAGACCGGCCTCCACGTCGCGCTGCCACCACTGCAGCAGGGTGTCGATCCGGCCGGGGTTCTCATCGAACCGCGCCCACGGATCACCACCCTCCGCCAGCCGGGCCGGAACGGTGCGCACCGTGAACGCGGCGGGATCGACATCGTCGAGTTCGTCCCAGGTGACCGGCGTCGACACCGTGGCCGTCGGCAGGGCGCGCGGGCTGTAAGCGCCGGCCATCGTCCGGTCGCGATTGGCCTGGTTGAAGTCGATGAAGATGCGCTCGCCGCGCTCCTCCTTCCACCACGCGGTCGTCACGCGGTCCGGCATCCGGCGCTCGAGTTCGCGGCCGGCCGCGATCACCGCGTGGCGGACGTCGAGGAACTCGTGCGTCGGCTCGATCGGGCAGAACAGGTGGATGCCGCGATTTCCGCTGGTCTTGATCCAGGATTCCAGCCCCGCCTCCGCCAGTACCGATCGCATGCCGTGCGCGGCATGTACCGCATCGGCGAAGGTCGTCCCCGGCTGCGGATCGAGATCGATGCGCAGTTCGACGGGGTTGTCGGTGTTCCCCGCGAGCGAGGCCCACGGGTGGAAAACCACGGTGTTCATCTGAACCGCCCACACGATCGCGGCGGGTTCGGTGAGCACCAGCTGCGGGTGCACCCGTCCCGAGTTGTAGCGGACGGAGACAGCTCTCACGAAGTCGGGAGTGCCCTTCGGCGGGTTCTTCGAGAAGAAGCTCTCTCCATCGATCGCGCCGGGAAACCGCTCCAGCGACACCGGACGGTCCCCGTTCGCGGCGAGGAACGGGCCCGAGACCGCGATGACGTACTCCGCCAGCTCGTGTTTCGTGATCCCGGCCGCGGGGAACACCTCGCGGTTCGGGCTCGACAGCGACACCTCCCGGTCGCCCTCGGGTCCGGGAACGGTCAGCGTGATGCGCTCTGAGGCCATACCGGCACCCTACGCGGCGCCCTCCCCGCGCGAAACACCTCGCGCCGACGACCCGAGGGGCCGAGGTAGACCCCGGGATGCCCCCGGATGGGCGCAAGACGTCGCGACGCCACACACCCTGCGGTCTCAGATTCTGCGAATCCTCGGCCGCACGATCCCAGTTTGTGAGAGCACTGACACCGCCGGTCTCACGAACTGCTCATTCCGGGCGACGCATCAACCTGTTCTGAGACCAGTGCGCCCCGTGCGTCAGGAGGCGGGGGTCAGCAGCGGTGCGAGGTGCTCACGGGTGAGACGCAGATTGGGTCCGGCGGGGTCGAGGATCACGCCCGACACACCGGAGTTGTCTGCGAGCGCCTTGATGAGTGCGTCGGACGCGAAGGGGGCCGCCTGTTCTCCGCGACCGAGCGCGACCACCTCGAGAGGGTGAGTGAACAGCTGCAGCAGCCGCCTGCCGTCGGAGGTGTGCGCCTCGGCGACACCGAAGCGCGGTGTGCCGTCCTCGTTGTCCCCGGCACGGCCGACCGCGACCCAGACCCGGCCCTCCCGCAGCGCCTCGACGACCGCGGCAGGGGTGTCCTCGGTGCGCTCGCCCGCGATCAGGGACTTCACCGAGAAGGTGGGGTCGCATTCGCCCATCACGCGCTCGATGAGATCACGCGGGATCACGGCGCGAGCGGTGCCCGAGAAGTTGTCGATGACGAGGCCCGCGAAATCGTTGGCGAGCACGTGGCGCAGCACGAGCGCAGCGGGCTGACCGATGGCGCTGGTCCCCGTGTCGCCGTCGGCCTCGACGGCCTGCTGCAGCGCACGGCCGGAGCTGAAGGCGAGCATGTAGTTCTCATCGCCGTTGCGGATCACACCGAGCTGCAGGTCCTCGCCTGCTTCCACCTGCTGACGAGCGTCACCCTTCACGCGGAGGAACAGGTGCCCTTGCAGGGCCTGGCGGAAGACGCCCAGCAGCTCGGCACCGGTCGGCGTCTCGCCGAGACGGGCGAGAGCGTCCCGCAGCACGGCGTTGTCACGGAGACCGGGCACGGTCTCCAGATCCGTGGGCGGCTCGTCTGCCGCGAACGGCAGTGCCACCGTGCCGTCAGCGTTGTGGCCGGGTGCGACCACCGGCACGGCGCCCGGCTGGGCGGCCTGTGCGGTGGGCTTCGGCTGCGGAGCGCCCGCGCCGAGGCCCCCGAAAGAGGAGACACTGATGTTGACGTGCGGAACCGGCTCTTCCGGAGCCGGCACAGCCTCCGCCGCTGCCTCCGCTTGCGCAGGCACCGCCGATTCCTCAGGCGCGACGGAGGCGTCGGGCGTGGACGGGGTGTTCTTTCGGCGCGAGAAGAGAGCCATGCGCCCAGCCTAACGGCCCCGCACGCGGCGGGCGTCCGCCGGCGTCATCGAGCCACGGCGGGGGAGGCGAGACCCCCGGCACCATGAGGCACCAGGGGTCTCGGCTACGGCCGGACTCGGCTCGATGATCGATGACGAGGCACCCCTGCCCGTGCGATCACGAAGGTCCGACACCGCGGCACCGCTCCCGCACTCCGCCCGCTGACGCGGACGATACCGAGGGCCGGATCGGGAGCGACCGAGGAAGAGGGCCGGTTGCACGGGTACGACAGCAGAGCGCACGAATCCCCCGATGCGTGCACTGCTGTGTTGCTGACCATCCCCCGACGCCTTCCCCCGTTCGAGGATAGCGCTAACAGTGGGATTTATCCCTGATCATGACGAAGATTGAGTGTGCACGATGCACACTCAATCTTCGTCATGCTGCGTCAGAGCTTCTCGATCGGGGCGATCTTGATCAGCAGCTTCTTCGCTCCGGCCACATCGAAGCGGACGTGGGCGATGCGCTTGGCACCCTCTCCCGTGACCGCGTCCACACGCCCCTCGCCGAAATCGTCGTGGCGGATGCGATCGCCTGCCGCCAGCTCCAGGTCGCCGTTGTCTCGGACCCGAGCGGTCACACGGTTGGTGAACCTGTCCAGGCTCGTGGACTTCGGTCCGAAGCCCGCACTCTCGCTGCGACCGAGCGGCTTCGGACCGAACCCGTTCGGCCCGCGTCGTGCGTTCAGAGCGCGCGACTGCGTGCCGCCTCGCGAATTGACGTCGCCCGGCGACTGGCGCCAGTGCAAGAGCTCCGTGGGAATCTCCTGGAGGAAGCGACTGGGCATCGCCACGGTGACCTCGCCGAACTGCGCGCGCGTCATCGCCAGGCTGATGAACAGCCGCTTGCGCGCCCGCGTGATGCCGACGTAGAACAGCCGGCGCTCCTCCTGCGGTCCGCCCGGCTCGCCCGCGGAGATGCGGTGCGGGATGAGATCTTCCTCCACGCCGGTGAGGAAGACCGCGTCGTACTCCAGCCCCTTCGCGGTGTGCAGCGTCATCAGGGAGACCATCCCGGACTCGTCGTCGAGGTCATCCGCATCCGAGACCAGCGCCACGTCGGCCAGGAAGTCGCTGATCGCGCCGTCCGGGTTGTTGCGCGCGAACTCGCGTGCAACGGCGACGAACTCGTCCAGGTTCTCCAGTCGCGCCTCGTCCTGCGGGTCCTTGCTGAGGCGCAGCATGTCGAAGTAGCCGGACTTCTCCAGCAGCAGGGTGAGACCCTCGGCCACGGATGTGGGCGGCGGCACCTCACCGTCGGCGGGCATGAGGATCTCCGAGGCCTCGAGCAGCACGGCGTCGAGGTGCGCGATGGCGGACTGGATCTTCGGTCCGACGCCGAGCTGGGCGGCGTTCGCGAGCGCGTCACGGAAGGTGATTCCGTGCTCTGCGGCGAAACGGGCGATGGTCGTCTCCGTGACGTCGCCGATTCCGCGGCGGGGCCGGTTCAGGATGCGGCGCAGCGCCATCTCGTCCGCCGGGTTCGCGACAGCGATGAGGTAGGCCAGGGCGTCCTTGATCTCAGCCCGCTCGTAGAACTTGGTGCCGCCCATGATTTTGTAGGGCACTGCAGAGCGGATGAAGATCTCCTCCAGCGCTCGCGACTGCGAGTTCGTCCGGTAGAACACCGCCATCTCGCCGTACGGCATGCCGTCGCGGCGGAGCCGTTCGATCTCGTCGGCGACGAACTGCGCTTCGTCGTGCTGTGAGTACCCGGTGAAGCCGAGGATCTGCTCCCCCGCGCCGACATCGGTCCAGAGCTTCTTGTCGCGCCGGTCGAAGTTGTTGCTGATCACCGCGTTGGCCGCGGAGAGGATGGTCTGGGTGGAGCGGTAGTTCTGCTCCAGGAGCATCACCTTCGCTCCCGGGTAGTCGCGCTCGAACTCCGTGATGTTGCGGATGTCCGCGCCACGGAACGCGTAGATCGACTGGTCCGAGTCGCCCACGACCGTGAGCGAGGACGGCGCCGTGTCCGCGGACTCACCGGGCGCCTCGAAGATCATCATCCCGCCGGAGGAGAACGGCTCGGGGGCGCCCACGGGTTTCGTCAGCTCGCGGATCAGCGAGTACTGCGCGTGGTTGGTGTCCTGGTACTCGTCGACCAGGATGTGCCGGAAGCGGCGACGGTACTGATCGGCGATGTGCGGGAAGGCGCGGAACAGGTACACCGTCTGTCCGATGAGGTCATCGAAGTCGAACGCGTTGGCCTTCTGCAGCGAGCGCTGATAGTCGGTGAACACCTCGACGAAGACCCGCTCCGCGGGGTCGTTCATGTTCGCATCGCGGGCGTAGGACTCCGCATCCTGCAGCTCGTTCTTGAGCTTGGAGATGCGCGACTGAACGGACGCGGGCGTGTGACCGAACGCGTCCGCCTCATGCTCCTTCACCAGGCGCTTGATCAGCGCACGGGAGTCACCCGAGTCGTAGATGGTGAACGACGAGGTGAAGCCGAACTGCGACGCCTCGCGACGCAGGATGCGCACGCACGCCGAGTGGAAGGTGGAGATCCACATGCCGCGGGCAGCATCCCCGAGGAGCGCCGTCACCCGCTCGCGCATCTCGGCAGCGGCCTTGTTCGTGAAGGTGATGGCGAGGATCTGGCTGGGATAGGCGTCTCGGGTGCGCAGGAGGTGCGCCACCCGGTGCGTGAGCACGCGGGTCTTTCCGGAACCGGCGCCGGCGATGATCAGCAGCGCGGGACCGCGGTACTCCACGGCAGCGCGCTGCGGCGGGTTCAGCCCATCGAGGAGCGGATCTGCGTGGCCGGAATCCCGGCCGAGGACAACGGGCTGCTGTTCGGTCATGACCTGACAAGTCTAGGCGGGGGCTCGGACATCGGTGCGGCGGTCACCGGCTCCGCATCCGACGTCCGATGCCGTCGCTAACCTGGTGCGATGCCTCTGACCGCGATGCGCGCCCCCGCCTTCCGCTGGTTCTTCCTGGCACGGGCCCTGCAGATGATCACGGCGGCGATGTCGTCGGTGGCTTTCGCGTTCGCCGTGCTGTCCGTCGACAACGCCCGCTCGCACTGTCCATCGTGATGACCTCCCTCACCGCCAGCACCGTGGTGTTCCTCCTGCTGGGCGGCGTCGTGGCCGATCGGCTGCCGCGCGCGCTGGTCATCCAGACCTGCTACGTGGTCAATGCCCTCACCGTCGGCGTCACCGCCGCGATGCTCTTCACGGGCACCGCCAGTGTCGTGTCCCTCGCTGCGACCGCGGTCATCGCCGGGGCCACCAGTGCGTTCATCATGCCCTCCATGCAGGGCATCATCCCGCAGCTCGTGCCGCATGACGCCCTGCAACAGGCGAACGCCATGCTGTCGTTCGTGCGCTCTCTGGTGACCATCGGCGGGCCCGTGATCGCGGGTCTGGTGGTGGCCCTGTCCAGCCCCGCGTGGGCGTTCGTGATCGAGGGCATCGGCCTCGTGGCCGCTATCCCGCTGCTCGCGATGGTGCGGCTGCCTTCGCCCGCGCGCTCGAGCACGAATCTCTTCACGGACCTGCGTGTCGGGTGGGGCGAATTCCGCAGCCGCACGTGGCTCTGGGTGATCGTCGTGGCGTTCGGGCTGCTGAACGCACTCGAGATCGGTGCATGGTCGGTGGGTGGTCCGTTCATCGCCAAGAACGACCCGCTCCTCGGCGTCCAGGGGTGGGGGTGGGTCCTGGGAGCCCTCGGCGCCGGAACACTCGTGACCACGCTGGTGCTGATGTGGCTGCCGCTGTCGCGACCGTTGCGCTTCGGCATGATCGGCATGGTGGCCGTGGCTCTTCCGATGCTGCTGCTCGGCATCCATCCGGCCGTCATCCCCCTGATGGTCGCCGCCTTCGTCGCCGGAGCCGGATTGGAAGTCTTCAGCACGGGGTGGAGCGTGGCGATGATGGAGAACGTTCCCGGCGAGGTGCTCTCCCGGGTGTCGAGCTACGACATGCTGGGCAGCTACCTCGCGATGCCACTGGGCACGATGCTCTTCGGCTGGTTGCTCACCGCCGGAGACCCCGCCACGGTGATCACCGCCTCAGGCATCATCTACGCGGTGATCGCCGTGCTGACGCTGTGCGTTCCCAGCGTATGGCGGATGGGTCGAACCATCCGCGATGCAGAGCGGGGGCCGACGGCCTGATCAGACGACGATTTCGTCTCGCACCGGCGCACGCCGGAGCACGAGGCCCGTGGCCAGCAGCGCGATGCCCACGATGGCGGGCACCCAGACGAGCAATGCCGGTGCGTGCAGTTCGACGATGCTGTCCTCCCACGGGGCGCCGAATCGTTCCGGTGCGAACGCGAGCGTGAGCACGGCGAACGACAGCACCGCGGCTCCGGCTGCCGCCAGCACCACACCGGTGGCGCGACGCGTGCCGTGCTGCTGGGCCGCAGCTCCCCCGACGGCCACGAGCATCCAGCCGACGAGACCGAAGCCGACCGTGAACACCGCGACGCGCAGCGGGAACGACGCCCACGCCGCCACCCAGGCCGCCCCGGGCCCGGCGACCGACATGACGACGAGGTCCACTGCGCACTGGAAGACCACCACGCCACCGATCGCGGCGATCACCGCCCACGGCGAACGGGGCAGGACCAGCACCGCAGCGACCGCGGCGAAGAGGATCCACGAGAGCGTCAGGATCAGAGCGGGTGAAGCCGGCAGGAACGCGGCCTCGACGGCACGGGTGGCGATCAGCAGACCGCCCGGCACGATGAGCATGAGGGCGCGGTCGAAGGGCAGCAGGCCCAGCAGCGACTCGCGCGCACGCCACGGCCGCGTGGCAGCCAGCCACGTGGAGCGCGCCGCTGCGGCGCCGGGGCGTCGCACGAGAGCGGTGCGCGTGGCGAGGATGCCGATGAGGAGCCACGCCGCCGTGGGAATCAGCAGAACGCGTGCCGCCCACGCCATCGACGCGTCGCGTTCGGAACGTTCGGGAGCGAGCGTCGCGCCGCTGTGCACAGTAACGATGCCATCGATCAGAGCGGCCGCCACCGCGCATCCCAGCGCCAGAACGGCGACGATCACGAGCGCTCTGATGCCCCGTGTCCTCGCCGTCGTCATGTCGAGATGCTACTCCGGATCCTTCTCAGCACTGGCTGTGAGCCGCGATGCGTGCCCGCTCAGAGCAGCCGCCGTGCGCTTGCCCATGCGGTCAGCTCGTGACGCGAGGACAGCTGCAGTTTGCGCAGCACCGCCGAGACATGCGTCTCCACGGTCTTGATCGAGATGAACAGCTCAGCCGCCACCTCTTTGTAGGCGTAGCCGCGCGCGATGAGGCGCATGACCTCCTGTTCGCGGCCCGACAGACGGTCCAGCTCGTCGTCTGCCCGGGCCGTCTCTCCGCTCATGGCGCCGAAGGCGTCGAGCACGAACCCCGCGAGCCGCGGCGAGAACACCGCATCTCCTGAGGCGACGGCGCGCGCACCGGCGCTCACATCGCCTCCGCTGGATCCCTTGGTGATGTAGCCGCGCGCGCCGGCGCGGATCACGCGCACGACGTCCTCCGCCGCATCCGAGACGCTGAGGGCGAGATAGCGGGTCTCGGGCGACAGCGGGAGCGCCTGCTGGAGCACCGCCTCCCCGCCGGTGATGTCGCCGGTGGCACCGGGCAGATGCACATCCAGCAGCACAACATCCGGACGGGTCGCGGCGATCACGGCAACCGCGGCGGCGACGTCGCCGGCCTCGCCCACGACCTCGACGCCGGGATCGAGGTCTGCTCGCAGCCCCGAGCGGAAGATCGAATGGTCATCGACGATCACGACACGCAGCACGTCGGTCATGGAGTCCTCCCCTCGGACATGCCGTTCGTGGCATACGAGCTGTCGCGCCGCAGCGCCAAGCGGATCTGCGTGCCGCTGCCCCCGGCTCCGGGCAGCACCTGAGCCGATCCGCCCGCACGCCGCATGCGGCCGATGATGGACTGGCGCACGCCGAGACGATCCGCCGGCACCCCATCGAGGGAGAACCCCGGTCCGCGATCACGGACGTAGACCTCCACCGCGTCGCCGCGCCCCTCGATATAGACCGATACGTCGCCGCCGGCGTGGCGTGCGGCGTTGAGCATGGCCTCACGCGCGGCCGCGGCCAGGTCCCCGCTGGCGCGTTCGGTGCTGGTGCCGGCGGCGACCACATCGATGCGGACGGGATAGTCGAGTTCCAGCGCCGCGGCGTAGTCGCGTAGATCGGTGGGCAGATCGCTGTCCGCTGGCTCATCGCCGTCGTACAGCCAGCTGCGCAACTCCCGCTCCTGTGCGCGAGCCAGGCGCGCAGCCTCGCTGGAGGCACCCGCGCGATTCTGGATGAGGGCGAGGGTCTGCAGCACGGAGTCGTGCAGGTGCGCGGCCATCTCGCTGCGCTGCTCCTCACGGATGCGCGTGATCCGCTCGTGCGAGGCGGCCCGCAGACGTGTGACGAGGATGGGTGCGTAGACGGCGCCGAGCGCGATCACGGCGAGCATCGCGCACACCAGTGCGGAGACACTGCGCTGCCCGATGGTCACCCAGCCGTCGGTGACGAGCACGGCCACGAGGATGAGGGCCGCCGTTCCGCGCACGAGCGTGACGTGACGGGCCCCGCGATCAGGGTCATTCGCGTCGAGGAAGCCTGCCCAGAGTGCCCCTCCGACGGTGACGGCCATAGCCAGGATCGAGCACCAGAACCACTCGCTCTGGTAGGGCCCCGTGGTGCCGACCATCCAGGCCGCAAGCGCCGCGAGCACCCCACCGGTCCCCACGAGCGCCCACGCCGCAGGCATGCTGCGGGTGACCCGGTTGTCCGCGGCGATCTCTCCGGTGTCGGTCCGCACGGCATCGGCGAGGGGGACGAGAGCCCACAGCCATGCGTAGAGCATGAGGCCGGCGCCGCTGATGAAGGTCAGCAGGACGAACAGCACGCGCACGGTGCCGACCTGCCAGCCGAGGTGCGCGGTCAGCCCCTCGGCGACGCCGGCGAGCTGCTGGCGACGGCTGCGACGCAGGGGCGGGCGTCCGAGGGCGCGACCCGCGGGTGCGGTCGGGGGCGGCGACGATGGTGACGGAGATGCCGGCACGGCTCGTCCCGGTGCCGGCACGGGACGCGGCTGTGGAGTCACGGAGCCGACCGGGCGGGGAGCGGACGATGTCACGGACGCCGCAGCATGTTGGACGGCGCCCGCCGGCCCGGCCCCGACCGCGGGCGCAGGCATCGCCACAGGCGCGGCGTGCCACGGCAGCGGCGGTGACGGCGGGTGCACCGGGCTCCCCGGGCGCACCGGCCCCGGAGGAACAGCGCTCATGTGCCCATCCCATCACAATGCACCGCGCCCCGGAGTGCTCGACCCCGGGGAATCAGGGGTGCGTCAGGGGCATCCCCCATGGCGCGCACGACGCAGGCGGCGGCACAGTGGAGAGCATGACCGACAATCCTGTTTCGTCGCCGACCCCACCTCCCCCGGACCCGGGTGCTCCTGGCACGGGTGGAGACGGCTCCGCGCCCCACGGCACGGGCAACGGCTTCTTCGGCTGGCTTCGCACCCTGGGGCTCGCCCGCGGCGATGCGTGGGTTGGCGGCGTCTGCGGCGGGATCGCGGCACGACTGGGGATCGATCCGCTCATCGTCCGCGGCATCTTCGTCGTGGCGGCCGCCCTCGGCCTGCCGATGCTGCTGGTGTACGCGATCCTCTGGGTCGTCCTTCCCGACCGGTCCGGTGTCATCCATCTGGAGAGCCTTTTCCATGGCAGGCTGGAGCCGCCGACCATCGCCGCCCTCGTGATCGTCCTGCTGAGCTTCGTGCCGGTGATCCCCTGGGTCAGCAACCTGCTGCTGTGGTCGGGCGGATCATGGGGCGGCATCTACGACATCGGCGGCGCGCTCAGCGTGCTGTGGCGCGGGCTGCTGGTGCTGGCACTGATCGGTCTCGTGATCGTGGCGATCGTGGCCGTCGCCCGCCGGCCCCGCCACCGCCGGCGTGGCGGCGCAGAGGCGGGCTTCGATCCGTACGGCCCGGGGGTGCCTTCACCCGACCCGCGGGGCTTCCGCCCCCCGCCCCACCCCGGCGCGGCACCGTATTCGACGACCGCCCCGACGGGCGGAGCCTGGCCCGTGCCGCGACTCGATGCCCCCGCGCACGCGCCGGCCGCCTTCGCAGCCGGGCGCAACGAGACGGTCGCAGGTCCCGGCGAGGCCACGACCACTGCCGCGAGCACGACGCCCGGCGCTGAGGAGATCCCCTCGTATGAGGGTCTCACCGCCAGCATGGCCGACGGCGACTCCACGGGTCACATCGTCGCTCGCGACGTTGCCGCCACCGGTGGCGGCAACGTGGATGTTCCCGGCGGGGTCAGGGCGGACGAGCCCGGCACCGCGCCCGCATGGCACGAGAGCGCCGCGGCGTCCTCCAGGCCGCTAGCCGCTTCGGCCGGCGCCGAGGCGGGTTCCCCCGTCGATGCATCCCAGCCTCACCCCGGCGCTGCGCCGACCACGACTGCTCCGTATGACACGTGGCGTCAGCAGCAGGATCAGTGGCGCGCGGAGCACGACGCGTGGCGTCAGCAGCAGCGCGACGCCGAGCGTGTCGCGCGCGAGCAGGCCCGCGCCGAGGCCGCGGAGGCGACAGCTCGAGCCAACCGCGAATACGAGGAGGCCCGGGCACGGCGCCGCGCCTCTCGCCCTCGCACGGCCCTCTGGTACGTAGCACTGACGCTGGGTGTGATGGCCGCCGGTGGTGCCGCCGTCGCGCTCGTGGCCGCTCCGCGCGGCACGATGATGGCGGCGACCCTCGCTTTCCTCGCGGCCACAGCCGTCGGGGCGGTCGCGATGATCGTGGCGGGCATCGCTCGCCGCCGTAGCGGCTTCATCACCTTCCTCACCGTCAGTAGCCTGGTGATCGCTGCCGGCACGCTGGTGCCCGCGCTGTCGGTGGGACGGCCCTGGAGCGGATCCGAGGTGGCGCGGGTGGACGGTCAGGTGCTCCTGCCGATCGGCAGCGCCTCGATCAGCGGTCCCGATCCCTCGGACCGCACCTACCTGCAGTCCTTCGGATTCACCAACCTGTACCTGAACCCCTGGATGGCGGCGGATCCCGGCTACGCCATGGTGGAGCCGGAACCCGTCCCGACCGCAACCGCCGCGCCAGCGCCCTCGTCCTCACCTGAGCCGTCGACGAGCGCTGCCGCACCGTCGCTCATGCTGCCCATGCAGGCCGGTTCGATCACGCTCGAGAAGGGTGGCGAAGGAAGCACGCAGGTCGATCTGGAGGCGGGCATGATCGTCAGGTTCACGATCACCGCGGCATCGCTCAGCCTCGGCACCTACCGGGTGGAGGAGACCGACGACAGCTATGCGGACGTCCGCAACATCGACCTCCCCACCCCCCGGACCAACGACGACGGAACGTACACGTGGACGTTCACGCTGGACACGATGGCCGAGTCGCCCCTGATCACCGGCGACCCGGACTCCCACGCCCGCAGTTCCGTGATCACCGATGTGAACATCACCCAGCAGGACGACGTCTGGATCAACGCCGGACTCGCACCGGAGAGGAAGCGATGAACAGCCACGACGCGCCTGACGCGAACGCCCCGGCCACCGATGACGAGACCGTGCCGTCCTCGGGGACCACGCACTCGCAGGAGCCCCCGGCCTCGGACGCGGCGGACGCCGCCGAAGAGCGGCGCCCCGATGGCGACGAGTACGACTCCGCCGCCCCGGCGCCGCACCCACTCCCGGAAGGCAGCCCGGTTCCGGACGAGGACCATGTGCTGACGGCACGGGCTCTCTCGATCGCGCCCGCGCCGGTGGAGGACGTGCCTGCGCAGATGGCACCGCCAGCGCCGTCCGTCGCGCGAGACGCGACGGCGGCCCCCGGCCCCGTCACACCAGCCGCCGGTGATCCCCCGGCGCGCTCCCTTCCCGCAGTCCCCGAAGCCCCCCGTACCCGCTGGGGCGGGATTATCTGGGGTCTGGTCTTCCTGGCACTCGCGGGTATCGGCTTCTGGTCGACCACCGCCCTCTCCGCCGATTTCCTGGCGGACGTCTGGTTGCGCATCACCCCTCTCGCCGTCGGCGCGGGGATGGTGCTCATCGTCGGACTGATCGCGGTGCTGTGTGCACTCGTCGCGCTCGCCCGGCACCTCCAGCGGCGCTCTGCCGCGCAGCGGTCGCTCCTCTGATGCGGCCCCGGGCGGATGCGGTTCAGGGCCCGCATCCGCCCCCCTCCACCGTGGGATCTCGTCACGTGCCGTCACGGTCGGTGATCCTTCGTCACTCACGCTCATGCGCGGCGATCGCGGGTTAGCGTGGTGACATCGCGGCGGTCCGGGTGGTTCCGGGCACCGGTTCATACCCGGTTGTGCAGCGGGTTCGACTCCCGCCGTCGCGTCAAGTGCTCCCGCGGGCCGCGGTCACCGCAGTACGGGCGGCGACGCGCCGCAGGACATGTCAACCCGCCGGTCGAACATGCAGGGTGCAGGTATGGTGGCGCCCATGTGGTTTTCCCCGGTGGGAGGTCGATCGTGACCTCGGGTGTCATGCCCTCGTTCGGCATCACCCTCGCCGCTGCGCGAGGATCGCGCACCGTCTACACGCTGACGGGGCGGCGCGGGATGGATTCGCTCGCCGCGGATGGCGATCTCACCAGCGCCGATCACGACGGCTTCCGCGGCCGTCTCGTGTCGGTGCCCCTCGGTGAATCGGCGTTCGAGGATCTGCGCTGCTCCGCGTTCCGCTTCGAGCGGCCCGTCGGTGCCGCCGCGGCGATGGCGGACGTGGCGCGGCTCATGTTCGTCGTTCACGGCGGCGTCACCGTCCAGGAGGGAGCCGACGAAGTCGCCGTGCCGGCTGGTCACTGGCTGCTCGCTCCTGCCCGGCGGTCGTTCGTGATGAGCAGCGACGGGTCGTCGCGGTTGCTCAGCGTGCTCATTCCGACGCGCAAGCTCCGGATGCCCCGTGAGCGACTGGATGCTCTCGGCTTGCGCCCGCTGGCGGACGTGGCGGTGGGGTCGGCGTTCGAGAGTCTGCTGCGTTCCCTGTCCCAGTCGGCTCCGGACGACAACACGGTGGAGGCGGATCTCACCGCTCATGCCCTGCTCGACCTCTCCCGCGCGCTTCTCGCCGCTCAGCCCGCAGGAGAGCCGGCCGACCCGGATGACGCGGTCCGCGCCCGCGTGCACGACTTCATCGAGCACAACTACGCCGACCCGAACCTTCACGTCTCCGTGATCGCCGCCGCGCTCGGGGTGAGCGTGCGTCGACTGCACCGGCTGTTCGAATCCGAGCCGCTCTCCATCTCACAGTGCATCCGCCGCTGGCGGGTGACCGCCGCCGGACGCGAGCTGCTTCTCACGCAGGAGCCGTTCGAGTCGATCGCCCGCCGCGTGGGTTTCGGATCGTCCGACACCGGCTATCGGAGCTTCCGCGACGAATACGGCATGACTCCGGCGGAGTACCGGCGCCGCGGGCGGGTCTGACCGGCTTCAGGCGCCGAGCACGGGTTCGATCCGCTGCGCGGTCTGCGTGAGCGCTTCTTCGCGCACATTCATGTACACGGCGATGCGCCGATCCAGCTCGCCGGAGCCCGAAGCGTCGCGCTCGCGCGCGTCCTGGATGTCCTCGGCGAGCTTCACGAGTCGTGCGTGCGCGTCCGCGGGGATCCGTGTCTGAAGCATCGCGAGGTCTTTGCGGTAGGTGTCGCTCACCGGACCCATGATGCTCCTCCTCCGCCGCCGCCTCGGATCGCGATCGGTTCCGTGATCGAACGACTTCACCACCCATGATGCCGCAGTTCGAGTCCGTGGCAGGCGCAGTATGCGCCCCGGCGATGTCGGGCGAAGTTAGCTCAGAAGAATCTGAATCACCTGTGTAGAGCACTCAGAGTGCGAGCAGCGCGATCCCCGCCACGACCACGATCGAGGCTCCCACCCGCAGCCCGGGCCGTCCCTCTCGCAGGACGAAGGCGCCGAAGAGGCTCACGAGCACGACGCTGACTTCGCGCGTGGGAGCGACGAGCGACACAGGTGCGATGGTCGTCGCGGCGAGCACGAGGATGTAGCTCAGCGGCGACAGCACACCGAAGGCCAGGAGGCGTCGCCACTGCAGCCGTGCGAGCGGAACGACCTGGCGCCAGCGCGGGCCGAGAATCGCGCCGAACAGCACCACCTCGATCAGGGTGCACCCCACCATGAACGCCACGGGTGAGATGTGCCACATCCGCAGAGACTGGCTGTCCCACAGCGTGTACGCGGCGATGGCGAGACCGGTGAGGAGACCGAAGACGATCGCGGGATCCACACCGCGTCGCGTCCACGATCCCGCGCCGCGGTCGACCAGCCCGATCCAGACCACGCCGACGATCACCGCGATCACGCCCACGAGCGCGATCGGTGAGGGTCGCTCGCCCAGTGCGAGTACCGCCACGATCACGGTGACCAGCGGTCCGGACCCGCGCGCCGTGGCGTACACGGTGGAGAGGTTTCCGGCCGCGTATCCCCGCCGCAGCACCAGCATGTAGACCACGTGCAGCACCGCCGACACGGCGACTCCCAGGAGGAAGCCCGACCAGTCATCCGTTCCGATCCCGCCCGTGAACGGTACGACGGGCAGCCATACGATGCCGCTGGCCAGCGCGCCGAGCCAGAGGAACGGCAAGCCGGCCCGGCTGGCACCGTGAGCGATCACGTTCCAGGCGGCGTGCGCACACGCGGCGGCGAGAACGAGGACGAGAGCAAGAAGCGACATGAGAACCTTCCGCTCGCCGATTCATGGATCGACGAACACCGGTCCTCCGGGCTTTTGTCCTGTCAGATGACGTGCGACGGCGTCGCGCGTGGCGCCGCTCGGACCTGTCGAACGTGGTTCCGGAACCCTAGGCGCTATCGCCACCAGCCTAAGTCATAACGATCGTGTCTCCAGACTCTCACCGGTGCTTCGGCGGACCCGGTCGGCATCGCTACGATCAGCGCATGACGGCCTCAGCTCACACCTCTCAGCGGACCCCCGCCATTCACCGGCGCGTGCCGCTGTTCATCAGCGTCGGCGTTCTCGTGAGCGCCCTCGCGCTCGCAGGCTGCGCCCCCGAGCCGAACGGGGCAAACGCCCCGGCGCCGACCAGCGCGACGAGTACGAGCGCGCCGTCACCGTCCGCCTCCGCCGTCACCACCCCGACACCGACGCCGGAGCACTCCGCGGCCACACCCGTCAGTCTCGACCTCCGCCTGGACCAGCTCGTCGTCACGGACTCGGAGGGTGGCGAACAGGTACTCGACATCCGGACGGACGCCGTCGGCGTACGCGACGCCTTGTTCAGCATGTTCGGCGAAGTGGCACCGGAGCGCCCCGATGACCGCTACCCCATCGACCTGTACCGCTGGCCGGGTCTGACGCTCTCCTGGATCGAGGGCACTCCGGCGTCCGCCTCGGTGACGTTCCGTGCGGCCTCCGAGCAGGATGTCGCCCTCACGTCTGCCGGGCTGAGCGTGGGAGCGACGGTAGCGCAGGTGGAGGCGGCGGGGGCCGAGGTGACCGCATACGGCACGTACGACGATGTCACCGCGTACCGTCTGAACGTCGAGAAGGTTCCCGGTACGTCGTCTCTCGCGAACCCGGGCGAAGAAGGCGAACGCTACCTCAGCTTCTCCGTCGTCGACGGCGTCGTGACCATGCTCGGCGTGGGCGACGACTACAGCGACCTGTGATCACCGCAAGCTCGGAGATCACAGCAATGACGGAGACCACAGGGCCATCTGCGACCACAACCGCGTTTGGGGAATACGACCGCATCTGAGACCACAGGGGCGTCTGAGACCACAGGGGTGTCTGAGACCGCAGTGATCTCGGTGACCGCAGTGATCTCGGCGACCACAGGGATCTCGGCGACCGCAGGGATCTCGGAGACTGGAGTGACCTCAGAGCGCCGCGAGTACGTCAGCGCTGCGCGTTGACGTACTCTCCGAGGTGCTTGCCGGTGAGCGTGGTGCCATCGGCGATGAGCTGCGCGGGCGTACCCTCGAACACCACCTTGCCGCCGTCGATGCCCGCCCCCGGACCCAGGTCGATGATCCAGTCGGCATGAGCCATGACCGCCTGGTGGTGCTCCACCACGATCACGGACTTGCCGGAGTCCACCAGCCGATCCAGCAGCGCCAGCAGGTTCTCGACGTCCGCCAGATGAAGGCCCGTGGTGGGCTCGTCGAGGATGTAGACGTCGCCTCCCTCACCCATCTGGGCCGCGAGCTTGAGCCGCTGACGCTCTCCGCCCGAAAGTGTGGTGAGCGGCTGACCCAGGCTGATGTAGCCCAGACCCACATCGGCCAGGCGTCCGAGGATCTTGTGGGCGGCCGGGATCTTGGACTCGCCCTCGGCGAAGAACGTGAGCGCATCAGCCACCGGCAGCGCCAGCACTTCGCTGATGTCCTTGCCCCCGAAGTGATACTGCAGCACCTCGTGGTCGAAACGCTTGCCCTCACACACCTCGCAGGTGGTCTCCATCGTGGCCATGACGCCGAGATCCGTGTAGATCACGCCGGCACCGTTGCAGTTGGGGCAGGCGCCTTCGGAGTTGGCCGAGAACAGCGCGGGCTTCACGCCGTTCGCCTTGGCGAAGGCTTTGCGCACGTGCTCCAGCAGCCCGGTGTAGGTCGCGGGGTTGCTGCGTCGTGAGCCGCGAATGGGTGCCTGATCGATCGACACCACCGACGCGTCCTTCGGCAGCGAGCCGTGAACGAGAGAGCTCTTGCCCGAGCCGGCGACGCCGGTGAACACGACGAGCACGCCCAGCGGGATGTCGACGTCCACGTCCTGCAGGTTGTGCAGGTTTGCCCCGCGCACCTCGATGGCGCCACGTGGCTCACGCACCGTGGGCTTGACGTTGACCCGCAGGTCGAGGTGCCGACCGGTGAGGGTCTCGCTCGCGCGCAGCCCCTCCACCGTTCCCTCGAAGGTGATCTCACCTCCGGCAGAGCCGGCGCCCGGTCCGAGATCCACCACATGGTCCGCGATCGCGATGGTCTCCGGCTTGTGCTCCACCACCAGCACGGTGTTGCCCTTGTCGCGCAGAGCCAGCAGCAGGCGGTTCATGCGCTCGATGTCGTGGGGATGCAGACCGGTCGTGGGCTCGTCGAACACATACGTCACATCGGTGAGGGAGGAGCCGAGATGACGGATCATCTTGGTGCGCTGCGCCTCGCCACCGGAGAGGGTTCCCGCCGGCCGGTCGAGGGAGAGGTATCCGAGACCGATGTCGACGAAACTGTCCAGGGTCTCCTGCAGCCCGGTGAGCAGAGGAGCAACCGAGGGCTCGTCGAGGGAGCGCACCCACTGCGCCAGATCGCTGATCTGCATCGCGCAAGCATCGGCGATGGAGATCCCGGCGATCTTCGACGATCGTGCCGGGGCGCTGAGGCGCGTGCCATCGCACTCCGGACACACGATGAAGGTGACGGCGCGGTCGACGAAGGCGCGGATGTGCGGCTGCATCGCATCGCGGTCCTTGGACAACATCGACTTCTGGATGCGCGGGATGAGGCCCTCGTAGGTGAGGTTGATCTTGTCGATCTTCACCTTGACGGGCGACTTGTAGAGGAAATCGTCCAGCTGACGCTTCGTGAAGTCGCGGATCTTGGTGCTGCCGTCGAAGAACCCGGACTCGGCGTACATCCGTGTCGCCCACCCGTCAGGGGTGTAGCCCGGTACCTTGATGGCACCCTCGAGCAGAGACAGGTTCTCGTCGTACACCTCGGCCAGGTCGATGTCGTTCACCGTGCCCATGCCCTCGCACCGCGGGCACTGCCCGCCCAGGATGGAGAACTCGGCGCGCTCCTTGACCGTGCGTCCGCCCTTCTCCACGGTGACGGCTCCGGCGCCGGAGGCCGAGGCCACGTTGAAGGAGAACGCCTGAGGCGAGCCGATGTGGGGCACGCCGATGCGGGAGAACAGGATGCGCAGCATCGCGTTGACGTCGGTCGCGGTGCCCACGGTGGAGCGGGCGTTGGCGCCCATCCGCTCCTGATCGACGATGATCGCGGTGGTGAGCCCTTCGAGCACGTCGACGTCGGGACGGGCGAGGGAGGGCATGAAGTTCTGCACGAACGAGGAGTAGGTCTCGTTGATCATCCGCTGGGACTCCGCAGCGATCGTCGCGAACACGAGCGAGCTCTTTCCCGAACCGGAGACGCCGGTGAAGACCGTGAGCCGGCGCTTGGGAAGTTCGACGGAGACGTCGCGCAGGTTGTTCTCCCGTGCTCCGACCACACGGATGAGGTCATGGGTGTCGGCGATGTGGGCGTCGGTCATGATGCTCCCCGGTGTGCGGATCGACGAATGCGGCGGATAACAGCATCGCTCATGCCACCGACATCGCGCATCCGGAAATCACAAGCGGGCAGGAACGAAGAAGCCCGTGATCAGTCGCGAACGGCCGGTGCGCGGAAGAAGTCGACGCCGAGGTCGGGGTGATCGACGAACACGCCGTCCACCCCGGCCTCACGAAGAATCTGCCATTCGCCTTCGTAGTCGCCGAACTCCGCCTTCGCACCGGTGCGGAACTGCTTCAGCAGGAACGCGTTCTCGGGCCGGGCCGTCCACGTGAACACCTGGAGTCCACGCTGATGGGCATCCTCGACCACCGGCGCCGGCCCGCGCGAGCGGCCCATCCGATCGGGCCGGAGGATGATCTTCTTGTCCAGGCTGATCCCGTCGACCTGGCTCGCGAGCACGTCGAGGCCGCGGGGGCCGAGCTGATCCGCGTACGAAGGAACGCCGGCCTGACGGGACGCGCGCAGGTCGTAGG
Organism: Microbacterium sp. GXS0129; assembly: GCF_044769785.1. Lineage (NCBI taxonomy): Bacteria > Bacillati > Actinomycetota > Actinomycetes > Micrococcales > Microbacteriaceae > Microbacterium > Microbacterium sp. GXS0129. The sequence continues at coordinate 654,642 of NZ_JBIZVZ010000001.1, read as the reverse complement.
CGGTTCCCGCAGCCTCCAGCAGGTACACATAGGTCGCTCGGAGCCCCTCCTGCTGCAGGCGGGTGATCACGGTCTGCTCGAAGGACTCGATCACGAGAGGGTGCGCGCCACCACCCCAGCCGCACGCTTCCAGCTCGGCCAGCAGCAGCGGCACGTGGTCCAGCCCGATCCCGGCGAAGTACGTGGCGTGCTTGATCTCGACCACCGCACCGATCTCGCGGCCCTGCTCGAGGGAGGCGCGATGGACGAGGTCCAGCACGTCGCGCAGGCGCAGCATCGGCTGCCGGTCGTCGTAGGTGGCGCTGGTAGCGCGCAGTGCCGGGATGCGCTCACGCACCCGCAGCGTCGACAGCTCCTCCCAGGTGAAGTCCTCGGTGAACCATCCGGTCTGCTCGGCACCGTCCACCCGCTTGGTGGTACGCCGATCGGCGAACTCGGGGCGCTCGGACACGTCGGTGGTTCCCGAGATCTCGTTCTCGTGCCGGACCACCAGCACCCCGTCGCGCGACACCACCACATCCGGCTCGACGGCGTCCGCACCCATCGCGAGGGCGAGGTCGTACGCGGATGGAGAATGCTCCGGACGGTATCCGGGCGCTCCACGATGGCCGATGACGAGGGGGCGACGACGGGGCACCGGCCCATCGTAGTCCGCTGGGCTCATCTCTCGCGGGGCACCACCCCATCATCGTCCGCTGGGGTCATCTCTCGCCGGGCACCGTGATCCCCGGGTCCTCGGAACGTGGCCGAGCCGGTCAGATGCTGTTCGCCGTCTGAGAATCCCGGGATTCTCCCGGATCCCGCCCGTACAATGAAGAACACCGTGTCCTTGACACACAGCATTGGAGCGTGAGCCGCAATGGCCCTTCGAAACCCGATCTTCAGCAACTCGGCGTTCCAGGAGCGTAACGCTCCCGCCGTTCCGGTTGCTCCTGCGGGAGCGCAGACGACCGGGCTCGTGCCGCCGCCCGCGCAGGGCGGCTACACCCTGAACGGACAGCCGTATACCCAGAGCCCGCAATCGGCCGGACAGAACGCGCAGTGGGCTGCTTCGCAGCAGGCCGCGCAGAACGCCGCGGTGCAGGCCAACCTGGAGGGCATGTACGCCGCCCCCACGGCCAGCGCCATCGACCACGGCCGCATGACGTACGAAGACACCATCTGGAAGACGGCGGCGCTCTTCGGCGTGCTGCTGATCACCGCGGTCGTCGGCTGGATCTGGGCGGCGAGCGGCCTGACCGTCAGCTACCGTCAGCCCACCAACATGATCCCGTGGGCGCTCGGTGCGCTCGGCGGCTTCGTGCTGGCGATGGTCGTCACCTTCACGTCGCGCAAGAAGGTGCGTCCGGCTCTGATCTTCGCCTATGCGGCGTTCGAGGGCTTGTTCATCGGCGCCATCTCGGCCACCTTCGAGGCGTTCTGGCCGGGCGTGGTCATGCAGGCGACCCTCGCCACCATCGCCGTGGTCGGCGTCACTCTCGCGCTGTTCGCCAGCGGCAAGATCCGCGCCAGCAAGCGCGCCACGAAGATCTTCCTGATCGCGATGGTCGGATATCTGGTGTTCTCCCTGCTGAACCTCATCCTGATGTGGACCGGCGTGCTGAACCAGGGCTTCGGCATGTACAGCGCGAAGCTCAACATCGCCGGCTTCGGCGTCCCGCTGGGTCTCATCATCGGTGTGCTGGTCGTCATCATGGCCGCGTACTCGCTGGTGCTGGACTTCGATGGCATCCAGCAGGGCGTGCGCAACGGCGCTCCCCGGAACCTCGCCTGGTACGCCGCGTTCGGTGTCATGGTGACGGTCGTCTGGCTCTACGTGGAGATCCTGCGCATCATCGCGATCGCGCGCGGCAACGACTGATCCCCTCATCGACGAACGGGGCCGGAAGAATCCGGCCCCGTTCGTCGTTTCCGCTGACAGGGTGGAAACTGGAAGGGTGAATCAGCAGGTCAAGTTCCAGCGCGCGCTCATGCTCGCCGATCGCAAGCAGTTCGAGAAGGCGGAGGCCCTGCTGCGCGAGGTGGTCGATGCCGACCCCACCACCGTGGTCGGGTGCCAGGCAGCCGTGGCCCTGGGCGAGCTTGTGAGCTTCGCCGACCCCGACGCGGCACAGGAGATTCTGGACGCCGCCGTGGAGAACATGTCAGCGCACGCCGACGACCCGATCCTCGACTGGGAGCGTCAGCGCGTGGAGGAGCTCTTCGCGGAGATCGCGGAGGCTTGAGCCTCAGCGCCGTCGCGGACGCTCCGCGACGCGCGCCAGCATCTGCAGCATCTCCCGCGTCGCCGCCGAGCGGGAGCGCGACCGCGCAGCCCCGTGCGCCTCGGTCACCAACCGCGCATGCAGGTCGTCGTCCGTCAGGATCCGGAGCACTGCATCGCCGAACGCGTCTTCGTCTCCGGAGGCGATGAGGAGACCACCGCCGTCCGACAGGGCCTCGGCGGGGCCGTAACGGACGTCGTAGCTCACCACCGGCGTCCCGTGTGCCAGCGCCTCCAGCACGGCGAGTCCCTGGCCCTCGAACGCGGTGGTCAGCAGCAGCACAGCCGGATCATCCAGCACCGTATCGGGATCGGCGATCTGGCCGTGCAGGATGACGCGCTCCGTGAGGCCGAGCTCGTCGATCAGCGCCTCGATCGCGCCGCGAGACGCTCCCTCGCCGTAGATGTCCAGCACCGCATCGGGCAGCTGGTCCACCACCCTTCGCCAGACGCGCACCGCGTGATCGAGCCGTTTGCCTGGCGCGAGGCGGTTGATCATCACCGCACGGTGGCGGTCACGCTCGGCCGCTGGACGCGGGTGCGCGACAGCCGTCGCGCCGAACGGCAGGACCTCGTCGATCCGCCCGGCGCCGAACCGTGCGATCACGTCGTCGCGCTGCGCTGCCGTCAGCCAGACCACCGCGTCGAACGCACCGGCCGCATGCAGCCATCGCTGCCAGAGCGGCAGAATCGGCGCGTCCGGGGTGTAGGGCTCCCCGATGTGGGCGGTGTGCGTGGTGTGGACGAGCTTCGCGGGTGAGTCCCAGGCGGTGAGCAGCTCCCCCAGCTGCCGCGCCTCGACGATCACCACGCTCTGGAGGCCATCACCGGGTGCCGTCGCCAGAACGTGGTCCAGCCACGCCCGGTACAGTCCCCCGAAGCCGTCCAGCACGCCGGCCTCCGAGCCGTCCGCGGCGAGCACCACCACGGGCGCTGTGCTGAGGTGCCAGTCGGGGTTCCCGGCGATCACGGGAAGCTCAAGGACCGGGTGGGCCGCGGGGACCGGACGGTACTCCAGCGCGGGGTCTCGTGTCCCCGGATGCGCGGCAGCACGCACCCACGACGGATCCGCGCTGGCCTCGTCGAAGAGGTTGCGCAGCCGCTCGGGACGATCCAGCTCGCCTCGGCGCACGAACTCCGCGCGATGGGCGTCATGGTCGGCGGCGCTGCCCGGATCCACGGTCAGCAGTTCGGCCGGGACTCCGGCGTCCACGAGGTCACGCGCGCGACCGAGGACGGCGCGGCAGAACCCGCCGTCCAGATCCGGGATGAGCCGGGAAGCAAGCACGAAGCACCTGACCGCGGGCGCGGTCAGGTGCTTCGACGAGTTCACTCCCACTCGATGGTCCCCGGCGGCTTGGACGTGACATCCAGCACGACGCGGTTGACATCGCGCACCTCGTTGGTGATGCGGTTGGAGATCTTCGACAGCACGTCGTACGGCAGACGAGACCAGTCGGCGGTCATCGCGTCCTCGCTGGACACCGGGCGCAGCACGATCGGGTGGCCGTACGTGCGTCCGTCACCCTGCACTCCCACGGAGCGGACATCGGCGAGCAGCACGACCGGGCACTGCCAGATCTCGTTGTCGAGACCGGCGGCGGTGAGCTCCTCACGCGCGATCGCATCGGCGTCGCGGAGCAGATCCAGCCGGTCCTGCGTGACCTCACCGATGATGCGGATGCCCAGGCCGGGGCCCGGGAACGGCTGGCGCGAGACGATCGCCTCGGGCAGTCCCAGCTCGCGGCCGATGGCGCGGACCTCGTCCTTGAAGAGGGTGCGCAGCGGCTCGACGAGCTCGAACTGCATGTCCTCCGGCAGGCCGCCCACGTTGTGGTGGCTCTTGATGTTGGCGGTGCCTGCGCCGCCGCCGGATTCCACCACGTCGGGGTAGAGCGTGCCCTGCACGAGGAACTTGATCGGCTCGCCGGCTTCCTTGGCCTCATCGACCAGCTGGCGCTGCACGGCCTCGAACGAGCGGATGAACTCACGACCGATGATCTTGCGCTTAGTCTCCGGGTCGGTGACTCCGGCCAGCGCGTCCAGGAACTGCTTGCGGGCATCGACCGTCACCAGGCGCACGCCGGTGGAGGCCACGTAGTCGTTCTCCACCTGCTCGCGCTCGCCCTTGCGGAGGAGCCCGTGATCCACGAACACGGCTACCAGCTGGTCGCCGACGGCCTTGTTCACCAGCGCGGTGGAGACAGCGGAGTCGACGCCGCCGGAGAGCGCCGAGATGACGCGGGCGGAACCCACCTGGGCGCGGATGCGCTCGACCTGCTCAGCAATCACGTTGTCGCTGTTCCAGTCGGCCGGGAGCCCCGCCGCGCGGTGCAGGAAGTTCTCGATGATCGCCTGACCGTGCGTGGAGTGCTTCACCTCGGGGTGCCACTGCACGCCGTAGAACTTCTTCTCGTCGTTGCTGAACGCGGCAACGGGCGCGCCCGCGGTCGACGCATTGACGGTGAAGCCCTCGGGTGCCTTCGCGACGGAGTCGCCGTGGCTCATCCAGACGTTCTGCTCGGTGGGCACGCCCTCAAGGATCACGCTGTCGCTGCTGGTGGTGGCATCGGTCGCACCGTACTCGCGCAGGCCGGTGGCGGCCACCTCACCGCCGAGCACCTGGGCCATGTACTGGAAGCCGTAGCAGATGCCGAGCGTCGGGACCTCGAGGTCGAACACCGCGGGATCCAGCTTCGGGGCGCCTTCCTCGTACACCGACGACGGGCCGCCGGACAGGATGAGTCCGAGCGGGTTCTTCGCAGCGATGTCTGCTGCGGTCGCGGTGTGCGGCACGATCTCGCTATAGACGCCGGCTTCGCGCACACGACGTGCGATCAGCTGCGCGTACTGGGCGCCGAAATCGACGACCAGTACCGGCCGCTGCGCGGTTTCGGGGGTCTCGGTCACTTGCTGCCTTCCGTGGCTGGAGTGGGGGTAACGGATGCGGATGCCGCCTCGTCCGCCTCGCGCTTGGCGAGGTAGGCCTTGACGTCGCGGGCCACGCGCGTCTCCATGAAGAAGGAGAGCAGCGGGACGACGCCGCCGAGGGCGAGCATGATGAAGCGCGGGAACTGCCAGCGCATCAGGGACCAGATGCGGAAGCAGGCGAAGAGGTACACGACGTAGAACCAGCCGTGGACCACAAGGATCGCGAGTGAGACGTTGAAGCCCTGACCGGTGGATTCCAGGCCGTTCGCGGTCTCGACCACGGGCTTGAGCGCGATCAGGCCGTCCGGGTCGCCGAGGAACAGCTCCAGGTGGATCGGCGTGTACTTCAGCACCATCTCGATACACAGCAGCAACAGGAAGACTCCTGTGATGATCGATGCGATCTGATAGAACTTCAGCGCTCCGCGGATCGCCGGGAAGGTGGCGAGTTTGGGTGCGGGCATGCGTCTAGTCTAGCCGCTCGTTCCTGAGGACTCTTCCTCGCTCCGTTGCGCGCAAATGGCTCCAAATCCGCCGGATTTGGAGCCATTTGCGCGCTATGAACGGGGATACCCGATGATCACGGCGGCCTGACGGGCGGCGCCGAGGGCGACGTACTCCGCCGGAGCGGGCACCTCGACCGGCAGACCGAGCACCGTGGCGGCCAGCGACTGCACGGCGGCCGAGCGGGCACCGCCGCCGATCAGCAGCACCCGCCGAAGCGGGACACCGAGGTCGCGAAGCGCATCGAGACCGGCGGCGAGTCCGCCGAGCATGCCCTCCACCGCTGCGCGCGCGAGGTTCTCGCGCGTCGTCGATGCCAGGGTCATCCCGGTGAGCGATGCCGTCGCATCCGGCAGGTTGGGGGTGCGCTCCCCCTCGAAGTAGGGCACCAGGGTCATCCCGCCCGCTCCCGGCTGGGCGCGAAGAGCGAGCGCGCTCAGCTCGTCCACGTCCACGCCGAGCAGGGCGGCGATCGCGGTGAGGACACGCGCCGCGTTGAGCGTTGCCACCAGAGGCAGGAAGGCGCCGTCCGCCGAAGCGAACCCGGCGACGGTTCCGGACGGATCGACGGTGCGATCAGCGCTCACCGCGAACACGGTTCCACTGGTGCCGATCGAGACGACCGCGTCGCCGACGCCGGCACCGACGCCGAGCGCGGCCGCCGCGTTGTCACCTGCTCCCGGGCCGACGAGGACCCCGACCGCGAATCCCGCGTCCGTCACGGCGTCGACCGCGACCGACTCGTCCGCAGCGAGCACACGCGGCAGAACGGCGTCGTGACCGAGCGCGGCGACCAGCACCTCACGGTCGTATCCGCCGCTCGCCGGATCCCAGTAGCCGGTCCCCGATGCGTCCGAGCGATCGGTGATCAGTTCGTCCAGCACCGGGCCTCGCGGCGAGGAATCGCGCGGACCATAGCCGCGCAGACGCCAGGTCAGCCAGTCGTGCGGGAGCGCGACGGCCGCGACGCGGGCCGCGGCCTCGGGCTCGGCGTCGCGGAGCCAGCGCAGTTTCGTCGCGGTGAAGGAGGCCACCGGGACAAGACCCGTGCGCTGCGCGAGCGCTTCAGCGCCGAACTCCGCGATGAGCTCCTCCGCCGCTGCGGCGGAGCGCGTGTCGTTCCACAGCAGCGCGGGACGGATCACCTCGCCGTCGGTGTCCAGCACCACCATCCCGTGCTGCTGCCCACCGACCGAGACCGCGGCCACATCGGACACTCCCCCGGCATCGGCGATCGCCTCCACCAGAGCGCGCCACCAGTGCGCCGGATCCACCTCGGTGCCATCGGGGTGGGCCGCCCGCCCCTGGCGGACGACCTCCCCCGACGAGGCATCGATGATGACGACCTTGCAGGACTGCGTGGACGAGTCGACGCCCGCGACGAGGGTCCGCTCAGCCACGCGCACCCATCAGGTGCTCGGCCGCCAGCTGCTGCAGGCGCACGAAGCCGAATCCCCGGCCGCCGAAGTACGCGTTCGCGTCGAAGTCCTCGTACGCGGAACGGTCCGCGAGCAGATCGTCGTACGTCTCGCCCTCGCCCAGCGTGTTCTGACGCAGTTCGTCCACCCGTGCGGCCGCCAGCGCCTCCTGCACCTCCGGGTCAGCACGAAACGCGCTCGCGCGCTCCTTCAGCAGCAGGTACATCCGCATGTTCGCGGCGGCGGAGTCCCACACGCCGGTCTCGTCCTCGGTGCGGCTCGGCTTGTAATCGAAGTGACGCGGACCCGTGTAGGCGGGGCCGCCGTCGGCGCCACCGTGCTCGAGCAGATCCACCAGGGCGAACGCGTTGTGCAGATCGCCGTGACCGAAGACGAGGTCCTGGTCATACTTGATCCCCCGCTGGCCGTTGAGGTCGATGTGGAAGAGCTTGTCGTGGTAGAGCGCCTGCGCGATGCCCGCCGCGAAGTTGAGCCCGGCCATCTGCTCGTGACCGACCTCGGGGTTCAGACCCACCAGCTCCGGACGCTCCAGCGACTCGATGAACGCCAGCGCGTGACCGACTGTGGGAAGGAGGATGTCGCCGCGCGGCTCGTTCGGCTTCGGCTCGATCGCGAAGCGGATGTCATAGCCCTTGTCGGTCACGTAGTCGCCCAGCAGGTTCACGGCCTCCCGGTATCGCTCCAGCGCCGAGCGCACGTCCTTGGCGGAGTCGTACTCGGCGCCTTCGCGGCCGCCCCACATCACGAACGTCTTCGCACCGAGCTCGGCGGCGAGATCGAGGTTGCGCAGCACCTTGCGCAACGCGAACCGGCGAACTGCGCGGTCGTTGGACGTGAAGCCGCCGTCCTTGAAGACCGGGGCGGAGAAGAGGTTGGTGGTGACCATGGGCACCACCAGGCCCGTGTCGGCGAGCGCGCCCTTCAGGCGGTCGATCTGCGTCTGGCGCTCGGCGTCGGTGGACCCGAACGCGAAGAGGTCGTCGTCGTGGAACGTCAGGCCGTAGGCGCCGAGCTCCGACAGCTTCTCGACGGCGTGCACCACATCCAGTGCCGGGCGCGTGGGTCCGCCGAAGGGGTCGGCACCGTTGTAGCCGATGGTCCAGAGACCAAAAGAGAAGCGGTCTTCGCGGGTGGGGGTGGTCGTCATCGTCTCGCCCTTCGGGGAAATCGGTATATGTTGTGATGCACAACATATTGCGGGAGGATCGAGAGCGCAACCCCTGTCACACTGAAGTGTCCGCAAAGGAGGCACATGGATCAGGCGTCCACCACGCCGGGCAGCGACAATCTGCCCCGGCTGCTCACCATCCTCCATCGCGAGGGCGCACGATCCCGGGCGCAGCTGACAGCGGACACGGGCCTCAACCGCTCCACGATCGCCTCACTGGTGGCTTCGCTCACCGAATCCGGTCTCGCCGTGGAGCACGATCCGGCCCAGACCCGCCGCGTCGGCCGCCCCTCCCCCGTGGTCTCCCCTTCCTCCGAGGTCGTTGCGATCGCCGTGAACCCGGAGGTGGACGCGGTGCGTCTCGCGGCCGTGGGACTGGACCGTGCCGTCCGCGCCCGTGCCACCGTGGAGCTGGACGCACCGCCCTCGCCCCGGCAGGTGGCGGATGTCATCGCCGCGACCATTGCCGCGTGGCGCGAGGGTGCGCTGTCGCACGCGCGGCTCGTGGGCATCGGTCTCGCGGTGCCCGGTCTCGTCAGCGGCACGGCGCTGGTCGCGAATGCGCCTCACCTCGGCTGGGTCGACGAGCCGCTCGCCGACATCGTCGCAGAGACCACCGGACTGCCGGCCCGCGCGGGAAACGACGCCTCGCTCGGCGCACTCGCCGAGCACCGATTCGGCTCCGGCGCCGGTCGTGACGATGTGGTCTACCTCAACGGCGGCCCGTCCGGCATCGGTGGCGGAATCATCACCGGTGGACGCCTGCTCCGCGGCGTCTCAGGCTTCTCCGGCGAGTTCGGGCACATCGTCGCCCCCTTCACCGACCCCGCCGACCGGCGAACGGTGTCGGGGGCGTTCGAAGACGAGCTCCGTGCGCCGGGCGCGGAAACAAACACACTGGTCCGCCGCGAGATCGGTGTGCCGGACCCCCGTGCAGCGGCGCAGGAGCGGGCACGCCGTCGCCGCATCCTCGCCGCCACGATCGCCACCGCTGTCTCGATCCTCGATACCGGTGCGGTGGTGCTCGGTGGCACCCTCGCGCCGCTGCTCGGGGAGGGAAAGGACGCCAGGGAGCTGCGGGACGCGATCGCCGCACAGTGCATCCGCCCGAACGATCCGGACTTCGCAGTCCTGCCCGCGGCGCTGGCCGACGACCGGCTGTTCATCGGCGCCGCCGAGCTCGCCTTCGCCGATCTCCTCGCCGACGAAGCCCTCCTCGCCTGACTCCCGTCGAGCGCCGCCGCGTCCCTTCCTCATCGCGGGATCACGCACGGCCCCAGCCGCAGGGACGCGGGATCACGCACGGCCCCAACCGCACGGACGCGGGATCACGCACGGCCCCAGCCGCACGGACGCGGGATCACGCACGACCCCAGCCCCATGGACGCAGGATCCAACGCGGACGCGGGACCGGGATCAGTCGCGCACGCGCGGGCGGGAGGCGGACCGGGACGAGACGGGGCCGCGCGTGCGGCCCCAGAACCGACGGCGCATCACGGGGATCGGCTGCGTGACCACGGCATCGACCGTGCGCGAGCCGTCGATCGGTCCCACCACGGCGATCGGCGTGGTGTCGGTGGCGGGCTCGCCGCGGCGCACGGGCATGACAGCGAGTGCGCGTCGCGCATGCAGGTAGGCGGGGACGAGCACCACGACGGCGCCGATCCAGGCCAGCGGGTTGGACCACGCCACACCGACATAGCCCCACACCGCGCCGAGGGCGACGGCCGCCAGCACGCGCATCCCGAGTTCGATCATCCCCGTGATGGTGGGGATGATCGCGCTACCGAGCCCCTGCAGAGCGCCGCGGAGCACGAACAGCACGCCGAGGATCCAGTACGCGAGTCCGTTGATGACCAGATTGATGAACGCGAGATCGGCGACGTCGGCGGCTCCGTCGCCGACGAAGAGGCGGACCATCTGGCCGCCGAAGGCGATCATCACGGCGCCGAGGGCCGCGGAGCCGATGAGGGTCATCCAGACCGCCTGAACAACGCCGCGGCGGATGCGATCCGGACGCCCCGCCCCGAGGTTCTGGGCTACGAACATCGAGGTGGCAAGACCCAGAGAGGCGAGGAAGGCACTGGCGAGGGAGTCGACACGCATCGCCGTGGTGTACGCGGCGACGGCGTCCGCACCGAGGCCGTTGAGCCGCACCTGCACCGCGATGGCGCCGATCGAGATGATCGAGGCCTGGAATCCCATGGGCAGACCGAGGCGCAGGTGCTCGCGAACGTCGTCGGAGGTGATGCGCCAGTCCTCGCGCTTCAGGTGCAGCTCGGGCAGGCGGGCCTTCACGTAGAGCAGGCACAGCAGCACCGACACCAGCTGCGAGATCACGGTGGCCAGCGCGGCACCCGCCACACCCCACTCCAGCACCGCGACGAAGACCACGACCAGCAGCACGTTGAGCAGGCACGCGAGCACGAGGAAGACCAGCGGTGTCCGGGAGTCGCCGATCGCACGGATCGCTGCGGAGAGGAAGTTGAAGAACATCGTCGCACCGGTGCCGAGGAAGCTGATCACGGTGAACACCGTCGCCTCCGGCAGGAGGATCTCCGGCGTGTTCAGCATCCGCAGCGCCCATTCGGAGAAGAACGGCGCTGCCGCGGTGATGAGCACGCTCACGATGCCGGTGAGAATGGCGCCCGTGGCAACCGACCGGCGCACGGCCGCGGCGTTCTGCGCACCGTAGGCCTGAGCTGTGGGGATGGCGAAGCCGGCGGTCATTCCCCAGGCGAAGCCGAGGAGGAAGAAGATGAAGCTGCCGGTGGCGCCGACGGCCGCGAGCGAGTCGACGCCGAGATGACGACCGACGACGACCGTGTCGACGAACTGGTAGAGCTGCTGGACGGCGTTGCCGATGAGAAGCGGGACGGTGAAGGCGAGGATGACGCGCCAGGGGCTGCCCGCGGTGAGCGACTGGGACATGACACTTTCTGGGAGAGGAAGCCGGATCGGGGGCGGGCGTCCGCCGTCACCGAGGGAACCGATTCAGGGGGGGAAATCGGCCGATGAGGCGGGTGGTCCGTTGCCGCTCGAGCAGGCGACGGCGTACCGCCGCTCGTCGGGACCACCTCCATGCTCCCACGACATGGCCCGAGAACGAAACGATTCGATCCCTTATTTTCCGGGCGGCGAGATCAATCTGCGGATGAAAACTCTCCTCGCTGCACCCAGCGGGCTACCCACCCTGGCGCGCGCGCCATTCCTCGGCGAGGATCGCGTACGTATAGCCGTCGATCCAGCCGAGCTCGGCATGCCACGAGTCCCGCCGGCCGTGCTGCTCACGTCTCATCCCCAGCTTCTCCATCACGTGCCAGGAGGCCGTGTTGTCCGCAAAGCACCCGGCCGTGACCCGGTGAACCCCGAGTTCGTCGAATGCGAGGACGAGTAGCGCCCGCCCGAGCTCGGTGGCGTAGCCCCGCCCGGCGTATGCGGGATCGATCAGGTATCCGATTCCGGCCTCGGCCCCGCGCCACGGACCGTCGGCAACGTGGCTCTGCCCCATGGCGTCCGTGACCCAGAGTGAGGCGGTGCCCACCGCCTCATCGCCGAGGAACGCAATGGCCGAGTGATCGTGCGGATCAGCGATGGCATCCAGCCAGGCCCGGCGGAAGGCCTCCGGCTCCACCTCGGTCTTGAGCAGCCAGTTCGTCACCGCCGGGTCGTTTCGCCAGCGCAGAACCCGGTCGAGGCTCTCTGCCGTGGGCAGTCGGAGCTCCAGCTCGCCCGCAGGGCGCGGCCAGACGATGCCGGGAGAAGTCATGCGTCCTGTCTAGCAGCAGTCGGCCGGTCGCCGGTGCGGGGTGCCGCGTGGCGGCGGATGACGCCCGGAGGGTGTCGAGCCCACTCGCGACGCTAACATCGCCGCAGCGAGGAAGGCGGGCGAGATGGCGCGGGGGATCGTCGTGGTCGGCGGCGGCGTGATGGGCCTGGCGACGGGATGGGCACTCGCTCGCGCTGGAGCGCGCCCGATCGTGCTGGAGCGGTTCGCGCGCGGTCACCACCACGGCGCATCACACGGGAGGACACGGAACTTCAACGACGCGTACTCGCGCGACGAGTACCTCGATCTGCTGGTGCGTGCGCGTGAGCTCTGGGCCCTCCTGTCCGCCGGGCTCGATCAGCCGCTCATTCGCGCGCACGGGCTCGTCAATCACGGGCCGCTCGACCGTCTCCTGCCGGTTCAGCGCGCCCATGCCGGGCGCGGGATCCGCTCCCGCCTGCTGGATCCGGCAGAGGCGGGCGCCCGGTTCACCGGCATGCGGTTCGCAGAGCCGGTCCTGCTGTCCGAGTCGTCGGGAGCCATCCGTGCGGCCATGGCCCTGCGCCGCTTCGAGGCCGCCATCCGTGACGCCGGTGGCGATGTCCGCTGGAGCACCCCCGTGCGCGCGGTCAGCCCGAGCGGGCGGGTGACACTCCCGGATGGATCCGAGATCCACGCCGATCGCGTCATGATCACCGCGGGCGCCTGGACGCGCGCGCTGGTTCCCGCGACGATCCCCCTTCCCGGGTTGCGGGTCACCGAGGAGCACCCGGCTCATTTCCGCCCGCGTCGCGAGGCCGTCTGGCCGTCGTTCAACCACCTGCTGGGCCGGCCGTGGCCGGCAGATGTCTACGGCATGCCGACCCCCGGCGAGGGCATCAAGGTGGGCTTCCATCTGGTCGGCGAGGAGGTGGACCCGGATCAGCGCCCCCATCGGTCGCACTCCCTGACGCAGTTGCGGGACTATGTCCGCGAGTGGTTCCCCGGGCTGGACGCGGATACCGCTGCCCCGGTCAGCTGCACGTACACATCGACCGCCGACGAGGACTTCCACCTCGACCGCTCCGGCCGCATCGTGGTGGGTGCGGGATTCTCGGGGCACGGCTTCAAGTTCGCCCCGGCGATCGGTGAGGTCCTGGCCCGCCTCGCTCTTGAGGACGACTACCGCGCCGCGGAGCTCTTCCGCCGCATCGAGCGACCGGCGCGCTCCCACTGAGGCACCGGACGCGAACGGCCCGGGAGATGATCTCTCCCGGGCCGTGTCACGACACGATCACTTGCGGTAGTTCGGCGCCTCGACGACGATCTGCACGTCGTGCGGGTGGCTCTCCTTGAGTCCGGCCGCCGTGATGCGGACGAACTTGCCCTTCGCCTGCAGTTCCTCGATGGTGCGGGCTCCCACGTAGAACATGGACTGACGCAGACCCCCGACCATCTGGTAGGCGACGGCGGCGACCGGACCGCGGTACGCCACCTGGCCTTCGATACCCTCGGGGATCAGCTTGTCGTCGCTGGGGACGTCGGCCTGGAAGTAGCGGTCCTTGGAGTAGGACGTCTTCTTGCCGCGCGTCTGCATCGCACCCAGCGACCCCATGCCACGGTACTGCTTGAACTGCTTGCCGTTGACGAAGACCACATCTCCGGGCGACTCGTCGGTTCCGGCGAACAGCGAACCCATCATCACCGTGTCGGCACCGGCGACGAGCGCCTTGGCGATGTCACCCGAGTACTGCAGACCGCCGTCGGCGATCACGGGGACGCCCGCGGGCTTCGCGGCCTTCGCCGCCTCATAGATGGCGGTGACCTGCGGCACGCCGACACCGGCGACCACGCGGGTCGTGCAGATGGAACCAGGGCCGACTCCCACCTTGACGGCGTCGGCACCGGCGTCGACGAGCGCCTGAGCGCCCTCGCGCGTGGCGACGTTGCCGCCCACGATGTCGATCGCGTCGAAGGTCGGATCCGCCTTCAGGCGCTTGATCAGGTCCACCACGCCGGCGGAGTCGCCGTTGGCGGTGTCCACCACGATGACGTCCACACCGGCGTCGCGCAGGGCCTCGGCGCGCTGCCAGGCCTCTCCGAAGAAGCCGATGGCCGCACCCACACGGAGGCGTCCCTGGTCGTCCTTGGTGGCGAGCGGGTACTTCTCGCTCTTGTCGAAGTCCTTGGTGGTGATGAGACCGGCGAGCTTGCCCTCGGCGTCCAGCAGCGGGAGCTTCTCCACGCGATGCTTGGCGAAGATGGCCAGGACGTCGTCGGCGGGAATGCCCACCGGTGCCGTGATGAGGCCCTCACTCGTCATGACGTCCTTCACGCGGGTGATGGACTTGTCGCTCACGAAGCGCATGTCCCGGTTGGTGACGATGCCCACGAGATGACCGGCCTCGTCGACGACGGGCAGTCCGGAGATGCGGTACTTGGCACACAGTCCGTCGACCTCGGCGATGGTGGCGTCCGGCGTCGTGGTGATGGGATCCGAGATCATCCCCGACTCGGATCGCTTGACGCGGTCGACCTGCGTCGCCTGGTCTTCGATCGACATGTTGCGGTGCAGGATCCCGATGCCGCCCTGGCGGGCCATCGCGATGGCCATGCGCGCCTCGGTGACGGTGTCCATCGCGGCGGAGAGCAGCGGAGTGGCGACCGTGATGCGGCGGGTCAGTCGCGAGGAGGTGTCGGCCTCACTCGGGATCACATCGGTGTGCCCCGGCAGCAGGAGCACATCGTCGTAGGTCAGTCCGACGAAACCGAAGGGATCGTTCTGTTCCATGTACGGGGGGCTCCTCTCGCGCCGATGGGCGCAGATCATGCGGGGGTCGACGGCGACGGCTACGGGCTGGTGACCCGTTCTGATGATTCTAAGCGCCCGCGGGGCGCGAATAATTCCCGCCGGCGCACGGTCCAGTCCACTGCTCCAGGCCACTTCGCTTTTCGCTGCCCCCCAAGCCGTTTCGATTGCAATCTGTCCACAGAACGCCACAATGCTGGATCAATTGCTCACTGACGTCTACGCTCGTCGCAATCAGTGTTGACGCATCCCGATGCTTCGCGCCCGACCCAAAGGAGGGTTCGTGGGCTCCACGACTCCCATGACCAGGCCCCGCCCCAAGTGGCAGGTCCTGTTCATCGCCGTGATCCTGGCCGCCGTGGCCGTGTTCGCATCCGTTTTCGCCACCGCCGGAAGTGCCCGCGCCGAGGAGTCTCCCGACGGGCAGACCGTCACGGACTTCGTCGTCAAGGGCTTCATCACCTTCGAAGAGAAGCCTCTGGAGGGCGTGAAGCTCTCCATCGAGGGAAACGGCTTCAGCGGGGAGACGGAGACGGACGCCGAGGGCGCCTGGACGCTCTACGTACCGGAGAAGGCCGACTACACCCTCACGGTGGATGAGTCCACCCTGCCGGACGGGGTGATCGTGACCGACGGGGCCGAGAAGGAGGTCGCCTTCAAACTCACCAACACCGTCCGGATCAACATGTTCCTCGGCGAGGGCGAACGAGTCACCGAGTCCTTCGCCGATCAGCTGCTGGTGCGTCTGGCGAACGGACTCCAGTTCGGACTGCTCCTGGCACTCGCCGGCATCGGCGCGGCCCTGATCTACGGCACCACCGGCCTGTCGAACTTCGCGCACGGCGAGCTCGTCACCTGGGGGGCGTTCGTCTCGCTGGTGTTCACATCTTTCTGGAGCCTGCCGCTGTGGGCCGGACTCATCGCCGGGGTGATCGGGGGTGCTGCCCTCGGCCTCGCGCTGGATGCCGGGCTCTGGCGACCCCTGCGACGACGAGGACTCGGCGTGGTGCAGCTCATGATCGTGAGCATCGGCCTGTCGCTGACCCTGCGGTACGTGATCCAGTTCTTCATCGGCGGCGGCACCTTCCAGCTGGAGGGTGCCAACATGGCACCGATGAAGTTCGGCCCCGTCTCCCTGAGCTGGGTCGACATCATCAGCATCATCGTCTGCGTGGTGTCCATCGCTGCCGTGGCGTTCTTCCTCACCCGCACGCGGCTCGGCAAGGCTACCCGCGCGATCTCGGACAACCCACAGCTGGCCGCGGCCTCCGGCATCAACGTGGATCGCGTCATCCGCATCGTGTGGGTGATCGCCGGCATGCTCGCCGCCGTCGCCGGCATCCTCTGGGCGTACTACCGCCCCGGGATCACCTGGAACATGGGCACCGGCATGCTGCTGCTCATCTTCTCCGCCATCACTCTCGGCGGCCTCGGCACGGCCTTCGGCGCGCTCGTGGGCTCACTCATCATCGGCCTGGTGGTCGAGGTGTCCACCCTGTTCGGCGTGCCGAGCGACCTGAAGTACGCCAGCGCGCTCGTCGTGCTGATCATCATCCTCCTGGTACGGCCGCAGGGTCTGCTGGGCCGCAAGGAAAGGCTGGGCTGACGGATGAACTTCCTGAGCATCCTCAACGATGCGGCGAGCTATCTGCTGCAGCCGACCACCCTGGCGTTCGCGCTGGCGGCCACGGGCCTGGCCGTGCACTTCGGGTTCACCGGCCTGCTGAACTTCGGCATGGCGGCCTTCATGGCCCTCGGCGCGTACGGCTACGCCATCTCGATCGTGAGCTTCGGGCTGCCCTGGTGGACGGCCATGCTGGTGGGCATGCTGGCCGCCACCGTCTTCGCGGTGGTGCTGGGCATCCCAACCCTGCGACTGCGCGCGGACTATCTCGCCATCGTGACCATCGCCGCAGCGGAGATCGTGCGCTACCTCTTTCTCACGGAGAGCTTCACGGAGTACACCGCCGGATCGGGCGGTCTGAGCGGCTACGCCCGTGCCTTCATCGATGCGAGCCCGCTCGCAGCCCTGCCGAGCGACATGAAGATCGGATTCGGTCCGTTCAGCTACACACCCAGTCAGCTGAGCACCATCCTGTTCGGCCTGCTGATGCTCGCCATCGCGATCCTCCTGGTGTGGGCCCTGATGCGCAGCCCGTGGGGCCGGGTCATCAAGGGCATCCGCGAGGACGAAGACGCGGTGCGCTCGCTCGGCAAGAACGTGTTCGCCTACAAGATGCAGTCCCTCATCATCGGCGGCGTGATCGCCGCGGTGGGAGGCATCGTCTGGGTGATGGGCTCGGCGACCAGCCCGGGCCTGTACACCACCTCCACCACGTTCCAGATCTGGACGATGCTGCTCCTCGGCGGAGCGGCGACCATCTTCGGACCGGCACTGGGCGCTGTCATCTACCTGGTGGCGCAGTCGTTCCTGTCGGGTCTGCTGAGCGGAATGGCGAAGGCGGGCATGCTCCCCTTCACCGACTCGCAGGCCAAGGTTCTGGTGCTGATCCTGCTGGGGCTCGTGCTGATGCTGATCGTGATCTTCCGCCCGCAGGGCATCCTCGGCAACAAGAGGGAGCTGACCTTTGTCAAGTGAGAACACCCCCGGCGCCGCGGCGGAGCCCGCGCCGATGACCGGGAGCATCAAGCGGCCGAAGACGGTGATCGGGCTGGAAGGCGCGCCCGCACCGGGCGTGAAGAAGACGGACCCGATCCTCGTGATCGACAACGTCACCCGTCAGTTCGGTGGCCTGAGCGCGGTGGACGTGGATCATCTCGAGATCCCGCGTCACGCCATCACCGCCCTCATCGGCCCCAACGGGGCGGGCAAGACCACGCTGTTCAACCTGCTCTGCGGCTTCGACAAGCCCAACACGGGCACCTGGGCATATGACGGCACGAACCTCGCCGGCGTCCCCTCGTTCAAGGTCGCCCGGATGGGCCAGGTGCGCACCTTCCAGCTGACCAAGGCGCTCTCGCTGCTGACGGTGCTGGAGAACATGAAGCTCGGAGCGCCGGGGCAGCGCGGCGAGCGGTTCTGGACGTCGATGCTGCCCTGGCTGTGGCGGTCGCAGGAGCGGGAGATCGAGGCGAAGGCGAAAGACCTGCTCGTTCGCTTCAAGCTCGACGCCAAAGAGCAGGACTACGCCGCCTCCCTTTCGGGAGGGCAGCGAAAGCTCCTCGACATGGCGCGAGCCCTTATGAGCGATCCCAACCTCGTCATGCTCGACGAGCCGATGGCGGGGGTCAACCCGGCTCTGACGCAGTCGCTGCTGGATCACGTGCTGGATCTCAAGGAGCGCGGCATGACGGTGCTGTTCGTCGAACACGACATGCACATGGTCCGGCACATCGCAGACTGGGTCGTGGTGATGGCCGAGGGCCGCGTGGTCGCAGAGGGTCCACCGGAGACCGTGATGGACGATCCGGCCGTCATCGACGCCTACCTCGGCGCCCACCAGGACGTGGATCTGGGTGTGGTCACCGGCCGCGTGGCCGGGGAGCTGAACACCTCGGCCATCACACTGCTGGATGAGATCGAGGCGGCCACGGAAGCCGCCGCCGAGGGTGAACCCGAGCGGCGCGGCGAAGAGGAGCAGAAGTGACCGAGAACGCATCCGATGTCGTCGTGCAGATGACAGACGTCCACGCCGGCTATCTTCCGGGCATCAACATCCTCAACGGCGCCAACCTCGTCGCGCGCAAGGGCGAGCTCATCGGCATCATCGGGCCGAACGGCGCCGGGAAGTCCACGCTGCTGAAGGCCATCTTCGGAATGGTGAAGGTACGCGGAGGTGAGATCACCGTCAACGGCGAGAGCATCGTCGGGCTGAAGGCGGACAAGCTCGTCTCGCGCGGCGTGGCCTTCGTGCCGCAGACCAACAACGTCTTCCCCTCGCTCACCATCGAGGAGAACCTGCAGATGGGGCTGTATCAGAACCCGAAGGCGTTCGCGGAGCGCCTGGAGTTCGTCACCGGGATCTTCGCCGAGCTGGGTGCGCGCCTGAAGCAACGCGCCGGATCGCTGTCCGGCGGCGAGCGGCAGATGGTCGCGATGAGCCGCGCGCTGATGATGGACCCGTCGGTGCTGCTCCTGGACGAGCCGTCCGCCGGCCTCAGCCCGGTGCGACAGGACGATGCCTTCATCCGCGTCAGCGACATCAACAAGGCGGGAGTCACCACGATCATGGTGGAACAGAACGCCCGCCGCTGCCTGCAGATCTGCGACCGCGGCTATGTGCTGGATCAGGGCCGCGACGCTTACGAGGGCCCCGGTCGTGACCTGCTCGTGGATCCGAAAGTCATCGCGCTCTACCTCGGTACCCTCGCGGAGGATGCCGCCTAGTCCCCCGATGGGAGATGGAGAACGCACCCCCGACCGCGGTCGGGGGTGCGTTCTTGATCTCCCGTTCCGCGGCAATGCGAGATGCCCCCGGTGCAGCACCGGGGGCATCTCGGGTGAGGCGTATCAGTCGATGCGCTCGTACTGGTTCTCGGCCTTGTACTCGTAGACGCCGATCGCGGCGGCCTGCGGGTCGCCGGCCTCGTCGAAGTCGACGTCACCGGAGTAGCCGTTGTAGTTGGCCACGCCGCCGTCGTTGATGATCTTCGCGCAGTCGGCGAACGACGTGCACTCGGTGCCGTCGCCGGAGCCGCCCGAGACCTCCTGCATCTTGGCGGCGACGTCCTTGCCGTCGGTCGACTTGGCGGCAAGCGCTGCAAGCGCCATCAGCACGACGGCGTCGTACGCCTCGGCGGCGTAGGTCCAGTCCTCGACCTTGGGGTTGCCCGCCGCCGTCCAGTTGGCCTGCAGACGCTCGGTGAAGTCGTCCGGCAGCTTCGGGCCGGCCTTGGTGCCCTTGGCACCCGTCATGTCGATGGAGATCTCATCGGCGCTACCGGCCACGTACTGCTTGAGGTTGCCGTCCACCAGGTAGAAGTCCTTGGCCGTGAAGCCGGCGTTCACCAGCAGCGGGCCGATGGTCTTGAACTGGTCGTAGCTGACCACGGCGATGGCGTCCGGCTTGGCCGCGGCCACGGCCGAGACCTGCGAGTCGAACTGCGCGTCACCGACGTTGAACGACTCCTGCGCCACGACCTTGCCGCCGCTTGCCTCGAAGTTCGACGCGATGGCCTCGTTCAGACCGGTGCCGTAAGCGTCGTTCTGGTAGATGATCGCCAGGTTCTTCTTCTGGTCGTCGGCCATCACGCCGGCGAGGACCTCGCCCTGGAGCAGGTCGCTGGGCGCGGTGCGGAAGTAGAGCCCGTTGTCGTCGATGGTGGTGAAGTCCGGCGACGTGTTCGACGGCGAGACCTCGACGATGTTGGCCGCGACGTTCTCCGGCAGGATGATCTTCGTCACGGCGGACGATGCAGCGCCCACGAGACCGGTGATGCCGGCGTTGCGGAGCGTGGTCATGCTGGCGTCGTAGAGCTTGGAGTCGGTGTCACCCTCGTCGCCCTCGGTGAGGTCGATGGTGATGCCCGCAGCAGCGTCGTTGACCTCCTTCACCGCGAGCGTGGTGCCACCGGACATGGGCGGGCCGAGGAACGCGAGCGAACCGGTCTTCGGAAGCAGGGCACCCATCTTGAACGTGAGGTCACCCGTGGTGCCCGAGCCCTGCGTGGACGCAGCCGTCTCGCCACCGGACGAAGCGGAGGGCTTGTCCCCACCGCTCGTTCCGCCGCTGCAGCCGGCCAGCACGAGCGCGGACACTGCTGTCAGCGCCAGACCGGCGAGCACCCGCGTGCGGCGCTTTCGCGTGAATTCGTACATAGTGTTCCTTTGCTCGAAACATGTGCGTCGTCGATGACGCACCCGGATCGCTCCGGGTTTCCTGAAACACTAAGGTGCGCGAGCGCCTGCGTACGTATCAGACTGCTAACGATCCGCGGGCTCGGATCACACCTGCGCCGCCCGCGCGAGGGCCGCCCGTGCGCGGCGTCCCGCCAGCAGCGAGTCCGTGACGAGGATGACCACGGCGACCCAGACGATGCCGAAACCGATCCACCGTTCCGCAGGCATCGGTTCATGCAGGATGAACACGCCCACGAGGAACTGCAGGATCGGAGCAGCGAACTGCAGGATGCCGACCATGGTCAGTGGAATTCGGCGCGTCCCGATCGCGAACAGCAGCAGCGGCACGGCCGTGGTGATGCCGAGGCCCGCGATGAGGGCCACGTGCCCGATGCCGCCGACGCCGATGGTGATGCCGGAGGTGACGGCGACGACCACGAGCTGGACGATGGCCACCGGCAGCAGCCACACGGTCTCCAGGGTGAGGCCGCTGACCGCGTCGACGCGCGGTCCGATGCGGTTCTTCACGAGACCGTAGAAACCGAACGAGAAGGCGAGGCCGAGGGAGATCCACGGCATCTCGCCGTAGCCGATCACGATGGCGATGACTGCGAGGGCGGCCACCCCGATGGCGGTCCACTGCAGCGGACGCAGGCGCTCGTGCAGCACGAGCACGCCGAGCAGGACCGACACGATCGGGTTGATGAAGTATCCGAGGCTGCTCTCGACCACCTGCCCGCCCTGGGCCGCCAGCACGAAGAGCTGCCAGTTGATGTAGACGAGCCCGCCGCCCAGGGCCGTGAGCGCGGCGAGTTTCGGGTCACGGAAGACGGCGATCACACGCGACCAGCCGCGGGTCACCGCCAGCGCCACGAGGCAGAACACCACCGAGAACACGATCCGCCAGGCGACCGTCTCCCAGGCACCCGTCGGTACCAGGATGAGGAAGTAGACCGGGAGGACTCCCCAGAGCAGATACGCGGAGAGAGTGCTCAGGAATCCGACGGTTTCGTCGCTGGTGCGGCGCTGCGCGGGTGCGCTCTTCACTGCTTCCTCCGGGAGTCGATGACGGGGGTGGGTGCCGTCTCGATGCGCTGCATCGGTCCGGTGGCGGTCGTGGGGATGCCGCGCGCGAGTCTTCGTTCGCGGCGGCGGGCGGCGAGGGTGATCAGACTGTCCACCACCAGCAACGCCACGGCTCCCCAGACGATTCCGAAGCCGAGCAGACGCGCGGGCGGCATCGGCTCGCCGAGGATCACGGCGCCGGCGACGAACTGGATGATCGGTTCGATGAACTGCAGGATGCCGATGTAGATGAGCGGAACACGTCGGGTCCCCGCGGCGAAGAGCAGCAGCGGGAGCGCAGTCACCACACCCGACAGCGGGACCATCGCGGTGTTGAGCGCTCCGTGGCTGCCCCACTCCAGCCCGCGGGTGACGGCGATCACCACGAGCTGGATCACCGCGATCGGCAGCGTCCACAGTGTCTCCAGGGTCAGCCCGCTGATGGCGTCCACCCGCGCGCCGATCTTCTTCTTGACGAATCCGTACAGTCCGAACGTGACGGCCATGAGGAGTGCCATCCACGGCACCGTGCCGTAGATGACCGACAGCACGACGACGGCGAGCAGTGACAGGCCGAACGCCGCCCACTGCAGTGCGCGCAGCCGTTCGTGGAAGAAGACGATGCCCAGCACCACGGAGATGATCGGCGTGATGAAGTAACCGAGGCTGGATTCCAGCACGTTGCCGGTGGTGGCGGCCAGGGTGAACAGATACCAGTTCAGATAGATGATGCCCGCGGCCAGCCCGCACAGCAGCAGCACCCGTGGCTGGCGGATCACAGCCGAGATGTTCGACCACCCGCGCGTGACGGCGACGAGGATGGCGCAGAACACCAGCGAGAACACCACACGCCAGCCAACGATCTCATCGGCTCGCAGCGGGATCAGCAGCAGGAAGAACAGGGGAACGATCCCCCACAGCACGTAACTTCCCGATGCGTAGAGGATCCCCTTCCCGCGCTCCTCCGCAGGGGCGCGGTCCGTCATCACTTCAGCAGTCTATGGCTCCCCGCCGCGCACGCCTGCCCGTCCCCCGGGGTGCAGAGACATGACGAAGGCCCGTGTGCGGTGCACACGGGCCTCCGGACGAAAGCGTCAGCCGAGGATCAGCGAACGACGACCGCCAGAACATCGCGAGCGGAGAGCACGAGGAACTCCTCGGCACCGAACTTCACCTCGGTGCCGCCGTACTTGCTGTAGAGCACGCGGTCACCGACGGCGACGTCGAGCGGAACGCGGTTGCCGTTGTCGTCGATGCGACCGGGGCCCACGGCCACGACCTCGCCCTCCTGGGGCTTTTCCTTGGCGGTGTCGGGGATGACCAGTCCACTGGCAGTGGTCTGCTCAGCCTCGACCTGCTTGATGACGATGCGGTCCTCGAGCGGCTTGATGGAAACCGACACGGTTTACCTCTTCCTTCTTGCGATTCAAGACTCGTTAGCACCCGCACTAGTCGAGTGCTAATGCCAGTGTAGGACGGTGGCTGGCACTCACGCAATGCGAGTGCCAATCCTTCAGCAACCGGTCAGACTGCGCCGCGCGGAGGGCGGCCCGTAGGCTGTCGGAGTGGAGATGAGCGAGCTGAGGGCCCTGCTGACGCCGGAGGGCCTCGCCCTCCTCGATGCGACGGGTGGGATCGTCACGAGCGACGACGCCCTGCGCGCCGTCTCGCGCCTGCGCGCCGCAGGCCACGGACCGGAACTCGTCTCCGCCGTCGTCACCCAGGCCCGGCTGCGCACGCGCGCGGCGGCGAAGTTCGGACCGTTCGCCGAGCGCATGCTGTTCACCCGCGCCGGCCTGGAGCAGGCTACGCGCATGCCCGTCGCCGCACGCCATGCCGGGCGGTTCCGCGCGGCCGGACTGACCAGTGTGGCAGACCTCGGCTGCGGTATCGGCGGCGATTCCCTCGCCTTCGCCGGCGCAGACCTTCGGGTGCTCGCCGTGGACGCCGACGAGGTCACAGCCGCGATCGCCGCGTACAATCTCGCGATCTTCGGGGACGACGTCCGCGTGCAGCATGCGCGTGCTGAGGAGACCGACCTCGGCGACGTCGAGGCCGCATGGCTCGATCCGGCGCGCCGCACCGCCGGTCACTCCGAGACGACGCGAGTGGGTGCCCACGAGTACACCCCGTCTCTGCCCTGGGTGTATGAGCTGGCCGAACGCATGCCGCTGGGGGTCAAGCTCGGCCCCGCGCACGATCGCGCCGAGATCCCGGACGGGGCGGAAGCTCAGTGGGTGAGCGACGGCGGATCGGTGGTGGAGCTCGCGCTGTGGTTCGGCGCACTCGCGCGTCCGGGAATCGGTCGCTCCGCCCTGGTCATGCGCGGCGACGAGTCCCACGAACTGAGCGCATCGGCCGACACCGAGGACGAGCCGGTGCGCCCCCTGGGCGCCTTCCTCCATGAGCCCGACGGCGCCGTGATCCGGGCGCGGCTGATCGGGGAGGTCGCCCGGTCGCTGGATGCCGGAATGCTCTCCCCGGCAATCGCCTACGTCACCGGGGACGCGGCGCTCACCAGCCCGTTCGTACAGTCGTTCCGGGTACGTGAGGAGCTCCCGACCGACCCCAAGCAGCTCGCTCGCGCGCTGAAGGCACGCGACATCGGCACCCTGGAGATCAAGAAGCGCGGCGTGGACGTCGACCCCGCCGCGCTGCGACGCAAGCTCAAGCTCACCGGCAGTGAGTCGGCGACCCTGTTCCTCACTCGGCGGGGCGATACGCGCGT
Organism: Microbacterium sp. GXS0129; assembly: GCF_044769785.1. Lineage (NCBI taxonomy): Bacteria > Bacillati > Actinomycetota > Actinomycetes > Micrococcales > Microbacteriaceae > Microbacterium > Microbacterium sp. GXS0129. The sequence continues at coordinate 630,187 of NZ_JBIZVZ010000001.1, read as the reverse complement.
CGCGATCCTCGCGGATCGCGTCTGACAGGTCGCCTCAGAACCACCAGCCCACCTGGCGACCGACCCACCAGATCCAGCCCGCGCTGTAGATGAGCGAGAGGATGCTGAGGCCGATGGCCCAGCGCCCGAGCGCGGTGCTCTCCGCCGGGCGCCGGACGGCCACGATGCCGAGGACCAGCGCGAAGATGCCGAGGGGGAAGAGCCAGCCGACCACGCACGAGCCGATGAGCGCGGAGATGGAGAACGAGAGCGCGCTGCCCCCGATGCCCTTGCGCACGAGCGCGGCGGGCGCCCACACCACCTCCGGACGTGCTGCGGATTCGTCTGCCACCGGAGGCGCGCCGCGCAGTTCGGGGTCGTCTGCAGGGTCGGGGATCTGACGGATCACCGAGATCTCGGCGGTCCAGCCGGTGTGCTCCGGGTCGATTTCGGCGAGGATGTCCTTCGAGATCAGGTCCTCACGCACGGCCGACTCGACGACGGTGTCGTCGTCGAGAGAAGGATCCCCGCCGTCCGGCGGTGTTCCCGACCCGGTGCGCGCGTCCTCAGCCATCGCGACCCGCACTCGGTGCCGGCGCCACCTGGATCTCGGTGACCGGCAGCGTCGAATCCGCGCCGAACGCGAGCGTGGAAGCTCCACGCCCCGACATGATGAGCTCCGAGGCGAGCCCGGCGATCATCGCGCCGTTGTCGGTGCACAGCGACAACGGCGGGATCCGCACCGTGACGCCCGCCTTCGCGCCCCGCTCGAGCGCGACCTCCCGCAGCCGGCGGTTGGCGATGACTCCGCCTCCGAGGAGCAGGCGCGGGACGCCGTACTGCGCGCACGCGTCGAGGGCCTTCGTGACGAGCACGTCGACCACCGCCTCGCGGAAGCTCGCTGCGACGTCCGCGACCGGGATCTCCTCCCCCGCCGCACGCTTCTGCTCCACCCAGCGCGCCACCGCGGTCTTCAGACCGGAGAACGAGAAGTCATAGCGGTGATCGGCCATGTCGCTGGCGCGAGACAGCCCGCGAGGAAACCGGATCGCCGTCGGATCCCCGTCCGCTGCGGCACGGTCGATCTGCGGCCCGCCCGGATAGGGCAGCCCCAGCAGGCGGGCGACCTTGTCGAAGGCCTCCCCTGCGGCATCGTCCATGGTCTCCCCGAGCAGTTCGACATCGGTGGTGAGATCGCGGACCAGCAGGAGGGAGGTGTGCCCCCCGGAGACGAGAAGAGCGACGGTGGGGTACTCGAGCGGCTCGGCGGAATCGTCCAGGATGTCCGCGGCGATGTGCCCGACGAGGTGGTTGACCGCGTACAGCGGCTTGCCGAGGCCCACCGCGAGCGCCTTCGCCGCCCCGACTCCCACCATCAGGGCCCCCGCGAGCCCCGGACCGCTCGTCACGGCGACGGCGTCGAGCTCGTCGAGGGTGACGCCGGACTCGGCCAGGGCCGCCTCGATTGCCGGCTGCAGCGCCTCCAGGTGGGCGCGCGCCGCGATCTCGGGGATCACCCCGCCGTAGCGGGCGTGCTCGTCCATGCTCGACGCGATCGTGTTGCTGAGCAGGGTGCGCCCCCGCACGATGCCGATTCCGGTCTCATCGCAGCTGGACTCGATGCCGAGCACCAGGGGTTCCGTGCGGTTCACGCGAGCTTCTCCTTCACGGCGGCGGTCAGTGCCAGTCTCATCACCACGGCGTCGACATCGTCCGGCTGGTAGTAGTGCGGGCGTCGCCCGATCTCCGCGAACCCCTCCGACGCATAGAGGGCCCGCGCGGGTGCGTTGTCGTCACGGACATCGAGGAAGACCTCGCGCGCTCCCGCATCGATCGCTCGCCGAAGGAGTTCGTGAAGCAGCATCCGGCCGAGGCCGCGACCGCGAGCTGCGGAGGCGACCGCGATGGTCTGCACATCGGCATCGGGTGAGCCGGACAGGGCTCGCAGACCCGCATATCCCTGCGTGGCACCGTCGGCGTCGACGAGCACGACGTACCGGGTGTGCGGCGAGGCGAGCTCGTCCGCCATGGTGTTCTCCGACCAGGCGTCGGTCGGGAATGACGCGTGTTCGAGCGCCATGATGGCGGCGAGGTCGTCGACGCCGGCATCACGGAGGATCATGCGCCGCCCTTCGGGGAGGCGGCCTTCGGTGCCGCCACGTCGGGAGAGCGCAGGTACAGCGGCTCGTCCGGTCCGATGATCCGCCCCGCCGCGATCGCACGTGCGGCCACGCGACCGAGAAGGCCGGCATCGAGCTGTGCGGCCTCTCCCCAGATCCAGCCGGTGAGAGCGATCTCCGCCTCGGCACGGGCGACCAGGGCCGGTTCGGCGTGGCGCACGGGAAGACCATCGGCGTCGATGCCGGTGTACGCGGTCCAGGCGAGCTCACGACGACGCGCGTCGGTCGCCACGGCGAACTCCGCATCGTCGTCCGATTCCAGCAGTCCGAGCGCGATGGCGTCGTGACTCACCACCGGCACGACCTCGACTCCCCGGGCGAGTGCGAACGTCCGCGCAGCAGCGATCCCGATGCGCAGCCCGGTGAAGGGCCCGGGACCCATCCCCGCCGCAACGTGGGTGATGACGGGATCGCCGGCATCCTGCAGCACACGCGCCAGGAGATCGCCGATCACCTCGGCGTGACCGAGACGGTCATCGGTGTGCGCCTCGGCCAGCACCGTCCCGTCACGATCGACCACGGCGACCGCGGAACCGAGGGAAGTATCGATCGCGAGAATCACCCCTCCAGGGTATCCCGCAGTGCACCGCACCCGGTCGCGAGCAAGCGGGGGCGGGTCAGGGACGAGCGACGATGCGGATGTGGCGCGTGGTGTCCCCGTCGAGTTCGTCGTCGGCGAGGCCGCCCACGTCGTCGCCCGTGGGGCGCTCGATCTCGATCTCCCACCAGTGATCGCGCAGGCCCTCCACCATGCCGTGGCCCCACTCGACGATCACGACCGACCCGTCCACATCCAGGTCGAGATCATCCAGCTCCGCAGCGGAGCCGAGACGGTAGGCGTCGACATGGATGAGAGGGGGGCCGTCCCCCAGCGACGGGTGGGTGCGTGCGATCACGAACGTCGGGCTCTGCACCGGTCCGCGTACCCCGAGCCCCGCACCGATCCCCCGCGTCAGCGTGGTCTTGCCCGCACCCAGCGCCCCGGTGAGCACGATCAGATCGCCCGCGACGAGCGATTCGCCGATACGGCGGCCCAGAGCTTCCATGCCGTCGGCGGTCTCGACGGCGATCTCTCCGAGCAGCGCCTCGTTCACGAGCGGTCCCCTCCCGCGCCCGCGGCGCGCTCGCGACGCGGCACGCGAGCGCTGATCCGCGTGACGATCTCGTAGTTGATCGTGTCGGCGGCCTGCGCCCATGCCTCCACGGCGGGATCGCCGCAGGCGGGATCGCCGAACAGCACGACCTCATCGCCCACCACGACCGGCGCATCGCCGACGTCGACGATGAACTGATCCATCGCGATGCGGCCCGACACCTGAAGCAGAGCATCACCGATGCGCACCGGAGCACGATTCGACGCCTGCCGGGGGATCCCGTCGGCGTAGCCGAGGGGAACCAGCGCCAGTGTGGTCTCCCGGTCCGTCCGGTACGTGTAGCCGTAGGACAGGCCCGTACCTGCGGGGACGCGACGGACGTTGGCAACGGTGCCGCGAAGCGTCATGCTCGGGCGCAGGCCCAGCTCCGACGCGACGAACCTGTCGGGATCGGGGCTCAGACCGTGCAGTCCGATGCCGATGCGCACCAGGTCCAGTCGTGTCTCCGCCAGACCGATCGCCGCGGCGGTGGCGGCGATGTGCCGCAGCCGGGGACGAATCCCCTTCGCGGCGGCGCGGTCGACTCCGTCCAGGAACGTGGCGAGCGCCGCACGGTCATCGGCGTCGGACGTGTTGGACACGTGCGAGAACAGTCCGTCGATGTCGAGGATGCCCATCTCTTCGGCGCGACGAGCGATGTCGAAGGCGTCCTCCCAGTGCTCGGGCGGCAGACCGTTGCGGCTGAGCCCGGTCTCCAGCTTCAGGTGCACGCGCGCCGGGGCAGCGACGGATCCCGCCTCGATGGCGGCCGTGAGCTGCTCGATCGTGGAAACGCCGATCGTGATGCGCTGGGCCACTGCGCGTTCGAACCGCGTCCCTGGTGCGTGCAACCACGAGAGGATGTCCGCCGTGATCCCCGCGTCACGCAACTCGAACGCCTCGGACAGATCGGTGACGCCGAGCATCACCGCACCGCCCGCGAGCGCGGCACGGGCGGTGCGCACGGCGCCATGGCCGTAGGCGTTCGCCTTCACCACCGCGAGGACGGGGGTCCCCGTGAGGGCGGCCAGCGCCCGGGTGTTGGCGGTGATCGCCTCGGTGTCGATCACCGCTTCACGCAGCTGAGCGGTCGAATCGGGAAGCATCACAGGCCCTTCCGTCCGGTCGGCCGATCCGACCGGAGCTCGGCGATCACATACGCCGTGGCGAATCCGCCATCGTGCGACATCGAGACGTGCATGGTGCTGATGCCGCGAGCGATGACGGTGGCAGCGGTGGCCCCGGTGAGGGAGAAGAACGGGCGCCCCTCGGGATCGTTCTGCACCTCGATCTCGCGCCAGTACACGCCGTCCGAGCCGCCGAGAGCCTTGATGAAGGCCTCCTTGGCGGCGTAGCGGGCGGCGAGGGAACGCGCCGGCATCGGCTGCTCGTTCGCGGTGAACAGCCGCTCTCGCAGACGCGGGGTCCGTTCGAGGGTGCGTTCGAAACGTGCGATGTCGACCAGGTCGACGCCGATGCCGGCGATCATGCTCACGGGTGGGCGCTCACTCCACCGTCACGGACTTGGCGAGGTTGCGCGGCTGATCCACGTCCAGCCCCTTCGCCGTAGCGAGTGCCATCGCGAACACGTGCAGCGGGACGACCGCCAGGATCGGCTCGAACAGCGGCTCGGCGAGGGGGATGCGCAGCACCTCGTCGGCGAACGGCAATACGGCGGCGTCTCCCTCCTCCGCGATCACGATGACGCGAGCACCGCGAGCGCGGATCTCCTGGATGTTGGAGACCACCTTCGCGTGCAGCAGCGACGAGTGACGCGGCGACGGGACGATGACGAACACCGGCTGACCGGGCTCGATCAGCGCGATCGGTCCGTGCTTGAGCTCGCCCGCGGCGAATCCCTCGGCGTGGATGTAGGAGATCTCCTTGAGCTTGAGCGCGCCCTCCATCGCGATCGGGAAGCCGACGTGACGGCCGAGGAACAGCACCGAGCGGGTGTCGGCCATCCAGTGACCGAGCTGGCCGATGCGCTCCTGCTGCTCCAGCACGCGGCTGATCTTGGCGGGGATCGCCTCCAGCTCGCGCACGTGGCGTGCGCCCTCGTCCGCGGTCACCGTGCCGCGGATGCGGCCGATGTGCAGGCCCAGCAGCAGCAACGCCGTGATCTGGGCGACGAACGCCTTCGTCGAGGCCACCGCCACCTCGGGCCCGGCGTGGGTGTACACGACCGCATCGCTCTCGCGCGGAATCGTGGCGCCCTGGGTGTTGCAGATGCTGAGCGTCTTGGCGCCGGCCTCACGGGCGAACTTGACCGCCATGAGCGTGTCCATCGTCTCGCCGGACTGGCTGATGGAGACCACCAGGGTGTCGGGGCCGATGACCGGATCGCGGTAGCGGAACTCGTGCGCGAGCTCGACATCGGCCGGGATGCGCGCCCAGGCCTCGAGCGCGTACTTGCCGACTTCTCCCGCGTAGGCGGCGGTGCCGCACGCCACGATGATGATGCGCGAGATCCCGGCGAACAGTTCGTCCAGACCGTCCAGCTCCGGGATGACCACCTGTCCGTCCTGCAGGCGACCGCGGATGGTGTTGGCGACCGCCTCCGGCTCCTCGGAGACCTCCTTGGCCATGAAGCTGGGCCAGCCGCCCTTCTCCGCCGCTGCCGCGTCCCAGTTGACCGTGAACTCCTCCGCCTCGACGGGGTTGCCGTCGAAGTCGGTGATCTCCACGCCGTCCGGGGTGATCGCGACGATCTGGTCCTGTCCGATAGCGAGCGCACGGCGGGTGTGCTCCACGAAGGCGGCGACATCCGAGCCGAGGAAGTTCTCGCCCTCGCCGAGGCCGATCACGAGCGGCGAGTTGCGCCGGGCACCCACGACGAGTCCGGGGCTGTCACGATGCGTCGCGAGGATGGTGAAGGCACCCTCCAGGCGGCGCACGACGGCGCGGAACGCGGCGCGCAGGTCGCCGGTGGCGCGGTACTCGCGCCCCAGCAGGATGGCGGCGACCTCGCTGTCGGTCTCCGAGCGGAATGTGTACCCCTCGGACAGGAGCTCGTTCTTCAGCTCGGAGAAGTTCTCGATGATGCCGTTGTGGATGAGAGCGAGGCGGTCATCGTCGGCGAGGTGGGGGTGGGCGTTCTCGTCGGTCGGTCCGCCGTGCGTGGCCCACCGCGTGTGACCGATGCCGGTCGAACCATCGGGCATGGGAGCGGCGGCGAGATCCTCACGCAGCACGCTGAGCTTGCCGGACTTCTTTCGCATGTCCAGACCGCCGTCATCATCGATGACGGCGATGCCTGCGGAGTCATAGCCCCGGTATTCGAGCCGGGCGAGGCCGGCCAGCAGAATGGGCTGGCTCTCGCGAGCACCCACGTATCCAACGATTCCACACATGGTCCTGATTCTAGGGGCGCGCCCCGAGGCATCCCTGTGCCGTGTGGAGCACCTGTGCGCAAGTGCTGTTACAGCTTGCGCAGCGACACGCGCTCGACGCTGTGGCCGGGCCCCTTGCGCAGGATGAGGCTCGCGCGGTGCTTGGTGGGCAGCACGTTCTCCACGAGGTTCGGCATGTTGATGTCGTTCCAGTACCCGAGGGCGGCCTGTTCCGCTTCGGCGTCGGTCAGATGCGCGAAGACGTTGAAGTAGGAGTGCGGATTGCTGAAAGCGCCCTTGCGCAGCTCCAGGAACCGGTCGACGTACCACCTCTCGATGTTGTGGGTGTCGGCGTCGACGAACACCGAGAAGTCGAACAGGTCGCTCACCGCCACCTCGTGGGGACTGGGCGGCGGCTGCAGCACGTTGAGTCCCTCGACGATGACCACGTCCGGGCGTCGCACCACGACGTGGGCGTCGGGGACGATGTCGTAGCGCATGTGCGAGTAGAACGGCGCACGCACCTCTTCGGCACCGGATTTGACCTCGGTGAGGAACTCGACGAGCGCGCGGCGGTCGTAGGACTCGGGGAAGCCCTTGCGCTCCATCAGCCCGCGCCGCTCCAGCTCCGCGTTCGGGTACAGGAACCCGTCCGTGGTCACCAGCTCGACTCGCGGCGTGTCCGACCAGCGGCTGACGAGCTCGCGCAGCAGTCGCGCCACGGTCGATTTGCCGACCGCGACCGAACCGGCCACGGCGATCACGAACGGGGTGGTGACATCGGGCTCGTTCAGAAAGGCGGCGGTGTCGGCGCCGAGCCGCTTGGTGGAGGCCGCATAGAGGCTCAGCAGCCGGCTGAGCGGGAGATAGACCTCTCGCACCTCGGTGAGGTCCATCCGGTCGCCGAGGCCCCGCAGCTGCACGAGCTCGGGCTCGGTGAGCGGTTGCGGCATCCCCTGTGCGAGCTGCGCCCACTCCGCACGAGTGATGTCGCGGTACGGGCTCAGCGGCGATGCGGGCGCGGCAGGCATTCCGCCATGCTATCGCGGCCGTCCGGACGTCGCGCACGGGCCGGTGCAATAGCGTGGAAGGCATGCAGCGCATCGCATTCCTGGACGTCGACGGCACCATCATCGATTCGCTGGGACGCATCGACCCCACGACGATCAGCGCGGTGCGCGAGGCACGAGCCGGCGGCCACCACGTCTTCCTGTGCACGGGGCGAGCGGAGGCCGAGATCGCGCCGTCCGTTCGGGAGATCGGCTTCGACGGCATCGTCTCGGCCGGCGGCGGCTTCGTCACGATCGATGGCGAGCTCATCATCGAGCGGGCGATGCCGACGGCGCTGGCCACGGAGCTGCTCGATTTCCTCCGCGCCGAGGACCTGCCCGCGGTGCTGCAGACCTTCACCGGCACCTACGCGGAATCCGCGGCGGTGGAGCGGATCACCGCAGGGGCCATCCGCGCGCACGAAGCACTGGCGGCCGCGGGGGTGGACGTCTCTCACGCGGCGGCGGCCGAGCCCACTGTCCGCGATATCGCCGAGGCTCCCGCTGATGTCCGCGATCACATCGCGAAGGTCGTGTTCGTCGGCGACGACCACAGCGCATACGACCGCACGGTCGCGGGGCTCGGCGACCGCTTCCACATCGTGACGGGATCCATCCCGTTCCTCGGCTCGGCCAGCGGGGAGATTTCCGGTCCGGGTGTCAACAAGGGCACCACCATCGAGATGCTGCTGCCCCGGCTCGGCTTCACGCGTGCTCAGGCGATCGGCATCGGCGACAGCCCGAACGATCTGGAGATGTTCGCGGCCTGCGGTGTCTCGGCCGCCATGGGCAACGCCACCGATGCTGTGAAGGCGGCAGCGTCCGAGGTCACCTCCGCTGTCCTCGACGGCGGCGTGCACGCCGTCTTCGCCCGCCACGGCCTCCTCCTCTGACGCGGGCCGTGATCCCCGCGAGACGTCCGTCTGTGGGCGAGAACCGCCGCCTTGCACCGCTCGTCGCCCACCGAGAGAACTCTCACGGGCATGTGTCGCTCGCGGAACACGGCGGGGCACGGGCGTTGCGCGGAGAGATGTCGCGGCGAGGCGGAGCACGGCGGAGGGGCGTGAAGGGTGCGCTACGGTGATGCCGTGGCACTCACTGATCTCCCCCTCGATGACCTGCGCACCTTCCGACCCGACGTCGCTGAGCCCGAAGATTTCGATGCGTTCTGGGAACGCACGCTGAGCGAGTCCCGTGCGCTGCGGACCCCGTCGACGCTGGTCCCGGCCGAGACGCCGATCGACCAGCTGATCGTGGAGGATCTCACCTTCAGCGGGTTCGGCGGCGAGCCGATCCGCGCGTGGGTCACGCGGCCGAAGGACGGCGCCCCGCGCGCGGCCGTGGTGCAGTTCATCGGATACGGCGGTGGGCGCGGGCAAGCCGGCGAGCAACTGCAGTGGGCCGCCGCCGGCTACGTCCACGTGCTCATGGACACCCGCGGCCAGGGTGCCGGCTGGGGCTCGGGCGGAGACACCCCGGACCCGCACGGTTCCGCAGGAGCGACGCCCGGCTACATGACACGGGGCATCGAGTCCCCCGACACCTACTACTACCGCCGGGTCTTCACCGATGCCGTGCTCGCTGTCGACGCGGTCCGCGAGCTCCCGTTCGTTGATTCCTCCCGCATCGCCGTCACCGGTGGCAGCCAGGGCGGCGGTATCTCGCTGGCCGCGGCCGCCCTGCACCCGGACGTCTCCGCCGTCATGCCCGACGTGCCCTTCCTCTGCCACTTCCGCCGCTCCGTCGAGCGCACCCCGGTGCTGCCGTTCCCCGAGATCGCGCGCTACCTGTCCGTCCGCCGCACCGAGGTCGACAACGTGTTCCACACGCTGTCCTACTTCGACGGTGTGAACTTCGCCCGCCGCATCACCGTTCCGGCGCTGTTCTCCGTCGCACTGATGGACGATGTGGTGCTGCCTTCGAGCGTGTTCGCCGCCTTCAACCACCTCGCCGCGTCCGACGCTGAGATCGAGGTGTACCCGTTCAACGGCCACGAGGGCGGCCAGACGGTGCAGTGGCTGCGCCAGACCGCGTGGCTCGCCGCGCGCTTCTGACGCCCGAGAAGCACCGGCGCGGCGGAGAAACCCCGCGTCGCACGGTCGCTCGGACGTGCCGAGGCTCGACACGATGAGAACTCCGGACGATACGCTGTGCGAATGCGCCTCGGGGTCCTCGACATCGGCTCGAACACGGTCCATCTGCTGATCGCGGAGATCCATGCCGGGGGCCGGCCCATCGCGTCGGTGAGCGAGAAGGCCGTGCTGCGGCTGATGCGCTTCCTGGAGCCCGGCGGATCGATCTCACCCGCCGGGGTCGACGCGATCCTCACCGCGGTCGCACGGGCGCGCGAGATCCTGGACGAGGAGCGCCCCGACGACCTCCTGGCCACCGCGACGAGCGCCGTGCGAGACGCCGCCAATGGTGCAGAGGTGATCGCCGCGATCGAGGCGCGGCTGGGTCATCCGTTGCAAGTGCTCAGCGGGGCTGCCGAGGCCGAGCTCACCTTCCTCGCCGCCCGCCGCTGGTTCGGGTGGTCGGCCGGTCAGCTGCTGATGTTCGACATCGGCGGCGGGTCTCTGGAACTGGCGTGCGGCAGCGAGGAGGCTCCCGACGTGGCGCTGTCCCTCCCGCTGGGCGCCGGTCGGATGACGATCGAGCACCTCCCGCACGACCCGCCCGGAGAGGACGCTGTCACACGCCTGCGCGAGCACGCCCGCCGTCTGCTGGTCCCCGCCGCAGCGGCATTCGCCGATCAGCCCGCGCCCGATCACGTCGTCGGCTCGTCGAAGACGATCCGCTCGCTCGCCCGCCTCGCGGGCAACGTGCTCACCGGCTGGGCGGGCTCTGACCGGGTGACGCTGTCACGAGACCAGCTCGGCGACTGGGTGCCGCGGCTGGCGAAGCTGCCCGCCGAATCGCGCCATATCCTCCCGGGCATCACCCCGGACCGCACCTTCCAGATCGTCGCGGGTGCGGTGGTACTGCATGAGGCGATGCTGGCCCTCGGCGTCGACGAGCTGGAGGCGTCTCCCTGGGCGCTCCGGGAGGGTGTTCTCCTGCGCTACATCGAGTCGCTCTAGCCCCGCGAACCCAGACAAGTCCGAGAAACCCTGCGTGCGGGGCTTCTCGGACTTGTCTGGGTGTTTCGCGAGGTCAGATCGCGAGGCGGGCCTTGACGACCGCGGCGAGGGTGGCGGCATGCCGATGAGCGGAGTCCTCATCCGCTGCCTCGACCATCACCCGCACCAGCGGCTCGGTGCCCGAGGGGCGCAGAAGCACGCGGCCGGTCTCCCCCAGCTCGGCCTCGACCGCGGCGACAGCGGCAGCGATCTCCTCGTCACCGCGCACGCCGTCGCGGTCGACACCGCGGACGTTGACCATCACCTGCGGGTAGATGGTCATGATCCGTGCGAGCTCGGCGAGCGACTTCTTCTGGTGTGCCATCTCGGCCACCAGGTGCAAGCCGGTGAGGACGCCGTCACCGGTCGTGGCGAACTCGCGCATGATCACGTGACCGGACTGCTCGCCGCCGAGGGCGAATCCCCCCTCGTTCATCTCCTCGAGCACGTAGCGATCGCCGACCGCGGTCGTCTTCACGGAGATGCCGCGCTCGCTCATCGCCCGATGCAGCCCCAGGTTGCTCATGACGGTGGCAACCAGCACATCGTCCGTGAGGACACCGCGCTCATGCATCGCGGCCGCGAGGATCGCCATGATCTGGTCGCCGTCGATGAAGTTCCCCTCGGCGTCCACCGCCAGGCAGCGGTCGGCGTCGCCGTCGTGAGCGATCCCGACGTCGGCGCCCAGCCGGACGACGGCCTCCGCGAGGTTGTCCAGATGCGTGGACCCCACGCCGTCGTTGATGTTCAGACCATCGGGGTCTGCTCCGATGACCGTGACCTCCGCACCTGCATCACGGAACGCATCGGGCGAGACGCCGGAGGCGGCGCCGTGCGCGCAGTCCAGCACCACGCGGATGCCATCCAGACGGTTCGGCAGCGAACCGAGCAGGTGGATGAGGTAGCGGTCCTCGGCGTCGGAGAAACGACGGATGCGTCCCACTCCGGAGCCCGTCGGCTGCAGCTTCGGCCCGGTCAGCGCCTGCTCGATGCGCAGCTCGACCTCATCGGGCAGCTTCACGCCACCGCGGGCGAAGATCTTGATGCCGTTGTCCGGCGCCGGGTTGTGCGAGGCGGACACGACCACACCGAAATCGGCGCCGGTGTCGGCCACGAGGAACGCGAGTGCGGGCGTCGGGATCACGCCGGCATCGAACACGTCGACGCCGGAGGAGGCGAGACCAGCGGCGACGGCCGCTGACAGGAACTCACCCGATACCCGGGGGTCGCGAGCGATGACTGCAGTGAGACGCTTGCCCTCCTGGCGTCGCGCCTCTGCAGAACGGCCCTGGCCCAGGACGACAGCAGTCGCCTGGGCCAGGGACAGCGCCAGGTCGGCGGTGAGGGGACCGTTGGCCAGTCCCCTCACCCCGTCCGTGCCGAACAGCGGCATCGGAAGGTCCGGACCTTAACGCTTCGAGTACTGAGGCGCCTTACGGGCCTTCTTGAGACCAGCCTTCTTGCGCTCCTTGACGCGAGCGTCACGCGACAGGAAGCCGGCCTTCTTCAGAGTCGGGCGGTTGTTCTCGCGGTCGATCTCGTTGAGAGCGCGCGCGATGCCGAGGCGCAGAGCACCGGCCTGACCCGAGGGGCCACCACCGGCGATGCGAGCGATCACGTCGTACGCACCGGCCAGGTTCAGGATGGTGAACGGGTCGTTGATCAGCTGCTGGTGCAGCTTGTTCGGGAAGTAGTCCTCGACGGTACGGCCGTTGACCGTGATCGTGCCCGAGCCCGGGACCAGACGCACGCGGGCGATGGCCTGCTTGCGACGACCCACGGCAGCGCCGGGAACCGAGAGGACGGGACGGGGAGCCTCGACGGCGGCCTCGGCCGGCGTCTCGGTGGAGTAGTTCTGCGGAGTTTCGATGTCAGCCACGAGTGTGTCCTTTTGGAGAGCGGCGCTTACTGGGCGACCTGGTCGAACGTGTACGTCTTGGGCTGCTGAGCGGCGTGCGGGTGCTCGGCACCGGCGTACACCTTCAGCTTGCTCAGCTGGTCGCGGCCGAGCGAGTTCTTCGGCAGCATGCCGCGAACAGCCTTCTCCACGGCGCGAACCGGGTTCTTCTCCAGGAGCTCGGAGTAGGCGACGGCCTTGAGACCACCCGGGTGACCCGAGTGACGGTAGGCCATCTTCTTCTGGAGCTTCTGACCGGTCAGGGCGACCTTGTCGGCGTTGATGATGATGACGAAGTCACCGGCATCCATGAAGTTGGTGAAGGTTGCCTTGTGCTTGCCGCGAAGGAGGGCGGCGGCGTGGGAGGCCAGGCGACCGAGCACGACGTCAGTCGCGTCGATGACCAGCCATTCACGCTGGAGCTCGCCAGCCTTCGGAGTGAAAGTGCGCGTCACGATAGTGCTGCTTTCTTTGTGTCGAACGGAGAGGTTCGTGAATCCCACTCCCGTGGCGTTCCCACAGCGAGGCTGTGTGAACTGACCGGTGGAGGGCTCACGTTCGGGCATGCTTTCAGCAGAGGGAACACACCAAGGGTCGAGTCTACGTCATTCGGGCGCGTCGGCCAAATGCGGCCGATGGCCGGACCCGCGGGGGCCCGGCCATCGGTCATCGTGACGGCTGGATCAGCACGTCATCGTGGGATCAGCTCGTCGCACGGCGCCGAGCGATGAGCACGGCTCCTCCGAGAGCGATGATGGCCACGGCGAGGGCGGCCATCCCCGCGGCACCGCTGCCGTCCTGACCCGTCGTCGGCAGCGCCGAGGTCGGGGCCGGCGTGGACGGCTTCACCGTCGGGATCACGGGCGAGGTCTCCGTCGGCGTGGGCGACGGCGTCACGGTCTCCGTGGGCGTCGGCGTCACGGTTTCCGTGGGCGTGGGCGACGGCGTCACCGTCTCCGTCGGAGTCGGCGTCGGCGTCGGCGTCGGCGTCGGCGTCGGGGTCACGGTTTCCGTCGGCGACGGCGTCGGCGTCGGGGTCGGCGTCGGGGTCACGGTTTCCGTCGGCGTCGGCGTCGGCGACGGCGTGACCGTCCGTCCGATGCCGTGCCACTCGGTGCTGGCCGACGCGCCGTTGTCGGCGGAGGCCGTCGCGTGGTTCACGTACGGGCCTTCGCCCACCGGCCCGCTGGCAGTGAAGTCGACCGAAGCGCCGGCCGCGAGCGTGCCATCGAAGCCGTTCGGCGCGGCGACGGTGACCTGGTCATCGACCAGGGTGACGCCGGTGGCCGCCACGTTTCCAGTGTTGGTGATCGTGTACACCCACTCCACCGTGTCGCCGGCGTCCACCGTGACCGCGTCCGAGGCGGTGGTCGCAATGACGCCGTTGCCCTTCTTCACGATCGTGAGACCGGTGGTCGCACCGAAGCCGTGCCACTCGGTGGTGGCTTCGGGCACATCCTGCGCGGTCGCGGTGGCGTGGTTCACGTAGGGACCCGCGGCGATGGGACCGGAAGCGGTGAACTCCACGCTCTCGTCCGGCCCGAGCGTTCCGGTGAACCCTGCTGGCGGCGTCAGCGAGCCGAGCTGGTCATCGGTGACGGTCACGCCGGACACCGCGGTGTTGCCCGCGTTCGTGACGACGTAGGTGAAGTCGACGGAGGTTCCCGCGGGGACGACGTGCGCGTCCGACTCCGCGGTGGCCACGACGTCATCGCCCTTCTTCACGATGGTCAGCCCGCTGGTGACACCGAAGCCGTGCCACTCGGTGACCGCGTCCGCGACCCCGTCGGCGGAGGCCGTGGCGTGGTTCACATACGCTCCGGCCGGAACCGGCCCCGAGGCGGTGAACACCACGTGCGCGCCCGGCGCCAGCGTGCCGTCGAAGCCGGTGGGCGAGAGCACGGTGATATCGGTGGCAGCGACCTGATCGTCGACGAGGGTGACATCCGTCGCGGGGACGTTGCCGGTGTTGGTGACGGTGTACGTCCACGTGACGGTGGAGTCCGCCGGCACCTGAACGGCCGAGTCGGCCGTCGTCGCGACGGCGTCGTTGCCCTTCTTCACGACGGTGAGGCCGGTGGTCTCGCCGAATCCGTACCAGTCGGCCGTCGCCGGCGGCTGAGCAGTCTGCGTTCCGCTCTCGCGCCACTGCACGGTGGCCGTGTTGTGGTAGTCGCCTGCCGGGATCGGACCGGTGGCGGTGAACGTCACGTCCTCGGTGGGCGCGAGGGTGCCGGTGAAGCCCGCGGGGGCGGCAACGTCACCGAGCACGCTGTCCGCGAGGGAGGTGATGTCGACGGGGACGTCCCCGGTGTTGGTCACCGTGTAGGTGAACGTCACCGTGGTCCCGGCGGGCACGTGGAGGGCGTCGTCCGCCGTCGGAGCGGCAACGGCGTTGCCCTCCTTGACGACCGTGATCGCGGGGTGGGTCACGGGTGCCGCCACAGGGGTGGTCATCCAGTCGCCGTTGCCCGCCTCGTTCCAGGCCGACACCCGGAACTGGTAGGTGCGGGCGGGATCGAGTCCTGTGATGGTGGTGGTCGCGTTCGTGTCGACGGGTGTCGCGACAACCGCCCACGTCGTTCCGCCGTCGGTCGACTGCTCGACCACGTAGTCGCGAACGGGCGCCTGCGAGTCGGCCGTGACGCCGGTGGGCAGCGCGGCCCACGTCAGGGTCGCCGACGTCTTCGTGACGTCGGTGTACTGAGCGGCGAGCGCCGTGACCGGGTCGGGCGTGCGGGCGAAGATCACGACGCGCGTGGCGTTGGTGCCCTCGGAGACCGTCAGGTACATGAACCCGCGCTTGTCGAATGCGATACCGCGGACGTTCTGCACCTGCCCGTTGCCGGTACCGGTACCGAACGCCGGGAACTGTCCCTTCGGGGTGCCGTCAGCGGCGAATATCTTGATCGTTCCACTGCGCTGTCCGACGTAGATGTCGCTGGTGCGCGGCTCGACCTGGATGGTGAAGGTGGCGTGCGTGGAGCCGTCGCCGGTCGCCAGCGTGCCGATGCCGATCGTGTTGAGCACCGTGCAGCGATCACGCGTGGATCCGGCCGGGTTCGCGACGGATTCGGTGGTGCAGGAGGTGGGATCGATCCGCTGGATGAACGTCCGGTTGCCCGCGCCCGGGTCGATGTAGCCCACCAGCAGCGTTCCGTCGGCGGGGTCGACGGCGATCGAGTAGGGCGAGCGGTAGCCACCGTCGCCGGTGTACGCGGTGCCGGCGGGCTGGTTCAGGTAGATGTTGCGGACGAAGGTGCCGTCGACGCGGTACTGCTTGAGCAGCTCCGGGGTCTGGCTGGTGACGATCATGTCACCGTTCTTCATGCGCGCGATCCCGACCGGGTAATCGAAGGCCGCAGGGTCGTTGCGGTTGCTCCACGTGGTTCCGCTGGGCCAGGTGGTCTGACCCAGCGCGCCGGCCTCGGTGCCGTCGGGGTTCACCATGCGCACCGCGTGATTCGCGTGTGCGAGCCACGTGTAGCCCGCGTCGGCGTCCATCGCCCAGGCGGTGCCGGCGTCCGTGACCGCGACACCGCGCACACCTCCGAAACGTCCGGACGGCATCGTGGTCCCGTTCAGCACCTGCGCATCCGCGAGCGCGGCGTAGTTCGCTCCGACGCCGGCGTTCTGTCCGGCGGCCACCGCGCCGTACGTTCCATCGCCCTGGTACTGGCCGCGCGACCAGTCCGCTGCGGAGTCCATCGGATAGTGGTTCAGGCGGGACTCGCCGACGTAGCAGGCGCCCGGCGCCTTGAAAGTGCCACCGCTCAGGGAGCAGACGAAGGAGTTCGTGGTCCACACGATCTTCGCGCTGTCGGTGACCCACAGGCTCTCATCCGCCGGGCTGACGGCGACGCCGTAGCTGAACACGTAGCCGGTGGAGCGGGTCTTCACGTCCCCCGCGTACCCCCACAGCCCCGATCCCCGGGCCTTGCCCGCGGTGGTCGGCACGCTCGTGATGCCCGCCGGGGTGGAGGAGACCGAGGGATCGGCGACGACGGCCTGCGCCGGTCCGGCCGAGCCCAGTGCAACCGCACCGCCCGCCAGAAGCGCGACCGTCGCCAGGGCGGCGCCCCACCGGTGGGCGAGTCGACGCAGCGGTGCCGCGGCGGGCGCTGATCCCTCCCGCTGACGTTTCATGGTGCGACGAATGACGGACTGACGCATGCAGTTCCCCCCGGAATGATGCGTCCCCGGCGAGGAACGCGACTCACGATCGGGATCGAGCAGCGGCGGCGTGCGGGTTCACGCCAGGCGGGGACGAAGTCACATTAACAGCGGTCGCCGAGCGCGCGGAAGGGGTTCCGCAGAGATTTCATCCGCGATTCGTCCGCTCAGCCCACGGCACGGTAGGGAGCGCGCGCCGCACAGGTCACCAGAATCGGCAGGTGATCACTCTCGCCCTGCGGCAGCGTGTGGACGGCCTCGACGGTGAGTCCGACCGCGGTGGCGAAGTCGTAGTAGCCCCGGAAGAAGCGATAGCGGGTGTATGTCCGAGCGTCGCTCATCACCAGCTCATGCCCGTCCGCGCGCATGCGTCGTGACAGGTCCTCCTTGAAGACCGGATAGTTGTAGTCGCCCACCATGAGCTTCGGGATTCCGGCGCCCAGCCGGTCCAGCTCGCTCAGCGCGGTGCGGATCTGGTGGCGACGCAACGAGTTGAGTGCGGTGAGCGGCGCCGCGTGGAACGAGGCGATGATCACCTGCGACCCGCTGTCGATGTCGTGCAGCAGCACCCCGAGAACCCGCTCGTGAGCGGGTCGCAGCACGCGGTCGTGCAGGGACTTCTTGAGCGCGAGGGTGATGGTGCCATCACAGCGGAAGGCGCTCCTGCGGTAGTAGACCGCCAGCCCCAGCCGGTTTCCCCGGGTGGCATCGGCCAGGGCAAGCCCGCCGATCTGCTCGGGGATGTCGGCCGTGTCGGCCTCCTGGAGGCACAGCACATCGGGATCGTGGGCGTCGACGAGCGCCGCCAGCTCGCCGGCTGCCCGGTGCTTGCGCAGGTTGTAGGAGATGACCTTCATGTGCCAACCAGGGTAGTGCCCGCCGCTGTCGGCGGGGTGAACGTCAGCCTCAGATCTCGCGACGAGCGCGCGTCTGTTCCGCGCGGGAGGCCAGCAGGTTGTCCGCCGGATAGCCCACCTCGGCCAGGGTGAGACCACGAGCCACGAGGACGGGAAAGGCGCTGGTGCGCTCCCCGGCTTCGCGCAGGGTCACGACGTCCTCGGGCTCCAGCCGCCCCGTGCCGACCGCGGCGCAGGCGCCCACCAGGGCGCGCACCATGCTGTGGCAGAACGCATCGGCGCGGAGGTGTGCGATGAGGGTGCCGTCCGCGGTGCGGCGCCAGTCGTATTCGAGCAGCGTGCGGATGGTCGTGGCCTCTTCACGGGGCTTGCAGTAGGCGGCGAAGTCATGCAGTCCGATGAGCCGCGAGGCAGCGTCGTTCATCCGGTCGATGTCATGGGTGCCACGCACCATCGTCGTGCGATTGCGCTCGAACACGTCGTATCCGCTGACATCGTCGGCGAGGCGGTACTCGTATCGACGCCACACCGCGGAGAAGCGCGCATCGAATCCCTCCGGAGCCCGCGTGACAGCCCGGACGTCCACGTCGGCATACGGCCCGAGCACACCGCGGAGCTTGTCCGCGAGACGCCCGACGGCGTCGCGCTGGTCGTTCGCGCGGCGCGCCAGCACCCGTGCTTGCTGGCGGTCATCAAGGTCGACGTGCGCGACCTGGCCCGACGCATGCACACCCGCGTCGGTACGGCCCGCCACCACCAGCGCGGCGGGCGATCCGAGAATCTTGCCGAGCGCGCCTTCCAGCTCACCCTGCACGGTCCGAAGCCCCGGCTGCTTCGCCCAGCCGCGGAAGCCGCTGCCGTCGTAGGCGATGTCCAGGCGCAGTCGCATCCCTCCAGCGTACCGGCCGCCGCCATCGGTCTCGCGGGTCATCGCCGCGCGAGTGACGATCATACCCGGGAACGACGAATCACCACGCGGGAACGACGAAGGGGCCCCGCGTGAGCGGGACCCCTTCGACTGCTGTGGCAGTACGACTTACTTGTCGGCCTCGGCGGTCTCCTCGGCAGCAGCCGCGGGAGCCTCCTCGACGACCTCAGCCTCAGCCTCGGCCGGAGCCTCGACCTTCTCGGCCTTCTCAGCCTTGGGGGCGGCCTTGGTGCTGGCCTTCGCCTTCTTGGTGACGGGCTCGAGGACGAGCTCGATCACGGCCATGGGGGCGTTGTCACCCTTGCGGTTGCCGATCTTGGTGATGCGGGTGTAGCCACCCTCGCGCTCGGCGACGAGCGGCGCGATCTCCGCGAACAGGATGTGCGTCGCGTTCTTGTCGCCGATGACGCTCAGCACGCGACGACGAGCGTGCAGGTCGCCACGCTTGCCGAAGGTGATCAGACGCTCAGCCAGCGGACGCAGGCGCTTGGCCTTGGTCTCGGTGGTCGTGATCGACTTGTGCGTGAACAGCGCAGCGGCCAGGTTCGCGAGCAGCAGACGCTCGTGTGCGGGACCGCCTCCGAGGCGGGGGCCCTTGGTGGGCTTAGGCATGGTGAATTACTCCAGAGATGAAAAGGGGTGAGATCAGATCGCGTCGTCTTCGTAGCCGCTGTAGAAGTGGGCGCCGTCGAAACCGGGCACCGAGTCCTTCAGCGACAGGCCGAGAGACGTGAGCTTGTCACGGACCTCGTCCACCGACTTCTGACCGAAGTTGCGGATGTTCATGAGCTGGGTCTCCGACAGAGCGACCAGCTCAGACACCGTGTTGATGCCCTCGCGCTTCAGGCAGTTGTAGGAACGAACCGACAGGTCCAGGTCCTCGATCGGCATCGACAGCTCGTTCGAGAGGACGGTCTCGACCGGCGCGGGGCCGATCTCGATACCCTCGGCCTCGACGTTCAGCTCGCGGGCGAGACCGAACAGCTCGGTGAGGGTGCGTCCCGCCGAAGCGACGGCATCGCGCGGGGCGATCGCCGGCTTGGTCTCGACATCCAGGACCAGCTTGTCGAAGTCGGTGCGCTCACCCGCACGGGTGGCGTCGACGCGGTAGCTGACCTTGAGGACGGGCGAGTAGATCGAGTCGATCGGGATCTGACCCGCCTCGGCGTACTCGTTACGGTTCTGCTGAGCCGAGACGTAACCGCGGCCGCGCTCGATGGTGAGCTCCAGCTCGAACTTCGCGGTGTCGTTCAGCGTTGCGATCACGAGCTCGGGGTTGTGCACCTCGACGCCCGCCGGAGCGGAGATGTCCGCTGCCGTGACCTCGCCCGCGCCGGTCTTGCGCAGGTAGGCGGTGATCGGCTCGTCGCGCTCGGAGGAGACGACCAGCTGCTTGATGTTCAGGATGATCTCGGTGACATCCTCCTTCACACCCGGAATGGTGCTGAACTCGTGCAGCACGCCGTCGATGCGGATGCTCGTGACGGCCGCTCCCGGGATCGAGGAGAGGAGGCTGCGACGAAGCGCGTTTCCGATGGTGTAACCGAATCCGGGCTCCAGCGGCTCGATGATGAACCGGCTGCGGAACTCCCCGATCTTCTCCTCGGTCAGAGTGGGACGCTGTGCAATAAGCACTCTGTGTTCCTTTCGATCAAGTGCCCGCTATATGACACTTGCGGTGGTGAGGTCTTGAGTTGTGATCGCCCCGATCATGATCGAGGCGGGAAGCCTGCGCCGCGCCGGGGGTCACCCGGCGCGGCGAGAGGACTCAGACGCGGCGACGCTTCGGGGGACGGCAGCCGTTGTGCGCCTGCGGGGTGACGTCGGAGATCGAACCGACCTCGAGACCCGCGGCAGTCAGCGAACGGATGGCCGTCTCGCGACCCGAACCCGGGCCCTTGACGAAGACGTCGACCTTCTTCACGCCGTGCTCCTGCGCGCCCTTGGCGGCAGCCTCGGCAGCCATACCAGCGGCGTACGGGGTCGACTTGCGCGAGCCCTTGAAGCCCACGCCACCGGACGAGGCCCACGCGATGACAGCGCCGGTCGGGTCGGTGATGGAAACGATCGTGTTGTTGAACGTCGACTTGATGTGGGCCTGGCCCAGCGCGATGTTCTTCTTCTCCTTGCGACGCGGCTTGCGCGCGGCAGTCTTGGGTGCAGCCATGTGCTTCTCCTAATCCTTGCCGCCGCTGATCAGCGGCCGGCCTTCTTCTTGCCGGCGACGGTCTTCTTCGGACCCTTGCGCGTGCGGGCGTTGGTCTTGGTGCGCTGTCCGCGAACCGGGAGACCGCGGCGGTGGCGGAGACCCTCGTACGAACCGATCTCGACCTTGCGGCGGATGTCGGCTGCGACCTCACGGCGGAGGTCACCCTCAACCTTGTAGTTGGCGTCGATGTAGTCGCGCAGCGAGACGAGCTGGTCGTCGCTGAGGTCCTTGACGCGGATGCTCTCGTCGATGTCGACCTGCTTGAGGATCTCGACCGAGCGGGTACGGCCGATGCCGTAGATGTAAGTGAGTGCGATCACCACGCGCTTGTCGCGCGGGATGTCGACGCCGGCAAGACGTGCCATGCGGTTCTCCTAGGAGTGGTGGAGGTGTGGAGCAGGATCTGTGCTCGGGCCTCCGACCCGAGGTGTCCCCCACGAATGGGTTGTTGTTCCTGCCTGGATATCTGTGTTCAGTTGTCAGAACCGCGCCGGAGCGCGGGTGTCAGCCCTGGCGCTGCTTGTGACGCGGGTTGCTCTTGCAGATGACCATGACGCGGCCGTGACGACGGATCACGCGGCAGTGGTCGCAGATGGGCTTGACGGAGGGATTGACCTTCATGGTGCTTCCTTATCGCTGTCTTCGTACCGGGATCTCTCCCGGCCGTTACTTCCCGACCGGATGGTGGATCAGCGGTAGCGGTAGACGATGCGGCCACGCGTGAGGTCGTAGGGGCTGAGCTCCACGACGACACGGTCTTCGGGGATGATGCGGATGTAGTTCTGCCGCATCTTTCCGGAGATCGTAGCCAGCACCTTGTGCCCGTTGGTGAGTTCGACGCGGAACATCGCGTTCGGCAACGCCTCGGACACCGTGCCTTCGATTTCGATGACACCGTCTTTCTTAGCCATACACTCGCTGACGCTCAGCAGACCGGTCGGTCTGCGGTGGATGATGGATTGGTGTCAGAGACACGCCAATGAAGGCGCAAGACACCAAAGATTGATACTACGTGATATCCACAGGCCTCGCAAATGCCCTCAGCCTGCTCCCAGGCGCGGCGGTCCACCTTTCTTCGAAGATTTTCGGCCACCATGTCGATCCGGACGTTCCCCGTTCGACGTCTTCAGTGAGAGGGTCGAGAAGCGTCCCCCAGAAGGAGAAGAACCGATGAAGGTCATGCTGATCATGCGCGCAACCGACGAGGCCGTCGAGGCGTACAAGGAGATGCCGTTCGAGGAGGTCATCGAGAAGATGGGCCGCTTCAACGAGGAGATGATGAAGGCGGGCGTGCTGCTCGCCGGCGACGGGCTCGCCGACGATCCGGCCAACGCCTTCGTCGTGGACTTCTCCGGCGATGAGCCGCTCGTCACCGACGGCCCGTACGGCGAGACGAAGGAGCTGTTCAACGGCTTCTGGATCCTGCAGGTGGCCGATCGCGAAGAGGCCGTGCAGTGGGCCAAGCGCGTTCCACTCGGCCCGGGCCCGAAGATCGAGGTGCGCCGCGTCACCGACGAGTCCGACTTCCCGGCCGACAACGAGTGGATCGAGAAGGAGGCGGGCTGGCGCGAAGAGCAGTCGGCTCGCTGAGCGCGGATCCCGCGATGACGACGCAGGAGACGGCCGGTGCGGTGGAGTCAGCGCACCGCGCCGTCTCCGCGGCGTGGCGCATGGATGCGGCCCGCATCGTGGCGACGCTCGCGCGGTACACCGGGGACTTCGCGCTGGCGGAGGATCTGGCCCAGGACGCCTTCGCCGATGCGCTGCGGCAGTGGCCCACGGACGGCATTCCACACAACCCCGCGGCGTGGATGACGACCGCTGCGAAGCGCAAGGCAGTGGACGGCTGGCGCCGCAGTGAACGCTATGCGGACCGGCTCGCGCAGATCGGCCAGGAGCTGCGTGAAGACACCGGCGATGATCTTCCCTGGGATCCCGACGTCATCGACGACGATGTGCTGCGCCTGGTGTTCATCGCGTGCCATCCCGTGCTCGGCCGAGAGGCGCAGGTGGCCCTCACACTGCGCACGGTCGCGGGTCTGGAGACGGAGCAGATCGCCCGAGCCTTCCTCACCCCCACCGCCACGGTGCAGCAGCGCATCGTTCGCGCGAAGCGAGCCCTCGGCGACGCCGGAGTCGCCTTCGAGACGCCGACGCGTCAGGAGTGGGGTGCGCGCCTCAGCACGGTGCTCGGGGTGGTCTACCTCATCTTCACGGAGGCACACGCCGCCACGGATGGTGACGAGATCCTCCGCCCTGAGCTCGCCCGCGAGGCGCTTCGGCTCGGCCGCATGCTCACCGCGCTTCTGCCCCGGGAGCCTTCGCCCTGGGGACTTCTGGCGCTCATGGAACTCACGGCGGCGCGCTTTCCAGCCCGCACCGGTGCGGACGGCTCCCCGGTTCCCCTGGAGGAGCAGGACCGGCGACTGTGGGATCGCTCGGCGATCCTCCGCGGTCGTGCCGCGCTGAAGAGAGCCGATGCCCTGGGCCGCGGGCGTGGGGCGTACGCGCTGCAGGCGGCCATCGCCGAGCAGCACGCCGTCGCGACGGACGTGGCGAACACCGACTGGGACGTCATCGTGCGCTGCTACGACGGGCTGGTGGCGCTCTCCGGTTCTCCGGTGGTGGCACTCAACCGTGCTGTGGCCGTCTCGATGCGCGATGACCCGGAGACCGCACTCGCCCTGGTCGACGAGCTGGCGGCGGACCGGCGGCTGGCCCATTCGCATCTGCTGCCCACGGTGCGGGCAGAACTGCTCTCCCGGCTCGGACGGCGCGAAGAGTCCGCAGCGGAGTTCGATCGCGCCGCCCAGCTCACTCAGAACGCGCGCGAGCGCGCGTACTTCCTCGCCCGGGCGGCTCGCCGGCCCTGACCCGGCGTCGATGTCGGTGGCCGTGCGTATCGTCGCGGCATGGACGATCTCGCCGCGGCCCAGCAGCTGTACGACACGGTGGCCGACTCGTACGCCCGGCTCCTCCCTGATGCCTCGTTCGAGGCAGCGGAGGATCTCGCGATGATCGCGCGGTTCACCGCGCTGCTTCCCTCCGACGCGCGGGTGCTGGATGCCGGATGCGGCACCGGCCGGATGCAGCCGGTGCTGCGGGAGCTTCTGCCCGCCCACCGGGCCACCGGCGCGGATCTGTCCGAGGAGATGCTCCGTCATGCCCGGGCCGCGCATCCCGGCACCCGGTTCGACCGCGCTCCCCTCGCGGCGCTCCCCTATCGAGACGGCAGCCTCGACGGCGTGCTCGCGTGGTACTCGATCATCGATACCGCGCCCGCGGCCCTCGACGCCGTCTTCGCCGAGTTCCGGCGCGTGCTCACGAACGACGGAGTCCTGCTCCTCGGCTTCCAGCACGGCAGCGGCGAACGCCGTCGCAGCGAGGCGTACGGTCACGCGGTGGAGCTCCGGGCACATCTGCATTCCGTGGAGAAGGTGTCGTTCGCCCTGGAGCAGGCCGGGTTCACGCCCGTTGAGGGCTTCGTCCGACCCGCACGCTCCGGCGAGGCGCAGGATCAGGGCTTCGTGCTAGTCCGTCGGGCCTGACCGTGGGTCAGTTCGCGTCGCTGACAACAGACACGACGACCGCCTGATCGAATCCGCTGACCCATGTGGAACTCAGTTCGGCTTTGGTCACGCCGCGGAGCGATTCCCCGAAAACGGAATCGTGCTCGGCGCTGTCGCAGGTCACGTCGAAGGTGTTCGCAATGGTGCTGTCTGCCCCACGCAGCTCGAAACTGACGCTCGCCTTGCCCTCCCCGAAGCAGATCGCGCGGACCGCCGTCACACCAGCGCGCATCTCACCGAGCGTCACGCTGCCTCCGTCGGTGTTCTGCGAGCTCAGGAAGAAAGTCCCCGAACCGAGGGAGCCGGGGCCGCTCCGCACGACGTAGTCTTCGGCTTGCTCAGACAGCAGGTGGGCATCCACTTCACTCGCGGGCGCGCAGGCCGTCAGCCCGAGGAACGCGGCTAGGACGAGAGGCAGCAGGGCGCGACGGTGCATGTGCTGACCGTACCCGATGCGGAGCGCCTCATCCTGCCGCCGACTCCGGCCCCGACCGCCGCAGGGCGCTCCAGCCGAGCGTCGCGGACGCCGCCGAGACCGCGCCGAGAAGGGCCAGGGCTGCCGGGAGGGTCCACGCCGTCGCGACGGCGCCCACGAGAAGCGGGCCACCGGCGTCGCCGATCTCCCGCCCGAGCTCAGCGCTGCCCATCGTGCGCCCCATCCGCTCGTGCGGTGTCACATCGGCGAGATGAGCGAAGGCCAGCGGTGTGACGGTGCCAGTCATCAGCCCGAATGCGGCAGCGGCGATGAACATCGTCGCCACGCCGGGCGCCAGGGCGAGAAGGACCAACGCGACAGCGGCAAGCAGCAGTCCGGCTGCGCTCCCCGCGCGCGTCGAGATCCTCCCATCGTCACGCCACCGACCCACGATCGGCTGCACGACGGTGGAGACGAGCGCCAGCACCGCCACGGCCGCGGCCCCGAGGAGAGGCGGGAGGGAGAGGCGCGTGGCGAGCAGGGGCAGGAAGCCGACGCCCACACCGATCACCGCCGTGCTCGTGGCCAGCATCAGCGTGGGGATCAGAAAGCCCCGCGCGGTGACCTCGCGGACGAGATCAGCGAGGGTGACGCGCGTGCGTGGCAGCACGGGGAGCGAAGGCATCGCGAGAGCCACCCACACCGCCGCTCCGATGGCGAGGGCTCCGAGCATGGCGTACACGGCCGAGATCCCCGCCCACTGCGTGAGCGCGATACCGAGGAGCGGTGCCAGCACGTATCCGAGGCTCTTCCAGGCGCCATAGCGGCCGAAGTAGCGACCGAGGCGCTGCTTTCCGGCAAGGCGCGCGACCGAAGCCGACGAGGCCGGCGAGAAGGCGGATGCCGCGGCCCCCTGACCGAGGCGTGCGAGTGCGAGAACGAGAACGGTGGGCATCACGAAGGCGACTGCTGATGCGACGGCGAACGCGACGAGCCCGCCGATGATGACGGGCTTGGCGCCGATGCGATCGCTCAGCGCGCCGAAGAGAGGCTTCAGCACGACCTCTGCGAGGTCGTAGAGCGCGAGCACCAGCCCCAGCCCCAGCAGCGACATGCCGATCTCGTCGTTTTCCGCACCCAGCACCGAGGCGACGCCGTGCGCGCCGAACGCCGTGGTGAAACCGGCGAGATACAGGGGTGCGAGACCGCGCGGAGCGGTGGGTTCATTCGTCACAGCGAACAGAGTAACAGCCGTTACATGCTGCGACGTGACGAACCTGCTAGCGTCGAGGGATGCAGCATGAGGTGGCCTGGCTGTTCGCTCTCGTCCAGATTCCCGCCGAGCCCTCGCGTCATCGCGTGGCGGTGTGGCGGGAGCTGAAGCGCGCCGGCGCCGTCACGATCGCCCAGGGGACGTGGGCTCTGCCCGACGCCTCGCGGTCACGCGCCGCCCTGGATCGCGCCGGCGAGCTGGCATCGGAGGGCGGCGGACACGTCGCCGTGTTCGCCGTCGACGCACAGAACGAGGCGGCCCGTACCGTCGTCGCCGAGCTGTACCGAGACGCCCGCGTCGAGGAATGGCGCGAGTTCGACGCCGACTGCGGGAAGTTCGAGGCCGAGATCGCCTCGGAGATCGCGAAGGAGAAGTTCACCTTCGCGGAACTCGAAGAGGAGGAGCAGAGTCTGGATCGACTGCGCCGCTGGTACCGCGACCTGAAGCGCCGCGATGTGCTGGGGCTCGCGGAGGCCGAAGCGTCCGCGGAGCACCTGCGCGCATGCGAGCGCGCGCTGGAGCGCTTCGCGGACCTCGTGTACGCGGCAGATCGCACGGCCTGACTCGTACCCCACGCCCGGACATCCGGACCACGAGATAGACTTAGTCGTCACTAAGTTATATGGTCGCGGGATGGAGATCTCGTGGATCACGGAACACACGCTGACGGAGCTCGCCCTCCTCGCGCTGGCATTCGTGCTCTCGGCTGCCATCGGGCTGGAGCGGCACCGCAAGCTGAAGAGCGCGGGGCTTCGCACACACACCCTGGTGGGGCTCGGATCAGCCGTGTTCACGCTCGTGAGCGCCTACGGATTCCACAACATCACCGAGGCCGGCGCCGTCGCCGACCCGTCGCGCATTGCGGCACAGATCGTGTCGGGCATCGGCTTCCTCGGCGCCGGCGTGATCTTCGTTCGCAAGGCCACTGTGTCCGGCCTCACGACGGCGGCCTCGATCTGGGCGACGGCAGCGGTCGGCATGGCCTGCGGCGCCGGCGAGCCGCTCCTGGCGATCATCGCGACGCTCCTTCAGCTCCTCGCGGTCACCCTTCTCGGTCGCCTCGGTCACCGCATCCGTGGCGAACAGCCGCACACCACGCTGCGCCTGCGGTACAAGCCGGGGTTCGGATCGTTGCGGACGGCCCTCATCCTCGCAGCCGAACGCGGGATGCCGGCCACCGTACTGTCCGCCGACACCCTTCACCGACAGGACAAGCCCGCCCAGTTCGTCGCACTCGTGCAGCTGGAACGTCCGCGCTCACGCGTCGGGGCCCTGCTTGGCGAGATCTCCGACATCCCCGGGGTGAAAGCCGTCGACATCGAGGACGAGGACGAGGGCTGACCGCTTCGGTGCGCATCGGGCCGGACGATAGCATCACAGCTCCAGGACTGCGCGAGGAGATGCGATGGACTACTCGGAGAAGGTTTACGAGAGCCACTTTCGAGCGGATATCGAGAAGGAGAGCCCGGCCGCGTGTGACATCGAGCCGATCGATCAGGTCCTCGAAGCCGTGCTCGGCTATGACCTCGGCGCGCAATTGCCGGCCCAGCACCCGTTGTGGCGTCGCATCGGTGTGATGCCCGGCGCAGGTCGAAACATCCAGCGCGCTCCCGGCGTCCGCGCCAGCGACCCGCTCACAGCAACGCCGAGGAACGCGTTCTTCCAGTTCAAGGGACCTCGCTTGATGCACGGGGCGAACGCACGATGGCGGACTCACTTCGGCGGGGACTATCTGCGGTTCACCGTCGACCGGAGGTTCTCTCCCGGTCGGCGCAGCCGCAAGGTCGCCTCACAGCATCAGACGCTGTGCGAACTTGAGCGCACGAGCGGATGGTCTGCAACCGTCCGGTACGCCGCATCCACGGCGAAGACCTATGCCGAGCTGGTTGACGCCCGGAACCGTGCGCGCACGGTCACCGAATCCATCTTCGTCCCGCCATCTGCGTTCGAGCCCGACCATCTCCACTGCTCCTACACGTCACCGCACAATGCCCGGCTCAACCCTGACCCGGACGATCTCACAGACACCAGCTGGGCATCGGTCACGAATGAGCTGATCACCGAGACGACACCGCTCACCTTCGCCGAGCAGGTGCACGGGCTCCGCGCAGCCCTGGATGAGTATGTGCCTTCATCCCCTGAGCCGCTGGCTTACCTCATCGATGAACTGCGTGCGCAGGGTGTGGGCGATGAAGCCGTCGACACCATCACCACGACGCTGGCCGTTCAGGATGCCCTCCTGCGCTTCGACATCGCATGGTTCGTTGCGTCGACTCGGGAGTCCGTCCGCTCGTGAGTTGTCCAACACATTCCCAGCAAATAAATCACAAAGAGATAACGGCGTGTCCTTCCCTTCCGTTATCTCTCCGTTATAGAGTTCACGACAGGTAGTTGTTTTGCTGTGGCAGCTGCCGACATGTGATTGCAGGACACTCTTGGTGCAAGGGACGAGGGCCGATCGGAAATCTCCGATCGGCCCTCACTCTTGCTGTCCTCACCTGGTGGGAGATGAAAAACGCAGCCCCGACCGGCGCGGGAGCGGCGTTTTCCATCTTTGAGCAGGGCTACACGCCGCCACCACCGCCGCCGCCCGAGCCCCCACCGCTGAAGCCTCCACCGCTGGAGCCTCCCGATGATGACGAACTGGACGAACTCGCCAGCGCACTGCTGATCCCACCGTTGATGCCACCGATGCTGCTGGAGAACGAGCTCCCGTTGAAGGCACCGGAGCCGGCGTACCAGTAGGGCACGACCTGGGCGCTCTCGTAGTACACCGTGATCTGTTGTGCCCAGGCCTTCTCCTGCCCGAACACCACCGCATACGGCAGCAGCGGCTCGTACAGCCGCAGCACCTGGCGGGGATCACGCACGTCGACGGGCGCGACACGCTCGGCGCCCTGCGGTGACTGCAGCATGCGGATGCGATCCGCTTCCGCCCACTCGATGAACTGCTGGAGCCCGGCGAGGTGATCGCGCAGTTCGGCTCCGGGTGAGGACAGCGGGCGCTTGGCCACCAGCACGCCGATCACCACGACGATGATCCCCGCCGCCACCGCGATCGCGGTACCGATGGTCACTCCCCCGCTGTGGCGGGCGATGAGGATGCTCGCCACGAAGCTCGCGACCGCCAGCACGACGGCCAGCAGGACCGGCATCACCCGCACCCACCCCGGCACGGGGCGGCGCAGTCCGCGTTCGACCTGCTCACGGTCGGCCGCTTTGAGGATCGTCGTCACGGCGCGGGCCAGCGCAGGATCCTGCTTCGCGAACGTGTACTCCTCGCCGATCCGCGGGTTCTCGCCGAAGATGCCGCGCAGCAGCGCGCGGCCATCGGCGTCGCCCGCCAGATCCGGACGCACGAGCCGGATGGTCAGGCCCCGACGCCCGCTGTCGAGGATCTGAATGGATCCGCGCACAGCCTGTTCGAGCACCTCCGCCGCGGTGCCCTTGTCCTTCTTGCCGAGCAGTACGGCGGCCCCGAGCGCGTCGACACCCGGCGGCGGGGTGTACTGCGGGATGACGGTCGGGTGCCCCGGCTCATCCTTCAGCCGCGTGCGACGGAGACCGATCGCCCAGCCCAGCATCGCCAGGACGCCGGCGCTCAGGCCCAGCTGGACGGGGCCGGCCGGGGTTGCGAAGTAGCTGGTGTCATACGGGGTGAAGGTACCCGGCTCGAACGCGACAGCGATGCTCATGTTGCCGCCGGCCCCGAGGCCGGCGGCGGACGCGATGATCGTGCCGTCCTCACCCCGGGAGATGTCGCAGCGGTCCCGGGAGCCCTGCACGCCCTGGTAGCAGGCCATGTCACCGGTGAGCGCGTCTGCGATCTCCGGGTCGACGCGAAGGGTTGCCGTCACTACCCCGAACGGCTGCGCCCAGCCGGTGCCGTTGACGTCGCGGTAGAACTCATCGACGTCGGTGTCCGCGAAGTACTTCGCCACGTTGTGCGAGGTGTAGGTGATCACGTAGGTCTGCGAGCCATGCACGTAGTCGTCGGCGGCGATCGTGACCGCGAGAAAACCGTCGGTCTCCTCCGTCTCGTAGGAGCGGGGGACGCCGGATTCATCCGTGACGGACTCGACGTCGATGCTGGTCGGCACGCCCTTGTAGTCGAGCGGGATCATGCGGCGGATGCCGCGGTTCTGGTCGGTCTGCGGAAACTCCGCTACGAGCGTCTCCACCGTACGCAGCTCGCTGGCACCAACATCGTCACGGGAGAGGGTCATGTCCGCCGACATGCTGCTGAACGTGAAGTCGTCGACCCCGGTGGGAGCGGCCGACGCAGGCGACGCGGATCCGAGCACCCCCAGTGCCAGGAGGACGAGCAGGAGCAACGGCCGAACAAGCGCGTTTCGCATGCGGCCAGGCTACGTCACGCCCCGGCCGGGCACCGTGCGGGCACGGCGTCCCGGTAACCTGGACAGATGAACAACCGCAGGCTGGCGATGGAGGCATGGGAGAGCCTTTTCCGGGCGCAGCATCGCGTGTTCGAGGAAATCAGCCGCGACTTCGATGGAAGCCAGCTGTCGCAGCAGGAGTACGACGTGCTGCTCACCGTGGTCCGCTCCCCCGATATGACCGCGCGCCTGCGCGACATCACCGCCCGCTCCCTGATCTCGCAGCCGAGCGTGTCGCGCCTCGTCGACCGCATGGCCGCACGGGGGCTCGTCACCAAGCGCACGGACCCGGATGACGGGCGCGGCTCGCTCATCACCGCGACAGCCGAGGGAGAGCGGCGGTTCCGTGTGCTCGGCACCCGGCATGGAACCTCCATCGCCGAGCGCATGTCGGTGCTGACGCCCGAGGAGCAGCAGGTGCTGCTCGCCCTCACCACGAAGCTGCGCACCGCCACCGGCGACTGAGCCTCACCAGCGGTTGTGCACGTCCTCGGCCCAGCCCAGCACGTCATCGAAGCGCACGACCTCGTCGCCCGTGTCGACGCTCCCGCTCCAGTGACCGAAACACTGATCGGTACGTGAGGCCAGCAGTCCCAGGTTCGTCCGCGAGCGCTTGTCGTGGAATGGCACGAACACTGCCTGGAAGCCGCCACCGCTGACCCGCCAGGGGCGCAGGTAGTCGCTCGGGTCGTAGTCCCACGCCAGCTGCTCACCGATCTTGTGCAGACGCGTGTCGAGCAGCACGGAGTTCTCGGTCGCCCCGGTGCCGTCCGTCCACTGACCGCCCACCTGGATGCCGATCACACGGCCATCGGCGAGCCGACCGGACCCGGCGCCCCAGTTCCAGCGCACATCGTGCGGCCATCGCCCGCGGCCGTGGTCCAGGACCGCCCACGACTCTCCGGCCGGCACCGGGGATTCCGCGCCGCGCACGGTCAGTGTTCCCGACGCCGGTCTCGCCACGTCCTTCACGGTGTACTGGAATCGCTTCTCACTCCACGGGACCACCACCGCCAGGCGCTCGTGGCCCGGCGGGCGTTCCGCGATCACGTCGAACGACGCGTCCGGGATGGCCGCGCGCAGGCGGGTGCCACCCGGGACCTCCTCGATCTCGATCGACAGTGAGCGGGAACGGGCGCGAGCAGGGCCGCCTTCCAGGTTGGCGGGGAGAGTGGCGGAGCGCCCGCCGAGGCCGGTGGCGCCCCGGCCGATCGACTCGCCGGTGCCCCGGTCGAACACCCACACCTCGTGCACCGCGGCGAAGTCCAGCGAGGACACCGTCAGCGCGAGCAGGTGCGTCGGGGTGGTGATGCCCCAGTACTCCCACCGCTTGTTGCGGCCCCACGAACGCCGTCCGTCGATGCCGGACGTATCCACGACCGGCTGACGCGCCCAGCCCCGCGCGGCCGGATTGAGCCCGCCGTCAGCGCCGACGAGGGGCACGCTCTGCGTCAGCTCCCGTTCGATCATGCGCACCATCCTGGCACGCAGGGTCCTTTGGCCCACCCGTCGCCATCTGGAATAGTCGAAGGTGACGCATCGGCAACAGGGCCGGTCGAAGGGGGAGGAATCCATGGAGGTAGCCGCAGGAATCGGCATCCTGATCGTGGTCGGTGTGGCCGTCGTCGCACTCGTCGTGATCGCTCTCATCGTGCTGCTGTTCGCCCGCAGCTGGATCAAGGTCGCCCGCGCCGACGAGGCGCTGGTCATCTCGGGTCGCAAGCAGAAGGTCCAGATCACCGTCGCCGCTCGCGGAGCGGACGGACAGGTCGTCCCGCAGTCGCAGATCGAGGAGTCGCCGGTCACCGTCATCGTGAACGGGAAGTCCCTGGTCAACCCGATCACGCAGCGGCACGAGATCATCTCGCTGCGCTCGCGCCAGGTGCTCCTCAACGCCGAGGCCCAGTCGCTGGACAACGTGACCCTGAACGTCGACGGCGTCGCCATCGTGAAGATCGGCTCCGACCCGCTGTTCGTGCGTCGGGCGGCCGAGCGATTCGCCTCGCAGGACAAGGCCATCGAGCAGTTCACCACCGAGCAGCTGGAAGGCGCCCTGCGTGGCATCGTCGCCACGCTCTCGGTCGTGGAGCTCATGCGGGAGCGGAAGAAGTTCTCCGACCAGATCGCGCTCGAAGTGTCCCAGGAGCTCGCCGAGCAGGGCCTGATCCTGGACTCCTTCCAGATCAAGGGCATCACCGACAAGGTGGGCTACATCCAGTCCCTCGGAGCTCCGGAGATCCAGGCCAAGCGCCAGTCCGCGATGATCGCGCAGACGAACGCCGACCGCGCGATCAACCAGAAGAACATCGCCAACAACGAGGCGAACCTCATCGAGCAGACCGCGCTGGACAAGAACACCGCCAATGCATCGGCCGAGATCGGCCGCGCCCGGGCTCAGGCGGAACAGGCCGAGCAGCTAGCTCGCGCCCAGGCGGAGCAGGCCGTGCTGCAGCAGCAGGCCGAGAACAAGCAGGCTCAGCTCGACGCCGACATCAAGCGCGTCGCGGATGCGCAGAAGTACGAGGCGGAGACCCGGGCTCAGGCCGATCTCTACGCCCGTGAGAAGGCCGCAGAGGCCGCCGCGATCGAGCAGGTCAAGCAGGCCGAGGCTCGCACCCGCATCGCTGAGCAGCAGGCCGAGGCGGACAAGGCGCGCGCGGCCGGTGAGGCCGCCGCGGCCGAGGCCCAGGCCACCGGTGCCGCCAACGCCCTGCGCGCCCAGGCCGATGCCGAGGCTGCCGCTCGCCGCCTGCGGGCAGCGGCCGAGGCGGAGGCCATCCGCATCGAAGGTGAGGCGCGCGCCGCGGCCGTGCAGGCGGAAGCCGAGGCCATCGCGTCCAACCAGGACGCGTTCCTGTCGCAGCGTGTGCTCGAGGTGCTTCCCTCGATCATGGCGGAGTTCGCGAAGGGCTACGCGGCGATCGGCAACGTGTCGATCGTGGGCGGATCCAGCGAGGAAGGCGCATCACGCCTGGTCGGCGCCGACAGCGCCACCGCGCTTCGCAGCGTGTTCGACAGCGTGAGCGCGGCGACCGGGCTCGACCTCGCCAGCATCATCCAGGGACAGGCCGTCGGCCGTGGCATCGGCGAGGGGGTGGCGCAAGCCGCCAAGCCCGCCGCGAAGCCGGGCGAGAAGCTCGGTGACGCCGCCGAAGCCGCGATCAACGCTGCCAAGGCGGCAGCTGCCGAGGACTGAGCCCCCGCACGCGGCGCCCGTCCCCGGTCTGGGGCGGGCGCTGCGTCGTATGCGGCGTCGTCGGCGTCACACCGACGACGGTGGTGCGCTAGGACGTGCGCCGGCGCAGCGTGAGCGGCGCGAGCACGAGGAAGGCCACGGCGAAAGCCGTCACGATGAGCACCGGACGCCACAGGTCCCAGCCATCATCGCCCGCGGTCACCGCCTGCACCGCGTCGATCGCGTGGCTCAGTGGCAGCCAGTCGGAGATGGCATGCAGCACATCCGGCATCTGCTCACGCGGCATGAACAGGCCGCCGAGGATGATCTGCGGGAACACCAGCACCGGCATGAACTGCACCGCTTGGAACTCCGACTGCGCGAACGCGCTCGCCAGCAGCCCCAACGAGGTGCCCAGCAGCGCATCGACCACCGCCACGAGCCCTAACTGCCAGAGCTCGCCCGACACGGTGAGCCCGCACACGTACACGGCGAACGTGACGGTGACCGCGGCCTGCACCACGGCCAGAAGCCCGAATGCGAGTGCGTAGCCGAGCACGAAGTCCGCTCGGCCGAGCGGCGTGGTCATCAGCCGCTCCAGCGTTCCCGAGCGGCGTTCGCGCAGGGTGGTGATGGAGCTCACCAGGAACATCACGATGAACGGGAAGAGGGCGAGGATCGCTCCGCCGAAGGCATCGAACACGCCCGTGGTGTCGGTGAACAGCCAGGCGAACAGACCGACGAGCAGGCTCGGGGCCACCACCATCAGCGCGATCGAGCGCGGATCGTGGCGAAGCTGGGCGAGCACCCGCCCCGCGGTCGCGAACATCCGGCGTGGGTTCATGACGTCTCCCTCCGCTCGCGACGCAGATGCGGATGGGCGGCGGAGTCACGCGCGATGAGCTCAAGGAACGCCTGCTCCGGATCGGTACGGCCTGTGTCCGCCAGCAGGTCGGCGGGCGTGGTGTCGGCCACGAGCCGACCGTCGCGCATGAGCAGCAGGCGATCACAGCGCAGCGCCTCGTCCATGACGTGGCTCGACACCACGAGGGTGGTCCCGTGCTCCGCGATGGTGCGGAACATATCCCACAGCTCGGCACGCAGCACCGGATCAAGGCCCACCGTCGGCTCGTCGAGCACGATGAGCTCCGGCTCCCCCAGCAACGCCATGCCGAGGGAGACGCGATTGGCCTGTCCACCGCTGAGAGCGGCAACAGTATGCGACGCGTGCCTGGCGAGGCCGACCTGATCCATGACGCGGTCCACGTGATCCCGTCCCACGCCGAGCACGCGCGCGAAGTACGTGAGATTCTGCCGCACCGTCAGATCCGCGTACACGGCCGACCCCTGCGTTCCGTACGCCACGCGGTGTCGGAGGGCGGCCGATCCGGCGTCGTCGCCGAGCACCCGAACGGTGCCGCCTGCGATCCGCTGCACCCCAACGACCGCGCGCATCAGGGTGGTCTTGCCGCAGCCCGACGGACCGAGAAGGCCGGTGATCCGACCGCGGGGGATGCGAAGGGACAGCGCCTCGAACACCTCGTTTCGGCCGCGCCGCACTCGCAGGCCGTCGATCACGACAGCATCCTGCGCACTCGCGTCCGCACTGTTCATGGCATGAATTATGGACCCGGAAACGGCGAGGCGACAGGTGTCGGAACCACCACCCCCACGTCCTGAAACGAGGACATTTCCGCCGAACGAGGATCAGAACACAGATGTGGGCCCGCCGTGGACGATATCTCCTCGATTCAGCGCAGGTTCAGCACTCGATGACGTTCACGGCGAGGCCACCCTCGCTGGTCTCCTTGTACTTCGTCGACATGTCGATGCCGGTCTGGCGCATCGTCTCCACCACCATGTCGAGCGACACGAAGTGGTTGCCATCGCCGCGCAGGGCGAGTCGTGCTGCGGTCACCGCGGTGGACGCGGCGATGGCGTTGCGCTCAATGCACGGGATCTGCACGAGTCCGCCCACCGGATCGCAGGTAAGACCGAGGTGGTGCTCCATCGCGATCTCCGCGGCGTTCTCGATCTGGCGGTTCGTGCCGCCCATGACGGCGGTGAGGCCACCGGCCGCCATCGCGCATGCGGAGCCGACCTCCGCCTGGCATCCGCCCTCGGCTCCGGAGATCGACGCGTTCGCCTTGAAGAGGGACCCGAGCGCCGTCGCGGTGAGGAGGAACCGGCGGATGCCACGGCGGCGGTTGGCCTCCGCGATGGCCTCCTCGTCGCCGTCGGGGAGATCGGCAGGTTCGCCACCGAAGCCGAGCAGGGCGCTGCCCACCAGTTCCCCATAGGGCGTCACGGCGTTGCCACGACCGAGACCGGAATCAGCCAGGAACCGCCACCAGTACATCGCGACGGCGGGAAGGATGCCGGCGGCGCCGTTGGTAGGTGCCGTGACCACTCGGCCGCCGGCCGCGTTCTCCTCGTTGACCGCGAGTGCGAAGGCGCCCAGCCATTCTCCGGGAAGCTCGCGATGCCCGTCGGATTCCACGTTCTCCAGCTGTTCCCGGATGGTGGAGGCCCGGCGCTTCACCCCGAGGATTCCGGGCAGCACGCCGCCGGTGTGCAGGCCCGCGTCCACGCACGAGCTCATCGCGTCCCAGATGGCGTCGAGTCCTGCCGCCACCTCCGCCTCGCCGTGCAGCGATTCCTCGTTGAGACGGGCGAGCTCGGCGATGGTGAGCCCGTGCTCGTCGCACAGCTCCAGCAGGGTGGCGGCGTCGGAGTACGCGAAGGGGAAGGCTGTGGCGGCCACCTCGGTGCTCTCGCCGTCACGACGGATGAACCCGCCGCCCACCGAGTAGTACGTCTCCTGGGTGAGGATGCTCCCGGCCTCGTCGAAGGCGCGCAGGGTCATGGCGTTCGGGTGCCCGGGCAGGCGCGTGCGCGCCTCGAAGGTGATGTCCTCCTTGCGGAACGGCACCGCGTGGATTCCCGCGAGCATCAGCGGCTCACCCTCCGGATAGTGCGACCATGCCTCGCGCACAGCGGCGGGATCCACGCTCTCCGGCTCCTGACCGCGCAGTCCTGCCACGACGGCGTCGGGGGTGCCGTGGCCGAGTCCGGTGGCGCCGAGGGACCCGTACAGCGAGCACGTGACGCGCCGGGTACGCACCAGGACGTCGGAGGCGGCCAGCCGGCGGGCGAAATCGACGCCCGCGCGCATGGGTCCGACGGTGTGGGAGCTGGAGGGTCCCACACCGATGGAGAACAGATCAAATGCGGACACGTATGCGCTCACCAGACCAGCGTAATCCCGGCGCGAAGACGAAGCGCCTGCCACACCACGCCCGGATCGGGGCAGACGGCACTACCGTGGATGGCGTGACCACTCCCATCGATGCAACCGCCACTTCTGCCTGGGCCGAGCTCTCCGCCGCGCGCGACGGATTCTCCCCCGATCTGCGCGCCTGGTTCGCGCAGGATCCGGGACGTGTGCAGCGGCTGAGCTTCGAGCTCGCCGACCTGCACGTCGACCTGTCGAAGAACCTCGTCACGGACGAGATCCTCGCCTCCCTCGTGAAGCTCGCCGAGGAGACGGGCGTCGCCGGACGCTTCGCCGCCATGCTCGAGGGCTCGCACATCAACACCACGGAGGACCGGGCCGTCCTGCACACGGCCCTGCGCCGACCCGCGGGCGCGACCCCGGCGCTGATCGTCGACGGCCAGGACGTCGACGCGGACGTGCACGCCGTCCTGGACGCCATGCGCGTGTTCGCCAATCGGGTCCGCTCGGGCGAGTGGACGGGCGTCACCGGGAAGAAGGTGACCCACGTCGTCAACATCGGCATCGGCGGCTCCGACCTCGGCCCCGTCATGGTGTACGAGGCGCTGCAGCCCTATGCCACCGCGGGCATCCAGGCCCGGTTCGTGTCGAACATCGATCCCACCGACATCGCCCTGAAGACCGCGGATCTCGATCCCGAGACCACGCTGTTCATCGTGGCGTCGAAGACGTTCACCACCCTGGAGACCCTCACCAACGCCCGCCTCGCGCGCGATTGGCTGTGGGAGAGGCTCGCCGCCGCCGGCGCGATCGACGGCTCCGATTCCGCGAAGCAGGATGCCGTCGCGCATCACTTCGTCGCCGTCTCCACCGCGCTCGACAAGGTGGCGGCCTTCGGCATCGACCCCGCCAACGCGTTCGGGTTCTGGGACTGGGTGGGCGGGCGCTATTCGGTGGACTCCGCCATCGGCCTGTCGCTGAACATCGCGCTCGGCCCCGACGCGTTCGCCGATCTGCTCGCCGGCTTCCACGCCGTCGACGAGCACGTGCGCACCACGCCGATCGAGAGCAACGTGCCCGTCCTCATGGGCCTGCTGAACGTCTGGTACACCAACTTCCTCGACGCGCAGACGCACGCCGTGCTCCCCTACGCGCAGCTCCTGCACCGATTCCCGGCGTACCTGCAGCAGCTCACCATGGAATCCAACGGCAAGTCGGTGCGCTGGGACGGGTCTGCTGTCACGACCGCCACCGGCGAGGTCTTCTGGGGTGAGCCCGGCACCAATGGCCAGCACGCCTTCTACCAGCTGATCCACCAGGGCACGCGGCTCATCCCCGCCGACTTCATCGCCGTGGTCAACCCCGGCTACCCGCTGCAGGACGACGGCCGCGACGTGCACGGGCTGTTCCTCGCCAACTTCCTGGCCCAGACCAAGGCGCTGGCCTTCGGGAAGACGGCCGAGGAGGTCGAGGCCGAGGGGACGACGGGTGCGCTGGTGGCTGCGCGCACCTTCGCCGGCAACCGTCCGACCACCTCGATCATCGCGCCCGCGCTCACCCCCGCGGTGCTCGGCCAGCTGATCGCGCTCTACGAGCACATCACCTTCACCGAGGGCACCATCTGGGGCATCAACTCCTTCGACCAGTGGGGTGTGGAGCTCGGCAAGCAGCTGGCGCTGCAGATCGCCCCCGCCATCGAGGGCGACGCCGACGCCATCGCCGCACAGGACGCCTCGACACAGGCGCTGCTGGCGTACTACCACGCGCACCGCAACGACTGACACACGAGGGCTGTCGACAGCGCCGCTCGGAGACTCTCCGGGCGGCGCTGCCGTTCGTCCGGAGATTCACGCGCGCCGGATCAGCGCGCCGAGCAGGGCAGCGACCAGACTGGCGACGGCAGCGAGCAGGAACAGTGCGCGCAGGCCCGCCTCGTCCACGGCGGAGGTCGCGAGGATCGCCCCTGTCACCGGAATGCCCACCGCGGAGCCGACGGTGCGGAGCACACCGTTCAGACCCGCGGCGGCTGCCACCTCGTCCCGCGGGGCGATGCGTGTGACGAGGTCGGACGCCGCGGCGAAACCGGCACCGTTGCCGAACCCGATCAGCGCGAATCCGATCACCACGGCGGCGAGGGACGACGGCCAGAGCGCCGCCAGAGTGCTGCCCGCGAGCATCACGACCAGGGCGAGGGAGACCACCACGCCTCCCGGCACACGGGAGATGAGCGCGGGCGCAAGGCGTCCACCCACGAACACCAGCACCGCGCTCGGGAGCATCGCGATGCCCGCCGCGGTCACCGACATGCCGTGCCCGATCCCGGCGGGCGATTCGAGCAGGATCGGGAGTGCGACGTAGAACAGGTAGGGCACAAACCCCAGGAACACCGTCACGAGGCTGACGAGGGCCAGCCGCACATCGGCCAACGAACGGACATCGACGACCGGCACGGCGGTGCGCCGCTCGACCAGCACCAGGCCCGCGAACCCGGCAGCCGCGGCGGCGAACAGGCCGATCGCCGCCGGCGACGCCCATCCCCAGGTCGATCCCTGGGAGATCGCCAGAAGGAGCGCGGCGAGTCCGGCGGCAAGCAGCGCTGCCCCGGCGAGATCCAGCCGGCCCACCCTGCGACCGTGACCGCGCGGCACCCACCGGGCGACCGCGGCAAGACTCGCCAGCGCCATCATCGCGCCGAATCCGAACAGTCCCCGCCAGCCGACCACATCGGTGAGGATGCCGCCGATCACCAGTGCGGATCCGGCACCGAGCCCGAGCATGCCGCTGAGCCAGCCGATGGCCGCCGCTCGTCGCTCAGCCGGCAGCTGCACTCGCACGATGGCCAGGGCGAGCGGGAATGACGCCGTCGCGGCGCCCTGCACCACGCGGGCTACGAGCAGCACGGCGAACGACGGGGCGAAGAAGGCCAGGACGCTGCCGACGGCGAACAGAGCCAAGGTCACCAGGAGCAGACGTCGATGCCCGTGCAGATCGCCGAGGGCGCCCAGGATCGGAGCGGTGACCGCTCCTGCCAGCAGATAGACGGTGAGGATCCAGCCCGCGGCGCCCGGTTGGGCTTCGAACGAGTGAGCGAGTTCTGGCAGCGCCGGAACGAGGAGGGTCTGCATCAGCGAGAAGCCGAGGACCGCGAGCGCGAGCGCGAACACGACCGGACCCGACCGTACCTCCGCCTGCTCGATGGTTCGCACGGGTGCTGTCATGATCGTCTCCTAATCGGAACGGAATAGTTCGTTCCGATTAAACACCCGACGATCGGTATCGTGTCAACATGACCTTCGATTCACCCCGCGGGGCTCCGCTGCGCGGCAGGGCCGCCGAGGCGCGCAGCAACGACGACGCCGTCCTGAACGCCGCGCGCGAGGTGTTCGTCGAGCGCGGCTTCGATGCGCCGATGTCGGCGATCGCGGAGCGCGCCGGCGTGGGTGTCGCCACCATCTACCGTCGCTACCCCAGCAAGGACGCGCTCACGCTCGATCTCCGCCTGCGCGCACTGCACCAGGTCACACAGATCGCCCAGGACGCCTTGTCGGCACGAGCGCCGTCTGTCGTGCGAGCCTTCCTGGAGCGCCACCTGCGTGAGGCGGCGAGCCCGCTCGCCACCACGTTCGGCCGGCATGTGCTGCGAAACCCCGACGTCGACGCCGCCGCAGAAGAGCTGCGGGAAGCGCTCGAGGAGCTGATCGCGGTGGATCGGGAACGCGGAATCGTCCCCGCCGACTTCGGCCCGGGCGAGCTGATGATCGCGATCACCCATTTGCGCCCCAGCATCCCCACCGATCGTGAGCGCGCGATCCAGCTGCATCTCCGCCAGCTGGATGTGTACCTTCTGGGCCTGCGGCACAGCGTCGAGCACCCCGAGCTGATTCGCGGGGAGACGATGACCTGGACCGAGTGGGTGTCGTTCAACAGTGCCGACTGATCTCCGCACTCGCCTCCGCCACGGCGAAACGACGAAGACCCCCGGCTCTCACCGGAGGTCTTCGTCTACTGTCTCAACACAGTGTGCGCCCGAAGGGACTCGAACCCCTAACCTTCTGATCCGTAGTCAGATGCTCTATCCATTGAGCTACGGGCGCATTTTCGGCTTCTGCACTTTCGCGCGGCGGCCGTAGATCAGCCTAACGCACTCTGTCGCGGAGCGCGAATCGGCCGGGACCGCCCGGGCGCGTCGAGCCCGCGTTCTCCGAGCGGATCAGGACTTCCCCTTCGCGGCCTTGCGCTCGGCTTTCTCGGCCTTCTCCGCCTTCTTCCGGGCGCGAACCTGCGACTCCAGAGCCTGTAGATCCACCAGCCGCAGGGCCTGCATCCGGGCGTCGCGCATCTTGGCGTAGTCGGGGTCGGCGTCCGGGCGCATGCTCTCGGCGCGCAATCGGCGATCCAGGTTGGATGAGACATCGCCCCAGGCGGCCTCGCGCCCCTCCTCCACGAGCTCATGCACCTGCTCGTCATCGGCGGCGAGCTGGCGCAGACGCACGGCGACGCCCGCGGACTGCTTGCGGCGGCGGCGCAGGTTCTTGACGTCCCGATCGCGGTAGTCGTGGGTGCCATCGGACTGCGAGTACTTGCCCCACGCCTTGCGCCCCTGCCGCTTCAGCCGGTTGGCGGCATCTTCGGCCTCGTCGGCCAGATCGTTGAGGATCTCGCGCGCAACCTGCATGAAGTGATCGGACTCGAACGCGGCATCACCCGCGATCGTGTCCACCAGAATCTGATTCTTCAGCGACAGCCGGCCGGCTGCCAGTGCAATGGACATGCCCTCGGCGATCGCTTCATTGAGCTTCGCTCCCACCGGGCCTCCCCTGTCGTCCACGTTTCTGCGTCATCGCAGCCCGGGCCGCACGACACCGGTCTTCTCAGCGTAGTCGCCCACGCCCGACACGCCCGCCTTTCCGCACCGGCTCCGGACAGCCGCCGCGCGCTCACGGCAGAATCGAGAGGTCCGGCGCCGGTGCCGGACGAGTCGGAGGTCAGCATGGCGAAACTGGACGTGACGGGCAACCTCACGGTCATCACGGGCGCCGCGAGCGGAATGGGTGCACAGGTGGCGCGTGGCCTCGCGGCGCGCGGTGCACGACTGGCCCTGCTCGATCGCGACACCGAGGGGCTGGCCCGCCTGTCGGCGGAGCTGCCGGCCGGCATGGTCACCACCCACACCGTGGACCTCGTCGATGACGATGCGGTGGCTGAGGCCGCCGGCGAGATCGAGCGCACACAGGGGGCCGTCCAGGCCCTCGTCACCTGTGCCGGATCGTCGATGCTCGGCACCCTCGACCAGCTCACGATGGCGGAGATGCGCTGGCTCATGGATGTGAACCTCTGGGGCACCGTCTCGATCACGAAAGCCCTGCTCCCCGCACTGCGACGCTCCCCTGCCGCCCATATCACGCACCTGGCCTCGATCTACGCTCTCGGCGCCCCCGCCGGCCGTATCCCGTACGCGATGAGCAAGTACGCGGTGCGCGGGTTCACCGAAGCTCTGCGGCACGAGCTGGAGGGATCCACCGTCAGCGTGGGGGCGATCTATCCGGCCGGAGTGAAGACCGGAATCATCCTGCACGGCCGGTACGCGGCCGCGATCGACCCCGCCATCGCTGCCCGGGCGGCCGCGGCCCAGGCTCACATGTACGAGACCGAGCCGGAGGAGGCCGCGCAGATCATCATCCGCGCCACGATCGAGCGACGCGCTCGCACCATGATCGGACGCAAGGCGTATCTGGTGGACTGGATCACCCGTGCCATGCCGGTGCGGTACTGGAACCTCATGCGCGGCCCCCTGCGCGAGGCGACCGACACCACCACCCCGATCCGCTGAATCACAGCGCGGACGTGGCGAGACGATCCAGCGTCGAGCGACCAAGAGCCGCCATGACGGGATTGCTGGACTCGTAGTACCAGACCAGTCCGATCGCCTGCACCAGCGCCCATCCCGCACCGCGCGCCCACTCGTCCGGCGACGATCCGAGTCCCGTCCTCATCCGCTCCCGCATCGCGGGATCGAAGAGGTGCCAGGCGATGACGAGATCCAGGGCCGGGTCG
This sequence comes from Microbacterium sp. GXS0129, assembly GCF_044769785.1. Classification (NCBI taxonomy): domain Bacteria; kingdom Bacillati; phylum Actinomycetota; class Actinomycetes; order Micrococcales; family Microbacteriaceae; genus Microbacterium; species Microbacterium sp. GXS0129. The sequence goes on along the minus strand of NZ_JBIZVZ010000001.1, from coordinate 587,213 downwards.
GCGGCTGATGCGTCTCCGGTGTCGAGCAGCCCCACCAGGCGCCCGTCCCGCACGAGCACGTTGCCTGGGACCAGGTCGGTGTGACTGAGGCTCCGTCCCGCTGGGGCGGGAAGGTCTCGGAGCCGCGACCACAGTGCGCCGATCGCGGCGGTGTCGATCATGCCGACGCTGCGGCGGAGGCACTCCTGCACCCACTCGTCGAACGGCGCGAGGACATCGCCGCGCCCGTAGCCGCGAAACGCCTCGCCGGCCACGTCCACATCCCGCAGCGTCGCGAGCAGATCGATGAGGTCATCCGCCAGGTCGCGTGCGTCCCGGAAGGCGCGAGGATCGACCACGTCACCGTCCACCCAGCTCTGTGCCGTCCATACCAGCGGATACCCTTCCCCCGCATCGCCGATCAGCAGCGGTTCCGGGACGGCCACCGGACACACCTGCAGGAAGCGCGCGGACCGACGCGCCTCACGCTCGAGCGCGGTGCGGTGCGCCACCGGCTCGTCCGGCTGCAGCGCGAAGCGCGCGGCGATCGTACGTCCCACGCGGAAGATCGCGTTGACGGTCCCCTGCGATCGGATGGCCGTGACCGGTCGGCCCGCCCACTCCGGTCGCGCCGTCGCGACGAGCCGTTCGACCTGCTCGGCATCGATCGCCAGCTGATCGGTGTGCATCCGCGGCGGGCCCGTCGCGCCGTCGCGCTCCTCGTCCGGCATCCGTCAACCGCCGAGCTTCGCGATCACGGCCTCGATGCGCCGCTGCCGGGTCTCGGGCTTCTTCGCGTCGACGACGGCGCGCGCGTGTTCCTTGCGGAAGGTGAATGCGAGGGCATCGAAGGCCGGGCGCAGCCCGGCGGCATCCAGCGCGGCGGCGAGGTCATCCGGCACGTCGACCGTGCGTTCCGCGGTGTCGTGGGTGAGCGTGACCGTGATCTCATCGCCGGCCCCGAGCCCCGTTGCGGCGCGCTTGTCCGACGAGAACGGAATGAGGAACTGGCCGCCCATCGGGGTGATCGTGGAGCGGTACTCGAAACCGTTGACCGAGACGATCACCGGCACCCGCTTGCCCACACCCCACTCGTCGAGCACCTGCGCGGACACGCGGATCGCGGTGTTGCGACCATCCACGGAATACAGCTCGCTCTCGAACGTCGTCGTCTTCATGACGGGAGCCTACGACGGGCTGGGACCGCGTGCTCGCAGGCGGAGCGAGGTTCTAGGCTGGGAAGGTGACCACGATCCACGACGTCAACCTCCGCGGCTTCGCCTCCGACAACTACTCCGGCATCCACCCCGAGGTGATGACAGCTATTGCAGCCGCCAACGACGGCCACCAGGTGGCCTACGGCGAGGACGTGTACAGCGCCCGGCTGGCCGAGGTGTTCCGCGGTCACTTCGGTGAGGGCGTGGAGAGCTTCCCGGTGTTCAACGGCACCGGTGCGAACGTGGTGGGACTGCAGTCGATGCTCCCCCGCTGGGGCGCCGTGGTCTGCGCGCAGAGCGCTCACATCAACGTCGACGAGGGCGGCGCACCGGAGAAGGTCGGCGGCATCAAGCTGTGGACGGTACCCACTGAGGACGGCAAGCTCACGCCCGAGCTGATCGACATCGAGGCCCGCGGATGGGGCGACGAGCACCGCGCGCAGCCGCTCGTGGTCTCCCTCACCCAGTCCACCGAGCTGGGCACCCTGTACTCGGTCGAGGAGATCCGCGCCATCGCCGATCACGTCCACTCCCTCGGCATGCACCTGCACATGGACGGCTCACGCATCGCCAACGCCGCCGCGGCGCTGGATCTTCCGCTTCGCGCTTTCACGCGGGACGCGGGCGTGGACGTACTGAGCGTCGGCGGCACGAAGAACGGTGCCATGGTCGCGGAGGCGATCGTCGTGCTGAACCCCGAGGCGTCCGAGGGCCTGACCTATCTCCGCAAGACCAACATGCAGCTCGCCTCGAAGATGCGCTTCGTCTCGGCACAGCTCATCGCGCTCTACGAGGGCGACCTGTACCTGCGCAACGCACGCCACTCCAACGCCATGGCGGCGCGACTGCGTGGTGCCATCGACAGCCGCATCGCCGCAGGCGAGATCACCGGGGTGGAGTTCACGCAGCCGACGCAGGCCAACGGACTCTTCCTCACGCTGCCGGCCGGCGTCGCCGACCGCCTCCGCGAGACGTTCCGCTTCTACGACTGGGACGAGGCGCGCCGCGAGGTGCGGTGGGTGTGCAGCTTCGACACCGCGGAGTCCGATGTCGACTCACTGGTGGAGCTGCTCGCCGCGGAGACCGCCGCACGCTGAGCGCCCTCGGCGTCCGAGGACGACACCGCTCTCGGACGCTGGGGCGTCGCCGGCTCACGTGTCGGGGTTCGAGGGACCGCAGTGGTCCTCGTTGATCCCGCCCCAATTACCGTGCACCAGACAGTCCTGGCCCCGATCCGGCTGCGGGTCCTGGCGGGCCGGCATGTTGCTGTTGCCGTGGTCGCTGCCGTCCATCTGCTCGGCGTGCGGTGCCGCGAAGGCGGCTCCCGCGGTCATGGGCACGGCGGCAACGGCGACGACGGCGGCGAGCGCGAGCTTCACCGCAGTACGACGAATGATCATCACGACTCCGTTCACTTGCGTCCCGCGGGTGCGGGATCGAGCGAACGGTACGGCGCGAGGCCGCAGTTGTGCACTACGCAGGGCGGATGATCCGTACTCCCGCGGCGCGTCTGCGTAGTGCGGGCCCCAGCGTCAGCGCAGGGCACCCACCGAGGCGAGGGCCTGCCGCACCAGCGTGCCGCGACCGCCCTCCATCTCCGCCGCCAGCTCCGCGCTCTGCGCCTCCTCCGGTGTGAGCCAGGTGACCTCCAGCGCGTCCTGGCGCGGCTCGCACGTCCCGGTCACGGGTACGACGAACGCGAGCGAGACCGCGTGCTGACGGTCATCGTGGAACGCACTCACGCCGGGGATCGGGAAGTACTCCGCCACCGTGAAGGGCGTCGGCTGCGGCGGCAGCATCGGGAACGCCATCGGGCCGAGGTCGTTCTCGAGGTGGCGGAACAGGGCATCGCGCACCGTCTCGCCGTAGCGCACCCGGCCCGACACGATGGTGCGGGTGATCTCACCCATCGGCGTCGCGCGAAGCAGAATCCCGACATCGGTGACCGCGCCCGTCCCGTCCGTGCGCACCGGCACGGCCTCCACGTAGAGGATCGGCAGATGGCGGCGGGCCTCCAGCAGCTCGACGTCGCTCAGCCAGCCCGGGTTGGACCCGGGCACCCGCATCTGGTGGCCCATCCCGGTGAGACCCTCCAGGGGGTCGCGACCGTCGTCGGCGGGGTCGGGGTCAGGCGTGCGTACGGTCATGCTTCCTGTATACCCGACGCCCCGGTCGCGCAGGTGTCCGCGGGCTCCGGAAGGATGAGCGAGCGGTATCTCCTCGCGGCTGTGGAGGACTGCGTCGCCACCGACCGCATCGTGTTAGCATCTTCGCCTGTCGGGTCGTGTGATGCTCGCCAGGGTTGCCCGCGGTGCTGCCACCGCACTCCTTCAGTGGATCGGCCCCTGGGGGCTTCCCACGACCCGAATGCTGTTGCAGACGCTGCAGTCGCAGGGGTTCCACGGCAGCGCTCGCGCGAGTTCGTTGCTCGGCATGGACATGAACCCCAGCGGGACCGGGCAGCCCTCATCGCCGCGGCGGACCTGGTGCCAGATCGTGCGGATGTACTGCGGCTCCACCAGCCCGAACTCCCCCGGCCACAAGGCGGCTTTGAGAAAGCCGCCATACAGGTCCGCGGCCTGGCTTTCCAGATAGCGGTCGGCCGACACCCACCGCAGTCCTCGCTCGAGATCGTGCGGCACACGCCGATCGAGTCGCGCCTCACGCTGCAAGTACTCCTTGGTCGGAAGGTGATCATGCCCTCGCACGTGCCCGAATCGTGTGTGTATCCCCTCGGCATCGAGCCCTCGCGCTGCCCACATCACATTCGTGTACGTCATCTTGGCCACGTAGTTGTAGAACCGCTCCGTGTTGTACACGTAGCTGCCGCTCACGCGATCCTTCTGGCAGTACACGTACACGATGGTCACGCCCTCCACGGCGGCCAACGAGTTAGCCGCATACTGCCGACGGTGATGAGTCTTGAGATGGTTCTTCCACGACATGACGGTGCCGTCGGGGACACGGAACGTCTCACGCAGATGACGGATGACGGCCCTCAGCCTCGCGGCTGCCGCGTCGGACACGATCACCGCCGCCATCCCGAAGATCGGGCTCGTCTTCGGTTTGCCCGACTGCCCTCGATCGCCGGTCTCATCGATGTAGGCGTGCAGAATCACGATCCGAATGTACGGGCGCGGTACGCGACCGAAACGCCCCGGGGCGGATCTGGGGATAAGGGCCGTTCCTACAGGTGTCGGCGGGCTCTGGAAGGATGAGCACATGGGTGACGGACTGATGCTCGACGATGCAGCGGTGCGCTGGTCCCGGCCGCAGACCGACGCACCGGTGACGGTGCTCCTGCACGGCTACGGGTCCGACGAGAACGACCTCTTCGGCCTTGTGCCGCACCTCGCCGATGACGCGGTCTACGCGGCGGTGCGGGCACCCCTGGCACCGCGCTGGCCGTTGTCCGGCCATTCCTGGTACGACATCGATGAGCCCGGCACCCGGGATGCCGCCGGTATCACGCGGGCCGCGCGCGCCCTCCTCGACTGGCTCGATGCGCGTGGCCTGGACCGCGTGGGTCTGATCGGGTTCTCCCAGGGCGGCGCGGTGGCGCTGCAGACGCTGCGGCTCGCGCCCGAGCGCGTGCGCTTCGCGGTGAACCTGTCGGGATACGCCGCCGACGAAGAGCGCGAGGAGGATGCCCGGCTCACCGAGCTGCGCGTCCCGGTCTTCTGGGGTCGCGGCAGCATGGACGAGGTGATCCCCCGCGCCGCCATCGACTTCACGGCCGGTTGGCTTCCCGCCCACAGCGCGCTGTCCGGGCGGGTGTATCCGGGGCTCGGTCACACTGTGAGCGGCGAGGAACTGGAGGATCTCCGCCACTTCCTCGCCAAGCAGGCCTGACTCGCGACACGCCCGGATGCGAAATCTGAGCTCGTCGGGTATGGTGGACGACGTCCTGTCCCCGACGTGAGGATCCAGCGGTGATTGTTTCCGACGCTTCCGCGCTGTAAGCGCGCTGATCCGTCGACCACCCGCTCCTCTTTCCGGAGACGCCGTCACCGATCGGGACACCCGATCCGCGGCTTGTCGGCCGACGTTCAGCGCACCCCCGCGCTGAACGTCGCACCCGCGTCGCCGCTCTCGTCTCCTCGACGACCGCCTCGGCAGGGTCCGTGTCAGCGCTTCCGACTGACCGGGAGGTTTCATCTCATGCCATTGACCCCATCCGTCGTCCTGGACGACCTTTCCTACACCTGGCCGGACGGCACCGTCGCGCTGAACGGCGTCTCGGGCGCGTTCTCCACCGCCCGCACCGGACTCGTGGGCCGTAACGGCTCGGGCAAGTCCACGCTGCTGAAGCTCATCGCGGGCGATCTCACCCCCACGGGTGGGCGCGTGGAGTCCCGCGGTGCCGTGGCGACGCTCGATCAGCGGCTGACTCGTGACGTGGATCGTCCCGTCGCCGAGCTGTTGGGCATCGCCGACACCCTCGCGGCGGTACGCGCCGTCGAATCCGGCGATGTCGCACCGGAGCATTTCGACACCATCGGGACCGACTGGGACATCGAGGCGCGCGCGATCACCGCGCTCGCCGACGCGGGCCTTTCCGCCGATGCCCTGGACCGCACGGTCGGCACCCTCTCCGGCGGGCAGTCGATGCTCGCCGCCATCTCCGGGCTCCGCCTGCGCCGCCCCGACATCACCCTGCTGGACGAGCCCACCAACAACCTCGACCGCGACGCGCGGGCGCGGCTGGGTGCGCTCGTGGGCACGTGGCCGGGCACGCTCATCGTGGTGAGCCACGACACCGAGCTGCTCGAGCTCATGGACGACACGGCCGAGCTCTACGACGGCCAACTGTCGGTGTTCGGCGGTCCCTACTCCGAATGGCGTGCCTGGCTGGACGCCGAGCAGGAGGCGGCGAAGGCGGCTGAGCGCACGGCAGCTGGCGTCGTACGGCGCGAGAAGCGCGAGCGCATCGAAGCCGACCTGAAGCTGGCCACCCGCTCGAAGATGGCGAAGAAGGCCGAGCGCGAGAAGCGCGTGCCGAAGATCGTGGCGCACGGGCGCCGGATGGCCGCCCAGGTCTCGGCCGGGAACCTGCGCACGGAGATGCGGGAGAAGGAGGACACCGCGCGAGCGGCGCACGAGGCGGCAGAGCGGCGCATCCGCGACGACGACACCATCCGCATCGATCTGCCCGACCCGGATGTCGCGGCCGGGCGCCGGATCGCCACCCTCACCGACGGTGAGCGGGAGTGGATCCTGCAGGGTCCGGAGCGCACGGCACTCGTGGGAGCCAACGGCGTGGGCAAGACCACGCTGTTGCGTTCCCTCGTCACCGGGGAGCCGGCGCACTGGCTGCCGCATCTGACGGCGGAGGCACACACCGACCGGATCGGCCTGCTCTCGCAGCGCCTGGACGGACTGGATGACGCACGATCGGCCACGCAGAACATCGCGGAGGCGGCGCCGCACCTTCCCGACCGGGAGCTGCGCAACCGCCTGGCGCGCTTCCTCGTCCGCGGGGCGGCCGCCGAGCGCCCGGTCGGCACGCTGTCCGGCGGGGAGCGCTTCCGCGTCGCCCTCGCTCAGCTGCTCCTGGCCGAACCGCCCGCGCAGCTGCTCGTGCTCGACGAGCCGACCAACAACCTCGACATCGACACGGTCGAGCAGTTCGTCAGTGCGCTCTCGGGCTATCGCGGCGCGATCCTGGTGACCAGTCACGACCAGGCGTTCCTCGATGGCCTCGGCATCAATCGCACGCTCCGTATCGATGACGCCGGCCGGATCGACGAGCTCACCTGATGCCAGTCGTCCGAATGTGGGCGAGAGTGCGCGCGTCGTGCGCACTCTCGCCCCCGCGGAGTGCGGCCCTGCTCAGTCGTTGGCGAGATAGCGGCGCCGCACCCGCGAGATCACGAAGTCGGCGATCAGCGCGACCGCGATCGCGACCGGGATGCCGACGACGGCGGCGATGGGCTCACGCGGAAGCGCGAGGGCCACGAGCCAGCCGGCCAGCATGCCGATCAGCAACGACATCATCACCTCGGCGGTACGCACCGGTGCGCTCGATCGAGCGGGACGGGTGCGGCGGCCGGCGGGCTCCTTCGTGATGTTCATGCTTCCACGCTAGAAACACCGCAGCCTCGGCACATCGCCCGAGAGGCGGACCTGCAACGTACATCTTCCGATGTACGCCGACCCTGAGAACCCCTGAACACCCCTGATCGGACAGACATGACCCATCCACCCCTCGCCCTCGTCACCGGCGTCGCTCGCGCCAACAGCATCGCCGCGGGGATCGTTCCGCGGTTGCGCGCCGACGGCTGGCGCGTGGTCACCAGCGACCTGCACGATGCCGACCATCCCTGCGATCTCGCGGACCCGAGCGCGCCGGACACCCTGATTGCCGACGTGGCCGCGGCGCACGGCCCGATCACCGCCCTCGTCCTCTCGCACGCCCACGATGTGGAGAGCGGGCTGCTGGACACCACCGCCGAGAGCTTCGACCGGCACGTCGCGATCAACGCGCGCGCGTCGCTGCTGCTCATCGCCGCCTTCGCCCGGCAGGCCCCCGCATCCGGCGGCGCGATCCTCGCGCTCACCAGCGATCACACCACGGGGAACCTGCCGTATGGCGCATCCAAGGGAGCCCTGGACAGACTCGTCCGCTCCGCGGCGCGGGAACTCGGCCCGCGCGGGATCTCCGCGAACGTGCTGAACCCGGGGCCGATCGACACCGGATGGATGGACGAACCGACCCGTGAGGTGCTGGCTGCGGGGACCCCGATGGGCCGGCTCGGCACGCCCCGTGACATCGCCGCGGTGGTGTCGTTCCTGCTGTCGCCGGAGGGCCGGTGGGTGTCGGGTCAGCGACTCTTCGCCGACGGCGCCTTCTCCTTCCGGCACTGAGCGACGGCTCCCCCGAGACGTCAGGGGCGGGGGCGAGAATCGCCGCGACGCGTGGATTCCCGCCCTCAGACGGAAGCCTCGCGTCAGGGGCGGGGGCGCGGGCCGCGGCGATCGTCATCGCGCGGCGCCCGCATCGAGATCGCCAGCGATGCACCCATCGCCGCCGCACCGATGATCGTCACGCCGATGCCCATCATCCGCGAGACGTCGATGAGCATCAGGGCGATACCCAGGACGATGAGAAGGGTGCCGCCACCGAGGAGAGCCTGCTGAAGCGCGCGCATCCTCTGACGCTACCCGAGCGCGCGGACACGGGCGTAGAGCGCTTCGGCCGCTGCCGTGAACACGGCGACGTAATCGATGCTCTCCGGGAGCGTGGCCCACTGGTCGCGGATTCCTTCGTTGAGCGCGAGGAGCTCGAGGATCAGCTGCTGCGGATCGGTGTCATCCCGCAGCTCGCCCGCTGCGATGCGGTCGCGAACGAACGGCACGAGGACCCGCAGGGCGTTCTCCAGGCCCAGCACGGCGCGCCCGTACGCCGGGTTGCCCTCCATGCGTGACGCCCCGGTGAGCATGACACGGAACCGGAGCAGATCAGGCTCCTGCGCCGCGGACCGCACGGCACCGATGAAGTCGTCGAACAGGGCCCGCACGGATGCGGCGGGCAGGCGGATCTGCTGGTAGACCTCTTCACGCCGCTCGACGACGGCCATGAACAGGTCCTGCTTGGTGGCGAAATGGTGCAGCACGCCCGCGTCGGTGACGCCGGCCGCGCGCGCGATGTCGGCCACCCGCGTCTTGTCGTAGCCGCGGCGACCGAACTCCCGGGTCGCCGCAGCGAGGATCTTGGTGCGACGCTCGTCGCCGCGGGCGATGCGGCCGTCGGCGTCGGTGAGGGCGGGCGCGGTTTCAGTCACCCTCTGACCCTATGAGGCATTCGCCCCGATCCGGGACCACCGGAGGCCGAACCCGAAGGAGAACAACGGATCGGCCGTGTCGAAGGGGACGTCCTCGCGCGACGCGATCACCGCGGCCATGGACCGCGGCAGGTCGAACGGCAGCCGGCCAGTGGCGTCCACGTGTCCGGTGATGGCGTCCAGGAGGGCATCGTCATCCACACCGAACGTGCCCGTCATCACGACCGGGAGCTCGGTGAAGGGCGTGAGCACCGCCGGGCGCTCCAGCATGACGTCGATCACCGTGGGGACCTGCCGGACGACCTGCGTGATGCGGACGATCTCCGCCGCGGGATACTCCAGGCTGCCGCCATGGAACGCCTGACCCATCATCCCCTCCCCGGGCTCATAGGCGGCAACCAGCCGGAGGATCGCCAGATCCGCGTCCGCAGGATCGTCCACCACCGTCGCCCGCCGGGCGAGGATCTGCGGATCCATCCCCTCCGCATACACGCGCGTGCCGGGCTCGATCCGCACCGGCTCGCCCTGCAACGCGACGATCGACGCGGCCTGCGCCCGGCGGGCGAGGGCCAGGTGCTCGCGCGTGGCGATTCGTTCGGGAATGTCCTCGGGCGCAGCGGCCCGTGCGGCGGGGTCGTCGAAGAGCCCGAGCCGCTCCTTCTCGGCGAGGACACGACGGACGGACTCGTCGATGCGCTCCTCGGACACCAGCCCGCGCTCGACGGCTTCGAGCACGGTGCTCGGGTCGTCCTCTCCCCCGAGCTGGTCCACGCCGGCGTCGAACAGGCGCGCCACCCGGTCGACCGGATCCAGATCCAGAAGCCCCCACGCACGAACGGGAAGCTGCACGCCGAGGCGGGGAAGGCTCATGCCGTGGACGATGTTGAAGTCGGTGATCACGACTCCGTCGAAGCCGAGCCGAGTGCGCAGCACGTCGGTGATGAGTCGCTTCTCGAAGGCGAAGCCCACCGCGTCGTAATCCAGTCCGAGTGGTGCGGCATAGCCCGGCATCACCCGCACCGCTCCCGCGCGGATGGCTGCGGCGAACGGCGCCAGGTGGTCCTCGAAACGTCCTCCCGGGTAGACGGTGTGCGCACCTTCGGCGAAATGCGCGTCGTGACCTCCCCGCTGCGGCCCGCCGCCGGGGAAGTGCTTGACGGTGGCGGCGACGCCGGATTCCTGAAGTCCCGCCACGTACGCGCGCGCCATCTCGGCGGCGAGTTCGGGCGATTCCCCGAACGTGCCCGCGATCCGTGCCCACCGCGGCTCGGTGGCGAGATCGGCCATCGGATGAAGGGCGATGTGCAGTCCCGCGGCGCGAAGCTCCGCCCCGATCATCCGGGCGGTCTCGCGGACGAGATCGGGATCGTGGGTGGCAGCGAGCCCGATCGGCTCCGGCAGCGTCGTGAATCCTCCGCCGCTCATCGCCACCTGCGCATTGCGGTCCCGGCCGTGCACCGGGTCGGCCGCGAGGGAGACCGGGATGCCGAGGCGGGTCCCGGCCGCGAGCGCTCGCACGCGCGAGCCCCAGCGGGCGAGATCGGCGACGGGGGCCGGGTTCATCAGCGTCAGGTGAGTGATGAATCGTTCCCTGATCAGCTCGGTGGTGGCGCCGAAGCCCACTGGCGACTGATCATCGCGCCCCTCCCAGAGCTCGCCGCCTTCGGCGGTGACGACCCGCGCCACGAGGAGGGAGCCGACCTTCTCCGCGAGGGTCATCTCGGCGATCAATTGCTCGACGCGTGCCGAGGTGTGCGATGCGGTCATGGTGCTCCTCCGATGGGACGTGATCCGTCACGCTACACCAAACTTAGTAGTCACTAGGTAAATTTCACACCAACTCTTGCGGCGGATCGCAGATGCGCGCTACGGTCTGCTGAATTAACCTAGTCGTCACTAGGTTGTTCATTTCCGTACGTGATCCACTGGTCCAATGAGGGACCACCGCCTCTGGAAGGATCCCCATGGCTTCGCCATCCATCGCCGCCGAACAGCCCCGCGTGCCGATGTCGCGCATCTATCTGCTCGCGATCATCGAGCTCGCCACCATCGGCGCCCTCATCACCCCGCTGGTCGTCTCGCTCTCCCTGAAGGTGCTCCAGATCGTCCCCGAATCGGAGAAGGAGGGGGCGATCGGACTGGTCACCGCGATCGGCGCGGTTGCCGCGCTCGTGGCGAACCCGATCTTCGGCCATCTATCCGACCGCACGACGAGCCGGTGGGGCCGGCGCCGCCCGTGGCTCGTCGGCGGCGTGGTCGCCGGACTACTCGCTGCCGTCGTGCTCGCGCTCGCCGACAACATCCCCGTGCTCATCCTCGGCTGGGTGCTCTCGCAGGCCGCCTACAACGCGACCATCGCAGCCATGTCGGCGCTGCTGGCCGAACAGGTCCCGGAGGAGCAGCGCTCGAAGGCCTCCGGCATCCTCGGCGCGTTCGGATTCCTGGGACTCGTCCCGGCGATGATCATCGCGGCGCTGTTCGCCTCGAACCTGTCCCTCGTGATCCTGGCCATGCCCGTCATCTCGGTGATCATCGTCGTGATCGCCTGCATCAAACTCCCCGACCCGCCGGTCGCGCGCACGGACACCGGCCACCGCTCGCTGCTGCAGATCTTCTCCGCGTTCGCGTTCAACCCGTTCCGGCACCGCATGTTCACGCTGGTGTGGATCCAGCGCGCCGCGATGCAGTTCGGCTACACCATCGTCAGCACGTTCGGGCTGTTCTACCTGATCGTGCGGCTCGGGATGGACCAGACCGGCGCGGCATCGCTCACGTCCATGGCGACTCTCGTGGGAGCGGCCCTCAACTTCGCGGCCGCGTTCGCGTGCGGCTACCTTGCGGGAAAGCGCGGCAACTACACCTCCTTCATCGTGGGGGCCGCGGTGCTGATGGCGACATCGCTGCTGATGAAGGCCTTCACGCAGAGCGTCGCCGTCTTCTGGGTGAGCACGCTGCTCGCGGGTCTCGCGCTCGGCGCCTACTACTCCGTCGATCTGGCGCTGTCGATGCGCACACTTCCCGTGGGTCAGGAGGGCAAGTTCCTCGGCATCTTCAACCTGGCCAAGACCCTGCCGCAGTCGCTGGCGCCCGCCCTCGCGCCGCTGGTCGTGCTCATCGGCGGAAGCGACCCCGTCTCCGGCGGCGACAAGAACTATCTCGCGCTGTACCTGGTCGGTACCATCGCGGTGCTCGCCTCACTGCTCACGCTCCCCGCGCTTCGCCCCGTGCTGCGCCGGGACGCCTACGAGCGGCGCCGCGCCCTGACCGCAACCGACACCCTCACCCAGGAGACCGTATGACACCCCTGATCCCCGGCACGCACAACTCCCGCGACGTGGGTGGTCTGCCGCTCACCGACGGCGGCTCCATCGCCGCCGGTGTGCTGTACCGCTCCGACGCCCTCGCCGCGGTCACCGATGCCGGTCTCGAGGTGATCGCTTCGAGCCCGATCGGGACGATCATCGACTTCCGCACCGAGAGCGAGCGCGCGGAGGCGCCGAACCGCCTCCCCGCGGGCGTACCGATCGCCGAGCACCATCTGTCGCTCCTGGAGGGGGCATTGCCCACGGGCGCCGCTCCCACGCCCGGAATGGCGGTGGACGCGGAGATGATGCGACGCATGCTCGAGCGCATCCCGAGCATCTCGCAGCTGTACCTCGGGATGCTGCAGCATGCCGCGCCCGCATTCGCCGACGTCGCGCGAAGCATCGCGTCGCCCGAGAACGCAGATCGCCCCGGGGTGCTCGTGCACTGCACGGCGGGCAAGGACCGGACCGGGGTGGCCACGGCGTTGATGCTGGACATCGCCGGCGCTGAACGCGACGCTGTCGTCGACGACTACACCCAGAGTGAGCAGAACCTCAGCGGCGCGTGGGCGGAGGCGATGACCGCGCGCGTCGCAGCGATGGGGGTCCCGCTCGTCCCCGCGGTGACCGAACTGCTCTCCGGCACGCCCCGCGAGGCCATCGAATCCGCCTTCGCGTGGATCGACGAACGCGGCGGGTCGGCGGCGTATCTCCGATCCGGCGGCCTCGACGACGACACCATCGCGGGGGTCCGGGCACGCCTGCGGAACTGAGCCTTCGTCGAAGATCGAAAACGCACTTCCGAGAGCGCTCCGAGGTGCGTTTTCCATCTCCGGCCCAGACATCCCGGTGGTCGGGCCGCGGTTCCGACGCCGCGACCCGACCCGGTGGGATCGACCGATCGGAGCGCCCCGTGCGCAGCCGAAGGAGCTCCCGAGCTCCTGCCGACACCACCGTGCAGGCGCGCCAGGGTGTGCCGGGGACTCGACGAGCGCGCTGCGGCCCGACTCTGCCTGATCTGCGGGGCCCCGGCAATCTCAACGCACAACTGCGCACATGCGACGCCGCCTTCACATTCCGGGATCGGTTGTGAAATGCGCCCCGTTTACGCTGAGCATGCACTGATCCGGTGACACAGCGTGTCGGACGCTCGCCGGGGGGACTCCCGCCACCGGTCACTGCTGCGCCGGGGCATCCCCTCCATCAACGGCGCTGAAGGGCCGCTCTGTACGGGGGTACGCAACGAGCGGCCCTTCCCTCCACGCCGGCTCCGGGCCGAATGTCGGAGGGGGCGCGCAGAATGGATGCGATGGCTGATGTGCTCGATCGTTTCGGCCCTGCGACCGCCGACTGGTTCCGGGGGGCGTTCTCGCGCCCCACGAAGGCGCAGGAGGGGGCGTGGGAGGCCATCTCCCACGGCAGGCACTCGCTGGTGGTCGCACCGACCGGCTCCGGAAAGACGCTGTCGGCCTTCCTCTGGTCCATCGACCGGCTCTTCCACGACGGCAGTGGTGGCAATGAGCGCACCAAGATCCTCTACATCTCACCCCTGAAGGCGCTCGGCGTCGACGTCGAGCGAAACCTCCGCTCCCCGCTCGTCGGCATCACACAGTCGGCGCGCCGGCTCGGTGTCACGCCGCCGGAGATCACCGTGGGCGTGCGCTCGGGAGACACTCCCGCCAAAGACCGCCGCACGCTCCTCGCCCATCCTCCGGACATCCTGATCACCACGCCGGAGTCGCTGTATCTGATGCTGACCTCCCGCGCGGCACAGACCCTCACCGACGTGCACACCGTGATCATCGACGAGGTGCACGCCGTCGCCGCCACCAAGCGCGGCGCTCATCTGGCGGTCAGCCTCGAGCGCCTCGACGCGCTCCTGGAGACTCCCGCACAGCGCATCGGCCTCTCGGCGACAGTCCGCCCCATCGACGAGGTCGCCCGCTTCCTCGGTGGTGCGGCCCCGGTGGAGATCGTGGCTCCGAAAGCCTCGAAGACCTTCGATCTGTCGGTGGTCGTGCCCCTGGACGACATGGCCCACCCTCCCGTCCCGGAATCGGACTCCGCCGACTGGTTCGACGCGGACTCGCCGCAGAACACCGAGATGACCGGATCGGTGTGGCCCTATGTGGAAGAGGCGATCGTCGATCGCATCGAGGGCGCCCGCTCCACCATCGTGTTCGCCAACTCCCGTCGCCTGGCCGAGCGGCTCACCGAGCGGCTGAATGAGATCCATGCCGAGCGAGTGGGGCTCGCGCTGCCCGATCCCGTCGTGCCCGCGGGCATGATGGCCCAGGCCGGCTCCAGCGCGGGCGCACCCGCACTCCTCGCCAAGGCGCACCACGGATCGGTGTCCAAGGAACAGCGTGCTGTGGTGGAGGAGGAGCTGAAGTCGGGACTGCTGCGCTGCGTCGTGGCCACCAGCTCCCTCGAGCTCGGCATCGACATGGGTGCCGTGGACCTGGTCATCCAGGTGGAGGCACCACCCAGCGCGGCATCGGGACTGCAGCGCGTGGGGCGTGCCGGACACCAGGTGGGTGAGGTCTCCGTGGCCTCGATGTTCCCGAAGCACCGCGCCGACGTGCTGCACACCGCCATCGTCACTGAGCGCATGCTCAACGGCCAGATCGAGGCCATCGCGGTCCCGCAGAACCCGTTGGACATCCTCGCGCAGCAGACGGTCGCGGCCAGCGCGCTCGATGCCCTCGACGTCGAAGAGTGGTTCGAGACGGTGCGCCGGTCCGCGCCGTTTCGCTCGCTCCCCCGCTCCGCCTACGAGGCCACTCTCGACCTGCTCGCAGGGCGGTATCCCTCCGACGAGTTCGCCGAGCTGCGTCCGCGTGTGATCTGGGACCGGGACGCCGGCACCCTCACCGGCCGCCCGGGAGCCCAGCGGCTGGCCGTCACCTCCGGCGGAACCATCCCCGACCGCGGTCTGTTCGGTGTCTTCGTCGCGGGAGAGACGCGCAACGCACGCGTTGGCGAGCTGGATGAGGAGATGGTCTATGAGTCCCGGGTGAACGACGTCTTCACCCTCGGCACCACCAGCTGGAAGATCGTCGAGATCACGCACGACCGCGTCAACGTGGTGCCGGCCTTCGGTCAGCCGGGCAAGCTGCCGTTCTGGCACGGCGATGGTCTCGGGCGGCCGGCGGAGCTCGGCGAGGCGCTCGGACGCATGACTCGCGACCTCGACACGTCCCCGCGCGAGCGCGCCGAGGCGCGTCTCGCCGATGCCGGCCTGGACGACAAGGCCCAGTCGAATCTGCTCGCCTACCTGGCGGAGCAGAAGGAGGCCACCGGAACACTCCCCACCGACCGCAGCCTCACCGTGGAACGCGGCAAGGACGACGTCGGCGACTGGCGACTCATCCTGCACTCGCCGTACGGCATGAGCGTGCACTCGCCGTGGGCGCTGGCGGTGAACGCCCGCATCCGCGAACGCCTCGGTGTCGAGGGGTCGGCGGTCGCCAGCGACGACGGCATCATCGCCCGGATCCCCGATGCCACCTCCGAACCACCGGGCGCAGACCTGTTCGTGTTCGACGCCGACGAGATCGAGCAGATCGTCACGGAGGAGGTGGGTGGCTCGGCGCTGTTCGCCTCACGCTTCCGCGAATGCGCGGCCCGCGCGCTGCTGATGCCGCGCACCAATCCCAACAAGCGCTCGCCCCTGTGGCAGCAGCGCCAGCGATCGGCCCAGCTTCTCGAGGTCGCGCGCCGCCATCCGACGTTCCCGATCATCCTGGAGACGCTGCGCGAGGTGCTTCAGGACGTCTACGACCTGCCCGCACTGCTGCGCATCACCCGTTCCATCGCGGAGCGCAAGATCCGCCTCGTGGAGACGGAGCCCGCGGTCCCCTCGCCGTTCGCGCGCGACCTGCTCTTCGGCTACGTCGGCGAGTTCATGTACGAGGGCGACTCCCCCCTCGCCGAACGACGCGCGGCCGCCCTGTCGGTGGATCCCGCGCTCCTCGGCGAGCTGCTGGGCAAGGTCGAGATGCGCCAGCTCCTCGACCCCGACGTGATCGCCCAGTACGAGGCGGAGGCCCAGCGCCTTGCTCCCGATCGGCGCGTCCGGGACCGGGAGGGCGTGGCGGATCTGCTGCGTCTGCTCGGTCCGCTCACGGCGGAGGAAGTGGCAGCACGATCCACCTCCGCAGATGTGGGCGAAGCGCGGGCTCATCTGCTCGCCCTCGTCGATGCCCGCCGCGCGATCGAAGTGGTCATCGCCGGACAGCCACGCACGGCCGCCATCGAAGATGCCGGACGCCTCCGCGACGCCCTCGGGGTGGCCCTCCCCGTGGGAATCCCCGTGGCCTTCCTGGACCCGCTCCCCGATCCGCTCGGCGACCTCGTCGCCCGCCACGCGCGCACCCACGGCCCGTTCACCACCGCGCAGGTTTCCGAGCGCCTGGGCATCGGCGCCGCCGTGGCCCGCCACACCCTGCAACGCCTCGAATCGGCCGGACGACTGGCCAGCGGCTTCTTCCTCCCCGACGGCACCGGGGAGGAGGCCGAGTGGTGTGATGCGGAGGTGCTGCGCCGGCTCCGCATGCGCTCGCTCGCGGCGCTGCGGGGCAGTGTCGAGCCAGTGGCGCCGTCGGCCTACGCCCGGTTCCTGCCCGACTGGCAGCACCTGGTCCGCCCCCTCGAAGGCATCGACGGCGTCGTGGCCGTCATTGAGCAGCTCGCCGGCACGCCGATCCCGGCGAGCGCGTGGGAGTCCCTGATCCTGCCGTCACGCGTTCGTGACTACACGCCGGCGATGCTGGACGAGCTCACCTCGACCGGCGAAGTGCTCTGGTCCGGCCACGGCTCTCTGCCGGGACGCGACGGATGGATCGCGCTCCACCTGGCCGACGCCGCCGCCGTGACTCTGCCCGACCCGGAGGGTGACATCTCCCCCGGCTCACTCGCCGATCAGCTTCTGATGGCTCTCTCCGGCGGCGGTGCGTACTTCGCCGGTCAGCTCCGGGAGATGACCGGCGCCGAGAACGAGCAGTCGGTCGTCGAGGCGCTCTGGGAGCTCGCCTGGTCGGGCCGGGTGTCCAACGACACCTTCGCGCCCGTGCGCTCGCTCATCGGCGGCGGGAGCCAGGCCCATCGCGTCGCGCGGCGAACACCTCGTGCGCGGCTGTACCGCGGCGCCGCGATTCCGCGCACGAGCGCACCGCCGCGGCCCACCGCCGTGGGCGGACGATGGGCGATGCTTCCGATCGCCGCTGCCGATCCCGCCGTACGCGCCACGGCCAGCGCCTCCGTGCTGCTCGACCGCTACGGGGTGGTGACTCGCGGCGCGTCGATGGCGGAGGAGGTTCCCGGCGGTTTCGCACAGACCTACCGGACGCTCGCCGGCTTCGAGAACGCCGGACACTGCCGACGCGGGTACTTCATCGAGAAGCTGGGTGCCGCTCAGTTCGCAGCCTCGGCCACGGTGGATCGGCTCCGTCAGTTCGCCTCGCTCGATGAGCCCGCACCGCTGCGCGCGATGACTCTTGCGGCGACGGACCCTGCCAACGCCTACGGTGCGGCGCTGGCCTGGCCGGCGCTGGATGCCGTGAAGCACCGTCCGGGTCGCAAGGCCGGCGGTATCGTCGTTCTCGTCGACGGCGAGCTGGTGCTGTATCTGGAGCGCGGTGGCCGCACCGTGCTCAGCTTCACCGAGGACGAAGACGTGAACCGGGCCGCCGCCACGAACCTGGTGGCGACAGCCCGAGCACGCAACCTGGAGACGCTCACGATCGAGCAGGTGAACGGCGTGTTCGTCTACAAGACGGAGCTGGGGCGGGCGCTGCGAGCCGCCGGGTTCGTGGAGTCGCCCAAGGGGCTGACATTCCGCCGCCAGGCGGGAGGCGCCGGTGCCTGAGGGCGACACCGTCTTTCGCACCGCGGCTCGCCTCAACGAGTTCCTGAGCGGGTTCGAGATCACGCGCTTCGACATCCGGGTGCCGGGAAGCGCGACGGCCGATCTGCGCGGCGAGGTGACGCGGGAGGTGGTACCGCGCGGAAAGCACCTGCTGCACCGGATCGGCGACTGGACGCTGCACAGTCACCTCCGGATGGAGGGTGCCTGGCAGCTCTACCGCGCCGATGCCCGGTGGCGGCGACCCGCCTTCCAGGCGCGTGCCATCGTGGGTGCAGCGGACCGTGTCGCCGTGGGCTTCGATCTCGCGGGCGTCGCCGTGATCCCCACCGCGCAGGAGCACACCCTCGTCGGGCACCTGGGTCCCGACCCGCTCGCCGATGACTGGGATGAAGCCGAAGCAGTCGCACGCATCGCTGCGGATCCCCGTCCGATACACGTCGCACTGCTCGATCAGCGCAGCATCGCCGGGTTCGGCAACGAGTACGCGAACGAGATGCTGTTCGTCCGCGGCATCGATCCGCACACCCCTGCCACCGAGGTCGACGTCCTGCCGCTGGTTCGCACCGGCGCCCGCATGATGCGGGCGAACCTCACTCGCATCGGACGTGTGTTCACCGGCGATGCCCGCCCCGGCCGCACCGACTGGGTGTTCTCGCGCACCGGCCAGCCCTGTCGCCGGTGCGGCACCCCCATCCGCGAGGACGCCCTCGGGGCCGATCCCACCCGCACGCGGCGGGTGTACTGGTGCCCGTCCTGCCAGCGATCCTGAGCATGTGCCTCCACTCGGGCGGCTCGTAGGCGCCTCACAGAGAGAGGACAGCGGGAAGGACGAGATTGGGGAATGAACGAAGCCACCCCCGTGTTGCATTCGTTGACGATCGAGCAGGATCGTAGGAGGAAGCTGTGGGTAAGAACTACATCGACATCGAAGACGACCGCGGGCAGACCCTGCGGTATCGCAAGCACGCCAACGGCCGCGGACTGGTCGCTCACGGCGCGAAGGTCGACGCCGGTGCACTCATCGAAGCGGGCGCGTACGTCGAACCGCACGCTCGCATCGCCGCTGGTGCCCGAATCGGCCGCGGCGCCTGGATCGAACGTGACGCCACCGTCGGCTCCGACGCCCGTATCGACGCCGACGCTCACGTCGAAGCGTCCGCCGTCATCGGCGAAGGAGCGCACATCGGCGTTCGCACGCGCGTGGGCCGCGGCGCCCGTGTCGCCCGCGGTGCGCTCATCGGCGATGACGAGGTCATCCCCGATGGTGCCCGCGTCGCCACCGACCGACGAGGACTTCACCTCGCCGCGTGAATCACGCCGGCCGAAGACGTCACGATGCCCCGGACTCCCCCGTCCGGGCCATCTGCCGTCTCTGGAGCGCGTGGACATGCCGAGTAGCCTGGAGACATGAGTCGATCGTCGTCGCGCCAGCCGTCCCGCGGCGGATCGTCGCGATCCGCCAGACCCTCTGCCCGCACGAGCGGCAAGGCTGGGGCATCCCCGGCGAACACGGCCGGCGCGAAGAAGAGCGGCGGGTCGAAGAAGAGCGGCGGGTCGAAGAAGAGCGGCGGATCGAAGAAGGCGGGCACTCCCCCGCGCCCCACTCCCGTGTCCGCCGAACCCCGTGTCCTTCGCCTCGGTGCCGTGCCCGGGGCAACGCCCGGCAAGTGGATCCGCATCTGGCGACAGCGCTTCACGGATGTGACCCTGGAACTCGTTCCGCTATCGGTCGCGGAGCAGCGCGATGCGCTGATGGCCGGCGATGTCGACGCGGCGATCGTCCGCCTGCCGATCGAGAAAGACGATCTGCACGTGATCGCCCTGTACGACGAGATCCCGGTCGTCGTGGTGTCCGCGGACTCGGCGCTCTCCGCCGGTGACGAACTCCGACCGGTCGACCTCGCGGGTGAGGTGCTGATCGTCCCCGCCGATGACGTGCTGGAGGTTGGACCGATCGAGGGAACCCTCAGCCCGCGCTTCGATCCGCCGGCGACCACGGAAGACGCCATCGCCACGGTGGCAGCCGGTGTGGGGATCGTGATCGTGCCAATGTCCCTGGCCCGTCTCCATCACCGCAAGGACGTGGTCTACCGCCCATTCGTCGACGGTCCCATCGCTCCCGTCGGCTTCGCGTGGCACGCCGATCGTCAGACCCCGGATGTGGATGCCTTCATCGGGATCATCCGCGGTCGCACCGCGAACTCGTCGCGCGGCTGACCACATTCGGCCACCCATTCACGCGACCTGAGTCGTGCGGAGGCTCCCACGGGCCCCCGCCATCAGGCCCGCCGTCGTCGGCCCCTCGCGCTGGTGACGCTCCCCGCCCGCAGTGCCGCTGATGACATTCGAGCATCGATCCACGCCATCCGCGTCATTCGGAGGCACCATGGGGCATGGCCGCTATCCGTTCGCTCGCCGTCACCGGCCTCGTCGCGCTGCTGGTGCTCCCCGCATGCAGCGCGGTATCTCCCGGCAATGTGCAGTCCTGCATCGACTGGGTCGTGTACGACTCGATCGAGGATGCGCAGGCCCAGAGCGACGCCATCGTTCTCGCGGTGATCGGCGCGAAGACCGGTGACATCGAGTTCATGCGCGGCGCACCGGCTACGACCTGGTCGGTGGATGTCAGAACGTGGCTGGATGCTCCGCCGGGTGTCTCCGCCACGGACACGATCGAGGTGGTGTCAACGCCGTACAGCTGCGGCGAGACCCGCGATGCTCTGGGTGAGGCCGCCGATGGGGAACCCCGGATCCTCTTCCTCCGCGACGGTGACCACGGCTGGGAGATCCTGACCCCCTATCAGGGCGTGGCTCTTCCCAGCCCGGACGGCTCACTCCCCACCGCATGGCCATCGCCCTCTTGATTCCGTTGGCCGCTGTGGGAGACGCGATCTCCGGCGGTTCGAGGCGCTAGAAGGCCCCGCCCGCGCCGCGCGGCGGCGCGAGCAGCAGGTCGATGCGCTCCGTCAGGTAGGCGCTGAGCGGCATCAGTCCGCCACTCATGCTCCACCGGATCTGGGGTTCATCCCCGCCCACGAGCGGCCCTGATGTCCCGCCCGCGGCAACGGCGTCCACATCGATCACATCCCACCCGAGGTG
Organism: Microbacterium sp. GXS0129; assembly: GCF_044769785.1. NCBI lineage: Bacteria > Bacillati > Actinomycetota > Actinomycetes > Micrococcales > Microbacteriaceae > Microbacterium > Microbacterium sp. GXS0129. Next base: position 565,960 of record NZ_JBIZVZ010000001.1, on the reverse strand, counting down.
GACGATCGCGCCCTCGGGGATGCGCCCGCGCAGGGCTGCCGCTCGGATCTCCGCGCGCTCTCGTGCGGACTCCGCCGCATAGCCGCGGCGGCCCGGATCCTGCACACGACTCACCTCGCCGACGGATGCCACGAAACCGTCCGCGATCAGCAGCGTCCCCACGTGCCATGCTTCGCCATCAGACACGATTCGCGGCGTCCCACCGAGCCCCAGCACCTTCTTCGGCACATGCCACACCCCGAGCGTCTCGCGCGGGGCTCCCGCGAGTCGACCGCGCGCCGCGCGGAACAGATCGACCACATCGTTCACTCCTCCAGCGTACGTCGCTCGATGCCGGGCCTCCGCGTACGTCGTACCGTTCCCGGGCCTCCGCGCACGTCCCCCCACGGCCGGGCTCCGGCACCAGACTCCGTGACCGGCTCGCGGCCGGCCTCCGGCACCTCCGCACCTGCTACGCCCCGACCACCCACGCCGCCGACCACCCCGCTCCGGATCCGCCCGGGTCCGATCCGCACGCCCTCACACCTGGCACGAAACGAGGAGGATTCACCGAAACGAGGACCACAACCCGCCCAAAGTCCTCATTTCGCGACAATCTCCTCGTTTCGCGCGCCCACCATCGCAGATCTACCCGTCCGCTCTGCCCCGCACCCACTACCCAACGCCGGGCCCTCACACGACCCACCCCGCATGCCGCGCGATCCAGCTCGCACGCCCAGCCCGCACACCCCGCACTCATCTGCCTGCTCTCTCGGACCCCACACCCCACACCCCGCACCCCACACGCCACACGCCGCGACCTGCACGCCGCCGGCACGAAACAAGGACCATTCGCCGAAACAAGGACCACAACCCACCCAAAGTCCTCATTTCGCGACAACGTCCTGGTTTCGCGCCACCGCCCACCACGAACCAGCCGTCGCCGCCACCACACTCACCCGGGCGACGTAGCTACAGGCCGAACCCGCACCCCTGCCTGTCTTGGGGAGCCCTGTCCGTATGCGGCGCGATCCCGCCAAACCAGCACGCCAGCGGAGCAGACGCCACACACATGAAACGAGGACAATTCACCGCAACAAGGACCGAAGCCCGCCCAGAGCCCTTATCTCACGACCCCCTCCTCGTTTCGCGGCCGTCGCACACCACAGATGACGGCGCGGATTCGACGCGGTGCCTCGCCACGGGCGAGAATCGGAGGACCGCGCCCGCGACAGGAGAAGCATGATCCAGCAAGACACCGCCCGACTGCTCATCACCTGCCACGACCAGCCGGGTATCGTCGCCGCTGTCGCCGCCACGCTCGCCGAGCAGGGCGCGAACATCATCTCGCTGGCACAGCACTCCACCGATGCCGAAGACGGCCGGTTCTTCCAGCGCCTGGTGCTGCACATCGAGGACTTCGCCGCCCGGCGGGCGGACTTCGAGCGGGGCATCGAGCGGCTCGCGGAGAAGTTCGGGATGCAATGGTCGCTGCACAACGGCGCTCAGCCGAAGCGCGTGGCCATCTTCGTGTCGAAGTACGACCACTGCCTGCTCGATCTGCTGTGGCGCACGCAGCGCGGCGAGCTGGACATGGAGGTGGTGTGCGTGGTGTCGAACCACCCCGATCTCGAAGCCGCCGTCCGCAACTTCGATGTGCCGTTCGTCCACATCCCCTCGGGTGATAAGCCGGCCATGGAGCGCGCGCAGCTGGATCTGCTGGCCGGCAAAGTGGACTTCATCGTGCTCGCTCGCTACATGCAGATCCTCTCCGACGACTTCGTCCGCGAGGTCGGGGTGCCGGTGATCAACATCCACCACTCGTTCCTGCCGGCCTTCATCGGTGCGAATCCGTACGCACGGGCGAAGGCACGCGGCGTCAAGCTGATCGGCGCCACCGCGCACTACGCGACGGCGGATCTCGACGAGGGTCCGATCATCGAGCAGGACGTGGCCCGCGTCACCCACGCGGAGAACGCGCAGGATCTGCAGCGACGCGGTCAGGACGTCGAGCGCATGGTGCTGGCGCGCGCCGTCCAGTGGCACTGCGAGGATCGCGTGATCGTCGACGGGGCCTCCACCGTCATTCTCTGAGGCGATTCCGCCCGCGGACGGCGATCACACCCCGATGGTCAGCGCGGCGACATAGCCTGAAGCGGTGTCGCCCGAGATCGCGGCGAGCTGGTGCACGGCGTGGTCATCGCTGAACACCATGTCGGTATCGAGTGAGATCTGGGAGAGATTGCGCACCGACTGGTCATAGCCCGTGGTGGCGTACACGGCCTCGCACGCCTCCTGCGGGAGGGCGATCTGACTGGTCTTCACGATGGGACCGTTGGAGACGGCGTCGCTGGTGCTCTGGTACACCTCGAAGTGGACATGGGGCCACCGGCCCGCGTAGCAGGCGGGGAAGATCGATGTGAACGTCACCGTTCCGGTCGCATCCGTCGCCTGCACGCCCCGCAGGTAGTTCTCGTTCGTGGCGCCGTCGCTGTACAGCGAGTAGCGGCCCTCCCGATCGCAGTGCCAGACGTAGACGCCCGCACCGGCCAGTGCAGCGCCGGAGGCGGCATCACGCACGGTGATCGAGAAAGTGAGCGGGACACCCTCGGCGGTCGTGGTCGACGATCCGAAGCTCGACCGGATGTCGCTGCGGACGATCCCCGACTCTTCGAGCACATCGACGCCGTTGGAGCCGTCGCCGGGGTACGGGCCCTCCGTCTCGTCCGGGACCTCCTCGATCGGCTCTGCCGCCGCGGCCGTGGCGGTGGAAGCGGCGGTCGGCGACGTGGACGCGGTGGGCGTCGGGCTCGCGGTCGTCGTCGTCGGAGCGGCCGTGGGAGACGCGCCGGAGGCGGCCGGGGCGCACGCTGCCAGCAGCGTCCCCAATCCGACCGTTCCGAAGATGCCCAGCGCGACCCGACGATCGATCAGGGTGCGGATGTCGTACACGAGGCCGCGGTGGTCCTCGTCGATCTCCTGGCCGTTCTCGTCGATCCACTGCGGATCGGTGGCCGGGTGTGGGGTGTTGTGCTGCTCGCTCATGTCTTCTCCTGTCCGCCGCTACCCGCGACAGGTTCAGCACACCGGACGACGCTATGCGAACGCTATGCGCGGGGTCGGCTGGAGCTATGGAGTGCACAGATTCGAGCGGTTCCCGCTCCGTGCACCGTCCGCCGCAAGCGACCTTGCCGAGTGGATGACCCGACGGGATGCGCGCAGGGATGGATACGGGTCGCATGCCACGAGGGAACCGATCCGGCGACCAGCTCCTCAGCGACGGCGGACGACGCGGAGGGCGCCGGTGACGGCAGTCGGCTCGTTCGGATCAGATCCCGCAAGACGCACCAGCGGGGCGGTTCGCGGCCCGGCTTCCCCCGAGTGATCATCGGCCTCGACGAACAGCTCGAACCGGCGGCCATGCGCGTGGGCGTGGACCCACGCGAGCGCCTCGAGGACGGAGTCGACCCCGGTGAGGTACCACGCTTCCTGGTCCCAGCCGTCCTCGCCCATGCGCCAGAATTCGACCCGATAGCGCGGGTAGGCGAGCTGATACGCGGGTTCGGCCCGCGGAGTCCAGTGTGCCTCCAACATGGCCACATCATGCCGCGCGCGGGCGGTCCTGGCAACAGGGTCGGCGACAGACGACGACGGGCGCGGATCCCGTGGTCCGCGCCCGTCGATCGGATGGGGTCAGATGACGCCCATGGCCTGCATCGCGTTGGCCACGCGGATGAAGCCGGCGATGTTCGCGCCCGAGGTGTAGCTTCCGGGCGCCCCGTACTCGTCCGCCGTCGTCAGGCAGGAGTCGTGGATGTCGCTCATGATGCTCGCCAGACGCTGATCGGTGTACTCGAACGACCAGGAGTCACGCGACGCGTTCTGCTGCATCTCCAGCGCCGAGGTCGCGACGCCACCGGCGTTGACGGCCTTGCCGGGGGCGAAGCGCAGCTTCGGGTCGTCCACGAAGACGCGGATGGCCTCCGGAGTGGAGGGCATGTTGGCGCCTTCGGCCACGATGATGCAGCCGTTCTTCACCAGCGTGATGGCGGCCTTCTCGTCGAGCTCGTTCTGCGTGGCACACGGCAGGGCGATGTCGCAGGGGACGTCCCAGATCGAACCGCCCTGCACGAAAGTGGCACCGCGCTCGGTGGCGTAGTCGGCGATGCGCCCGCGGCGCACCTCCTTGATGTCCTTGATCAGGTCGAGGTCGATGCCGTTCTCATCCACGACGTATCCGGACGAGTCACTCATCGCCACGACGGTGCCGCCGAGCTGGTGCACCTTCTCGACGGCGTAGATGGCCACGTTGCCGGAACCGGACACGACCACCTTCTTGCCCTCGAACGTGTCGCCGGTGGCCTTCAGCATCTCCTGGACGAAGTAGACGGTGCCGTAGCCCGTGGCCTCTGTGCGCACCAGCGATCCGCCCCACCCGATGCCCTTGCCGGTGAGAACGCCGGACTCGTAGCGGTTGGTGATCCGCTTGTACTGCCCGAACATGTAGCCGATCTCGCGTCCGCCGACACCGATGTCACCGGCGGGGACGTCGGTGTACTCACCGAGGTGGCGGTACAGCTCGGTCATGAACGACTGGCAGAAGCGCATGACCTCCGCGTCGGAGCGGCCCTTGGGGTCGAAGTCCGACCCGCCCTTGCCGCCGCCGATGGGAAGGCCCGTCAGCGCGTTCTTGAAGATCTGCTCGAAGCCGAGGAACTTGACGATGCCGAGGTACACCGAGGGGTGGAAGCGCAGGCCGCCCTTGTACGGGCCGAGTGCCGAGTTGAACTCCACACGGAAGCCGCGGTTGAGCTGCACCTGACCCTTGTCGTCGGTCCACGGCACACGGAAGATGATCTGCCGCTCGGGCTCGCACAGCCGCTGGATGACAGCCGAATCGAGGTACTCCGGGTGCTTCGCGACGACGGGCGTCAGGCTCTCGAACACCTCGCGGACGGCCTGGTGGAATTCGGCCTCTCCGGGGTTGCGGGCCAGCACATCGTCATAGACGGAGACGAGGCGGTCATCCAGTACGGTCATTGATGTTCCGTTCAGTGGGCGGGCGCGTCACGCGCGGCCGCAGGGGGAGTCGATCCCGCCGCACGCGAACCGTGTCGACGCGCGCGGCGCACACGCGGCAGCAGAGGACGACTGTCCGGGGATCACTCGGTCCAGATGAGCTCCGGTGAGACGACGTGACGGGATCAGCCGTGAAGCGGCCCCACCGGATTCTGGCGTCGTCGATGAGGCCGCGGTCTTCCGAGCATACATCCCGATCCCACCCCCGCGAATGCGCGGGACGATGCTTCACCGGGGGCCGGACGAAACGGCGCCGGGCCCGTCCTGCGTGGAGGACGGGCCCGGCGATGAAACGCTCAGCTGAACGGTACTGCTGCGACGACGCTCACTCCGATGCGTGCGCCGCTGGGAGTCTCGTACTCCGCGCTCTCGCCGACGACCTTGCCCGCGAGCGCGGTGCCGAGCGGCGAGGTGGGCGAGTACACATCGACGTCGAGGTCGGCGGCACCGACGATCTCCCGGCTGCCCAGGAGGAATGTCTCCTCCGAGCCATCCGAATCGAAACGGACCGTGACCAGCATGCCGGCCTCGACGACGCCGTCGTCCGGCTTCGAGCTGACTTCGGCGCGACGGATCATCTCACGCAACTCCAGCACCCGCGCCTGGGTCGCGTCATCCTGCTCGGCGCCCGGGGCGGTGAGCTCGGCGAGCTCGCTCTGGAGTCGGTCCAGAGCGGCTTGCGTCATCCACAGTGCATCTGCGGTGGTGGACATGGGTGTGCCCCCTTCCCTGCTCATGACAAAGAATCTCCAGTTTACCGGAGAGAACCGGAGCGCGGGAAGACGCGGGTCAGCGCACTTCTCTGGCGAGGATCGCTTCGCCGCCCGCGATGTGGGTCTGTCGACGGTAGGCAGACGGCGACATTCCGAGCACTGTCTTGAACGTGCGAAGCAGCCGGTCCTCCGATCCGAGGCCCGACAGCTGCGCCACCCGGCGCAGCGACAGGTCGGTGTCGTCGATGAGCAGCTTCTCCGCGTGGGTCACCCTGCGATTGCGGATGAGCGCCGCCACCGACGCGTCGCGCCCTTCGAACAGCGTGTAGAGATAGCGGCGGCTGACGCCGAGTCGTCGTGCGATGGTGGCGGCGTCCAGATCCACCTGCGTGTAGGACTCCTCGATGATCGCCAGCACCCGGTTACGCGTCTGCGCGGCGACATCCTCCACCGCCGCCTCGTCGTGAGCCGCGAGCAGGCCGATGACCAGCTCGAACAGACCGCCCTCCAGGATCAGCCCGTTCTGCTCGTCGACATCGAGAGCGCGCGGTGCCAGCTCGGCGATGGTCGCCTCGATCGGGCCCGCCTGCCAGATCTGGCCGTTCATCCGACGGCTGTCGATTCCGCGGGCTTCCACCTGGTCGATGGGCACATAGATCAGCGTCAGCGCGGACCCGGGGTCGGTGATGGTCTCGTACGGGGTGTCCAGGCGCAGCACGATCACGGTGCCCGCCTCACCGATCATGGTGCGCCCCTCGCGCGTGACCGTGACGCGACCGCTGTGCAGAATCCCCAGTTGCAGCAGGTGTCCGTACTCGTCGTTCAGGTCGGCTTCATCGCGGGTGTACGCGATTCCGCCGCCGGTGAGACCGGTGTAGCGCAGGCGCCGGCCGATCCAGTTCTCATACGTGGTGTTACGGGGTCCGTTGCCCACCGGGGTGACGCGCCACCCGGGGGTGACCTCGGCGACATCGTGAACGGACGCCAGACGCCGGTTCCGGCGCGCGCGAAGAGCGGCGCCTCCCGGGGAGCGTGTATCGGACATGGATCGGGAGCCTCCTGATTCCATCGTGCCAGGCCCACCTGAAGGGATCCGGGGCGTTGTGCACGTGAGGGCGGGGCGAGAATGGAAGGGTGAGCACCACTTCCGTCAGCCGCCCCCGTGGCGGCGTCATCCTCGCTGCCGTCGCTCTCGATGTCGTCCTGGTGATCGCCTTCGCCGCCACCGGCCGGGCCAGCCACGAGGAGTCCGCCTTCGGGCTCGGCCTGCTGACGACCGCGTGGCCCTTCCTGGCCTCCCTGGCGGTCGGCTGGATCGTGACGCTCGCCTGGCGTCGCCCGTGTGCGATTGCACGCACCGGGGTGCCCGTCTGGGTGATCACTGTGGCGGGTGGAATGCTGCTGCGGTGGGTCTCCGGTCAGGGAACGGCGGTGCCGTTCATCATCGTGGCCACCCTCGCGCTCGGTGCCGCCCTCGTCGGCTGGCGCGCCATCGCCGCGCTGATCCGACGGCGCCGCTGAGGCTCAGCTCAGGATCATCGCGAGCACCACGATGGCGCCGACGTAGGTCAGCACCGTCAGGGTCACCCAGAGGCCGAACCTCGACCGACGCCGACGCAGCGGTGCCACGGCGGGATCTGCGAGGGTGCGGCCAATGAGCGGCGTCTCCCCCGGCACCGCCACCAGGTCCGTGCTCGCGTCTGGGCGATCGTCGCGCCAGCGCTCCCAGTCCTCGAGTTTCGGCAGCAGCGCGTTCAGTGCCGATGCGATGAGCTGCCACGCGCGCGGGTCCGGCTCGCTGAGCGTCTCCGCGCAGGAGAGGACGAGGACGTTCCCGCGGATCTCGGCGTCCAGGGTCCGTGCACCGTCGATGAAGGCGGCCATCACGTCCGGAGCGAAGAGATAGAGGGCATCGCGCTCGTACCCCGTGGGACAGTACAGCGTGAAGTGCCGCCCGAAGTCGCCCTCCAGGCTGAGGCGCTGATCGTCGTCGACGCCCGAGCCGATCGCGAGCTGCAACTGATTGGCGCGGGCATCGAGCACGATGTGCGGCAGCACCGCGGCGAGCCCGACAGCGACGTAGGAGTACAGGAAGACGGTGGCTCCGCTCTGGGTGCCCGGAACCACGGTCTGCAGATTGCCGATCTCGATCGCGCGACCCCGTGTGAAGCGGACGATGTCGGTGACCTGATCGCGGTCGTTCAGCGCGACGAACGGCTCGTAGTCCAGCCCGTTCCGCTCGGCGAAGCTGTGCAGACGGAACCTCGCGTACCGTTCCGGGCCGTGGTGTCCGAAGAACACCCACGTGAGCCAGGACGCCAGCAGCCCGTAGGCGATCGAGTACGGCAACAGGAGCACGAGACCGAACATGATCCGTTCCAGGGGCTCGTCCAGCTGACGCTGGTCCGCCGGCATCCACACCGTGGTCCAGACCAGGATGAGAACACCGAGGACCTCCCACACCGCGAGCGCCGAGTACATCCAGATCGCCCCGCCCGCGCTCCGCGCGAGCGGCTTCGGGCGCGGGCCGTACTTCTCCCGAAACTGCTGCTCGTAGGCCACCGCGGCTTCCGGCATCACGCGCTGGGTGAACCACTCCGTGTCGAAAAGGAGGGTGTCGGCTGGCGGCGATGACTCCGGCATGCGTCCATCTTGCCCGCATCGCGCCTGCGGCGGATGCTGACGGCTCTCCCAGTCAGTTCGAATCCGCGCTCGATAGCGTCGCGATCATGAGCAACGACCTGCCCGACCCCATCTTCGGCGGCGGACGATCCCTCGGTGCGCGGCCCAACGACATTCGCAGCGCCACGCGGTTCTCCCCGGATCACGGCTTCCTCGGCGCGGACGGCAGCGTGGTGTACTCCCCCGAGGAATTGCGCGAGCTGCGCGACAGGTTCGCGGAGTTCATGGTGCAGTACGAGTTCGGGCTGCGTGAGATCGAGACGAAGCTCACCATCCTCCGTGACGAGTTCCAGCTCATGCACGACTACAACCCGATCGAGCACATCTCCAGCCGCGTGAAGTCGCTGGACAGCCTCGCCGACAAGATGAGGCGGCGCGGGCTCGGGCTGGATTTCGACCTGGTGCGGGAGAACATCACCGATGTCGCCGGCATCCGCATCACCACCAGCTTCGTCCGTGACGCCTATCGCCTGTTCGATCTGCTCACCGCTCAGGCCGACATCTCGGTGCGCGAGGTGAAGGACTACATCCGTAATCCGAAGCCGAACGGGTACAAGAGCCTGCACGTGATCGTCGAGGTCCCGGTCTTCCTCTCGACCGGTCCGCTCGCGGTGCCCGTCGAGGTGCAGTTCCGCACGATCGCGATGGACTTCTGGGCCAGCCTGGAGCACAAGATCTACTACAAGTACGACGGGCAGGTTCCCGACGGACTGCTGGCCGACCTCAAAGACGCCGCCGACACCGCCGACGAGCTCGATTCCCGGATGGCGCGTCTTCACGACGAGCTGCATCCGTCGGCCCCCTCCGCCGCCGTGCCGCCGTCGCCCTCTCCCACGATCCACGCGATCTGACGTCGCCAGAGCCCGCGAGGATTCCCTGCGTGGGAGAGAATCGGCGCACTGCGGCGATTCTCATTCACCGAGGAAGGCCTCGCGGGACTCTCCGTGAACATGAGGGGGAAACATGCACCTGTACACGCTGGTCGAGATACCCGAAGACGCGCGCGACGTCGACGTGGCAGTTGCCGCCGCGCTCGCTCCGTTCCGCGCGTTCGGACCCGATGGTGAGCACATCGAGTCCGGGCTCTGGGACTGGTACCGGATCGGTGGCCGCTGGGCAGGGCTTGTGCACGGAGATACGGCTCGTCGCGGCAGCCTGGGCGACGAGCACCGACCAGCCCTCTTGTTCACGATCGCGGGCGGTGCGTTCGCCGAGGAGCGATGGAACGGCGGCTCGTTCGACGACACGTCAGAGGAGTTCGAAAGCGCCTGGCGCGACCTCGACCCCGACGCCCGCCTTGTCGTCGTCGACTGCCACACCTGAGAACGGGCGAAGGGAGGCCGGACCGGCACAGCCGTCGAGGCCGGCTCAGGGCGGGACCGCGCCGGTGTGGTCTGGGGCCACCGGCTGTCAATCGCCGTCGTGCCCTCGCCCCGACGCCCGGCCGTTGTCCGGCGCGGCCGTTGTCCGTTGTGGTCTCCATTCCTGCACGGCACCGCCGTCTCCGGATCACTTTCTGAGAGCGGAGACGGGTGTCGTCTCAGAATCTGTCGCCGACGGGCGATGCCGGCGCAGCGGTTGAGACCAAGCCCCGGCGTCGTGAGTTCCGGCGCCGGGGCGAGCCGACGTCACGCCTCCGCGGGAGGAGCCACGGGGCGGCCGATGGAGAGCATGAGGCGGTTGGCCCAGTTGAAGAACGCGGCGCCGTGAATGACGTCGGCGATCTCGTCGTCGTCGAGTCCGGCGGCGCGCAGTCGCTCCACATGAACCGGGCCGAAGGCCACGGGCGTGACGGTCAGGGCCTCCGAAGCTGCGACAATCGCGTTCCAGCGCTCACCGAGATCCGCGTTCGTCCCCTCGGCCAGCAGCAGGTCGATGTCGTCGGGACGCTGGGCGTGATGGGCGCCGAAGCGAGCGTGCACGGACGCGCAGAACACGCATCCGTTGACACGGGACACCGCGGCGGCTGCGAGTTCGCGATCGCCGCGCGGCAGGCCGTCGACGGTGTTGTAGAAGATGTCCTTGTCCACGAGGGTGCGCGCGCGGAGGATCTCCGGGTCCCGCGCGAGCAGGCGGAAGTAGTCACTGCCGGCCCGGCCCCGATCCACCAGTCCGTCGTAGTGGCGCTCGGTGAGCTCCTCCTCGGCCACGGCGGGCAGCCAGGGCAGCCAGCCGACCTCGGCGCGTGTGAACGCGTGGGGGTGCTCGGCGTCGTGGGTGAGGGTGGTGCCGGTCATGCGGAGACCTCCGTCGCGGTCGAGTCGGATGGGGCGGGCCCGGCGAGGGCCAGGGCGCGCAAGCCGGCAGCCACGCGCTGCTGGAAGGCCAGGAAGGACACCAGCTGGGACAGGGTGATGATGCCGTCCGCGTCCCACCCGGCATCCAGGAGCGCCTGGATCGCCGAATCGTCGGCCTCGCGCGGGCGGTAGACCAGCAGGTGGGTGTGCGCGAGGGCCGCGGCCAGACGCGAGCCCAGCGCGATGACGGCGTCCTCCGAGGGCGCGTAGCGCACGCCATCGGTGTTCTCGTTCTGCAGCCCGGCTTCGCGATAGTGGCCGAACGGCCCCGTGGTGGCCGCCTGGGCGGCCTCTGCCAGCACGATGTCCGCCGCGACCGGATCCGCGGAGCGTGCCCGGTCCGCATAGAACGCCGCCGCCGCGTCGTCCGCGGTGAGGCGCGTGGCGAAGGCCGCCACCAGTTCGCGATCGGCGAGCGCGAAGTGCTCGTCGGACAGCGGCGTGAACAGCGCGTCGAAGCTCGCCTGCAACTGCTCCCGGGTCACCGGACGCCGATTCCGCAGTGCGGCGCTGCGCTCGTCCGGCTCGATGCCGGTGAGCTCGTCGACGACGTCGGTGATACTCACCTCGGCGGCGGTCATGCCGTCACCTCCGCTTCCACGCGAGCGCCCCAGCCCAGGGCGGGCGCCACCTCCGAGGCGAACAACTCGATGGAGCGCAGCACCTGCTCGTGTGGCGCATCCACCGAGTGCACCTGGAAGGCGACCTCGGTCACCCGCCCCAGCGTGGCGTCGGCGGCTAGCGACGCGGCCACCTCCTCGGGCGTTCCGAGGTGCGTGTCGGTGTAGCGGATGAGATCGTCGAGCGATCCGTCGGGGATCACCTGGCCGCTGCGCCGCAGCCCCTCAGCCCCCCGTCGCAGCCCCTGCTCCGCCCACCGCAGCGCCTCGGCACGGGTGTCGGCGACGAAGACGGTGCGTGATGCGGTGATCCGGGGCGCCCGGCTCGCGGGCAGCGCCGCGAGGTACGCGTCGATGATCGGGTTCTGCACGTCCGCCAGCGATGCCTCGGGAGCCTCGGCCGGACGGGGCTGCGTGCGAGAGAGCAGCAGTCCGTCGCCCGGCACGCCCGCACGGGTGCCGCCGAAGGACGAGAACGTCGCCTGCCAGATGCGATCGATCAGTGATCCCGCCACCGGGTTCAGCGAGTTGCCCGCTCCCACATCGCCGCCGCGCAGAGCGTTCTGCAGCACGGCCAGCTTCTCGTCGTAGACCTGTGCCTTCGCCTTCGGGTCCTGTCCGAACGGGATGAAGGAGGAGGGAGTGCCGCCGGAGCCGAGCCCCAGATCGATGCGTCCGCCGGAAAGCAGATCGGCCACCACGGCATCCTCGGCGACACGCACGGCGTCCTCCAGCGGAAGAGTGATGATGCCCGTGGCGAGGCGGATCTCGGTCGTGAGCGCCGCCACGTGCGCCAGGAACACCAGCGGGGACGGAAGACCGCCCTCGGCGTAGCGGAAGTGGTGCTGCGCGACCCAGGCGCGGCCGATTCCGAAGCGCTCAGCATGGCGGATCTGTTCGATCGCGTTGTCGTAGCGCTGGGCTGCGGGCACCTCGTCGAGGAGACGGGTGAAGAAGGCCAGCGTGGGAGGGGCGTCGGTCACGGGACCAACTCCTTTCGTGCGGGGGAAACGGTGTGGGAGGGGCGCCCCGGAACGGCGGCGAGCAGCTCGCGCGTGTACTCGTGTGCGGGGCGTTCGAAGATCTCGCGGGTGTCTCCGGATTCGACGACGCGGCCCTTGCGCATCACCGAGACGGTGTGGCTGAGGCGGCGCACGACCGCGAGGTCGTGAGAGATGAACAGGTAGGTGAGTCCGAGCTCCTGCTGCAGCGAATCCAGCAGCTCCAGGATGCGGGCCTGCACCGTGACGTCGAGAGCGGACACCGCCTCGTCCAGCACGACCACGCGAGGACCGGCGGCCAGCGCGCGGGCGATGGCGACACGCTGCCGCTGCCCGCCGGACAGCTCACGCGCCGATCGCTCGGCGGCGTCGGCAGGAAGGGCCACCCGCTCCAGCAGCTCCGCCACCCGGTCGCGACGCTCGGCCCGGGAGCCGATGCGGAAGTTCACGAGAGGTTCGGCCACGATCGAGCCGATGCTCTGGCGCGGATCGAGCGAGGAGAACGGGTTCTGGTAGACCAGCTGGACGTCGCGGCGGAGCTCTCGCAGTCCGCGTCCCCGCAGCGCGAGCACGTCGGTGCCGTCGACGGTCACCCTTCCGGCATCCGCATCGAGGAAGCGCGTCACGATGCGCGCCGTGGTGGTCTTGCCCGAACCGGACTCTCCCACGATGGCATGCGTCGTGCCGCGTCGGACGCGGAACGACACGTCGTCCACGGCGAGGAACGGCGCGCGACCCCGGGCGGCGAATCGCTTGACGATCCCCTCGGCCACGATTGCGAACGGGTCCTCGGCGCCCGCCGCGTCCGGATCCCGCAGGTACAGCGGAGCGGGAGGCGTGCGGGGCTCGACCGTCTGGAACGCGGGCGCATCGGCGAGCAGCTGTCGGGTGTACCGGTCGGCAGGGGCGGCGAGAATGTCGCCGGTGCGGCCGGACTCCACCACCTCCCCGTCCCGGAGCACCGTGATGCGATCCGCGCGATCCGCCGCAACACCGAGGTCGTGGGTCACCAGCAGCAGCGCCGTGCCGTCCTCTTCGCGCAGCTCGTCGAGCAGGTCGAGGATGTGTCGCGACACCGTGGCGTCGAGGGCGCTGGTGGGCTCGTCGGCGATGATCAGCCGGGGCTTCAGCGCGATGGCGGTGGCGATCAGCACGCGCTGACGCATGCCTCCGGAGAGCTCGTGCGGATACTGGGTCGCTCGCAGCTGCGGGTCATCGAGCCCCACGCGTTCCAGCAGATCGATCACCCGGTGGCGGATGGCCTTCGGATCGCGCTCACCGTGCAGACGCAGGATCTCTCCCACCTGCACCCCGATGCGACGCACCGGGTCCAGCGAGGAGACCGGATCCTGCGGCACCAGGCCGATGCGGGCGCCGCGGACGGAGCGCAGCCGGGCATCGGACCAGCCCGAAACGTCCGTATCGCCAATGCGGATGCTCCCGCCCTCGATGCGTCCGCCCGCAGGGAGGATCCCGAGCACCGCGTGCGCCGTGGTCGATTTGCCCGAGCCGGACTCACCCACCAGCGCGAGCACCTCGCCCTCGTCGATGGTGAGATCGACGCCGTGCACCACCTCGCGGCGACCGCGACGCGTGTCGTACGAGATGCGGAGATCTGTGACGTGCAGAGCGCTCATCGGGTCCTCCTCGAGATGGCCTGGCTCAGGCGGTTGGCGCTCAGCACCACGGCGAGCACCACGAGCCCCGGGAACACCGTCAGCCACCAGGCCGTCGCCACGTAGTTGCGGCCCTCGGCAATGAGCAGACCCCATTCCGGCGTCGGCGGCGGGGCGCCGTAGCCGAGGAAGCCGAGCGTGGAGATGGCGAGTATCGCCGTGCCGAACTGCAGCGCTGCCAGCCCCAGCACGGCGGTGAGAGAGTTCGGCAGCACGTGCCGGCGCAGAACCGTGAGGAATCGCCCGCCCGACCCGAACGCCGCCTCGACGTAGTCGGTCCGGCGCACGCGCACCACCTCGGACCTGCTGAGACGGGCGAAGGACGCGATGGACCCGATGCCGACCGCGATCGCGGCGTTCACGGTTCCGAAGCCGAGCAGGATGATCACGGACAGCGACAGGAGCAGACCGGGGATGGCCAGCAGCACGTCCACGATGCGCATCAGGACGTCATCGACGATGCCGCCGATGGATCCGGACAGCACACCCACCACGGTGCCCACGACGAGGCCGACGAGCACCGCCACCAGCGCGCCGGTGAGGGAATGGACAGCGCCGTGCACAACACGGGTGAGGACATCGCGACCCAGCTGGTCGGTGCCGAACAGGTGCGCCAGGCTCGGTCCCTGCAGCTTGTCGGCGGGGACGCCGGTGAGCGGATCTGCCGGCGCGAAGACCGACGGGACGATCACCCAGGCGACGGCCAGTGCGAGCACCGCGATCGCCACGACCAGCCCCGGTGCGGGGAGCCGGCGACGTCGACGGGCCCGGGGAGGTTCCGCGGGTGCGGTCACGGCGGCCGTCACCGGCGTCGTCACCGGGGCCGACACGTCGATCACCGTGTCGGTGAGCGGATCGGTGAGTCCTGCGCTCATGCCGGCACCGCCTCGGAGGCCGCGGGCGCGGCGGCCCGGGCACGTCGGGTGCTGCGCAGGCGCGGATCGATGAGCGTGGCGATCACGTCCACCACCAGGCTCACCACCACGAAGGTGAGCGCGGACAGCACCACGACGCCCTGCAGCACCGGGATGTCCTGGCTGGCGACGGCCTGTTCGGTGAGACGGCCGATGCCGGTCCTGCCGAACACCGTCTCCGTCACCACCGCTCCGCCGATCAGCTCGCCGAGGAGCACGCCCGCGATGGTCAGCGTCGGCAGCAGCGCGTTACGCGCCACCGACCGCACCAGCACCCACGCGTTGGAGGCGCCCTTGGCGCGCACCACCGTCACGAACGGCGCCGGGAGCACATCGTCGATCGAGCGCAGCAGCGTCTGGGCGAGCGGCGCTGCGATCGGGACGGCGAGAGTCAGCACCGGCAGGATGAGCCCGACGGCGGGATCCGCACCGACCACCGGCACCCAGCCCAGACCGAACGAGAACACCTGGATCAGGATGATGCCGAGCCAGAACACCGGCACCGAGACGAGCACAGGAGGAACCGCGTGCACCGCGCGTCGCAGCCATCCGAAGGGGGCGAGAGTGGCGAGCGCGGCGATCGCGACGGCGAGGATGATCGCCAGCGCGAAGCCGAGACCGGCGAGGGCTGCCGTCGCGGGCAGCGCCTCACCGATCAGGGTCAGCACCGCGGTGCCGTACTGCGTGGAGTACCCGAAGTCGCCGACGAGGTATCCGCCGAGAGTGTGCAGGTACTGCTGCCACCACGGCAGGTCGGCACCGTAGCTGGCACGGATCGAGGCGATCTGCTCGGCAGACAGACCCAGCTCCGGGTTCTGGAACTTGATCAGCACCGCATCTCCGGGCAGCAGCTGCAGGAGGATGAAGGTGGCGGTGAAGGCGACGACGAGGACGATCACCCCCTGTGCCGCGCGTCGAGCGAGGAAGGGCATCCGGATCACCGCTTCTCGAGCCAGACGTCCGCGAAGACGGGCCGGGCGACGGACTCGAACTCGATGCCGTGGACGTAGGTGGCCGCGCCGTACACCTGCGGCTCCTCGAACAGCGGGATCACGTAGGCCTGCTCGGCGATGTAGTCCTGCACGGCCTCGGATGCGGCGACGCGCTTGGCGGGGTCCGGCTCCGAGGCGACCGCGGTCAGCAGGTCGTCGAGGTGCTGGTCGTCCGAGCGGAGCACGTTGCGGTTCTTCGAGGAGAACTGGCTCTTGATCACATCCAGATCGGCGCGACCGACCATCGAGTGGTACAGCGGCGTCTTCAGCGGGTCGAGGATGTCCTCGGCGTAGCTTCCCGCGTCGGCGGACTTCACCTGCAGGTCCACGCCGATGGCCTTCAGCTGCTGGGAGACCAGCTCCAGCGTCTGCTTCGACAGCGGCTGCGGCTTCGCCTCGTAGACCGGCAGTTCCAGTCGCTGCCCGTCCTTGGTGCGGATCCCGTCGGAGCCGGGGGTCCAGCCGGCCTCGTCCAGCAGCTTCTTCGCCTTGTCGGGGTCGTAGGTGTAGAAGGAGGACTCGTCCTTGTACCCCAGCGCCGACGAACTCAGCACGGAGGTGGCGACGGGGTAGTTCTGCGTGAAGATCGTGTCGACGACCTCCTGGGCGTTGACACCGGCCACGAGCGCCTGGCGCACCTTGAGGTCGCTGAGGAGCGGGTTGGTGAAGCGCAGGCTGAGGGAGTTGTTCACGCCGCGGGTCTGCGGGGCGAACACCTGGAAGCCGGCGGATTCCACGCGGGGCTCGTCGAAGGCCTGGACGTAACGGACGTAGTCGGCCTGTCCAGACAGCAGCGAGCCGATGCGCACGCTGTCCTCCGGCGTCACGAGCAGCTTGATGTCGTCGAGGTACGGACGTCCCTGGTGCTCCTTCTCGGCCGGAGACCAGTCGTAGTCCTCGCGCGCCGCCAGGTGCACCTCGGTGCCGATCTTCTCGGAGTCGATCACGAACGGACCGGATCCGATGATGTCAGTGGCATTGCCCGCACCGAAGTCCTCGAGTTTGCGGTCGAGGGTGGCGGAGGAGAGGAGGCCCGAGGTGATGGTGGACGTCGCCTGCAAGAATCCGGGCGACGGAGCGCTGAAGTGGAAGGTCACCGTGTCGGCGTCGACCACCTCGCTGGATTCGTAGTTGTTCACGGCCTCCGAGATGGTGAGTCCCTTGGCGGAGTCACCCTTGCCGAAGACGTCGAAGTTCTTCGCGACCACGGCGGCGTCCAGCGGTGTGCCGTCGGAGAAGGTGACTCCGGGGCGCAGGTTGAACGTGTACTCCGTGGCGTCGTCGTTGATGGTCCAGTCCGTGGCGATCCACGGCTGGATCTCCAGCGTCTCGGGGTCCTGCCAGGTGAGACGGTCGGTGATGTTGCCCACCAGCGCACCGTTCGGGTAGAAGCCGGCCTGCGGCGGGTAGAGGTTCGTGTACGGCTGGTACTCCAGGTAGGTGAGCGTGCCGCCCTGTACCGGCTCGCCGGCATTCGCCGATGCGGACGCGGTCGTTCCGCCAGACGACCCCTGGGACGAGCATCCCACCATCATCAGGGCGGTGACGGCGGCGAGAGCGGCGGCTGTGGCACGTGCTGAATGACGGGGCATGGATTCTCCTGTGGAAGGGTTCGGTCAGTCCGACCGTTCCCCCACGTTAGGAATCTGCTCCCCTCGGGGATGCGCGTCTGTGTCACCCTCGTTCACGTTCCGCAATGCGCCGTCACACGCCGCCGTCCCGCGTCACATTCGTCGCCTCAGGGGGCGGCGGTCGACTCGCGAGGGTGGAGCACAGGGAGCACCGACGTGCGCCGCACCGGGAGGTCGGGGCCGCCGGTGAGGCGCTCGACCATCATTTCCACGGCAAGGCGGCCGATGTGCTGCTTCGGCGGGCTGAGCGCGGTGATGGGCGGGCTGCCGCTGGAGGCCACCTCGTCGTCGTAGGCGATGATGGCGAGATCGCCCGGGATCGACCAGCCGTGGTCGACGGCGTACTGCTCCAGCATCACGGCCTGCGGATCGTTGTGGATGAGCAGTGCCGTGGTTCCCGTCGCGCGGCACTGGTCCAGGATCGACACCACCGCCGACTCCCGCGACGTGCTGGAGGGGTCGTCGAGGGCCGCGTCGACGTCCACCGCGCATTCCAGTCCGAGATCGGCGACCGCGCGGTTCCACCCGTGACGCAACGGCACCGACGTCGGAGATCCGGACGAGGTGATGATGCCGACGCGCCGGTGGCCCCGGGAGGCGAGATGATCAGCCGCGAGGGCACCGCCGAACACGTGGTCCGTGGTGATGCACTCGAGGCTCGGCAGGGCGAGTGCGGTGGGCGCGCGTCTTTCCACCAGCACCACGGGGGTCGCCAGCGTCTCCAGACGGTGAAGCAGAGCGCGTCCGTCAGGGCCGCTCGTCTCGGGTGCGACGATCAGCCCGTGCACCTCCCCGGCCGCCGCGAGCGCGTCGATCTGACGCCGCTGATCCGCCACCGCGTAGCTGGCTCCGCGCAGGACCAGCTGCACGCCAAGCTCGGTGGCCGCGGCTCGCGCACCGATGATCACGTGCGGCCAGTAGTAGCTGAGCGACGGCACCACCATGCCCACGCGGAAACGGGTGCCGGACGCTGCCGCAGGCACCGTGGTGTCCAGACGGCTGCGCAGCGTCGCTCCGCCGTGGACCCGCGTGAGGAGGCCGCGATCGGCCAGCTGCCCGATGTCGCGCCGGATGGTGAGGTCGGACACCCCGAACTGCTCGGCGAGGTCGGCGACGCGCACCGATCCCGTGCGGCGCAGTTCGTCCAGGATGCGCTCCCGGCGAGCCAGGCCGAAGGCGGGGGTGTCGGAGGAGGCCATGTCTGGTCAGCGTAGTGATCTGATTGTTTTCGATCAAGCATGAACGTTTGTGAACGTTTGAATGGAAATCGCCCGCGACACCGGTCAGGATCGGCGAAGGGCACGCAGTCGTGCCCATGATGCGTGAGCGCCGTAAGGGAGAGTGCCCATGTCGGAGGCGAGGATGCCCCGTCCGCAGAACGATCGACGAGGCCGCGAGGGCCGGGCCCGGCCGCGGCGATCCTGGATCGCGGCTGCGAGCGCCGCGCTGATCGCGGCTCCGCTGCTGGTGCCCACCAGCGCGATGGCCGCACCGGCGGACACCGTCACGGTGACCGTCACCGGCGCCGACGTGGCGGCGGCGGCGAAGAACGTCAACGGCCTCACCTTCAAGGGATTCGGCGTGCTGAGCGCCAACTCCACCAGCGCGCTGCTGCTGGACTACAAGGCGCAGCACCCCGACAAGTACTGGGAGCTCATCGAGACCCTGTTCGGCGGCGATCACCCGCTCATGAACACCGTCAAGATCGAGATGG
Source organism: Microbacterium sp. GXS0129 (assembly GCF_044769785.1). Lineage (NCBI taxonomy): Bacteria > Bacillati > Actinomycetota > Actinomycetes > Micrococcales > Microbacteriaceae > Microbacterium > Microbacterium sp. GXS0129. The sequence continues at coordinate 546,662 of NZ_JBIZVZ010000001.1, read as the reverse complement.
GAAACGACCGCAACACCTCGACGGGCCCGAACCCCGCCACCATGCGGAGCCGGGACGAGTACCCGAACGTGCAGCGCGAGCCCGGCTTCCAGCTGGCAGCCGACGCCCAGCTCGTCGCTCACGGGGACGTGCACGTCAGCATCCTGCGCTGGAACCGCCCCGCCTGGGTCACCTCGCACCAGGACCAGTACGTGTGGTTCAAGAACACCGTGCTGGCGGCATACCGCGAGTACGGCGTGATGGTGGATTCCATCAACCCCGACGCGAACGAGACGTCCAACCCGGAGATCCAGCTCTACAAGGACTTCTCCTCCTGGCTGCGCAACGATACGAAGGGCTACGAGGGAGCCACGTCGGACGACCCGAACAACGGCTTCGCCTCCGCCGAGGAGGGCGAGCGCTACCGGGCGATCCGGACGGTGGCCGCGGACACCGTCGGAACCCCGCCGACGTCGTTCGGCAACGCACTCACGGGGAGCGACTCCTCGCTGCGAGACGCCGTGGACGTCGTCGGCTTCCACTACTCCAGTGCAGATGACAGCGCCGGAAACCTCAAGAAGTTCGCGGAGCAATTCGATCAGGAGGTGTGGAACTCCGAGGGTCAGTCGACGTTCTCGAACTCCGCGGACCGGCCGAACAACAACGCCAGCGATGAGCAGGGCGGTGTCGGCACGTCCTTCGGCGGCACGAACAGCGCCCTGGAGATGGGCAACTGGATCACGACCGGGTTCGCCGCGTCGCGTCGGACGATGAACATCTTCCAGCCCGCGATCGGCTCGTTCTACGACGGCTTCCAGTACTCGTCCAAGGAACTGGTCAGCGCCCGGGACCCCTGGTCGGGGTGGACCTACTACGACGGCGGGCTGGCGGTGCTGGCGCAGTTCACGCAGTTCGCGACGCTCGGATGGGAGAACGCGGATAACACCGCGGGAATCTGGCGGGCGATCCCGCAGGCCTCCGGCAGCACGCTGGGGACCGGCAATCCGCCGAGCGGCGCCCGCGCCGGCGGCAACTCGTTCACCACGCTCGCCGCCCCCGACGCCTCAGACTTCTCGACGGTGATCGTCAACGACAGCAGCTTCACGAGGACGTACCGGGTGATCGCGCAGGATCTCGCACTGGGGGCCGACGCCACCGCGGAGGTGTGGGAGACGCGCGCGGCCGATGCGGGTCAACGCTACGACGCGAACTACGTGCGTCCCATCGCCGAGATCGCCCCGAACGGCGGCGCCTACACCGTGACGGTGAAGCCCTGGTCCGCCGTCACCCTCACCACCCTCGACCACGCGGTGGCCGGTGCCGACGGCACGCTCGCCCCTCGCGAGGGCTTCGGCAACACGCTGCCGACGTCGGCGGAGTACACCTCCGCCGAGGGCGGCCGCGACGTCCTGGACACCGACGCCACCGGTGCGGTGAACGGCGTCACGGACGACGAGTTCCTGTACGCCGACGACTTCGACTACGCCGGCCTGCCCACCATCTCCGGCTACGACCCCGCGACCGGTCAGCTCGTGGATTCCGGCGTCTCGTTCCTCGACGCCCGCGGCGCGGGTGCGTCGCCGGCCGGCACGCCCGGCACCTCGGCGGTGCGCGCGGGAGTGGTCCCGCGATACACGAACGACACCAATGGCGCGTTCGAGTCGGTGGCCACCGACGATGCCTCCCACGGCCGGGTGCTCCGTCAGCAGGTGGGCCCCGGCATGGCCGGCGGCGCCTGGAACGGCGGTGACCCGAAGACCACGATCGGCGATGCCCGCTGGGCGAACTACACCGTCTCGGCGGACGTGCTGTTCGAGAGCACCGCGTCGGCCTACGCCACCATCGGCGCACGCGAGCAGGGTGGCACGGCCAACGGCCAGAACGTGTCGGCCGCCGAGCTGCGGGTGGATCCGGCCGGCGCCTGGAGCCTGCTGCGCTTCGGGACGTCGGTCGCCAGCGGCACGCTGACCACCGTCCCGGAGGCGGCCTTCCGCACCGGCGCCGGTGTCTGGAACACGATCTCCGTCCGCGTCGCCGGTGCGGTGTACACCGCCTCCGTCAACGGCGTCGAGATCGCCAGCTACACCGATGCCGCGCCGCAGGCCACGGGACGGATCCAGCTGGGTTCGGGCTTCACGTTCGTGCAGTTCGACAACCTGAAGGTCACCACCGTGCCCGGCTACACGCCCTGGTACACCGCCATGATCGACGGCATGCACCAGACCAGCTGGGCCGACACCTCGGTGCCGGTGCTGCAGTTCGACGCGAACTGGAGCCACGTCAACGGTCAGGGCATGTACGAGTGGCAGCGCACCGCGTCCAAGTCCACGGCGAAGGGCGCGTCGATGACATATGCGTTCACCGGCACCGGACTCGACATCATCGGCACCAATTCCGGCGCTCCGACGCTGGACGTGATCGTCGACGGCGTCGACGTCGTCGCCGGCGCGCCCACGTGGAGCGCGGGCAGCGAGCGCACCGCCTATCAGCTGCGAGGTCTCCGCGACGGTCAGCACACCGTCACGATCCGGACCGCGAACACCGCCTCCATCAACGTCGACGCCGTCGGCGTGATCACGGCGACGGCCGATTCCGCTGCGGTGGACACCAGCGCGCTGGCCGCCGCTGTCGAGGCAGCGGCACAGCTCGCCGAGACCGAGTACTCTCCCGAGACCTGGGCGGTGTTCGCGTCGATCCTGACCGACGCCCGCGACGCCGTCGCCGACCCACGCGCCTTCGGCCTGGACGCGGAGGGTGCTCTCGCCCTCGGTGCGCGGCTGACGGCAGCCATCGATCGTCTCGTGCCGAAGGACGTCAGCCCCGATGTCCGTGACCTGGGCGTGCTCGCCATCACGTCCGGCGCGCGGGCACTGCCCGCCGAGCTGGCGCTGGCTGAGGGCGCTCTGCCCGTGACCTGGGCGCTGAGCGCCCGCGAGAGCGCCGCCACCACCGCGGAGCTCGGCGCCTTCACGGCCACCGGACGCACCACGGCGAAGCTGGACAACGGCCTGTATCAGCGTTTCACCGCGCGCGTGATCGTCGTCCCGGCGGATCTCGAGTACTTCATCGATTCCGGCTCGTCCGGTGCGGCGACCGGTTCGGTGCAGGCCGCGGCGCTGGCGGCCTTCCCGGAGCTACGCAACGCGGTCGCCGACCAGAAGTGGGATGGCACGGGCGCGGGCCTCACGTGGGGTTACACCACTGCGGCCACCGCCGCCGATGCGGGCAACCCCCAGGACTGGGGTTCGTCCTACCTCGGGGTGGACTACAACAAGCCGGTGACCTATCGGCTCACGCTGCCCGCCGGTTCCTACAACGTGGTCGCCGTACAAGCACCACGCGCAGGACTCACCACCAACGTCTACACGAAGGTCTCGGGACCGGGCGTCGCCGCCACCACGAAGACGGCGACCTCCACCGGTACCGCCACCCCGATCGCCCAGCCCATCACGCTGGAGACGGACGGCGTCGTCACCGTGGAGTTCGGCACGAACGGCACGAGCGGCTACAACGGCCGCCTCGCCCTCGTCGCGGTCCAGCGGCTGCCACGTGATCTCGGCGTCCTGGGTGCCATCGGCGTCACGGGCGACCTTCCCGAGACGGTTGACGTCGCGGGAACCGCTCACCCCGTCGTGTGGGATGAGGCATCGGTCACGGCGAAGCGTGCGGTCTACGACACGCTTCGCGTGACTGGCCGGCTCGCCGACGGCGCGCAGGCCGTGATCGCGCGGTACGAGGTGATCCCCCCGGCACCGGTGTACTTCATCGACGCCGGAACGAGTGGCGCCGACTCCCCCGCGTACACGGCGGTGGCCGGCGCGGCGGCACTGCGCAACGATGCGGTGGACCGGGTCTCCCCCGACGCCGGCTCGTGGGGCTACGTCGCCGACGGCATGAAGACGAAGGGCGCCACGGACATCACCGACAAGTTCTCGACCGGCCTGTACCAGGACACCACGCGTCTCATCTACCGGCTTCCGCTGGATGCCGGCACGTACACGCTCACCGGCGGGTTCACGGAGTGGTGGAACGTCACCCGCACCATGAACCACACGGTGTCGGCCGGCGGGGTGGAACTCGCGAAGGGCAACATCGCGCTGTCGGGTTCGGCACCGCGTCTCACCGCGGACCTCACGTTCACCCTCGATACCCCCGCCACCGTGGAGTACGTGGTGACGAACGAGGGTGCCGGGGGCGAGAAGCCGGTGATCTCGTGGCTCGCCGTCGCCGATCAGACGCTCCCGGGCGCACCGTCCGAGGCGTCGGCGGTCGCGGCCTCCGACACCTCGGTGGCCGTCTCCTGGACAGCTTCGGCGCCAGCGGGTCCCGGCTTCATCGGCTATCGCGTGTTCGCCGCGGGCACCGACACGGTGGTGTGCGAGACCACCGAGACGTCCTGCACGATCACGGGCCTGGAGCACGGTTCGACCCACGCGTACGAGGTGGTCGCGGTGAACGCGATCGGCACGAGCGAGCGGTCGGCCGCCACCGCGGAGATCACCCTGCCCGAGGTCGGCCCCGATAACGCGACAACCGCACCCGGCGTCGGCGCGCTGTCGTCGAACGACGGCTGGGACACCGGGCTGAAGGACGGCACGTTCACGCTCACCATGGATCTGTGGTGGGGGGAGAACGCGCAGCTGTTCCGTCTGTTCCGCGACGGGGAGCCGGTAGCCACCGTGCCGCTGACGATGAACAGCCCGCAGGCGCAGCGCGCCACCGTCGACATCTCGGGGCTCGGCAACGGCACGTACGTGTTCACGGGTGAGCTGGTGAACTCGAAGGGCACGACCGCGACGAAGCCGCTCACCGTGAAGGTCACCGACGCCAACCCCGGCAAGCCGACGCTGTCGTCGAACGCGAAGGGCGGAGCAAGCACCTTCACGCTCACCGCGGATCTCTGGTGGGGCATGAACGCCACCTCGTACCGCTTCCTGGAGGACGGCACGGAGATCGCCGCGGGCACGCTGACCGCGGCGACCCCGGCCGCGCAGCGCGCGACCACGACGGTCTCGGGCAAACCGAAGGGCACCTACGTGTACACCGTCGAGTTCACGAACGCCGCAGGCACCACCACGAGCGCACCACTCACCGTGAAGGTCACGAAGTAGCCTCATCGCCGTGCCCCGGTCCCGTCCTGACGGGACCGGGGCACGGCTGTTCCCACACAGGTGACAATAGTGTGCATCACACAGTATTGTGTAGCCATGTTCGAATCGACCGACATCCATCTGCAGGAGCTGCGTCGCGGCACCGTGGTGCTGGCGTGCCTGCAGTTGCTGCGTACGCCGGGCTACGGGTACGCGCTCCTGGAACAGCTCGAGCACGCCGGCTTCCCCACCGATGCGAACACCCTCTACCCGCTGCTGCGGCGTCTGGAGAAGCAGGGCCACCTCGTCAGCGAGTGGAACACCGACGAGACACGTCCCCGCAAGTTCTACCGCACGTCTGCCGCGGGCGCCGATCTCGCCGACACCCTCACCCGCGAGTGGCTCGCACTCACAGACGCCGTCGCGGCGCTGACGCACGATAAGGAGAACTGACATGGCTGCCACCCTGACCGATCGCTACATCGACGCCACCGTGCGAACCCTGCGTCCGCACCTCCAGGAGGATGTCCGCGAGGAGCTGGCCACGTCCATCGCCGACGCCGTCGAGGCGCGGCTGGAGCAGGGTGAGTCCGCGGACGATGCGGAACGGGCGGTGCTCAACGCGCTCGGGGATCCGGGAGTGCTCGCCGCAGGCTATGCGGATCGGCCGCTGCACCTCATCGGCCCGCGCTACTTCATGACATGGTGGCGCCTGCTGAAGCTGCTGCTGTGGATCGTTCCCCTGAGCGTGATGGCCGCAGTCGCCCTCGGTCTCAGCATCTCCAACGCCCCCGGCGGGCAGATCATCGGCACCGCGGTGGGGGTGGGTATCTCGGTGGTCGTGCACGTGTGCTTCTGGGTGACGTTGGTCTTCGCCCTCCTGGAGCGCGTCGGCGGGGACCCCGCCCCGACCTGGACCGTGGATCAGCTGCCAGAGGCGCGGGAGGACAGTGCGAGCGTGTCGCACCTGGTGGGATCGCTCGTCTTCCTGGGGGCGTCGATCGCAGCGGTGCTGTGGGATCGGTTCCGCGGATTCGTCGTGCTCGACGGCGAGATCGTCCCGGTGCTGCACCCCGGGCTCTGGCCGGTGTGGATGCTGGTCTTCCTCGGGATCGTGCTCGGCGAGGCGGCCGTTGCCGTCGCGGTGTTCCGGAAGCGGCGGTGGAGCGCGGCGACGGCGTCAGCGAACACCGTGCTGGCCGTGGCCTTCGCCGCTGTCTCGCTGTGGCTGATCTCCACCGGCCAGCTGATCAATCCCGAGATCATCGCCGCCATCGTGCTGCACGGTGGATCGGATTTCCATTACGCCGACCTGCAGTCCGCGAACGAGGGCGGGATCTTCCGCATCCTCGCGGTGCTGCTGGGCGCCGCGATCCTCGCCGTCTGCGCGTGGGATGGCTTCGACGGGTGGCGTCAGGCATGGCGCGCCCGCGGGCGAATGAGAGGATGACGCCATGGCACTCGTGGATCATCTCGGCATGTCCGTCGTCGACTTCGACCGCGCGCTGACGCAGTTCGGGGCGGTGTTCACGGCGCTCGGTTACGAGTTCGGCGGTGCCGACGACCATTCGGCGGCGTGGCACCAGGGCGATGAGACCGAGCTGATCATCTTCCAGGCCCGCGAACCCGGCGACCTCCACCGCCACGGCGAGTCCGGCTGGCAGCATCTCGCTTTCGCCCTGGACTCCCGCGAGGACGTGGAGCGCCTGCACCGCGTGGCGCTGGAGGCCGGGTGGAGCGAGGTGCGCGCACCGAAGCCGTATCCCCGCTTCAACGAGCGCTATTACGCCTCCTTCGTCGAGGATCCCAGCGGCATCCGCTTCGAGTTCATGCACAACCCTCCGCGCGCCGACTGAGCGTTCCTGGCGCCTTCTCAGACGCGGCGGATGCGCTGCGCGGGCGTCATGCCGAGGGCGACCTCGCGGCCACGCGTGCGGGACCACTGGCTCCACGACCCCGGATACAGGGCGACGTCGAGCCCCGCCACCGCGCCCGCCAGCACCGTGTGCGCCGCGGCGATGCCCGAGCCGCAGTAGGCCGCCACCGGGACGGTGTCATCGACTCCCAGCGAGGCGAAGTTGCGGCGGATCTCCGCAGGCGACCGGAAACGACCACCGCTCAGGTGATAGGTGGTCGGCAGGTTCCTCGCCCCGGGGATGTGCCCGGCCACGGGGTCATGTGTATCGGGGTCGCCGCGGTACCTCTCGGCGGATCGCACGTCCAGGAGCACCCCGTGCTGCGGCCACCGGGCCGTCTCCACCATTCCCAGCTGCTCACCGAAGCCCTCCACCTCGGCATCGCCGACCGGCGGCTGGACGTCTCCCGTCTCCAGCCCGAAGCCGGCCGCCGCCCAGCCGCGCAGCCCGCCATCCAGCACGCGCACGTCGATGTCGGCGATCCCCGCGTGCGTGAGCACCCACCAGGCGCGGGCGGCGGCGACGGAGTGCACGTCGTCGTAGACCACGACCGGGACACCGCGGCGCAGGCCCCAGCGGCGGACCGCGGCCCGCAAGGTGTCATCGCTCGGGAGCGGATGCCGCCCCTGCTCGGGGTGCCCGTGTTCGGCGAGCTCGCGCTCCAGGTCGACATACACGGCACCGGGCAGATGTCCGTCGAGGTACTCGGGGCGCCCCTCTGGCTGGTCGAGGCGCCAGCGCACATCGAGCACACAGACCTCGGCACCGTCCCGCAGCAGATCCGCGAGTTCGGTGACGGAGATCAGGGGCGAAGCCATGTTTCCATGCTGAACATTCCCGGGCCGACCAGGGCCGTGTTTCGTCACCCGCCGACACACGGCGTCATGTGCGGGCTGCCGGGCGCATGCGCCGTGTTCCGCTGTGCCGATGCCTCTCGAGTGCATGATCATGCTTCGAATCCATGATGAGTACGGCCGACGGGTCATGTATTGGTGGCACGATCATGCGCTCGCGCAAGGCGGGACCGCTCAGCCGAGGTCGGCGAGCAGCGACTGCGTCATCTCCGGCACGGTGTGCCGCAGCCGACGACGATCGGCGATCATCATCGCCACGGTGATGCCGCCGAACACCACGAGGCCGCCGATGGCCCAGGCGATGTCCGCGCCGCCCGGCATTTGTCCGGTCACGGCGCCGAGCAGCGGCAGCAGGAAGATCCCGGCGGCGATGCCGCCGAAGATCAGCACCAGCACGGTGTCCATGGCCCGCGTGCGAGCGCGCCCGGTGAGGAGGGTGCCACCGTCGGCCTCGAACATGCGCAGCTCCAGGACCACGCCGCTCGGAAGCTGGTAGACCCCGGCGCCGAGCGAACGCCGCAGCACACGGATCCGGTCACCGCGGCGACGGTAGGTTCCCGCGCTGCGCGTGGCCGTCAGCCATCCGTCGATCCGGCGCTGTACCGCAATGGGCGACTGCCCGGTGATCGCCACAGTGACGGGGACGGAGGCCATCCCCCGAGCCTATCGGCGGCGATGAGTCCTGCTGTGCGCAGGTGTGGCCGTCGGCTCAGACAACGGCCCGCGCCCGGTCTCACATACTGCTGTTCTGGTTCAGACAGCCGACAGGTTCTGAGACCACAGCATCCCCGGGTTTCACATGCTGCTGTCCCGTCTCGGACAGCCGACAGATTTTGAGACCACAGCGCCCCGGTCTCACATACTGCTGTCCCGTCTCAGACAGCCGACAGGTTCTGAGGCCAGAGCGAGCCCCGGTCTCACATACGGCTCTCCCGACTCGGAAGCCGACAGTTTGTGAGACCGGGGATCGCCGTGGCGGCATCACTCGTCGGTGGGGCCGAGCACAGGGTGCGGGGCGAAGGTGAGCGCGGGGGCATCGAGATGCTCCAGCTCCAGCAGCGTCACGGTGTTGCGGCCGGCGCGGGTGACCGGAGCCGGCACGTAGAGCGTGCGCTGCGGACCGTTTCGCCAGTACCGGCCCAGGAAGAAACCGTTGACGAATGCGAAGCCCTTGCGCGCCCCGGCGGCATCCAGGAACAGATCCGCTGCCTCCGCGAGGTCGAACTCGCCCGTCCACACCGGTGCGATCAGTGCCGTCTCCACCGGGCCGGGGACGCTCGCCCGTGCCACCAGATCGCGCTCCGCGATCACTTCCACGTCCCACCCGCTCAGCTCGGCTCCGTCGAGCAGGGCGGGACCGATGAGGCCCTTCGCCTCGCCGATGCGCGGGCCGTAGTTGGTGCGCCCCTGCTCCTCGACGAGGATCGTCAGACGCCGGCCCGCGGGGATGCGGATGCTCCGTTCCGAGCGGGTGCGCGAGATGGTGCCGACCGGCATTCCATCGACGGACACCCACGCCTGATCGCGGATCTCCGCGACAGTGAGGATCCCCGCAGCGCCCGCGGGAAGCTCCGTCGTGTAGACGAGCACCCCGCCCGGGACGCCCAGCTCGTCGAAGGTCGGCGGCTGCGGGAACGTCCCCGCGGCGGAGCGGCCGATCCATGAACCGGCGGGGGTCAGTGCGACATCGAACGCCGGGGCCGGTGCCCTGGCGGCAAGCACGCCGGATGCGGCGCCCTCGGCGTGTGCCTCGGTACCGGACCCGATGGCGTCGGATGCCCCCGCACCGGGCACCGTCCCGGGAACGTCGGCGTACTTCGCGATGACGTCGCGGAACGCCCAGAACTTCTCGGTGGGCTCGCCCGACTCCGACAGCGGGGCGTCGTAGTCGTACGAGGTGACGATCGGGAGGTATCGGCCCTTGTCGTTCGCCCCGTTGCTGAGGCCGAAATTGGTGCCCCCGTGGAACATGTAGAGGTTCACGGAGGCGCCCGCGGCGAGCAGGGCGTCGAGTTCGCGAGCCGACTCGGCCGCGGAGGTGGTGTGGTGCTTCGTGCCCCACCAGTCGAACCAGCCGTCCCAGAACTCCGAGCACATCAGCGGTCCGGTCGGCTGATGTTCGCGCAGGGTGGCCAGTCGCTCCGTCGCCCGTGAGCCGAAGGACCCGGTCAGGTGCAGCCCCGGCAGCGATCCGTCGCGGAGCATCTGCGGTTCGGGCTGGTCCACGGTGGTCAGCGGCACGGTGATGCCGCCCTCACGGGTCACGCGGACGAGCTCGGCCAGGTACTCCTTGTCGTCGCCGTAGGCACCGTACTCGTTCTCGATCTGCACCAGGATGACGTTCCCGCCGCGGTCGATCTGCCGCGGAGCGACGATGTCGTAGACCCGTCGCAGGTACTCCGTGAGGATGGCGAGGTATTGCGGTTCGCTGCGGCGCAGCCCGATTCCCGGAATCGACGTGAGCCATGAGGGCAGCCCGCCGCCGTGCCATTCCGCGCAGATGTAGGGCCCGGGGCGCACGATGGCGTACATCCCCTCCTCCGCGACGATGTCCAGGAAGCGGCCGAGGTCGAGGCCACCGCTGGCGTCCCATTCCCCGCGATACGGTTCGTGCGCGTTCCACGCCACGTAGGTCTCGATGGTGTTGAGCCCCAGCAGCCGGGCCTTGCGGATGCGGTCGCGCCAGTGATCGGGATGCACCCGGAAGTAGTGCAGCGCACCCGCGAGGATCCGGAACGGCCGACCGGCGAGGAGAAAGCTCTCCTCGCCGATCGTGAACGTCTGCGGGTTCGTGGTCACTTGAGGTCGACGATCGGGGCCGCGTCCATGTCGTCGAAGGCCTGGTTCTCCCCCGCCATCGCCCAGACGAACGAGTAGGAGGCGGAGCCGACGCCGGAGTGCAGCGACCAGCTCGGCGAGATGACCGCCTGGCGGTCGGCGACCATGAGGTGGCGTGTCTCCTCGCGCTCGCCCATGATGTGCACGACGCGCTGGTCGGCGGGCAGATCGAAGTACAGGTAGCACTCGGTGCGGCGGTCGTGCGTGTGGGCCGGCATGGTGTTCCACATGGAGCCCGGGTGCAGCGTGGTGACGCCCATGACGATCTGGCAGCTGCGGATGCCGTTCTCGTGGATGTACTGGTTGAGCGTGCGACGGTTGCTGGTGAGCTGGTCGCCGAGCTCGCGCACGGTCCCCTCGCCCGGAGCCACCAGCTGCGTCGGGTACGTGGTGTGGGCCGGGGCGGAGAACAGATAGAACTGCGCGCCCGATCCGTCGGCGGCATCGCGGAAGGACACCGCCTCGATGCCGCGGCCGAGGTACAGGCATGCGCCGGAGACCAGCGTGTACTCCTCGCCGTCCGCGGTCACGACGCCTTCGCCGCCCACGTTGATGACACCGAGCTCGCGGTGCTCGAGGAAGGTCTCGGAACGGATCTCGGGGTAGCCGGTCAGCTCCAGCACGCGCCCAGCGGGCTGAGCGCCGCCGAGCACGATGCGGTCGTGGTGGGTGTAGGTGAGCGAGATCTCGCCCGGGACGAAGACCTCGGGGATGAGGTAGGTCTCGCGGAGCTCCGCGGTGGTCATGCCCGGAATCTGGGCGGGGTTGGTGGCGTAGCGCTGCTGCATGATTTCTCCTTCTGGGATGTCAGCTCGGCGGGTCAGCGGACGAGCCAGCCGCCGTCGACCGGGATGATCGTCCCGGTGACGTAGGAGGCGGCGTCGGATGCGAGGTAGACGAACGTGCCCTGCAGGTCGGCCGGGGTGCCCCAGCGGCCCATCGGGATGCGCGAGACGATCGACGCCTCACGCGCCTCGTCGGCGCGGATGGCGGCTGTGTTGTCGGTGGCCATGTACCCGGGCGCGATCGCGTTCACGGTGACTCCGGATGTGGCCCATTCGTTGGCGAGCGCCTTGGTGAGCCCGGCCACGGCGTGCTTGGACGCGGTGTACGCGGGCACCAGGATGCCGCCCTGGAACGACAGCATCGAGGCCACGTTGATGATGCGGCCGCTGCCCTGGGCGAGCAGACGCTTGCCGACGGCACGGGAGAGATGGAACACGCTGTCGAGGTTGACCGTGAGCACCTCGTTCCAGTCGTCCTCGGAGTACTCAGCCGCCGGTGCGCGACGGATCGTGCCGGCGTTGTTGACGAGGATGTCGATGCGCCCGAGTTCCCGCTCGATCTCGGCGACGGCGGCCTCGATGTCGGCGGAGGTCGCGGTGGCGAAGTCGGCGTGCACGCTGTGGACACGCCGGCCCATCGCCTCGATGGCACCCGCGGTCTCGGAGGCGTCACCGCGGTTCAGCAGGGCGATGTCGGCGCCGGCCTCTGCCAGCGCGAGAGCCGCGCCCTGCCCCAGCCCACGGCTGGATCCGGTGACGATGGCCACCTTCCCGTCGAGTCGGAAGCTGTCCAGGATCATGCGTTCACTCCAGTGTTCGTTCGGTCGGAATCGGCGATGAAGCGGGTGGTGAGCTCCCCCAACCCTGTCACGCGGACGGTGACCTCGTCACCGGCGACGATGTGCCGGTGGGCGTCCTGCGCCGCAGGCAGCTTCTGCGGGGTGCCGGTGGAGATCACATCTCCCACCTCGAGCGTCATCGCCTGGCTCAGGTGATGCACCAGGAACGCCATCGGGAAGATCATCGAGTCGGTGGACTGCGACACCGTCACCTCGCCGTCGCGCACGACCTCCACGAGCAGGTCCTGCGGGTCGGCGATCTCGTCACGCGTGACGACGACGTCGCTCATCGGCAGGAAGCCGTCGAAGCACTTGCCGAGGGTCATCTGCGATCCCTTGCGCTGCCAGTCGCGGGCTGAGACATCGTTGAGGATGACGTACCCGCCGACGTGCGACAGTGCCTCCTCGACCGGGACCCGGTGCGCACGGCGGGCGATGACCAGGCCGATCTCGCCCTCGTAGTCCACCTCGGAGGCGACCGCGGGCACCACCACGCCCGTGGACGCCGACACCGGAGTGTTCGGCGTCTTCACGAAGACGTCGGGGAAGGCGGGATCATCCGCCGTGGGGTCGGCCCCCGGGGGCACGTGCCCGCGGTAGTTGTAGCCGATGGCGAGCACCTTCCCCGGCGTCACCGGGAGCACCGTCTCGATGCTGTCGCGCCCAATGGTCGGAGCGGTCTCGACGATCGCGGCGGCCCGTGCGCGCAGCTCGTCCGAGCCGAGGATCTCGATGAGATCTGCGGCCAGCCCCTGGCCGGTGAGGTCGACGACCTCACCGGTGGCAGTGAGAGCGCCGGTGTGCACCTCACCGCCGGTGGTGAAACGGATCAGACGCATGCCGTCACCACGCCGGGCGCCAGGCCGGGTCGGCGTGACGGGCCAGCGCTTCGAAGAAGAAGTAGTCGCCCCAGAGCGATCCCTCCTCCACACCGTGATCGTTGCGCTTGTTGTAGACGCTCTGGGTGAGGACGGTGTGAGCGTCCGCAGAGGTGGGACGGTACTTCTCGATGAGCGAGGCGAGGATCTCGTCGGCCGCCGCGATGGCACGCTCGGAGCGTGCCCCGGGGCCCTCGATGTCGGCCAGCTCGTACAGGCCGCACACGGCGATCGCCGCCGACGACGTGTCGCGGGGCTCCCCGGAACCGTCGGTGAACACGAGGTCCCAATAGGCGACGCGGTCCTCGGGCAGGTGAGCGAGGAAGTAGTCGGCGCAGCGCCAGGCGGCATCCAGCAGCTCCGGGTCGCCGGTGGCGCGGTGGTTCAGCGCGAAACCGTAGATACCCCAGGCCTGGCCGCGAGCCCAGCACGAGTCGTCCGCGGCGCCCTGGGCCGTGGTGCCGCGCAGGGCCTCACCGGTCTCCGGGTCCCAGTGGAACGTGTGGAAGGTGGTGTCGTCCTCGCGGATGATGTTGATGCGCAGCTGCGTGGCGTGACGGCGGACGGCGTCGGCGAAGCGCTCCTCACCGGTCTGCTCGTACGCCCACGACAGCAGCGGCAGGTTCATCAGGCTGTCGATGATGGTGCGACCGCGCTGCTCGGGGTCCGACAGCGTGCCCCAGGCCTGAATGATGCCGGCCGGCTCCAGGAAGCGGGTCATCAGGTGGTTCGCTGCCGACAGCGCGGCGCGACGTCCCTCTTCATCGCCCAGCAGGCGGTACGGAGCCACCGCGGCGAGGGTGTAGAGGAAGCCGAGGTCGTGGGTCTCCAGGTCCTCCTCCGCGTCCACGCGACGGGCGAAGTCGGCCAGGTGCGCGAGACCGGCAGTCTTGAACTCCTCGTCACCGGTCAGCTGGTACGCGATCCACTCCATGCCCGGCCAGAAGGACGTGGTCCATCCGCCGTTGCCGCCGACGGGGATGCCGTTCTCGGCATGACGCAGCGGGTAGTGCTCGCCGTCGTTCGTGGTGTCGTCGGGGAAGACGCCCTCGGCGGGCGGGAAGGCGGCGATGGTGCGGCGCACCGTGTCGAGCACGGCGCTGATCGCGGCGTCGGTGTCGATGCTCACGCGGGACGGAGACGTCATGGAGGAACTGCTTTCTGTAGGAGGCGTCGAAGACGGATGCGTCAGACCGACGCGGGAGCGGGCTCGGCGGGAAGCACCGGCCGCAGGGAGTATCGGGAACCGGACCAGGCCACGTACAGCACCGGGGCTGCCGTGATGCCGATGGCGAGAGCGGGAGCCGTGGTGAACACGGCGAACTGAACGGCGAGCATCACCAGGGTGGCCAGCGTCAGCCACCAGCGCCGCACCGCGAGGACGGCGGCCGAGCGCAGCACCTCGCCGAAGCGGGCACCGGGCACCTCCGCGATGGCCACGAGACCGACGATGCCGATCGCCGCGACGAGCACGGCGAGCACCAGCAGCAGCGGCACCAGGACCGCGGCGAACTCGGTGCCCGACAGCGCGCGCACGTCCACGAGGAGAACCACCAGCACGGCGGTGACCGCGACGCCCCAGCCGAGGGCGCGCAGCCCGGCGGCGCGCACCCCCTGCCAGAACGCCCGCACGGGTCCGAGACCGCCCAGACCGTACTCGCGGAACGCGGTGAACGCCCCGCACAGCGCCGGTGCCGCGAGCGGCAGCGCGACGGCCAGCAACGGCCAGGACCTGGTCGGATCGGTCGTGATCAGCAGGAACACCAGCGGCAGGGCGCCGACGAGCAGCAGCATGTTCACGATGAGTCCGAGGGCGGCCACCGAGAAGACGGTCGCGTACAGTCCGTGCGGGATGCGCTTCATGATCAGCCCTTCATGCCGCTCGTGGCGATGCCCTCGACGAAGTACTTCTGTCCGAGCATGAAGATGATCGCGATCGGGATCACCGAGATGGTGAGGCCCGTGAACAGCAGCGCGTAGTTGGTGTCGTACAGGTTCGAGACGAAGTTCTTCAGACCCAGCTGCATGGTCCACAGATCCGGGTTCCGGAGGTAGATGAGGGGTCCGAGATAGTCGTTCCACGTGTTGACGAAGGTCAGCAGGCCGAGGCTCGCGATGGCGGGGACCGACAGCGGCAGCATGATGCGGCGCCAGATCGCGTACTCGCTGAGCCCGTCGATGCGGGCGGCCTCGCTGAGCTCCTCCGGGATCGTCTCGTAGAACTGTTTCATCAGGAACACGCCGAACGCGCCAAACGCCTGCAGCAGGATGATCGCCCACAGGGTGTTGGACACCTTGAGGTTGGACAGCAGGATGAACTGCGGGATCATGTACGACTGCCACGGCACCGCGATGGTGGCGATGTACAGCAGGAACAGCGCGTCGCGGCCCTTGAAGCGCATCCGGGCGAATCCGTATGCGGCGAATGAGCCGGTGAGGATCTGCAGCGTGGTGACCACCACCGCGAGCAGCAGCGTGTTGCGCAGCCACACCAGGATGTTCGACTTGGTCCAGATGTCCACGTAGTTCTGCCATACCCACATGTCGGGCAGCCACTTCACGGGCACGGAGAAGACGTCGTTGGGCGCCTTCAGGGAGCTGAGCACCATCCACGCGAAGGGCACCAGCAGGAAGATCGCGAACACGATCAGCACCGCGTACAGCAGCACGCGACCGACGGTGCGGCGCGTCCGCTTGGTACCGACGGAACGGTCGCCGAGGGTGCGGAGGCTCCGCTTGTCGACGGTGACGGCCATGGTCTCGCTCATCAGGCGCTCCTCCGCTTGTTCCAGAAGAACTGGATGATCGTGACGATGATGCAGAGGAAGAACAGCGCGACCGACGCGGCGGATGCGTAGCCGAACTGGTTCTCCTCGAAGCCCTTCTTGTAGATGAACTGGCTGATCACAAGGGTCGACTGACCCGGGCCGCCCTTGGTCATCACGAGGATGAGGTCGAACACCTTGAAGGAGTTGATCGTGAGCATGACGGTCACGAAGAAGGTGGTGGGACGAAGCGCGGGCAGCGTCACGTTGACGAAGCGCTGCCAGGTGCTCGCGCCGTCCATGCGTGCGGCTTCGTGCAGCTCGCGCGGCACGGTCTGCAGGCCCGCGAGGAACAGGATCATGTAGTAGCCCATGTCGCGCCAGGTGCTGACGATGACGACCGACGGCATGGCCCAGGCGGGATCGGTGAGCCATCCGGGCGGGTTCTGGATGCCGATGGCGCGCAGGATCTCGTTGATCGGGCCGGCGTCGGGGCTGAAGAGCAGATTCCACACCAGCGCGATCGCGACGATCGAGGTGATGTAGGGGAAGAACGCGGCGGTGCGGAAGAAGGCGACGCCGCGGATCTTGTTGTTCAGCAGCAGGGCGAGCGACAGCGCCACGATCATCGTGAGCGGGATGTGCATCACCGAGTAGTAGATGGTGTTCCAGAACGCGATCTGGAAGCTCCCGTCACCCATCAGGCGCGTGAAGTTGGCGAAGCCGACGAACTGGCTGCCCCCGAACACGTTCCAGTTGGTGAGCGACATGTAGAACAGCACGATCACCGGCACGAGGGTGAGGGCTGCGAAGCCGATGAAGTTCGGCAGGATGAAGCTCCACCCGATCAGCGCGTTGCGCAGCGCGAGGCGCGAACGGCGACGGGGCAGTGTTTCACCCTTTCCGGTGCCGCCCTTGCGGGTGGCGGCGGGAGACGTCATGAAGACCTCCGGGTTGCGAAACGGACGGTGGAGGGGTGGCCGGCCCCGCAGGGCCGGCCACCGGGGGCGTCAGCCGACGCCGACCTCGTTCTTCAGACGGTCCTTCGCCTCGGCGAGGCCCTTCTCGACGGTGGTCGAGCCGGAGAGGATCGCGGAGTGCATGTCGTTCAGGACACCCTGGATCGCGGCGGTCTTCGGCGAGGTCGGGTTCTCGGCGACCACCTTGTGGGTCGAGAACGCGAACTTGGAGAGGTCATCGGTCGGGGCGCCCTCCGCCGCGAAGTACGTGTCCACGACGGTGTCGTTCACCAGCGCCGGCGTGATGCCGATCTTGGCGAGGGAGACGGCGGCCTCCTCGCTGGCGGCGTAGGCCAGGAACTTCTTGGCGGCGGCCTGCTTCTCGGCGTCCGCGTTGGCGTTCACGCCGAAGCCGGTCGGGTCACCGAAGGTCACCGGGGTCTTGTCCAGGCCCGCAGTGGAGGAGTCGGCCTGCGGTGCGGGTGCGATGCCCCACTCGAAGGCGTCGGCATCGCCCGAGGCCTGCTGGGCGATCAGCGTCGCGACGAACCAGGTGCCCATGAGCTCCATGGCGGCGTTCTGCTTACCGAACTCACCCTGATAGGTGAGCTGGTTTGCGGACGACGTGTTGAAGTCGATCTGGTCGCCCGAGGACTGCATCGCCAGCGTCCGGTCGTAGTACGGACCGAACTGGTCGATCTTGCCCTCGAGGATGTCCGCGCCCTTGGTCTGCGCGTTCGCGAAGCCCTGGACGGTGGACTGCCAGCGGTGCTGGTAGACGGCCTTGGCAGAGGAGCCGGCAGCGGTCAGGCCCTTGTTCAGTTCGTCAGCGGCCTTCTGGTAGTCGTCCCAGGTCCACGTGCCGTCGGGGGTGGCAACCCCCGCCTGCTCGAACAGCGCCTTGTTGTAGAAGAGCACCCACGAGTCGTTGCGGTACGGGGTGGCGTACGCGGTGCCGTCGACCTTGTAGGACTCGGCGCCCGAGATGCCGTCCGGCAGCTCCACGTCGGAGACGTCGGCCAGCTGACCGCCCTCCTGGAAGGTGGTCAGGTACTTGACCTCCTTCTGCGTGATGATGTCCGGGCCCGAGCCTGCGGCGAGGTCGGTGGTGATGAGCGTGTTGTACTCGGCGGCGTCGTACTCCTTGAGCTCGATCGTGATGCCGGGGTTGGCGGCCTCGAAGCCGTCGACGAGCGTCTGGAACTCCGGGGTGGAGGAGATGTTCCAGGCGGACATCGTGAGCGCGACGGACTTGCCCGACGAACCCTCGGTCGACTCGCCCGAGCCGCCGGTGCTGCCGGTGTTGCCCGAGTCGCCGCCGGCGCAGCCGGCGAGGGTGAGTGCGGCGACCGTTGCCAGTCCCGCTGCTGCTACGAACTTGCGGTTCATGAGTTGCTGCTCCTTTGCAAGACGGACCCGGTGGATCCGCGGGGGTTCCGCCTCGTCACGCGACGATGCGGATGTCTTCGATTTCCGTGTCGGTGGTGACCCCATCGGGCCAGGTCACGGTCACGGTGCTGCCGGATTCAGGGATCCGGACGTGTGCAGGGGCGCCGGCCGGCTGGTCGTCGCGGGTGAGGTCGAGCACCGCTGTGACCCATTCACCGGGGCGCACGGGGAACTCGAGGACGGGGACGGCCGCGATCGGCCCCAGGGGGCTCGCGTCC
Organism: Microbacterium sp. GXS0129; assembly: GCF_044769785.1. Lineage (NCBI taxonomy): Bacteria > Bacillati > Actinomycetota > Actinomycetes > Micrococcales > Microbacteriaceae > Microbacterium > Microbacterium sp. GXS0129. The sequence goes on along the minus strand of NZ_JBIZVZ010000001.1, from coordinate 528,092 downwards.
TCACGCAGCACGACGGCTGCGGTGGCGGCACCGGTGGGATCGGCGATCCGCGACACGAGATCGCCGCGGATGGCGGAAGCGGCAGCTCCTTCGGACACCTGGTGCACCTCGGTGCCGGCGAGGGCCCAGCCGCCGATGCGGAGAGTCCAGTCCCCGGGCTCGAAGCCCGCGCTCTCCTCGACACGCACCAGACGGGCCTCCCAGCGACCGCGGACGATCGAAACCGTCTCGATGCCGGTGACCGGGATCATCTCGCCGGCGAGACCCGACCCATGCGCGCGCTGCGGCGGGATCTCCCCCAGCAGGTGCGCGGTCCATGACGACGAGGCCACGCCGGTCTCCCCCTGTACCTGGACCTGGCGCAGGTCCATGGGAGCGCGGTGCGTGGCGGCGCCCGCGGCATCCACCAGGGCCACCGACTGCTCCAGCGGCTCGATCCACGCGCGCTGGTTCGCCAGCGGCGAGACGGCGCTGGAGTAGCCGATGCGGGTGTACAGCGGAGAATCCCCGACGAGCTCGCCGCCCGCGGTGGCGTGGTCCGCTCCGTGGTTGATCACACGGACGATGCCGTCCTCCGCAGTGGTGGAGACGATCCAGCCGGCCGAGCGCACGGTGCGGAGGTCGCCACCGGTCTCGGCGGGAAGGGGCTCGGCGGGGGCCGTCCACACGGGGTGGTCAGCGGGAAGCAGGAGCCCCACGAGACCCTTGGTCGCCCAGTACGGCGAGGCGGGACCCGAGTACGACTGCGCGAGGTCGCGCCATTCGTCGTGCCATCCCATCGAGAGCAGGTCATCCGTGTCCGGAGCACCGGCGTCGGCGAAATGGCGCACGATGCGATCGGCCGCGTGACGCAGCGCCCCCGGCGACACCGAGGGGACTTCGGCGATGGCGCCGATCCAGAACGGAGCGGCGGCGGCGAAGCGGTAGATGAGGCTGCGGCCCTGGATGAGCGGGGAGCCGTCGGCACCGACGAGGGTGAGGGCATCCTGCAGGAAGCGATCCAGGCGTGCGATGTCCGCGTCCACTCGGTCGGCGCCGATCTCACGAGCTCCGGCCATGCGCGCCCAGAGCACCGGGTAGAGGTGCAGGGCCCAGCCCACGTAGTGGTCGTAGGAGCGCTCGGCGCCGTCGGAGAGCCAGCCGTCCTCACGGATGAAGGAGTCGTGCAGAGCGAGGTCCGCATCGATGTCGGCCTGCGACCACGGACCGCCGACGGAGCGCAGGAAGGTCTCGACCACGATGCGGAACCACAGCCAGTTGTTGCGCGGGTAGGTCTCATCCCCCACGACGACGGCGAGGTAGTCGATGACGCGCTGCTGCGTCACGACGTCGAGGGTGTCCCAGATCCACTCGCGGGTGAGGTCGAAGATCAGCGCGAGGGATGCCGCCTCCACCTTTGCCTGGTCGTGCTCATCCGGACGCACCCAGCGGTCGGGGGCGTCCGGGTCGACGCCGGTGATGATGCCGCGGCGATAGAAGTCGATCAGATCGTCCACGCCTTCGCCGCGGGCGCCCGCGATGCGGAAGCCGGCCAGCAGGAAGGTGCGTGCGAAACCCTCGAGTCCGTCGACGTCGTGACCGTAGCCGCCCTCTGCACCCGGAGGGGTGATGCGTCCCGCACCCGGCGACGCGTGGCGACGGGCTCCGTCCAGGAGACGATCGGCGAACGCGACCCACTCGTCACGCGTCCAGTCGGATGAACCGGCGGCTGCGGTCGGTGCGGCGGGGGGAGGAACCACGGTGCTCCTTCATCGGGTGTGGCGGGTCACGATCATTGTGATCTGAATCGGAGATTATCAATACAAATCGAACATTGCAACGCGGTGTATGATCGTTTTTGATCGTTTGGCGATGTTCACTTGTCTCCGGAATGATCAGCAACCGCTTCCTGCGACGGTGTCGTCGCAGCACCTCCGTCCTTGGGAGTTCGAATGACCGACGCAGCGCAGGCTTCCGCCACCCGGCCGCCGTTTCGCGGGCGGATCGCCCGCACTCTGGCGGAGCTCGGGATCGCGGAATCGCTGACGAACCTCCTCCTGCCCGCTGCGAGCGCGCTTCCGGTCGCCCCCGCGACCGATCGCGACGTGTGGGACGGTATCGACGAGACCACCCGCGCTGCTCTGCTTGATTCGGCGACCGCCGATCTGGGCACACCGTGGCCGGTTCCGCTCGCGCGCGACGCCGCCCGCTATCACCGCGACGGCAATCGGGAGGAGTACGAGCGGGCGGTCTTCCGCCGCCAGGAGCGCGTGAGCCGTGCCGTGGTCGCGGCCGCGCTGACCGGCGCGGACGTGTGGCTCGACGAAGCCGCGGACGGTCTGTGGCTGCTGTGCGAGCAGAGCACATGGTGCTGGCCCGCTCACGACGACACCCGTCAGCGCCATGGCGCCGTCCTGGCGACGGTGACCGATCCGTTCCTGGATCTGGGCGCGGGTGAGCTGGTCGCACAGCTGGCATGGGCGGACCACGTCCTCGGCGACGCGCTGGATGCGCGCTACCCGGGCCTGCGCACGCGTATCCGCCACGAGTCGTGGGTGCGCGTGTTCGAACCGTTCCTTCGCCGCCAGGACTGGCACTGGATCGGCCTCGAACGCCCACCCCACAACTGGAACCCGTGGATCCACGGCAACGTGCTGGTGGCCGCGCTCCGGCTGCTCGACGACGACCCCGACATGCGCGCGCGGGTGATCGAGCTGGTCGTGGACGGTCTGGACCGATACGTGTCCGCGCTTCCCGAGGACGGCGCGATCGACGAGGGATACGCCTACTGGTGGAACGGGGCGCTGCGGGCCCTGGAGGCGCTCGACGTGCTGGAACACGCCACGGGCGGTCGTGCTCGGCTCACAGAGCGGATCGGAGCGCTGCGCGAGACGGTCGCCTTCCCGCACCGTTGCCACCTCGGCGGCGACTGGTATCTGAATCTGGCCGACGGCCAGGCCCGCCCCACGCTCGATCAGCCGTGGCACGCCCTGCACCGCGCCGCACGCGCGGTCGGGGACCACGAGGCGCAAGCGCACGCCGCGACGCACCGGGACCCGCTGGCTCCGGCGGCGACGGAGATCAGCGGACTCGGCCGGCTGCTGCGCGGAATCACCGATCCCCTCTGGCGAGATGCCCGATCCCTGGGCTCCCCTCTCCCCCGCGACGTGTTCTGGCCCTCGACCGAGGTGCTGGTGGCACGCGGTGCCGCGGGGTCCGCGGCGGGTCTCACCCTCGCCGTCAAGGGCGGGAACAACGACGAGAACCACAACCACGACGACGTCGGCGAGGTCATCGTCGCGCGTGACGGGGTTCCCGTCCTGATCGATGCGGGACGTCCGACCTACACCGCCGTGACCTTCTCGCCGCAGCGGTACACGCTGTGGCCGATGCAGAGCGGATGGCACAGCGTGCCGGTGATCGACGGGGCCGAACAGGACCACGGTGCGCAGTTCGCCGCCGCCGACGTCGATGCCCGCGTGTCGGACGACGCCTCGACGATGTCGCTGCAGCTGGCCGGCGCCTACCCTCCGGGCACGGTGTCATCCTGGGTCCGCTCCGCCGCCCTGGACCGCGCCACCGGTACGGTGAGCATCGTCGATTCCTGGACCCCCGGTGTCCCCGCGGTGCAGCACCTGCTGGTGGCCGGAACCGTCCGGCTCGAGACCGGCGGCGCGTGCGTCACCCCGATCGAAGGCGCGGGCGATGTCCGCCTGCGCTGGAGCGGCGGCGAGGCGCGACTGAGCGTGCGGACGCTGGATGATCCGCTCCTGCGCGAGGTGTGGGGTGAGAGCGTGACACGAATCGAGATTCCCGCAGGTAGCCACGGCGAGTCGCGGATCACGGTAGAACTGGTACGAGCTGAAGCTGAGGAAGTCCGATGAGAGAGCCGTCGTCCGGCATGCTGGCCCCCGAGCGTCGGGTGCACATCCTCGCCGCGCTCGCGCGCGACGGGATCGTCAAGGTGACCTCGCTGAGCGAGGAGCTCGGCGTCACCCCCGTCACGCTGCGCCGTGACCTCGCGCAGCTCGAGGTGGACGGCCTGGTGCTGCGCGTGCACGGCGGCGCGATCCCTGCGCACGAGTCCGAGCTTCCGGAGGCGGCGGCGCTGCCGCCGGTGAGCATCCGGCCGGCCGCGGGTCGCGACGCCATCGGCATCCTCGTGCCGTCGCTGAACTACTACTGGCCCACCGTCGTCCGCGGTGCCGAGCAGGAGGCGGAACGCCTCGGCTATCGCCTGCTCATCCGCGGCGCCTCCTACGAGCTGCAGGATGAACGTCCGCTGCTGGAGCGGCTGGTGGAGGATGACGGCGTGGTCGGCCTGATCGTGGCGCCCAACACCGCGGCCGAACACGCCGATGAGGTGCTCGAGTGGCTCCACCGGGCGCCGGTACCCGCTGTGCTCGTGGAACGTGAGGGGCGCGGGCCCGATCGGTCGCCCATGGAGTCCGCATCCAGCGATCACGCGCTCGGCGGCATGCTGGCCGCACGTCACCTCGCGAGCCTCGGCCACGAACGCATCGCGCTCGTGCTGTCGCGGTCTTCGCCCACATCGGGGCAGGTGGCCGCGGGATGGTCGGAGGCGTGCCGCGAGCTGGGACTTCCGGACTCGACCGGCGTGGCCGCGCACCTTCCCGACCGCAACAGCCCCGACTTCAGCTCCGTGGTGGCCGCCACCCTCGACGACGCACTGGAGCACGGCGTCACGGGCATGCTCGTTCACCCCGATCCCGAGGCGCTGGCGTTCGTTGATGTGGCCATGACCCGCGGGATCTCCGTTCCCGAGGACCTGTCCGTCATCGCCTACGACGACGAGGTGGCGCGCATGTTCACGCCGGCCTTCACCGCCGTCGCTCCCCCGCGCACGGCCGTGGGACGCACCGCCGTCGGCCTGCTGCACCGGCGCATCACCGAGCCCGACGTCTCGGTGGAGCGCGCCAAGCTCAGCCCCTCCCTGTCGGTCCGCGCCTCCACGGCTCCGCCCCGCACCGCCTGACTCTCGGCGGCCTCACCTTCCCCTCCCTTTCAACCCCCAATTGGTCTCATAACCTGCACTCCCGCAATCTCCTTGGCGCAGTTTCTGAGACCACCCCGGCCAGCGGTCTCAGAAACTGCGCCGCCAGCACTCCACACCGATATTCGGTGAGACCATCCGGCGGTGTTCCGCCTCTCGGCAGGCCACCGATCCCCACCGAACCACGGGAGCGCATCATGACCCCCACCGAGCCCGCGGCTGTGCCGCCCGCTGGCGCCCGCCCCGGCGGCGGCGCCGATGAATACCCCACCGGCGGCGACACCGTCGGCGCACACACCACCGGTGACACCGTCGACCCACGCATCAGCCACGACACCGTCGACCCACGCACCACCGGCGACACCGTCGACCCACGCATCAGCCACGACACCGTCGACCCACGCACCACCCAGGACACCGTCAACCCACGCACCAGCCAGGACACCGTCGGCCCACGCACCACCGGCGACCCAGTCGGCACACACCCCCCGCGCGGCGTCGGCATCGATCCGGTCGAGTACTCGCCGTGGGAGTTCGCGGCGAAGGCTCGTCCCTCGACGCGCGAGACCCAGCGCCTTCTGCAGGAGGAGCTCACCGCGCGCCCCGAGACGCATCTCGGAACCGGCGTGTTCGTGTCCTCGCTCGCGTCGGTCGACTGCGAGGCGCTGTCGCTCGGTGATCGCACCTATGTGGCGGCCGGCGCGTACATCACGGGCACGATCTCCCTCGGTCGCGATTGCAGCGTGAACCCCTACACGGTGATCCGCGGGGACGTCCGCATCGGCGACGCCACCCGCATCGGTGCGCACACATCGCTGCTCGGCTTCAACCACACGATGGCCGATCCCACGGTCGAGTTCTTCCGCCAGCCGCTGGTGTCGCGGGGGATCCAGATCGGCGACGACGTCTGGATCGGCTCCCACGTGGTAGTCCTCGACGGCGTTCGGGTCGGTTCGCGAAGCGTGCTCGCCGCAGGTGCCGTGGTGACGAAGGACGTACCGGACGGCGCGATCGTCGGCGGCAACCCGGCGCGATTCCTGAAGTGGCGGATCGCCCCGGAGGGCGAGTCGGATTCCGCCGAGACGGCGGGATCGAGCGGAGCAGACCCCGCCGCGTCGTCGCCATCGAGCGGAACAGACCCCGCCGCGGCGTCACCATCGGGCGACCCACGCCTCAGGGAAACGTCACCATCAGGCGGCGTTGGTGCCCCCGAAACATCACCATCAGACAGCGCTGACACCCCCGAAACATCACCATCAGACGGCGCTGACACCCCCGAAACATCACCATCGAACAACGCAGACCTCGCCGAGACGTCAAAGTCGGGCGGCGTCGAGGCCCGACGCCACGCCGACTTCGCAGCCGCCGTCGCCTCGGACGGATCAGCCGCGTCAGTATCGGGCGCCCTCGGAACTGCCCGCACGGAGCACGTCGCCGCCGAAGCTGTGGGTGACGGGACGTTGCGGGTCCGCCTGGCCGCGTTCGCGAACCGAGCCCGCGCAGAGGCCCGCGACGTGCTGGATCGTGCGTGGGACGGGAAGCGATATGTCGACCGGCCCGGAACCGCACCGACGGTGCGCGCGTGGTGCGACGCGATCGAGATCGCCGATCTGCTGCTGGGCGACGTGCCGCCACAGAGCGATCGTGATGCACTGGTACAGCGGCTGCGGGGCTGGCAAGATGCGGCGACGGGTGCCGTCCCGCCGCTCGATGCAGCCGGGGTCCCGCTTCCTGCGTCGTGGTCCGATGAGGATGCCGCGTACCACGTGCTCGCCGTCGGCTACGCGCTGGACCTGCTGGGGTCCTCTTTCCCCCACGAACTTCGACTCGCCTCGGACCTCACGCCCGATCGTGTGCCTGCTCTGGTCGAGGGTCTTCCCTGGCAGTTGAACGCCTGGGGCGCCGGCGCGTGGATCGACGCCTACGGCACGGCGCTGGTGTGGGAGCGGACGGTCCCGGCCGGCACGTCGGACGCGTTGTTCGGGGCGCTCGCGCGCATCGCGGATCCTGTGTCGGGCGTCTGGGGATCGGCCCGCGATTCGGATGGACTCCTGCAGCCCGTCAACGGGTTCTATCGCGCCTCACGCGGCACATTCGCGCAGCACGGGCGACCGCTCCCCTACCCGACGGCGGTCGTGGACACCGTTCTCACCCACGTGACGGATGAGCGCTTCTTCGCCGCCGGGCGCCTCAATGCCTGCAACGTGCTCGACGTGGCCCATCCGCTGTGGCTTACCCGCAGCACCGGTCACCGGGCGTCGGAGGTCGCCGCGATCGCCCGTCAGCTGCTCGACGCGGCCCTCGGCATGTGGCAAGACGGAGCGGGGATCCCCTTCGCGGAGTCGCCCGCCGCCGGAGTGTCCGCTCCCGGCTTGCAGGGCACCGAGATGTGGCTGTCGATCGTCTGGTACCTCGCCGATCTTCTGGGGGCATCCGACGCGCTGGGATATCGTCCTCGCGGAGTCCACCGCCCCGAGCCCCGCCCCTGACCTGCTCCCGCACCGCCCACAGCGCGAATGGTGCCGACGGTGCGGCGACGGTGTCCCGAAAGGAGGAGATTGTCGCCAAATCCGCATCAAAATCGGTTCCTACGTCCTCATCTGGCGACAATCTCCTCCTTTGGCGTCACGCCTTCGCGCCGTTCTCAGGCGACGCCGAAACCACGCCAACACCGCACCGACGCCACACCGCCATCAACGCCGCACCACGCCAGCACCACACCCCACCAACACCAGCACCACACCCCACCAACACCAGCGCCACACCCCACCAACACCAGCGCCCCCACGGAGAACCGTGGGGGCGCTGTCACATCGATGGGCTGGACTCAGCCCTGCGGGCGCGAAGCGCGACGGCGGCGCGGTGCGTCGGTGCGCTGCGGCTCGCCGGCCGGACGCTGCGCGCGGCGCGAGCCGTCGACGGGCCGCGAGGGAGCAGAGCCGGGGGTCGACGTGGAGTACACGGCACCGCCGGACGAACCACCACGACCGGCTCCGCGACCAGTGGCGTTACCGCCACGACCCTGGCCGGCGCGGGAATGCCCGCTGTCCTGGCCACGACGCGCTTCGCCGCTCTGACCACGACGCGACTGACCGGCATCCTGTCCGCGACCGGACTCCCCGGCCTGCCCGCGGCGTGCATCGCCACCCTGGCCCCGACGAGACTGGCCGCGACCACCCTGCCCGGCCGGGGTCTCGGTGCGCTGCGCGTCGCCGCCTTGACCGCCGCCGCGACCACCACGGCCACCTCGGCGCGACCCGCCGCGCGCGGACTCCGCCGCTGCTTCCGCGACGGTTCGCGTGCCGGCGGATTCGGCGCGGCCACCGGACTTCTTCTTACCCTGCGGCTGCTTCGGCGCCACCGGCTCGGGGGCACGATACGCGGCCTTCTCGCCCACCAGCTCTGCGACGACGGCCGACGACGCGTCGGCGTTCTCGAACGGAACGCGGATGGACGCAGCTCGAAGGACGTCGCTGGCGTCCTTCTTCTGCGTCGGGAGGACGAGCGTCGCCACCGTGCCCGAGGCACCGGCGCGAGCGGTACGACCGGAACGGTGCAGGTACGCCTTGTGCTCGGCGGGCGGGTCGACGTGGACGACCAGCTCGACGTCGTCGACGTGCACGCCACGCGCCGCCACGTCCGTCGCGACGAGCACGCGCACGCCACCCTGCTCGGGCTCGGCGGAGAAGGCCGCCAGATTGCGCTCGCGGGCGCCCTGCGACAGGTTGCCCTGCAGATCCACCGCGGGGATGCCCGCCGCGGTCAGCTGCTTGGCCAGTTTCTTCGCGTGGTGCTTGGTGCGCATGAAGAGGATCCGACGGCCCGTGCCCGAGGCGAGCTCGCGCACCACCCGGGTCTTCTCCTCGGCATCGGCGATGAGCAGCACCCGGTGCGTCATCTCACCGGCGGGCACGCTCAGCTCGTCGACCTCGGCGCGAACCGGGTCGGACATGAAGCGGCGGACGAGCTTGTCCACCCCGTTGTCCAGCGTCGCGCTGAACAGCAGGCGCTGAGCAGTCGCGGGCGTTGCGGAGAGGATACGGGTGACGCCCGGCAGGAAGCCCAAGTCGGCCATGTGGTCGGCCTCGTCCAGCACAGTCTCCTCGATGCTGCCGAGGTCGACGTGTCCCTGCTTCATCAGGTCTTCAAGACGACCCGGGCAGGCCACCACGATATCGGTGCCGGCACGCAGCTTCTGCTCCTGCGGCTTCTGGCTCACGCCGCCGAAGACGGTCATGACGCGCAGGCCCACGGCGTCGGCGAGCGGCGTCAGGGTCGCGGCGATCTGGGTGGCGAGCTCACGCGTGGGAGCCAGCACCAGACCGCGCGGACGCCCGGGCGTGCGCGGGCGGCGGGACTCGGCCAGGCGAGCCACCAGCGGCAGCGAGAAGGCGATCGTCTTGCCGCTGCCCGTGCGGCCGCGGCCGAGGATGTCACGGCCGGCGAGCGAATGAGGGAGCGTCGCGGCCTGGATGGGGAAGGGCGAAGCCTTGCCGTCAGCGGCCAGAACGTCCACGAGCGGAGCGGGCACGCCCAGCTCCAGGAAGGAGGAAGTCATCATCTGCTTTCATCGTGCGATATCGCACGGGTGTCATCGTGCGACAGGCGCACGGGAACCGGCCCGCAAATGCGGCCGGCAAAGTGTGGGGATCATCCGCGAACGCGGAGGAGACCCCACGACGTTACCACGCGCACCTGAACGACGGCCCGTCCACGATGCGCGAGCGCGTGAGGTGCCCTCAGCCGCGCGCGATGGCGCGGCGAGCAATCCGGGCCAGGACGGGTCGCATCATCGGGAGCACGATCCCCGGCACCGTCAGCACCACGCGGGTGAGCGCATCGGCCGTGATCGTGCGCGAGCCCCGCTCCACGCCACGGAGCACGATACGCGCGACACGCTCCGGGCTCTGCGGAGCGATACCGGCGGAGATCGCCGCGGTCTCAGGGGGCTTGCGCAGGTTCTCGGCGTCGAACCCCGGGGTCTTCGTGTCCGGGGGATACAGCACGCCGACGCGCACGCCCCGCGACTCCACCTCGGCTCCGACCACGGCCGCGAGGAGCGCGACGGCCGCCTTCGCTGCGCCGTAGGCGGCGTACCCGGGCACTGGGAGCACGGCTGCGGTGGAACTCGTGACGACCACACGTCCCGCGCGGCGCTCGGTCATCGCGGGGAGGACGGCGCGCAGAACGTTCACCGTGCCGAGGTGATTCAGCCGCAGTTGATCGGCGAACTCCTGCTCCGCCACCTCGAGGAACCGGCCCGGGAGCGCTGCGCCGGCGCAGTGGACGAGCACGTCGATCGGCCCGTTCGTCTCGATCGCCGTCGCGACGGCTGCGCTCACGGCGCCGGAATCGGTGACGTCGGCGCGAACCGCGAGCGCACCGATGCGTGCTGCGGCGGACGCCAGGGGTTCGGCTCGGCGGGCCAGGATGCTCACCCGAGCCCCGCGTTCCCGTGCCGCCGTGGCGACGGCGTTCCCGATGCCCTCGGATCCCCCCGTGACCAGCACGTGCCGTCCATCCCACTGCCACCGCGTCATGCGCCACTGCCACCGCGTCGTGCGCCACTGCCACCGCGTCATGCGCTCATCCTCCCACCGCCCTCATCCTTCGTCCCCTCGCTCGCCTTTCTCCCCTCTCCCCTCTCGTGGAACTTCCGTCTGTGGGCGAGAGTCCATGCATCGCGGCGATTCTCGCCCACAGCGGGAAGCCTCGCGGGATCAGGAACCGCGGCAGCCCCGAAGTGCGACGGAGGCACGAATACAGCCGTGGGGGCGACACCGCGCACAGCGCGGAGGCGCCGCGCGCGGTGCGAAACGCGAACACGCGGCGCGAGCGGATCAGTCCGCAGCAAGGACGCGACGCCACACGTAAGGACAGTAAGACACGAACACGCAATGACACGAACACGCAAAGACACGAAGACACGAAGACGCGAAGACGCGAAGACGCGAATGTGAGGATCACTCCGCGGCGAGGATCCGGCGCGAACAGGCAGCGTGGGATCAGTCGACCGCGAGAACCCGCGGCGTGTGCGGCGGGCGCGGGCCGCGCTGTCGCCGCAGGCCGATGGTCGCCGCGACCGCGATGCTACCCGCAACCGCCAGCGGCACGAGCCCGGTGATGAGGAACGTGGTCTGCCCGCCGAGCGCATCCACCGACCAGCCGGTGAGCACCGCACCGAGCGCCTGGGCTCCGGTGGCGCACATCATGTAGAGCGACACGACGCGGGCGCGGATCGCGCCGTTGGTCGACAGCTGTGTCAGCGAATCGTTGGCCACCATGAACATGAGCCGGGTGATGAGCGCGGCCACCATGGCCACGATGAAGAGCGCGGGAGTCGGGGCGAATCCCGTGACGGCCCAGATGGCGCCCGACACGGCAAGCAGCAGCGCGTTGTCACGCATGCGCAGGCGCCGACGCCGCGCCGCCAGCAGCGACCCGATGAACGCACCGAGGGCTGCCATCGCCTGGAAGAGGCTGTAGCCCGCCGAACCCAGATCGAATTCATCGCGTGCGGCCCATCCGAACAGCACCGACCCCGTCAGACCGAACAGCGCGAGCACCGTGATCAGCAGGAGCGAGGCGCCGATGTCGTTCTTGCGACGGACGTAACGGATCGCCTCGCGGATCTGGCCGCGCTGGGCGCGCACCTTGATGGCGGGATGCAGACGGTCGCGACGGATGAGCAGCAGCCCGATCACGCCGATCACGGGGCCGACCGCCCCGATGATCATGGCCCAGCCGGCGCCGAGCCGCGCGATCGCGATGCCGGCCACCGCAGCGCCGATGATCCCCGCGCACTGCTGAACGGCCGCGTTGAGTCCCATCGCATTGGCCAGGCCCCGGGTGCCCACCACCTCGACGACGAACACTGCCCGGCTCGGCCCTTCGAACGCCGCGCTGATTCCGACGAGCAGCGACGTGAGGATGATGAGGCCGACCGAGGCCGTGCCCAGCACAGCGGGGATGGCGAGCGCGAGGAACGCCCCGACGAGCAGCAGCTGGACGGCGATGACGGTGCGCCGCGCAGAGAAGCGGTCCCCGACGACGCCGCCCCACGGTGCGAGAAGCATGGGCGGCAGCAGCTGGAACGTCACCACGAGGGAGATCAGCGCCACGTTCCCGGTCAGCTCCACCATGAGCCAGTCGGTCGCGATCCGCGCGAGCCACCCGCCCGCGGAGGATGCCGCAAGCGCGCCGGTGTACCAGCGGAAGTTCGGCACCGTGAGGGAGGCGAAGGTGGCGCGCAGCGTGGGCCGGGCGGCCAGCACGGGGAGCGGTTCGGTGATCGGGTACGCACCGGGATAGCTGCCCGTCGGAGCTGACATGACCTCCACCGTACGCAGCCCCATTCCATCACGTAACGACATGAGGTAGATATGTGTCATCACGTTTGGTGATGAAAGGGAGCAGATGTACGACCCCGAACTGCTGCGGTGTTTCGTCGCCGTCGCCGAAACGCGCAGCTTTTCTGCCGCCGGTCGCCAGCTCGGCGTGGGCCAGCCGACCGTGAGCGGCCGCATCCGTCGGCTCGAGCAACAGGTGGACCGCGTGCTCGTCGCGCGTGACACGCGCAGCGTGGCTCTCACCGACGACGGCGAGGCGATGCTCGGGTTCGCACGCCGCGCACTGGCGGTCCTCGACGAGGCGCACGCGTTCTTCGCCGGCCCCGCGGAGCGCACGCGCATCCGTTTCGGCACCGCCGACGACCTCGCCCTCACGCACCTGCCCGGGATCCTGCGTGACTTCCGGCGCCGCAACCCGCGCGTGGACGTGGAGGTGACGGTCGGTCAGTCCGCCGCGCTGGTGCGACGCCTCAAGGCCGGAGGGCTCGACCTGGTCTATGTGCGTCGTGAGCCGGGGATCGAGGATGGACGCGTGGTGCGCCGGGAGCAACTGATCTGGGGTGCGCACCCGTCACTGCGATTCGACGCCGAGGAGCCGGTCCCGCTGGTGACCTATCCACGCCCCAGCCACTCACGCCAGTCCGCCATCGACGCTCTGGAGGAGGCCGGACGCCGCTGGCGCACGGCCTGCACCGTCCGCGACATCACGGGCGTGCTGGCGGCCGTGCGCGCGGCGCTCGGGGTCGCGGTCTTCCCGGCGACGATGATGCCCGGCGACCTGGAACGGGTGGACGGTGCACTCCGATTGCCACCGCTGGGCGTACTGGAGTTCGCGCTCCTCGATGATCCGGCCGCCTCGCGCCCCGCCGTGGAGGCGCTGAGCGCGGCGATCACGTCGAGCCCGCTCGTCTGATCAGCCCTCCGTGCTCGGGACCATGGAGGCGTGATGCAGGTGGAGCCAGGGGTAGTCCCTCAGCAATTCGGCGCAGAACCGGTCGACGGGCGGATACCCCACCGCGCCGATCCACAGCGTGTACGGGAGCGGATCCGGATGCCCGACGGGAGGCAGCCACTCGACAGCCCACGCCCGCAGCGCATCGGCAAGCACTTCACCCGGCCCCGGCAGCCGCCCACCGGACGCGGGGGCAAGGTCCTGCCGTACCGACAGCGGCATGATGCCGGCGGGACCCGGCCAGCCGCGGAGGAGAATCGGCCCGGTGCTTTCGAGGAACACCTGGCCGTAGCCGTCGTCGGGGAGCGCAGCGAGAAGCCGGTTCAGCACCGGCACATCACCGGCCACCCCGGCCAGAATGAAATGATCTCCGTGAGCGCTATGCATAAGGTAAGGCTAACCTAACTTAGGCTCGCGAGCGAGAACGAGGAGCAATCTGCTTAAGTCGGTACAGACACAGGAGGCCCCGGATGACGGTTCACCAGAGGATCGCACTCATCGAGTCCGCGATCGACCACGACGACGTCTCCTCGCTGGTCCACGGTGCTGACCGGCTGCGCGAACTCCTGGCGTCCACGCCTCCCGCGGAGGCTGTGCCCGTCCTCCTCTCGCTCTGCCCGCTGGTGCACGACCTGGAGTCGTACGCGGAACTCGCCTCCTGTGCCGCACAGATCGCCACGTCACCGCACGCCGGCACACGCGAGCGACTCTTCGGTCAGTACTGGGCCGAGAACGCCCGTGCGCACCTCACCGGCGACAGCCCGATCCCGGCATACCTGCACCTGCTCACCGCGATCGGGGACGACTCCTCCCCGGAGCTCACCCGCCTCGGCAACCGCCTGTGGAATCCCGCATTCCACAGGTGGCGGCCCCGCGCTTTCCTCGACGGCTATCTGCCGTGGGCCGCCGCACGCTTCCCCTCCGCGAGCGACGAAGATCGAGAGGTCATCGTCTCCCGGGTGCTGGATCGCGTGGACGATCTCGACGATCCGGTCGAACGGATCGCGGTGGTCACCGCGCTGCTGTCGTGGCGGGGCCTGGACGATCCGTACTGGCGTCTGGGCCTGCGCCGACGACTGGCCGCCGACGCGGCCGCGCAGGGTGATAGCACCCTCGCCCGCCGTACCTACCTGCAGCTCGCAGACGACGCAACCGCCGCCGGTGAGCTCGCGGCCGCGGTGTCCGCGCGCGTACAGGCGGCACGCACAGCCCGCGACGCCGGCGAACTGGAGGTTGCCATCCAGGAGCTGGAGCACATCGGTGACACGGCCGTGCCACACGATCATGACCACCGCCTCGCCATCGCGAACGCGCGGCTGGTCTTGGTCGACACACTGGTCCTCCACGCACCCGATCGCGGTGCCCGCGAGGGCGAAACGATGTGGCGCGACCTCGCCCACTCCCCCTCGGATGAAATCGCGCACCTCGCGGGCCTCGCCCTGGCACGTTCGTGGAACGAGCTGGATGCCCACTCCCGGCGGGAGCGCGCCACCCGCATCCTCGCGCGCTTCCCCGCTCCCGTCACCCCCGAGATCCGCACGCTGATGGTGATGGCGCTCAACACCCGCACCCGCGCCGTGAGCGAGCTCGGTGATGACGCGCTGGCCCTTGTGGATGCCGAGGCCGCACATGCGCTGTGCACGACCGAGGTGCCAGACTTCGTCCGCGCCACCACCGACCGCAATCGCCTGGCGCTGCAACTGCGCACCGGCGACTACAGCGAACGAGACGAGATCTTCGGCGCGGTCCGCAACCTGCTCGATGATGCCGATGCTGCGTCGGCTCGTGGGGAGGCCGCCGAGGCGGAACGCCTGTACCGGCAGACGTTTGATGAGGCACAGCCGTCGTCAGATACGGCCACGCGCATCGTGGGGCTCACGGCCCTGCAGAACTGGACAGTCGACCTCCTGAACGCGCGAGAGTATGCGCGGGCCGCGGAGATCGCCCGGCTCAGCATCGAATCGGCGATCGTCGACGGCGGCGTCGGGACCGAGCTGCTGGCGCAGGCCTGGCTCCAGTTCGGAAACGCCGTGAACCGGCTGGCCGATCGCGCCATGGCCCGGCACGCGTTCCGGCAGGTGATGACGATCGCCGCCGACGCCCCCAGCCCCGCCCTGACGGAGCTGGGCTCGCAGGCGGCGTGGAACGATGCGGTTGTGATCGACGACGGGTCTCAGCCACACGAGGCACTGGCCGCCTATGCGCACGTCATCACGCGGGTGACGGCCGACTCGCCCCTCTCTCAGCAGCGCCGCGCGGCGAAGGCGTTGAAGAACAGCGCCGTCGTGTTCGCAGGCGAACTCAATCGCCCACAGGACGCCGCGGCGGCGTGGGCGCGGCTCGCCGAGCGATACACGAACCATACCGACCCTGAGCTCGCACGACTGGTCGCCGAGGCGCAGCAGCACCTGCCGAAGTCGGCCTCACGCGGGGGCTTCTGGCGCCGCCGCTGATTCCCTTCGGCGTCAGGGCATCGCCTCCAGCGCGCCGGTGGCGACCATCACCACATCACCTCCGACACGGACATTGGTGAGAGCATCGGCTGCCCCCTCCGGGCGGACCGTGATACGGCTCGGGCGGCCGGTGAACCGCCCCTGCCGGAGGGTGAACTCCTCCCCCACCGGCACGACGACATGCCGCGCGAGGTAGCCGCCCACGCATCCGGCAGCACTCCCCGTCGCCACGTCCTCCATCGCTCCATCGTTGTTCCAGTGGCGACCCTCCAGCGCCTCGACGTCGAGCAGGTAGGCGAATTGGGCTCCGTGGCGGCCGATCAGCTCGGCGAAGTCATCGCGCACGATCCGCGCCCGGTCCAGGCCCCCGCACACGGGAACGATCAGATACCGCAGACCGGTGGACACGACCTCCAGGGGAAGATCGGCGAGAGCCTCCAGGTGGAGCGCCGCGGCGATCTCCTCGCGATCGGTTCCGCCCACGACACCGAGGAACTGCGGCGCCCCCTGGTCGAGCTCCACCCGGTAGCCGCTCGTCGTCGACCGCGTGGTGAGGGTGACGGTGCGATCCTTCAGGCGGAATCGCCAGTGCAACGCCCCCTTCGCCCCGCGCGACTCGTGCAGGACCGCGGCGGCGCCCAGCAGCGGATGACCGGCGAAGTCCAGCTCCTCGAACAGATCGAAGATGCGCGCCTCCACCACGTTGTCCTCGCTCGGTTCGCCGAGGAAGATCGTCTCGAAGTGGCGAAGCTCCTGGGTGATGACGAGCATCTGCTGCGCCGACAGCGCAGGGCCCCCGGGAAACACGGCCAGGCTGTTGCCCGTGAAGGGGCGGGTGGCGAACACATCCACGTGCCGGTAGGTCACAGTCATGATCGGATCCTTCGTTCGAGCCGGGTCAGGCGGGGAGGATGCGCACCCGGCGACGGAGCAGTCGCATCGTATCGGCGTCGGGGTCCGCATCGGTGATCACGCCGGACACCTCGCTGAAATCCAGCACGCCGAAGGGTGAGGCGGTGCCGATCTTCTCGGCCGAACCCAGCACATACGTCTCCGCCGCCCGTCCTGCGAGCGCGCGTTTCATCGCAGCCTCATCCGGGTCTCCCGTGGTGAGCCCGGCATCCGGATGAACGCCGGTGACGCCCAGCAGGAACAGGTCCGCCGCCACGCGCTGCGCCGCCTCGATCGCCGCTGCCCCGCTCGCCACCGCGGAGTGCTTGAAGAGCCGGCCGCCGAGAATGAAGACGTCCACGCGGGGGTGGCTGACCAGCGCGGCCGCGACGGTGGGGCTGTGCGTCACGATGGTGCACTTCAGTGCGGGCGGGAGGAGAGTCGCGACGGCGAGCGCGGTGGTTCCGCCGTCAAGGATGACGGTGTTGCCCGGGTCGATCAGCCCCACGGCTGCAGCCGCCACGCGCCGCTTGCCCTCCGCGGCGATGAGGGTCCGACCGGCGTAGTCGGCGACGGCCGGCGACACCGGAACCGCGCCACCGTAGACGCGCTGGCACAGTCCCTCCGCTGCGAGATCCCGGAGATCGCGCCGGATGCTGTCCTCTGACAGGCTCAGCCGCGCAGCGACGTCTTTCGCCACGATCTTCCCCTCGCGGCGCAGGATGTCCAGCAGGTGATCACGACGTTCCGCGGCAAGCATCCTCATCCGTTCTTTTCACGTTCTTGCACGTTTTATCCTATTCTAGCGCGATGACTTCAGACGCACGGCTTCGCCTCACCCCGGGAGCGGGAATCCCAGATAGACGCGGACGCACCGGACTCGACGCCACAGGCCGCGATCTCTCGCGCAACCCCGACGTGCGGGTCCACGACGTGGAGGTCACCTCCGACGGGTGGCACGTACTGCGGCGCACGACCTTCGACTACCGGCGGCGTGATGGCGCCTGGTCCACGCTGCAGCGGGAAACCTATGACCGCGGCGACGGAGCGACCATCCTGCTCTACGACGAGCACCGGGACACGGTTCTGCTCACGCGCCAGTTCCGCTTCCCGGCCTACGTGAACGAACACCCCGACGGCATGCTCATCGAGACCGCGGCAGGCCTGCTGGACGGCGATGATGCGGAGACGGCCATCCGGCGCGAGGTGGCCGAGGAGCTCGGCGTCGACGTCGGAACAGTCACCCCGGTGTTCGCCGCGTACATGAGCCCGGGATCGGTCACGGAGCGCGTGCACTTCTACGCCGCTCCATACTCGCGCGCCGATCGCACGGGCGAGGGTGGCGGACTCAGGGAGGAGGGCGAGGACATCGAGGTGGTCGAGCTGCCCCGCCACGATGCCCTCGCGATGATCACCGACGGACGCATCGTGGATGGCAAGACCATCATGCTGCTGCAGTGGTGGGAGCTCCAGCGGAGAGCAGCCGGCCCTCCCCTCTCATCCCGGGAATAGAGTGAAAGAGCGGGATCCGGCACCCCCGTCTGCCGGGCCGCAGCTGCTGCACCAGGAGGTTCACCATGCGCGCTGTCGTCTTCGAGAACTACCAGACCTTCCCCGTCCTCACCGACGTGCCCACGCCCGCTCCGGGGCCGGGCGAGGTCCTGCTGAAGGTGGCGGGATCCGGCGCGTGCCACTCCGATGTCGCGGTGTACCACGACTTCACCGCTGACGGTCCGGGCTCCATCACCCCCGGTTTCGTGCTCGGGCACGAAGTCTCCGGGTGGATCGAGGCTCTCGGAGAAGGCGTCTCCGGCTTCCAGAAGGGCGACGCCTACCTCGTGTACGGCCCGACCGGCTGCGGCCGTTGCCGCATGTGCGCACAGGGCCTGGAGACCTACTGTGAGAACGCCGCCACGAACCCGGCACTGGCCGTGGGCCTCGGCCGCAACGGCGGGATGGCGGAGTACGTCACCGTCCCGGCCCACCACCTGATCCCCCTCGGCGACGCCGACCCCGTGGACGCCGCGCCGCTCTCAGACGCCGCGCTCACGCCGTATCACGCCATCAAGCAGGCGCTTCCGAACCTGGCCGGCGGCGGCAAGTTCGCCCTGGTGGTGGGTCTCGGCGGCCTCGGGCAGATCGCCGTGCAGATTCTTCGCGCCCTCACCGGGGCAACGATCATCGCCACCGACTCAAAGCCGGACGCGATGGCGCGCGCCGAGGCCAACGGCGCCGTCACCGTTCCCGGGGGCGAGGGACAGCTGGAGGCGATCCGCGCGATCACCGGTGGCCGCGGCGTCGATGCCGCCTTCGACTTCGTGGGTGTCGCGCCGACGGTGAACCTGGTGAAGTCCGCCGCCGGCATCGGCTCGCGCATCATCATCGTGGGCATTGCCAATGGCACCGTGGAGTGGAACTTCTTCGGCACCCCGTACGAGTCGACGCTGAGCAGCACCTACTGGGGCTCCCTCTCCGACCTCTACGACGTGGCCGCGATGTACCGCGCCGGGCAGATCGTTCCCGACGTGGAGCGCTTCACCATGGACGATGCGCTCGAGGCATACCGCAAGCTGGAGGCGGGCCAGCTGTCGGGTCGGGCCGTCGTCGTTCCGCACTCCTGAAACGCGGGAGATCAGGACGGCCGTTCACCTCGGGTGGACGGCCGTCTATGTATGGCGGGACGTCAGGGCGCAGTTTGGTCGGCATGACCCCGGATGTCGGCGGACATCCGGAGATTGCCCGCGGTGAAGCCGCCGTCCACCGTGAGCACCGTGCCGGTGACCCATCGCGCGGCATCGGATGCCAGGAACATCACCGCGGCAGCGGCATCCGCAACCGTGCCGACGCGGCGCAGCGGATAC
Organism: Microbacterium sp. GXS0129; assembly: GCF_044769785.1. Taxonomy (NCBI): domain Bacteria; kingdom Bacillati; phylum Actinomycetota; class Actinomycetes; order Micrococcales; family Microbacteriaceae; genus Microbacterium; species Microbacterium sp. GXS0129. The sequence continues at coordinate 508,593 of NZ_JBIZVZ010000001.1, read as the reverse complement.
CAGCCGCTCAGACGCGCGAACACCCCGGGATCAGCCGCGCGTCGCTGCGTCCAGGCCGGCGTCTCCACAGTGCCGAGCGCGACCGTGTTGCAGCGAACCCCGGCCGGCCCGAACTCGGTCGCGATGGAGCGGGTGAGACTCTGCAACCCGCTCTTCGCCGCCGAGTACGCCTCGTTGCCGAGGTGCAGGGCGGCGTTGATCGAGGAGATGTTGACGATGACCCCGTCGCCTCGGCTGATCATCCCTGGAAGTACCGCCTGGGACACGAGAATCGGCCCCATCAGGTTCACGTCGATCTCCCGACGCATCTGCTCGGGCGTCGCCGACAGGAAATCGTCGTCTCCGCAGATCATGGCGTTGTTCACCACGACATCGAAGTCTCCGCGCGCCGAGACCAGCTCGCGCAGACCGGTCGCGTCCGTCACATCAACCGCATCGACCACCACTCCGGGCACCCTGTCCCGTGCGACCGCGGCGGCCGCCGCATTGACTTCGATGACGACCACCTCGGCGCCGGCGGCGGCGAAGGCCTGCGCCGTGGCCAGCCCGACACCCGACCCGCCGCCGGTCACGAGCACGCGCCGTCCGGTGAAGTCGAAGGATGCTCCACCGCGACCTTGACCCGGTTCTGATTCGTCCACGTCGACTCCTCCTCCCGACGGCGCCGTCGGTGGCACCATCACCTGTTCCAGCCTCCCATGCCACGGCCGGTGAGACGAGGCCAGGATCGCCTTCGAGAACCCCTCAGGGGCTCTTCGATGCGGCAGGATGGTGCGCGAGGTGACCGATGAACCCCGATTTCCGCAGGCTCCTGCCCGGCCAGATCTGCCGTGTGCAGATAGGCTACGCCGAAGCCCGCGCTCGCCGCGCTCGGCATCATGGCCTTCATCTCGGCGTGGAACGAGTACCTGTGGCCCGCGCTGATCATGCGCCAGGGCGACGCCCTCATCCAGGTGGGTGTGCGCAGCTTCCTCACCGCTGAGGGCGACAACTGGGGCGCCACGATGGCCGCAGCGGGCCTCGCTTGTGTTCCGGTGCTGCTGATCTACGTTTTCCTGCAGCGCTATGTGGTGGACGCCTTCGTCAGGTCCGGGCTGAAGTGATTCCCGCGCCACGAACGGTGCCGGGCGGGTTGCGATGCGGCCCGCCCGGCACCGTTCGTGCTCAGGCGGGCTTCGCCGCCAGCGGCTCCAGGCGCGCGAGTTCCTCGTCGGTGAACGGCTCGCCGTCCAGCGCGCGCAGGGAGTCCTCCAGCTGACGCACGCTCGATGCGCCGATCAGCGCGCTCGTGATCGCCGGGTCCCGCAGCACCCACTGGATCGCCAGCTGCGCGAGTGTCTGCCCCCGGGAGGCGGCGATCTCGTTCAGCGCGCGGGCACGCTCCAGGTACTGCTCCGTGATCGTGGACTCGCTGATCCAGCGGCCGGTGGCCGCGCGCGAGTCGCTCGGGATTCCCTTCAGATACCGATCGGTCAGCAGGCCCTGAGCCAGCGGCGAGAAGGCGATCGCCCCGGTGCCGAGCTCGGTCAGCGTATCCAGCAGCCCGGTCTCCTCGACGAGTCGGTCGAACATGTTGTAGCGCGGCTGGTGGATGGTGAGCGGAACGCCCTCGGCTCGCAGCGCGGCCGCTGCCGCACGGGTCTGCTCGGGGGTGTAGTAGTTGGAGATCCCGGCATACAGCGCCTTGCCCTGACGAACCGCCGTGGCCAGCGCACCCATCGTCTCCTCGATGGGGGTCTCGGGGTCGGGACGGTGCGAATAGTAGATGTCGACGTAGTCCAGGCCCAGCCGCTGCAGCGACTGATCGAGGGAGGCGATCATCGTCTTGCGCGAGCCCCATTCCCCGAACGGGCCGTCCCACATCTGATAGCCCGCTTTGGTGGAGATCACGAGCTCGTCCCGGTAGGGGCGGAAGTCCAGCTGGTGGATCTTGCCGTAGTTCTGCTCCGCGCTTCCCGCGGGCGGGCCGTAGTTGTTCGCCAGGTCGAAGTGGAAGATCCCCAGATCGAACGCACGGCGCAGCACAGCACGCTGGATGTCGAGCGTGCGGTCGTCGCCGAAGTTGTTCCACAGTCCGAGGGACACCCGCGGCAGGATCAGGCCACTCCGTCCGGAGCGGGCGGTGTGGATCGTTTCATATCGGGCGGGATCGGCGGTGTAGGTCATAGGTGCCTTCTGGGGATTCGTCGCGTCGACGCTGAACAGCGCGTGTGTCAGCAGGTTATCGACCCCGCCGAGGGTGAAGCCAGGCTCAGCGATGAAAACGCCTCTCGCGTAGGTCTCCGGGCTGCCTTTTCCCTGCGCCATGTCCGTCTGCGGACGGATGTGCACGCACCACCCCTCGTCCTACGGTGGGATGGACCACGCCGGACGAGAAGGAAGCGGAATCATCGATGCGACGTGCGGAGCCATTCGGGGACATGCAGGCGGAGCTTTCGGCGCTGGCGGCGTCCGCGGATGCGGATCTCGCGGTGGCGGTACGCGGAAGCGACGGGGCGTGGATGCAATACGGCTCCCCCGATGCCGCGCGCGCGCGTCGCTTCGAGATCGGATCGGTGAGCAAGGCTCTCACGGGCTCGCTCTTCGGCGTGCTCATCGCCAGCGGTGACGTCGATCCGGATGCCCCCGTCGACGAAATCCACGGTGAGCGGCTCCCGTGGCGAGACACCGCTCCCACCCTCCGCGACCTCGCCACCCATCGGTCCGGACTCCCGAACACGCCGCGCGCCCTCTTCCTGCGTGAGATGGCCACGGCGCTCGGATTCAGCCGGCGCGATCCCTGGCGCGGGGTGACGGCAGGCGCCTATCGTGAGCACCTGCATGCGGCGGCTCGCCGCGCACGCAGCCGCGGTCGATTCGGCTATTCCAGCATGGGGGTCGGCCTTCTCGGCGACGCGCTGGCCGCGGCGACGGGCCTCCCGTTCGAGGAGCTCGTCCGCACACGGCTGCTGGACCCGCTGGGCATGACCCGCACGGGCCTGGATCGACCGGTGACCTGTGCCGACGTCGTTGCGCGCCCGACAAGTCCGAGGGGAGCGGCGCTGCCGTATCTGAAGGACGAAATGCCGGCGGCAGGGATGTACGCGTCGACCATCGGAGACCTGCAGCGCCTCGCCGACGCGCTGATCGACACCGCCCCCGCCGGCGTCGCCGAGGGGCTGCGAGCGGCCACCACCGTGCACCATCACCTCGACGAGAAGGCACAGCTCGGACTGTGCTGGTTCCTCACCGGATCCGGATCCACGCGGGAGATCTCTCATTCCGGTGGTACGTGGGGATCGCAGGCTCAGTTCAGCGTGCAGCCGGCGACGGGAAAGGCAGTGGTGGCGCTCACCGCGACACACCGCCGTATCGACACCTTCGCCGCACGGTATCTCGCCTCCGACGCCCGGTGAGGGATCGAAAACGCACCGCCCGCGCGCCCCGGGGGTGCGTTTTCGATCTCCCACCGCGTCAGAGCATCGCAGTGAGCACGCCTCCATCAGCGCGGAGCGCGGCGCCGTTGGCGCTGTACGTTCCGACAGGGTTCGCCGCGATCGGGTGGCTGCTGGGGCTCGTCTGCTTCGCCATCGCGCTCACCGGCGGGCTCGTTGAGTCACGCCGCCGACGCCAGAGGATGCTCTCCGAGGTGAGAGCAGGCGGACCTGTCCACGCGCGGCGTGGGCAGGTCCCTCCGGGCGATGGCACTGCGCACCCGTGAGCGCCGCGATCACTGTTTCCGGCCTCATCGCGACGGAGGTCGTCGACGACAGCTACCGGGATCACCGGAGCATCAGGAAGGTACACGCGCCGGCCTCGACAGGCCCCGGACATGCGAAAACCCCCGATTTCTCGGGGGTTTTCATGGCGGTGACGGTGGGATTTGAACCCACGGTAGGGGGTTACCCTACACAACTTTTCGAGAGTTGCACCTTCGGCCGCTCGGACACGTCACCGAGATCAAGCTTACGGCACGCCGACCCATGCTCCAAACCAGCAAGAACGCGCCGGGCGCGTCGGGTCAGCGGTAGTAGACGGCCAGGGGGAAATCGCCGTCGGTTCGCACCTGCATCGGGGTGTCGAAGACACGCTCCAGCACCTCGGGAACCATGAACTCCGCGGGCGTGCCGACGTGCTCCACACGACCATCTCGCAGCGCCACCACGCGGTCGGCGTAGGCGGCGGCGAAGTTGATGTCGTGGAGGACGATCACGATGGTGCGGCCGAGGTCGTCGGCCGCGCGGCGCAGCTGCTTCATCATCGCGACGGCGTGCTTCATGTCGAGGTTGTTGAGGGGCTCATCCAGGAGCAGGTAGTCGGTCTCCTGGGCCAGGACCATCGCCACGTACGCGCGCTGACGCTGGCCGCCGGAGAGCTCGTCGAGATACCGCTCGGCCAGCGGCACGAGATCAAGGAACTCCAGCGCCGCATCCACGGCCTCGCGATCGGCTGCGGTGAGCCGTCCCTGCGAGTAGGGGAAACGCCCGAAGCCCACGAGCTGACGCACCGTGAGCCGGGTCACGAAGTGGTTCTCCTGCCTCAGGATCGAGACCACCTTCGCGAGCTCACGGGACGGCGTCCGCTGCACGTCGTGGCCGCCGACGCTGGCCGTGCCCGTGGAGGGATCCAGCAGGCGTCCCGCGATGGTCAGCAGCGTCGACTTGCCGGCCCCGTTCGGGCCGACCAGCGCGGTCACTCCCCCGGCCGGGATCTCGAGGGTGACGGGACCGAGCACGCGCAGGTCGCCGTAGGACTGGGAGACGTCGGTGAAGCTGATCACATCGACCCCTTTCGCAGCAGGAGGATCACGAACGCCAGACCGCCGACGAACTCGATGATGACGGTCACGAGGCCGGCGGCGTTGAAGACGTGATGAAGGATGAAGTACGCGCCGAGCAGCATCGCGGCACCGAGCAGGACGGCGAACGGCAGCACCCGCCGATGCTCCTGCGAGCCGGTGAGCTGATACGCGAGGGTCGCCACGATGAATCCGAAGAAGGTCATCGGGCCCACCATCGTGGTCGAGATGGAGACCAGCACCGCCACGATCACGAGCGTCGTGATGACCTCGCGCTTGTGGTTGAGGCCGAGGTTGGTGGCGGTGTCACGCCCGAGCGCGAGCACGTCGAGACGGTGCCGGCGCACGAACACGAGCAGCAGGATCACCGCCACGATGCCGTATCCCACCGGCAGGTACTCCGCGTTGGAGTTGGAGATGTTGCCGAACAGCCGGGCCGAGAGGATGTCGAAGTCACCGGGAGTCAGCATGCGCTGCATGAAGCTGGACAGCGTTCCGAATCCGGCGCCCAGCACCAGCCCCACCAGCAGCGTGACATGCAGACTGCCGCGCCTCCCCCCGAACAGCCAGCCGTACAGCAGGGTCGCGAACGCCACCATCACGGCGCTCTGCACCAGCACCTTGGGCACCCCGTCGGTCGCGCTGAGCGCCTGCGCACCGAGGAAGAAGGCCATCGCCGTCTGGATCAGCACGTAGAGCGCATCGAAGCCCATGATCGACGGCGTCAGAATCCGGTTGCCGGTGGCGGTGTGGAACAGCACCGTCGCGACCCCCTGGCAGGCGGCGACCAGGAGGATCGTCACCACCGTCACCGAGCGCATCCGCACGATCAGCCAGAATCCCTTGCTGCCGGGTTCGGGACCGATGTCCCAGGTCATCACCAGCACCGCGGCGACCAGGACGACCGCCGCCACGATCGCGAACCGCAGGGGTACCGGGACCGTGCGCTTCGCCGTCCTCGCCTCAGCCACGGGGACGTCCCTTCAGCAGCAGCGCGATGAAGACGGCTGCACCCACGATGCCGAGGATCATCGACACCGGGATCTCGAACGGGAAGATGATGACGCGTCCGATCACGTCACAGGCGAGCACCAGCGCGGCACCCCCGAGACACACCCACGGGATGTTGGAGCGCAGGTTGTCACCGCGCGCCATGGTGACGAGGTTCGGCACGACGAGCCCGAGGAACGGCAGGAAGCCGACGACCACGGTCGTCACGCCCGCGGCGATGGCGACGAGCGCCGTGCCGATGAACACCACGCGCTCGTAGTTCAGGCCCACGCTGGTCGCGACGTCCTTCCCGAGCCCGGCCACGGTGAAGCGGTCGGCAGCGATCCACACCAGCACCACCACGATCGCCACCACCCACAACGACTCGTAGCGACCTCGGACCACGGCGGAGAAGGAACCCTGGAACCACGTTCCCAGCATCTGCAGCATGTTGGTGGAGGCGGCGAGGTACGTGGTGAACGCGGAGACCACGGCGCCGAGCATCATGCCCACCAGCGGCACGATGAGCGAGGACCGCAGCTGGATCCGCCGCAGCACCAGGATGAACAGCATCGTTCCGGCGAAGGCGGCCGCGGACGCCACGATCATCCGCACCGGGATTCCGGCCTGCGGAGCCAGCAGCGTGATCAGCAGCAGTCCCAGCGACGCCCATTCGGTGGTTCCCGTCGTGGTCGGCTCGACGAACCGGTTCTGGGTGAGCAGCTGCATGATGAGTCCGGCCACGCACATCGCCATCGCGGCCAGCACCAGCGAGATCGTCCGCGGAACGCGCGTGATCCAGAACAGCTCACCGCCGAACTCGTCGCGACCGAGGTCGTACGCGCCGACCGACAGCGAGAGGGCGAGGAGCCCGAGAACGCCGATCACCCCCAGGGCCGGGGGGAGCCAGGCAGGCAGTCGCCGGATGCGAGGGGTGGCCGATGGTGCGGAATCAGTCATGCGTTGCGTATCCGTGAGCAGCGGACAGGGGCCGCGGACCGGAGAGGAGCCTCCGGCCCGCGGCGTCGGATCCGGGCCGGGCCACGATGCGTGGCCCGGTCCGGAGGTCATCAGCTCTTCGCGCCCGAGAAGGCCTGCGCCACCGAGTCGTACAGTCCGGTGTAGGCCTGGATGCCCTCGGTCAGGTAGAAGTTGCTGTCGAGGTAGACGATCTGCCCCTTCTGCACGGCGGGGACGTTCTTCAGCGCCTCGGACTGCTCGATGAGCTCCGCCGCGGAGATGTAGCCGTCCTCCTGGAACGCGCCGTCGCGGTCGAGCACGATGAGCCACTCGGGACCAGCGGCAGCGATCGCCTCGACGCTGATCTCGTCGCCCTGGTGGTTGGTGGAGCCCGAGCTGTCGATCGCGGGGACCAGGTTCAGCTCGGTGAACAGCGAGCCGACGCCACGTCCCTCACCGGGGGCGGCGTAGTTGATCTTGCCGCCGGAGGTGATGAGGCCTGCCACGGTGGAGGTGCCGTCGTAGCTCTTCTTCGCCGCCGCGAGCGCTTCATCCATGGCGGCATTCAGCTTCTCGGCGTCGTCCTCACGAGCGAAGATCTGGCCGAGGATGGTGGTCTGCCGCTTGAGCTCCTCCACCGGGTCCTCACCGTCGCGCGGGCTGAGCTCGATCGTGGTGGGCGCGAGGGCGATGATGTCGTTGTAGAAGGAGGCGAAGCGGTAGCCACCGATCACGAGGTCGGGCTCGGCTTCGACGATGGCCTCCAGGTTGGGCTCGCGGTGCATGCCCACGTCGAGCACCTTCGGGTCGTCGGTGTACTTCGGCCATACCGTGCCCATGACGCCCTTCGGCGCCGCAGCGAGTGCGATGTCCCAGTCGTTCAGCGTCTGCATCACCGTGTTGTCGAGCGCGACGACGCTCTTGGGGTTCACCGGCACGGTCATCTCGCCGTGGTTGTCGGTGATCGTGACCTCGGTGGCCGTCACCTCGGTGGCGGACGAGGTGGGTTCGACCCCTGCTCCGGCGGCCTCACCGGAGCAGCCGGTGGCGATCAGTGCGAGGGCGGCGAGTGCCGCTCCAGCAGCGAGCGAGCGTCGGAAGATGGGTCGTGCGCGCACGAGGAACTCCTGTCGATTGACGGTGTGTGGATTGCCGCGGCAGACGTGGCCGCCCTTCCAACATAGGTAAGCCTTACCTACAAACGCGACTTCATCTGATGTTTCGTGATCGTTCTGTGATGTTCAGGAGTAGTGTGTTCCGCGAATCCCGAAGGGAGCCCGATGAGCACCGCTCTGACCGGTCAGCAGCGCCTGGTGACCACCATCGCGATCCTCGCGTCGTTTGTCACGATGCTGGATTCGTCCATCGTCAACGTCGCCCTGCCCGCCATCGAGCGTGAGCTTCACGGCGGGCTCATCACTCAGCAGTGGGTGGTGGACGGCTACCTCGTCAGCCTGAGCGCGCTGATGCTGCTCGCCGGGTCCATCGCCGACGCCTACGGGCGCGTCCTGGTGATGCGCGTCGGTCTGATCGGCTTCGGGATCGCCTCCGTCGTCATCGCGGCATCGATTGATCCCACGATGCTGGTGATCGGCCGCGTGGTCCAAGGTGCCGCCGGCGCCTTCCTGCTGCCGAGTTCCCTCGCCCTCATCACCTCGCGCATCTCCGGCCCTGCTCAGGGACACGCGATCGGGGTGTGGACCGCGGTCACCACCGGCGCCATGCTCGTGGGACCGGTGCTCGGCGGCCTGCTCACCGATCATGCCTCGTGGCGGCTCGCGTTCCTCATCAATGTGGTCCCGATCGCCATCACCCTCTGGCTGCTCACACGGCTGACGGAGGCCGACACGAACAGCCGGCTGCGCATCGACTGGTTCGGAGGCGTCGCATGCGCAGTGGGGCTGGGGCTGCTGACCGTGGGCCTCATCGAACAGCCGCGCTTCGGATGGACGTCGCCGTTCACGATCGCCTTCCTCGTCGGCGGGGTCGTGGTGCTGGCCGTGTTCCTCTGGCGCCAGACCCGCGTTGCCCACCCGATCCTGCCCTTCTCACTGTTCCGCGTGGGCAACTTCGCGTGGGGCAATCTCGCGACGCTGTTCATCTACGCAGCACTCCCGCTCAACGGCTTCGTGATGGGGATCTACCTGCAGGAGGAAGCGGGGATGTCGGCGACGCTCGCGGGCCTGGCGAGCCTGCCGGTCACCATCATGATGATCCTGCTGAGCTCGCGCATGGGAGCGCTCAGCGGAAAGCTCGGCCCACGCCTGTTCATGAGCGTCGGGCCGCTGATCATGGCAGCGGGCGCGCTGCTGCTCCTGCTGGTGGCGCAGGACTTCGATTACTGGTGGCAGGTGCTTCCGGCGATGATCGTGATGGGCTTCGGCCTGGCCGTGACCGTCTCGCCGCTCACCTCCGCGATCCTCGGCTCGATCGGGCCCGAGCAGTCCGGGATCGCCTCCGCCGTCAACAACGCGGTCTCCCGGTTCGCGGGCCTGATCGTGATCGCGATGCTGTCGACGATCGTCGGCGGCTCGCTGAACCTGGCCGGCTTCCACTCCGCGGCGATCGTCACCGCCGCGCTGTTCGCGGCGGGGGGCATCGTCAGCTGGCTGGGCATCCGCAATCCGCCCCGCGACGAAGAGGCGTCGGCAGCGCACGGCGCCTAACCGGGGTCGCTAGCCGACGGGGGTGACCGCTGCGGGGCTCCGCCCGGCGATCCGGGATGTCGTTGACACTCAGCGCACCGCCCACGCGCCTCCCCCGGACGGTCGATTCCCGATGCGGGCGGGAGCGAGCCGGCGTGTACTCAGCCGGCCCGCCTGCCTCTCACCACGCGGAGGCGACCTCCGCATGTGTCGCCAGCAGTCCCGCGGTAGCCTCCTGCGGCGCACGACCGCAGCCGCACTCCGTGGCCACACCGAAGACCGGCGCGTACTGGAGCGCGACGGCGATGCGACGGCGGGCGCCCTCGACACCGTCCTCGCGGTGGATGAGGCCCAGGTACAGCTCTGTCTCATCCGCGAGCGCGAGGCCGTTGAGCGGGGCGTAGTAGGCGTCGTCGTCACGCTCGATCGGCACGGGCAGATGCAGCCAGGTGACCGGACGCGACGCGGCGCGCACGGTGGCGTTGGCCATCGCAACGAGGTTGCCGGCATCGGTCGGCTCGACGAAGTGCTTCTCCGCCACATCGCCGTAGCAGAGGTGCACGCCCACCTCCACGTCGGCGGGGACAAGATCGACCATCTGCGCCACGCGCGCCGCGAGGTCCTCCAGCGGATCGGCATCGGTCCACCACGCGCGCATCCGGGTGCCGTAGGTCTCGGCGCCCTCGATGATCCCCATCTCGGGGGCGACGTCCCACTGGATCGCCAGATCTTCGTGCGGGATCGCGGCGAGGATCTCCGCCACCTCGCGCTCGATGGCCGCGGTGTAGACGGGGTCGATGGCTGCGCGCTGCTCGAACGGGAAGAAGGAGTTCACCACGGCGAGCGGCGTGGGAAGCGCCACCTCGAAGCGCGTGCCCCGGCTGATCACGCCGTCCTCGCGCAGCCTGCTGAAGATCGCATAGGACTCCCGTGCGGCGGCGGCGTAGCCGAGCGGCGGGAGGCGGAGGTCGGCCGCGGAGACTCCGTCGGCGATGCGCAGCGAGCGGGCGTCGAGACCGGCGGGGAAGGGAATGGGTTCGGCGCCGACGCGCTCGATCCCCTCCGTCTGCCCCAGGATGTCGGGCTGGCACATGATCCAGTGGAAGCGCTTGCCCACCTCCCCGTCGGGGATCCGTTTGAGCCTCGCGCCGAGGACGTTCGCGGCGGTGCGGAAGGTGGTCTCCGCGTCGGGGTAGTTGACGCTGCCGACCAGCAGGGCGCCCTGGGGCTGTGACATGTGAGCTCGCTTCACTCGGGGATTCCCCCATCGTTTCACAGCGCGACGGCAGTGTCGGTGGCACCGCCTAGCCTGGAGACATGGCCACCACCAAACGCGCGAGCACCGCCGGATACCGCTGCACCGAGTGCGGCTGGACGGCGCCGAAGTGGGTGGGCCGCTGCGGCGAGTGTCAGCAGTGGGGAACGGTGGTGGAGACGGCCGAGCAGACCGGCATCGCCCGGCCGCAGGTGCAGGCGGTCATCCCGGCCTCCGATCGGTCTGCGCGGCCCATCACGCAGGTCGACACCACGCAGGTCCCCCGCCGCACCACGGGAGTCGGCGAGTTCGACCGCGTCCTGGGCGGCGGGCTGGTACCCGGTGCCGTCATCCTGCTCTCCGGGGAACCCGGCGTGGGCAAATCCACGATGCTGCTGGATGTTGCGGCGGCGGCAGCCCGCTCGGGCCGGCGCGTGCTCTACGCCAGCGGCGAGGAGTCGGCCGCCCAGGTCCGGTTGCGCGCTGAACGCACCGGAGCCCTCGACGATGAGCTCTACCTCGCCTCCGAGACGGATCTCGGCACCATCCTCGGCCACATCGATGCCGTCGAGCCGGGGCTGGTCATCGTCGACTCGGTCCAGACGGTCTCCTCCGCGCTCTCCGATGGTGCGGCGGGGCACCCCAGCCAGGTGCGGGAGGTGGCGGCCACGCTGGTGCGGGTGGCCAAGGAGCGCGACCTGCCGATCATCATCGTCGGCCATGTCACCAAAGACGGACAGGTGGCCGGGCCCCGGCTCCTGGAGCACCTGGTCGACGTGGTCTGCCAGTTCGAGGGCGATCCGCAGACGGCGCTGCGATTCCTGCGCTCGCTGAAGAACCGTTTCGGGGCGACGGACGAGGTTGGCTGCTTCGAGATGACCGGCGACGGCATCGCGGAGGTCCCCGACCCCTCCCAGCGGTTCCTCTCCCGCGGCAAGCCGCAGCCCGGCACGTGTGTGGGCATCGCTCTCGAAGGCCGACGCGCACTCGCCGTGGAGGTGCAGGCGCTCACCATCGCCACCAGCGCTCCCAACCCCCGACGCGTCGTGCAGGGGGTCGACGGCGCGCGCGTTGCCATGGTGCTCGCCCTGCTCGAAAGCCGGGCCGGGCTCCGGCTGAGCGGGCAGGACGTCTACGTCTCCACGGTGGGAGGCGTCCGCTTCACGGAGCCCGCCGCCGACCTCGCCATCGCCGTGGCGGTCTACCACGCCGTGAAGAACCGGGCGATCCCGCGCACGGTCGCCGCCATCGGTGAGCTCTCCCTCGCCAGCGAGGTGCGTGCCGTCACCCAGGCCGCACGTCGCCGCAGCGAGGCCGCCCGGCTGGGGTATGCGCACGTCGTGGATGAACGCTTCCAGGACCTCGCCGGGGTGCTCAACATCCTGAACACCCGGACGCTGCCCCGAGCGGGTGAGGAGTCCCCGGACTTCTGACCCGCGGTCGGTGGTCGCTCCAGCGGGCCCGCACGCACTCACGTCCCCCGCACGGTCACGTGCGGAGCATGACCCAGCCGAACGGCTCCAGTTCCGGGTCCTCCACGCGCTCGTCCGTGCGGATGTCCTTCCCCGCCACTCTGACGTGCGCCGGGTCGGTCGAGTGGTTGATCACCGTCAGCACCGATCCCCGGCGCGCAACCTCGACGCCCGCAGGCAACTCGGCGATGAGCGGCGCCACCCCGGCCTGGGCTGCGAAGTACGGTGCGAGGGCGCGCGTCGCCGCGGTGGTCGGAATCGTCGCGAGATAGAAGGCCCGCCCGGCACCGGCGCTGTTCACCGTGAGCGCCGGGTCACCATCCCGACGGCCGCCGCTGAATCGGGCGACCACCTCCGCACGCGTCGCATGGATCTCCTCGGCCAGCAGCTCACCCTCGAACGGCGAGATGGCGCCGTCGCCCGAAACCACGCGCACAACCCGCTCGCCGGGTCCCTGCTCCGCCGCGGGGACCAGCCCACCGAAGTCCTCGAGCCGGATGCCCAGCGTCTCGCCGAGCCGGGTGAGGAAGCCCCCGGGAAGGAACGCGTCCTGCTCGTCCACCACATCGCTGAACGCCCCGACCAGGAGAGTGCCGCCAGCCGCGACGTAATCCCGCAGGTTGTCAGCGGCCGCATCGGTCAGCAGGTAAAGCTGGGGCGCAACGACCAGGTCGTATCGGGTCAGATCCGCCGCAGGGTGCACGAAGTCGACCCCGATCGCGGCCGCGTCGAACGCCGCGTACCACCGCTTGACGATCTCCATGTAGTCGATGCCGACCGGATGATCCGTGCCCGAGAGCGCCCACATGTTCTCGTACTCGAACACCAGCCCGATGCGAGCGGTGTCGTCCGTCTCGGGAAGCGCCGGGAGCTCGGCCAGGGTCTCGCCCAGCGCCACAACCTCACGCCAGATGCGGGTGCCGGTTCCCGCATGCGGGAGCATCGCCGAGTGGAACTTCTCGGTCCCTGCCCGCGACTGCCGCCACTGGAAGAAGAGCACCCCGTCCGCGCCGCGGGCCACGGCCTGCATGCTGAGCGCCGCCATTTGACCCGGAGCCTTCGGCGCGTTGGCAGGTCGCCAGTTCAGCGCCCCGGATGCCTGCTCCATCAGCAGCCAGCCGGGTCCACCCGCGAACGAACGCATCAGATCGCGATGGAACCCGCCGACCGTGCGGAACGAATCCGGATCGTTGGGGTCGGGGTAGCAGTCGTCGCTGATCACGTCGAGATGCGGCGCCCACTTCCAGTAGTCCACGGTGGGCGACTGTCCCATGAAGTTCGTGGTGATGGGCTGCAGTGCCCCGGACGCGCGGATGATCTCCTTCTCCATCAGGTACAGCTCAAGCATGGAGTCGGAGGTGAACCGGTGGAAGTCGAGACGGTGCGCCGGGTTGTGGTGGTAGGGCGCCGCGCGGGGCGGGAGCACCTGCTCGAAGTCCGAGTACATCTGCGACCAGAAGCTCGTGCCCCATGCCGCGTTCAGGGCGGCGACCGACCCGTAGCGCGCCCGCAGCCAGTCCCGGAAGGCGACGGCGGCGGCATCGGAGTAGTCCGCCACGAGGTGACAGCCGTACTCGTTGTTGATATGCCACATCACGACCGCCGGATGGTTCGCGTAACGCGCGGCGATCGCGCTGACGAGCTCCGCGGCCAGTCGCCGGTACACCGGGGAACTCGGCGCGTAGTGCTGGCGACTACCCGGTCCGAGGGTGGTGCCCTCGGCCGTCACCGGCAGGATCTCCGGATACTTCAGGTGCATCCACGGCGGCGGCGACGCGGTGGCCGTGGCGAGGTCGACGGTGATCCCGGCCGCATGCAGCCGGTCGATGATGTCATCGAGCCACTCGAAATCGAAGACGCCTTCGTCGGGCTGGATCCGCGACCACGAGAAGATGCCGAGGCTCACCATCGTGACGCCGGCTTCGCGCATGCGGTCGATGTCCTCGTTCCACACCTCGCGGGGCCACTGCTCCGGGTTGTAGTCGCCGCCGTAGTGCATTCGTGCCTCGCCATGTCAACGTTGAAATGTGATCGTCAACATCGATCCTGCCGAGCGTCGCCTCGAACGTCAAACGCGAAATGAAACGAATCAGCTCCTCGGTGATGCGGAAGCCTTCTCTGCCGCGACGAAGAAGATGCGGTCGTACGTGCATCCGGCCGGGACATACGTGACCGGCCCGATCATCCCGTTGTCGACGTAGCCGCCGCGCAGGTCGATCGATTCACCGGCGGCGACGGTCTGCGTACCCACGGTCAGAGTGGTGCCGTTCCACTCCGCCTGCCCCACGGGAAAGACCGGAAGCACGGTGTTCCCGTCTTCTGCCGTGAGCGTCACGCACTCGGCGGTGACGGCGAGCTTGCCCGCCGCCGTGTCGGTGAGTTCGGAGCTGGCCTTCGGGTAGTAGGCCACGGGTCCGGAATCCGGCACCTCCTCGTCCCCCGCCCCCGAGAAGACGGAGCATCCCGTGAGCGATGCGCCCAGCAGAACGACGGCGGCGATGAGCGCGCTGCGGCGCACGGCGACGCTCACAGTGCCAGCGCCGAGCGCAGGTCGTCGACGCTCGCCTGCATCACGTGCGGGCCGGCGATGTCGAAGAAGACGGTGGTGATCTCCTCGTGATGCTCTTCGAGGAAGTCGCGCAGCCAGAGGGGTGAGAACAGGCCGACGCCCGGCGGGAGGTTCGCGGGCTTGTTGCGGGCATCGCTGAACAGCAGCAACGCCACCTGTCCGGTGCTCGCGTCGCGGTAGGTCCACACCTCGCCGCCGTCGAGCGGGTTGTCGCGGCCGCCGGGCTTGAGCAGCGGAACCACCGTGTTGCCGTTGCGCAGTGCGAGCGCGACCGCGGCCATGTCCTGCTTCTCCAGCGCCTGGGCGAGCGCCTCGGAGCGGAACTCCTTCGTGGTGATCTTCTTGCGAGCTGACGCCATGGATCCAGGGTATCCGCCCGGACGCACGCCACCGCGATCGGGAAAAAGGGGTGGGCCCTCTCAGATGACCCATTGGGGGCCGGGGCATGTGAGAGGGCCCGCTGCTCTCCGGAACGATTGATGCATCGGCTGAAGTTGGGGACGTTTGCCGGCGTTCGCTGCTGGGGACAACTCACAATCGAGTGAACCGGGAGCTGGGTTCAGCCTATACCACTCCCCGCCGTGGTGCGACCCACTCACACCGCGAGGCTTCCCCCGGTGGGCCGAGCAGCGCAATCCGACGATTGTCTCCCGCGGACGGAAGCCTCGCGGCCGGGCAGAGACGAGGAGGTGTCAGTAGAGGAGGAACTGGCGGGTCTCGGTGGAGGCGATGCCGCCGATCGAGACACTCAGGTGATACGACGCACCGCCGGCGGGGGCGACCTCGCGGTTGGGGTCGTCACACGTGGCCGGATCCGACCGCGTGCGGTCCCAGATGACGGGCGTCTGCGACGACACGCTCTGCCCCGCTTCGATCGTCGCGGCCTGGTTGGTGGGATTGGCCTGGCAATCGGTGGACCGCCAGTACACATCGCTGCCGCTGGAGATGCTGAACACCTGCAGGGCCGTGCCCACGTCCAGCGTGCAGGGACCGGCTGAGGTATTGGTCAACGTCAGGGTGAGCTGGGGGTTCTCTCCGGCCGCGTACTGGTCTTTGTCCGTGGCCGCGCTGACCGAGACCTGCGCCGCCGTGCATGCCTGCGGCTCGGTGCTGGTGGGCTCCGCCGGCGTGGACGGGTCCGTCGTCGGCGTATCGGTCGCCGCCGCATCGGTCGCGGGGGGCGGCGAATCGCCGGTGTCCGGAGTCGTCACCGGCGCGGTCGCATCGGGCGTCGCGGCGCCGGTGCGCCACGGCTGCCAGATGAGCACGACCACCGCCGCGACGACGACCAGCAGCACCAGCAGCACGGCGAGACGCCGGCGGCGGTACACGGCGGGCGACTGCCGACGGCGAGGGGTGGCGTTCATCACGACACCAGGCTAGACCGCCCGGCCGAAGCGGGCCTGAGGGCGCACCGAGCGCCGGCGGCTACGCCCGCTCCGGGGGGCCGAGGTGCTTGAGCATGCGCGTGTTGCCCAGAGTGTTGGGCTTCACGTGGGCGAGGTCGAGAAACTCCGCCACACCCGCGTCCGGACTGCGCAGCAGCTGCGCGTAGACCTCATCGCTCACCACCTGCTTCTCGTCGATCGGCTCGAAGCCATGGCGGGAGAAGAACTCCACCTCGAAGGTCAGGCAGAACAGCCGCCGCAGCCCCAGCGCGCGGGCCTTCTCTTCGAGGGCCTCGACGATACGGCCGCCGATCCCGTGGCGCAGCCAGTCCTCGCGGATGAGGAGGGTGCGCACCTCGCCGAGGCTGCGCCACATCACGTGCAGCGCGCCGCAGCCGACGATCTCCCCGTAGACTTCGGCGACCATGAACTCCTGCACCGCCTCGTAGAGCGCCACCATCTCCTTGCCCAGCAGGATCTTTCGATCGACGAGCGGCTCGAGGAGGCTGTGGATGGCACGCACATCGTCGGTGCGGGCAGGTCGGACGACGATCTCGGACACGTCAGAAATCCTAGGCCCGTCAGATGGGCGCGGCCCGAGATGACGCGGCGTGCGCCGCTGTGATATTCCAGATGGCATGGCGAGCGACACCACGGGCACCGATCTGGCGATGATGCGCCGGCTCAACGAGCGCGCGGTGCTGGCGAGCCTGTGGGATGCCGACGCGGCCCTCACCTCCACGCAGCTCGCCGAGGCCACCGGACTCTCCCGTACGACTGTGGAGGCGGTGCTGACCGATCTGGTCGACACCAGCTACGTCACCGTCGAGACCACCCGGACCGGTCGTGCCGGACGACCCGCCCGACGCTACGCGTTCGCCGCCGCCGGCGGTTCGCTGATCGCCGTCGACATCGGTCCCGGTGCGATCACCGGACTGGCTGGCGACCTGCGCGGTGCTCCCGTCGCCCGCGCCGCCCGGTGGGAAATGGACCTGCGTGATCCGGAGGTCGCTCTGTCGACGATCCGCGCGATGGTGGACGCCCTCGTGCAGGACGGCGGCCTGGACGCACGACGCATCGATTCGCTCATCGTGGGAATGCCCGCGGTGATCGATCCGGCCGGCGTTCCCGTGCTCAGTCACGTCGTGCCTGCCTGGATCACCGGGGACCTGCGCACCGGCGTCATGGCCGCCTTCCCGTCCGTCACGGTCTCCTTCGACAACGACACGAAGCTGGCCGCGCACCTGGAGGCGATGTCGGGTTCGGTGGTGCCGGGAGAGACCGCAGTGCTCCTGCGCACGGGACACCGGATCTCGGCGGCTTCGATCATCAACGGCGAAGTGGCCATGGGTGCCAACGGTGCGGCCGGCGAGATCGGCTCGCTGGCGAACATCGGCTGGCGAGGCGCCCGGCTGGCGCTCACGGCCGGTAGCGCCGACACGGTGGCGGGGGCGTTCGAAGCCGCCGATGAGGGCGACCCGAACGCGCTCGACGCCGTCCGCGCCTTCGCGGAGCAGATCGCGCTCGGTGCCGCCGCGATGGCCCTCACCCTGGACCCCCACGCGATCATCCTGAACACGACGATCCCCCGGTCGGAGTCGACGCTGCCCGCGCTGCTCCAGGACGCGATCGCGCGTCGTCTGATGTTCCCCATCGAGTTCCGGCTGTCCGAGCTCGGCCCCGACGCCCCCTGCCGCGGTGCTCTCCTCCGTTCCGCCGCCGCCGTGCGCGAGCGCCTGCTGAGCTGAACTGCTCTCAGCTTCTGCTGCCGCCACGGCGAGCCGCGACGTTTTGTGAGACCACCGCACGGCGTGGTCTCACAAACGGCGGCCGGGCGGGCCGCAGAGAGCACAGAGTGAGACCACTCCCCCGGAATACGACGAACGCCCCGCGCAGAGCGCGGGGCGTTGGTCGAGACGGATTACTCGCCGGCGATCATGTCCGGGGTGACGTCGATCGCGGGAGCGGTGCCCGCGCCGATCGCGACCTTCTCGCCGCGGGGGGCGTGCTCGAACACGAACTTGCCATCGGCGACGTCCACCTTCACGTGGTCGCCTGCGTTCAGCTCGCCCTGGAGGATGCGCTCGGAGAGCTGGTCCTCCACCTCGCGCTGCATCGCCCGGCGAAGCGGACGTGCACCCAGCGCCGGGTCGTAGCCCAGGTCGATGAGGCGGAGCTTGGCGGCCTCGGACAGCTCGACCGTCATGTCACGGTCCAGCAGGCGGTCGCGGAGTCGCTTGACGAACAGGTCGACGATCTGGACCAGCTCGTCCTTGCTCAGCTGCGGGAAGACGATCACGTCGTCGACGCGGTTGAGGAACTCCGGCTTGAAGTGCCGCTTGAGCTCTTCGTCGACCTTGCCCTTCATCCGCTCGTACGTGGTCTGCGAGTTGCCCTCGATCTGGAAGCCCACCGGGCCACCGGCGATGGCCGACGAACCGAGGTTCGTGGTCATGATGATGACGGTGTTCTTGAAGTCGACCACGCGGCCCTGACCATCGGTCAGTCGACCCTCCTCGAGGATCTGCAGCAGCGAGTTGAAGATGTCGGGGTGCGCCTTCTCGATCTCGTCGAAGAGGACGACGGAGAACGGCTTGCGACGCACCTTCTCGGTGAGCTGACCGCCCTCTTCGAAGCCGACGAATCCGGGAGGAGCACCGAACAGACGCGAGACCGTGTGCTTCTCACCGAACTCGCTCATGTCGAGCGAGATGAGGGCACCCTCGTCGTCGAACAGGAACTCCGCCAGAGCCTTGGCCAGCTCCGTCTTGCCGACACCGGTAGGACCGGCGAAGATGAACGATCCGGACGGGCGGTTGGGGTCCTTGAGACCGGCACGCTGGCGGCGGATGGTGCGGGAGAGAGCCGCGATGGCCTCCTCCTGACCCACGACGCGCTGGTGCAGCGCCTTCTCCATGAACACCAGGCGAGCGGACTCCTCCTCGGTGAGCTTGAAGACGGGGATGCCGGTGGCCTGGGCGAGGACCTCGGCGATCAGGCCCTCGTCGACCACCGCGTGGGAGGCGACGTCACCAGAGCGCCACTGCTTCTCCAGACGCAGACGCTCGGCAAGCAGGCTCTTCTCCTCGTCGCGCAGCGATGCGGCCTTCTCGAAGTCCTGGTTCTCGGAGGCTGCTTCCTTCTCCTCACGGACCTTGGCGATCTTCTCGTCGAACTCGCGCAGCTCCGGCGGGGAGGACAGGATCGACAGGCGCAGGCGGGCGCCGGCCTCATCGATCAGGTCGATGGCCTTGTCCGGCAGGAAGCGGTCCGAGATGTAGCGGTCGGCGAGGTTGGCCGCCGCGACGATCGCACCGTCCGTGATCTGCACCTTGTGGTGCGCCTCGTAACGGTCGCGCAGCCCCTTGAGGATGTTGATCGCGTGAGGCAGCGACGGCTCGGCCACCTGGATCGGCTGGAAGCGGCGCTCCAGCGCCGCGTCCTTCTCGAAGTGCTTGCGGTACTCGTCGAGCGTGGTGGCACCGATGGTCTGCAGCTCGCCGCGGGCCAGCAGCGGCTTCAGGATCGAGGCCGCGTCGATGGCGCCCTCGGCCGCACCGGCACCCACGAGCGTGTGGATCTCGTCGATGAAGACGATGATGTCGCCGCGCGTGCGGATCTCCTTGGTGACCTTCTTCAGGCGCTCCTCGAAGTCACCGCGGTACCGGGAGCCGGCGATCAGCGAGCCGAGATCCAGCGAGTAGACCTGCTTGTCCTTCAGGGTCTCGGGCACCTCGCCCTTGACGATGGCCTGCGCGAGTCCCTCGACGACGGCCGTCTTGCCGACGCCGGGCTCACCGATGAGGACCGGGTTGTTCTTCGACCGACGCGAGAGGATCTGCATGACCCGCTCGATCTCCTTCTCACGCCCGATGACGGGGTCGAGCTTGTTGTCGCGCGCCGCCTGCGTGAGGTTGCGGCCGAACTGGTCGAGCACGGCCGAACCGCCCTGCGGCGCGGACGGCGACTCCTGGGCTGCACCGGAGACTCCCACGGGCTCCTTGCCCTGGTAACCGGAGAGCAGCTGGATGACCTGCTGGCGGACCTTGTTCAGATCGGCGCCGAGCTTGACGAGGACCTGGGCGGCGACGCCCTCGCCCTCGCGGATGAGACCGAGCAGGATGTGCTCAGTCCCGATGTAGTTGTGGCCGAGCTGCAGCGCTTCGCGCAGAGACAGCTCAAGCACCTTCTTCGCGCGCGGCGTGAAGGGGATGTGACCGGTCGGCTGCTGCTGACCCTGGCCGATGATGTCCTGAACCTGCTCGCGCACGGCGTCGAGCGAGATGCCCAGGGACTCCAGGGCCTTGGCGGCAACGCCCTCACCCTCGTGGATGAGACCGAGCAGGATGTGCTCGGTACCGATGTAGTTGTGGTTGAGCATCTTCGCCTCTTCTTGGGCGAGGACGACCACCCGACGGGCACGGTCGGTGAATCTCTCGAACATCGTCAACTCCTCGGGGCGCGAGGGAATGCGCCCTAGGAAGACTGTAACGACGCCGGAGGGCCGGTATGCCGGTGTTCGCCGTCGGCATATGCGAGATGACCCCGGACGTCACGGGAGAGGACCCCGGCGGATGATCCGCCGGGGTCCTCAGATTCCCCTCAGGTCCTGCTTCCGATCAATCAGCCTGGCGGGTGCGGCGAGCCGCGACCACCACGCCGAGCAGCAGGACGATCAGGCCGAGCGCCAGGGGTCCGATCGGCAGATCGGTTCCGGTGCCGGGCAGGTTACCGCCCGGACCGCGCGTCGGCGTGGCGCTGGGGATGACCGGCGTGGTCGGCCCCGTCGTCGATGTCGCGGTCGGCGTCGGCGTGGGCGTGGTGCCCGGTGCCACGTAGGTGTACTCCACCGGGCTGCTGGAGCCGTTCTCGGTGGTCACCACGATCTCGACCACACCGGCCTCGTGCGCGGGCATCGTGATGGTGATGGTGTTCTCATCCACCACCGTCACCGGCACCTCAACACCGTCCACGGTGACCGTGATGCCGGGGGTGAAGCCGCCGCCGGTGATGGTCACCTCGTTGCCGCCGCTGGTGGGGCCGTTGTCGGGCGTGATGCCGTCCACGGTCGGTGCCGCGGGGCCCGTCGACTGCTCGTAGGTGAACACCGCCGGGTCGCTGGAGGCGGCCGGGTTGGACACCACCACGTCCACGTCGCCGGCGGCGTGTGCCGCGGTGACCGCCGTGATCGTGCCGTCGTCGACCACCGTGAACGATGCCACCGGCGCTTCGCCGAAGGTGACCTGGTTGGCCCCGGTGAAACCGGATCCCGTGATCGTCACCGTGGTGCCGCCGTCCGTCGGTCCGTGATCCGGGTCCAGACCCAGGTCGCCGATCTCCGGATCACCGATCACCGGCGTCGCGTAGTAGGTGAACGTCTGCGCGTTCGAGGTGCCGCCCGGCGTCGTCACCGTCACATCGGCCGGACCGGCGGCGTGCGCCGGCGTGGTGAAGGACAGCTCGGTCTCGGAGTCCACGGTCACATCCGCCGGCGCGATCACCGTGCCGCCGATCGTGACCGAGGTCTCACCCGGAACGAAGTTCTCACCCGTCACCGTCACCGCCGTGCCGCCGGCCACCGGACCGAACGAGGGGCTGAGCCCATCGGTTCCGGGCTCACCGTCGCCGATGACCGGAACGTCGTAGTAGGTGAACGTCGCGGGATCGCTGGACAGCGCCGGGTTCGAGACCACGACCTCCACGGAACCGGCGGCGTGCGCCTCCGTCACCGCATCGATCTGCGTGTCACTGACCACCGTGAACTCGCGAGCCGGAGCACCGCCGAAGGTCACCGCGTTCGCTCCCGTGAATCCGGTGCCGGTGATGGTCACCGCCGTACCGCCGGCCACCGGGCCCGCATCCGGGTCCAGACCGCTGATACCGGTGTCCGGGTCGCCGATGACGGGCTGGCCGAGGTATGTGAACGTCTGCGCGTTCGACGTGCCGCCCGGAGTCGTCACCGTGACATCCACCGCTCCGGCGGTGTGCGCCGGGGTGGTGAACGACAGCTCGGTGTCGGAGGCGACCGTGACGTCCGCGGGTGCGATGACCGTACCGCCGATCGTGACAGAGGTCTGACCGTCGACGAAGTTCTCACCCGTCACCGTCACCGCCGTGCCACCGTCCACCGGGCCGAACGACGGGTTCAGGCCGTCCGTACCAGGACCACCGTCACCGATCACCGGAACGTCGTAGAAGGTGAAGGTCGCCGGGTCGCTCGCCGAGGACGGGTTGGCAACCACCACGTCGACTGCACCTGCTGCGTGCGGGGCCGTCACCGCTTCGATGAGCGTGTCGCTCTCGACAGTGAAGGATGCCGCGGCGTCGCCGCCGAACGTGACCGACGTGGCACCGGTGAATCCGGTACCGGTGATCTGCACCACCGTGCCGCCGGCCACCGGACCGACCTCGGGATCGAGACCGCTGATGCCCGCGTCCGGATCGCCGATCACCGGAACGTCGTAGTACGTGAACGTCTGTGCGTTCGACGTGCCACCCGGCGTCGTCACCGTGACGGGCACCCCGCCCGCGGCGTGCGCCGGCGTGGTGAACGACAGCTCCGTACCGGAGGCGACCGTCACGTTCGCCGGCGCGATCACCGTGCCGCCGATCGTGACCGACGTCTTGCCCGCGACGAAGTTCTCACCGCTCACCGTCACCGCGGTGCCGCCGGCCACGGGGCCGAACGACGGGTTCAGGCCGTCGGTACCGGGACCGCCATCGCCGATCACCGGAGCGTCGGTGTAGGTGTACGTCGCCGGGTCGCTGGAGACCGCGGGGTTGGAGACCACCACGTCGACCGGGCCCGCGGCGTGAGCCTCGGTCACCGCGTCGATGCGTGTGTCACTGACAACCGTGAACGAGCGAGCCGGAATGTCCCCGAACATCACCGTGTCCACGTCCGCGAAACCGGTACCGGTGATGGTGACCGCCGTGCCGCCTGCCGTCGGGCCCGCATCCGGGTCCAGACCGCTGATGCCGGTGTCCGGGTCGCCGATCACCGGCTGGTCGTAGTAGGTGAACGTCTGCGCGTTCGACGTACCGCCCGGCGTCGTGACCGTCACATCCACCGCGCCCGCCGCGTGAGCGGGAGTGGTGAACGACAGCTCCGTACCGGAGGCGACCGTCACGTTCGCCGACGCGATGACCACGCCACCGATCGTCACCGACGTCTCACCCGGGACGAAGTTCTCACCGGTCACCGTTACGGGGGTGCCACCCGCTGCGGGGCCGACGCTCGGGTTGAGGCCGTCGGTTCCGGGACCGCCGTCGCCGATGACCGGCACGTCGTAGTAGGTGAAGGTCGCCGGGTCGCTGTCGAACGACGGGTTGGAGACCACGACGTCGACGGCGCCCTCAGCGTGTGCGGGCGTCACCGCCTCGATCAGGGTGTCGCTCTCCACGGTGAACGACGCCGCAGCGACGCCGCCGAAGGTCACCGCGTCCGCACCCAGGAAGCCGGTTCCGGTGATGCTCACCGCGGTTCCGCCCGCGATGGGGCCGGCGTCGGGGTCGAGGCCGCTGATACCGGTGTCCGGATCGCCGATCACCGGCTGGTCGTAGTACGTGAACGTCTGCGCGTTCGACGTACCGCCCGGCGTCGTCACGGTCACATCGACCGCGCCCGCCGCGTGAGCGGGAGTGGTGAAGGACAGCTCCGTTGCGGAGGCGACGGTCACGTTCGCCGGTGCGATCACCGTGCCGCCGATCGTGACCGACGTCTGACCGGCGACGAAGTTCTCACCCGTCACCGTCACCGGTGTACCGCCGGCCACCGGGCCGAACGACGGGTTCAGGCCGTCGGTTCCGGGGCCACCGTCGCCGATGACCGGAACGTCGTAGTAGGTGAACGTCGCCGGGTCGCTGGACAGCGCCGGGTTCGAGACCACGACGTCCACGGCACCGGCGGCGTGCGCCTCCGTCACCGCATCGATCTGCGTGTCGCTGACCACCGTGAACTCGCGAGCCGGAGCACCGCCGAAGGTCACCGCGTCCACATCCGCGAAGCCCGAGCCCGTGATGGTCACCTCAGTGCCGCCCGCGACGGGTCCCGCATCCGGGTCGAGGCCGCTGATACCGGTGTCCGGATCGCCGATCACCGGCTGGTCGTAGTACGTGAACGTCTGCGCGTTCGACGTACCGCCCGGCGTCGTGACGGTGACATCCACCGCCCCTGCCGCGTGTGCCGGGGTGGTGAAGGACAGTTCGGTCTCGGACGCGACCGTCACCGCTGCCGGCGCGATGACCGCGCCGCCGATGGTGACCGACGTCTGACCGGCGACGAAGTTGTCGCCCGTCACCGTCACCGGTGTCCCGCCCGCAGACGGGCCGGCACTCGGGTTGAGGCCGTCCGTGCCCGGACCGCCGTCGCCGATGACCGGCACGTCATAGTAGGTGAAGGTCGCCGGGTCGCTGGAGAGCGACGGGTTCGACACCACCACGTCGACGGCACCGGCGGCGTGAGCCTCGGTGACCGCATCGATCCGCGTGTCGTCGACGACCGTGAACGAGCGAGCCGGGGCGCCGCCGAAGGTCACCGCGTTCGCACCGGTGAAGCCGGTGCCCGTGATGGTGACCGCCGTGCCGCCGGCCACCGGGCCCTCATCCGGGTCCAGTCCGCTGATGCCCGCGTCCGGGTCGCCGATGACGGGCTGGCCGTAGTAGGTGAACGACAGCGGAGCGCTGGTGCCGGACACGTTGGTGACCGTCACGTTCACACCCCCCGCAGCGTGCGGCGGCGAGCTGACGACGATCGTGGTGTCGCTGGTCTGGTTCGTCAGCGGCAGCACCGTGCCACCGAAGTCCACCTGGGTCGCTCCCGCGAATCCGGTGCCCGTGATGGTCACCGAGGTGCCGCCCGCCGTGGGACCGAACGTCGGCGAGAGGCTCGTCGGCGCCGGCACCGGCACGTACAGGTACGGAACCTCGTTGCTGGTGGTGAGCGGGTTTGCGACCGAGACCTGAACCGATCCGGCGACGTGCGCCTCGGTGACGGCCGAGATCTGGGTGTCGCTGTCGACCGTGAAGCTCCGGGCAGGCTGGTCACCGAAGGTCACGGAGGTGACGTTGGCGAGGCCGGTTCCCGTGATGGTCACCGGCGTGCCGCCGGCGATGGAACCACGATCGGGGTCCAGACCGATGTCGCCCGCGCCGTCTCCGATCACCGGGGTGTCGTAGTAGGAGAAGGTCTGCGCGTTGGAGGTGCCTCCGGGAGTTGTCACCGTGACGGGCACGCCTCCCGCGGCGTGTGCCGGGGTGGTGAACTCGAGCTCGGTGCCGGAGGTCACGGTGACGCTCGCGGCCGGGATGACGGTGGTGCCGATCGTGACCGAGGTCAGGCCGTCGACGAAGTTCTCACCGGTCACGGTCACCACGGTGCCGCCGGCCGTCGGCCCCTGGCTCGGGTCGAGGCCGTCCGTGCCCGGACCGCCGTCACCGATCACCGGGGCGTCGTAGAACGTGAAGGTGGCAGGGTCGCTGCTCTCCAGCGGGTTCGAGACGACCACGTCGACCGCGCCCGCGGGGTGCGCCGCCGTGGTGGCCTCGATCTCGGTGTCGGAGATCACGCTGAACGCCACGTCGGTGCCGTCGAAGGTGACCGAGTCCGCACCGGTGAAGCCAGAACCGGTGATGGTCACCACGGTCCCGCCGGTCGAGGGTCCGTTGACCGGATCCAGACCGATGTCGCCGAGTCCGTCGCCGATCACGGGCGTGCCGTAGTAAGTGAACGTCTGCGGTGCACTGGCACCGGTCGAGTTGGTGACCGTCACATCCACGGGTCCCGCGGCGTGCGGCGGCGAAGAGACGACGATCGACGTGTCGGTGTGCGCGCCCACCGGGATGTCCGTGCCGCCGAACGTGACGACGCTGGCGTCCGCGAATCCGGATCCCGCGATCGTCACCGATGTTCCGCCGGCAACGGGACCGAAGGTCGGCGTGAGCCCGGTGATGGCGGGAAGCGGCACGAACGTGAAGACGGCCGGGTCGCTGGCGAAGTCCGGGTTCGAGACGACGACGTCGACGGGTCCCGCCGCGTGCGCCGCGGTCGTGGTGGTGATCGTCGTGTCGTCCACGACCGTGAACGGCCGGCTGTCGCCATCGAAGGTGACATCGTCGGCGCCCAGGAACCCGGTGCCGGTGATGGTCACGCCGGTACCGCCGTCGGTCGAGCCCCGATCAGGGTCGAGCCCGATCGCGCCGCCGCCTCCGATGACCGGCTGGTCGTAGTACGTGAACGTCTGCGGAAGCGATGCGCCTCCGGCCGTCGTGACCGTCACATCCACCGGGCCGGCCGCGTGTGCGGGCGAGGTGGCGGTGATCTGCGTCGGCGAGTTCACCGTGTACGACTGGGCCGCGGTCCCGCCGAAGCTCACCGCGCTGGCACCGGTGAAGTTGGTGCCCGTGATCGTGACCACGGTGCCTCCCCCGACCGGGCCATGGTTCGGCGTCAGCCCGGCAAGGGTGGGAGCCGCGACATAGGTGTAGGTGAGCGGGCTGGTTGTCCCGCCCGCGGTGGTGACCACGACCGGCACGGGGCCTGCCGCGTGCGGCGGGGTCGAGACCGTCACCGAGGTGGGCGTGTTGGCGGTGACGGCGGCGGAGAGGCCGTCGAACGTGACGGCGGTCGCGCCTCCCAGATCCGTGCCGGTGATGGTTACGGCCGTGCCACCGGCTGTGGGGCCGCTGGTCGGGGAGAGAGAGGTGGCGACCGGGGCCGGGGCCACCGCCAGCGCGCGAACGGCGGAAGTGGCCAGGGGCAGTTCGATGACGTTCGCTCCGGGGAGCACCGAGACCGTGAGCGCGCGGACACGGAACATGCCGTCCGCGGTGTCCTGCTGGTTCACGGTCAGGTCGACGATCTGGTTGAGCACGTCGTCGAGCACGGGTCGCAGCACATCCACGACCCCAGCCACGGTGGACTGCAGTGCGGCGGTGATCGCGGCCGTTCCGGCGCCGGCGACGCCGAGCACAGGAGACAGCGCCAGCCGGATCGCAGGCAGCGTGGTGTTCGTCACAAGGTTGAGCACACTACCGAGCGGTACTTCGGTATCGCCCAAAGCCGAGGTGAGGGTGATTCCACCGGTGCTCTGGACGACCGGCGCCGGCTGGGTCGAGTCGGTGAACTGTCTCAGCGTTCCGGAGAGGGTGATGGCCAGATCCGATTCCACGCTGACCAGCGGGTTGCCGGGAAGAACGCTCACGGTCGGGTTCAGGGTC
This sequence comes from Microbacterium sp. GXS0129, assembly GCF_044769785.1. Taxonomy (NCBI): domain Bacteria; kingdom Bacillati; phylum Actinomycetota; class Actinomycetes; order Micrococcales; family Microbacteriaceae; genus Microbacterium; species Microbacterium sp. GXS0129. The sequence continues at coordinate 481,320 of NZ_JBIZVZ010000001.1, read as the reverse complement.
ACCGTGACCTGGGTGCTCTGCAGCGCCGTCACGGCGGCATTGCCGACGTAGCCCGTGAGCGAGCCGAGCAGCGATGCCACGGTGTCGGTGATCTGCGTTACCTCCGCAGCAGTGAGCAGCGACGTGTTGGCCGGAAGGTCGTTGAGTCCCGCGGCATGCAGCTTCGCGAGATCGATGGTGATCACGCCCGTGCCCAGGTCGATGGACACAAGACCGCTGGAATCGCGCAACGGCGTCAGCAGCAGTGCGGAGGTGACATCCCCGAGGTTCACGGTCGCGGAGATCTTCGGGGTGCCCAGACTGATCCTGGCAAGCAGGACATCCAGCGATCCCGAGCTGACGCCGTTCAACACGGTCTGGAGGACTCCGTCGGTGGCGAACAACGCCTGCGTGGCCGTTTCCGCTGTCGATTGGAGCGCGGCGGTGAGGCCGGCGACGAGCGGCGAGGACACCCGCATCTGTGCGCCGGCAACGACGTAGTCGCTCGTCGTGGTACCCGAGGAGGCCTGAGCCTTCGAGTAGAGCGCGCCGAGGCGGAGTGTGAGGTCATCGATGATCTCATCGCTGAGTTCGGAGAGCCCGAGCTGGCCGAGAAGCGCCGTCAGCTGAACTGTGGCGTACCCGGTGTCCATGTTGGCGTCCGGATCGAGCTCGATCGCGCCAGACCCGGAGACCGCACCGCTGGCCGCGACCGCGTCCACCGGCGACGACGCGTTCGCCACGCCGCCCAGCACACCCGCCTGCGCGGACGCCCCGAGATCCAGAAGTCCACCGTTCGAGCCGTTCCCGATGAGTGGCAGCGACAGTCCCGGAAGGCTGACGCCGATCAGCCCATCCAGGACCGAGGCGTCGATAGACGCGCGATGCTCCCCGGGCGAGCTCGGATACGCCGACTGTGCGGTGATCAGATCCAGCAGATCAACACCCAGGAGGTTCGTGTCGATAAGGCGCGCGTACGCCTCCGACTGATCCGTCGGCGCTGCCACCGCCGGTGGCGCGACGATCCCTATCCCGAACACGGACGCCACCGCGATCGCGGCGGTGGCGATCAGGCCGCGTGGTCGGCGCCGTGCAGTGTCGGATGGGGGCACGGGGGGACGCGAAATCGTGAGCACGGGGGAGCTCCTTCGGGGGAATTTTCAGCTGTGACTCACAGGGGACAACGGGGGATGTCCCAGCGAGTTGCCAGCAAGGTATCATGCATGTCATGCACGGTCCATAGCCTCTGACGCCACCAGCACTTCCGCGTCATCATGCGGAACGTGAGGTCATCATCATGTCGACCTCTCGCTATCCCCTTGCGCCGAAGGATGGATGTGGTGTATGCACATTGGTCCTATTTGGATGAGTAGTGCACGAGAACACCACGATTCGTGCATCGCTTCATCTGATCATCGAGGCAGATCGTTTCGCGTCGCCGCCGTGGGGAATAGTCGTCACCTCCGTCGCGTTCCAGCCCACATGACCGACACCAGCACCGGCCCCGTCACTTCCCACCGCCTCGCCGTCGATGTCTGGCTAGACGTCGCATGCCCGTTCTGCGCCCTCGGCGACAAGCGTCTGGAGAACGTCCGTGCCGGGCTGCCGTTCGGTGACGACATCGACGTGACGTATCACTCGTACCAGCTCGACCCCTCCGCACCCGCTCACGGCGAACCGGGAACCGCGGCGCAGAAGCTCATCGCGCGCGGCATGGACCCGCGGCAGCTGGAGGCCTCGCACCGCCACCTCACCGAGCAGGGCCACGCGGAAGGATTCCGCTTCTCCTTCGAGGATTCCGTGCCGTCCAACACGTTCGACGCCCACCGCTTCCTCCAGGCGGCGCGCGCCGAAGGTGTCCAGCAGCCTGTTCTGGACACCCTGTTTCGCGCGTACTTCTCTGATGGCGAAGACGTCGGCGACCTCACTCTGCTGCGCGATCGTGCCATCGAAGCGGGCCTGAGCGCTGAGCTCGCCGACCGCGTCGTCGCGGACGCCGACGCCTTCCGCGGCGAGGTGGAGGCAGACATCGCACAGGCTGCCGCCTACGGCATCCAGGGTGTTCCGTTCTTCGTGATCGACGGCCGTTACGGCATCTCCGGCGCCCAGCCCTCGGAGGCCTTCGAGCAGGCCCTCACCCAGGTCTACACGGAGATCAACGCGAAGTGAGCGCGCCGCTCGCCCTCTCCGTCCTCGATCTCATCCCGGTACGCACCGGACAGAGCTCGACGCAGGCCGTCGCCTCCGCACTGGAGCTCGCGGTACGCGCCGACGAGCTGGGGTATCGCCGCTACTGGTTCGCCGAGCATCACAACATGCCGGCGGTGGCATCGACCACTCCCCCTGTGCTGATCGCCGCAGCTGCCGCGCGCACCCGCCGGATCCGCGTGGGTTCGGGCGGCGTCATGCTTCCGAATCATGCGCCGCTGGTCGTGGCCGAGCAGTTCGCCGCGCTGGAAGCGCTCGCGCCGGGTCGCATCGATCTCGGAATCGGGCGGGCGCCGGGAAGCGATCCCGTGATCACCCAGCTGCTGCGCCAGAGCGGCACGTCGTCCGACGTGGAGCGCTTCCCGCAGCACATCGCCGACATCCTGGCCCTCACCGGCGAGGACGGAGCCAGCATGCGGTTCGTGAGCGGTGGCGAGTACGTCGTTCGCGCCACTCCGGCGGCCATCGGCCGCCCCGACGTCTGGCTCCTGGGCTCGAGCGACTTCTCCGCCCAGCTGGCGGCGCAGATGGGCCTGCCGTACGTGTTCGCGAACCACTTCTCCGGATCGGGGCTCGAACGCGCGCTCGATCTGTACCGCACCTCCTTCCAGCCTTCTGCCGACCTCGCCGAGCCCCGGACGTTCCTGACCGCGAACGTCGTCGCTGCGCCGACCGCCGAAGAAGCGGAGGCTCGTGCCCTGCCGCAACTGCGGATGTTCGCGCGCATGCGCACCGGAAAGCCTCTCGAGGCCCTGGAGACCGTCGATGCGGCCCAGGCCGCCACCGAGGATGCGATGACAGCGGAGTTCATGGGCTCTGCGCGCGCTCGCTGGTTCGTGGGAACCGGCGACATGGTGCGCAGCGACCTCTCCGCTTTCGCCGCGAAACACGGCCTGGACGAGGTCATGATCTCGCCGGTTGCGGGTGCCTACGAGGGTGAGGATCTCGCGACCGCTCCGGGGCGGATGCAGACGCTGGAGCTCATCGCCTGAGGCCGGCGAACGCCCACGCCGCCCGTGTGAGCGGCCGCGGGGCTCGTTGCCGCACCGCCTCGAACCTGCCTCGTCGCACCCGGGGAGAGAGAACGAGGCCGGGCGCGGCGGCGAGCTAGACTCCCCCTCGTACGCAGGGGGTGTCGATGACGACTGAGGCAACGACGGGGACGATCACGGCGACGGGTGGCATCACCCGTCCGCCCACGCGCATGCACGCGCTCGACGGACTGCGCGGTCTCGCGGCTGTGGCCGTCGTCATCTGGCACGCGCTGATCTCCACCGACCTCGGCCGGTTCATCTCAATCCAGCTGGACTCCGCGACCGCCACCACGGCGGAACGGGCGGAGCCGTTCTCGGTGGCGTGGTGGGTGTGGGACACGCCCCTCCGACTGGCGAGCATGGGAACGAACGCGGTCACGATCTTCTTCGTCCTCAGCGGATTCGTCCTGGTGCTCCCGCTGCTGCGCGGCAGATCCATGAATCTGTGGAGCTATTACCCGCGCCGATTCCTTCGCCTCTGGATTCCGTCGGCGGCGTCGGTGCTCTTCGCTGCAGCTCTCGTGGTCCTGACCCTCGGCGTGCCCCGCGGCGGGGAGAGCGCGTGGGTGCGGGCATCGACGATCGACCGGCTCAGCATCGGAGACGTGATCTCGAACCTCTTCCTCATCACCGGCCGCGCTTCACTCAACAACCCGCTGTGGTCGCTGAAATGGGAGCTGCTCTTCTCCCTCCTCCTGCCTCTCGCCTTCCTTCTGGTGCTCCGCGTGGACCGTCACTGGTCGCTGTGGGCCACGGTTGCGCTGTGCGCGGTGCTGAGCGGCCTCGGCGGCTGGTTCCTGGTGCCGGCCCTGCAGTTCGGTCCGATGTTCGTGGCTGGCGCCGCCGTCGCGAAGCTCTACCGCACCCGCATCGTGAAGCCCGCTCCCTGGCGGTCATGGGTGGCCACCGGCGCGGGTCTCGCGCTCATCGCCGTGCCGGATGCGGCGCGCACGTTCGGCGGGCTCGCTCTCACCGACCGAGCATCCCTGGCGCTCAGCGCCAGCGTCGTCCTCGGCGCAGCGCTCCTGGTCTTCGGGCTGAGCGTGCCGTCACGTCTCACCACGTTCGTCGGCATCCCGCCGCTGCGCTTCCTCGGCCGGATCTCGTTCGGGCTCTACCTCGTCCACGTGCCCATCATCGTCGCGGGCGCCCTTCTCCTGCCCGATGCGACCGCGGCGCTCTGGCTGACGCTGCCCGCGTCTTTCATCGTCGCGTGCCTGTTCACGATCTGGGTGGACGAGCCGGCCACGCGCCTCGCGCACCGGGTCGGCACATCAGCGGCTTCCGCGGTGGCGACCGCGTCCTCGAGGGTCTGAGCTCAGACGACGAAGAGCGGCGGATGCGAGGCATCCGCCGCTCGATCGCAGTGGTCGATCTCCCGATCTGGAAGAGACGGGCGGCGGGGGGGTGCCGAGCCGTCGATCGGGCGCACGCCGTGGGGCCGTGCAATGAGGACGCTCGCGAGGGGGGCGCGAGCGGCCTCATCACTGTCTCGATCGGCGTCGTCAGGGACGAACGCTCTTCGTGATCCCAGTCAACAACCCCATGCGGGTGCATGGAAGGGTGGGCGGGGAAGACTACCCGCCCAGCCTACCCGCTCCCCTCGCCGGCGCGAGCGGACAGCCGTCCGCGCCACCCGCTCACCCGGCGTGGACCGAACGGGAGGGAGGATCGGCCACGCCCAGCGCCGCCGCCTCGTCCCGGCTGGCGACACCCAGACGTTTGAGGATGTTCGCCACGTGGAACTTCACGGTGTTCGGCGAGATGAACAGCTGGGCGGCGATCTGCGCGTTCGTGCGGCCCTGCTGCAAGAGCGCCAGCACCTCGCGCTCGCGCTCGGTGAGTTCCACCCGTCGGGCGGCGCCGGTCACCGCGCTGCGCTCCGGAAGCACGTCGGCGAGCTGAGGCCGATCGACCGACCGCGCGAGTTCGCGCAGCGCCTGCACGTCGGCGTCCGGCAGGAGCAGTGCCCAGGCACTCCGCCCCGTCCCGGGGACCTGTTCCGCCACCCGGGCGAGCTCCGAAAGCGCGGCGGCCTGATTGCCCAGCCGGAGGTGAGCGGCGGCGCGGACCACGGCGTAGAGCCCCGTCGCTCGCACAGAGCGGGGGCGGTCGTCCTCCCGCAGCGCGGCGGTCAGATCGCCCGAACCGGAGACGAGTGCCGCGTGGCTGCGCAGCACGTCCGACAGGTAGGGATCGGCCTGCAGGCCGGGAGCGCGCAGCAGAGGCCCGATATCGCCGCCGCGCATGGCCTCCGCCAGCGCCAGCAGCGTCGTCCGCCAGCCGCGATCGGGCCCCGTGACGGTGCGGGCCGCATCGGGAAGTGCCTGCAGCACCCCGATGGCGGCCTCGGGTCGCCCCAGGGCCAGGAGCGTGGCTGCATGAGCGGTCCCCAGCGGTGAGATGAGCACCGAGGGGCTCGTGGACGCCACGGCGTGCATGGTGATGTGCAGCGCCCGCTCGGGATCGATGAGGTCCAGGGCTGCCCAGATGCGCGCGGCCTGCACCAGCGCCCACCACGGATCACGACCGACCGCCGATCCGAGTTCCTGACGGTTCGGATCCAGCGCAGGTCGCGTGTAGGCGGCCACGAGCGACTGATCGCCGACGATCGTCCCCGCGATCGCGAGCCCCCAGTCGGCCTGCATGAGAGCCGGCTCGCGAGGGTCGGCCACCTGCGCCCGCACCCACGACCACAGCCGCACGGCGCGCAGGTACTGCTCCGAGAACATGTACACCATGGCGAGGTCGCTCGCCGCGACGGCGAACTCGGGCAGCTCCCGCGAGCCCACCCCCGGCTCGATCGAGAGGACGAGCTCCGCCCCGCGTGCCGCGATGCGCAGCGCACCGTCCTCGTCCCCGATCAGATGCATCGCGAACGCCGCGAAGGAGAGATTGCGTGCCCGCTGCGCCGCCGACGCCGGGTGCTCCGCGAGGAGGCGACGGGCGGCGTCACGCAGCGGACGATCAAGGGCGTCCACGGACCCGGTCGCCTCGGCGCGGGCGGTGGCGACGGTGAGCAGGATTCCGGGATGGGCCGGATCGCTGAGGGAGGCGACGCCCGACTCCACCGGCACCGCACCCAGCGCCTCGTGCAGCTGCAGACCCCGGGTCACGATCTCGCTGATGGCGGTGCGCCGGGCAAGCCGGTCCGCCTCCTCCGCGTGGCCCTGCCGGATGGCGGTGACGAAGCCCGCGATGAACGAGTCCACCGACGCGTCGCGCACCCGTGACTGCGAACGCCACCCGTCGTCGTCCCCCGTCATGCCGACCACCTTAGCCGCAGCGCCACGGGCGCGCATCGCTGATTCGGTCGACTCCCGGCGACCCGGGATCACTCTTCCGGTTCGCCGCTGAGAATGCCGCGCAACCAGTCTCGTGCCTCGACGAAGAGCTCGTCCGCATAGCGGTCCGAATAGTGCACCACCTGCCGGTCCGCACGGGGATAGGAGCCGAGGAACACCACGCGCGGGCTGAATCTGCGCACGCCCATCAGCGCGTCGGCCATGCGCTCATCCTGTACGTGACCGTCGGCGTCGATGATGAAGCGATAGCGGCCCAGGGTGTCGCCGATCGGACGGGACTGGATCAGGCCGAGGTTGATGCCACGCGTGGAGAACTGCTCCAGCAGCTCCAGCAGACCACCGGGCCGGTCATCGGAGAGCTCGGCGATCACCGTGGTCTTGTCGGCGCCGGTGGGGGGCACCGGTGCCACCACACGGGAGACGAGCACGAAGCGCGTGACGGCATTCGCGTTGTCGCCGATGTTCTCGGCCAGCACCTCGACGTCGTAGTGCTCGGTGATGTTCGGCGGAGCGATCGCCGCCTCCACCGTGAGTGAACCGTCGAGCAGACCGATGGTGCTGGCCACGTTGCTCGCGGCCGGGACGTGCGAATGGGTGGGGAGGTTCTCCTGAAGCCAGATGTGGCACTGCGCGTAGGCGACGGGGTGGGCGGCGATACGGGCCACGTCGGCGAGCGCCGTGCCGCGCGGCGCGACCAGCACGAACGACACCGGCACCAGGTACTCCCCCACGATGCGAAGACCCGGGATGGTGGCCAGGGCGTCCTGCGTGGTGGTGACGCCGCCGTCGACGGAGTTCTCGATCGCGATCATCGCCGCATCGCTGCGGCCGCTGGTCACGTCGGCGAGGGCCTCGCCGACGTTGTGCACCGGACGCCAGATCTGACCGCGCGCCTCCGGAACCTGGGCGAGGGCGGCCTCGGTGAACGTCCCCGCCGGGCCCAGATAGCTGTAGGTACGGCGTTCGGCATCCGACGGCAGTGACATGAGTGTCAGCCTAGTTCCTGCCCGTGCCGCACACGGACGGTCAGCCGATGGCGGGGTCCGGAACGAAGAACACCCCGCCGGCATCCGTGTAGGTGTGCGAGATGAGTCCGTCCTGCTCGTCGAGGCGGCGCTGGGTCATGATGAACGTCGCGGGGTCGTTGAAGAACGCGAGGAACAGCAGCCCCGCCCCCGGAGCATCGCCGAGAGCATAGCTGCGGCGGAGCATGAGCGGGCGGCCGATGTTGCTGGGGTGCGCGCGCCGTGCGTGCGCGGCCGTCGGCGTGAGCAGACGACCCGTCTCGGACTTCGCGAACAGATCGACCTCCGCCATGCCGTCGCCGCCGGAGAGCGGAGACCCGGTGTCCCGGCGGCGGCCGATGGCCTCCTCCTGCTCCGGCACCGCCAGGCCGGTGAAGGTCGACTCGATGTGCATCCGTCTCACGACCGCGTACGTGTCGCGTCCCGTGCCCGTCCACACCCCCGCGTCCAGCAGGTCCGCCGTCCGCGGGTTGATGATCCCGTCCACGAACCCGATCGGCGTGCGGGTCGTCCCCGCGGGTGTCGGCGCATCGCGCGAGCCGTTGCTGCGCCAGAGCACCGTGGCCTGCGGGGTCGCGGCGAGGATCGCCCTCATCCGGTCGGCGACGGCCGCCGCCGTCTCCGCAGAGACCTCAACCAGGAGGTCCCCGGCGGCGAGGAACGGCGCCCGGTCATTGCGGAAAGCGGGAAGCGGCTCGGCATGCGCCACCCGCTCCGGCCAGACCGCGGCTGCGAGCGCGGGAGCGACGCCCACCAGAACCGTCAGCTCCCCCGCGTCCGGGGTGACCTCGCTCGTGGCGGTGTGAATCGCCTCGACAGCGGTGCGGACGTCCGCCGGCGTGGTCGACGCGAGGGTGAGCACCGCAACCGTGAGGTGCCGCGGGGGCACCTCGGGCCAGGTGGCTCCGGGCAGGCGGTGGGCCTCGGCCAGCGCGCGCTGTTGCGTACTGCTGGTGGTGCTGGCCGCCGGATCCGGGGCGGCAGCCGATCCCTCGCCCATCCGCCCGAGCGCGAAGCCGGCTGCCCCGGTCACGGCGGCAGCGCCGATTCCCGCGAAGAGCGACCGGCGACCGATCTTCCGCGTGGTGCCGTCGCCCGGCTCCATGGTCGTGCCTTCGCTCATGCGGCGGGATCTGCGAGCAGATCGGCAGCAGGCACGCTCACGGTGCTGACGTCCGGCAGGTCCACCGCATCCGGCAGCGTGCGCGGGGTCTCATCGACGCTGTCCAGACCGGGACGTTCGGGCGTCGTCGCCACCTTCGCGAAGCTGATGCCGGCGGGGGCGACCGGCTGGGCCCAGGCGGCCGGGGCGATCCCGTCGCTGCAGCGCGCCGTGGCGAGCGCGGGCGGTTCGCTTCGTGCACCGGCAGGCAGCTGGAAGCAGTTCTGTGATCCGGCATGCTCGGCGCTGGGTGCGAACACCACGGCCAGCGCCGAGTCGTCCCAGACGTTGTCCGTGACGCTCGTGCCCGACGGGGCGAAGTCGTCCGAGGAGTTCACCCAGACACCCGCGTTCGGGTTGCCGGTGATGAGGTTGGCACGCACCACGGCGTCCACCGTTCCGGACAGGCCGACGCCCACGCCGAAGGCACCGGTCGCCTGCTCGGGCGTCTGCGACTCGTCGTTGTCGGTGATCACGTTTCCGGCGATCCGGACGCCCCGGGTCGGACCGTGCGCCTCGAGGTAGTTGGAGAGGATGGTGAGGCCGATGCGGTTGCGCGTGATGCGGTTCCCGGCGATGACGACGTTCGACGCGTTGGCGAGTTCGATGCCCACCGCGTTGAGGGTGACGACGTTTCCCGAGACCTCGGCGTTGCAGTCCTCGCACTGGCCGACGTAGATCCCCGAGTCCGATCCGCCGCTCGCGAGGTTCGAGCGGATCACTCCCCCGGTGCGGTTGAACGCGTAGATGCCATACAGGCCGTTGTTCTGCGCGGTGACGGACTGCACCAGATACCCGGCGACGGGGTCGGCCACGTTTCCCGGGAGATAGCCGTCCGGCCCCCGCGCGACGCCCGCACCGTTCTCATCGGTGACCCCGGTGATCAGGACGCCGTTCTGCACGAAATTGCGCACCGTGAGGTTCTCGACGCTGACGCGCGCTCCGGTCATCACGACGCCGTTGCTGCGGGTGAACTCGCCGTCCAGGATCACGCCGTTGCGGTCGGTGCCGCGCACGGTCACATCATCGGCGCGCACCTCGAGCGAGGAATGGTACGTGCCGGGTTCGATCATGATGATCCCGCCGGCGGCGACACGGCTTCCGGCATCGGCGAGCTCGGCGTCATTCGTCACGGTGACGACGTCCTGGGTATCGGCCGGCGCACTCGTCGCGGATCCCTCGGGCGCACCCGGCGAGCACGCCGTGATCGCGCCGAGGACACCGACGGCCGCCATGATCGACACGGCCCAGCGGACAGGGCTGCGCATGCTTCTCCTCCTCATGCCCCGGGGGGAGGGCTCGTGGAACGTCGGCCGTGTCGGAGCGGCTTGGTTCCACCGTAGTGGGTGTTGCACTCACCACGCTCGCGAGATCGCGCCGTGGAGCCGCCGCCGTCCGGGAATCGAGACCGCCCGTGCGGCGGTGGATCGGCGGGGCTTCCGGCTGTCTTTCAGCCGTGTACTGCGGTAATCGAGCATGCGTGTTCGGCCCGTTCGGTGCAGACTGAGGGCATGACTCGCGCAGGACAGCCCGCCGAACCCGCAGACCTCATCGACGTCGATGCGCTGATCGCGGCGTACTACGACCGACGACCCGACCCGAATGTGCCGGCCCAGCGCGTCGCTTTCGGCACCAGCGGCCACCGCGGATCCTCGTTCTCGACGAGCTTCAATGAGGACCACATCCTCGCCACCACGCAGGCGATCGTGGACTACCGTGCAGCGCAGGGCATCGCCGGCCCGCTGTTCCTCGGTCGCGACACCCACGGCCTCTCGCTTCCGGCCGAACGCACGGCCCTGGAGGTCCTGGTCGCGAACGGCGTGGACGTGCGACAGGATTCGCGGGAGTCGTGGGTCCCCACGCCCGCGCTGAGCCACGCCATCCTCACCTACAACCGGGGACGCGACGCCGCCGATCCCGGCCGCGCGGACGGCATCGTGGTCACTCCGTCGCACAACCCGCCCACCGACGGCGGCTTCAAGTACAACCCGCCGCACGGCGGCCCCGCCGACACCGACGCCACCGGCTGGATCGCCGACAGGGCCAACCGCCTGATCGCGGCCGGGCTCGAGGGCGTGAAGCGTGTGCGCTTCGCCGACATCGACGGCTCCACGGTGGGAACCTACGACTTCCGCGAGGCCTACGTGCGCGACCTCGCGAACATCCTCGATCTCGACGCGATCCGCGAGGCGGGCGTGCGCATCGGCGCCGACCCGCTCGGCGGGGCATCGGTCGAGTACTGGGCGCTCATCGGCGAGATGCACGACCTGGACATCACGGTGGTCAATCCCGATGTCGACCCCACCTGGCGCTTCATGACGCTGGACTGGGATGAGAAGATCCGGATGGACCCGTCGTCGCCGTCGGCGATGGCCTCCCTCGTCGCGAAGCGGGATCAGTTCGACGTGCTGACCGGAAACGATGCGGACGCCGACCGTCACGGCATCGTCACGCCGGACGCGGGTCTCATGAACCCGAACCACTACCTCGCCGTCGCCATCGCCTACCTCTACTCGCACCGCCCGGGCTGGCGCGAGGATGCCGCCATCGGCAAGACGCTGGTGTCGTCGATGATGATCGACCGCGTAGCGGAGTCCCTCGGGCGCCGTCTGCTGGAAGTCCCGGTGGGTTTCAAGTGGTTCGTCCCGGGTCTGCTCGACGGATCCGTGGCGTTCGGCGGCGAGGAATCGGCCGGCGCCTCCTTCCTGCGCACGGACGGATCCGTGTGGACCACCGACAAGGACGGCATCCTGCTGGCGCTGCTCGCGGCGGAGATCATCGCCGTCATGAAGCGCACGCCCTCGCAGCTGTACGCCGACATCGAGGCGCAGTTCGGCGCCTCGTCGTACCAGCGCGTGGATGCCCCCGCGACGCCCGAGCAGAAGGCGGCACTCGGCCGGCTGAGCCCCGATGCGGTCGCCGCCACCGCCCTGGCCGGTGAGGAGATCGTCGCCAAGCTGTCCCACGCCCCCGGAAACGGCGCGGCCATCGGCGGTCTCAAGGTGCAGACCGAGCACGCGTGGTTCGCGGCGCGTCCGTCGGGGACCGAGGACGTCTACAAGCTGTACGCCGAGTCGCTGCGCGGCGAGGATCACCTGCGTCAGGTGCAGGAAGAGGCTCGTGCGGTGGTCTCGGAGGCGCTCGGCGAATGAGCGCCGAGCATCATCTGGAGTTCTACGAGTACGAGACGCGACTGGCGGCGTACGCGGTCATCATCGATGAGCGCGGCATGCTGCTCAGCTGGTTCAACCACCCCAAGCGAGCGGGATGGTCGCTTCCCGGCGGCGGCGTGGACTTCGAGGAGACCGTGGAGCAGGGACTCGTCCGCGAAATCTACGAGGAGACCGGATACCACGCCGAGATCACGGGGCTGCTCACCGTCACGAGCAGCACGTGGCCGACCGGCGATCGGGGACGGCCCTTCAAGGCGGTTCGCGTGATCTTCTCGGCCCGTGTGGTCGGCGGAGAGCTCGGCACGATCGAGGTGGGCGGCTCTACGGATCACGCCGACTGGATTCCGCTCGCCGAGGTGGAAGCGGCGGTGCCACCCACTTCCACCGTCCGCGCCGGACTCGACGCCTGGCGTGCCGCCGGCTGACCCCGCCGTGCCCGGGCTCATCGCGACACGAGCAGCCAGATCACGACGATCACCGGAACGATCACCGCTGCCCAGAGCATCGCACCGAGAATCCGTTCGGCCCACGATGACGCCCCCGGATGGCGGCGGGCGGCGGTACCCGGAGCGAGGGGCTCGGAGTCGACGGTAATCGGCACCGCACGAGCGCCCAGCTGGGCGACCAGACCGGCGTTGCGTGCGGTGATGCCGATCACGCCACCGGCGCGCGTGCGGATCACGAGACGGCGCACCGAGCTGGCCGTCCGCGCCGGAAGCAGCAGGGACTCGATCACGACCACCTCCTCGATGTCCGCGAGAGCGACCGCCCGACGAGGGCGCAGAGCCGATCGGACCACCAGCACATCACGCTCGATCGAGGCGTCCACGAACCGGGCGACGAGCGCAGCGCCGACCAGCAGAGCGGTGCCCGACAGCGCCGCGATGACCGCGAGCGTGACCGTCGTGCCCGGGTGTGAACCGGATCCGCCGACGATCAGGGCCAGCCACACGACGGAGGTCAGCAGCGCGGTCGCGGCACCCCCCACGAAGACACGGGCGGCGATGACGGACACCCTGCCATTCTGCTAGGTGCGCGCGGAAACCCGGGGAAGCCGCGTCAGAATCGCGACGCCGCGCACGCGGCGGCCTCGCGAAGCCAGCGCCGCGGGTCTGCGAGCGAGGCCTCCGGCGAGCCGGCGAGTTCGGTGAGCGACAGCGCCGCGGCGAACGCCGACGTGTCGGCATCCGGCGTGATCCGCCCGGCGATCAGAACGGTCGCAGCGCTCGACAACGACGCCACGTGCGCGGGGACCTTTCCCGCCGCGGACTGGGCATCGTAGGAACCCTCCCCCGTGATGACGACGTCCGCGGCGGTGCTCGCCGCGGGAAGCCCGATCAGATCAGCCACGGCAGCGGCACCGGGAACTAGATCGGCACCCCAGACCCTCAGCGCGAATCCGGTGCCTCCGGCTGCGCCGGCGCCAGGGGCGGTGATCAGCTCATCGGCGGCTCCCGCCGCCACGATCAGCGCCTGTGCCCAGCGGGACAGGACATCGTCCACCTCCCCGATCCGTTCCGCCGGGATGCCCTTCTGCGGGCCGAAGACCGCCGCGGCACCGTGCGGCCCCGTCAGCGGGTTCGTGACGTCGGAGAGCACCAGCACTCCGCGGGCGGGAGCGGCCCGGAGAGCCGACAGATCGACCGAGGCCAGCGATGCCAGGCCGTCGGGAGAGGGTGCAACCTCGCGCCCTCCGGCATCGAGCAGCCGGGCCCCGAGCGCGCGCAGCAGCCCCGCACCGCCATCGGTGGAGGCGCTGGAGCCGATCCCCAGCACCAGCCGCTCCACTCCGGCATCCAGCGCCGCGGCGATCGCCTGGCCGAAGCCGCCCGTGTGAGCGGTGAAGGGCGCGCGTGCGGACCCCAGCTGCTCGATCCCGCAGCAGACGCCGAGTTCCACGACCGCGGTGCCGTCGGGCAGGAGCGCCCATGGTGCGTCGCGCTCACGGCCATCCGCGCCGGTGACCCGGGTCGTGCGCGGCGAGGCATCGTGCGCGGCGAGGAAGGCGTCCAGCGTGCCCTCACCGCCGTCCGCCATCGGGCGGAGCACGATCTCATCCTCCCCGCGAACCGAACTCCAGCCTGCCGAGATCACCCGCGCCGCTTCGGCCGCCGATAGCGATCCTTTGAAACTGTCCGGGCAGATCACGACCCGCCGCCGCGTGCCCGTCATGCTCGCCGAGGCGTCGAATCGCGCGGGATCACGGTGAGCTCCACGGCATCCCCGGGACCCGGCCAGTCCTCGGCCACCGCGGCGTGCAGTGCCTGGTAGCCGATCTCATCCAGGGGCACCCGCACCGTGGTGAGCGCGGGGGTCACGTCGGAGCTGGTGGGAATGTCATCGAAGCCGCAGACAGCGATGTCGGCGCCCACCGTGCGGCCGGCGTCGCGGATGGCGCGCATCGCGCCGATGGCCACGACGTCCGAGATCCCGAACACCAGGGTGCCGGGCTCCACACCCTCCGCCAGCGCCCGCGCCATGAGGTCGATCCCGCCCTGACGGGAGAAGGATCCCCGCAGCACGCGCGGCTCCTCTCCGCCGCCCGCGGTGAAGCCCTCGGCGAAGCCCGCGATGCGGTCGTCGGAGGTGCGAAGCCCCTCCGCGGCGGCGAGCACGATGGCGCGCCGGTACCCGAGCGCGCTCATGTGTTCGGCGAGAGCGGCGGCACCCGCACGGTTGTCCACGGCCAGCCAGCGCACGTCGCCGTCGCCGCGTCCGAGCGCCACCGCGCGCGTCCCGCTGGCCGACAGCGCCGACAGCTCACCGCTCAGCCCGGCGGCGTCGTGGTCGAGGTCGCGCGAGGCGGCCAGGATCAATCCCCGGGGACGCTGACCGCGCAGGGCACGGATCACGCGCACTTCGCGGGCCGGGTCGCGCTCGGTGATGGCGATGGTGACCACGAGCCCGGCTTCGTCCGCACCGCGAGCGACCCCGGCAGCGATCTGGCCGAAGTAGGGGTCCGCGATGTCGGCCACCAGCAGCGCGACGATGGCGCTGGTGCCGCGGGCGGTCGCCTGCGCCGAGAGGTTCGCCGTATACCCGAGCCGGTCCGCTGCCGCCTGGACGCGCTCGCGATACGCGTCCGCCACGCGGCGAGTGGACCCGTTCAGCACGCGCGATGCCGTGGCCAGCGACACTCCCGCGGCCTGCGCGACATCGTGCAGGGTCGCCGCGGCGCGCGCGGAGGACAGGTCGGGCGCCATCGGGATCTCGCTCACCCCACGGAGTCTACGGGGGCCGCCAGGTGCGGGGACACCGTTTTCCGGAAGCTCTCCGCGGTACGCGACACGACGTTCGCTGGCGCGTCGTCCCACACCTCCTGGTTGAAGATCTCCACCTCGATGTCGCGGTCGTACCCGGTGTCCATCACCGCGCGGGTAAGTGAGGCGAAATCGATCACGCCCTCACCCGGGTAGTGCCGGCTGAGCAGGACGTCCGCCGGCAGCGGAGTGCGCCAGTCGCACACCTGGTAGGTGGCGATCCGACGTTCGCGGCCCGCCCGAGCGATGGAGTCCAGCACCTGCGGATCCCACCAGATGTGGAACGTGTCGACGGTGACGCCCACCACGTCCGGATCGAAATCGGACGCGATGTCCAGCGCCTCGGCGAGAGTGGTGACCACGCACCGATCGGAGGCGAACATCGGATGCAGCGGCTCGATGGCGAGCGTCACACCGGCGGCGCGGGCATCCTCCGCCAGTGCGCCCACACCGTCGCGCACGCGTTCCCGGGCGCCGACGATGTCGCGCGACCCCTCTGGAAGACCGCCGGCCACCAGCACCAGTACGGGCGCGGAGCCCGCAGCGCCCGCGGATGCCAGCACCGCGGTCTCCTCGATGGCGCGGCGGTTGTCATCGAGCACCGCAGCGCGATCTCCCGCGGTGAAGAACCCCGAGCGGCAGTATGTCGACACGCGGAGCCCGGAATCGGCGATCATCTTCGCCGCCGTGTCGAGCCCGACCTCCGCCACGGGCTCGCGCCACGGCCCGATCGCCTCGATGCCGGCTTCGGCGGTGACGCGCAGGGCCGTGGCCAGATCCGCGTACTTGATCGTCCCCTGGTTGACGGACAGCCGTGACGGGCCCAGCTCCGGGTTCACGCCTCGACTCCGTTCACCCGCAGCAGCGAATGCCAGCGCTCGACGGCGAGCTCCGGTCGCTCCAGGGCACGGGACGCGTTCGCCAGGCGGACGATCTCCGACAGGTGCGGAAGGCTCCGGGCGGCGTGGAGCCCCCCGACCATCTGGAACGCGCGCTGGTGGCCGTTCAGCCACGACAGGAACGCCACGCCGGTCTTGTAGTAGAACGTGGGCGCGGCGAACACCTGACGGCTGAGCGCCTCGGTGGGTTCCAGGATCTCGAGATAGCGATCGGGCTCGTCGGCATCCAGCGCCTGGATGGCGGCCGAGGCCACCGGCGTGAGCGCCGCGAACGCTCCGAGCAGCGCATCCGAGTGCTGACGTTCGGAGCCCGGCTCGCGCGCGGGCTGCGCGGCGGCGGGAACGTCGGCGCCGCCGATCAGCCCGACGTAGTTGAAGTCATCGCCGGTGAACATGCGAACGCCCTCGGGCAGTTGCTCGCGCACCGCCACCTCGCTCTCCGCGTCCAGCAGGCTCATCTTCACGCCGGCCACCTTGTCGGGCGCCTCCGCGATGATCTCCAGCAGTACACGGGACGCCTCGCGCCAGTCCGTGGAGCCGAAGTACCCCTCCAGCTGCGGATCGAACGCGGTGCCCAGCCAGTGCACGACCACCGGGGTCTGCGCCGATGCCAGCACCGCGCGGTAGACACGGCGGTAGTCCTGCGCGGACGAGGCCGCACGGGCGAGGTGACGGCTGGCCATCAGCACCGGGCCCGCCCCCTGCTCCTCGGTGAAGGCGAGCTGGCTCTTGTAGGCGTCGATCACGGCGTCCAGGCCGATGTGCTCGTCGTCCACGTGATCGGTGTTGACGCCGACGACCACCGACCCGCCCTCCTCGCGCGCCACCTCGGCGCTGCGGGTGATGAGCTCCCGGGTGGCGGCCGCATCCAGGCCCATGTTGCGCTGCGCGGTGTCCATCGCGTCGGCGACGCCGAGGCCCCAGCCGTAGACGTGCCGGCGGAACGCGAGTGTCTCATCCCAGTCGATCTCGGCGGGGCGGCCGGGAGTGTTGTCGCCCGCGGTCTTGGGCACCACGTGCGCTGCCGCATACGCCACGCGCGAGCGCAACGGCGTGGTGGGACGGGCGTAACCGGCGTGGTCGTCCAGCGGCACCGTGGAGGTGGCACCGGATGAGTCGAGGAGCGTCAGATCAGTCATCGGATCAGCCCAGCGTGAGCTCGTCGAGGGCGATACGGCGACCCTCCCGGCTGGAGGCGAGGCCGGCCTCGGCCAGCTGCACCCCGCGCGCACCGGCCAGCAGGTCGAACGGGTAGCGGGTGCCCTCGGCGAACGAGATGAGGAACTCCTCCCACTGCTGACGGAAGCCATTGAGGAACACGTCGTTGGTGGGGACGACAGCCCAGTCGGCGTCATAGTCGTGCTCGTCGGCGAGGTCCGGGTTCCACACCGGCTTGGGCGTGGCGTTACGCGACTGGATCTTGGCGCCGAACAGGCCGACCACCGCGGAGCCCAGCGTGCCGTCGATGTGGAACTCCACCAGCTCGTCGCGGTTCACGCGGGTGGTCCAGCTGGAGTTGATCTGGGCGACGGCGCCCCCGGCCAGCTCGAAGATGCCGTACGCGGCGTCATCGGCGGTGGCCTCGTAGGGCTCCCCCGCCTCGTCCCACCGGCGCGGGATGTGCGTCTTCGCCTGCGCGTACACCGTCTCCACCCGGCCGAACAGGTTCTCCAGCACGTAGCTCCAGTGCGGGAACATGTCGACGATGATCCCGCCGCCGTCCTCGGCACGGTAGTTCCAGCTCGGGCGCTGCGCCCGCTGCCAGTCCCCCTCGAACACCCAGTACCCGAACTCGCCGCGCACCGACAGCACCTCACCGAAGAACCCGGAATCGATCAGCCGCTTCAGCTTCTGCAGGCCCGGCAGGTACAGCTTGTCGTGCACGACCCCGGTCTTCACACCCGCCTCCGAGGCCAGCCGGGCGAGTTCCAGAGCCTCCTCCAGCGACTCCGCGGTGGGCTTCTCCGTGTAGATCGCCTTGCCCGCGGCGATCGCCTTGCGCAGCGCCGCAGCGCGGGCCTGCGTGACCAGGAAGTCGGCGTAGATCTCATTGCGCTCGTCGGCGAGAGCGGCATCGAGATCGGTGGTGTAGTCGGCGATGCCGTGACGCTCGGCCAGCTCCGCGAGCTTCGCCTCGCTGCGGCCCACGAGCACGGGGCGCACGGTGAGACGGGAGCCGTCGGCGAGCTCCACGCCTCCGGCGTCGCGGATGGCGAGGATGGAGCGCACGAGGTGCTGGCGATATCCCATCCGCCCCGAAACGCCGTTCATGATGATGCCGACCTCACGCACGGCGGGGCGGGGGGCTGTGGTCGTCTCTGACACGTGTATCTCCATATCGAACGGCGAAGTTCCGGCTTCCGCATCGCTCAGCGGTAAGCGCTTTCCGGCTATCGTGGCACGGGCCGTGCGTCGGCGCAAGTCTCGATGGGAAAGCGCTACCCGGATTCATCGGCCCGCGATTGACACGATTCAAAATGCCAGGTACGTTCGCCGGGAAAGCGTATTCCTACGCCGAGCCGCGCGACGCG
This sequence comes from Microbacterium sp. GXS0129, assembly GCF_044769785.1. Classification (NCBI taxonomy): domain Bacteria; kingdom Bacillati; phylum Actinomycetota; class Actinomycetes; order Micrococcales; family Microbacteriaceae; genus Microbacterium; species Microbacterium sp. GXS0129. Next base: position 462,744 of record NZ_JBIZVZ010000001.1, on the reverse strand, counting down.
ACGTCGCTTGCGCGGCGCGCAGACGACGATCGATGGAGACGGCATGAGCGGTGACGGCGGCTCTGTGGGCTGGGCGCTTCGCCTTCACGCTGCGTGCGAATGGATCTGGTTCACCGCCCTGATCAACCTGCTGTGGGTCACGTTCACGGTGGCCGGGCTCATCGTGCTGGGCGCGGCGCCCGCCACGGTCACCGCAGCCGCCCTGACACGGCGTCGTCTGCGCGGCGACCGCGTGCGCGTCGTCCGCGAGTTCTCCCGTGGCTGGCTGACGGAGTTCACCGCGGCGAACGTCGTCGTCGGGCCCGCTCAGGTGGCCACGGCGCTGCTCCTGCTCGGAACCACCACCCAGATGCTCGGCTCCGCACCGGCGCCCGTCGTCATCGCCACCGGGTTCGGCTTCGTGTTCGCGTTCCTGCTCACCGCGGTGCTCGCCACCCTGTATGTGAACTACGACCTCCCCCGCAGCCGCTATCTCCTCGTCGCCTCGCGCTGGCTGCTCGCGAACCTCATCCACGGGGTGCTGCTGGCCGTGGCAGCCCTGGCGATCGTGGTCGCATCGTTCTTCCTGCCCGGCCTGATTCCCGTCTTCGCTGTCGGCGCCTGGCTCGTCGTGTCCACGGCGCTCTGCCTCGGCTTCTTCGCCGCGAACGATCGTCGTGTGGCCGAGCAGGACTCCGCCCCCTCACCGCAGGAGCACGGCAGCTCCTCCACCACGCCGGTGTCCCCGCCCGCCAGCTCATCCGCCCCGCTCTCCGCCACGGCTGCGCGAGCGCCTCGGGCGCACGCCGGCGTGGAGCCTCACCTGTCCCATCCCGCATCGGCTCGCTGACGGCAGCGGACCGAATCACCCCAGAAGGAACAACACGATGAACCGCAGAATCCTCACCGGAATCGGGCTCGCCACCGTCGGCGCGCTCGCCCTGGCCGGCTGCTCGGCCGGGCAGGACTCCTCGTCCTCCGAGTCGGCAGAGCTCACGTCGCTGTCGATCATGGCGCCGTTTCTCACCACCAACGCCCCGGCCGCGGACAGCGATGTCCAGCAGGCGCTGGAGAAGGTGATCGGCGTGGACCTGGACATCAACTGGGTCCCCAACGCGTCGTACGAGGACAAGACCAACATCACGCTGGCGGGAGACAGCATCCCGCAGGTCATGGTGATCCAGGGCAAGACCCCGGGGTTCGTGAAGAACGCCCAGGCCGGTGCGTTCTGGGAGCTCACCGACTACCTCGACGACTACCCGAACCTGAAGACCAACCTCCCCGCCGTGCAGGCTGCGTCGTCGATCAACGGCAAGGTCTATGGCGTCTTCCGCGCCCGCGACGCCATGCGCGCGGCCGTGATCATCCGCAAGGACTGGCTCAACAACCTCGGCCTCGAGGCGCCGAAGAGCATCGATGATCTGTACGAGATCGCGAAGGCGTTCACGGAGAACGACCCGGACGGCAATGGCCAGAAGGACACCTACGGCCTGATCATCCCGAAGTGGCCGGGCTCGATCGGCAGCAACAGCCCGTACGACGCCATCGAGGTGTGGTCGGGTGCCGGGAACCTGTGGAAGGATGTCGACGGCACGCTGGAACCGTCCTTTGCGCAGCCGGAGTGGCTGAACGCGGTGAAGTTCGAGAAGAAGCTGGTGAGCGAGGGTCTCGTCAACCCCGACTACGCCACGTTCGACTCCGCCAAGTGGAACGAGCCGTTCCTCAACGGAAAGGGCGGCATCATCATCGACGTGCATTCGCGCGCCGGCGTGATCACCAGCCTCCTCAAGGAGAGCAACCCCGACGACTACGAGAACTTCGTGACCGTCACCGGCAACCTCACGAACTCGGACGGCGAGCTCAACGCCATGCCCACGGCCGGCTACAGCGGCTTCCTCGCCATCCCCAAGGCGCAGGTGCGCACCGAAGAGCAACTTCGCGCAGTGCTGGGCGTTCTCAATGAGATGAACTCCCCGGAGGCGGGCAAGATCATCAACAACGGCATCGAGGGCGTGACCTACACGGTCGAGGACGGCCTCGCCGTGGCCGTGGACGGGGCCTCTCAAGTCGACAAGGACACCGTCCTCAGCTTCGCCCAGCTCGGCACGAACGTGAACGGCTTCCAGGGGTACCTGCCCAAGCAGCCCACCGAGTTCGAGCAGCAGATGTACGACGAGCGTCTGAAGATCCAGGACAGCGACCTCGAACACGCCATCTACAACCCCGCGGCCCCGTACGTCTCCGAGACTTACACCGCACAGGGCGCTCAGCTGGACACCATCATCTCCGACGCCCGCATCCAGTTCCTCGCCGGCCAGATCGATGAGAAGGGGCTCGAGGACGCCATCGCGCGCTGGCGCTCCAGCGGCGGCGACGCGGTCGCCTCCGAGATCAACGAGCTCTACCAGGCCGACGCCTCGAAGAAGTGACGACGTGCGGGGCGGTCACCGGCCGCCCCGCACCGAGGAAAGGACGAGCGATGACAGTCGTCGACGATCAGAACCTCGCCGTGACGGAGGCACTCGTGGTGCCCCCGGGGCGGCGTCGCCGTGGCGTACGCGTGCATTTCACCCAGTTCAAGTGGCTCTATCTGCTCCTGATCCCGGGCGTCATCTACTTCGCCACCTTCCGCTACGGCCCGATGTACGGCGCCGTCATCGCCTTCAAGGACTACGTGCCGTTCCTCGGCATCAACGACAGCGCCTGGGTGGGCTTCCGGCACTTCGAGGCCTTCTTCCAGAGCCCCGACTTCGCCCGACTGCTTGCCAACACGCTGATCCTCGCGGCCCTCAGCCTGTTCATCTGCTTCCCGCTCACGATCATCGTGGCGCTGCTACTGAACGAACTGCGCGTCACGATCGTCAAGCGCACGGTGCAGACCCTGGTGTACATCCCGCACTTCCTCTCGTGGACCGTCGTGGCCTCGCTCACCTACCTGCTGTTCGCGCTCGACCTCGGCCCGCTGTTCCACCTGATCAACGGGATGCTCGGGACCGACATCGACTTCCTCACCGACCCCGGCTGGTTCCGTCCGCTGATCGTGCTGCAGGACATCTGGAAGAACACCGGGTGGGGCACGATCATCTTCCTCGCCGCGCTGGCGACGGTGGATCAGGAGCAGTACGAGGCCGCCATCATCGACGGTGCCGGCCGCTTCCAGCGGGTGTGGCACATCACGCTCCCCTCGATCATGCCGACCGTCATCGTCATGCTCATCCTGCGCATGGGCGACGTGCTCAACACCGGGTTCGAGCAGATCTACCTCATGACCAACGCCCTCAACCGTCAGGTGGCCGACGTGTTCGACACCTACGTCTACTTCATGGGCATCACGCAGGGCTCGTACAGCTACTCGACGGCCGTCGGCCTGTTCAAGGCCATCGTGGGCGTCGTGCTCATCTTCGGCGCGAACTGGCTGGCCAAGCGCTTCAACCAGAACGGGGTCTTCTGATGGCTCGCGAACGCTACCGCTTCAACACACCCGCCGGACGCGTCTTCGACGTCGTCAATGTGGTCTTCCTCACGGCGCTCGGCATCGTGGCGCTCATCCCGTTCGTCTATGTCCTCGCCGGCTCGTTCGCCACGGAGTCCGAGCTCACCACGCGCTCGTTCTTCCTGTGGCCCGAGACGTTCAGCCTGAAGGCCTACGAGTCGATCCTCACCTCGCCGGCGTTCCTGCGGGCCATCATCACGACGGTGCTGGTGACCGCGGTCGGAACGGCCATCCAGCTGCTGCTCACGGCGGCGATGGCCTACCCGTTGTCGAAGGGGAACCTTCCCGGTGGTCGCGTGATCATGGGTCTCGTCGTGGTCACGCTCGTCTTCAGCGGCGGGATGATCCCCACCTTCCTCGTCGTGAAGGACCTCGGGCTGCTCAACACTTACTGGGCCCTCATCCTCCCCGCGGCCATCAACCCGTTCAGCCTGATCATCATCAAGAACTTCTTCCAGCAGCTGCCGGCGGAGCTGGAGGAGTCGGCGAAGATCGACGGCGCCAACGAGGTCCAGACCCTCTGGCGCATCATCCTGCCGCTGTCGACACCGGTGCTCGCCACGTTCGCGCTGTTCTACGCGGTGGGGATCTGGAACGATTTCATGTCTCCGCTGCTGTACCTCAACGACTCGTCGATGTGGACACTGCAGATGTTCCTGCGTCAGGTGACGGTCGCGACCGACCTGTCGATGGTGCAGGGTGACATGACCGAGCTGCCCCCGGCACAGGGCATCAAGTTCGCCGTGATCGTGGTGGCGACGCTGCCGATCCTCATCTTCTATCCGTTCCTGCAGAAGCACTTCGCCAAGGGCATGCTGATCGGCGGTGTGAAGGGATGAGCGCGAGCTCCCTCCTGTATGCGAACCCGCTGACGGGTGCGTCGTCGATGTCCGACTGGATCGGTGAGGGTCCGGTGCGCTGCGCGGACGCCGGCGGTGCGGTGCGCCTGTCGTCGGCGGGCGGCGACGATGATCACTTCACGGTGTGGTGCCCGGAGGTCTTCCCGGATCGCATCCGCGTGAGCTGGGAGTTCTCGCCCGTGCGCGAACCGGGACTCGCGATGCTCTTCTTCGGTGCTGCCGCTCGTGACGGCGGCAGTATCTTCGACCCGCAGCTGCAACCCCGCACCGGCGCCTACCCGCAGTACCACTCCGGCGACCTGCACACCCTGCACGTGTCGTACTTCCGGCGTCGCTGGGAGGACGAGCGGGCCCTCCACACCTGCAACCTGCGCAAGTCCCCCGGCTTCCACCTCGTCGCGCAGGGAGCCGACCCGTTGCCGCCCGTGGTCGATGCGCGCGGGGCGTTCTACCGCGTCGAGGTGGTCAAGGACGGTGCCGACGTCAGCTTCGCCGTGGACGGACTCCCCCTCTTCTCCTGGCACGACGACGAAACCGCCGGTCCGCGCGTGCGCACCGGCCGCATCGGCTTCCGGCAGATGGCACCACTCGTCGCTGACTACCGCAATCTCGAGGTGCACGCCCTCTGAGGCGCGCCCTCCCGTTCCCCCACGGAGGTCACCATGTCCACTGACGACACCGTCGTCATCCCGCTGCGCTGGCTCGACGGCGAGGCACCGGCCGGTGCGGCCGGCGTCACGTGGGGCGCACCCCTCCCCCGGGGCGTGCTCACCGACCCGGCACGCCTGCGGGTGCGGGAGGTGGCGGGCGAGCAGCGCCCGGCTCAGTTCTGGCCGCTCGCCGCCTGGCCGGACGGATCGCTCAAGTGGGTGGGGTGTGCGATCGGTGCCACGACGGCCCCCGGAGAACATGAGATCGTCATCGTGCCGGAAGCGGTCGTGTCCGAAGGTCCCGTTCGGGTCCACGACGATCCGGTGCGCGTGAGCACCGACGTGCTGGAGGTCACCTTCGGCGAGCCGGGCGGTACGGCGCTGGTGTCCGCCGTTCGCCGCGGCGACACGGTGATCGCCGAGAACCTGACGCTCGTGAGCTCGCGCCAGGACGGCATCGACGAGATCGGTGGCGGGTCCCGCCATGCTGCCGTCTCGGTGGTGGAGGACGTCGTCGTCGAGCAGCGCGGCCCGATCCGGGCCGTGGTGAAGGTCACGGGCCGTCACCGTGAGGAGGGCTCCGGCCGGCAGTGGCTGCCGTTCTGCGTGCGCTTCGTGCTGATGGCCGGCTCCGAGCAGATCCGCGTGGTGCACTCGTTCGTGTGGGACGGCGACGCCGAGCACGACTTCCTCGCCGGACTCGGCATCACCGCGCAGGTCCCGTTGCGCTCGGCCGAACACGACCGTCATGTGCGCATCGCCGGCGCCGACGGCGGACTCTTCTCCGAGGCTGTGCGTGGCATCACGGGGCTCCGCCGCGACCCGGGCGAGCACATCCGGGCGGCTCAGATCCGCGGCGAGGCGCTCCCCGCGCTCTCCGAGTGGAACCCGCAGGTGTCCAACCGGCTGCACCTGATCCCCACGTGGGGCGACTACTCGCTCAGCCAGGCCAACGCGGACGGCTTCCTGCTGCGAAAGCGCACCCGGCCGGGACATGCCTGGATCGATGCCGGGGCCGGCACCCGCAGCGACGGCTACATCTCCCTCACCGACGCCGGCACCGGCGGACTCGGCATCGGCGTACGGTCCTTCTGGCAGTCGTTCCCCGGTCGCCTGGACGTGCGGGATGCCGCAGGCAGCGCCGGCTCCGTCACGGCGTGGTTGCACGCGCCCGACGCCGAGCCGATGGACCTGCGCTTCTATCACGACGGTCTCGGCCAGGAGGATTTCGCCACCCAGCTGGAGGCGCTGGAGATCACCTACGAGGACTACGAGCCGGGCTTCGGCGACGCGCACGGCATCGCCCGCACGCACGAGCTCACTCTCTTCGTCTACGACGCCACGCCGCCCGTCGAGCAGGTGGCCGCCGAGGTGGCGGCGCTACAGAATCCGCCGCTCCTGCAGCCCACCAGCGAACACCTGCACGCGGTGGGAGTGTTCGGCGACTGGGCCCCGGTGGACCGGTCGAGGCCGCTGCGCGCGGAGATCGAGGATTCCATCGACTTCCTCCTCGATTTCTACCTGGGTCAGGTCGGCCAGCGCCGCTGGTACGGATTCTGGAACTACGGCGACGTCATGCACGCCTACGATCCGGATCGTCACGTCTGGCGCTATGACGTCGGCGGCTACGCCTGGGACAACAGCGAGCTCTCCCCCGACCTCTGGCTGTGGACGTCCTACCTCCGTACCGGCCGTGCCGATGTGTTCCGTCTCGCCGAGGCCATGACGCGGCACACCGGCGAAGTGGACGTCTATCACGCCGGCCGATGGGCCGGCCTCGGTTCCCGGCACAACGTCCAGCACTGGGGCTGCAGCGCGAAGCAGCTGCGCATCTCCAGCCCGGCCTATCGCCGCTACTTCCACTATCTGACGGCCGATGAGCGTGTCGGGGATCTGCTGGAGGAGCTGCGGCACAGCGACCGTCGATTCCTGGACACCGATCCCACGCGCAAGGTGCGCGAGGACGCTGCCACGTACCGGCCCGACCGCAACGCGCTGGCTGTGGGACTCGGAACCGACTGGGGGGCGCTTGCCGCCACCTGGCTGGCCGACTGGGAGCGCACCGGCAATGAGTGGTCGCGCGACCGGCTGCTGGGCACGATGGCCGACATCGCCGCACTCCCCCAGGGATTCCTCACCGGGGAGGCGCTGTACGACCTGGACACCGGGCGGTTCGACACGACCCGTGATCGCATCGCCGTCTCTCATCTCAGCGCCGTCTTCGGACTCGTCGAGATCGTCAGCGAGCTGATCGATCTGGTCGATGTCCCCGGCTTCCGCGAGGCCTGGCTCCGCTACTGCCGCCTCTACCTGGCGACCCCGGAGGAGCAGACGCGGGCCGTCGGCGCACCGCTGAGCGGAATCCACCTCGAACAGGCGCACAGCCGCCTCACCGCCTACGTCGCCGCTCAGGACGCCGATCCGGAGCAGGCGGCGCGGGCGTGGGCGGCCTTCGAGGGCATCGGCGAGTGGCTGGTGCACAGACGCGACTTCCGCCTGGACCGGATCGAGCCTCCCCACGTGGTGAACCCCGTGGATGAGGCGCCCTCGGTGTCCACCAACGATGCGGCGCAGTACGCTCTGGCGGCGATTCAGAACCTGGCGTTGATCGGTGATCTGCTGCCTGCGGAGGCGGAATGACGGCCTGCACGGCGCTCGGTCTCACTCGCCTCGCGGCGGCGGGGGCAGCCCGATGACCCGGTATCACCTGGCCGGGGATTCCACGGTGGCGCCCGGGAAGCCGCCGGAGCACCCGATGGCGGGGTGGGGCACGTTCCTCGCGGAGCGGCTGGGGTTCGAGGTGTGCAACCACGCCTTCGGCGGGGCCACCACGCAGAGCTTCCTCGACGTGGGCAGCTGGCAGCGCCTGCTCGACGGTGTCAGATCCGGGGACGTGGTGGTGATCCAGTTCGGCCACAACGATCAGAAGGAGGCGGAGCTCGACGCCCGTGGCGGCTTCACGGATCGCCTGCGCGCGATGATCGAGGACGTCCGCGAGCGCGACGCCCGGGCCGTGCTGTGCACGCCGGTTGAGCGCCGGTGGTTCGCGGGGAGCCGGGTGGATCCCACGCACGGCGACTACCCGAACGCGGTGCGTGAGCTCGCACGCAGCACGGGGACGCCGCTCGTCGACCTCACGGCGTTCACCACCTGGCTGTACGAGGACCTCGGAGACCGGGCGTCACGATCACTGCTGTCGCACTATGCCCCGGGTGAGTACCCGGGCTGGCCCGACGGGCTGACCGACGACACGCACTTCAGCGTGACCGGTGCGCGCCGCATCGCCGCGTTCGTCGCGCTCTCGCTGCGAGCGATCGCCGGGCTCGACGGCGATCAGCCGGCGAAGGGGCGACGCGGCATCGTCCCGTAGACGCAGGGGCTTCCGCGCCGCGGCATGACAACCTACGCCTTGGAAGCTCAGGCGACGGTCACAGCAACGCACATGGCCATCGAGTTATGGACAATCCCCGCAGAGCGGATCGCGGTTCCCCGATAGTGGCCTTGCGTCAACTCTCAGGGGTATCGCATGGGTGGCGCGTCATAGGCATGAGACTGTGGGTCGCTCCTCTTGGGGCCATAGACGAGCGACCCACAGTCACAGATCAGCAGGATGTGTAAAGGATGTCCGACATATTGCCGTTGCGCGGACCGTCCGCAGCGAGTACTTCTGCAGCGAAGTTCACGGCCGAGCCCTTGATAATTGCGCTGAAGGTGCCCTTCATGATCGTGAACAGGCATGTACGGTTTAGGCGGTATTCCAGGCGGGTGTTGATGTGTGAATACACGAACACCGAGATTCCGGTCCCGTACGAGTTCCCGTTGAGGGTGACGCTGTTGATCGTGTTCCCCGTGAAGTTGACGGTCATGTCTTGGTTCACCCACGCGACACCGATCGACGGCAGGGCGGTGAGTTGATCCGCCGTGTAGTTCTGAGTCTTGGACGCCCGAAGCGCTGCCGACGAGGAAGGCGCGAGGTTCCGTGCCTCGGTACCCGCGGAGAACTGCGCAACCGCTCCCCGAGAGGCTGCAACGTTCTGCGCCTCATCGAGAATGTACGTCGCGATCACGTCCGGGTCAGAGCTTCCAGCGGCACTCACGAGCTCAGGGCTCACATCCACTGTCACGTCGCTGATGGTAACTGTGCCGCCTGACGCGGCAGAAGCCGCCTGCAACTCTGCATTCAGAGCAGCCGACACGCTCTCATCCGAAGGCAGTCCCGATGAGGCCGAGGCGGCTGTCGGGAACGCTAGCGCGAGAGCGAGAACGGATCCCGCTGCCCCCCAGGTGATGGCACGTCGCTTCCTGCTGCCAAACATCGTGAAATTCATCTTCGAACCTTTCTCGTTGGGCTGTCAGACCGGCGTTGCAATCAGTAGAAACCCGCTCAAGCCGATGTACGCGGCGACTCCGAACGAGATGTACCGAAGAACACGCAAGCGACGCTCCTTGATGAGCAAGCAGCCCACAAGGACGAACATCGCTGCCACGAACAACAACGGCACCCCATATGTCGTGCCAAGTTGCTGTGCGATCCAACCGAGCGCATCTGCCGGTGGAAACCGAATCGTCAGGATCAAGGACGCCAGGGCGAAGATGACGATTGCAAGCCAGCGCTGCCACGCTGGCAGCTTCCAGCGATCGTTCGACGAAGCTACGGCATCTCCCATGTTGTCCTCCTCGACAGTTCGGCTACCTCGGCGGATACACCGGTCATGACAGGTATGTCCGGTCAACTCTGAAAGGTTCACGCCGATGAAGGAACTTTCCTTGATCACAGCAACGAGCCCCTGGTGTCAAGATACTTCGCGGCTGTTCGCCTGGAGCCGTTGGCACGACCGCTACCACGTTCGGTAAGAACGAATCTCGGAGACCAGGCGTCACGATCACCGCTGTCGCACTATGCCCCGGGTGAGTACCCGGGCTGGCCCGACGGGCTGACCGACGACACGCACTTCAGCGTGACCGGTGCGCGCCGCATCGCCGCGTTCGTCGCGCTCTCGCTCCGAGCGATCGCCGGGCTCGACGGCGATCAGCCGGCGAAGGGGCGACGCGGCATCGTCCCGTAGACGCAGGGTCTTCCGCGCCACGGCCCGACGAGCCCACCGGCACCGATGCGGCCGTGGGCTCGTCGTCAGCCGCGGCGCGAGGTGGCGCGACGGGGACGCTCGGGGATCGCGACGAGTGCCAGGATGAGACAGCCCAACGCGGGCAGAAGCAAGGGCACCAGCACCGTGGTGATGAACCCCGTGAAGGTGACCGCCACCGCCGTGTAAACCGCCCCGCCCGGATCGGCCGCCACCGTCGCCGGCAGCCGCCGGAACGTAGCGATCCATCCCGCTTCGGCGGAGAACGACGCGGCGGCCAGCGCGACGACCGTGCCGAGCGCGATGAGCAGCACCCAGCCGGCGACGGCCACCACGCCACCGCCGGGGACCGACGGTGCCACGAGGATGTCCAGGGTCAGGACGCCGGCCAGGACCAGCGCCGCCGCCCCGATGCCGATGCCGCCTCGGAGGGCGGCGCGGAAATCCGCGAGCAGAAGCCGCATCGACGAGCCCTCCGCCGCGATGAAGCGCCGGAGGTGGGCGGCCCCCGCGGCCACCGCCGCCGGAAGCGTCACCAGCGGGATCGAGAGGGCGAGCACCACGACGCCGACCAGCAGGACCTCCCCCAGCAGCGCGAACTTCGCCGCGGCACCCGGGAAGCGGGCGATCGTTGCACTGCCCGGCAGCGGACCGCTGCCCGAGCGCGCAGCCCGGTCGGCCGCGCGCCGGGCTCGTGTCCCGGCCGGCGCACTCATCCCTTCAGCCCCTGGGTGGCGACGCCGTCGACCAGGAAGCGCTGGAACACGATGAAGAACAGCAGCACCGGCAGCAGTGCGAGCACAGACACCGCAACGGTCGCGCCGTAGTCCGAGGAGCTGGTCTGGTCGTTGAACACGCGCAGCGCGAGCGGCAGCGGGTAGTTGTCGGGCGAGTTGAGGTACAGCAGCGGTCCGAGGAAGTCGTTCCAGCTCCAGATGAAGGCGAAGATCGACGCTGTCACCAGCGCCGGCTTGATCAGCGGGAGAATGATCGAGAAGTAGATGCGCCCGTGCCCTGCGCCGTCGATCCGCGCCGCCTCGTCCATGTCCTTCGGCAGACCGCGGATGAACTGCACCACCAGGAAGACGAAGAACGCATCCGTGGCGAGGAACTTGCCGATCAGCAGGGGGACGAACGTGTCCACCAGCCCGAGCCCGCGAAACAGCATGTACTGCGGAATGATCAGGACGTGAAACGGCAGCAGCAGCGTGCCGATCATGATGGCGAAGAACACACCGCGGCCGCGGAAGTTGATCCGCGAGAACGCGTACCCCGCCAGCGACGCCGAGAAGACCGTGCCGATCACCGCACCGACCGCCAGCAGGAGCGAGTTCAGGAAGAAGCGCCACAGCGGAACGCCGCCCACACCCTCGAACACCGTGAAGAAGTTCTGGATCGTCGGGTTCTGCGGCCAGAAGCTCTGGTTGGCGCCGAACTCGCTGGTGGGCTTGAAGGCGGCCAGCACCATCCAGGCCAGCGGGTAGAGCACCAGGGCGGTGATCGCGATCATCACGATGATCCAGATCACGCTCTGCCAGGTCTTGCGGCTGACGGGTCGCCGTGAAGCGGTCGCCCCCGGGGCGATGCCAGCGTCGCGCAGCCCGATGTTTGTCGTGGTCATCGGTCATCTCCCGCGTAGTGGACCCAGGTGTTGGAACTGCGGAACAGGATGTACGCGAGGATCGCGACGCCGATCAGCAGCACCCACGCCATGGCGGACGCGTAGCCCATCTGGCTGTTGGTGAAGGCACGCGTGTAGAGGTACACCGTGTAGAAGTTGGTGGCGCCGGCAGGTCCGCCGGTCCCGGAGCCGATGATGTAGGCCGAGGCGAACACCTGGAACGAGTTGATCATCTCCAGCAGCAGATTGAAGAAGATCACCGGCGAGAGCATCGGCATGGTCACCGAGGAGAACTTGCGGAACGGACCCGCCCCGTCCATCTCGGCTGCCTCGTAGAGCTCCTGCGGCACCTGCTTGAGACCCGCGAGGAAGATCACCATCGGCGCTCCGAACTGCCACACCGCGAGGAGGATCATCATCGGCAGCACCAGCGCGGGGATGCCCACCCAGCCCCCGATGTCGATGCCGAACAGGCTCAGCGAGCTGTCGACGGGTCCGTCGGTGGAGAACATCGCCCGCCACACGATGGCGATACTGACGCTCGCACCGATGAGCGAGGGCGCGTAGAACGCGGAGCGGAAGAAGCCGCTGCCCTTGTTGCGGAAGTTCAGCAGCATCGCCACGCCGAGCGCCGCCGCGAGCTTGATCGGTGTGCCGACGAGGACGTAGATCAGCGTGATCCGAACGGAGTTCCACCACACGTCGTCGGAGAACATCCGGGTGAAGTTGTCGAACCCGATGAAGCGCGGGGCGCTGAAGATGTCGTAGTTCGTGAACGCGAGATAGAGCGAGAACAGCATCGGCCCCGCCGTCAGGGCGAAGAAGCCGATGAGCCACGGCGACAGGAAGATGTAGCCGGCCGCCGTCTCACGGCGGCGCGCAGCCCGCCCCCGGGTGCTGCGCGTGTCCGGGGCGCTTCCCGCCCGGCCGGTGGCCGGACGGGAAGCGGGTGCGGACGGGACGCGCCGGGTGGGCGTCGAGACCGATTGCGTCATGATGCTCGGGCCTCTCAGCCCAGGGTGACCTTCGCCTCGTCGAAGAACTGCTTGACGGCCTCGTCGACGGTGATGCTGCCGAGACCCAGCGCCTTGCCGAGATCCCAGAACTTCTGCTCGAGCGCGCCGTAGCCCACCACGGCGGGCGGCGGCGCGTCGCCGATGCGGTCGGCAGCGGATTCGATGTAGTCGGCGACCTGCTTGTCGACACCCTCCAGCGTGGTGCCGGCGAGCTTCGAGGAGGAGGCGGGGAAGCCGAGGGTGGTGCCGAAGATCTCTCCCGCTTCGGGGCTGTTCACCACGAAGTTCAGGAAGGCCGCGGCTGCGGCGGGGTGCTTGGTCTTGGCCGAGATCGCCATCTGCAGACCGCCCTGGCGGTAGAGGTCCTTCGATCCGACCTTGTAGGTGGGCGGGGCGACGAGCTCGATCGACGACGCTCCGGAGTCGGCGAGGTAGCCGCCGAGGAAGTTGCTCCAGCTCATCTCGCTGGCGGTGAGTCCGGCACCGAACCCGGACTTCGGGTTGATCTCCTCGAGCTTGCTCTGCGGGATCGTGATGCCGTCGCGCAGCGCGTCTCCGGAGCTCCAGAACTCCTTCAGCTCGTCCTCGTCGAAGCCGAGCTGACCGTCGTCGGTGTAGAGGTTCTTGCCCTCGCTGCGCAGCTTCAGCTCGAACTGCTGGATGCGCTGCGTGTAGTCGGTGCCGCCGTAGACGGCGCCGCCGGTCTTGTCGGTGACGCTCTTCATCCACGTGTCGAAGTCGGCGAACGTGGCGTTCTCGGCCGGAGGCGTGAGGTCGTGAGCCGTCAGCAGGTCGGTGTTGATGAAGTTCGCCCAGAGGCTGTAGCCGGTGGGAAGGGAGTACTGCTTGTCACCGAGCTTGCCGGTGCCCTTGAGAGAGTCCTCGAACGTGGACATGTCGACCACGTCGCTGACCGTGTTGAGATCCAGCAGGTAGCCTGCCTGCCCGTACTGGCGGAGGTACGAGTCGGAGAACTGCCACACGTCCGGCAGGCCGCCACCGGCCGCCTCGGTCTGGCGCTTCTCCCAGTACGACGGGAAGTCGGTGAAGGTGCCGTTGATCGTGATATTGGGGTATTCCTCGTTGAACTTCTCGATCAGCTGGTTGTACCGATCGGCCCGGTCGTCGTTGCCCCACCACGTGAACGTGAGCGTGACCTTCTCGTTGGGATCGAGGGTCGCCGCCCCGCCCGCGGATCCGGCGTCGGCACCGCCTCCGCAGCCGGCGAGCGTGAGTGCGGCGCCGGTGATCGCGGCGACGGCCGCGATGCGCTTCTTGCTGAACATCCTTGTCCTCTCTGTGGCGCCCGCGTGTTCGCGAACGTCGGTGTCCGTGCTGTGCTGTGTGGCGGGTGCCCGGCGCCGGGGACCTCGCCCATCGACCGCGCGGGAAAGCGCTTGCCAGGACAATACCACCGATTGAAACGACTCACAATGCTCCCGAACGACATCGTTGAGACCGGTCACATCCTACCGATGCGCGGTCACGCGCACAGGCTGGATCACCTCATCGCACGCAGATCAGGATGTCGTCGGCCACGCGCACGTCGGCACGGAAGACAGCACTGCGGCGCAGCTCGACAGCGTCCGCATCGGCGATCTCCACGCCGTCCCACGCCGGATGGGTGAAGAAGAACAGTACCCCGGCATCGCCCCGCACGAGCACCATGCCGTGCCGGCCGACCTGCACCCGCGCCCCCTCGTCACTCTCACCGAGGATCACCTCGTCGGCGCCCCCCTGCCTGCGCCAGTGAACAGCATCCCGGCTCCGATAGACGGCCATCCCCCGCCATTCGTCGACGATCATCCAGTACCACCCGCCCAGCGGGAAGACGTGCGGCCCCTCGTGAGGACGACCCCCGATCGCGATGCCGTCCTGCCGCCAGGACTCCAGATCATCCGACACCGCGGCACGGGTCACCGAACCGGCGGCCTCGTCCTTGAACCACATCCGCCAGCGATCACCGACACGGGCCACGGCGGCGTCGATGACCCGATCACTGCCGAGATCGACCGGCCCACGGCGCCGGAACCGGCGGAGATCGTCGGAGCGGTACTCGACGATCCGGCGCTCGTGCCCCTCCCACCGATCGGGGATCCCGTCGATCTCGGTCAGATACATCCGCCAGCCGTCGTCGGCACGGACCAGCTCGGGCGCCCAGTGCGTGCGATCCACCCGGCCCGGCTGCGGAGCGGAGGCGAGCTCCAGTCCATCGGCGGTGGGCTCCAGAGTGCCGACGTAGGTCCAGGCGAAGCCGTCGTCCGAGCGGGCGACGCCCACGCGCGAGCCGTGCACCCACGCCACTCCGGGCCCGGGATCGGGATGATCGGCACGGCGCTGGGTGTAGAGCATCCACCAGGTGCCCTCATCGTCGACCACCACTGTGGGGTCCGCCGCGCCATCGTAGACGGGGTCACGGTAGAGCGGCGTGGCGGGAGTGCGAACAGCTCCGGTCACGACGGATCTCGATGCCCGCACACGATGGGGCGATCGTGACCGCACGGGCACAGTGGCCGCGAGGACACGAGCGCCGTCACGAGAGCGTCCGAGCCGCGCGACCCTCGCATCGCGGGCAGCCGCGCGGTAATCGAGAGGATCGTCACGAGATCGGTCGGCGCTCGATCACGGTGCTCGCGAAGCCATCGCGATGCGTGGGATGCGCGGCGAGATCGGCCGGCGTGACGACCGCGCCGTCCGCCGCCGCGGAGGCGTAGATCGCCGCGACGATCTCGAACGAGCGAGCTGGATGATCGGCCGTGTCCGGCAGCTCCGCTCCCGAGCGCAGCGCATCGAACACGTCACGCAGCAGAGGCGCGTGCGAGCTCGCCTCCTCGTGATCCGGGAATGCCCAGCCTGCGGCCTCATCCTCGAAGCCGGGCGCCGGCGTGATCCTCCAGTGCTCGTGACCGTGCCCGTACAGATGATCGACCGTGATCGTCGCGCGCTGGGTGTCGATGCGGATGGAACTCGTCTCGCGGGGCGACACCGCACTGGTGGTCACCTGCGCCACCGCGCCGTTCTCGAAGGCCACGGTCGCCGTGGACATGTCCTCGGTCTCGGTCTCGCGATCCAGCCGCCAGAGCCGGCCCTGCACACTGGACCAGTCGCCGAGCAGGTGAGCGAGCAGATCGAGCTGGTGGATTCCGTGCCCGAGGGTGGTGCCCCCGCCTTCCGTCGCCCACTTCCCCCGCCACGGAACAGCGAAGTAATCGGCGTCACGGAACCACAGCGTGTTGCACACCGCCACCAGCGGACGACCGAGCGCGCCGGCGGCCAGCAGGCCCTTCACGTGGGCCGCCGCCGTGCCGGTGCGCTGCTGGAACACGACGGCCAGCCGACGGTCGGCGGTGCGTGCTGCGCGGCGCATCTCGTCCAGCTCGGCGAGCGACGATGCCGGCGGCTTCTCCACCACCACGTGGGCACCGGCTTCCAGCGCCTCGATCACCTGACCGCGATGGGCACCGGGAGGCGTGCACACCAGGACCACGTCCGGATGCTCGGCGGCGAGCAGCCGCGTCAGATCGGGGTAGCTCGCAGGAACGCCCCACGTCGCGGCAAAGGCGGCAGCACTGTCGGGCTGGAGGTCGGTCACGGCGATGATCTCGGCGTGCGGATAGGCCGCGACGGCCTCGGCGTGGAGGCGAGAGACGCCTCCGGTTCCGACCAGGGCGACACGGAGGTCGTGGGTGATGGGCGGCGGAGTCATGCAGCGCTCATTTCGTAGAGGGAGGATCGGTGCGAGTGGCTGGGTCAGACCGAGATGAGAGCGGAGGGACGCACCCGTGCAACGCGCTCGGCACCGGCGGTGGCCGCCAGCTCATGCACATCGGGGCCGCCGATCACGAGCACGGCGGCCAGGGTGAGCGTGCCTCCGGGCTCGAGCACCGTCTCGTCATGGAAGAAGGGCGCGGGGCTGAGACCGGCGTACTCCTCCGACCGTGCGAACCAGGGCTCCTCGGCGGACGCGGCGTCCGCGTTCAGCATCAGCACCCCGGCGGAACGGTCGGGCGCCGCATACGACAGCCACGGCACCCGGCGTCCGCGTGCCTCGTCACCGGCGGGGCCGTCGGGTGCGGTGATCACACCGCCACGGAAGCTCTCGGGACCGCGCCAGAAGATGCCGGCGTATCCGGCGTTCTCCCGGCCTTTCGATGTGGGTGAGCCGAAGGCCAGAGGGGCATCGGTCGAGTTGCGCAGCTCGCTCTCCCAGCTCAGCGCCCACGTCTGATCGTCCACGACGTCCGCGGTGATCCGTCGCCGCTCCGCGAGCACGGGGTCCCCCGCCTGCGAGCGCCAGCTCAGGGCGGCGGTGATGCGTGCAGGTTCGTCGTCGTGCCCCTCGGCGCGAAGTCCGCGGTGCTCCTGCGTGCCGTTGTTGGCCAGCTGCACGTAGCCCTGGCCGTGCACGTACGTCGGGCCACCCCAGAAGTTGTGCGGGCCGACCACGGGAAGGGCAAGGGAGAGACCCTTGTGCCAGACGTGGTCGGCGGGGCGGTGCGCCGTCACGTCGACTCCCGCACGGGTGCGCAACGTCAGGTACGGACGCGGGGACTCGATCTGCGGATCGGCGGGCCGGAAGACGTACTCGGCGATGATCCGCCCCGCGTCGCGCAGGGCGACGCGGTCGATACCGGCGGCGATGAACTGCATGAGTTCTCCTCGAAGATGGGGTGCGTCCACGATAGGACGGATTGCGGGAAAGCGCTATCCGTCCTATCGTGGCTCGGTATCGAGGACGGTTCTGCGACGACTGGTCGCCCCGGCCCCGCACTTCCCTCACCGGCGAGAGACGATTCATGACCTCCACCCGCTACGCCCTCATCGGGGCGGGCCATCGATCACAGATGTACGTCGACGCGATCGCCACCAGCTACGCCGATCGGGCGGAGCTGGTTGCGGTGTGCGAGCCGAATCCCGCTCGGGCCGCATACGCGGTGGCGCGCGCCGCAGCCGCAGGAGCCGCACCGCCCGTCGTGCATCCGCCGGCAGAGCTGGAGCGGATGATCAGTGAGCGGCGCATCGATCGTGTCATCATCTGCGCGCGCGACGACCTGCACGCCGACCTCATCGTGCGCTCCCTCGACGCCGGTGCCGATGTCGTCGTGGAGAAGCCGCTCACCATCGATGCGGAATCCGCCCACCGGATCGAAGAAGCCGCCGCTCGCACCGGGCGCGGCATCGTGATGACGTTCAACTACCGGTATTCACCCCGGAACTCTGCTCTGCGGCGGATCCTTCAGGACGGCGAGATCGGCGAGATCACCAGCATCGACTTCTCCTGGATGCTGGACACACAGCACGGAGCGGACTACTTCCGCCGCTGGCACCGCGAGAAGGCGAACTCGGGCGGTCTGCTGGTGCACAAGGCCAGCCATCACTTCGATCTGGTCAACTGGTGGCTGCGCGATGATCCGGTGCGGGTGTACGCCTCCGGGGGACTGCGCTTCTACGGCCAGGCCAATGCGGCCAGGCGCGGACTCGGGGAGCGTCCCGCGCGCGGCACCCACGACGGTACGCACGACCCGTTCGAGCTGGATCTCCGCGACGACGAGCGTCTGGCAGCCCTGTACCTCTATGCCGAGAAGCACGACGGCTACCTGCGCGATCGCGACGTGTTCGGCCCGGGCATCACCATCGAGGACAACCTCGCACTCGTCGTCGACTACGCCGGCGGGGCGACCCTCAGCTACTCCCTCAACGCGCATTCGCCGTGGGAGGGCTACCGTGTCGCTGTGAACGGCACCCTCGGCCGGGCCGAGCTCGACGTGGTGGAACGCGGCGCGGTGCTCGCCGGCGCGGGTGTGCACCCCGTGCTGGACCCCTCCGCAACACCGTTCGCCGACACCGGTTCGCTACGCCCGCAGGGCGAACGCCTCCGGGTGCAGCGGCACTGGGAACATCCCCGCGAGGTTCCCCTCGACAGTGGGGGCGCGGCGCATGGCGGCGGGGATGAGCTCCTGCTGCGCGATGTGTTCGACGGCCCCGGGCCCGATCCGCTTCAGCGCCCCGCGGACTGGACCGACGGACTGCGCTCGATCGCGGTCGGTATCGCGGGCAACCGTTCTCTCGAGAGCGGGCAGCCCGTGCGTGTCGTGGACCTCGGTATCGACGCACTCATTCGCCCGGAGGCCGCCAGCGGCGGTCCGTCCGGTCAGCAGAGGGGCACCGTGTGATGTCCGTCATCGACATCGTTCGCGACCACGTCACCTCCGGCCGTCTCCCCTCCGCCGTGCTCGGCATCGCGGATGCCGCGGGTGTGCAGGAGCTCGTCGCCGTCGGCGCCCGGACGGACGATCGCTATCCGCTGTTCTCCATCACCAAGCCGATCGTCGCTGTGACAGCGGCCCGGCTGATCGAGCAGGGGCTCCTGAGCGCAGACACCACCCTCGCGACCGCCCTCCCCGGCTTCGCGAACAAGTCCACCACGCTGGCGCATCTCGCCTCGCACACTTCGGGTCTGGACGAGCCCGCGCTGGACACAGCCGTGCCGCTGCGGCGGGAGCTGCTCACCCGCGGCCAGATCTTCTCCCCCGGTAGCGCGGTGCAGTACTCGACGCTCGCTTACACGGGCATCGCCGCACTCATCGAGAACGCCGGCGGTCGAGGCTGGGAAGCGGAGGTCGACGATCTGTTCGCATCGCTCGGTTCACCTCACGCGGTATCGACCGACCTCGCCGACGCCCTCCCTGTCGCCGATGCCGCTGCCGCCGGACACGACATGGCGGTGTTCGCCGCGCAACGCAATCCGGGCGCCGGACTGGCCGGACGAGCGGAGGATCTGCTGCGGCTGGGGTCGGCGCTGCTGCGGATCGCGGCCGGCGGCCGGCGGGAGTTCCTCACCCCCGCTGCTCTCGATGCCATGCGCACGCCGCGGACGACCGGCCTCCCCCGCGCTGATCCGGGGTCGCCCACAGCCGATCGCGAGTGGGGACTCGGCTGGCACGTCGCCCCGGCCGGATTCGGTGACGCCACCGTCTTCGGTCACGGCGGGTGGGCGGGCACGGAGTTCTGGGTCCACCCCGCCGTGGGTCGTGCATGGGTGCTCCTCACCAACCGCGCCGTGCGCGAGGGCGTTGACCCCGCGACCATCGGCCGCGCGGTCGGAGCCGGCCGATGACGGATGTCAGCGCCACCGTGCAGCCGTGGTCGGGTCCCGCCGAGCGTGCGAGCTTGCCTGCTCCGGGCGAGGAGGCGCTGGGAATCGAGGTGACGAATCGTGCCGTGCTGCGCCACGGCCGCGGCGTCGTCCCGGTGTCGGGCGAGCTGCACTACTCCCGTGTCCCACGAGCGCGCTGGCGGGAGCGGCTCGAGCGGATGCGCGCGAACGGGATCACGCTGGTGTCGACGTATGTGATCTGGGCGCACCACGTGCTGGCTGGCGGTGCCACGGACTTCACCGGTGACCGCGACGTCGCGGCGTTCATCGACGAGGCTCATCGTTGCGGTCTGGGTGTGGTGCTGCGCATCGGTCCCTGGGCGCACGGCGAGGTGCGCAACGGCGGCTTCCCCGACACGGTGCAGGACCTGCCGGTGACACACCGCACGAATGATCCCGGATACCTGGCCGTGGTGCGCCCCTGGTTCGCACGAATCGGCGAAGAAGTCGCACGGTCGGTGCACGCTCCGGATGCGATCTGGGCGATCCAGGTGGAGAACGAGCTGTACGACCAGCCGGCCCACCTCACCATGCTGCAGCAGCTGGCTCGCGAGGCGGGTCTGCGCGCGCCGCTGTGGACCGCAACGGCGTGGGGCGGCGCCGAACTGCCGCCGACCGGCATCATGCCGTTGTTCGGCGGCTACGCGGACGGGTTCTGGGTGGATCCGCAGGAGGGGTGGCACCCCAGCTTCCGCCAGCACTTCGTGGCATCCCACGAGTGGGACGACCCGGGTACGGGCGCCGACGTCCGAGCCGCGCTCGGCACGGGGGAAACCGCGTCGGGCACGCGCCTGCTGGGCTTCCCGCCGGCCACGTGTGAGCTCGGCGGCGGGATGGCCACGGCGTATCACCGTCGCCCGGTACCCAGCGGCACCGACATCGCCGCCGTCGCCCACGCCAAGATCGGCGACGGGTCCGCTTGGCAGGGCTACTACATGTTCGCCGGCGGGCGGAACCCGCGACCGGGGCTCGGTGAGTCCCACGCCACCGGCTATCCCAATGACGTCCCGGACCTCAGCTACGACTTCCACGCTCCACTCGGGCAGGCCGGCACGGTGGGCCCCGCGCTGGCGCCGCTGCGGGTGCAGCACGCTTTCCTCCAGGCCTTCGGGGACCAGCTCGCCGAGATGCGCTCCATCCTGCCCGATTCCGGCCCTCCCCATCCCGATGATCGCGAGAGCCTGCGCTGGGCGGCTCGTCTGTCCGGCGATCCCGCCCCCCGCGGGTTCGTGGTGGTGACGCACCACCGCGCGCACGAGCAGGTGGGACCCGTCGCAGACGTGCGCTTCACACTTCACGGCGACACGGATCTCGCCTTCCCCGATATCCCGGCCACGATCCCTCCGGCGACGCTGGCGCGCTTCCCGGTGAACCTCTCCTGGGGCGACGCACGACTCTCCTGGGCGACCGCCTCCGCGGTGACGATGCTCGAAGCGGATATCCCCACGCTCGTGCTCGTCGCGGTGGAGGGCGTACCGGCCCGCGCCGAGGTCGCGGGAGCGGCGGGGCCGTTGTCCGTCGGCACCACATCCGTCACCGAGTCCGCGCGCATGCTGCTGCTGCCCGCACAGGCCCAAGACCAGATCTGGGTCATCGAGCGGGGCGGCCACCGCACGCTGTTCCTCAGCGACGGCGAGCTGCGCTGCGACGGGTCGGGAACGATCTTCGTGCGCGGCGCATCTTTCGTGGAGGTCTACGACCCCGTGGTTGCGGGCTTCGTGGCGGCGCACCCGGGCGGGAATGGCGCCGCCGCGGCGTGGCCGGAGGCGGTTCGCGCACTCTCCGGCGCAGATCGGACGCCGCGATCCTGCCCATCCGCGGAGCGAACGGCCCGGAGCGCGATCGCAGCGGTTCGTCCACCCACGACACCGGTCGTGGTTCGCCTGATCCGAGCTGCGGGTGATCCGCCCGCCGACTATGGCTTCCGCGACGCACGGCACAGCGCTCCAGCCGAGCAGCACTACCAGGACCTCGCCGCGCGATTCGTCCTCGAACTGCCGCCCGTGCTCGATGCTGCAGACCCCGTGCTGTGCATCGAGTGGGAGGGCGATGCCGCCCGCCTGTGCTGCGACGGCGACGTCGTCGACGACCGATTCTGGGACGGCACCCCCTGGTACGTGTCCCTGACTGATCTCGGCCCCGGGGCGCGGGAGCTACTGCTGGAGGTACTCCCCCTCTCCCCGCTTTCCACGATCGGCCTGGCGGGGCCGGCTGCCCGCGCGCAACGCACGTCCCCGGTCCCCCTGGTCGGTGTCCGCCGGGTCGGGATCGAGGATCCCGGCCCGTGGCTCCCGCTCATCCGGCCGTCGTGATCGATCGGCCACGCCCGCAACCGCCCCGGGCGCGGGATCACTCCTCCGCGACGGTGCTCGCGCGCGCGACGATGCGGGCGGGGATCACACGGTGCACATCGGTGTCGGCGAGGGCCAGGCCGATCGCGGCGGCGGCGAGGCCGGAGAAGTCCTGCTCCACCGTGGTGAGCGCGGGCCAGAAGCTCGCGGCATCGGAGATCCCGTCGAATCCGGCGACGGCGACGTCGGCGGGGATCCTCCGCCCGGCGGCGTGCAGCGCGTTCATCGCGCCGAGCGCCATCTGGTCGTTGGCGCAGAAGACGGCTCGCACGTCCGCATCGGCGGCGAGCTCGGCGCCCAGCAGCCGCCCGGACTCGGCTGTCCAGTCGCCCCGCAGAGGCTGGGGGGCATGGCGACCCGCCGCCTCGTGCGCATCGCGCCACCCCTGTTCACGCGCCTGTGCCGCGAACGAATCCGCGGGACCCGCGATGTGATGCACCGGGAACCCGCGCGTCAGCAGGTGCGAGGTGAGTTCGAACGCCGCGCGCTCATGGTCGGAACGGACGGTCGGATACGGGACGTCTGCGGGCGCATCCACGAGCACCAGGCGAAGGGCAGCATTCTCCAGTTCCGGGATGTACCGCGTGGCCTCGTTGACGATCACGGCGGCATCGACGCCCTGCTCGGCGAGCCGGTCCACCGCATCCGCGAGCGCGACGTTCTCCCCCAGTGTGACCAGCGCGATCGAATACCCCTCGCGTTCCGCCGCCGCGGCGACCGCCTGCAGCATCAGGGAGTTTCCGACCGTCTCCAGGGTGGCGACCACGACTCCGAGCACCTCGGAGCGTCCCGTCCGCAGCGCGCGGGCGGCACGGTGCGGGCGATAGCCGAGCTCGGCGAGTGCGCTCTCCACCCGCGCACGGGTCTCTGGGCTGACGTTGTCGTGCCCGTTGATGACGCGGGAGACGGTCTGTCCGGAGACACCGGCCAGAGCGGCGACGTCGCTCATGGCGGGACGGCGGGCGGAGGTCATGCCTCACATGCTGTCACATCGCGGCACGGACAGGCATGTTGACGTAAACATGGGCGCTGATTATGCTGGCGCTCGGGCCAGATCCGGAAAGGAACGTGTGATGGACGCCGAGCAGCAGGTGAGCGCACTGGGCGCCGGGGTGATCAAGCGGGCGACACGCCTGGCCGACGGCCGTGAACTCATGTACTTCGACGACGCGGACACCATGCTCTCCCCCGAACGCGCGGTCGACGCACGCGCGCTGGATGCCCGCCCCGCCACCGCCACCATGCGCCAGGACGTCCTCACCGGGGAATGGGTGTCCATCGCCGCGGCACGACAGAACCGCGCGATGATGCCGCCGGCCGAGCTCGACCCGCTCGCACCCCAGTCACCCACGAATCCCTCCGAGGTGCCGTCGCGCTACAACGTCGCGGTGTTCGAGAACAAGTCGCCGTCCTTCGGCCCGGAACTCGCCGAGGCGATCGGCACCGCCCCTGCCGCGGCCGACGCACCGCGCGGGCTGGACGATCTCGCCCAGCTCGGGCTCGGTCGTACGCGAACGTCGGTGGGACGCTGCGAGGTGGTCTGCTTCAGCCCGGAGCACGCCGGGTCCTTCGGTTCCCAGACGCCCTCACGCGCACGGACGATCATCGAGGCCTGGGCCGATCGCACGGCCGCCCTGTCCGCGCTGCCGGGCGTGGAACAGGTCTTCGTGTTCGAGAACCGGGGAGCGGCCATCGGGGTCACTCTCCCCCATCCGCACGGCCAGATCTACTCCTACCCGTACATCACGCCGCGCACCACGCGGCTGCTGGAGTCGATCGAGCAGGTGGGTGACGATCTCTTCGACCGCATTCTGGAATTCGAGCAGGCGGGTCCGCGTGTGGTCCTGCAGGGCGAGCACTGGACGGCGTTCGTGCCGTTCGCCGCGCGCTGGCCCATCGAGATCCACATGATCCCGCACCGCCATGTCGCGGACTTCGCCGAGACCGACGAGGCGCAGCGCGCCGAGCTGTCCCACCTCTACCTCCGCCTGCTGCGCGGTGTGGACGCGATCTACGAGGACCCGACGCCCTACATCGCCGCCTGGCATGCCGCGCCGGTCAATCGCGCGCGCACGAGCGCGCGCCTGCACCTGCAGCTGACCAGTCCCCGCCGCGGCGCCGACAAGCTCAAGTTCCTCGCCGGCAGCGAGGCCGCGATGGGCGCATGGATCGGTGACGTGCCGCCGGAGGCCGCCGCCGAGCGCATCCGCGCCGCCATCGCGTCCGTCTCGGTCTGAACGACGACCGCCCACCCACCAGCCCGCGGCGACGCCGCCGCCCCGCACCGAGAGAGACCCGTGAGCGACACCACTGCCCGCGACCTGTTCCGCACCGCGTATGACGCCGAGCCCACCGCCGTGTACTCGGCCCCCGGTCGCGCCAACCTCATCGGCGAGCACACCGACTACAACGACGGCTTCGTGCTGCCCTTCGCGATCCCCGCGCGCACGTTCGCCGCGGTGGCACCGCGAGAGGACGCGCGGATCCGCGTGATCTCGTCCTTCTCGCCGGAGCCCGTCGAGGTCGCGCTGGGCGACCTCGACACGCTGTTCCCGAGTGACGGCGAGCCGGCCGTTCCCACCTGGGCCGCATATCCCCTCGGCGTCGCCTGGGCACTGCGCGCGGCCTTCCCCGATGCTCCTGCCACCGGGCTCGACTTCGCCTTCGACTCGGACGTCCCGGTGGGCGCCGGCCTGTCGTCGTCCGCGGCACTGGAGGGCGCCGCCGCCACCGCGATGAACGAGATCTGGGGCCTCGGAGCAGACGCCACGACCCTGGCTGTGGCCGGGCGCAGGGCCGAGAACGAAGCCGTGGGAGCTCCCACCGGCATCATGGACCAAATGTCGGTGATGCACGGGCGTGCGGACGCCGCCACGTTCCTCGACTGCCGCACGCTGGATGTCCAGTCGGTGCCGGTGGGCTTCCAGGCAGCGGGTCTGGAGATCCTCGTGATCGACACCCGCACCTCGCACGAGCACGCCACCGGCGGCTACCGGGCGCGTCGTGAGTCGTGCGAGCGCGGTGCGCGGGAGATGGGTGTTCCGGCGCTCCGCGACCTCGCCGTCGCCGACCTCGCCGCGGCGGAGGAGAAGCTCGACGACGTCACGTTCCGCCGCGTGCGCCACATCGTCACCGAGAACCAGCGCGTGCTGGACACCGTTCGCACCGTCCGTGAGCAGGGGCCCGGTGCCATCGGCGACCTGCTTGTCGCCTCCCACGTCTCCATGCGCGACGACTTCGAGATCTCCACCCCCGAGCTGGACCTCGCGGTGGATGCCGCCCTTGCCGCGGGAGCGATCGGTGCCCGCATGACGGGCGGTGGCTTCGGCGGGGCGGCCATCGCGCTGGTACGCATCGACGACGCCGCGGCGGTGGAGTCCGCCGTGCGTGCCGCCTTCACCGAGGCGGGCTTCGCCGAGCCCGCGATCTTCCCGATCGTCCCGTCCGAGGGGCCTCGCCGCGACGCCTGACCAGACAGCCTGAAGGGCCGCGATCCGGAGAGATCGCGGCCCTTCAGGCTGCTGGGACGCCGGCCGTCAGGCGTTCGCGGCCGCGATCAGCTGGTGCATCGCCTCGGGTGTCATCGGAGAGCCCGGGAAGGCGACCATCCGCGCGAGCGGAAGCGACTGCAGCATCGCCAGCATCCCCTCGTCGAGCTCGGTGGGCGCATCGGAACCCGCACCGAGGAACCCGGAGATCGCCTGCTGCACCATGGGCCCCACGACCGGGTGCGCCAGGACCTCACCCAGCGAGGAGTCGGCCGTGATCGGGATGGTCACCTCGTCGGCTGTCACGCTCACCGTCGCGGACCCGCGCAGGTCGCGGCTGGATTCGCCGACCGAGACGGTGTACTCGCCGCCCTCCACCACCCAGCGGTCCACACGCACGTCCCAGTACGCCAGATCGGCGCGCGGGATCCGCAGTTCGACAGTCGTCGTGGCACCGGCAGCGATGGCCACCGACTGGAACGCCTTCAGCTCGCGCGGCGCCCGCTGCACGACGGAGGCACCGATCGAGGCATAGGCCTGCACGACCGTGCGACCGTCACGCTCGCCGGTGTTGGTGACGTCGACGCGAACCGTGATCCCGTCGTCGTCCGCCGCGGCGGAGACGTCGCCGTACGCGAACGAGGTGTACGACAGACCGTGTCCGAAGGGGTAGGCCACCTCCAGCTCCCGCGCGTCGTACCAGCGGTAGCCCACCAGGATCCCCTCGCCGTAGCGGACGTGGCCGAACTCACCGGGGAAGTTCCCGAAGGACGGGTTGTCCTCCAGCTTCAGCGGGATCGTCTCGGTGAGGCGCCCGGACGGGTTGACGGCGCCGAACAGCACCTGGGCGGCGGCATGACCCCCACCCTGCCCACCGAGCCAGGCCTCCACGATCGCGGGGACCTCGTCACGGAACGGCAACGCCACCACCCCACCGTTGGAGAGCACGACCACGATGTTCGGGTTCGCCGCACGCAGCTCCGCCACCAGCGCGAGCTGGTCGGCGGGCAGGTCGATGTCGGTGCGGTCGTAGCCCTCGGACTCCGCCGCAGCGGGAAGGCCGAGGAAGGCCACGACCACATCGGCCTCCGCCGCAACGGACACGGCTTCGGCGCGCAGCGCGGCCGCGTCTCCGGATCCATCGAGCGAGAAGCCGGCCGCGTAGGTCGCATCCGGCGCGATCGCGCGGATCTCCTCCAGCGCGCGATCCAGCCGAGTGGGGTTGATCAGCGAGGAGCCGGCGCCCTGATAGCGCGGCTGGTCGGCGAAGGCACCGACCACGGCGATGCGCTGCTGCGGGTTCAGCGGGAGGATGTCGCCGTCGTTGCGCAGCAGCACGATGGACCGCGCCGCAGCCTCCCGGGCAAGATCGTGGTGCGCCTCGACGTCCAGCGCCCCCGCGGGCTTGACCACGGCACTCGTCCGGCGGATGAGCTCCAGCATGCGCTCGGCAGCCAGGTCGAGCACCGACTCGTCGATGCGCCCCGACTCGATCGCATCGACGATCTGGGCGTCGGTGCGTCCGCCGCTCGCGGGCATCTCCAGATCGAGCCCGGCCACCAGCGCGGCGACGCGATCGTTGACGGCTCCCCAGTCGGAGACGACGAGACCGGTGTATCCCCACTCGTCGCGCAGCACGCTGGTCAGCAGCCACGGGTCCTCGGAGGCGTAGACGCCGTTGATGCGGTTGTACGAGCACATGACGGTCCAGGGCTGAGCCTCGGTGACCACCCGCTGGAAGCCGCGCAGGTAGATCTCCCGCAGCGGGCGAGCGTCCACGTCGCTGGAGGCCCGCATACGATCGGTTTCCTGGTTGTTGGCGGCGAAGTGCTTCAGCGACGACCCGACGCCCTGGGACTGGATGCCGCGCACCAGCGCCGCACCCATCACACCGCCGATCAGCGGATCCTCGGAGAAGTACTCGAAGTTCCGGCCGCACAGTGGCGACCGCTTGATGTTGACGCCCGGGCCGAGGATCACGGCGACGTCTTCGATGGCCGATTCCACGCCCAGCGCCACACCGACCCGCTCCGCCAGGTCGGGGTCCCACGACGAGCCGAGTCCCACCGCGGGCGGGAAGCAGGTAGCGGGCACGCTGTCGCCGAGGCCCAGGTGGTCCCCTCCGGTGTTCTGCTTGCGCAGTCCGTGCGGCCCGTCGGTGAGCATGAGCGCCGGGACTCCTGCGCGCTCCACCGACTTCGTGGTCCAGAAGTCCGCGCCGCTGGTGAGCGATGCCTTCTCGGCGGTGGTGAGGTCGGAGACCTCGGGAAGCTGTCCGGAGCCGGTCATGGGGATCCTCTCATCGATGAGCGTGCGGGCCGTGGCGAAAACTTTACGTCATTCGGTTTGTGATGGCAATGGTCCCGTCACCTGGCAGACTCGGCACATGGCAAAACGGGGTTCGTACGCGAAGGGCATCGCCAAACGCGAGGAGATCCTGGAGCGCGCGCTCGAGGTGATCGCCCGTTCCGGCATGCGCGGAGCGTCGGTCAAAGAGATCGCGGATGCCGCAGGCCTCACACCTCCGGGGCTTCTTCACTACTTCGACAGCAAGGAGGAGCTGTTCACGGCGATCCTGCGCAAGCGCGACGAAGTGGACGGGCTCACCTTCATCCTCCCGGACCTCGACACCAGCGACACCACGGCCGTGTGGGAGCAGGCGACGCAGGCCTACCTCGCCGTCATCCGCCACAACGCCTCGGTCCCCGGGCTCGTCGAGCTGTTCTCCCGCCTCGCGGTCGACGCCGCGGACGCCGAGCACCCGGCCCATGACTACTTCCTGGAGCGCAGCGAGCAGCTCCACGCGCGATTCGCGCGCATCGCGGCTGCCGCCCAGCGCGCCGGGATCATCACCGACGCGATACCGGCCGACTCCTTCGCGCGCATCCTGCACGCCACTTCCGACGGGCTGCAGCTGCAGTGGCTCACCGACCCGGGAATCGACATGGCGGGCGCGGTCCGCGACCTGTTCGCGGCCTTCGCGCCCGCAGACGATCCCGATGCGGCGCGACCGGGTCGAACCGCGGTCGGCGACGCCGGTGCGGGACCAGCAGACTGAAGGGGGAAAGAGCATGACCACCGACGACGCTCTCCGCGCACGGCTGGACGAGATCTTCGCCGCACGCGATCGCGCGCACATGGCACCCACCATCGCGGCGTTCCGCGAGATCCTTGCGGAGCATCCGGACGACCCCGCCGTCCTGTACGAGGTCGGCGGTGCGTACGACACCGACGGTCAGGAGGAAACCGCGCTGGACTACTACCGCCGGGCGATGGCAGCAGGTTTGGAGGGGCACTGGCTTCGGCAGTGCTATCTGCAATACGGCAGTACGCTGCGCAACCTCGGTCGCGTCGATGAGAGCCTCGCCGTCTTCGACGAGGCTCTCACCCGGTTTCCGGAGTCGGAGTCTCTCGGCATCTTCCGCGCGCTCACGCTGCACGCGGCGGGCCGCCCCAGCGCGGCGCTGGGAAGCGTTCTCGCGGTGATCGCAGACCGCTTCTCCACCCCCGAAGTGCAGCGATACGAGGCCGCGCTCCGCGGCAATGCCGCCTATCTGCTCTCGCTGGACGACGACCAAGCGTCACCCGCGTAGGCGCGCAGCGGGCCTGACGGGCCGGCACGTGCGCGGGTCCGCCCGCTGTTCGATGCCTGCTCGACACCGGCGTGGCGCGTGCCGAATCGTCGTCGGGGATTCCTAGCCGAACTGTCCGTCGGCGCTCTGGATGATCTGCCGCATCAGCTCCGCCGAGATCTCCTCAACGACACCATCGGTCCATTCGTGCACGGTGTAGCGGACTCCGAGTTCGTCGAGCAGCGCCGCGGTGCGCTCCAGGCGCGGAACCACATGGATGTGGTCATTGCCGAACAACGATGCCGAGTACACGGGCGCGCCCGCGAGGATCGCGTCTCGCAGCTCCACGCTTGACCGGCCGGTGATCCGATAGAGACGCTTGAGCGCGTCGACGGTGATCGCCGACGGATCGACGACGGTGAGCGAGAGGGCGTTCTCGGGAACGGGCATATGCATATCCCACCACGCACACCCGGAGAGTGCCCGGGCATGCGTTCATCAGCGGCTTGTGACCCAGCCCCGCAGCGTCGCGGCTTCGCCTGCGAGGAGTGCCGGATCATCGTCGGGCACGAACTCGATGAGCGCATCGCGCGGCTCCGTCGCCGTCTGGAACAGTGCGTTCCACAGGCTCGCCCGTTCCGCCAGCCGCAGGCGCTCCGCCGCCGGCCACCAGGAGAAGACGTGCACGGCGGCGACGGCATCGCGCAGCTGATCGTACTCGTGCAGGGCCGCGTCGTCGGACGCCCCCACCGTCGGCTGCCAGTAGGTGCGCAGCGCGGGGACGTCGTCGAGCAGCCTTCGAACCGCCCCCGGCGTGTCGGCGATGGTGCCGGAGTGGTATTCGAGCGCGAGCGTGATCCCCCGTTCGCGCGCCGAGGCACATGCGTCGGCGATCGCCTCGGTGATCGCGCTCCGGTCCGCCTCGCTCGCCTCCGCGGATCCGATCCGCCCGGCCCAGATCCGGATGCGGTCCGCGCCGAGCGCCGCCGCAGAGTCCAGCACCGGCGAGATGTCCTCCTCCGCGCGCCAGTACGACCCGTACGATGCGACGGCGAGGCCGGCATCGGCGGTGCGCTGCGCAACGATCTCCGCCCGCGCCGGGTCGCCTGCCGGAACGTGGATGTCCGCACCCCACTCGATGCTCTCCAGCCCCGCCCCGGCGGCGGCGGTGATGACCTGCTCCGCCGCGAGCTGGCGGAACGTCACCGAGCACAGTCCGATGCGCGGGCGCCGGCCCACGTGCCCGTCGTCGATCCGATGCATCGCTTCTCCCGTCCTCGCCGCAACCCTCTCAGCCAAGCCGACGCCCGTCGGCCGCGCAACCGGCTCATGGCCCGGCGCACTCTGGTGAGACGCGGGTCCGAATTGAGGAGCGTGCACCCAGAGGAGGACGACAGCGGATGCGCGCGGATCTCGGCCTCTGAGCAGGACGAGACGTACCAGCGCGCCAAGCTGACCAACGCCGGGGGGGGCAGGTACGCGACATCTATGTCGATCACGGCGTAAGCGGTACGAAGACAAGCCGCCCCGCGTGGGATCGCACGTTCGATGAGGAGCGAGGGCTTCAGCCCGGCGACACCCTGGTCGTGTGGAAGCTCGACCGCATGGGCCGCGACTCCGGTGACGTCATCATGACGATTGAAGCTCTCGTGAATCACGGCATCCATGTGCGCACCTCCGACGGCATCGATACCACAACCGCGACCGGCAAGGCGATGCTTGGCATGTTCGCTGTGTTCGCACAAATGGAACATGACTTAGCTCTGAGCGCACTCGCGCGGCCCTCGATCACAAGTGCGCAGGGCATCACGGGAGGACGTCCCCGATCCGTGGATGCCAAGCAGGCGAAGCTGATTCAGCGCATGCACGACTAGGGCGAAAAGGTGCCTGATTTCATGCGGACGTTGGAGATCAGCCGCGCGACGCTCTATCGCTACCTCGCAGCAAAAGTGAATCTCTCGCCGCGGCACGGATCTACGACGGCGTCTCGTTTCTCGCTGCCTTACTCACGAAGCCGACGACTTCCCGCGCGGATTGCACAGGGCCACCCGTTCGCGGCGACTGGCCCTCGGGCCGAGGTGTTTCGAGCGCTTCTACGTCAGCGATCAGCTCCATGACGGACTGGTAGCGTTGCGCGGTGCGAGAATCGACGCACTTCTGCACGATCTTCTCCACATCTTCATCAATGCCTCGACCAATATTCTTCCGCCCCGTGAAGATGTACAGCAGGACGAATCCAGCGGCGAAGATGTCGTGCACCGCACGAAATTCCTTGAACGATCCCAGGGATGGGTCGAGCTTGGTCCCCTTCAGTTCGGTCTCCGTCACGGTGAACTCGGACCCCTTCCGCTTAGCGAGCCCAAAGTCTGACAGTTTACGAGTACCGCCGAACCCCCGAACGTACGCAGGAGAACGTTCCGTGTGCTCAGGTCGCGGTGATAGTGGCCCTTCGAGTGGATGAAATTGAGTCCGTAGAGAAACTGAAGCGCGATCCGCTTGCGAGTCGTGAAGCCGAAGGCAGCTTGGTTGTTGTGGCGCGCGACGTACTGCTCCAGGGACGCGTCGCAGTGTTCCATCGTGTACGACCAGTCGCCTTCCCGGAACTGGTAGACCTCCAGGACGTAGGGGAACTGGAGTTCTTTCATCAACTCGAACTCGCGTTTGAATCGCGCCTTTTCGCGGTCGTCCGCCGTTGGCTTCAGCTTCTTACGAGCGAGCGTGAGCCCGTAGTTAGGGTCCGTGAACCGATGCACGACGGCGAAGGCTCCTTCCCCGATTGGCGTGAGCTTCACCGTGTGCGAACCCGACAGCGTGATCGCCTGATCTGCAAGGCTGAAAACTTGGGCATAACTCTCGACTTCAACGGGAGTGAATCCCTCTGGGATCGGACTACCTCCGCTGTCCGAGAGCCAAGCTGGAGCATTCTCGACTACCCGTTGGTACTCGGCACTCATCAGTAGCTCGTGCCCGGCCTTGCTGAGCACCGTTCGCGCCTCGTTGAGCCGGTCGATGAGACGGAGCAGGTTCCGCGAGTTGTCGGCGTTGAAATGACCGCTCGTCCCGTTTCGTGCCTTGTAGTTCATCCATTTGAACTCCGCGTCAAGACCGGCGTGGATGTAGGCGAAGGCCCTCGGAGCAACCTGCTCGCGCCGGTACAGCTCCAAGTAGGTCGAATCAATTTCGACGTCGTAGAACGTCCGCTCGAAGCGCTCTACCCGCTCCCGCTCCATGGTCTTCATAGCCTCAGGCTACCCATGAGCACCGAGGCGCTTCGAAGCCGTGACCCTGGCGTGCGAATCCGCCATGAGCACCGCCGAGCAAGAGACCCGAGGGGCGAGACCTCGATCTTGGCCACGCTCGATGAATGCGCGACGGCTGAGGACTGGATCGTCGGCTTGCAGACAGATCCCACGGCGGGCTCGTTCACCTCGTACACAAGGGACGAAGCCATCGACTTTTCTCGACCTCGCGTGCATCCGGCGCATTGACGCCGTCGTGTGCATCGACGCTGCGGGGCAGGAATATCTCGCCCTTGAGCTGGACGACCCGCGCCTGCCAGAGCTTCAAGTGCCCCGTTCCTGACGACACTTCAGAGACCCCTGGAGCCACGAAGGCTCTTGACCCTACGACTCGTCCGACACCGGTAACTCAATGGCTACGTGCCCCGCCTCATAGCGTCGCTTCCAGCGATTCAGCGTCGCACGTAGCCACTCGGCCTCCTCGGGTGGCGTCGCGAAGGAACTCCGCGTCTCCTGCGCCAGCCTTTTTAGGGAGATCCCCGCCGACTGGTCCGGGTGGGGACCTAACTCCCCAGCGCAGCCCCTCTCATGCTCCGGTAGGGTCGTATCGACCTTCGGGGGGCCTCATGAATCACGTTGGACCGTACTGGAACGGCGTGATGCAGCGCCTCCAAGCCGAAGTCGAGCAGATGAATCAGCTGATCGCTCACCAGGGAGCGAAGGGCACCGAGAACGAGTTGTCGCTCGCGCGGTTGGTTGAGAACTTGATTCCTGCCCGCTTCGGTGTGGGCTCGGGACTCCTTGTGGACTCCACCGGGAAGTCATCCAAGCAGATAGACCTCATCGTCTACGAGCGAGGAAACGAACCCGGCATCTTTGCGCAGACCAATCAGGTGATGTTTCCGGTGGAAAACGTTCGGCTCTGTATCGAGGTGAAGACCACACTCACCAAGTCCGCCCTGGAGGATGGGCGAGCAAAGAAGGCCAGCATTGAGGCCCTCTATTCGTCTACGGGCGACCACCCACCACTGGCCCTGTTCGGGTACCGTGCCGACATCACGGCGGCGACCATCGCCGGACATCTCGACGTGGTCACGGACACCCATGGGCCGCGTCCGGACATGACGGTCTCGGTGCTGCTCGCGCTGCTCGTAGGCGAGCTCCCAGGGCGGAAAGGGTGGACGCGAGCAGTCGCAGGGCTCCAGCAGCGCGACGCAGCCGGGAATATCATCCCCGGTAGTGAAGAGCAGCCCAACGAAGACGAATCCACGAGTGCAGTAAGGTACGGAACGCTCTACCCACTTACGCCCGTGAGCTCCAAGAAGTGGGTGATCGCCGAACCGTCTCGTAGCTTGTTGCTGCTCGCGGAGTGGATAGTGACTGTGCTCAACGAGAGCGACGATGGCCCTGTGCTATCGGCCTACATCGACGCAACGGCGCGCGAGCTGATCCCCGTCTAAATCGGCAGTGAGAGGTGCGTCACACAGTCCTGAGGCGAGATGGTTTTCCACCCCGCGGACGCGCATATCTGATCCATCGTGGGGCTGAGAGGACCACTGCCGAAGTCCGTCGTCAACACGTAGAACTCCACGCCTTGCGCCTGGAGGTCGAAGCACATCCGGGCGACGAACGCGATGGACGGGTCCTGCCCATCTAGTGAGTCGAAGCCCTCTGCATATCCGAGTCCGGACACGAGTGTCATGACCTGTCGAAGATAGACAATCTCCGAGGTCCACAGGTCTTTGAATGAGCCGAGTCCAGACGCCCATGCTGCTGTGTATTCAGCTCGGTTGATCACTCGAAGTTCGTCCACGACCTCCCGAGGAAAGCGCAAGCTTCCCGCTTCGAGCCGATCTGTAAGCGCCTCGTACAGGTCGTAATACCGCGAAGGTGTGGCCAGGCGGTGTATCCCTAGCAGGCCCGTCGCATCGGCGATGATGATCGGCGGCATCAGGCGCTGAGCCTCGACGCGGCGAGGTCACGCGCTTTCTTCCATTCCGTCTCAGACAAACGCAGCAGGGTCGCTGCTTGCACGTCTCGGAGGACACCCGCCTTCACGCCCGACTCGACCGTACGTATGAATCCCGAGCCGTACTCGTCTACTCGAACGATGTCCTTGGTTCGCCCGCCACCGCCACCGCCGCCCTTGCCTTTGGATTCGGCAACCTTGTTGACGTGGTCGTAGAGCCCGGACACGCCGAGTCCCAGGTTTTCCGCACGAATGGCGGCGGCGCGCAGACTCACCTTGAACCTCGCCCGCACCGCAGATACGTCATCGATAGTCGCAAGCTTGGCGGAACCCATCTTCGCGATCACGTGTGCCCGGAACTCCTTCTTGGGCATCAGCAGGGCAGCGGCGACTCGATTACAGAAGCTCTCCAGGCCGTCAGACGACTCGTGCACGTCGCATACCGAGGTGGAGCCCGTAGCGATGTGTACCAGCTCGTGCGCATAGGAGAACAGGCGTGCGCGGTACGGATCTTTCGTGTTCGCCGCGATGACCGGCGCAGACTTGCTGGCCAGGCTGAAACCGCGTGTCAGGCCTTCTTCCAGGGAGAGGTGCATCACGACGATTCCGCGATCCTCCAGCGCGGCGCGGAAGGCCTTCGTCACGGCAGCATCTGAGTTGGCGCTCATCATCTGCCACGCTGTGGACCACCTCATCCACTTCCGCAGCGTATCGGCGGCCTCCTCAGCTGGTTGCGACTTCACGAGGTGCGGCACTTTCACGGGACCGAGCTGTGCCTCTTCACGAACCCACGCCGTCGTCTTCTGGATGCGTCCGGCGAGGCGGATGCCGTCCAGCGTCTCCTGGCCCGGCTTCTTGGTCGTCCCAGCAAATCGGCGAAACTCCACCGGCACCGCCGCAAGGTTGGGCGGCTGCGCGAGGAAGAAGAAGGATGAGGGGCGACCCAGGCGCTTAGCAAGAAGGGTCAACTGACCTTGATTGGGCTGCTCGGCCTCCGTCATCCACGCAGTGATGGAGCCGTCAGGGAACCCCAACTGCATCTCCACCTTGTGGGGCTTGATTCCTGCATCTTCAAGCGCCCAGCGGAGCACCGTTCCGGTGATCGGCTGCAACTTTGCCACTGACTCCCCCTTGCGCTCGAACATAGCGGACACTGTCGCTGACGTTCGCCGGATCGCCGTGGCGACTGAATCAATCGATGCTACGCCGCCGCTGGGACATCCGTCGCGCAGCTCATTCCAGAGCGGCGGCGTCGTGCTCCGCCTTCCGCGCGGCTCGTGCAGCCACACCGAGAGCACTGGCCTTCCGGACGCGCTTGCTGTGGGCGGCGCTATCCCGCTCGAACTCGACCACTCGATGCACCTCCTCGGCCAGCTCGATGACGAGGCCGACGTCCGAGCGGAAGGTTGCCCCAGCCTCCGCCCAGACTCTGCACCAGTGCATGGTCAGACCTCGCCCTTCGGAGTGCCCAGGAGCCTATCCAGAGCCTCCTCATTTCGCGACATGCTCCTCGTTTCGCGACGTGCTGACGCGTCGGGCGCGCGCTCTGCGAGAGAATCGAGGGGTGCCCTCCCCTGACTCCTCGCGCGGTTCGCTCACCTCGGAGGACGTGCGTCGCCACAATCTGGGGCTGGTGGCACTGGCTCTGACGTCGGGCCCGCTCTCCCGCAGCGAGCTCGCCCTGGAGACCGGCCTCACCCGCGGGGCGATCACGTCGCTGTCCGCGGAGCTCATCGAGCACGAGATCGTGCGCGAATCCGATCGCATCGCCCCCGAGGGACGGGGCCGCCCGAAGACGCTGCTGGAACTGTCGGCCACCGACGTGGCTCTCATCATCGCCACCCTGGATGCGGACCGGGTGGAGGCGGTGGTGTCCACGCTGGACGGCCAGCGCCTGGCCCGGTTCTCGCGGCGCCACGGACGTCCGATCGGAGATCCCGGCCCCGTCGTCGACGCTCTGGCCCAGGTCGTGTCGGAAGCTCTCGCCCATGCCGCCTCGGTCGGCAGACCCCTGGCGGATCTGTCCGTGGTGGTGTGGGCGCCGGTCGGCGGCAGTCCCGCGGTCGTGCTCGCCGACACGGATCTCGGCTGGGAGCGCGTCGATCTCATCGGCCTTCTCCAGCAGCGCCTGCCGCGACTCCGCGCAGCGCAGATCCCGCTCATCGCCGACACGTCGGTCGCAGCGCTGGAAGAACACGCCGATGCCGGGTCGCCGCCGCACCTGGTGTATCTGAAGAGCGATTCGGGCATCGGAGGCGCGGTCTTCGCGGACGGCCGTGCCCTGACCGGCGCTGCGGGATGGGCGGGCATGCTCGGCCATCTGCCGGTGATCGCGGACGGTGCGCTCTGCGAGTGCGGACAGCACGGATGCCTGGTCACCGTCGCCGGCCCGGACGCCCTTCTCGCAAACGCCGGTCTCACCGACGTGGCGGACACGGACGGACTCGACGCCGCCCTGGAGCGGTTCGTCACGGGGGTCCGGGATGGGCGTCGCGGATTCGTGGACGCGTGGGCCGCGGCTCTCCCCCACGTCGCCCGGACTCTGCAGATCGCCCTGCTCACCGTAGGCGCCGATCATGTCGTGCTGGGCGGATACCTGGCAGCCTTCGCCGAGGACATCGCCGACGAGCTTGCCCGGATCGCCGTCAGAGCCGGCGGCGCCACGCCCCCGCAGGTCACCGCCAGCCGGCTCGGCGCCGAAGCCGCACTGCTCGGCGCCGAACGGGCGGCACGACTGCGGATGATCGACACGCTTCTCGGCTGACGCGGCGGAGCCGCAGGGCCACCGCCCTGCGCATCACGCCCGATTGGCCCGGCCGCGTAAAACCGAACGGCGATTGCTTTTCACCACCGCATCGCCTAACTTATTTCACGGAATGAACTTAAGGGCTCCTCGCTACGCTGATGAGCATCGCCCTCGTGATCCGGAGACGCCATGACTGAATCCCCCGCCTATGTCGAAGTTCAGACACGAGCCGGTCGCGTGCGCGGCCTCTGGCGCGACGTCGCCGGATCATCCGTGCGAAGCGCGTCCTTTCTCGGAATTCCGTTCGCGCAGGCTCCGGTCGGGGAGCTGCGCTTCGCCGCCCCGCGCGCCGTCGAACCCTGGCCGGATGTGCGTGACGCACTGGAGCAGGGAGCCACGGCCCAGCGCGGTGACCCGGGAATCACGCTGATCCCCGAGCCGTCGGTCGCCGGCGACAGCACCCTCAACGTCAACGTGTTCACGCCTGCGCCCGGTGACACCACGGCGAAGCTGCCCGTGCTGGTGTGGATCCATGGGGGCGGGTACGTCGCCGGCTCGCCCGCCAGCCCCTGGTACGACGGCCGCGCCTTCAATCGTGACGGCGTCGTCACGGTCTCGATCGGCTATCGCCTCGGCTTCGACGGCTTCGGCCACATCGACGGCGCCCCCTCCAACCGCGGCGTACGCGACTGGCTGGCCGGGCTGGAATGGGTGCAGCAAAACATCACCGCGTTCGGCGGAGACCCCTCCCGCGTGACCATCGCCGGGCAATCGGCGGGAGGCGGAGCGGTGCTCACCCTGCTCGGCATGCCCGCAGCCCAGCACCTCTTCCACGGCGTGTATGCGCTGTCGGGTGCGCTCGCCGATGTCGCCCCGGAACGCGCCCGCGCGTTCAGCGCGAAGATGGCGCGCGAACTCGGAGTCCCCGCAACGCGCGACGGATTCTCCTCGGTCTCGGAGGAGGACGTGCTTGCCGCTCAGCGAAAGCTCAGCCAGCTCGACCTCAGCTCGATGGGCGAGACGGTCGATGAAGGCCTCGGGCTCGGCCCCGCCGTCGACGGTGATCTCGTCACTCGTCCCACCGCACAGTCCCTGGCGCAGGGAGTCGGCGCGGACAAGCCCCTGGTTCTCGGCGCCACGGACGATGAGTTCTCGATGGCGGTGCAGGATCAGGCCAGCAAGCTGCGCTGGATCCCCCTTGCTCTGCTGCTGCGTCCCTTCAAGCTGACCTCAGCCGTCCGACGGGGCTACCTGGCCGCGAACCGGCCCGTGGTCGCGCGCGGACACGCCGCCGTACTCGGACGCCTGATCACCGACAAGATGTTCCGCACCGGAGTCGTGAGAACGGCCCGCGCGCGGGGCGCGGCCCCCACCTGGGTGTACCGCATCGCGTTCCGCTCCTCGAAGTTCGACGCCGCCGTGCACTGCATCGACGTGCCGTTCTTCTTCGACTGCCTCGACGGCCCCGTGGTCGATGCCCTCACCGGCCCTCACCCGCCGCAGGCTCTGGCCGACGCGATCCATGCGGCGGCCGTGGCATTCGTGAAGACGGGCGACCCCGGCTGGACCGCGTGGTCCGCGGTGCCCGACTCCGGCGTGGTGTTCAGTGCTCCCCCCGCCACGCAGACGGAGGAGACCGGCGGCTTCGCGTCGGTCGAAGCCCTGCTGTAGCGGCACGCCGGCGAGGCCACGGGAGCGCGCCGGATCCGTCTGCCGAACATCGAGCCGACCGCGCCTGCGCCGGACCCCGCGGTGCCGGAACCGGGAGCGCCCCGGGATCCGTCCGCGAACCCCTGATCGGCGACGCGACGCCCGAGTGCGCTGACTCGTCCCGCGTCAGCGCAGAGCGGGGATCACCTCGCTCGCGAAGAGCTCCAGTCCGGAACGGTCGTACGCCGCCTCCGGGAAGTAGTGGATCGCATAGCCGAGGCCGTGCTCGGCACGCTCCGCCAGCTTGGCGACGATCTGCGTCGGCGTTCCGAATGCGTCCGAGGCGCGGTACTCGGCCTCGATGCGCGCGGCCCGCTCATCGCCGACATGCGGCCGCAGCCGCTCGATCACACCCGCGAGCCGCTGCTCGGCTTCCGCCTCTGTGGCAGCGACGATCGTGTTGAAGTTGGACGATCGGGTGATCTCCGAGTCGTCGCGCCCGAGGGCACGGCAGTGCTCGATGAGCACGGCGTTCTTGTGATCGAACTCGTCGAGCGAGCCGGTGAAATTGGTGTACGACGCCACCTGTGCCGCGAGCTTGAGGGTGACCTTCTCACCCCCACCGGCGATCCAGAGCGGAATTCCGCCGTCCTGCAGCGGCTGAGGCTGGACGATGGCGCCGTCCACCTGGTAGTACCGGCCGTTCAGCGTCGCAGTGCCGGTGCGCCATGCCTGGCTCATGATGTCGACGCCCTCGCGCAGCATGCGCAGGCGATCGGGGATGTCCGGAAAACCGTAGCCGTAGGCCCGCCACTCGTGCTCGTACCAGCCACCGCCGATGCCCATCTCGGCACGACCTCCGGAGACGATGTCGACCGTGGCCGCGACTTTCGCGAGATATGCGGGGTTGCGATACCCCATGCACGTGCACATCTGCCCGAGCCGCACGCGCGAGGTCGACGCTGCGAACGCGGCCATCAGCGTCCACGCCTCGTGCGTGGCCTCGCCGCTGGGCACCGGGGTGGTGTGGAAGTGGTCGTACACCCACAGCGATTCCCACGGCCCGTCGTCGAGCTGGGCCGCGACGCCGTGCATCCTCGCCCATTGCTCGGCGGGGTCGATACCCACCAGATCGAATCGCCAGCCCTGGGGAATGAACGCGCCGAATCTCATGCGGCCAGCCTAGATCCGCCGGCGCCCGTCCGCGAGACCCCCGTCGGTGGGCGACAACCGCCGCGTGGCGCGGCTTCTCGCCCGCAGACGGAGGTCTCGCGGGGGCGGGATCAGCCCTTCACACCGGAGAACTTGATGCCCTCCACGAACTGCTTCTGCGCCGCGAAGAACAGGATGGCCACCGGGATCATCACCAGCACCGTGGCCGCCATCGTCAGGTTCCACTGCACGTGGTGCTGCGACTGGAACGAGGCCAGCGCAAGCGACAGCGTCCACTCATCCTGGTTCTCGCCCGCATAAAGCAGCGGTCCGAAGTAGTCGTTCCACGCGTTGAGGAAACTGAACAGGGCCGCGGCCGCGATCCCTGGCCGCGCCATCGGGATCACCACCCGCCACAGCACTCCGAATTCGCTGGCGCCGTCGATTCGCGCCGCGTCGATGTAGGACTGCGGGATGGTGACGAGGAACTGGCGCAACAGGAAGATGCTGAAGG
Organism: Microbacterium sp. GXS0129; assembly: GCF_044769785.1. NCBI lineage: Bacteria > Bacillati > Actinomycetota > Actinomycetes > Micrococcales > Microbacteriaceae > Microbacterium > Microbacterium sp. GXS0129. Next base: position 422,204 of record NZ_JBIZVZ010000001.1, on the reverse strand, counting down.
CGTCGCCGAACAGGTTCGGCAGGATCAGCGGCCAGAGCGATCCGGTGAGCCCGAGGTGCGCCCAGACCACGTACATCGGGATGGCCGTGACCTGGGTCGGCAGCAGCATCGCGATGATCACGAAATAGAAGGCGGCGGTGGAACCCTTCCACTTCATCCGCGCGAGGGCGTACGAGACCGGGATGCTGGAGAGCAGCATGAACAGCGTGGCTAGGCACGCGTACAGCAGCGTGTTGCCGAGGTAGCGCAGCAGCGGGACGCGATTGAAGACCTCGACGAAGTTCTCGGGATGCCACGTGGTGGGCCACAGGTTGCTGGTGAGCGCCTGCTGATCGCTCATGAACGCGGTGAGCACCACGAACACCAGTGGGGCGACGAACATGATCACCAGCGCGATCGCGACGGCGTGCACCGCGACCCAGGTGAGGAAGTTCTGCCGCTTGGCGCTGCGCGGGGCGCGGACGCGGGTGCGTCCTCCGCGCGGGGGAACGGTGAGAGCCTGCGTCGCCATCATTCGTCCTCTCCGACGCCCGCGAACCGCATCCGGCGCACGAGCACGATGGTGAAGATCCCCGACAGCACGAACAGCACGATGGCCATCGCGGAGGCATAGCCCATGTGGTACTGGCGGAAGGCCTGCTCGTACAGCCACATGGGGAAGGTCAGGGTGGAGTTGTCGGGATAGCCGAGCGACGGGGTCGGGCTTCCGGACGCGGTCTGCCCCGCCACAATCGCCTCGGTGAAGTACTGCAACCCAACGATGATCGAGTTGACCACCGTGAACAGCAGCACGGGGGTGATGGCCGGCAGAGTCACGTGCCAGAACTGTGTGAACTCGCCCGCCCCGTCCAGGGAGGCCGCCTCGTACAGCTCCGTCGGAACGTCCAGCAGGGCCGCGAGCAGGATCACCATCGCCGAGCCGCTCATCCAGAGGGCGATCGTGGTGAGACCGGGCTTTGACCAGGCGGGGTCGTTGAACCACAGCGGAGCATCGATGCCGATCCAGCGCAGGAACTGGTTCACGGGTCCGGAGCCCGGGCTCAGCAGGAAGACGAACGACAGCACCGCGGCGACCGGCGGAGTGAGCGACGGCAGGTAGAACAGCGTCCGGAACACTCCGGCGCCGCGACGGATCCGCACGAGCACCAGGGCGACGAACAGGCCGAAGCCCACGCGGCCGATGGTCACGGCGATCGTCAGCCACACGGTGTTGCTGAGCGCCTTCCAGACCAGGGGGTCCTTGAAGAGCAGGTGGATGTAGTTGCTGAATCCCGCGAAGGTGGGGTCGTTGATCAGGTCGAAGTTCGTGAAGGAGTAGAACAGCGTGGCGATCAGCGGGTAGACGAAGAACGCCAGCGCACCGATGATCCACGGCGACATGAACAGCAGCACCGTGAGCTTGCGTCGTCTCCGGCTGCGGGCGGGACGCGTCACGGGCGGTGCCGGCGCCCCCGCGGGGGCGGCCGGAGCCACCCCCGCGGTCGTGACAGCACTCATCTCACTGCCCCAGGGCGTTGGCGTCGTTGATCTGCTGGTCGACGTCCTTCAGCCCGGCCGCAAGGTCCGTCTTCGATCCGCCCACGAACGCCGTCTCGAAGTCCTGCGCGATCTTGGTGTACGCATTGCCGTTCTTCGTCGCCGGGTTGGTCTGCACCTTGCCGCTGTCGAACATGTCCAGGAACGTCTGGAACTGCTCCGGAAGCTCCAGGTCGGGGGACTTCAGCGCATCGGTGGATGTGGGGACGTTGCCGAGCGCGTTGGCGAGCGTGACGAGCGCGTCTGTGTCGGTGGTGAGGTACTTGATGACCTCCCACGCCGCTCCGGCGTTCTGCGCGCCCTTCGGCATGCCGATCACCGTTCCGGTGGTGTACCCGGTGCCGTACAGTTCGGGGTGGTCGTCGGCCACCGGCATCGGCGCGGTCGCGTAGTCGAGATCCGGCGCGCCGTCCTTGATGAACGCGGTGCGGTACTCGCCGTCGAAGGCCATCGCGATGCGGCCGGTCTGGAAGTCCTGTTCCGCCGAGTACTGCTGTCCGGCCTCCGCCGTGAAGCGCGTGATGTTGTCGAGCCCGTAGAAGTCGGTGATCTCCTTCTGCCACTCGAACATCTCGGTCCAGGCGGGATCGGCAGCGAGGTTGGACTGTCCGTCCTTCGTCTGCCATGTCGCGCCCCACTGCGGCGCGAGCATCTCGATCGCGTTGGCGTAGTACCCCGGCGTCGGCACGTATCCCGCCACCTTGATGGACCCGTCAGCGTTGAACTGCGTGAGCTTCTTGATGTCCTCGGTGAACTCGGTCATCGTCTTCGGCGGCGCGGTGATGCCCGCGTCGGCGAACATCTTCTTGTTGTAGTAGAGGCCGTAGACGTCCGCCAGCAGCGGCATCGTGCAGCGAACGCCGTCGTACTGGGTGTAGTCCAGCGTCGCCTGCGGGATCTTGGTGAGATCCACCTTGTCCCGGTCGATGTAGTCGGTGAGGTCCTGGAACGTTCCCGACGAGCAGAACTGGCCGACGGCGTTGCTGGAGAACGAGATCGCCACATCCGGCGACTTCCCGCCGCGGATCGCCTGTGTGATCTTGTCGTCGGTCTGGCTGCCGACGTTCTTGATGGTGATGTTGGGGTGCTGCTCGTGGAAAGTCGCGAGGATGCCGTCGAGGGCGGCGAGCTCACGGTCGGAGAAGGCGCTCCACACGGTGACGGTGACCTTCTCGTCGTCACCCGGTGCCGCGGCCGGCGCACCACCGGTGCCGCCGCCGGTGCCGGAGCAACCGGTGAGGGCGAGAGCGCTGGTGGCCAGGAGGCCGGCCAGGGCGATGGACTTCTTCATTGATGTCTCCGATCGTGCTGTGGTGGGGAGGTGCCGGCGGTGCAGCGGGGGATCAGTTGTCGAGGGAGCCGCGCGCGAACACGCGATGCTGCAGGCGGGCGACGGCCAGCTGCCCGGCGCCGGTGAGGATCGCGTCGTCGCGGTGTGCCTGCCGCGCCCACGAGAGGTGCCCGGTGCGGTCGCGGGTGAGCAGTCGGTCCACCTCATCGCGGACGCGGGTCAGCAGGAGGTCACCGCCGGCGTCGATGTAGCTTCCGCCGAGGATCACCAGCTGCGGATCGATCACCGTGATCAGCACCACGGCGCCGCGGGCGATGCGCGCCGCGGTCTCCTGGATCACGGCACGCGCGGAGTCCTTCTCGCGGTACTCGGCCGCACACGCGGCGATCAGGTCGCGCGCGCTTCGTTCCTGGCGCCCGTACCGTGCGCCCACCCCGAGGATCGTGACGGGATCGAGCGCGCCGCCGAGGTCCGATGCCCCGCCGTGGTCGACGGGACCGGCGAGGTCGGGCGTCGGAAGGTAGTCGATCTCACCGGCACCGCCGGAGTTTCCCCGGTGCAGGTGTCCCTGGAGGACCACCGCGGAACCGAGACCCACGGTGTCGACCCACAGGAACACGGCGGAGGTGATGCCCTGTTCGACGCGTTCGTCGTTCTCCGCGAGAGCCAGGAGATTGACGTCGTTCTCGATGTCCACGGGGAAGCCGAGACGGGTGGACAGCAGCTCGACGACGTTCACGCCCGTCCACTCCAGGAACCGCGGGGTGTAGAGCAGGTGCCCGGTGGCCGGGTCGATCGCGCCGGGAACGCCGACGACCGCCTCCGAGATGTCGCTGTGCGCGATGCCGCTCTGAGTGCACGCGTCCTCGAGCGCGGCGATGACGGTGTCCAACGTGTCGGAGCTGTGGTGCTCGCGGCGGGCGCGGACGCGCTCACGGCCTGCGGCGTCGTAGAGCGCGACGTCGACGAGGTCGTGCCGCAGATCGATGGCGGCGGTCGCGCCGGCGTCGCCGCGGATGCCCCACAGCTGGGCGCGCGGACCCGGACCACTCGCGCGGAGCCCGCTCGGCTCGATGAGACCGGCACGCTCCAGCCGGGCGAGGAGGTCGGTGACCGCGGGCTTGGAGAGGCCGATCAGGTCCTGGAGTTCGGAGCGCGCGATCGGTCCGTTGTCGGCGATGAGCCGCAGCGCCGCCTGGTCGTTGCGCAAGCGCATCTGCGCGGGTGCCGACATCGTGGTCTCCTCCTCGAGAATCGACTGGAAACTTACCAGTCGATTCGGAAGACTACGACGGCCCTCGCGGCTCCGTCAACCCCCGAATCTCGTTCAAAGCGCGCGAATGGCTCCAAAACCGTCGGAATTGGAGCCATTCGCGCGCTTTGAACCGTCCCTCCACCGACTCACGCCGGCCGGGGCACGGGGGCACCGGGCATCGAGGCACCAAGATGGTTCATCGTGCGCACTTGGCTCCAAAACCCGCGGGATTGGATCCAAGTGCGCGCTATGAAACCGTCAGTCGGTGAGTTGCTCGTACTCGGAGTGGTCGGCGTCGTCGGGGGCGACGAAGCGGGCCCGAGGCAGGCGGCTGCGCATCACGACGGCGGCGGTCCGATTGTCATCCACGAGCACCGCGTGCCGGCCCAGCTCGTCCGCGACCACGCCCGTGGTTCCGGACCCCGCGAACATGTCCAGCACCATGTCACCGGGACGCGAGGACGCCTGCACGATACGACGCAGGATTCCCTCCGGCTTCTGGGTGGGGTAGCCGGTCTTCTCCTTGCCCGACGTCGGCACGATGGTGTGCCACCACACGTCGGTGGGTAGCTTTCCCCGCGCGGCCTTCTCGGCGGTGACCAGGCCCGGAGCCATGTAGGGCTCACGGTCCACCTCGTCGGAGTTGAACACGTACTTGTCCGGGTTCTTCACGTACACGAGGATCGTCTCGTGCTTGGTGGGCCAGCGCTTGCGGGTCTTGCCGCCGTAGTCGTAGGCCCAGATGATCTCGTTCAGGAAGTTGTCGCGGCCGAAGATGGCATCCAGCATCACCTTGGCGTAGTGCGCCTCGCGGTAGTCGAGATGCAGGTACAGCGTGCCGTCGTCGGCGAGAAGCCGCCAGGCCTCCCACAGCCGCGGCTCCAGGAACTCCCAGTAATCGTCGAATCGGTCATCGAAGCTGTGCAGAGCCCCGCGAATCCGCTCGTAGGCGCGGCCGTGGAAGCCGCGGCGGATGACCGCCTCGGTGATCTCGTCGCTCTCGGTGGCCCGTTCGGCGGGGTCGAGCCCGAGGCTCTCGTCGGTCACCTCCTGCGGAATCGACCGCGTGGTCTCGATCGCCTTCTCCCGCGTGCGACCGGTGTTGAACGGCGGATCGAGGTAGACCAGGGTGAAGGAGGCGTCGGGATAGGGGCGCAGGACGTCGAGGTTGTCGCCCTCGAAGATGGTGACCGTCACGGGACGCGGTGCAGCCACGCGTCGGTGGCGAACTTGGTCTCGACCAGACGCTCGGCGTCGGCGTACTCGTCGGCGGAGATCGTGCCGTCCACGGCGCCCGTGAGCTGGCGGAACGTGCCGATGAAAGCCTGGATCACGTCGTCGCGCGACAGGCCGGTCTGCGAGCGCAGCGGATCGACCCGCTTCGCCGCGGACGTCGTGCCCTTGTCGGACAGCTTCTCGCGGCCGATGCGCAGCACCTCGGTCATCATCTGCCCGTCGATGTCGTAGCTCATGGTGGCGTGGTGCAGCACGCCACCGTTGGCGAGGCGCTTCTGCGCGGCACCGCCGATCTTGCCGGTGGGGCTGGCGATGTCGTTCAGGGGCTGATACGTGGCGTCGATACCGAGCGAGCGCAGCGCCTGCAGCACCCAGTCGTCTAGGTAGGCGTACGAGTCGGCGAAGGTCATCCCAGCGACCATCTCGGCGGGAACGTAGAGCGAGTAGGTGATGATCTGCCCGGCGGCCATCATCATCGCCCCGCCGCCGGAGATGCGACGCACCACCTGGAAGCCGTGGCGTGCGGCTCCCTCCGGATCGACCTCGTTGCGATACGACTGGAACGAGCCGATCACCACGGCCGACTGATCCCACTCCCAGATGCGCAGGGTGGGCTTTCGCCGCCCCTCCCCCACGCGCGTGGTGAGGACCTCATCCAGGGCCAGGTTCATGTGGGGCGACACGGCGGGGTCCCGGACGATCTCCCACTCGAAGTCCTTCCACCCGGGCGCTGTCACCAGCGCGCGACGGACGGCGGTGCCGACCGACTCCGGTGTGAGGCCGAGCAGTTGCGCGCCCTCCGGAAGCGCCGCTCGCACGGCAGCGGCGATCGTGGCGACATCGGCGGTCTCAGGCAGCCCCTCCACGCTCGCGTTGATGTCGTCCAGAGCCGAATCAGGCTCGAGGAAGAAGTCACCCGCCAGGTGGAAATCGCTGATCCGTCCGCCGTCGACCGCGAAGTCGACGACGACGAGCTTTCCCCCGGGAACCTTGTACTCGCCGTGCATCCTCCCAGCCTAGTTCGCACGGGCCGAGGGAGCATCCGCGCGGCCGACGACGCGGCCGCGCGGCAGTGCGTTCATCTCCGCGGGAAGTGGGCGTCCAGCCAGCCCAGCACATCCGCGCGGACCTTCTCCTGATCGGTCTCGTTGAAGATCTCGTGCCGGTCACCCGGATACACGTACACCGTGACGTCGGTCAGCTTCGAACGGGTGCGGTAGTCGTCGGCCAGCTTGTGCACGCTGCGCGGGCCGCCGACCGGGTCCTCGGATCCGACGATGAGGAGCATCGGCAGATCCTTGGCCATCGCGCCCGCCCGGCCGCGGATGCGCAGGGTGTCGATGACGCCGAACAGCTTCGGCAGGGGCGTCTCGGTGGTCAGCGGATCGTTGCGGAACCCGTCCTGCACCTCGCGCACCGAGCACAGCCACTCCAGCCCGTGGGCACCCGGGCCGTCCCACCGCTTGTTCAGCGGCTGCGCGTTCAGCCCGGAGAATGTGCGCTGCGCGCTGCCGGACAGGATCACGGCGTCGTAGCGCTCGGCGTGCTGCGCGATCAGTTCCTGCGACATCAGCGATCCCCAGGAGTGGCCGAGCAGCACGAGAGGCAGCGCCGGATTCTCGGCGCGGATCAGCTCGGTGAACTGCGCGAGCGCCGCGATCGTGGCACGCAGCCCTCCGGGCCCAAGGCGTCCGAGCTTGCTCGCGTCCCCTCCCCACTGCTTCATGCCCGTGCGGCCGTGCCCGCGATGATCGTCGGCGTAGACGATCCAGCCCTCGCCCTGCAGCGCGGCGATGAGAAGCGCGTACCGGCCGGCGTGCTCGCCGACTCCGTGGGCCAGCTGTACCACCCCCCGCGCTTCGCCGATCGCGTCATAGCGGTCGTAGACGATCGTGATGCCATGCGCGTCGATGTATTCGGGCATGCCGCGAGTCTATGTCGGGGAGCTTTCCTCCCGCGAGAAACCCCTACGAGTCCGCCGCACCCCGAGACGCCGGGTTCTCGGACGCGATCGCCATTTACTTAGCAAGAGTAATTAGCTATGCTAAGTAAATACATGAGTGGCACGAGTGACAATCCCCTGACCAATCCGACCGACGGCGCATCGCTGCGCATGGCGACGTTCCGCCTGGCGCGGCGCCTGCGAACCCATCGGGCAATCGATTCCATGTCCGACGCGCAGTTCGCGGTCCTGGGGGTGCTGCACAAGCACGGGCCGTCCACGCTCGGCCAGCTCGCCACGCACGAACGAGTGTCGGCTCCCTCCATGAACCGCACCGTCAACAGCCTCGAAGAAGCCGGGTACGTGGTGCGCTCCGCCGACACGGCCGATGGCCGGAAGGTGATCATCACCATCACCGACCCGGGAACCGCCGTGGTGGAGGCCACGATCGCCAAGCGCGACACCTGGCTGAACCAGGCGCTGGACGAGCTGGACGACGAGGAGCACGCCATCCTCGTGAGAGCAGCCGAGATCATGCGGAAGGTGGCTGACCGATGAGCGGCGGCGGTGCGACCTTCCGTTCGCTGCGGGTCTTCAACTACCGCGTCTGGTTCATCGGCGCGCTGATCTCCAACGTGGGCGCATGGATGCAGTCGACGGCGCTGCAGTGGGTGGTGCTCACCCAGCTCACCGACAACGACGCGGGCGCGATGGGCATCACGATGGGCCTGCAGTTCGCCCCGCCACTGCTGCTCGTCAGCATCACGGGGCTCGTCGCCGACCGCTTCGACCGTCGCAAGCTGCTCATGATCACGCAGTCCGTGATGCTGCTGCTCGGCGCCGTGATGGGGGTGCTGCTGCTGTCGGACGTGATGACGCTGCCGATGATGTACGGCTTCGCGTTCTCGCTCGGCCTCGTGCAGGCCTTCGACAACCCCGCGCGCCAGGCCTTCGTATCCGACATGGTGTCGCGGGAGAACGCCTCGAACGCGGTGGCCCTCAACGCCGCGTCGTTCAACATGGCCCGCATGCTCGGACCCGCCGCGGCCGGCATCGTCGTGGTGGCCATCGGCACCGGCTGGGTGTTCTTCGCGAACTCCATCACGTTCATCGCGATGCTCATCGCACTGGCGATCATGCGCCCGTCGGAGCTGGTCCCCCGCGTGCGGCAGAAGGGCCCCGAGCGCCTCGCCGACGGCTTCCGCTACGTCACCCGCCGCCCCGATCTCATCGTCACCTTCATCATGGTGTTCCTGCTGAGCGCGTTCGGCATGAACCTGCCGATCTTCACCTCGACGATGGCGGTGGAGTTCGGTCGCGACGCCGACGGCTTCGGAATGCTGAGCTCGGTGGTGGCGATCGGCTCGCTCGCCGGAGCGCTCCTCGCCGCCCGACGCGACCGCCCGCGTCTCAGCGTCGCGATCGGCGGACTGGCGATGTTCGCGGTCGCCTCCACGATCTCCGCCTTCATGCAGAGCTACTGGCTCTACGCGATCATGCTGGTGTTCGTCGGATTCTCGACGGTGACGGTCATGACCACGGCGAACGGGCACGTGCAGACCACCACCGATCCGTCACTGCGCGGACGCGTGATGGCGCTCTACCTCGCGGTGCTCATGGGCGGCACACCGATCGGCGCCCCGATCGTGGGCTGGGTGGCTCATGCCTACGGCCCCCGCTGGGCGATCATCCTCGGCGCGGTCGCCGGTCTCATCGCGTTCGCGGTGGGTGCGATCTGGGTGCTGCGCTCCGGCCGCATCCACCGATCGACGAGCCGCCGCTTCGCTCTGACGCTGGATCGCACCGCGGCGATCCCGCTGATCCCCGAAGTCGAGCCGGAGGAGTTCAGCGACGAGGTCGCCTCCACCACCCCGATTCGCATCGCGCCGGAGGACAAGGACCGCCCGGGGCGTTGACTCAGCGCGCTTCGCGCAGCCCCACACGAACCAGGTGGTTATTGACGAAGCGTCCGTCGGGGTCGATGCGCTCGTAGACCGCACGGGCTTCCGCGAGTCGCGGCACGACGGCTTCGAGTCGCTCGCGATCGAACAGGTGCAGCTTGCCCCAATGCGGGCGGGCGTCGAAGGGGGCGAGCGCGGCTTCGATGCCCACCAGCGCCTCCCGCACCTGATCCGGGTGGTTCAGCCACGTGAAGTGGATGATGAAAGATTCGCGCTGGTACGCGCCGCTCAGCCACAGGTCATCCGCGGCTGCGGTGCGCAATTCGGTGACGTTGAGATGTTCGCGGAATCCATCGGCGATCGCCCGGATCGCGGCCAGGGCGGCAGCGGCGTGGGTACGGTCGATGAAGTACTCGCTCTGGATCTCATCGCCATAGGAGGGCTCGCGGTCGGCGCGGAAATGCGGCAGCCGCTGGTACCAGACACCCGGCACGCCCAGCGGCGTGACGTTGTCGCCCGTGCCGAGCGGCGACAGCTCGTGGTCGGCCAGCACGCCGTCCAGCAGGGTGCCGACCGGCTGTTCCGCATCGTCGGCGACGCGCTTCTTGATCCAGACGATGCTGTTGTCGTCCCAGCGGGTGAACACCGACACGCTGTCGCCCGCTGTCGTCACGGCGTCGACGTCGTCGAGGATGGCGCCCCAGCTCACCCCGGCGTAGATGTCCTGGCGCACCCGGTAGGTCGGCTGCGTCTCCAGTTCCAGCTCCGTGACGACGCCGAACGCCCCGACTCCCACTGCGAGCGCCGCGAAGTCGGCGTCCTCTCGGCGCACCGTGTGGAACGTACCCGCGGCATCGGCGAAGGTGAGGGCGCGCACCGCCGTGGTCAGCACGCCGTTGCGGTCTCCGGAACCGTGCGTTCCCGTCGCCGTCGCTCCGCCCACGTTGATGTGTGGCAGCGAACCGGTGTTGTGCAGGGCACGACCCGCGTCCTCCAGCTGTGCCGCGAGCACGGCGTACCGGGTCCCGGCGCCGACGCGCACCGTATCGCCCTCGATGACGACGGGCGGAACCCAGGTCGACATCTCGATGAGCGTGCCGTCGGTGTCGGGAAGATCGGTGAAGGAGTGGCGTGTGCCCAGCGCGTGGACACGTCCGGGCGTCGCGAGCGCCGCCACCAGGTCGTCCCGGCTTCGCACGGACACGATCCGCGCGGCTTCGTAGGTGTGGCTGCCTGCCCAGTTCTGCGGCATCTCGGTCCTTCGGCTCATCATCATCGAATGGATCCGACCATACCGGCTCGGTGGTAAACCGGTTAGCTTTGTGACCCCGACACGACACAGAGCAGGTCACGCCCGGTCAACAGACGGGGATCGGACACCGATGCGGCAGCGCAGATCAGCCGCAGGAATCAGTCGTCCTCGTCCTCGCCGTCCTCGTCGTCCTCGTCTTCGTCGTCCTCGTCTTCACCGTCGAGGCGCGCCTCCAACGCAGCGATCTCCGCGCGCACGGCTGCGACGACCTCCAGATCATCGTCGTAGAGATCGCGGAAGTCCGACTCCGGCTCGACCATCTGGGTGAGGAGGTCGATCCCTCGCTGCAGATGGTCATCGAGCCGGTCCAGGTCTCCCGGCCAGACGTAGGACCGCCCGAGCACGGCGAGCAGGTACGAGGCGGCACGGATCTGGTCGTAGTCATCGTCCGTGGCGAAAGCGGCATCGATCCGGGCATCGACATCGATGCCCTCGAAGAAGCTGCTGAACCAGTCCGCGGCTCCATCGCTGTCCCACGGCTTGCTTCCCCACGCACCCATCAGGTCTCCTCACAACGAACACGACATCGTGCCAACGTGTCGATGCGATCGACGCTACCAGGGCGACGAGGCCACGGGGCGGCCCCGTCGGCACCCCTCAGGCTGGCATGACGCTGGCTGCAGACCGGCGATGCGTCGGACGCCCTCCGTCATCCCGGCAGCGTCAGCCCACCCGGCAGCGTCAGCCCACTCGGCAGCGTCAGCCGCGCGTGGACGCCCGCACGACCAGTTCGGGACGGAACCGGACCCGACGCGGTGGCTCACCCGGCGACGCAACCGCTTCCAGCAGCAGGTCCACGGCCACCGCACCCATCTCGTGCGCGGGCTGGCGCACCGAGGACAGCGGCACCACGGTCGACTGGGCGAAGTCGATGTCGTCGTAGCCGATGAGGGCGAGGTCGGCAGGGATCCGGATATCACCGAGGAGCGCGGCACCCTGCATCACGCCGACGGCGAGCAGATCGTTCGCGCAGAACACGGCATCCGGGCGCTCGCTCGCCGGGCGCCGGGCGATTGCCTCCCCTGCTGCGCGACCGGCGAGCACGGTCATAGCATCCTGCCCGATCACCTCGAGCGAGGCGTCGGGGTGCTCCTCGAGCGCGCGGCGCGCTCCCGCCAGACGATCCGAGACCTGGCGGATCGAGAGCGGCCCGCCCACGAACGCCAGGCGCCGGCGGCCGAGGGACAGCAGGTGCGACGCGGCGAGATGCCCGCCCTCGAGATCGTCCACCGACACGGAAGGCACGGGAGTGCCGGGGAGTTCGGCGTCGACGAGCACCAGCGGGATGCTCGCCTCGGCGAGGCGGCTCACGGCTGCCGCATCGTCCGCTGTGGGCGTGAGCAGCACGCCGTTCACGCGCTGTTCCCGAAACAGGTCGATGTAGGCGGCCTCCCGGAGCGCACTCTGATCGCTGTTGCCGAGGAGCACCGCCATTCCCTCCGCGGCGGCGCGCTCCTCGGCGCCACGGGCGACCTGTGCGAAGAACGGGTTCGCGCTGTCGAGCACGACGAGTCCGATGGAACGGCTGCGGCCTGCGCGCAGCTGACGCGCCGCGTCGTTCCGCACAAAACCGAGCTCCTCGATGGCAGCCTGAACCCGCTCGACGGTGGCTGCGGAGACCTTGTGCGGACGATTGAGCACATTCGAGACGGTGCCCACCGACACGGACGCCGCCTGGGCGACATCCTTCACACTGACCGTCACGCGATCGATCCTCCTCGCGGGCGCTTGACGGCCCCGGACACTCAGACTATCGTCATGAAACGATTCAGATTTGTCCAGCACCCGTGATTCCGCGACTCTCACAAAGGAGTGTCATGTCCCGCTACGCATTCACCCTGCAGGTGCGGCCCGAAATGCTCGACGAGTACATCGCCCGTCACAGCCCGGTGTGGCCCGAGATGCTGGCCGAGATCGCCGCCTCGGGACGCCGGAACTACTCGATCTTCCTCGACCGCGAGCGCAGTGCGCTGTTCGGCAGCTACGAGTGCGACGACGACGAGGCGGCGCGCGCGTATCTGGCGGCCTCCGAGGTCGCAAGCCGATGGGAGGCGGAGATGGCGCCGTTCTTCATCGACCTTGCCGGGCGGGCGGATCAGGCAGCAACCTCCCTCACCGAGATCTTCAATCTGGAGGCTCAGCTCCAGGCCGTTCCCACCGAAAGCGAGAACTGATGTCGTCCCTCACCCCCGAAACCCTCTCCACGCTGGAGCAGCAGTCGATCGAGCTGCCGTCCTGGGCGTTCGGAAACTCCGGCACCCGCTTCAAGGTGTTCGGCACGGCCGGCACCCCGCGTGACCCGTTCGAGAAGATCGCCGACGCCGCCGAGGTCAACCGTCTCACCGCTCTCGCCCCCTCCGTGGCGCTGCACATCCCGTGGGACGTCGTCGACGACTTCTCCGCGCTGCGCCGGCACGCGGAGGATCTGGGCGTGAGGCTGGGCACGATCAACTCCAACACCTTCCAGGACGACGACTACAAGTTCGGCGCCCTCACGCACGAGGACCCCCGCATCCGGCAGAAGGCCATCGACCACCACTTCGAGTGCATCGACGTGATGGATGCCACCGGCTCCCGCGACCTCAAGATCTGGCTGGCCGAAGGCTCCAACTACCCGGGGCAGGCCGATCTGCGGGGTCGTCAGGACCGGCTTCACGAGTCGCTGCAGAGGATCTACGATCGCCTCACCGGCGAGCAGCGCCTGGTCCTGGAGTACAAGTTCTTCGAGCCCGCGTTCTACCACACCGACGTTCCGGACTGGGGGACCTCCTACGCGCAGGTGGCAGCTCTCGGCGATCGCGCCATGGTGTGCCTCGACACCGGCCACCACGCACCGGGCACCAACATCGAGTTCATCGTGATGCAGCTGGTGCGTCTCGGAAAGCTCGGCTCGTTCGACTTCAACTCGCGCTTCTACGCCGACGACGACCTCATCGTGGGTGCCGCCGACCCGTTCCAGCTGTTCCGCATCCTGTTCGAGGTGATCCGCGGCGGTGCGCTGAACAACCCCGACGTCGCGTTCATGCTCGACCAGTGCCACAACGTGGAGAACAAGATCGCCGGTCAGATCCGCTCGGTGCTGAACGTGCAGGAGATGACCGCCCGCGCGCTCTCCGTCGACACGGATGCGCTGCGCTCGGCCCAGGTCGCCGGTGACGTGCTGGCGGCCAACGCCGTGTTCATGGACGCTTTCTACACCGATGTCCGACCCGCCCTCGCCGACTGGCGCGAGGCACGCGGTCTCCCCCGCGACCCGATGTCCGCCTTCGCCGCCTCGGGGTACCAGGAGAAGATCGAGGCGGAGCGCGTCGGCGGCCAGCAGGCCGGCTGGGGCGCGTAAGCCCGCACGCAGGGCGGGGGGGCCAGCGTTGGCCTCCGCCCTGCGTCGTTCCCGCCCCCGACGTCGACCCCTCCCGACGTCATCCCCTGCCTCTGCCGTCGACCCCGACCCCGTCCGACGGCCGGGCGACTGGTCTCACAAGATGTCGACCGCGGCGTCCGCCGCGACCCCAACTGAGGCCACCGCCACCCCCGGTCTCAGAAGATGCTGTCGGCGATGCCCACCCCGACACCTTCTGCGACCACCGCCCAGATCTCAGAAGATGTCGAAGCACGGAGCCGGCGGTCACGCGCCAGGGGGATCAGATTCGGAAGACGGGCAGCCTCAGTCCGGGTTCGTCCAGCGCGTCGTTCAACGTCCGTCGTCACCGCGCGTCGTTCAACGTCCGTCACTCAATGCGACGCTCAACGCCCGTCGCGCAACGCCCTCGCCACCGCGGGTCGCTCAGCGCACGTCGTCAGCGCCCGTCGTTCAACGACGCCGCGGCGGCGAAGCGCTCCGCGGCGGCACGGTACAGCTCGTGCCGGTGGCCATCGGGATGGAACTCCGCCTCCACACCACCGGCCAGAGCTCGCAGATCCTCCACCTCGCCGAACTCCCCGATGGCACGGGCGGCGAGATACGCCGCACCCTGCGCTGCGCCGTGGCCGGCCGCCGGCCGGATCACCGGGATTCCCAGCACGTCCGCCTTGATCTGCAGCCAGGCGTCGGAGGAGGCTCCCCCGCCCGTGGACAGCAGATGATCGACCGCGAAGCCGGCGTCGCGCATCGCATCCAGGTCACGCGCGAGGGCGAAGGAGTTGCCCTCCATGACCGCCAGCATCAGGTCGGTGACATCCGTGGCGAGGTCGATCCCGCTGATCACACCGCGCGCGGAGGCGTTCCACGTGGGGGTGCGTTCCCCCGCCAGGCTCGGAACCATCGTCACGCGCCCCGGACGGGGCCTGCTGAGGATCCTGTCGGCATCGCGATAGTCGCGCGAGGGATCCAGCCCGTTCACCCAGTCGATGGCGGCACCGGCGGAGACCTGCGCCGTGATGAGGAGGTCGGTGCCGGGGAGACAGTGGCGCGAGTGGATGAAGCCGGGCACGGCGGTTCCCCGCGGAACAGCCAGCATCGTCACGCTGCTGAAGCCCGTCATCTCCACCAGCGGATCGCCGGGGGCCAGGGCACCCGCCTCCAGCGCCGACCCGATGGCGTCGATGCCTCCGGCCACGACGGGGATTCCCGGCGAGATGCCGAGCTGCGCGGCAGGACCCGCGAGCAGTTCCCCCACCACGTGATCGGCAGGCATGATCGGGGCGAGCAGCTGGAGGCCCGGAACGGCCGCGCGCAGCGCCGGCGGGAAGTCCCCGAGCGCCTCGTCGAAGCCCTGCATGAGGGATGCCGTGGTGTCGTCGAGGACGGCGACACCCGTGAGGCGGCGGACGATCGCGCCGTTCGTCGACACGATCGCTGCTGCGCGCTCCAGCACCTCGGGACGGTGCTCTGCCCACCAGAGGAGCTTCGCCGTTCCGAAGAAGGCGTCCGCACCGTTGCGCGAGTGCGGCGCGATCGCGGCGATGCGCTGCGCTTCGGCCGTGGCGCGGCGATCCAGCCACGTCAGCGCGGGGCCGGTGGGGTTCCCGTCCGCATCGATGGCCACCAGCGTGGGCGCCTGGGACGTGACCGCGATCGCGCGAATGTCCAGTCCTGCCGTCACCCTGCGGGCGGATGCCACCACCGCTTCCCACCACTGGCGGGCGTCCTGCTCGGCCGCGGCCTCGTCGACATGCGTCGGATAGGGCGTCGAGGCATCGGCGATGCGACGACCGTCGCGGCCGACGGCCACAACCTTCGCCGAGCTCGTGCCGACATCCAGCCCCAGGAAGGCGATCGTCACGTCAGCGCTCGCCGTCGACAAGCGGGTGGAGGGCGGGCTCGCCCGCGAGAAAGCGGCGCACCTCTTCGGCGACGCCGTGAGCGGCGCGCTCGGCGGTCTGGCGGCTGGCACCGGCGATGTGCGGGGTCACAACCACATCCTTGCCCTCAGCAGCCTGTGCGAACAACCGGTGGGAGAAGTCGACGGGCTCATCGGGGTAGACGTCGAAGGCCGCACCTCCGAGGTGGCCGGCGTCGATGGCGCGGGCGACCGCGTCGTAGTCCACCAGACCACCGCGCGCGGCGTTGACCAGCAGCGCGCCAGGCTTCATCCGCGCAATGGCCTCGGTGCCGACGATGTGCCGGGTTTCGGGGGTGAGCCGGGCGTGCACCGAGACCAGGTCGGCCCGCTCGAAGAGCTCGTCGGCGGTTTCGACGCGTTCGATGACGCCGTCCAGCACACCGGCGGGAAGATAGGGGTCGAACACCAGCACATGCGCACCCATCGCGGCCAGGACGCGAGCGACATGGCCGCCCACCGCGCCCGCGCCGAGCAGACCGATCACGGCGCCGGACACCTCACCGCCGACCGCGTCCGAGCGATACAGATCACCACGCCATTCATGACGCAGCATGCTGGCCTGGGCGAGCGGGATGCGGCGCAGCAGCGCGAGGCTGAGGCCGATGGTCATCTCCGCCGTCGCGATCCCGTTGCGACCCGGGACGTTCGCGACCCGGATGCCGTGGCGGCGCGCGGCGTCGAGGTTGACGTTGGTGGGACCGCCGCGTGACACCGCGATCAGACGGAGGTCGGGGCTGGCAGCCATCACGCGCTCGGTCATCGGGGCGAGCTGCGTGACGATGGCGGCGGCACCGTCCAGAGCTGTGATGAGCTGTTCCTCGTCGCCGGAGGCCTCATCGACCTCGGCCACCCGTCCGAACGGCTCGTCCGGCCACGCGAACTCGAGTTCACGAATCTCGACGGGCTCGGGCACCGCCGCCGCGACGGCGTCGCGGAACAGGGAGGCGCGGATGAAGCGGTCGCCGGCGGCCAACACGCGAGTCATGGGAATGTCCTTTCAACCGGGTCCGATGACTCGTCCCGATGCAGCTGTCGATGCTCGGCATCGCGGCGCACGCGCGCGGTGCCGTAGCCGGTCCCACGGCGGTGCCGCGGGACCGGCGCTTCGTCACTTCTTGCCGAAGACCTCGGCGTAGTACTCCTCGGCGTTCGACTTGTCGACCACCGTGATCGGCATGTACTGGTCCTTCTCGACGGTCTTGCCGGCCAGGAGGTCGGCCGTGATGTCGATCAGCGCGTCGCCGTGGGCCTTGCCACCACCGAGGCTGATAGTCGACTTCTCGGGGTCGCCGTTGATGATGTTCTGGATCTCGTTCTCGGTCGCGTCGATTCCGAACAGACCGAACTTGCTGAAGTCCGTGACGCCCGCGGACTTGACGCCCTCGTTGCCGCCGACGGCTCCGCCTCCGCCGATGGTGGCGATGACCTTCATGTTGGGGTTCGCCTGCAGGAAGTTCTCGGCGTTGGCCACACCGTCTTCGGCGGTGAGAGCGGGGGCGGTGGCGACGAGCTTCGCGTTTGGCGCCAGCTCGGCGATGGCCTCCTTGATGCCGTTGGCGCGATCGATGATCTCGGGGAAGCGCGGCAGGTCCATCAGGCCCCACTCCACCGTCTCGGACTTGTCGAAGTTCGCGTTGATCCACTTCGCCGCAGCCTCGCCGTTGGCGTAGCCGGTGTTGTAGGCGTCGACGAGGTACTGGGCGTCGTAGTTGGTGAGCACCTGCGTGTACCCGACCACCTTGATGCCGGCGTCCTGCGCCTTCTTCGTGACATCGGCGAGCGCGTTGGACTCGACCGCGCAGATGATGACGGCGTCGACACCCTGCTGGATGAAGTTCTCGATCTGGCTGACCTGCTTGGCTGCGTCGTTGGCGGCGTCGACGTAGGTCACCGTCATGTCCTTGGTGGCACCGTAGGTCTGCGCCTCCTGGACGAGCTCGGCCCACACCGGGTTGCTGAGGTCGGAGAAGGTGACACCGACGGTGTACGCGCCGTCCTTGGCCGCGTCGCTGCCGCCAGAGCTGGAAGTGCCGGAGCCGCTGGTCTCACCGGGCATCGAGCACCCGGAGAGCGTCAGCGCGAGGGCGACCGCAGAAGCTGCGAGGATCGCGATTTTCTTCACGAGGGGTCCTTTCGTTGTGACGACGGTGACGCGTCATCGCGTCGTCGATGTGATTGCGGGAGGAAGGGAAGGAGGAGATCAGGCCGCGGCTTTCGCGCCCTGACGGAAGATGGAGACGCCACCGATCTGCTTGCGGCGGCCCTTGCTGTTCTTCGAGGTGGCGTCGTAGATCACCGCGGTGAGCAGGATGACGCCCTTGATGACGAGCTGGACGTACTCGCTGACGTTCAGCAGCACGAGCCCGTTGTCGAGCACACCCACGATGAGCACACCGATGAAGGCACCGAACAGGCTGCCGCGTCCGCCCATCACGCTGATGCCGCCGAGCACGCAGGCGGTCAGCACGCTGAACTCGAAGCCGGCTCCGGTGGCGGACTGTGCCGAGTTGAGTCGCGAGAGCAGCAGGATGGCCCCGATGGCGGTGAACAGACCGCACAGCGCGTAGACCGTGATGAGGGTGGCACGGGTGGGCACGCCGGAGAGGCGAGCCGCCTCGACGTTGTTGCCGATGGCGTAGAAGTACCGGCCGAGCGGCGTCTTGTTCAGGACGAACAGGCCGATGGCCCACACCACGATGAGCACGAGCAGCGAGACCGGGATGCCGGCCACAGCGCCCTGGCCGAGGAAGGAGAACTCCCGCGGGAAGCCGAACACCGGAAGGCCCTTGGACACCAGGTAGCTGATGCCGTTGAGGATCATCATCATCGACAGCGTGACGATCAGCGGAGCCACCCCGGTGAAGGTGACGATGAGGCCGTTGATGGTCCCGATCAGCACGCCCAGCACGAGGGACAGGATCACGGCGAGGTACCACGGCACCCCGAGCTGGCTCATGAGCATGCCTGTGACCACCACGTTGACGGAGATCTGATAGCCCACCGACAGATCGATGCCTCCGGTGATGAGCACGAACGAGAAGCCCACGGCGACGATGCCGAGCGTGGCGATCTGGCGCGTGATGTTGAAGATGTTCGACGGATCGAGGAAGTTCGGGCTCAGAATGCTGAACGCGATGATGAGGACCACGAGGACGAGCAGGATGCCCAGGTCCTTCATCCGGCCCATGAGCATGGACTTCATACGATCTCTCCTTCAGCAGCCAGGGCCATGACCGACTCCTGGGTGATCTCTTCTTTGGCGAGGACTCCCTGCTGGATGCCCTCGCGCAGCACGATGATGCGATCGGACATGCCGATCAGTTCCTCCATGTCGGAGGAGATCATGAGGATGGTGCGGCCCTCGTCGGCCAGCGCGTTCATGATCCGGTAGATCTCGGCGCGGGCGCCGACGTCGATGCCGCGGGTGGGCTCATCGAAGATCAGCACCTCGGGAGCCGTGGACAGCCACTTCGCGAGCACGACCTTCTGCTGATTTCCACCGCTGAGGTTTCCGACGATCTCCGCAGGGCTCGGCGCCTTGATGCGCAGATCCGCCATGTACTTGTCGGCCAGGGCGCGCTCGGCCTTGCGGTCGACGACCCCCGCCTTCGCGAACTCGGCGACGTGCGGCAGCGTGATGTTGTCCTGGATCGAGAACTCCAGCACGAGGCCGTGGCGCTTGCGGTCCTCCGGAGCGAGGGCGATGCGATGTCCGATGGCGGCACGCGGCGAGCGCGCCACCACGGAGCGCCCGTGCAGCGTGACCTCGCCGGATTCCAGCGGCTTGGCGCCGAAGAGCAGTTCGGCAAGTTCCGTACGGCCTGCGCCGATGAGCCCGCCGAACCCGAGGATCTCCCCCGCCCGCGCCTCGAACCCGATGTCCTGAACGCCGTTGCCCGTGAGTCCGCTCACCCGCAGCGACACCTCGCCGGGCTCCGATTCGCGCTGCGGGTATCCGTCGGACAGTTCGCGGCCGACCATGAGGTTGATGAGCTCGCGCCGCGTCGTCTCCGTGATGCCGCGGGTGGTGACGTACTGGCCGTCGCGGAGCACCGAGACACGATCCGCGAGACGGAAGATCTCGTCCATGCGGTGCGAGATGTAGACGATCGTCATCCCCTCCGCCTTGAGCGCGTCCACCACGCCGTACATCGCCTCCACCTCGGCGGCGGTGAGGGGTGCGGAGGGCTCGTCCATGATGAGCAGGCGCGCGTTGCGGGACAGGGCCTTCGCGATCTCGACGATCTGCTGATATCCGGTGGTGAGCTCCCCCACCTGCACACGCGGGTCGATGCGGACGCCGAGACGGGCGAACTGCTCGGCCGCGATGCGGTCCATGCTCTTGCGGTCCAGCACGGCGCCGCGCTTGAGGAAATGTCCGAGGAACACGTTCTCGGCCGCGGTGAGGCTGGGCACGAGTGTGAACTCCTGATAGATCACCGCGATTCCGAGGCTCTGCGCGAGAGCCGGAGTGAGCTTGGTGAACTCCTGTCCGTCCACGGTGATGGAGCCGGACGTGGCAGGGACGGCGCCGGCGAGCACCTTGATCAGCGTGGACTTGCCCGCACCGTTCTCGCCGACGATGGCATGCACCTCACCAGCGCGCAGTTCCAGGGAGACGCCGCCGAGGGCGACCACCCCGGGGTACTCCTTCGTGATGCCACTGAGGCGGACATCGATTCCGCCCGGCGCGCTCATGCGCCGTGCCGTTCGTCGTCCGTGCCGCGGCCGCCGGGCAGTGCGGTCACCGTCATGCTCCACTCCTTTGTGTCAAGGTGAGACTCAGCATGTTATATCGTGTCAGCTTTTGTCAACTCCTGTGAGGTAACTTTTCCGCCGCACCCTTCCCTGCGAGAAACGCCAGTGCGTCCACAACCCCGATTGCAGCGGCTCCGGACGCACACCGGATCTCTCGCAGGGGAGACGACCGCGACCAGAGGCGACAGGCGACGACAGGGGCACGACGCCGGCGAACGACAACGACGGTCGATAGACCGCGGGCGAGCGGGTGGCTCAGAGAACGGCGGTGACGAGCTTCGCGTACGGGGCGATCGTGGGGTCCGTCGGGGCCAGCTCCGTGGCGAGCACCGAGATGTTCTCCAGCTGCACTGCGGCGGCGGTGGCGTGATCATCCAGCTTCGCCGCGTGGGCACCGATCAGCACCCGGGCCGAGGAGCGGACGAAAGCACGCTTGATCTCGGCTTCTTCCAGAGTGTCCTCATAACAGCCGTTCGCATCGATCGCGGCGGCGGAGGCGAAGAAGCGAGCGAAGCGCATGCTCTCGAGAAAGGCGGTGGCCACCGGCCCGACGAGCGAGTCCGAACGCCGGTCCTTCGCACCCCCGGTGAGGATCGCGGTGACCCCGGGCTTGTCCTGGAGGGCCTGGAACGTGCTGAGTCCATTGGTGACGACGGTGAGGTCGTCCATGGCGCCGATGGCCTGCGCCAGGCGGTGCATCGTGGTGGACGAATCCATCGCGATCACCCCCGACCGCGGCACGCGTGGCAGCAGCTTCTCGGCGATGACCGCCTTCTCCGTGGCGAACGAGCGCTCGCGCCCACTGAAGCTGACCGGCCCGGTGTACACCGCTCCGCCCCGCACGCGACGTGCGATTCCCTCCGCCTCCATGGCGGAGAAGTCGCGGCGGACGGTCATCTCACTGACGCCGAGCGCATCCGCCGCCTCGCTCAGGGAAACCGCCTTGGATTCCTTCAGCTGCGACAGCAACCAGCCCCAGCGTTCTTCGGCGGCAAGTGATCCCACGAGAGGGAGTCTAGCCATAGGTCACCCCGAATCTCACAGAATCTCACATTCGGACGCGGACCCGTCGGGACCGCCCCGCGTAATGTATCGTTTCAATACCCCAGTCATCCGTCGCTCCGAGGGAACATGAACGCAGTCGAGACCTCCCGTGCCGTCGCCGTCGCCGCCGTCGATCTGGGCGCCACCAGCGGTCGTGTGATCGTGGGCCGCATCGGCGCGGACACGCTCGAGATGACAGCCGTCGCCCGCTTCCCGAACGGCCCGGTCCCCCTGGCCTCCGGCCTGCACTGGGACTTCACGGCCCTGCTCGCTCACGTCCTGGCGGGTCTGCGCGCGGCACTGGGCGAGGCCCCGGAGATCGCCTCGATTGGCATCGACTCCTGGGCGGTGGACTACGCGCTGCTGCGCGGCGAGCGCATGCTCGGCGAGCCGTTCCACTACCGCGACCCCCGCACAGCGGACGGCGTCGATCGCGTCCATGAGCGCATGCCCCACGACGAGCTCTTCCTCCGCAACGGCTTGCAGTTCCTCCCGTTCACCACGCTGTATCAGCTCGCCACGGAGGATCCGGCCGTTCTGGCGATCGTGGACCACCTGCTCCTCATCCCGGATCTGCTCGCTTTCCAGCTCACCGGCCAGCGCGTGAGCGAGCGCACGAACGCGTCGACCACGGGTCTGCTCAACGCGACGACGGGCGACTGGGACGAAGAGGTGCTCGCCGCTCTCGGCCTGGACCGTTCGCTGCTGGCACCGCTCATCTCCCCCGATGAGACCATCGGCGCGCTACGCGAGGATGTGGCGTCGACCATCGGTGCGACAGCACGAGTGCACGTCACCGCTGTCGGCTCGCACGACACCGCCTCCGCCGTGGTCGCCGTCCCGATGGATCCGTCCACGGCTGCATACATCTCCTGCGGCACGTGGGGTCTGGTCGGCGTCGAGGTCGATTCCCCCGTGCTCACGGCTGAGGTGCGCGACGCGCGGTTCACGAACGAGGGCGGTGTGGACGGACGCATTCGTCTGCTGCACAACGTGATGGGCCTCTGGCTGCTCAGCGAGACCGTACGCGCATGGGAGCGGGACGGTGCTGACATCGAGCTGCCCGCGCTCCTCGCCGAGGCCGCCGCCGTGACGGAGGACGTACCGGTGTTCGACGTGGACGATCCGCGGTTCCTGGCCCCGGGGGACATGCCGGCCCGCATCACAGCCTGGTTCGAGGAACGGGGCATCGCGGCACCGGACGACCGCGCGGCCCTCGCGCGGAGCATCATCGAATCCCTCGCGCAGGCCTTCGCCGACACAGCTCGCACCGCGGCCCGGCTCGGCGGCGTGGACCTGCAGACCATCCACCTGGTCGGGGGCGGGACGCTGAACGAGCTGCTCTGCCAGCGCACGGCCGATCGTTCCGGCCTGCCCGTGCTGGCGGGGCCCGTGGAGGCGACCGCGCTGGGGAACATCCTCATTCAGGGACGTGCGCTCGGCGCCATCTCCGGCGACCTGCAGGCACTGCGCGACTTCGTGGCCCGCACGCACCCGCCGCGCCGCTACGACCCGGCGTCCTGACCCGTTTCATTGCGCGCGATTGGCGCCTATCCGGCGGGATTTCGAACCATTCGCGCGCGATGAAACCGGTTAGACGCAGGGGATGTCGTCCCACCCGTCGGCAAGCAGCCGCTCACGGATCACCTTCGAGAAGATCTTGTAGCCGTCATCGTTCAGGTGGATCCCGTCCGGACGGAACAGCGCGGCGTTCGGGGCACTCCCGCCCCCGAGCAACGGAGTCTCCGTATCGATGTACCGCAGCGTCCCGTCCGCCGAAGCGAGGGAAGCGATCGACGCGCTCACGGCGTTGAAGTCCTTCGCGTTGCGAGCACGAGCGGGCACGTCGTTGATCGAGACGAAGTAGATGACCACACCCGGCAGGCGCTGGCTCGCCTCGGCGACGAACGCCTGCACATCCGCGACCACATCCGCCGGCTTGCCGCCGATGGCGACATCGTTCGCGCCCGAGTACAGCACGATGACCTGCGGCTTCACGGTGGGGATGATCCGGCGGATGTACTGCAGCTGGTCCTTCATCGTGGTGGCCCCGATGCCGATGTTCTCCGTGCGCAGCGGTTTCAGGTCCGTATCGGAGCTCTTCCACTCGTCCACCGTGGAGCTGCCGGTGAGCAGGATCAGCGGCTTCTCCTGCGGAGTGCACAGAGCCGTGACCGGCTTCGGAGACGGGGTGCCGATGGCACGCGGGCGGGGCGGCTCGGCACGCGTGACGGCCACATCGGGAAGTCGCGACCACCAGCCGACGCCTGCGCCGATTCCCAGCAGCAACGCGGCCGTGAGCACCGAGCCGAGGAGTATGCGCAGCACGCGCCAGATCTGCCGCGGAGGACGCGCGTGAGCGGCATGAGCCAGTCGTGCGCCCATCAACCCCTCCTCACCGTTCCACCCTAAATGTCGGCAGGCACCCGGAACGTCTCACGGCACGGGCGCCGCAGCACAATCAAGGGAAAACTCAGGGTCGTCCCACCCGGAAAAGAAGGATCCGCGGCCCCGGAGCACCGGAGCCGCGGATCACGACCGCTGTCTCAGTCGCCGAGCACGAGGTGCAGCTGCTCCACCGCCCAGTCGAGCTCGGTGGCCCGCACGACGATCGGCGGTGCGATGCGCACCGTCTGACCGTGGGTGTCCTTCACCAGGACGCCGCGTTCGAGCAGCTTCTCGGCGACCTCACGCCCGGTGCCGCGGGCCGGGTCGATGTCGACGCCGGCCCAGAGGCCCGCCACGCGGACGGCGGTGACACCGTGGCCGACCAGCGCATGCAGCTTCTCGGACAGGTGCTCCCCCAGCGTGCGAGCGCGTTCCTGGAACTCGCCCGTGGCCAGCATCGACACCACCTGCAGGCCCACGGCTGCCGCCAGCGGGTTGCCGCCGAAGGTCGAGCCGTGCTCACCGGGGCGGATGACCCCGAGCACATCGGCGTTCGCCGCGACCGCGGACACCGGCAGCACGCCACCGCCGAGCGCCTTGCCCAGCAGGTACATGTCGGGAACGACACCCTCGCGGTCGCACGCGAAGGTGGTGCCGACGCGCGCCAGACCGGACTGGATCTCATCGGCGATGAACAGCACGTTGCGCTCCGCGGTGATCGCGCGGATCTCCCGCAGGTAGCCGTCGGGCGGGATGATCACGCCGGCCTCACCCTGGATCGGCTCGACGAGCACCGCCACGGTGTCGTCATCGATCGCGGCACGGATCGCCTCGGAATCACCGAACGGCACACGGACGAAGCCCGGTGTGAAGGGGCCGAAGCCCTCGCGGGCGGTCGGGTCGTCGCTGAAGCTGACGATCGTGGTGGTGCGGCCGTGGAAGTTGCCGTCGGCCACGATGATCTTGGCGCGACCCTCGGCGACGCCCTTGACCCGGTAGCCCCATGCGCGTGCCACCTTGATGCCGGTCTCCACGGCCTCGGCCCCGGTGTTCATCGGCAACACCATGTCCTTGCCGCAGAGCGACGCCAGCGCCTCGGCGAACGGACCGAGCTGATCGTTGTGGAACGCCCGGCTGGTCAGGGTGAGGCGGTCCAGCTGACGGTGAGCCGCTGCGAGGATCGCCGGGTGCCCGTGCCCGAAGTTCAGCGCGGAGTACGCCGAGAGCAGGTCTAGGTAGCGCTTGCCCTCGACATCGGTCACCCACGCACCCTCGCCGTGCGACACGGAGACGGGAAGCGGGTGGTAGTTGTGAGCGAGGTGGTCCTCACCGGGGAAGACGACCTCGGCGGCGACAGCGGTGTCGGTCATGATCCGGCCCCGCGCAGCTCCAGGGTGCAGCACTTGATGCCGCCGCCGCCGAGCAGCAGCTCGGACAGGTCGACCAGGTGCGGCACGTACCCGCGCTCGCGCAGCTGCTTCTCGAAGCCGGTGGCGCGCGGGGAGATGATGACGTTGCGTCCGTCGCTGGCGGAGTTCAGCCCGAACACCGCGCCGTCCTCATCGGAGACCAGGATCGCGTTCGGGAAGCGCTCGGCAAGGATCGCCCGGCTGCGCTCGTCGAAGGCGTGCGGCAAGTAGGCGACGCCCACCTCGGCGCCGGGCTCGACGACCGGGTCGAGGATCGCGAGTGCGGTGTCCAGGTGGTAGAAGCGCGGGTCGACCAGCGTGAGCGAGACCACCTCGCGACCGAAGATCTCGCGCAGCTCGTCCTGGCTAGCATCGCTGGAGCGGAAGCCCACTCCGGCGAGGATCACGTCACCGGCGAGCAGGAAGTCACCCTCGCCCTCGTTGGTCTCGCGCGGCTCACGGGTGTCGTACCCCTGTGCGCGGAACCACTCGATGAACGCCGGCCCCTCACCCTGGCGCTCGACGTAGCGGAACTTCGGCCCGTAGGCGATGCCGTCGATCAGGAAGCCGCCGTTGGCCGTGTAGACCATGTCAGGGTAGCCGGGAAGAGGATCGATCAGCTCGACCTCATGACCGAGCTCCAGATACAGGTCGTACAGCTTCTGCCACTGGGCCACGGCCTTGGCCGTATCGGTGGGCTGCGCGGGGTCCATCCACGGGTTGATCGTGTAGTCCACGGTGAAGTGCTCGGGCCGGCACATCAGGTAGCGACGGTGCTGAGCCACCCGCTCGGGGGCGAGTTCGACCGTGGCGGACGGGGCGGTTTCCTGCGTCGACATATGTCTCCTCATGAGAGTGCGGCGGACGCTGTCCAGGGGCTCGGCGGAGCTGTGTGAAGCCGGCGATCCGAGCACGCCGACTCCATTATCCCCAACCGACCGCCATCGCGGAAGCCGCAACCCCATCGAAAACGGCGGAGCGCTGCGCGGAAGGACCCGCGCAGCGCTCCGCCTCTCGTTTCAGGAACGTCCGGTGCTGCGACGCCGATGACGCAGCACCAGCAGCACGCCCAGGCCCATGATCGCGATGGCCACCAGCAGCGCTGTTCCCAGCCCCTGGCTTCCGGTGACCGCCAGGAGCGTGACACCGACGTTCGCCTCGGAGGACGCCCGTCCCGCATCGGAGGGATCACCGAAGGTGTGGTAGTCGACCACCGCCGTGTTGCTGATCCGGCTGAACTTCACCTGCGGGTCCACGACCGTGGAGATCTTCACCGTCGGCGCCTGCGACACGCCCTCGTCGCCCTGCGGCTGGAGTGGACCGAACAGGGTGCAGGTGAGGGTCCCGCCATACCCGCGTGCGCTCGCCCCGCTCACGGTGCAGTCCTTCCAGTTCGGGAAGACGCTGGTGTCGCCCTTGCCCTGCCAGGTCACCCCGGTCACCTTCAGGGTGTCGGGGATCTCGTCGGTGAGGACGACTCCCTCCGCCGCCGAGTCGTCGGAGACGTTGCGGATCGCGATCGACCAGTCCACGGCCCCGCCGCCCGTGGTCATCGAACGATCAGCGATCTTGTCGATGGCGAGTTTCGTGTGCCGCGGCACGGCGCACGACGGGGTCGCCGGCGGATACCCGGTGGTGAAGGTGAGCGTGGGGTTCACCGAGAAGGTGATCGTGGTCTCACCGCGCCACGCGTAGTCCAGCTCGCTGTCGTCGAGGATGAGTCCGTTGTACACGTGGCTGGCCACCTGCTCGGGAGTCATCACGGTGGTCGTTCCCGGGATGTAGTAGCCCCGGCCGTCCGGCGTGTAGTCCGATGCCCGCAGCATCCGCCAGCCCGGATAGTCGATGCTGACCCCACTGGGGGTGAACTCCGCTCCCGGCCACGCGATCAGGTCGCTCCACTCGCTGGTGCCGCCCGGCGCCGTCAGCACCACGTCCGGCGGGCGGGTGGTGGATGTCCCGGTGTCGGGCGTCCAGCGGAACTCGATCGGCTCGTCGGTGAGTGTGGACGACTTGCGGATCGTCCATCCCAGCATCGGGGCGTCACCGTCACAGGTGGTGAACACCACGGCCGCGATGTCGCGGATGGGAACGGTGGCCGTGTCGCAGTTGTTGCTCGCGACCTCGTCCCCGGCGATCGACACGCAGGCCGTATTGTCGAGCTTCTCGACGGGGGCCGGCGCCTCGGGAGTGGAACCCGGGGGAAGGACCGCCTGGCCGGCCGCGGCGACGAAGGTGACGTGGATGATGATCTGCGCGGACGCACCCGGAGCGAGGCCGCTCAGCACGAGGTTCACACCCGATTCGTCAAAGCCCGGCTCCGGACCCCAGGTGACGCCGTCGCCGACCACCTGGACCGCGTCGATCCGCACCCGCTCCGGGATGTCGGTGTCGGTCACACTCACGTCGTTCGCGGTGCGGGTGCCGTTGTTGGTCACGGTCAGCACGTAGGAGAACGCGTCACCTGGCTCCACAGAGGTCTCGCCCTCGGCAAGCTGCGCCGTCTTCGTCAGAGAGACGTCGATGACCTCCACCACGGCGCAGGCGCGGGATTCCTCGGTCACCGCTCCGCTGGTCAGCGTCGCGCCATTCCACACGACCGCTCCCGACCCGTCGTCGCAGGGCTCCACGACGACCGGCGCATCGGTGCGCTTCACGGTGGCACTGATGATCCAGCTGTGCGCAGCACTCGCGGTGGTGAGCACACCATCCGAGATGAGCGTCCAGGACCCCGTGCCGTCCCACTCCGGGGCCGATGGCGCGGGGCTTCCGGGCTCGGCCACGGCGCTCCAGTCGCCGACCAGCGCGAGGCTCGCGGGAAGTTCCGGCATGTCAGTGACGGAGTAGTGCACGCTCGTGCCAGCGGGGATCGGTGTGGGGCTGGCGACATCCACGCGGTACGAGATCGTCCACGTCCCGTCGCCGGCGCGAGCCGAGGAGATCGCCGACTTCTGGATCGTCGGGATGATCGGTTCCGCGCAGGCCTCGGCCTCGTGCTCGCCCAGGCGGTCCGAGGTGAGCACGACGGTGTTCAGGAAGCCGCCAGAATCTCCCTCGCCGCCGCCGTAACAGGCGATGGTGGCGTCATTGACGGCCGCCGGGGTCACCGTGGCGATGGCGGTGACGGTGTAGACCTCGGTCGTGCCGGCAGCCACCGACGCATCGGACGCGAGCTGTGCCGAGTGATCGTCTCCAAAGGCCCCACTGCGTCCGGCGCCGCTCCACGTGGCCTCGTCGACCGTGATGCCGTCACCGAAGTCGAGGGTGTCCACGAGGTCGTAGGTGTAGGCGATGCGCCCGGTGTTGGCCACCCGCACCTCGTACACCACGCTCCAGGTTCCGTCGGCGTTCTGCGTGTTCGACAGCACCGTCTTGGTGACCGCCCCGTCGGCGGGGATCGCGGTGTTCACGATCCGGCAGGTGACGTCTGTGCCGTCGGGCAGCGTGACAGAGCCGTCGGTCACGGCGATCTCGCCGTCCCCGGCCCGGCACTGCCAGGTGCCGGAGTCGTAGTCGGAGGGTCCGGACTCGTGCAGCCGGTAGGCCACACCGCTCTGCACCGAGCCGCTGATGCTCGCCTCGCCGTCCTCGCCCAGGGCTCCGGTTCCGTTGATCGCGAATCCGGCATCGGTCGACGCGGACAGCGTCCACTCGTCGGCCGAACGCGTGCCACCCGCGGCGTTGTCGACGCTCTTCACGAGCGTGAGGGTGACGGGCTGGGCCGTGTTGGTGAACGTGCATGTGGCAGATTCACCCTCGTGGAGCACGAGGTGGGGAGCATCGACCGATACCTCCCGCGTCGTGCAGGAGAGATCGGTGAGCGCGTATCCCACGGGTCCCGCCAGCTCGCTCAGTGTGTATTCCCCCGCGGGAACCGCGCGCGTCTCACCGCTGTCGAAGGCGAAGTCGTCCGACCCCGTGGACGCGACCAGACGCTGGTTCCAGTCGGCCGGCACCGCGGTGCCGCCCGCGTTCGCGGTGAGCTTCTTCACCAGGGTGAGGGAAGCGGGCTGATCCACATTGCGGAAGGTGCAGGTGACGTCCTCTCCGATGGCGAGCACGAGCTGCGGGTCATCGGCGGAGACGGAGCGCTCGCCCGTGCACGACAGGTCCTCCAGCGAGTACCCGCCCGGCCCCGATTCGGAGAGCGTGTAGGTCGCGCCGGCCTTCGCATCCCGCGTGCCGGAGCCGATGACCAGCACGTTCGGGCCACCCGGTGTGCGAGCCTCCAGCGTCCAGTCGTCCGCCGTGGCGGTGCCGCCGTTGCGGTGCTCCATGGTCTTCACCAGGGTGAGCCGCGGGGCCACGTCGTCGTTCGTGAAGGTGCAAACCACATGCTGGCCGACACCGATCATCACGGTCGGGTTCTGCGGCGAGACGTCGCCGGTATCGCAGGACAGCCCGGTGAGCGTGTACCCCGCAGGACCAGCGAGCTCGGCCAGGCCGTATGAGCCGGCCGGAACGCTCTGTGTCTCACCGCTGTCGAACAGCACCGCCGCGGCGTCACCCGACCGTGCGGTCAGCAGCTGGTTCCAATCGGACGGCACAGCCGAGCCACCGTCGTCATTCACCACCGACTTCACGAGCGTCAGCGAACCGGGCGCGTCCGTGTTCGTGAACGTGCACGTCACGTTCTCGCCCGTGCCGAGTGTGATGGTGGTCTCGTCGATGCTCGTCTCGTGTGCGCCTGTGCAGGCGAGGCCGGTCAGCGTGTAGCCGCTCGGCCCTCCGGACTCGGACAGCGTGTACTCCGTGTTCGCCCGTACCGTGCCACTCGCGGGCGTGGTGCCGCCGACGGCGACCGTTCCGTCCGCCGCGGCGGACAGTGACCACTCACCAGCGGTGGCCGTACCGCCATTGGCGTTCACGACCTCCTTCACCAGTGTGAGCGTCGGCGCGACGTCGTCGTTCGTGAACGTGCACGTCACGAGGCCGCCGAGTCCGACACTCACCGTCGGGTTCGCCAGGGAGGTGTTCTGCCCGTCACAGCTCAGCGCCGTGAGCGCGTAGCCTGCGGGCCCGGCCCCCTCGGAAAGCTCGAACACCCCCGGACCGACCTCGATGGTCTCCCCGGAGTCGAAGGCCGTCGTGTCCGGGCCGTTCGCAGCGGTGAGCAGCTGGTCCCAGTCCGCGGCCACGGCATCGCCGCCGTCATCGGTGATCACGCTCTTCACGAGCCGGAGCCTCGCCGGCTGATCGGCGTTCGTGAACGCACAGGTGACGTCGTCACCGGGCAGCAGCGTCACCGTCGGGTCAGCGGGAGATCCGTCTCCGTTGGTGCAGGAGATGTCACTGAGCTCGTAGCCGGGCGCATCGCCCTGCTCCTCCAGCGTGTAGGGGACGTTCGCGGTGACCTCGCCGGAGACCCCGCTCGTTCCGCTGAGAACGGGCAGGTCCGCTGCCGTGGCCGACAGCTCCCAGGCCGAGGCGTCGGCGGTGCCGCCGTGGCGGTTGTCGACGGTCTTCATGAGCGTCAGCTTCGGGGCGATGTCGTCGTTCGTGAACGTGCAGGTCACGTTCTGCCCGGGCTGCAGTGTGATCACCGCGTCGTCGAGCGGGGCGGCCGACCCGACGCAGCTGAGGTCCGTCTGGGCATAGCCCGACAGCTGCTGCTCGGACAGCGCGTAATCGCCCGCAGCGACGGAGCGCGTCTGGTTGTGCAGATAGGTGACCGTCTCACCGTCGGCGGTCGCCGACAGCAGGCCCGACCAGTCGCCCGGCTGGCGCGTGCCGCCGTTGTCGTTGATCACGTCCTTGCGCAGCGTCAGCGTGGGGGCGATGTCGTCGTTCGTGAACGTACAGGTGACGTGCTCGCCGAGTGCGAGGGTGAGGGTGCGGGAGTCGACGGAGACGGCGTGCCCGTTGTCGCAGCTCAGCGCCGTCAGCGCGTATCCCGACGGTCCGTTCTCCGCCAGCACGTAGGGCACACCGGCACGGGCGGGAGATGCGGCACCACTCGCCAGCGAGATGGCGGGAGCACCTGAACCCGTTGCCGTCAGCGTCCAGTCCGACGCCGCAGCGGTTCCGCCGTCGTCGTTCACGACCTGCTTGATGAGGGTGAGGCTGGCCGCCTCGTCGTCGTTGACGAACCGGTAGGCGTCGGACCCGAGGGCGTCGACGACCACCTCCCACTCGCCGTCCCCGTTCACCCGCGGATAGACGCCCGGCTGCCCGGAGTCGGCGACATCCACCCAGTCCCCATCGACCAGCCGCTGCAGCCCGGTGTTCTGATACCCGGGCATCGACGATTCGGTCAGGGTGTAGACGTGACCGGGACGCACCGGGAACGTGTTCGCGGTGGCGGGCGTTTCGGCCCCCGTCACCGTCGTAGCGGTCAGACCCGCCAGCGGCTCCGGGGTTGCGGTCAGGGAGAAGTCGGCTGCCACGGCCGTGCCGCCGTCGTCGTTCGTGACCGTCTTGCCCACCGACAGCGACGCCCCGCGGTTGACGGCGGTGCACGCGAGGCGGGTGCCGAGCGCAACGGTGGCCTGCGTCGTGTTCTGCGGCTGCCCCAGCGGCGCGCCGTTCGCATCCACCGCCACACAGCTCCAGGTGGCGAGCACGTACAGCGCGGATCCGCCGCTCTCCGAGAGCGTGTAGACCGTATCGGGTGTCACCGGGTGCGTGACACCGCTCGTTCCCGGCTCGAAGGCGATCGAGCCCTGCGGCCCGGTCGCGGCCAGCGTCCAGCCGCTCGGGTCAGCGGTGCCACCCTCCACCTGCTTCACCAGGGTGAGGCTGGCGCCGCAGGTGAGGGTGTTCACCACCGTGTAGGCGTTCTTCGACGCGTCGGCGACCAGGACCGGGCTGAACGGCAGCGCAGTGGCCACCGTGGCGCCCGCGGCGTCGCGGACGATCACACCCGACGACGTGCACTGATCGAGGTTCGGCGGGATGGTGACGGTCTCCGCAATGGCGATCGCGTTGCCCGGCGTGACTCCGTCGCGGGCGCTCCCCCATGCCTGATCGGTGCCGTCGAGCTGCAGGGATGCGGACACCCCGGCGAGCGGGAGCTGATCGTTGGCAACCTCGGCACCGCCGTTGATCACCCAGTGCTTGTCGACCGTGACGGAGGTGTCGGTCACGGGCGCCCGGTTGAACACGGTGCAACTGACCGCCGCCTGCTGCGGCACGTCGACGGCGAAGCCCGGATGGGCGGCATCGACGATGTTCGTCACCGGGAGGTTCACCGACGATCCGTCCAGCTGCTTGGCGGTGCACACCGCGGTGAAGCCGGACTGCGTGACGACCGCGTAGCCGCTCTGCTGCGCCTCGGTGACGCGAATGGTTCCGGAGGAGGTCCCGGAGTAGGTGAGCGGGAAGGTCGCGACGCCGGTGTCCGCCGCGGTCGTCTGGGTGGGGGAGGTGACGCTGACTCCCGCGGTCTGCGAGGTCGCGGTGAAGTCCCAGCCCCCGGCGGGTGCGGCCCCGGTGGTGTCCTCCCCGGTGGTAGTGCTCGGTGCGACCTGCTTCACCACCGAGAGCGAGCCGAGGCAGTCCCCCAGCGCGAACTGGCGGATGACGCTCTTCGCGGCGGTGAAGTCCGCGGTCTGGAAGTAGTCGCTGCCGGCGGAGGGGCCGGAGATGGCGCGCAGGTTGTCGGCCGGCCCGCCGACACCGTCGCCCACGCCGAGCGCGATCACCCGGGTGCCGGCGGCCTTCAGGCGGTTGGCGGAGAAGACGCCGTTCTCCGTCTCCCGGAAGCGCGTGAAGTTGCCCGGTCCTGTGGCCGGTGAGCCGAAGTAGGTGGGGTTTCCATCTGTGACGACGATGACCGCCTCATAGGTTCCGGTCGGGATCTGCGCGAGCCCCGCGTCCCAGTTGGTGCCACCGCTCGGCGTCGTGAAGGAGTCGATGTGACTGCGCACGGCATCCGCGCCCGCCGTGGTGGCCACCTGCGTGGCCGCGAGGTTTCCACCGGACGAGGACGGTGCGCTCTGGGCGAAGGTGTAGACGCCCACCTTCGAGTCGGTACCCTGCAGGGCATCGACGACCGACTTGGCGGCGGACTTCACGTTCGCCAGCTGCCCGGCCAGAGATCCTGACAGGTCCACGAGCACTGCCACGTCGACGCCACACGCCGAGCCGAGCGGCGCGTTGGCGCGCGAGACCGACCAGATGCCGCCCGATGCGGCGGGGGCGGAGTTGTCGCTGCTGATCATCCAGGCCTGCGAGGTGGAGGTGGAGGACAGGGTGGCCCCCGAGGTGATCGCCGGCGTGCGGAAGGTGTAGGCGAGGGAGCTCTGCCCCGAGCTGCCCGTGGCAAGCGTCTGGTTCAGTACCCATCCCGAGGGCGCGGACTCGGCCACAATCCAGAACTGACGGTCCTTGTTGCCTCCGGTCTGAGCGCTCGATCCGCCGGTGCCCATGGCGGTTCCCGTCGCGGGGACGGTGAACGTGCAGCTTCCGTCTGCCTGCGAGGTGCAGGTGGCCCAGCCGGCGGCGAACGCGCTGCCCGGTCCGGAGCTGCCGCCGGAGTACAGCCGCAGCACGACGCCGGCGAGGTCGGTCACGCCGTTGCTGCCGGTGCGATCGCCGCCCACCTTCACGGTGATCGTTCCCGTGCTGTAGGCGTAGGCGAAGGTGCAGGCGGCCGAACGGCGACCGTCGTTGGTTGTGGACTGACCGCTGTACGTCAGCGTCTGCGTGGCCGCGTTCCAGGTGACGAGATTGCCGACGGTACAGCTGACCGTCAGGTCGTAGAGCGCGGCCTGTGCGGTATCGGACGGCGTGGATGCCAGCACATAGGACGCCGGGCGGGCGACGTTCGCGGTCACCCCGGAGGTGAGGTCATAGGTCCCCGCCGAGCTCGTCGCGGTGAGGGCGAAGTCCGAAGCGGTGAGCGGACCGCCGGCACCGACGGTCACGGTGGCCGTGAGGCGGCCGCACGCCGAGGCGGACGATCCGCAGTCGGCCAGCGCGGCCATGGCGGTGAGGGTGCGGGCGGACCGCGTGGGCGGAGTCTGCGTCGGTGTGGGAGTGGGCGTCGCGGAAGCGCTGACCGCCGGTGCGGATGTGGCCGGAGGCTGCTCGACGGGCTCCGTCTTCGTGGGGACGGGCTCCGTGTCCGCGGGGGCGGGCTCCGTCTTCGTGGGGACGGGCTCCGTCTTCGTCGGGGCGGGCTCCGTCTTCGTGGGGACGGGCTCCGTGTCCGCGGGGGCGGGTGCTGGCTCCGTCGGGGCCGCATCGGTCGGGGCGAGGGTCTCCGACGTCTGCGACGGTGCAGAGGGAGCCGGCGACTCCGTCGGAGCTGCCTCGGTCGGGCCCTCTTGCGTGGGCTCCGCCTGCGTCGGGGCCGCGTCCGTCGGGGTCTCGGTCTGCGGTGCTGCCGCATCTGGGCCGTTGTCCGCGGGATCCGGTTCAGCGGTACCCGGCTCGGCGTCCCCGAGGGTCGCGGTGTCGACCTCGACCGCGGGCTGCGTCTCCACGCCGGAGCCGGCATCGGAAGCTCCCTCGGACGTCCCCGCGTCCGAGGGAGTGCCTGTGGGGGTGGGGGAAGGAGAGGGAGATGACGTGGCTGACTCCGGCGTGGGGGTCCCGGCTGCATCGGGGGAAGCCGCACCCACGAGCAGTCCTGTGATGAGTGCGGCCGCAGCCAGCACGCTCACCACGCTCCTGCCTGGCCCTCGTCCGCGAGCCCGACGGCGCGCGTGCACGGAGTGAGGCACGAGCTCGCTGAGTCGGGGCTGGCGGGCGGGACGGGAATTCGTGGACATGACGGTGCCAATCGCGAGAATCGACCGCCGGAGGCTGCGGTCGCGGTATCCACGCAGTCGGGATTTCGCGTGGACGTTGGCGACCACGCTCGCCGCCTCATCGCACCGTGGCAACGCTCATCGCCGCGGTTCCGTACGGAGCGGGAAACGGCATCGCCCACCGCACGGCAACACGCGTATTCGCGCGGAGAGAGCCGTAGTGTCGGTGCGCGCCGCTACGTAATCCGCGCGTCGCACCGCCGTAGGGGCTACCGTGCGCGCACCGTATTCCGCGTCCCTGCCGGGCCGCGCGGTCGTGTCTAGATCACGGCGGCGGAGAAGGCGTCCACGCGTCCAGCGCGATGGGCGGTGATGGAGACCGCCTGCTCCCGGAGATAGGGCAGCAGCTCGAGCCGGCCGGCCGTCGTGACTTCGTCGGCGAACACCGTGACCGGCGCGTCAGAGGTGGTCTCCCGCAGCAGCCCGAGCGTCTCGGGGTCGAGCATGCCGATCGCACGGACACGGCGCACGCCCGTGTGGCGAACGCGCTCGATCCACTGCGCGTCATCCTCCACGAACACGGGGATTCCCTGTTCGGCCAGCGCATGACGGACGCCGGCGGGGAGCCCGACCGGACGGGACAGCGTCACCGCGCTGCCGGTGCGGACCGCGGCGACGAGGCTGCGCACGATGTCCCCCACCGCTGCGTCCGCCGCGGCGCGAACCGCGACCTCCGTGCGGCGGTAACGCAGCAGATGGCGCTCGAAACGGAGACCGGATGCGTCCTTCACGCGTGCGAACTCACGGTCCCAGGCGACGGCGTCCGAGAGCGCACCGCGACGCACGGCATCGAACGAGGCGTAGTCCAGATCGGGCTGGGCTGCTTCGATGATCGCGACGACACGGGCGTCGAGACCGCGCAGGTGCAGCGTCGAGGAGGAGGCTCCACCGCCGCTCGCGCGCCACGTGCCGAACCCGACGAGGTGGTGCGGTCCGCCGCTCGCCGCGATCGTGCCGACCTCGGTCCAGGAATGCACCGGACGCCGCTGCGCACGCGCACCGGTGGTGGGGCGATTGACCACGAGGGCTGCGGCGCGGGCGGCATCGAGCCAGTGTGCGAGGTCGGCAGGGTCCTGGGTGTGGAGTCCTGCGACACGCGCCGTGGGCATCGCATTCTGCAGCTCGACGGCCTCGGCGAGCGTGGCGACCGCGGAGACCGCGAGCACGGGGGCGGCCACCGCACGGGTGTGCAGCAGCGACCCGGCCCGCACCCCGCCGAGAATGCCGGGGGTCCACAGCCGATCATCGACACGGCGCGGCTCCAGCCACCAGGACTCGCCGTCTGCGGGCTGTGTCAGCGCGGCCAGCTCGTCGCCCTCCGGAGCGCTGACCAGTGGCCCCACCACGGCGCGCGGATCCTCCGGATGCCCGACCGCCAGCGTGCGTGCGCCATCCACCAGGGCGTCGATGAACCGCCGGGAGCGTCCCACCGGACCGACCAGGATGACCGCGGCCGTCGCATCCAGCCCCTGCCCCGCGCGGGAGAAGGCCCCGATGACGACGTCGGCGGCTGCACGCTCCAGATCGGCAGAGGGTGCAACGATCACGGCGTTGACGCCGGGTTCGCGGTCCGCCACGGTCACGGCGGTGCCAGCCAGCGGCTCACGCGCACCGACACGAACCAGCAAGTCGACTCCGGCGGGCGCGACCGCTTCGTCGTCTGTCAGATCGGTCACCGCGAGGAGGTGATCGGGCAGCTCTGCCTCGGCGAGGACCTGCTGGATGAGGACGAACTGCTCGCGCACGGCCCGCGGGGCGATGACGATCACGCCGGACCCGGCCGCCAGAGCGGCGAACACCTCGCCGGCGGCGTCCGCCGTGCTCGTTGCGGCATGCACCGATACCGCGGTGACCCGCGCCGGGATGAACACCGCACCGCTCACGGCATCGAGCTCCCGGGCCAGCGATGCGGCATGCGCTGCGGCATCGATGACGTCGGTGGCGTCCGCATCCGCATCGGCGAACAGCGTCGCGCCGGCGCGGGCGATGAACTCCCCCCGACGCGCGTCGAACAGCAGCGCGAAGCGGCGCAACACGGCCGAGCGCTCCATCGCCGGGCGGGCACCCCACGCCGGGGCGGCAGCGGCCACGGCGCTCATCGTCGCGTCGAGATCGCCGGACTCGATGTCGGCGTCCTCGCCCACCCCGCCCGCGTCGACCATCCGCGCGATGATCCCCCGCGCCCATTCCCGGTTCGCGGCCGTGCTCGGATCGCTCGCGGGTGCGTTGCGAAACCCCGGTACGCCGAGGGCGCCACCGGGATTCTCCCGCGCCGCGAACACGGCTGTCTCGACGAAGGGGGCCCCGCCGAACAACAGTCCCTCAGCGGGCGCGATCGGGCTGGTGTCGGTGGCGGCGGAAGCGCGCGCGATGCCGATCACCTCCTGCGTGAGCCCGGACTCGTCCGCCGGTGCGGGCGCCCGGAGCAGGCGGGTGTCGATGGCCGCCTCCGGATGCGCCCGGTCCTGCACCCGGCGCGGCCCGGTGACGATGGCGTGCGTGCGCGCGCGATCGGCCGCGGCGCGAAGAGCGCGCGCCCCTTCCGCCCGTGCGTCGTTGTCCTCGATGAGAGGGAGCACGGCGCTCAGCGCACCGTCTTCCTCGCGCTCGTCGAGCAGCGCCGACAGCATCGCTGCGGCGTCGAGGCCGGAGCCGGGAAGCAGGACCGGAGCGGAGAGCACCACGCCGGGCACATCGGCGAGGATCGCGCGTTGCAGTGCCGGAAGCACACCCGGGTGGAGGTGGAGTGCGACCGTGCGCTCGGCGCGTGCCGCGAGCACGCGCGCGTAGGCGAGCAGATACGGATCGGAAGTGTCGAGGGCGATGCTCACCGCGCCGTCCGCGTCCGGGCCGAGCACTTCGTCCAGGAGTGCGATGGCGTTGGCCCGTGCATCCTCGCTCGTGTCGTACACCGCCAGCGGCCACCCCCCGACCGCGGCGTCCGCGCGCTCACGGGGATCGATGCCGGTGCCGATCCGCACGGCCAGCGGCGCCAAGTCTGCGATGCTGCGGCTGCGAGCCCATGCGGCCAGCTGCTGCAGGGCCGGAAGCGCGTCCGGCAGGGCCGCCGAGAAGGCGATGCCCAGCGGAGCATGCACGTAGGCGGGATCTTCCAGGGCCTGGATGAGCACGGCGACCGCGAGATCCAGCTCGGAGGCGAGCTCGACCTCGACGGTGAGCGCGGTGCCTGTGGCGAGGGCGGCTTCGACGAGCGGTCGCAACCTCGCGACCGTGGCGTCGACCTGGTCGTCGAATGCCCAGGGCAGCTCCGGGCCGCGCACGAGGGCCAGCGGCACCGCGATGGCGTCGGGCTCGTGGCGGCGGACGATCTCGATCACCTGCTCCAGGCGCGCGGTCAGGCGCGCCGCACCCGTCAACGCGACGCTCGGCACACGGAGCTCGACGGGACGC
This sequence comes from Microbacterium sp. GXS0129, assembly GCF_044769785.1. Classification (NCBI taxonomy): domain Bacteria; kingdom Bacillati; phylum Actinomycetota; class Actinomycetes; order Micrococcales; family Microbacteriaceae; genus Microbacterium; species Microbacterium sp. GXS0129. The sequence goes on along the minus strand of NZ_JBIZVZ010000001.1, from coordinate 383,684 downwards.
TCGGCACCGTATCGCCCGTGCAGTGCCGCGACCCCCGGCTCGATGCGACGACCGTCGATGCTGAGCGGAGCCATGCGCTCGCGCAGCAGCCGACGAGACAGCGGCACGACGGGCGTCGGAAGCACCGGGGCAACCGCAGCTCCCACCCGCACTGCACCGCGCAGATGCCAGGGGAGAGCGGCGGGGATGTCGGCGCCCAGCCGGTGCAGGTTGCCCGCGGCCGCCGAGAGGCTCTCCGGCCGCAGCACCCCGTCGATGAAGGCGCGCGCGAAGGCCACGCCATCGGGGTCGGCGAGCAGGTCAGCGATACGCGGCTCATCCGTTGCGGCGGCAGCGGAGAGCCAGGCGTTGGCCATGCTGATGGCTTCGTCGACCGGATCCTGGACCAGCGCGTTCACCGCCATCTCGCGGGCCGACGCGACCGCGTGCTCCCCCGGCGCGGACGCGCTCGCGTCGTCCGCGTCGCGGTTCTCGCGCGCATGCTCGCGATCGCTGTCGGGGACGACGTTCTCGGCCATGGGACCAGCCTACGAGCGGCGGATTCAGGGCCCGGGAGCCGCGGGCGTGTCGATGCTTCGCATCCGCCGAGTACGAGGCGGCCGAAAGTACGCAGAGGCATGCGGCCGACTACGCAGGAGGGCGAGCGCAAGCACCGGAAATCGTCCGTTTGCCACCCCGCCCGTAGCGTAAGCGATCCACATTCACTACTGTCCTGCTCAGATGAACTGCAGCACACTGCAGCAGACTTTCCCGTCGAGTCCCGCTCGAGCCGCGAAGGGCCCCCCGAAGCCCCTCCTGGTCCCCCTCCCCCTTCCCCGTCGATGCCCCCCGAGAATCGACCGATCATGCTCGTTCACGATCATTCCTCTGCTGCACCCGGTCCACGCCGCTCCCCGGTTCCGGCGCAACCGCACCACCCGATCCCGTCCGCGACGACGATGTCGCCCTCCGGCGGCCGCCTCAACGAGCTCGAGACCGCCCTCGCCCTGATGACTGACGGCCGCGATGTCATCTGCGAGGGAGAGGCCGGCATGGGCGCCCACACGATGCGACGCGCCGTGGCCGAGCGCGCCCGGGCCCTCGGCCGGTTCGTTGCCACGGCGGCGACGGTGACAACCTCCCCGGATCTGCCCCGGACGGTCATCGTCGACGACCTGGACCAGCTGTCGGTCTCCGAGGTCGATGCCGTGCGTGCGGCTCGTGCGCAGGGTGCGCGGCTCATCGCGAGCCGCCGCCCTCCGCGTCCGTTCTCCCATCACCAGGGCCGCGAAGCCGAAGATCTCGTGCGCGACGCCGTGGTCATCACCCTGGCTCCGCTCACGCAGGAGCAGAACCAGATGCTGCTGGACGAACTGCGCCGCAGCGGGACGCTCACGCGATCGCTGTGCACGGCGGAGTGCGACTGGATCTGGGTCACGAGCGGTGGTATCCCCTCACTCGCCACGGCGCTGGCACGGGACCTCCAGGAGGCGCCGATCGCCGAGGGTGTGCTCAGCCGGCTCTCCCGGCGCACGGTCATCGCAGCCGCAGACATCATCGCGTCCCTTCCTCTCCCCCTGCAGCGCCTTGCCGCGCAGCTCGTTCCGCTCGTCGGGGTGGACATGGACCGGCTCGCCCGCACCTTCAACCCCACCGAGCTCGGGCTTCTGCTGGAGACCGGCGTGATCTCGGAGCACAGCGGTCTGCTGTGTGTTCCGCCACCGCTGCGGGCGGCGCTGCAGTTGCTCGACGGTGCCGAGGTGCAGCCGCTGACACGGAGCGTGATCGCCGACATCTGCACGTCCGTCCGGATCTCCGCGAAGTGTCTGGAGACGGAGCTCGATCTCGCGGCCAGTGCGCTGGCCGCGGACCCGGTGCTTCGTGCCGCGGTGCCCGAGAGCGCCCATCGCGCGGTGCTGCGCGTGGCGATGTGGCTGGCGCGCCGCCGCGGCGACATCGATGAGGCGGCCGCCCTCGGACGCCGTCTGCTCGCGCTGCTCGGTGATGCGCCGGACGCAGGCGCGCTCATCGTCGCCCAGGGCGTTCCCGATGCGCTGGCCTCATATGCCGCCCACTTCGTCGATGACCCGGATCTCAGCGATGGTCTGACCGGGAGCTGGAACTGGGCGTGGCTGCAGTGTCTGCAGCTGCCGCTCACCGGATCCGTCCCGGGCGCCGAGGACGTGTGCCTGCGGGTGGCCGACGTGCTGGCGGCACCCGAGAGCGCCTACGCCCGGGCGCTCGCGCGTACCGTCCACGCCGCAGCCCTGCTGGATGAGGGCAACCTCGACGAGGCCGCCGCTGAAGCCGCAGAGGTGCTGGCGGACGAGAAGGCCGGGCACATCGCCGCGCTGCGTGCCCATCTCGTGCTTGTGGCCGTCGGCGCCGCCCGGCTGGAGCCGGACCTGGTCGAGGCGCGGTGCCGGCGTCTGGCAGCCGCCGCACACGCCGCGACCGCCCTGCCGGGGCTGGGCGGCGATCTCGCCCGGCGCCAGGCGGTGGACGCGCTGCTGACCGCGACCCTGGCCTGTGCGTCCGTGGGCATCCAGCCGCCGGACGACGTGGACACCGCGATCGAGATGCTCGCGCTTCGCGCTCTTCGGCTCTCCGACGCGGCCGCCGTGGTCCGCACCACGGTCGCCCAGTTCGTCTCCGCGATCACGCGGCGCGACGAGGAGGAGATGTCCGGCCTGCTTCGCCATCTCCGTCAGGAGCGCCACACCGATCTGACGGCGTGGGTGCTGGCGGAGATCGAGGACAACGAGCTGCCCCCGCTCGGAATCGCCAGCGGCCGGTTCGTGCGCTCGGGCATTGCATTGATGTGGATGCAGTCCCGTGCCATGCAGGAGGGCATCGAGGAACTCCGCCTCACACTGCTCAAGCGCGGGGTGGCCGACACCGCTCTGGGCGGGCTGCTGGTCACCTTCCTCGCCTGCGTCGACGGCACTGCCGACGCCGAGCAGGTGCGCATCGCCGCGACCCATGAACTCCGCGAGGGCACCGGGCCGCGCGCGCTGCAGCTCGCCATCGCTGGGCTGTCCGCCACCGATCCCGTGGTGCTGACCACGGCGGCACAGGCGTTCCTGGATCAGGGTGCGCCCGACCTGGCTCAGCGCATGCTCGATGCCCTGGCCCCCCTCGTCGCCGGCGACGTGGCGCGGGAGCGTGAGTTGCGGGCGGTGCAGCGGGCGACTCGCACGTCCCTGCGCGTCCAGGAGGACGCCACCGAACCGCTGACCCTCCGCGAGCGCGAGATCGCGCGGCTCGCAGCCGAGGGTCTGCGTAATCGCGAGATCGCGCGGCGTCTGTTCGTGTCGGTACGCACGGTGGAATCGCACCTGTACCGCGCGATGCGCAAGCTCAACGTGACCCGAGTCGAGCTGCGGCGGCTGGCCGATCGCGGCGATTCCTTGCTCGAGTGAGCCGCCCGCGCACACCGAGCACGGCCCGTCCTGCATCTCCCCTCGCCCCTAGGCTGTTGTCGTGACCGTCCCGCCCGTCCCCGCGCCCGCCACCCGGAGCGCTGAGCGAGGGCGCGCATGGGTGCGGAGCGCGGCCGAGAAGGTCCCCACCACGTGGCTCACCACGGCCGGCGCCGCGATCGTCCTGCTGGCCACGGCGGCCTTCGGCGGGCTGGCGGACGCGCCGGATCCCACCCCGGTGGCCGCCCTGGGCGAGGTCATCGAGACCCCCGGGCTCACGCTCACCCCTATCGACGCGGAGATCCTGCCCCGGAGCGATCCGGATCTGACCCCCGATCGCACGTCCGTGCAGCTGACCTTCGATGTGACCGTCACCGGAGCTCTCCCGCTTCGCACCACGCGGACCAATCTGCCCGAGGTCGTCTCCGCCATCTTCGGGGCCCGCTCACGCGCGGCCGCAGACCTCGACTCGGCCGTCGACGTGCTCGTCCGTCCCGGGGAGAGCGGATCCACCGAGGCCGCGCCGATCGAGGACTCCGACCGTGAGTGGGACAATCCCCTCTTCTCCGCGAGCGCCGTGGCCGCCGAGGTGCACTACGACGGCGCGGTCCGGCCGATGACAACCCTCCAGCCGGGCATCCCGTACCGCGTCGTGGTCCAGTACTCCTTCACCGACGTCTTCACCGTCGGCACCGCCGAGATCGTGGTGTGGAACCGGGAGTTGCGTCCCGGCATGGGCGTGACCGAGAGCCGCGCCGAGAAAATCGCGGTACGAACGACGCCGGCCGCGTGGCTGTCCGTTCCGCTGCACGTGGGCGAGGCACCATGAACGCCGCAGTGCGGTGGGCGCTGGGCGTCGGGCTCGCGGTGATCGCGTGGGCGGTCATCACGATCACCCCTGACCACCGCGAGCACACGGCGGATCCGATCCCGGTGCATGCCGTACTCGGGCAGACCGTCGATGTCAGCGGTATGTCGCTCACCGTGACGGACGTTCATCTGAGCGACGGCGTCATTCCCCCGAACGGACGGGTGATCGCCGGGTGCTGGGTCGTGGTCGACCTCTCCATCCTGTCCCGGGACAGCGACCTGGCCGCCCCACTCGGCGGCGTCGCTCTCACGCTGAACGACACCGTCGTCACGTCATCGGACCTGACCTATGGGCAAGTCCGGCTCGACGGCGCGCAGCTGCGCACCGGACTCGTGGTGAGCGGATCGGTCCTCTTCCAGATACCGCAGGAGGCGCCGCTGGGCGAGGCGACGCTGCTCCTGTCTCGCCGCGACGATCGCGCTCCCGGGGTGTGGTCGGACGATCAGGCGCAGCTCACCATCGATCTCGGCACCCTCCCGCGCGAGTCGGATCTGGCATTCGATGCCCCCACGGTGCGTGCGCCGTGAACGCGGCGGGTTCGCGGGAGTGGTGGCGCCGCAACCGCCGCGCCGCAGGCGCGCTGCTGCTCGGGCTGATCGCGGCCTGCGGCTTGTTCGCCGCGGTCGATGTCCTCCCCCAGGTCCTGGCGGACGACTCGGTGGAGATCCAGACCGCGGACTCCCCGAAGGACCAGCTCACTCTCGGGTCCTCCACCATCGGTCCCGTCACCAGTCAGTTCTTCCCCGATGACGTGGTCGCGTTCTCCGACCCTCCGCCGGGTTCGACGGCCCTGTGGGTGAAGGTCATGTTCGAAGACGCACCCGATCAGTGTGTGCTGCGGTTGACCGAAGTCGGCGGGCAGGGACGGACGTGGGTGGATGCCACGCCCATCCTGAACTGGGATGCGCCCGACGACGGGCCTGCGCTGTGCATCGGACACGGGGGCGAGGAGTTCGGTCTTCTCAACGCCTTCGCGCTACCGCCCGACGCTCCCGGTCCCTTCCTCCTCGAGGTGGTTGTGCGCAACTTCGACGACCAGCTCATCCGCGTCGCGCGTTTCGAGATCGCTCCGACGCTGGCGGAGGGCTGACAGCGCGGTGTCGTAGCCTGCGCTCACCAGGGCGATGCGCACCGGCTCGCACAGAACGGGCGCGATGAACAGGATGGCCGCGCCGAACATGGCCCAGTAGAGCTGATCGTGGCCCCCGAACAGCCGCGGGACCGCGATCTGCAGCCACTCGCTGCCCCAGCGCCACAGCGCGTACGCGAGAACGAAGGTGCCCACGAACACGGGGCCGGCTCGCAGCATCATCACCAGCGCCGACCAGATCGGGGTGACCTTCGAGGTGATGGGTTCGAAGAGGTCGGCGATGCGACGGCGGACAGGCGCTTTCACACGCTCGAGTGCACGACGCGCACGCACGTACGCCTTCAACCGCACCTCCGGCGACTCGGCCTCGATCGCCTGCCCGTAGATCACACCCGCGATCGTGAGCCATGACACCGGCAGCAGCACGACGTCCGCCACCTGCGAGGTGAATGCCCCGATGCCCTCCCACGCGACGGCGACGAAGGAGAGATGCACAGCGAACCAGTCGCCGATGGCCTGCGCCCACACCGCCGCGACGCGGCCGTTCACCCAGCCCATGATCTCGTCGATGAGCACGCCAATCACCACGACCAGCCCGATGACCCACACCGCTTCGACATACACACCCGCCGGAGTCAGCCACCGCGGAACGCGCTGTGCATGACGCTTCCACAGCAGCCGGAGCACGTAGGCGAGCAGCACAGCCGCGAGAGTCAGCGGATTGACGAACGCGATGTCCCCGGATCCGGCGACGATCTGCGTGATGTTGTCGGCGCCCTGTTCGATGAGCACGTCGATGCGTCCCCGCTTGACCTCCTCGGCCACTTGGAGGAAGGCGATCATGTCGGCGTTGAGGAAGCGCGCGGTGGCGTAGAACGCGAAGTACGGGAGCATGCCGGCGAACAGCGCATCCCGAAACGAACGACGCCGCTCGGCCGGATCGGTCGGCTGAGGTGCCACCGAGGTGAGCGTCGGAAGCGCATCGCGCACCACGAGGAACATGCCGACGAAACCCACGAGGTTCGCGATCATGGCCACGGGCATCATCGCGTAGCCCGCGATGGTGTTGTAGCCACCCACCCATCCGGCGAACTGGATCCAGCCGTCGTGCACCACGCGGCCGCCGACGTACCAGGCCATCATCATCGGCCAGTGCTGCCACAGCACCCGTCCGAAGACGCCGGCGAAAGACCTCATACCCGCGAGGCTACCGGTGCCTGATCACGACCAGGTACTGGGTGCCGGCCGCCGGGTCGACGGTAGCCGGGACTCACGCATCCAGTCCTCGATCCACGCGGCGATGTCAGGCAGACCCTCCGGACGCCCGATGGCATCGAACAGCTCCTCGTGGGAGACGGTGCCTCCGGCGCGGCGCACCATGCGGGCGCCCACGATGGCACGGGCGTAGATCTCGCCCGCCACCACGACGCGGTGCTCGAGGAAGATCGCGCGGTCGTCGTGACCGAGCAGCCGCGACTCGATGTCGAAGCGCTGACCGAGCGTCAGCGACTTGCGGAACGTGATCGTCTCCGCCGACACGACGGCGTACCAGCCGTGCTGCTTCATCGCATCCATGAGCCCCGTCCGCACCAGCAGATCCCACCGGCCGAGGTCCATCAGGGAGAGATAGCGGCCGTTGTTCATGTGGCGCAGCAAGTCCAGATCCGTCGGCAGTGTGGTCGCCCGGACCGTGGACACATCACGGGGACCGAGCGCGTTTCCGCGGCGCAGCGACAGCCGGGCACGGAGCATGGTGAGGAGGGTCCGCCAGATGAGGTTCACGATCGGCGATGCTACCCGTCCGCGCTGGGCGCCGGCTCGTCCGAGGCGGCGGATGCATGCGCATGACACCGGATTTCGCCCCGGCGCGGTTGCGGGTTAGAGTCTCGCCATGGCAGCTGAGCTCCACACCGACACCGTTGTCCGTCCGGTTCGCGTAAGCGATGCCGAAACCCTCGGCCGCGTCCACGCCACCTGCTGGCACGAGACCTACGACCACCTGATCAGCGCGGCCACGCTCGAGAACATCTCGACCAAGCGCCTCGCCGAACTCTGGACCGGCTGGGCAGCCCAGGGTCCCGAATTCCGCTGCTTCGTCGCCCTCGACGGCAGCGACATCGTTGGCTTCGCCGGATCCGGCCCGGCCCGCGACGCACAGGCCCCCGCCGAGCGCGAGCTCATCTTCATCTACCTCCTCGCCGCATACCAGGGCACCGGCACCGGCCAGAAACTGTTCGATGCCGTCGTGGAGAAGGACGAGTCGGTCTATCTCTGGGTGGCAGAGGACAACCCCCGCGCGCATCGCTTCTACCAGCGCAACGGGCTCGCCCTCGATGGCGCCTCGCAGGAGGAGCCCTTCCTCGGCGAGACGATCACCGAGGTCCGCTTCGTCCGCTGACGTGCTCCAGGCGTGGGCGCCCGACGGGATCGGTGAGATCACCGCGGGCACGGATCTCGTGGAGACCATTCACGCGGCCGTCGGGGATCAGCTCCGTGACGGCGACATCGTGGTGGTGACGTCGAAGATCGTCTCCAAGGCGGAGAACCGCTTCGTCCGTGCCGATGATCGCGAAGAGGCGATCACGGCGGAGACGGTTCGCGTGGTCGCCTCGCGCACCTCACCCACCGGACACACCACGCGGATCGTGGAGAATCGCCTCGGCATCGTGTCGGCCGCAGCGGGTGTGGACGCCTCCAACACCCCGCACGGGACGGTGCTGCTGCTGCCCGAGGATCCGGACCGTTCGGCTCGGCAGATCGCTGCGGGCCTGCGGGAGCGCACGGGCATGCGGGTGGGTGTCCTCGTGTCTGACACGCTGGGGCGCGCCTGGCGTGAGGGACAGACCGATCATGCCATCGGTGCCGGAGGGGTGCGGGTCTTCGAGGATCTCCGCGGCGGCGTCGACGCCGAGGGCCGTCCGCTGGTGGTCACCATGCCCTGCGTGGCGGATGAGCTCTGCGCAACCGCGGACCTGGTGAAGGGGAAAGCCGGCAGACGCCCCGTGGCCGTCGTACGCGGACGCGCGGATCTCGTCGGCGACCTGGATCTGCCCGGCGCCCGCAGCATCGTGCGCCCCGCGGAACGCGACATGTTCTACCTCGGCTCCGCCGAGGCCTACGCCGCCGGCCTCGCCGCCCGTCCCGGCGCCTGAGCCTTCGCCCCCCGGCTTCCCGCTAGCCCTGTGATCTCACATTCTGCGGATCATCGTCCACACCACCACAGTTTCTGAGACCACCGACGCTACTGCTCTAAAGAAACTGCTCACCGCCCGCGACGCATCAACCGGAGATGAGACCAGCGCGCGGGGTGGGGAGGGGAGATCCGCCTCAGCGCTGGGTGACCGTGCCGAACAGCTTCGCGATGGGCGCGAGCACGATCGTCCGCGATGCCGCCACGGCGCCGGCGATCACCACCATGCCGGCGAAGAAGATCCAGAACCCGTTCCAGTTCACCTCGTCCGTGCCGCCGAACATGTGGTTCAGGTTCCGCAGCGCACCGGTGGCGAACACCAGCACCACGTGGATGATGATGAAGATCACGAAGTAGAGCATCACCGGGAAGTGAAGCGCTCGGGCGATCTCCACCGGGTAGGCCTTGTTGAGGGCCTTCGCGTTCTTCGGCCAGATGCCGCTCATGCGCACCCCGGTGATCGCCGCCAGCGGCGCGGCCACGAACACGGTGAGGAAGTACATGATCTGCTGCAGGCTGTTGTAGTTCACCCAGCCGTGCTCCGTCGGCCAGTCCAGCGACACGTACTGGATCGCGGCGGACAGCGCGTTGGGGAACACCTCCCAGCTGGTCGGCACGATGCGCATCCAGTGTCCGGAGGCGAACAGCAGCACGACGAAGATCAGGCCGTTGAGCAGCCACAGGATGTCCAGCGACTGGTGGAACCAGAGGGTCAGACTGATCTTCTGCTTCGAGTCCTTCGCCCAGCGGGCCCGCCAGAAGGCATCGGGGCGGCGCTCGCGACGAACGCCGAGACCGGAGCGGATGATCAGCACCATCAGGAAGATGTTGAAGAAGTGCTGCCATTGGGCCCAGGCCGGGAAGCCCGGTGTCGCACCCTCGGGCAGGTCGTACTCGCCCGGATACGTGCGAAGGAAGTCGGCGATCGGGTCCAGCGACACGAGGAAGCGCGTGAAGAACACCGCGAAGAAGGCGAGCGCCAGCAGTGCGCCGCCTCCCACGATCACGATTCCCGCCCACTGCAGACGCGTGAACGCCCCGATGCGACGGGGTTCGGGCTGTGCCGGGTGCACGAATGCATATCGACCCGGACGCACGGTACGCGGGAACGGCAGCGGCGGACGGATCTCCGCCACGGCGGCGCCCGTAGCGGAGGGCGACGATGCGGCGGGGGCGGCAGGCGACACTGCAGCAGGCGACGATGCGGCGGGATCGGCGGGCGACGATGCGGTGGTGGCGGGAGCCTCAGACGCAACGGGCGCGGCGATGCCGGCATCCGGCATCGCCGGGGCCGTCGCAATCGGGACCGATGCGGGAGCCGGGGCCACGACCACACCGGCCGGCGGCCAGGGCTCGCCGTCCGGCACACGCGGCATTCCGCGACGCAGCTCCTGCCCGCTGAAGGCGGAGGCAACGGACGATGTACCGGCGGACGCGGCGTGCGCGGGTGCGGCAGCAACCGGCGCGGCAGGAGTCGCCGGAGTCGCGGGAGTCGCCGGAGTCGCCGATGCGGCGGCATCCGCGGCAACCCGACGCTGCGACGGTGCGACAGCGGTAGCGACCTCCGGCCACGGCGCAGCACCCGGGGTGCGGGGCAGTCCGCGACGAACCGCGATGACCGGTGCCTGTGCTTGCGCCGGTCCCTCGTCGCGGATGCTCGCGGAATCACTGTGCGCGGCGGCACCCGCGGGTGCTCCCGCCAAGCCGGAGCCCGCCTCCGCGCTTCCCGCAGACTCACTCGCGGCGCGAACAGACGAGGTGGCGGCAGCAGCGGCGACCGTCTCCGCGCTTCCCGCAGATCCGCTCGCCGCACGAGCAGACGAGGCTGCGGCAGCAGCAGCGACAGCGGCAACCGCGTCGGCGAGCGGCCAGGGCTCGCCCGCGGGCGTGCGCGGGAGCCCCTGCCGCAGCCGTGCGGGGACCAGGGGTCGCGTCCCGACGTCACCGTCGATGGCACCGGACTCCGAGGGACCCACCGGTGCGGTGGGCATTCCGGGAAGCTCCGGGGAGACGGCACCGGTCGCGTCCGACGAGATGGACGTCACCGCAGATGACGAATCCGCGATAGCGGACGTCGAGGGTGCAGGCGACGACTCCGCGGCGGTGGATACGGAGGCGGCCGCAGCAGAAGACGAGGGGGCGGCAGCGCGTGTCGAGGAAGCGACAGCCGAAGACGAATCTGCAGTGTCGGACGTCGAGGTGGCGGGCGACGAGGTCGCCGCAGCGGGGGTGGTCGCACCGCCGCCACTCCCGGTTGCGCCGTCCACGACAGCGACACCATCCGCGCCGGCGCCCGGCGCGAGAGCGGCATCGAGGATCCCGTCCGCGACCGTCGTCTGCGCGGGCCAGGCATCGCCACCCGCTCGCCGCGGGAGTCCGCGGCGTACCGTCGTGCCGTACGTCGCCATGCGTCCTACTTCCGTGCTTCGAGAGCCTCGATCAGCTGCGGGACCACCGTGAAGAGGTCGCCGACCACGCCGAAGTCCGCGATGTCGAAGATCGGAGCGTCGGCGTCCTTGTTGATCGCGACGATGGTCTTGGCCGTCTGCATGCCGGCACGGTGCTGGATCGCACCCGAGATGCCGAGAGCGACATACAGCTGCGGAGAGACCGAGACGCCGGTCTGTCCCACCTGGTGCGCATAGGGGATGTAGCCGGCGTCGACGGCCGCGCGCGAGGCACCGACCGCGGCGCCGAGGGCATCGGCGAGACGGTCGACCAGGGCGAAGTTCTCCTCCGAGCCCAGTCCGCGACCGCCCGAGACGACACGCGCCGCTCCGCGGAGATCGGGACGCGACGACGTGGCGGTCTCCTCCTCGAAGGCCGTGATCGTCCCCGCGGGGCGACCGGAGGGAACGACCTCGAGCTTCTCGGCGGAAAGCGGCTGGGCCGCCAGGCGCGCATCGACAGAACCGGCGCGCAGCGTGACGACGAGGGGTCCAAACGTCGCCGCGGAGACCGCGTTGAACGCACCGCCGTACACAGAGTGATCGGCGACAACGCCTTCCTCGTCACGACGCACGCCCACCGCGTCGGCGGCGAGCACGGCGCCAGTGCGGATGGCGAAGCGAGCGGCGAGGTCGCGGCCGTCCGCGGAGTTGTTGACCAGCACCGCGTCCGGACGCACCAGCGCGGCCGCAGCCACCAGGGCGTCGGCTGCGGGAACGCCGAGTGCACTCGTGTCGGCGAGCTCGGCGATCAGCACGCGCGTGGCGCCGGCTTCCGCGGCGGCCGCGGCAGCGGCGTCCCCGGTCCCGGGTGCGGCGATCACCAGGGCCACCGGGGTGCCTGCCTGGGCCGCTGCACCGAGGAGGCCGGGGGCGGCCGGCCCCAGATCACCGGCGGGCGTGGTCTCGATGACGACGAGGATGGAATCTGCAGCGAAGTCGGTCATGATCCTGCCCCTCACACCAAACGGTTCTGAACGAGGAACTCGGCGAGCTTCGTGCCCGCGTCGCCCTCATCGACGATCTTGATGCCCGCCTCGCGGGCGGGCTTCTCCGCCACCGACACCATGATCGAGCGGGCCTGAGACGCCGGGTCGACGGTGATTCCGAGATCGGCGAGCGAGAGCGTTTCGAACGGCTTCTTCTTGGCGGCCATGATGCCCTTGAAGTTGGGCATGCGTGCGTCGGGAAGCGCTTCGGTGATGGAGATGACCGCCGGCAGTGGCGCGGTCACCTGCTGCACGCCGCCGTCGACACCGCGGGTTCCGGAAACGGTTCCCCCTTCGATGTTCACGGAGGCCAGTCCGGTGAGCGTGGGAACCTCGAGCAGTTCCCCGACCATCACGGGGACCATGCCACCCGTGCCGTCAGTGGACAGGTTGCCGGCGATCACGAGGTCGAACCCGGCGCGACGGATGGCGGCCGCGAGCACCTCGGCCGTGAGCGTGAGGTCTGCGCCGACCAGCTCGTCATCGACCACGTGGACCGCGTCGGTCGCTCCCATCTGCAGACCCTTACGCACCGTGGCGGCAGCGCTCTCGGGCCCCATCGACAGCACCGTGACGGTGGTGTCCGCGGCGGAGTCAGCGTGCCTCAGGGCCACCTCGACGGCGCGTTCGCCGATCTCGTCGAGAACCACATCGCCCGCGCCACGATCGGCGAGGCCCGTCTGCAGGCTCAGCTTGCGATCCCCGTACGTGTCGGGCACTTCCTTCACCAGGACGATGATCTTCATCGACGCTCCTCCCGTTCTCCGTCGAGTCTATGTCGAATAGCCGGTATGTACCCATTCGGGCGGGTGAATTCCCCGGGGGCATTCCGGCGCGGACGCAATGTATACATACGCCCGACTCCGGGTGGCGATGCCCCGAGCGCCATATACAGACGGGTAGCGTGGAACGGCAGGAGGGACCATGGCCAACAACCGACCGCTCGCGGTGGATCCGATCGCCGAGGCGAAGCGCCAGTGGCTCGCGCACGGTTGGACGGATGCCGCTGCAGGAATGACCGCAGTGACCAGCCTGATGCGCGCGCAGCAGCTCATGCTCGCACGCGTGGAGGCAGCGCTGAAGCCGTTCGACCTGTCGTTCGCGCGGTACGAGATGCTCCGGCTTCTGGCATTCACGCGCGAGGGCCGGATGCCGATGGCCAGCGCCACCGCGCGTCTGCAGGTGCACCCCACGAGTGTCACGAACACGGTCGACCGCCTGGCCAAGGCCGGCCTCCTCCGTCGCCTGCCACACCCGATCGACGGCCGCGCCGCCGTGCTCGAACTCACCGATCCCGGACGCGACCTGGTGGATGAGGCCACCGTCGCACTCAACGCGGTGTTCGAGAACATCGGGCTGGACGACGCCGACGTCACGGAGCTCGTGAGCATCGTCGCGCGCCTGCGCAAATCGGCGGGCGACTTCCGCGATCCCGCCCCGGTTCCCGATCCGCTCTGATCCGCCTCCCCGACTCGTCACCCTCCGCCCGGGCTCTGTCACCGTCCCCCTCCGTCTCAGTCTCAGGAAAAGGTGACCTGCCGCCGACCGGCGGTTACCGGTTCTCGAAGCGCGGGGCGCGCTTCTCGCGGAAGGCGGCCATGCCCTCCTTCTGATCCGCGGTGTCGAACAGCGCTGTGAACTGCGCGGTCTCGAACGCGAGCCCCTGGCTGAGCGGTGTCTCCTGCACGGCACGCAGGGCCTGCTTCGCGGCGATCACCGACGGCAGCGACTTCGAGGCGATGGTCTCGCCGATCTGCTGCGCCACATCCGCCAGCTCGGCGGCGGGGACCACGCGCGAAACCAGACCTGCACGTTCGGCTTCGGAAGCATCCATGTTGCGCCCGGTGAGCACGAGGTCCGCTGCCTTGTATGCGCCGATCGCACGGGTGAGCCGCTGGGTCCCGCCCATGCCGGGGATCACCCCCAGATTGATCTCCGGCTGACCGAAGACGGCGGTGTCAGCGGCCAGGATGATGTCGCACATCATCGCCAGTTCGCATCCGCCCCCGAAGGCGAACCCGTTCACGGCAGCGATCACGGGCTTGCGCACCGCGGTGAGCCGGGACCACTCACCGAAGAAGCGACCCAGGCGCATGTCCAGTCCGCTGCGGTCCTCCATCTCCTTGATGTCGGCACCGGCGGCGAACGCACGACCGGCACCGGTGATGACGATGGCGCCGATCTCCGGATCCGCATCGAACTCCTCCGCGACGATGACCACCTCGTGCATCAGCTGCGTGTTCAGGGCGTTCAGCGCCTGCGGGCGGTTGAGGGTGATCCATCCGACGCTGCCACGGGTGTCGGCGATGATGGTCTCGAAGTCGGTCATGGCTGCCTCTCGTCTACTCGCGCGAGCGTGTCACTCGGCGCGCTGCGCCGCGGCGCTGGCGGATCGGATGGTCTCGATGATGCCCGAGAAGTCGCGTGCCGCGCCAGGGCCCTCGGCGTACCGGGCGTAGATCTCCTCCGCGTGCAGCCCCAGGGCGGCGCCGACGCCGGTCTCCTCGATCGCGTGGCGTGCGAGCCCGAGATCCTTCGCCATCAACGTCCCTGCGAAGCCGGGCTGGTAGTCGCGGTTCGCGGGGCTGGTGGGAACGGGTCCGGGCACCGGGCAGTTCGTCGTCAGCGCCCAGCACTGACCGGACGCGTGAGACGCCACCTCGAACAGCGCATCGTGCGTGAGTCCGAGCTGCTCACCCAGGACGAAGGCCTCGGCCACCGCGATCTGCGTGATGCCGAGGATCATGTTGTTGCAGACCTTCGCCGCCTGCCCGAGCCCCGGCCCGCCGCAGTGGACGATGCGCGCGCCCATCGCCTCCAGCAGCGGGTGCGCGGCCGCGAAGTCCTCGTCGCTGCCACCCACCATGAAGGTGAGCGTGCCGTTCTCCGCGCCGACCACCCCACCGGACACCGGAGCATCGACGTTGCGCTGCCCCGCCGCGAGCGCGAGGTCGTGCGCCTCGCGCGCCTCGCTCACCGCGATGGTGGAGCACTCGATGAACAGCGAGCCCGCCGGCGCCGCTGCCAGCAGCCCGTCGTCACCCGAGAACGCGTCGATCACATGGCGTCCGCTCGGGAACATCGTGATGACCACCTCCGCGCCGCGCGCAGCGTCGGCACCCGATGCCGCCACCGTGATTCCGGCTGCCCGCGCCGCGTCGACCGCCGCCGGAACCACGTCGAACCCGACGAGCTCGTGTCCTGCCGCGACGAGGTTCTTCGCCATCGGCAGGCCCATGTGCCCGAGTCCCAGAAAAGCGATGCGCGTCATCGCCGGCCTCCCATCACCTCTCGGCCGACGATCACCCGCATGATCTCGTTGGTCCCCTCGAGGATCTGATGCACACGCAGGTCGCGCACGACCTTCTCGATTCCGTAGTCCTGCAGATAGCCGTAGCCGCCATGCAGCTGGAGCGCCTCGTTGGCGATGCGGAAGCCCGCATCGGTGGCGAATCGCTTGGCCATGGCGCAGCGCATGGCCACGTCCTCGGCCTCGTCGTCGATGGCGCGCGCCGCATCCTGCACCATCAGGCGCGCGGCGCGCAGCTCGGTCGCCATGTCCGCCACCGCGAACTGCACCGTGGGCTGGTCCGCGAGCGCCGCGCCGAACGTGAACCGCTCGTGCACGTACTGCACGGCGCGATCCAGCGCCCAGCGGGCGCCGCCGAGCGAGCAGGAGGCGATGTTCACGCGGCCACCGTTGAGGGCCTTCATCGCGATCCGGAAGCCGCCACCCTCCTCCCCCAGCAGGTTCTCGGCGGGAACGCGCACGGCGTCCAGCACCACCTGGCGGGTGGGCTGCGCCTTCCAGCCCATCTTCTTCTCGTTCGCGCCGAAGCTCAGCCCGGGGGCGTCCGCCGGCACGATGAAGGCGGAGATGCCACGGGACCCGAGGTCGCCCGTCCGCGCCATCACGATGTAGACGCCGGCGGCGCCGGCGCCGGAGATGAACTGCTTCACCCCGGTGAGCACCCAGTGATCGCCGTCGCGCACCGCACCGGTCGCGATGGCTGCGGCGTCGGATCCCGCGCCCGGCTCGGTGAGGCAGTACGCCCCGAAGATCTCCATGCCCGTCAGCCGTGGCAGCCACTGCTGACGCTGCTCCTCGGTCCCGTAGGAGTCGATCATCCAGCCGACCATGTTGTGGATGGAGATGTACGCGGCGATGGTGGGGTCGGCGTAGGCGAGCTCCTCGAAGATCGCGGCCGCGTCCTCGCGGGAGAACCCGGCACCTCCGACGTCGTCGCCGATGTAGATCCCGCCGAGGCCCAGCTCTCCGCCGCGGTGCAGCGACTCGACGGGGAACTCGCCCGTGGAGTCCCGTTCCAGGGCGAACGGCGCGAGCTCGTGCTGGGCGTACTCGCGCACGGCATCGATGATCGCGGCGCGGTCTTCGGCGGTCGTCGTGGTGGTGGTGACGGTGCTCATCGGCAGGCCTCTCAACTCATGGTCGGGATGACGAAGCTGGCTCCCTCGCGGATGCCCGAGGGCCAGCGGCTGGTGACGGTCTTGGTCTTCGTGTAGAAGCGGAAGGAGTCCGGGCCGTGCTGGTTCAGGTCGCCGAACATCGACTTCTTCCAGCCACCGAACGTGTGGTACGCGATGGGCACCGGGATCGGGACGTTCACGCCGACCATGCCCACCTGCACCCGCGACGTGAAGTCGCGAGCGGTGTCGCCATCGCGCGTGAAGATCGAGACCCCGTTTCCGTACTCGTGATCGGAGGCCATCGCCAGCGCCGTCTCGTAGTCGTCGGCGCGAGCGATGATCAGCACGGGGCCGAAGACCTCCTCGCGGTAGATGGTCATGTCGGTGTTCACGCGGTCGAAGAGCGTGGGGCCGAGGTAGAAGCCGCTCTCGTATCCGGGCACCACGAGACCACGGCCATCCAGCAGGAGCTCCGCCCCCTCCTCGACCGCCTGCGCGATGTACCCGCTCACCCGGGCGACGGCATCCGCCGTGATCAGCGGCCCGTAGTCCATGCCCGGCTCCAGCGCGGGGCCGACGGTGAGTGCGCGGGCACGCTCGGTGAGCTTGACGGCGAGCGCGTCCGCGGTCTCCTGCCCGACCGGCACGGCGACCGAGATCGCCATGCAACGCTCCCCCGCCGATCCGTATCCGGCACCGATGAGGGCGTCCGCCACCTGGTCCAGGTCGGCGTCCGGCATCACGATCATGTGGTTCTTGGCGCCGCCGAAGCACTGCGAGCGCTTGCCCTGGTCGGCGGCGGTGGTGTGGATGTAGTGGGCGATGGGAGTGGACCCCACGAAGCCGACCGCCTGGATGCGGTCGTCGAACAGCAGCGCGTCGACCGCCTCCTTGTCGCCGTTGACCACGCTGAACACGCCATCGGGAAGACCCGCCTCCGTGAACAGCTCCGCCAGTCGCAGCGGAACGGACGGGTCGCGCTCGCTGGGCTTGAGCACGAAGGCGTTGCCGCAGGCGAGGGCGGGCCCGGCCTGCCACAGCGGGATCATCGCGGGGAAGTTGAACGGGGTGATGCCGGCGACCACCCCCAGGGGCTGACGCATCGAGTAGACGTCGATACCCCGCCCGGCGCCCGAGGTGTACTCGCCCTTCAGCAGGTGCGGCGCTCCGACGGCGAACTCCACGACCTCCACACCGCGCTGGATGTCGCCCTTCGCGTCATCGAGCGTCTTGCCGTGCTCGCTGGAGAGGAGCCGGGCGAGGTCGTCCCGGTCGCGTTCCACGAGGGCCAGGAATCGGGTGAGCACGCGGGCGCGGGCCTGGGGGTTCATCTCGCCCCAGATGCGCTGGCCGGCGACGGCGGCGTCGATCGCGGCGCGCACCTCGTCGCCGCTGGCGAGCGGCACCCGCGCCTGGACCTCGCCGGTGGAGGGATCGAACACGTCGCCGAACCGTCCCGATCGGCCCGCGGTGAGCTTTCCGCCCACGAAGTGCGACAGTTCCCTGACCATGATGACCACCACTTCCGGCGCCACCCTTGGCACCATGATCAGAATACCTGGATGTCCAAGTAAATCAATGGGCGTCCAACCGTTTCAAAGCGCGCACTTGGCTCCTATCCACCGCGGATAGGAGCCAAGTGCGCGCTATGAAGGGTTAAAGCCGCTCGATGATCGTGGCGTTGGCCATCCCGCCGCCCTCACACATGGTCTGCAGACCGTAGCGTCCGCCGGTGTGTTCGAGGTGCTCGACGAGCGTGCTGAGCAGGCGAGTCCCGCTCGAGCCCAGCGCGTGGCCCAGGGCGATGGCCCCGCCCCACGGGTTGAGCTTCGCCGGGTCGGCCCCCACAGCCTCCGCCCACGCGAGCGGGACGGAAGCGAAGGCCTCATTGACCTCGTACGCATCGATGTCGTCGATCCCCAGTCCGCAGCGCTCGAGGATGCGACGCGTGGCGGGGATCGGCCCGGTCAGCATCATCAGCGGGTCATCGCCCACCACGCTGAACGCGTGGAAACGTGCCCGGGGACGCAGTCCGAGTTCCTCTGCGCGCTGCGCGCTCATGATGAGCGCCGCGGAGGCGCCGTCGGTGAGCGGCGAGGAGTTGCCCGCCGTGATGTTCCAGCCGATCTCGGGGAAGCGGGCGGCCAGCGACTCCGTGTGGAAGGCGGGGCTGAGGTTCGCGAGACCCTCGGACGTGGTCCCCGCACGGATGGTCTCATCGCGGGAGACGGTCCCGGCATCGGTGTGCACCGGCAGCAGATCGGCGTCGAACAGACCGGCGTCCGCCGCGGCTGCCGCCCGCTCGTGCGACCGTGCGGCGTAGGCGTCGAGGTCACCACGCCCGAGGCCCCACTTCGCGGCGATCAGCTCGGCCGACACACCCTGGTTCACCAGGCCCTCCGGGTAGCGCTCCTGGATCAGGGCCGCCTCTCCGCCCACGCCGGCCAGCGAGGATCCGAGCGGCACACGGCTCATCGACTCGACGCCGCCGGCGATCACGATGTCATAGGCCCCCGCGATCACCCCCTGAGCGGCGAAGTGCACCGCCTGCTGGCTCGATCCACACTGCCGGTCGATGGTGGCCGCCGGGACCGTCTCATCGAAGCCCGCAGCGAGCACAGACCGGCGGGCGATGTTGTAGGCCTGCTCCCCGACCTGGCTGACGCAGCCCAGCAGAACGTCGTCCACCTGCCGCGATTCCAGCCCGTTGCGTGTCAGCACCGTCTGCAGCACGGGTGCCATGAGGTCCACCGGGTGGATTCCGCTGAGCGCGCCGCCGGGCTTTCCGCGTCCGACCGGGGTGCGCACCACATCGACGATGACCGCTTCGTTCATGATCTCCCTCTCCTCGCGCGAGACTTCCCTGTGCGGGCGAGAATCGTCGCATTGGGGTGATTCTCGCCCACGTCCGGACGTCTCGCGGACTACTCGGCTTCGGCGGGGCGGTCCGCTGCGGCCATCTCGGCGTCGGTCGCGGTGTAGCCCGGGATGTGACGTTCCGGCTCGCCGACGTACTCGGACAGCGGGCGGATGAGGGCGTTGGATCCCAGTTGCTCCATGATGTGAGCCGTCCAGCCCGTGACCCGCGCCGCCACGAACAGCGGCGTGAAGGTGAGGGTGTCGAAACCGATCAGGTCGTAGGCCGGTCCCGACGGGTAGTCGAGGTTCGGATAGATGCCCTTGCGGCTGACGAACTCCTCCTCCAGCCGGTCGTAGAGCGCGGCCACGTCGGGGCGGTCGTAGTGCTCGACCAGGGTGTCCAGCGCTGCCTTCATCGTGGGCACGCGCGAGTCGCCGCGCTTGTAGACGCGGTGCCCGAAACCCATGATCTTGCGCTTAGCTGCAAGCGCCTCATCGAGCCACGGGCCGACATTGTCCGCGGAGCCGATCTCCGTGAAGATGTGCAGCACGGCTTCGTTCGCACCGCCGTGCAGCGGCCCCTTGAGCGCACCGATCGCGCCCACCACGGCCGAATACAGATCCGACAGCGTCGAGGCGATCACCCGCGCGGTGAAGGTCGAGGCGTTGAAGGAGTGCTCCGCGTACAGCGTCATGGAGCGGTTGAACGCGTCCACCACCACCGGGTGCGCCTCCTCCCCGAAGGTCATCCAGAGGAAGTTGGCCGCGTAGTCGAGGTCGTTGCGCGGCGGGATGATCTCCTGACCGCGACGACGACGCTGCCCGTAGGCCACGATCGCCGGCAGCGCCGCGTACAGGCGCACCGCCCGCCGGAGGTTCTCCTCCGGTGTCCCGGCCGCGTTCATCACGTCACCGGTGGCATCGAGCGCACCGATCACGGAGACCGCGGTGCGCACCTCGTCCATCGGATGTGCGTCGGTGGGGAGCAGATCGATGGCCGCGCGGACTTCGGGCGACAGCGGGCGATGCGCTCGCTCGGTCGCCTGGAACTCGGCCAGCTGCTGCGCCGTGGGCAGCTCCCCGTGCCACAGCAGATAC
Organism: Microbacterium sp. GXS0129; assembly: GCF_044769785.1. NCBI lineage: Bacteria > Bacillati > Actinomycetota > Actinomycetes > Micrococcales > Microbacteriaceae > Microbacterium > Microbacterium sp. GXS0129. The sequence continues at coordinate 363,311 of NZ_JBIZVZ010000001.1, read as the reverse complement.
GCGACGGCCTCGAACGGCTGCGTGGCGGCCAGTTCCTGCACCGGATAGCCGCGGTAGAGCAGGCTGTTCGTCTCGGGGTTGACCTTGGAGATGCTCGTGACGTCTACCACGACGCCGGCGAGCCCCTTCTTGATGTCGATCTCGCTCATGTCGTCTCGCTCCCTTGCGTGAATCTCAGTCTGCCTTGCCCGCCGTCCCCCGCGAAACACCCCTGCACGTCCGAGACACCCCGCAACGCAGGGTTCCCGGCCGCGCGCGGGCGTCTCGCATGACGACGGAGGGAGGTCAGCGGGTCACCGTGAAGGTGAACACCGAGTTGTCGAAGTGGTTGTATGCCTCGTAGTCGATGAGGTCGTAGAGGTCGGCCCGGTGCTGCATCTCGCCGAGCTTGTCACGGAGATGCCCCTTCTGCTCGATCTCATCCAGCGCCCGCTCGGTGGCGCCCATCGCGATGCGCAGCATCGATACCGGCCAGATCACGATGTTCATGCCGACCGACGCCAGCTGATCCACGGAGAACAGCTCACTCTTGCCGAACTCCGTCATGTTGGCCAGCAGCGGGACGTCGACGGCACGTCGCACGGCCTCGAACTCCTCGAGCGTGCGCATCGCTTCGGGGAAGATCGCATCCGCGCCGGCGTCCACCAGCTTCTTCGCGCGATCCACGGCCGCATCGAGACCCTCGACGGCGCGGATGTCGGTGCGCGCCATGATGAGGAAGTTCGGGTCGCGACGGGCATCCACCGCCGCCCGGATGCGTCGCAGGGCCGTGGACTCGTCCACCACGGACTTGCCATCCAGGTGACCGCAGCGCTTCGGGTTGACCTGGTCCTCGATGTGCAGGCCGGACAGGCCCGCATCCTCCATCTCCTGGACGGTGCGCGCCACGTTCATCGGCTCGCCGAATCCGGTGTCGGCGTCGATGATCGCGGGGAGGTCGGTCATCCGCGCGATCTGCTTGCCCCGACCGGCCACCTCGGTGAGGGTGGTGAGGCCGATGTCGGGAAGGCCGAGATCGGCCGAGAGCACCGCGCCGGAGATGTAGACCCCCTCGAAGCCCTTCTGCTCGATCAGACGCGCCGAGAGCGGATTGAAGGCGCCGGGGAAGCGGAGCAGCTCACTACTGGCGAGTCGCTCACGGAACAGGCGGCGCTTGTCGGCCGCAGATGTCTGCGAATAGAGCATGAGTCCTCCGAGATGGGCGCCCCGCCGGCCGGAGCCGGCGGGGCGAGGTTCAGAACAGGCCGCGGGGCGAGGGCGCCGCGTCCAGCACGCCCGGCTTCGCGACGATCGACAGCTGCAGCACCTCATCGGCGCTCAGCTCGGGGAGGCGCTGAGCGAGATCGAGGAAGCGCTCGATCTCATCGGCGTCGAGCACGGGCTCGGCGAGGAGGCGGAACTTGCGCACGTAGTCCGCGCGCGCGAAGGGCCGGGCGCCGAGAGGGTGGGCATCTGCGACGGCGATCTCGTCAACGATCGTCGAGCCGTCCGTGAGCGTGATCTCCACCCGCCCGCCGAAAGCCTTCTCGTTGGGGTCCTCCGAGTGGTAACGACGCGTCCATTCGGCGTCCTCGGCCGTGGTCACCTTGTTCCACAGGGCCACGGTGTCGGGCCGGGCGGCACGCTCGGGGGCGTAGGAGTCCACGTGGTGCCAGGCGCCGTCCTGCAGCGCCACCGTGAAGATGTACGGGATCGAGTGATCCAGGGTCTCCCGGCTGGCCGTCGGGTCGTACTTCTGCGGGTCGTTCGCCCCCGACCCGATCACGTAGTGGGTGTGGTGGCTGGTGTGCAGCACGACGCTCGCGATGTTCGCCGGATCGCGCAGCGAAGGATTCTCGTTTCCGAGCTTGCGGGCGAGGTCGATCCACGCCTGTGCCTGATACTCGGCAGAGTGCTCCTTGGTGTAGGTGTCGAGGATGCCGCGCTTGGGCTCGCCCGGCGCGGGAAGCGGGACGTCGTACGCCGCGTCCGGCCCGTCCAGCAGCCACGCGATGACACCGTCCTCGCCCTCGTAGATGGGCGACGGACTGGTCTCGCCGCGCAGCGCGCGATCCACCGCTTCGACGGCCATCTTCCCCGCGAACGCCGGAGCGTGCGCCTTCCAGGTGGAGATCTCCCCCTTGCGCGACTGGCGGGTGGCCGTGGTGGTGTGCAGCGCCTGCCCCACCGCCTGATAGATGGTCTCGGTGGGCAGTCCGAGGAGCGTCCCGATCCCGGCGGCGGCCGACGGGCCGAGGTGGGCGACGTGGTCGATCTTGTGCTTGTGCAGGCTGATGGCGCGCACGAGGTCGACCTGGATCTCGTAACCCGTGGCGAGCCCCCGGATGAGGGCGGCACCATCCTTGCCGGCGTGCTGGGCGACGGCGAGGATCGGCGGGATGTTGTCGCCGGGGTGCGAGTACTCGGCTGCAAGGAAGGTGTCGTGGTAGTCGAGCTCGCGCACCGCGACGCCGTTGGCCCACGCCGCCCACTCCGGGCTGGTGCGGTCCTGCAGCACGCACCCGAACACGGTGGCGCCTTCGCCGCCGCGGGAGACCGGGTGATCCATCGCCTGGGCGCGTGCGGCCGAGACCGGACGGCGGGTGAGTGACGCGGCCGCGACGGCGGCATTGTCGATGATGCGGTTGATGATCATGTCGACGACCGCGGGCTCCACCTCCACCGGATCGGTCGCGACCTCCGCGATCTTCCAGGCCAGCTGCTGGTCGCGCGGCAGATCCTCCGCGCTCTTGTAGACGCGGACGTGATGCGTGACGGTCATGAGTGTCCTTCCGGGAGTGAGGCGAGGATGTTGGTGAGCGCATTGTGCAGGTGCACGTGCGTGGCGTGGGCTGCGAGGTCCCCGTCACCGGCGGCGATCGCGCTGGCGATCAGGCGGTGTTCGGTGACGGAGGCGGCCAGGCGAGTGGTGTTCTCCCGGGAGAGCCGGCGCACGCGCACGAGATGAGTGCGGATGGTGCGTAGCGCCGCGGTGAGGTAGTCGTTCGCGACCGCGAGGTCCAGCGCGGCGTCGAAGCGCGCGATCAGGACGCTGTACGCCTCCCGCCCCGCGTCCGCGTCCAGGTTCACGGCGCCGAGCTCGTCCGCGAGCTCGGCGAACACCCGGCGGTCCCCGCGCTCCGCCGCAAGTCGTGCCGCCGTCTCCTCCAGCGCCCGCCGAACCTCGAACAGCTCACGGATGTCGTCACGATCAATGTCGGTGACCACGGTCACGCGCGGCGACACCTGCGCCACCAGACCGTCGGCGTTGAGCCGCCCGATGGCCTCGCGCAACGGCGTACGGCTGACCCCGAGACGGGCCGCCTGCTCAACCTCGCCCAGTACCGACCCGGGAGCCAGTCGTCCGGACTGGATCTCCTCGAGGAGCGTCCCGTAAGCGCGATCACTCGCTCGCATGGCACCTCCTCGTGATCGAACGATACCCCTTAGTGTATACACAAATCCTCATCTATGGGCGTGGAGCGAGCTAACGACCGGCTTTCGTATACATACCGAGACGCGCGCCAGCGTCCAGCGGGTCACGCTCGCGTCCAGCCGATACGATCGTCACGGCATCCGGCGACCCGCTCCGACCGACGAGTGCGCCCGCTGCCCGCGAAACAGGGGGATCATGACCACGCACGCCAAACCGCGCCGGGGCCGGCGAGCCCTCATCATCACGGGTGCCGTGATCGCCGCCGCAGCCGTGTTCTCGGGCGGCGTCGCACTCGGTGCGGCGCAGTCCGGAAGCGCACCCGCCGCCACGGCGCCGACCGGCAGCCACACCAGTGCGGCAACCGCCACCCCCACACCGACTCCCCTCACCGCCACCCAGCAGCTCCTCCAGGACAGCGGCGATCCGAACGCGTGCGCGGTGTCGTTCCGTGGCGAGGGCATCACCGAGGCGCCGGTCGTCGAATCTGCCGGCGCCCGCTACGCCCACCTGCCGATCCCGGCGCAGGACGGACGAGTGTTCGCCGGCTGGTACGCCACCCCCGAAGCCGCGGCCACCCGCGACACCGCATCGCGCATCAACGGCGCCGACGCGGTGGGGTGCGGACCGGAGCGCGAGGTGACGCTCCACGGTGCGTGGACCACGGCCGAGGATCTGGCCGCAACGGGAACCCGCGTGCCGATCCTGATGTACCACCAGTTCACCGACAAGCCGGAGGGCGAGGAGGGGTGGCTCCGCAACAACTTCTACGGCGTCACGGACTGGCAGAACGATCTGGCCTACATCCGCGACGGCGGCTTCTACCTCCCCACCTGGGACGAGCTCTCGGCTTTCATCGACGGCCGGCTCTTCCTCCCACCCCGCTCGGTGATCATCACCGATGACGACGCGGATTCCACCTGGCTGAACTGGGCGGTGCCCGTGGTCGATCAGGACCAGCTCCTCACCACCTCCTTCGTCATCACCAGCGCCCGCCAGGACCCCACCCCGTCGATCTGGGTGCAGCAGCGCTCGCACACCCACGCGATGCATGAGGCGGGCGAGAACGGGAAGGGCCGGATGGTCAACTGGTCAGAGGCGGACATCGCCGCCGACCTGCAGACGTCCGCGCAGATCCTCGGTGCCACGGAGGTGATCGCCTACCCGTACGGTCACTACAACGACACGGCGAAAGCCGGGGTCGCCGCCGCCGGCTTCGAGATGGCGGTGACCACCGAGTGGGGCTACGTCACCGTCGGCTCCGACAAACTCGCCCTGCCTCGCGTCCGGATGAACTGGGGCATGACGGTGGACGACCTCGCGGGCATGATCGGCTGAGGTCCTCACGAAACCCTCACGGTTCACATTCTTCACAAAATCGTGAAACGGGCGTAGCGTCCCCGGCATGAACACGGTCATCAGCACGGAGGGCCTGCGCAAGACGTACGGCCGCGTGCATGCGCTGGATGGGCTCGATCTCTCGGTCTCGGCGGGACAGGTGCACGGTTTCCTGGGTCCGAACGGCGCCGGAAAGTCCACCACGATCCGGATCCTGCTGGGCCTGGCTCGCTCCTCAGGCGGCACCGCACGGCTACTTGGCGCCGATCCGTGGCACGATGCGGCAGCACTTCATCGACGGATCGCGTACGTTCCCGGGGACGTCAGTGTCTGGCCGAACCTCACCGGTGGCGAGGCCGTGGATCTCCTGGTGCGCCTGCGCGGCGGCGATACCCGCACGGCCGAGTACCGTGCCGAACGAGAGCGGCTGTCCACCGCGTTCCAGTTCGATCCACGTACCCGAGGGCGCGCGTACTCGAAGGGGAACCGGCAGAAGATCTCCCTGATCGCCGCCTTCGCGCTCCCCGCCGAGCTGTACATCCTGGATGAGCCCACGAGCGGGCTGGACCCGCTGATGGAGATCGTGTTCCAGCAGGAGGTGTCGCGCGTGAGCGCTGCCGGGGCCACGGTGCTGCTGTCGAGCCACATCCTCAGCGAGGTGGAGCGTCTGTGCGATCACGTCTCGATCATCCGTGCGGGCCGCATCGTCGAGACCGGAACCCTTGCCGACCTGCGCCACCTCACCCGGACCGAGGTGTCCTTCGACGATGACGGGACCGTCCCCGCGGGGGCGCAGGACGTAGTCCGGGAGGGAGGACGAATCCGTTTCACGGTCGACCCCGCCGACATGCCCACAACCCTGGCGACCCTGGCGGATGCGAAAGTGCAGGGGTTGCGCGTGAATCCGCCCTCCTTGGAGGAGCTGTTCCTGCGTCACTATGGAGACGACGCCACGACGCGCCGTGGATCGGCGGCGTGAGATGAGCACTCTCGTCGCGCATCGAACGAGCCACGCCGGCGCGGTCCGCTCGCTGTGGGCGCTGCAGACGCGCCGGGACCGCCTGCAGCTACCGCTGTGGATCCTCGGGAACGCCGCGATGGCCGCGCTCGCCGTCACCGGCGTCACGCAGTCGTACGGCACGGACGCCGAGCGGAGCACGCTGCTCGCCACGGCGATCGCGAACCCCGTGATCCTCACTTTCCGCGGCCTGCCGTCCGGCTCCGCCACCCCCGCGTTCACCGGATTCCTCATCGTTCCCTTCCTCGTGATGATCGCGGCGTTCATGAGCTCCTTCCTCGCGGTGCGGCACACCCGCGCGGAAGAGGAGAGCGGGAGAGCCGAGCTGATCGGTGCCACCGCCGCTTCGCGCCGCGCCGTGATCTGGGCGACGATCCTGCATGGCATCACGGCCAACCTCGTCACGGCGGTCGCCATCGCCGTTGCCTTCCTCGCCAGCGGCCTGCCCTGGGGTGGCAGCGTCATGGCCGGGCTGGCGACGGGGGCCGCCGGCCTCGTCTTCCTCGGAATCGCGCTGATCGGCGCGCAACTGTTCGCCACCGCGCGAGGCGCGAACGCACTCGGGGTGATCGCCATTCTCGCCGGCTTCCTCCTCAGCGGCGTGGGTAACGCTCTCGGTACTCCCAACGCCGACCTGACCCGGATGGAGAGTTCCCCGCTCACCTGGTTCAGCCCGTTCGGCTGGGCGGAGAACGTCCGCCCGTTCGCCGATGACGCGGCCGGCCCCCTCGTTCTGCTCCTCGGCGCTGCCGCCGCGGCCGTGCTGCTGGCATACCTCCTGCAGGGCCGGCGCGACCTGGGCGGGTCCCTGGTAGCTCCCCGACGCGGTCCCGCGACGGCGGACTGGGCCCTGCGCGGGCCGGTGACGCTGGTGGGCCGGCTCACGCGCGGCACGATCCTCGCCTGGGCGGTCGGGGCGTTCCTCACCGGCGCTCTGGCGACGTCACTCGCGGCGGTCGTGCAGGAGATGGGCGGCAGCAATCCGGCTGTCGCGGCAATCCTGGAGGCGATGTCGGAGAACGACGACCTGCAGGCGGGAACGGTCGTGATCTTCTTCACGGTGGTCGGCATCCTGGCCTCCTGCTGCGCCGTGCAGATCATCGCCCGGGCACGCCAGGAGGAGACCCACGGGACGGTGGAGCCGGTCTGGGCGGCGAGTGTCGGCCGGCGGACCTGGCTGACGTCGTATCTGGTCGCCGCCGCGGTGGCCATCTGCGCCGTGGACGGGGCCGCCGCGCTCGGCGCGTTCGCGGGCCTCAGCCGCACCAGCGCCGATCTCGCCGCCGACGTGTGGGTGGGAGCAGCGGGCCAGGCCGCGGTGGCGGCGGTGTTCCTCGCGATCACGGCACTGGTGCTGGTGGTGCTCCCCCGGTGGACGACCGGCGTCGGCTGGTCGATCGTGGTGCTCGCGACGATCATCGGTCTGTTCGGGCCCCTGTTCGGGCTGCCGGACCAACTCACGCGGCTCTCGCCCTTCGCTCAGACGCCCATCCTCACCGCCGGCGGCGGCGTGGACGGGCGTGGCGTGGGCGGCATCATCGTCACGGCCGCGGTGGTCCTCGCACTGTCGGTGTGGCTGGTTCGTCGTCGGCCGCTGGTCACGGCAGGCTGAGGTCATGTCCGCTGCTGACTCGCCCGCCCCCTCCCGCACTACGCCGGGCCCGTCCGCCGAGGACGCTGGCCGCGCCGAGGACGCTGACCGAGCCGTGGACGAGCACCGGGCCGTGGAGGCTGCCGAACAGGCGGCCGCCGTGATGACCGCGGCCGGGATGGCCCGCATGCCGGCGCGGGTGCTGATGGCCCTCGTAGCGGCTCCGGCCGACGGCTACACCGCAGCCCAGCTGGCCGAGCGGCTGGGCGTGAGCGCCGCAGCGATCTCCGGAGCCGTCACCTATCTGCACCGCCTGCACTTCATCGAGCGCCTCTCCCGGCCGGGCACCCGCGTCGTTCAGTACGCCGTGGTGCGGGAGACCTTCTACGGCTCGATCACCTCCAACGCACCGATCTACGCCCGGATGGCCGCCTTCATCGACGAGATCGCCGCGGCGCACTCCGGGGATGCGGCAGCGTCCGCGCGCGCGACGGAGATGGCCGACTTCTTCCGCTTCCTCGCGGAGCGCTTCCCTCAGCTCATCGACGAGTGGCGGCAGCGACAGGGCTGACGGCCCGCCGTCGCGGCACGAGCAGCAGCGCGCCACGCACGCTCACCGCGATCAACGCCTCGAGCGGGCCCTTGCGCCGCAGTGCCAGCAGAATCGCGCCGATCACCAGAGCGCCCGCCACGTTCATCGCCCACAGCTCGAAGCCCGCACCCCGCGGTCCCATCGACATCGCGATCGGGATGGAGGCCAGACAGTGCGCCACGTAGATGGTGAGCGGCGCGGCGCCGGTCGTGGCGATGAGGCGAACGGGATAGGCCAGCCGACGCCGATCGGCGGTCAGCGCCGTCATGAGCCCGATGACCGAGACGGCCACCGCGCCGGTGCGGAGGATGTCCATCGGCGTTCCCGAATGCGGCGCCGCAATGAGCTGCATCCACCAGGTTCCGGTGGGCATGGCCCCGTACGAGCCCCCGCTCTGCGCGATGATCGCCTGCTGCAGTTCGCCAGAGTTCGGGGCCATCGCGCCCACGGCAGCGAGCGTCACCGAGCTGACGATGATCGCCAGTGCTGCGAACGCCCCGCCGCCGACCGCGGCGATCCACCCCCACCCACGAAGTCCGCCACGCTCAGCGGTGACGATCATCCCGCGAGCGACGAGGATGCCGAGCAGCAGATACACAAGCCAGGTGATCACCGGGTAAACCCCGGTGATCAGGAGGGCCCGCAGGGCGGTGACCGGATCGGCGAAATCACCCAGAGGCAGGCTCTCCCCCTCCAGGAAGATCCCCAGATCCACGCGCAGGGCGGCGTTGAAGCCGCCCCCGAACAGGGCCAGGAGACCGCCCACGAGCACGATCAGCCAGGACGGGGCGAGCAGGAAGGGCCCCGCGACGATCATGGCAGCCCCGAAGTAGACCAGCACCACGACCATCACCACCGGCGGCTCGGCGAGAAGCGTGCCGATGAACATCACGATGAGCCCCCGCACCAGCACGGCGATCAGCACTCCCCTCGCGCCCCGTTCCTCGCGCACCCGTCTGGTCGCCAGCACCAGCGACATGCCGCCGAGCACGGCGAAGAGCGTGGATGCCGTCCCTTCGCTCAGCTGGAACGCCGTAGTCGCGGCGATGGCGCGAAGCGGATCATTGGAGGCGCGATCGTTGAGCCACAGGTGCGCGGCGAACATCCCGATGAGCGCGACGAATCGCGCGAGGTCGAGACCCGCGAAACGCGTGGGGAGGGAGGACGGCACGCCCCCATCATCGCAGTCCGTGATGGGGGCGTGATCCGCCGGCCTACTTCCCCATTCCGAGCGTGAGGCCCTCCGTGAGACGCCGGCCCAGCCAGAGGTAGATCGCGAGCATCGGCAGCACCACGATGCACAGGCCCGCGAACAGCCCGCCCCAGTCGGCGCCGGAGTACGTCTGCTGCTGGATGAATGAGATGAGTGCCACGGGCAGGGTGTACCTGTCTGTGGACTGCAGCAGCGTCAGCGCGAGCAGTGTCTCGTTCCAGTGCGAGATGACCTGGAGGACGAACGCCGTGAGGATGCCGCCCTTCGCCAGAGGCAGGGTGATCCGCCAGAACGTCCCGAACGCGGTCGTGCCGTCCAGAGCCGCTGCCTCCTCGAGCTCCTGAGGCAGCGAGCGGAAGAAGGCGATGAGAAGGAACACGGTGAAGGGCATCGAGACCCCCACATAGACGATGTTGAGCCCGATCAGGCTGTCGGTGAGGTAGACCTCGTTGAGCATCACGAACAACGGGATCAGGATCACCTGCACCGGGATTCCGAGGCCGAGCACGAAGTACATCGTGAGGGCGTTCGTGAACCGGTTCTCCACGCGGCCGAGGTAGTACGCGGCGGGTGCTGCGATGGCGACGGTGACGAAGGAGGAGACCAGCGTGGTGCTGACGCTGTTCAGTGTCGCCGTGGCGAAGTCGCCGGCGGTCCAGGCCGTCACGAAGTTCACGGGATCCAGCGAGGTGGGAAGGCCCCACGGGTCGCTCAGGATCGAGCGGGTGTCGCGGAAGGCCTGGATCACCATCCACACCATCCACGCGATGTTCAGGGCGACGAATGCCCACAGCAGCACCAGCCCGACACCGCGGAGCACGCTGCGCTCTCGGCCGATCGCGGCCCCACGGCGACGACGGGGCGGTTCCGCCGTGCCCGTGACGATCGCGCGGGTGCTGGGCTGCTGCCGGATCTCTTCGATAGCGGTCATCACGACTCCTAGAACTCGATCGCGTCGCGCTTCATCACGCGGCGCAGCAGGACGACGAGCACGGACACGAGGGCGAGCGACAGGATCGCGCTGGCGCTGGCCATGCCGTAGGCCGGAATGGACTCTCCGGAGAACGCCGTCACATAGGTGTAGACGGCCGTGCTCCACGTCCGGGTGGGCGGGATCCCCTGGCCCGTGGAACCGCCGAAGATCCAGATGATCTCGAAGATCTTCACCGAGGAGATGGTCCACAGCACCGCGCAGGTGCCGAACACATCCCAGGTCAGCGGGAGGATCACATAGCGCAGCCGCTGGAACGCGTTGGCGCCGGCCAGCGCGCAGTCCTCGTAGTAGTACGGCGGGATGCGGTCGACACCGGCCATCAGGATCGTCGTGTAGTAGCCGGTGGTGATCCAGGTGAGCATCACCATGATCAGCGGGAACAGGTTCTCCGTCGCCAGCCAGGCCGGCGGGTCGGCAACCCCCGCCCACCCCAGGAGCGTGTTCACCAGCCCGCCCGGGTTCAGCACGAACCCGGCGAGTACGCCGAAGATCATGGCGTTGACGAGGTGCGGGAAGAAGATCACGGAACGGGCGATCTTTCGTCCGGCCATGTCGCGCAGCACCAGGGTGAGACCGAACGACACCGCGAACACGGCGATACCCACCACGAACAGCAGCAGCAGCGTGTTGCTGAACGACTGGAGGAACAGCTTGTCGCCGAAGAGCTTGACGTAGTTGCCGATGCCCACGAACTCCATCGGACCCGATCCGGGCCATTTGTGGAAGCTGATCCAGATCGCGTACACGGACGGGGCGACGAACAGCACCGAATAGAACAGCAGCGCCGGCCCGACGAACGGGACGAAGAGCTTCTTGCGCGCCGTGTCGATGGCATTGCCGCGGCCGCGGGATGCACGTCGCGCCCCGCGGCCGACGGACACGTCGGGGATCACAGCCGTCTGGGTCATGAGTTCTGTTTCCAGTAGTCGGCTTGCCCGGAGGCCATCGCCGCGATGAAGTCCGCCGCGGAGAGCTTGCCCTGCACGAGCTGATCGATCGTGGGATAGAGCAGCTTCTCGGCGTACCCCGGCAGCGTGATGCCGTCGTTCTGCACGTAGAACGCGTCGGCCTCCTCCAGCGCTCTCTTCACCGAGGCGACCTCGGGGCTGGTGGCGGCATCGGCGCGGACCGGCAGGATCTTCGCGTCCGTGCCCAGCGCGTCCTGGTACTTCTTGCCGAGGAAGAACGAGGCGAATCGCTGGGCGTTCTCGGCGTTCTTGGCCTTGACCGGCACGGCGAACCCGATGAAGTCGGCGCGGGAGAACTGCTTGTCGCCATCGATCGTCGGGAACGGGAAGGACGAGTACTGGAAGTCGCTCGCGGCGTAGGACGCCGTCTCCGTCGGAATCCAGGTGCCGTTGTACAGCAGCGCCGCCTGGTTGTCGGCCCAGGCCTGCTGCTGCGCGGGCCACTTGCTGGCGTTGTATCCGGAGATGAAGTACCCGCCGTCGACCAGCTGCTGCACCGCCTCGGCGGCCTTCACCGCATCGGCGCCTTCCCAGGCCTTGCCGCTGTGATCATCGGCGATCTTCTTCATCGCCCCGGGGCCGGCGATGTGAACGAGCGCCGCCGTGTACCAGTAGGCGTTGTAGCCGGACACGTCGCCGTCGATCGCGAGCGGGACCTCGTTCGCAGCTTTGAGCGTGTCGAGCTCGGCGAGGAATGCATTCCAGTCCTTCGGCGGCGCGCTCTCCAGCTCGGGGTGGGTGGCAGCGTTGAACCAGATCGCGTCGCTGGTGAGCGTGTACGGCAGCATCCAGGGAACCTCCTCACCCTCGCGGGTGATGTCGGTGTCGGCGAGATAGGCATCCGGGATGAGGTCGGAGATCTTCTCGCCGTCCACATCGGGGGCGTATGCCTCCGTCAGTTCTCTGGCCTGACCGCTCGTCGCCAGAACCGGGGCGAGCTTGGCGAACGAGCTGTCGATGAGATCGGGGACGTTGTTGGTGTTGAGCGTCGGGACGACCTTCTTGACGCTGTCACGTCCCTGCCACTGGACGTCGACCGTGATGCCGGTCTCCGCCGTGAAGTCGGCGATCGCAGCGGCAAGCACCTTCTGCTGCGCCTCCCCCTCCTTCCACATCGACCAGTACGTGAGCGTGCCGCCCGAATCCTGGCCGCCGTCGGCGCCAGCTGCGCATCCCGTGGCCGAGAGGGCGAGCGCGCTGATCAGAGCGAGGGCTGAGAGCTTGCGGATCTTCGCCATCGAGTTTCCTTCCCTAAGAGAGGCTTCATCGCCTGCGTCGGTCGACTCTCGCGCCCGGGGAAGTGAGCATTCAAGGAGTAATCAGAGATTCATCTTTTCGAATACGACGCGGTGTGCAGCTGAGACTCGTAATGCACCTGTCGTTGCCGAGAGGAATCGGAGAATACGTCTTTATTCCTCCCTCCCGTCGCCACAGAATCGGAGAAGACACGACGGAGGGAACGGGATGGCGAGAAAGCACACGGCACCGGTGCGTGATGCGGAATCGCGGGGACTCAAGTTCGAGATCCTCGCCGATCAACTGCGCCGCGGCATCCTCGCCGGCACCTGGACCACGGGGCAGAAACTCCCCACCGAGCAGGAGCTCTCCAAGGAGAGCGGGCTGTCTCTGACCACCGTGCGCCGCGCGTTCGATGAACTGGTGGCCGAACGCATCGTGGTGCGGCGCCAGGGCGCGGGCAGCTTCGTCGCTCCGGTGCGCCCCCGCGACGAGCGCGTGCGCCGCAACATCGGCGTGCTGCTGCCCGACACCCAGCTCTACTACCCCCGGGTTCTGCAGGGCATCGATGAGTCTCTCGCGGCGGCGGGTGCCGCGCTTCAGCTGGCCACCTACCGGACACAGCCCGAGCGGGGAGACGATTCCCTCGGGGCGCTGCTCGACAGCGGTGTCGATGGCCTCCTCATCGCTCCGACGCCCGCATGGATCGCGGACTCGGCCGCCCGTGTCCGCCAGCTCGAGGAGCTGCCCGTCCCCGTGGTGCTCCTGGAGCGCAGCCCCCTGAATCTGGGCTCGGCCGACACCACGGAGCACGTCTGTGCGGATCACCGCGGGGGCGCGTACGACGCGGTGCGACATCTCGCCAGCCTGGGACACACGCGCATCGCGCTCCTCACGCGCCAGCAGCATCCTGCCGAATCGAGCGTAGAGACCGGATACCGGCAGGCTGTCGCCGACCTGGCGCTGGCGCCGTCACTGGAGTACTCCCCGTCCGAGGGCACCTGGGACTCCGCTTCCGCCGATTCCGCCTTCGAGCGGCTGCGGGAGTTCGAGGCGACCGCGGCCCTCGTCTTCGGAGATCGGGAGGCGACGCTGCTGGAGGGCGCCATTCAGCGCGGCGGCCTGGGCGTGCCCCGCGACATCGCGCTGGTGTCCTACGACGACGAGGTGGCCGACCTCGCCCCGGTTCCGCTCACCGCCGTGGCGCCACCGAAGTACCGGATGGGCCGCATGGCCGCGGACGTCCTGCTGCGGCGGCTCCGCGAGGGCGACGACTGCCCGCTGCACCAGATCCGGCTCCGCCCCCGGATCGTCGTGCGTCACTCGTGCGGCGCACGCGAGAGCTGATGGCCATCGACGAGTGCCGCGAGGTCACCACCCACCACAGAGGAGAGTCATGCGCATCGGATTGATCGGAGCGGGCGCCGTGGCGCCGTTCCATGTCACCGCGGCCGCCGTACTGGACGGCGTCACACTCGCCGCCATCTGCGATATCGATGAGGGGGCCGGCCGGCGCGCCGCATCCGGAACCGGTGCCCGGGTGTTCGCCGATCACCGGGAGTTGCTCGCGGCCGGCGCTGTCGATGCCGTCATCGTGAACACCCCCCATGCATTCCACCTGCCGATCGTCGAGGACGCGGCCGCGGCCGGCGTGCATGTGCTCGTGGAGAAGCCGATGGCCATCACCGTCTCGGAGTGTGACCGGATGATCGCCCTCTGCGCTCAGGCAGGCATCGCCCTCGCGGTCGGTCACATCCAGCACTTCCTTCCGGCCATGCTCGCCGCCGAACGCGCTCTGGCCGCCGGAGATGCAGGTCCGGTACGGATGATCCGGGACAACCGCAGCACCGACTACCGTCCCGGTTCCCGCTCCCCGTGGTTCTTCTCCCCGGAGATCGCCGGCGGAGGTGCACTGCTGAACATCGGCGGCCATTGCATCGACCGCTCGCTCTGGCTCGGCGGAGGCCGCGCTGTCACGGTGCTCGCCAGCACCGCACATCGCTTCGGCTCGCCAGTGGAGACCGATGGCGGGATGCAGCTGCATCTCGACAACGGGGTGGGCGTCACGATCTGCGTCGTGAGCGACCCGGCGACGCGCGCGGACGTCCTCTCGATCGTCTGCGAGCGAGGGGTGATCGAAGTGAACCCGCGCATCGGCACGACCGTGCACATCGACGGACGATCTCGCGTGGTGCACGAGAGCGCCGACGATGACATCCAGCGGGCCTTCACGGCTCAGCTGGCGGACTTCGTCGCGGTCATCGGCCGAGCCGCTCCCGCCGTTCCCCTCGCTCACGCGCGCCATGTGGTCGAGCTGGTCCACGCCGCCTACCGCTCGGCCGCCACCGGCGCCGCCGTCGCCCTCGCCGCCGCGGAGACCACCGCATGAGCACACCTCAGCCCAACATCATCCTCATCGTGAGCGATGATCAAGGTCCCTGGGCGCTCGGCGCAGCGGGCAACCATGAGATCCGCACTCCTGTCCTCGACGATCTCGCACGCCGCGGAACTCGACTGGATCACTTCTTCTGCGCGTCCCCCGTGTGCTCCCCGGCGCGTGCGAGCCTGCTCACCGGGCAGATCCCGTCATCCCACGGGGTGCACGACTATCTCAGCGGCGCCTCGGTGGGGCCGGACAGCCGCGACTACCTGCACGGACTGCCCACCCTCACCGACGCGCTCGCCGACGCCGGGTACCGCCTCGGCCTCTCGGGCAAATGGCACCTCGGAGCCAACGACGTGCCCCGACGCGGCTTCGTGCACTGGTATGCGCTGCAAGGCGGCGGCAGTCCCTATCACGATGCGGTGATGTACCGGGACGGGGTGGCCGAGCACGTCACGGACTACCTCACCGATGTGATCGCCGATGATGCGATCGCCTTCATCGACGCCGAGCAGGGCCAGGACGCGCCCTTCTTCCTCGCGGTCAACTTCACCGCACCGCACCGCCCGTTCGCCGGCGAGCACCCCGATGAGTTCACGGCCCTGTACCGCGACTGCTCGTTCGAGACCTGCCCGCAGGAAGAACCGCACCCCTGGCTGCAGACACAGGACGGCGCCCCGATCGGCGGCGAGCCCGACACCCGCGAGGCGCTGATCGGCTACTTCGCCTCGGTGACCGCGATGGACGCCGCCATCGGACGCGTGCTCGACCGGCTGCGCGCGCATGGGATTCACGAAGACACGATCGTGGTCTTCCTCAGCGACAACGGATTCAGCTGTGGTCAGCACGGGTTCTGGGGCAAGGGCAACGGCACCTTCCCGATGAACCTGTACGACGAGTCGGTCATGGTGCCCTTCATCATCTCGGCGCCGGGACGCCTGCCGGAAGGAAGCGTGCACGACCACCTGCTCAGCGCCTACGACCTGCCCGCCACGTTGCTCGAGCTCATCGGTGAGGATCCTGCCGCCTTCGAGCAGGGACCGGGTCGCAGCTTCGCCGAGCTGCTCCGGGTGGGTGGCACCGGCAGACCCGAACGCCCCGTCGTGGTGCACAGCGAATACGGGCCGGCCCGGATGATCCGCACCCGCGAGCGCAAGTACGTCCATCGAGCCCCCTACGGCCCGCACGAGCTCTACGACCTCGTCAGCGATCCGAAAGAGCGCGTCAACCTCGTCGACGATCCAGCGTGGGCCGAGGAGGTGGCCGCGCTTCGGCGCCTGCTGCGCGAGTGGTTCGCCGCCCACAGCACGGGGGCGGCTGACGGGGCTGCCCTGCCCGTCATGGGCTCCGGACAGGTGCGCACGCTCGATGACGACCCGCAGGGGGCGTTCGGCCCGCCCGGCTGGGACGGCGCCTGATCACGGCGGTCAGATCAGATCGAGGAGCCGTCGCTGCCCGGTCACCAGACGCGTGCGGGCGAGGACGATGCTGCTCCAGAGCACGCGATCCATCTCGGGAAATCGCTGAACCCTCCCGGAGCGCGGGGGCCACTCCAGCTCGAACTCACCGAAGACGGCGGCCGTGACATCGAGATCCGCCGCCACCCGGAACACGGTCAGCTGCTTGCTGGAGGTGACACGGAACACCCCCAGCTCCGTGGTGGGTCCCTCGGGGACCGCCAGCCCCAGTTCTTCTTCGAACTCCCGGCGCGCGGCCTCCCAGGCGTGCTCCGCCTCGGGGTCGTACTCCCCCTTCGGAATGCTCCAGGCTCCCTCGTCCTTGCGAGCCCAGAACGGACCGCCCATGTGACCGATGAGGACTTCCCGAGACGCACCGTGGCCGCGCACGAGCAGGATTCCTGCGCTGTGCACGGCCACGTCGTGTGCGTCCGCTCAGACCAGGCGTGACTTCGGCGAAACCGAGTACGTGTCTTCGGGGTCGCTGTTGACCACCGATCCGAGCGCAGCGTCGATGGCGGCCATCGTGTCCGAGTCCAGCTTCACGCCAGAGGCCTTCACGGTGTCGGCCAGCTGCTCCGGGCGAGAAGCACCCACGAGCGCCGCCGCGATGTTGGGGTTCTGAAGGACCCACGCGATGGCCAGCTGCGGCATGGTCAGGCCGTTGTCGGCCGCGATCGGCTTGAGGTTCTGCACGGCGGTCAGCACGTCGTCGGTCAGGAAGCGCTTGATGAAATCGGCGCCGCTCTTCTCGTCGGTGGCACGCGAACCGGCTGGGACCGGCTGTCCGGGGAGGTACTTTCCGCTCAGCACGCCCTGCGCCATGGGCGACCAGACGATCTGCGAGATGCCGAGCTCCTCGGATGCCGGAACGACCTTGCCCTCGATGACGCGCCAGAGCATCGAGTACTGCGGCTGGTTGGAGATGAGCTGGATGCCGAGTTGCTTGGCCAGCGCGTGGCCTTCACGAAGCTGTTCCGCCGTCCACTCCGAGACTCCGATGTAGAGGACCTTGCCCTGACGGACCAGGTCGGCGAATGCCTGGAACGTCTCTTCCAGCGGGGTCTCGTAGTCGAACCGGTGGGCCTGGTAGAGGTCGACGTAGTCGGTCCCGAGGCGCTTGAGGGAGCCGTGCAGCGACTCGAAGATGTGCTTGCGGCTGAGACCGGTGTCGTTGGGCCCCTTCGGACCGGTGGGGAAGTAGACCTTCGTGAAGATCTCCAGGCTCTCGCGGCGCTGGTCCGCCAGCGCCTTGCCCAGCACCACTTCGGCGGCCGTGTTGGCGTACGTGTCGGCGGTGTCGAAGGTGGTGATACCCGCATCAAGGGCGGCATGGACGGTGGCGATGGCGGCGGAGTCGTCGACCTGCGAGGCATGGGTGACCCAGTTGCCGTAGGTGATCTCCGAGACCTTGAGCCCGCTGTTTCCGAGGTAGCGATATTCGACCATGCCACCACGCTAGTGCGTGTGCAGGACATCGGCTCCGGATCGGCTGAATCGTGTCAGATGTGACGCCATCACACCGGCTCGACCGCCACCGATTCCACCTCGTCAGGCTCCCCGAGACGCACGGCGATGACACCGGCGAGGATCAGCACGCCGCCCAGCACCTGCCAGACATCGGGGTTCTGCCCCAGTAGCGCCCATCCGAACAGCGCCGCGGCCACCACCTCGCTCAACGCCACGAAGGCGGCGAGACGGGAGCCGAGCATACGGGTCGAGACGATACCCAGCGCATAGGCGAGGGCTCCGGCGATGACCCCGATGCCCACCACCGGAATCCACCACGACACGCTCCCGGTGAGGAAGGTGACCTCGTCCGTGCTCCACCGCCACGGCAGGATCCCCACCAGACTCGCGATGGTCAGCCCCACCGCGCCCGTGAGCAGGCCGAAGCCGGCGAGGGCGATGGGCGGCAGCGCCTCGTCGCCCTGGCGCGCGGAGATGATGAAGTACGCCGCGCTTCCCACCATCGCCCCCAGCGCCCAGAGCACGCCCGCGGTGCTCACGGCGGTGCCGGAGAACACGTCCAGCACGAGCACCAGGCCGGCGATGGCCACGATCGCCCCGATGATCGTGCGTCCCGTGGGCCGTTCGCCGCGGCGCATCCACAGCCACAGCATCACCGCGACCGGCGACATGTACTCGATGAGCAGTGCCACCCCGACGTCCATCACGGCCACGGCCTGGAAGTAGAACAACTGGGTGGCGCCCACCGCGAAGGCACCGTACAGCAGCAGGGTCACGACGTTGCTGCGCAGGAGACCCCATCGCCCGCGCATCGCGAGCAGTGCCGGAACGAGGAGGATGATCGCGGCGACCCAGACGCGAGCGGTGACCGCCGCTCCCGGACTCCAGCCGGCATCGATCAGCCCGCGGGCGAGAGCGCCGGAGGATCCGAAACACACGGCGGTCGCGAGGGCGAGCAGCAGACCGAGGCGCGCCCGCCGCACGGCGGCCCCCGGAACGGGGCGCGCCGAGCGGCGCGGAGTGGAGGACATCGAGACATTCTCGCGCACGCCGGCCCCGTGGGGTGAACGCCCGCACACGCCACGCCCGCTATGGGCTTTCTCTGTGACAGTGCTGGATCTCCTATGTGCGCGAGCGTCCAGCAGGAAGGATGGAGGGATGCCGACACCGATGGATGCCGACACTGCCCGAACCCCTGCTCGCGATGGCGCAGCAGATCGCCGCGAGGCCGAAGACCTCGAACAGGCGCTGCGCCCGGCCGATCCGCGGGCGGTTCCGTTGCGCACTGTGGCCGACGCCGTGCGCCCCCTGCGCGTGAGCGCCGACCTCAGCGACATCACGGTCACCGGGGCATCGATCGACTCCCGCACCGTCCGCGCCGGTGATGTCTATGTCGCGGCTCCCGGCGCTCGTGTGCACGGTGCGCGGTTCACCCGGGACGCGGCGGCGCGCGGCGCCGTGGCCGTCGTCACCGATGAGGCAGGCGCCGACATCGCCGCGGGCCACGGCCTCCCCGTGCTGGTCGTGGAGGAGGTGCGATCCGTGATCGGTGACGCCGCCGCCGCGGCGTACGGCACGGCGGAGCGGGCACCCCGGCTGTTCGGCGTGACCGGAACCAACGGCAAGACCACCACCACCTACCTTCTGCGGTCGCTGCTGGAGGCGCTCGAGCAC
The DNA here is from genome assembly GCF_044769785.1 of Microbacterium sp. GXS0129. Classification (NCBI taxonomy): domain Bacteria; kingdom Bacillati; phylum Actinomycetota; class Actinomycetes; order Micrococcales; family Microbacteriaceae; genus Microbacterium; species Microbacterium sp. GXS0129. The sequence goes on along the minus strand of NZ_JBIZVZ010000001.1, from coordinate 343,965 downwards.
CCCACCGGACTAGTGGGCACGGTGGAGATCGACGCCGGCAACGGCCCGGTGCCCTCGGTCCGCACGACGCCCGAAGCCACCGCCCTGCACGGCATCCTCGCGCGCATGACAGAGGAGAACCTGCACAGTGCGTCGGTGGAGGTGTCCTCCCACGCACTGTCGTACCGACGCGTGGACGCGCTGCGATTCGCGGTGGCGGGGTTCTCCAACCTCACCCCCGATCACCTCGACGTGCACGGCGACATGGCCGGCTACTTCCAGGCGAAGGCGCGCCTGTTCTCCCCCGCGCTGGCCGAACGCGGCGTGGTCTGCGTCGACGATCGCTGGGGACGCCATCTCGCCCGCACCGCGGAGATTCCGGTCGTCACGCTGCAGACGCGCGAGATCGCCGACGATCCGCGCGACGACGACCACCTGATCCCCGCGGACGAGATCGACGCCGACTACACGGTGACCGACGTCGTGCGCATCGGCATCGGCCACGGTTTCGTGCTGCGCCGCGACGGCGAGCCGCTGCTGCGCGCGACCACCGCTCTTCCCGGCGCGTTCAACGTCTCCAATGCCGCGCTCGCGCTGGTCATGGTGCTGGAGAGCGGAGTGCCGGCCGCGCGCGTGCAGGAGGCCGTCGATCGTCCGCAGACCCTCTCCCCCGTCGTACCCGGACGCATGCAGGTGATCACCACCGAGCCGACCACGGTGGTGGATTTCGCCCACAATGCTGCGGCACTGCAAGCCGCGCTGATGTCGGTGAACGGCACCGCCGGGCGCACGATCGTCGTGTTCGGCGCCCCGGGCGAACGCGACACCGCGAAGCGCGCAATGATGGGCGCGATGGGCGCCCGCTACGCCGATGTGGCGATCATCACCGACGACGATCCACACGGTGAGGACGCCGCCTCGATCCGCGCACAGGTGCTGTCGGGCGCCCGCATGGCCGAGCAGCCGGGCTCACTCGTGGTGGAGATCCCCTCGCGCACCGACGCGATCGCGGCCGCGGTGGCCATGGCGCGCCCCGAGGACATCGTCCTCGTCGCGGGACGCGGCCACGAGACGGTGCAGGAGGTCGACGGCGCGCAGATTCCGCTGGACGACGCCGAAGAGCTCCGCCGCGCGGTGGCCCGACGCTGATCGCATTAGGGCGCCCTCCCCGAGCGGGAAGAGCGCCCTGATGTCAGCGGATGACCGCGAGCTCCTCGGTGACGGAGGCGGGAAGATCCTGCCCGCTGCGCCGGGCGCGATCTCTCACCACGGATCGGGAGTCGCGCACCTTCTCGGCGATCGCTCGGCGGGCGATCTCGGAGTCGGCACGCACGCCGTCGAGTTTCACCCGGGTCACCACACGCTCCACCTCCTCGTAGATGGACGGGTTGCCCCAGCTGGTGAGCACCTTCACGAGCACCGGCAGCAGCTCGATCATGAAGAACAGACCGGCGATCAGCCAATGCGCCCAGGCCAGCGTCGGCTCGCGCTCGCCCAGACGGTTGAGCGCGCTGATCTGGCTGAGGAGGCCTTCGGCATCGGCGTTGCCGTTCGCCACGGCGGCGGCGCGCGCGTTGTATGCGGCCAGCGCCGTATCGTAGGTCGCCTGTGCCGCGGGCAGTGCGGCGTTGGCCTCGTCGCGGTTCATCTTCTCCGTGGTGGCGGCCTCGGTCGCCCCCGCGGTCTGCGCGGCGGACAGGGCGGCGTTCGCCTCCTGGAGCTGAGCGGACAGGGCGTCGTAGCTCGCCTGTGCCTGCTCCAGCTGTGACTTGGCGGCGTCGGAGGACGAGCCCTGGCCGGGAAGGCCGGTGCATCCGGTGACGGAGTCCGCTCCGGCGCCCGTCAGCTCGCACTGGTAGATGGCGCGCGCCTGGTCGATGACGGTCTGCGCGGCGGCCATCTGGGCCGTGAGCGTGTCCACCGTGGACTGCGCTGCGGCGACGGAGGCGGGTTGGTTGGAGGTTCCCGCGACGATGCCGGTGGCCGCCTGGTTCTGCAGGTCCGCGAGTGCCTGTTTGGCGGCGTCGAGAGCCTGCTTCTCGGGGCCGTTCGCGAGCTGGTCCTGATCGGTCTGCGCCTGCGCCAGGTTGGTGGTGGTCACCTCACGCTGGATGTCGTTGTGGAAGATCTGCAGCACCATCGGCTCGGCCACCACGATGCCGATGAGAGCCGCCATGATCACCCGGGGGAAGGCCAGACCGAACAGCTTCCAGCCGTTGCGGGTGGACTTCATGCTCGCGGTGAGGAACCGGTCGAGGTTGAAGATGATGAGGGCCCAGATGATGGCGAGCGGCACCGCTCCCCAGGCCCAGATGTGCACGCCCGTGATCAGCGCGAACAGCATCGAGATACCGGAGATGAGGGCGGTTCCCGCGAGCACGAAGAACATCTGCACGAAGCGCGGGGTCTCGGTGGGTACGTGATCCAGCACGGCACCGTCGGCCCCGCCGAGGACGGCGAGCCGGCGGAGGATCGGGGTACGGCGTCGCTCCTCTTCCGCAGAACCCGCCCCCGCTGCGGGGGGCATCGGGGGCTCCTCGCCTGCGGCCGGCTCGTCGCGGAAGTCGTCGGCGCGGAAGTCGTCATCGCGGAAGGCTTCATCGCGGACGTCCGTGATGTCCGGGGCACCGGTGCGGGTCTCGTGCTCGTCCTGGCCGCGCGCGAACCGTCCGAGGGCCGCGGATGCGGCCGCAGCGTGCGCACGCTGCTCCGCTTCCGCATCTGCCTGGAGCGCACTGTCATCCTGGAGCGCACCGTCATCCTGGAGCGCACGAAGCTCGTCGAGCACGGTGGTCTCGGCTTCGGGCTGCGGCGGACGCCGCGCATCGATCAGCACCCCCGGGGTGTCATCGTCGATGTTCGGCGGAACATCGGACAGCACCTCGGTGACGGCCTCGCTGTCCGAGACCCTGGCGCCGTCGTCGGATGCCAGCACCTCGGTGGGCGTCTCATCGGGGCCGTCAGGGTACGGCTGCTGCTCGCTGCCGGTGGCGTCGGGCTGGAAGGGCCTCTGCACCTCGAGAGGCTCCTCGGCATCGACACGATCGACGGCCGCATCGAACTGGATCCGGCCCTGCGAATCCATGCGTCCGGGGCGATGAGCGGAAAACGACATTCGTTCAGGTTAGGCCGACGTGCTGGAAGACCGATGAGCGCGCCCTGTGGTGGCTCCGTGAGCGTAAAGAGGTTTCATTGCGCGCGAAACGCTCGTATCCAGCCGGATTTCGAGCGTTTTGCGCGCTATGAAGCGAGTGATACGCCGGCAAGCAGCCGGTCCACGGAGTTCTCGAGAGCGGCCAGCGCGGCGGGAAGCGAAAAGTGCCCGGCGGCGCTCAGGACGCCGAGCCCGTGAATCACGCCCCACACCGACACGGCGTCAACCGGCTCCGTGAGACCGACCGCCGCCGTGATCTCGTTCAGGACGGCTTCGAGCCGGTCGATGAGAACAGCCATGGTGGGCGTCGGCGCCCCGGGCACACACACGGTCGGATCGTAGATCGCAGCGAAGGCGTGCGGCCTCTCGACCGCGAATCGCACATAGGCCGCGCCACCGCCCCGGAACGCCGCACGAGGATCGGCAGCGGCGTCGACTGCGGTGATGACCGCGTCCACGAGGTCCGACATGCTGCGCTCGGCAATGGCTTTGAGCAGCCCGTTGCGATCGGCGAAGTGGTGGTAGGGCGCGTTGTGGCTCACGTTCGCCGCGCGTGCGACCTCGCGCAGGCTGATCTCCTGCGCCGGCCGATCCACGAGCAACTGCATCGCTGCGCACTCCAGCGCGTGCGCGAGGTCACCGTGATGGTAGCCGCCTCGGGAACTTGACACGAGCAACATTGTTTCCTATCTTGACACTGCCCACCAAGTAGACACTGTCAAGATAGGACCCCATGCCCGGCGCACTCATCCTCGACGCACACCCCGACGGGCGCTCGCTCACCGCTGCCATCGCGCGCCGCTATGCCGACGCCCATCAGGATGCCCGCGTGATCGCGCTGCGGGATCTGGACTTCGATCCGATTCTGCGTTTCGGCTACCGCGAGCGCATGACCATCGAGCCCGACCTCGCCGATGCACGTCGCGCCCTCCACGATGCGCAGACCATCGTCATCGCCACCCCGCTCTGGTGGGGCTCGGTTCCGGCGCTGCTGAAGGGCTTCTTCGATCGCGCACTGCTGCCCCGGCACGAGTATCGGTACCGCCCGTCGGGGCTTCCTGAGGGGCTGCTTCCCGCACGCAACGGGAGACTGCTGCTCCTGGCGGACACTCCCGCGATGTTCACGCCATTCACCGGGCTGCCCGCGCAACGCCAGGTGACTCGCAACACCCTGCGATTCTGCGGTGTGCGTTCGGTCCGTGCCACACGGATGCTCGGCGTACGCCAGGCATCTCCCGCGCGCCGAGAGGCATGGCTGGATCGCGCCGCACGGCTGGGATCACGGGATGGCCGCCGGGACGCGCAGTCGGCCAGGTGAGCGGAAGTTCATTGCGCGCGGATCGCTTGTATCCGGCCGGATTTCGAGCGACTTGCGCGCTATGAAACGGAGTTAGACGGCGGCCGCAGCCGCAGCCTTGTCGTCCTCGGTCGCGACCAGCTGACCGCACGCACCGTCGATGTCCTTGCCTCGGGTGTCGCGGATGGTCGTGGGGACTCCCGCATCGTTCAGACGACGGACGAACTCGTTCTGCACCGCGGGCTCCGACGACGTCCACACCGATTCCGGCGTGGGGTTCAGCGGAATCGGGTTGACATGGACCCACCCACGGCCGCGCTCGTTCAGCTTCTTCGCCAGCAGATCGGCACGCCAGGCGTGATCGTTCATGTCCTTGATCAGCGCGTACTCGATCGAGACGCGACGACCGGTCTTCTCGTAGTACTCCCGCGCGGCATCGAGCGCCTCGTCGACCTTCCAGCGCGAGTTCACGGGGATGAGCTCGTCTCGCAGTTCGTCATCGGGCGCGTGCAGCGAGAGCGCGAAGGTCACGGGGATATCCTCGGCAGCCAGCTTTTTGATGGCGGGCACGAGGCCCACGGTGGAGACCGTGATCCCGCGGGCCGACATACCGAGCCCGTCGGGCTGGGGCGCGACCATGGTGCGGACGGCGTGCATCACGCGGCTGTAGTTGGCCAGCGGCTCGCCCATTCCCATGAACACGATGTTGGACACCCGCTCCATGGAGTGGTCGTCCTTCTTCTTGCCACCTAGCTCCCCGGCCGCGATCGCACGGTTGGCGCGCACGACCTGCTCAATGATCTCCGCGGCAGACATGTTCCGGGTGAGCCCCGCCTGACCCGTGGCGCAGAACGGGCAGTTCATGCCGCAGCCGGCCTGACTGGACACGCACAGCGTGATCCGGCCCGGGTAGCGCATGAGCACGGACTCGACCAGGGCGCCGTCGTGCAGACGCCAGAGGAACTTGATGGTGTCGCCACGGTCGGTGGCCAGGCGCCGCACCTCGGTGAGCAGGTTCGGCATCAGACCGCCGACCAGTTCTTCACGCCCCTCCTTGGGGAGGTCGGTCATCTCGGCCGGGTCGGAGGTGTAGTGGGTGAAGTAGTGCGTGGAGAGCTGCTTCGCGCGGAACCCGGGAAAGCCGAGCTCCTTGAGCTTCGCCACGCGCTCGTCGGGGGTGAAGTCGGCAAGGTGCACGGGCGGCTTGCCACGCTTCGGGCTGGCGAACTGCAGCGCCGGGCGACCCTCCGAGTCCAGCTTCTGCTGCCATCCCTCGGTACGCGGCCGCACCTGCACGTTGCCGTTGCTGCCGGTCTTGCGCACCGGGGTCATGTCAGAAGTCATACCTTCCAGGATACGGCCCGCGGCCTGGGGAACCTATGGGGATGGGATGCTGTCGGCATGACTACCTCCGCCGACCGCACGCAGCGCGTGATCCGACGGATCGAGGGCGCGTCCTGGCTTCCGAACGGACGCGCGGAGATCGTGCTGTCGAACCTCCCGCCTGAGCCGGCCGAGCTGGTGCGGGTTTTGTTGCGGCGTGATCATGAGATTTTCTGCGTTGCCCGCGATGACGGTAGGCAGGACATCCCCACCCGTCGTGTCCACGGCGACGACCCGCACGGTTCGGCGACGGTCAGAGCTCTGGCGCTGGATCTCGGCATCAACCCCGAATCGATGGCCCCTCTCGGCTTCGTCCGCAATGTCGTCTCTCCTCCGGCACCGGGATATCCGTGGCCGATGCCGCTGGCTCACTTCTCCGTGTGGACATCGGATGAGCTTCCGACCGCTCCCGGCCGATGGGTACCCGCGTCAGAGCTCCGGGATCGGCACTGGCACCCGCTGCTGGGTTGAACACGTTTCCACCGATGTGTCTTCGCCGGGCTTCCGCGGAACCACCACTCCGGCCCCGGTAGGGCACCCACCCGGCTTGCGCCCGTTTCAAGAGTGTCGCCAATCGAGGAGATTTGCTCCGATAGAGGACCGGCGACCGGGCGATCACCCTCGATTCGCGACATCATCCTCGTTTCGGGACAACTCCAGCGTGCCGCGACGCTGTTGTTTCGGGCTCGCGCGGCCCCTTCAGCAAATACGGAAGAGCCAGCCCGGACCTTTTGGTATCCCATTAAGCTCGAGCCATGCGCCGAAGCCTGATCGCATCCTTCATCACTGCGGCTGCCGCCCTCGTGCTCACCGCCTGCACCGCTCCGGCGGCGCAGGCGCGCTCGGCCGACGCCCGTCTCCTCGACGCCGTCCGCGACGGTGATGCCTCAGCGGTGAGTGCGGCGCTCGGCGACGGTGCCGATCCGGATGCGCGCGGCGAGATGGACCGGCCGGCCGTACTGATAGCTGCCCGTGCCGGAGATGTCGACATCGTCCGCCTCCTCCTGACGGACGGGGCTGACCCCAACACCGCCGATGCCATCCAGGACAGCGCCTATCTGTACGCCGGGGCCGAGGGTCTCACGGACATCCTCGCGCTCACGCTCGAACACGGTGCCGATGTGACGAGCACCAACCGCTACGGCGGGACAGCCCTGATCCCAGCCAGTGAACACGGTCACGTCGCCAATGTGCGGCTGCTGATCGACGCGGGCGTCGACGTCGATCACGTGAACAACCTGCAGTGGACCGCGCTACTGGAGGCGATCATCCTCGGCACCGGATCGGCGGATCATATCGAGACGGTGCGAATGTTGCTCGATGCCGGCGCGGATCCCGAACTCGCGGACGGCGACGGCGTCACTCCGCGCGCCCACGCGGTGTCGCGCGGATTCACGGAGATCGTCGCGCTGCTCGACGCCGCCGGCGCGCAGCGCTGACGCCGGTCCGCGGGACGCGTCAGCACGACTCACCCGTGTTCAAAGCACGCAAATGAACCGAATCCACGGTCCAGGGGCGCGATTCGCGCGCTATGAAGGGGAGGGCTCGCAGCCGCACGACTCCCGCGGACGCTTCGCTCCGCTTGGGTTGGGTTCGGCTCGCTGCGGCTCAGAGCACGCGCAACGAGATGAGTGCCCCGGCCTCAGCGCCACCAGGTGTCGAAGGGTGCCACCGGCAGATGGCGCTTGTGCTCGGTGGCGAGGTACTTCGACTCCAGGATCCCGGCCGCCGCGGCATCGATGACCTTCCCCTCCAGGAAGTCATCGATCTGCTCGTAGGTGAGCCCCAGCTCGTCCTCGTCGGTACGTCCGGGCTTGTCGTCGAGGAGGTCGGCGGTGGGCACCTTGGTGGCCAGGTGCTCGGGGGCGCCCAGAACGCGCAGCAGCGCACGGCCCTGGCGCTTGTTCAGCCCGGCGAGCGGGGTGAGATCGGCCGCACCGTCGCCGAACTTCGTGAAGAACCCGGTCACCGCCTCGGCGGCGTGGTCGGTGCCGATCACGAGCAGACGGTGCTGTGCGGCGACGGTGAACTGCGCGATCATGCGGGTGCGCGCCTTGATGTTGCCCCGGTTGAAATCGCTGATCTCGTCACCAGCGGTCTCGATGGCGTTCTCCATGCCCTGCACCGCATCGGCGATGTTGACCGTGAGTTCGCGATCGGCACCGATGAACGACATCGCTGCCTGGGCGTCGGCCTCGTCGTGCTGCACCTTGTACGGCAGACGCATCGCCACGAACATCGCCTCGTGGCCTTCCGCACGCAGGCGCTCCACTGCGAGCTGAGCGAGCCGGCCGGCGAGGGTGGAGTCCTGGCCGCCGGAGATTCCCAGCACGTAGCCGCGCGCTCCCGTGGTGCGCAGGTACTCCATCAGGAACCCGATTCGCCGCTCCACCTCCGCGGTGGGGTCGATCGTCGGCTTCACGCCGAGGGCATCGATGATCTCCTGCTGCAGCGCTGTCATGCCTCCAGTATGCGACCGCGGTGTGTCCGGCGTGTTACGCGCGCCCACACCCACGGCAGAGGCCTGCGCTCCGCCTTCGCTCAGACGCGCGGATTTGCCACCATCACGGAGCCTGGTTAGCGTGGAAGGGCGGTCGAGAGGCCGTAAAGACCAGTCCGCGACCGTGTCTTTCTTCGAATTTTTGTGCTTACTGGTGTGAGATGCGGGCGTATGGTCGGTGATCTCTGCCCGGATCCGACATCCGGTGCCCGAGCCGCCAGCACGACGCCGTCGAACGGCCTTGCGATCACCACCCGGGCGTAACCGAAGTAGGCTCACCCTCCCGAGGGGAGCCGCGAGGGAAACGTGACCGAAACCGCTCTTGAAGCGCGCCATCTGTTCAAAGTGTTCGGCAGGAATCCGGGCCAGGCTGTTCGCCGCCTGAAACACGGCGAATCACGGACCGACGTGTCCGATGCCGGAACAGCAGCGGTGATCGATGCCAGCTTCACGGTGAACCGCGGAGAGATCTTCGTCATCATGGGCCTGTCGGGCTCCGGTAAATCGACCATCATCCGCATGCTCAACGGCCTGCTCGCCCCCACCGATGGCGAGGTGGTCGTTCAGGGCCGCAGCGTCACCGGCGCGTCTGCGAAGGAGCTGCGGAGCATCCGGCGTTCGGACGTGTCGATGGTGTTCCAGCACTTCGCGCTACTCCCGCATCGCACCGTGCTCGATAACGCCGCCTACGCGCTGGAGATCCAGGGCGTCGCGAAGAGCGAGCGGCTTGCTCGCGCACGGGAGATCCTCACCAAGGTGGGCCTGGACGGATGGGCCGACCATTATCCCGACGAGCTTTCCGGCGGCATGCGCCAGCGTGTGGGTCTGGCTCGCGCTCTCACCGCCGGCACCGACATCATGCTCATGGACGAGGCCTTCTCCGCCCTGGATCCGCTGATTCGCCGCGAGATGCAGGAGCAACTGGTGGAGCTGCAGCGCGAGCTCGGCCGCACCATCATCTTCATCACGCACGACCTGAACGAGGCGATGTTCCTCGGCGACCGCATCGCCGTCATGCGCGACGGACGGATCGTGCAGCAGGGCACTCCCGAGGAGATCCTCACCGATCCGGCGAATGACTACGTCGCGCAGTTCGTGCAGGATGTGGACCGCACTCGGGTGCTCACGGCAAGCGCGGTGATGGAGCCACCGCACCTCACCGTTCCGCTCACGGCGGGCGTGCGCGGAGCGCTGCGGGTGCTCCGCGAAGAGCAAGTGAGCACCATCTTCGCCGTCGAGAACCGGCGACTGGTCGGCGCCGTCACCGACCGCGCCGTCATCCGTGCCGTCAAGGCGGGCACCTTCGATCTCCGCCGGATCGTGGACGCCGCCGTGCTCACGGTCGGGCCGGACGATCTCCTCACCGACATCGTCGAGCGGGCCGTCGAGTCCCCGATGCCGCTCGCGGTGATCGACGACACCCGCCGCCTCATCGGCGTGATCCCGCGCGTGACGCTGCTGGCCGCGCTCGGCAACGTGCCGCCCACCACCCGCGAGATGCCCATCATTCAGACCCCGATCGATATGGTCGCGGAGTTCACGCCGCTGGTGGACCAGCTCGCCGAATCCGCCGTCGCGACGGAAGGAGGCGCACGATGATCGACTGGATCACCGACGGCGCCCGCATCCCCCTCGGCACCTGGGTCAAGGAGCTCATCAACTTCCTCAAGGAGTACCTCGGCTGGCTGTTCGATGCCATCTCGATGGTGCTCACCGGCGTCTACGACGTGGCGGTGTGGGTGTTCACAGCGCCACCGGCGTGGGCGCTGATCATCGTGCTCGCCGGTATCGCCTATCTCGCGAAGGGCTGGAAGCTGGCGGTGGGAACCGTCCTCGGCCTCCTGCTGATCATCACGGTGAACCAGTGGCAGAACGCGATGCTCACCCTCGCGCTCACGATCGTCGCGGTGCTGATCGCCACGCTGATCGCGATTCCGCTGGGCATCTGGGCCGCGCGGTCGCAGGCCGTGTCCAACGTGGTGCGCCCGATCCTCGACTTCCTGCAGACCATGCCGGCATTCGTGTATCTGCTGCCGGCCATCTTCCTGTTCAGCGTCGGTGTGGTCCCGGGAATCGTCGCGACGATCCTGTTCGCCATCGCGCCGGGTGTGAGGCTCACTGAGCTCGGTATCCGCGGTGTCGACCGCGAGGTGGTCGAGGCGGGCAACGCCTTCGGAGCGACCCCCGGACGCATCCTCCGCCAGATCCAGCTGCCGCTGGCGATGCCGTCGATCATGGCGGGCGTCAACCAGGTGATCATGCTGTCCCTGTCGATGTCCGTGATCGCCAGCATGGTCGGCGCTCCGGGGCTCGGCAAGCCCATCGTGCAGGCGCTGTCGTCGGTGAACATCCCGCTCGGCTTCGAGGCGGGCGCAGCGGTCGTCGTGATCGCCATGATCCTGGACCGCGTGACCGGCGGATTCGGCCAGTCCCGTCGTGCCCGCCGTCGCACGGCACCGGCCGGCGCACCCGCACCGGCCGCCGCCGTCTGACATCCCCTTAATCCGACGCACGCGAGACGTGCGACGACCGCGGATTCCGCGGACATCCCCAACGCCCGCGACACAGCACGCGGGAGGAAAGGAACACCATGAACAAGCGCAAGCTTCTCAGCACCCTGGCCGTCGGATCGGCGGCCGCGCTCGCCCTTGCCGGGTGCTCGGCATCCGGCTCGTCGGGCGGCGGCGACACTGCCGAGTCGAAGGACCTCGTGATCGGCGTCTTCAACGGCTGGCCGGAGGGCGAGGCCGCCTCCTACATCTGGAAGTCGGTGCTCGAGGACAAGGGCTACAACGTCACCCTCGAATACGCGGACGCGGGCCCCGTGTTCCAGGGCGTGGCGGGTGGCGACTACGACATCGCCCTCGACGGCTGGCTGCCGTTCACGCATCAGTCGTACTTCGACGAGTTCGGCGACGACATCGTCGACCTCGGCGCGTGGAACGAGGACGCGAAGCTGACGATCGCGGTGAACGCGGACGCGCCCGTCGACTCGCTCGAGGACCTGGCCGCGAATGCGGACAAGTTCGGCAATCGCCTCATCGGAATCGAGCCCGGCGCCGGCCTCACCCGCGCCACCGAGGAGAACGTCATCCCGGACTACGGTCTGGACAAGATGGACTTCATCACCTCGTCCACTCCCGCGATGCTCGCCGAACTGCAGTCCAAGCTCGACGCAGGAGAGAACGTCGCCGTGACGCTCTGGCGCCCGCACTGGGCCTACGACGCCTTCGACATCAAGGACCTCGCAGACCCGAAGGAATCCCTCGGTGCCGCAGAGTCCATCCACACCATCGCGTCGACCGACCTCGAGAAGAAGGCCCCCGAGGTGTTCGCATGGCTGTCCGACTTCACGATGGACTCCGACGTCCTGTTCTCCCTTGAGAACGCGATGTACAACTCCGGCCAGGAAGACGTGTCCGACTACACCGACATCGTCAACACCTGGATCGGCGAGAACCAGGCCTGGGTCGACGGCCTCACGTCCTGACTCATGCCCGTGCGCCGTCGGTTTTCCGGCGGCGCACGGGCATGTGCAGGCCCGCTACATGATCACCTGATGCATGTGATCAACTCGACGGCGGCGAGTACACAAAGGTCACGCCCGTGGTGTCTTCACCATCGCGGAACGTGATCGTGCCCTGCCGATACTCTCGCACCCGGCCCCCATTCTCACTCTGCGCGCGTCCCTGCTCTGACGCCCGCACGATGAAGAGATAGACCTTCGGCGACGAGGGAGACAACTGCCACGTGCCTTCCGCGTCATACTCACCGATCGCATCACGATCCATCGAAATGTTGAACGATGAGCCGGTGATCGTGAACGCCCCATCCCGAAGCACCTCCAACGTGCCCGTCGCCGGCGGCGCTGCACGCCACGTCCCCACCGGCGAATCCAGATCAAGCACCGGATACGACGGACCACACGCCGCAAGGGCGATCAGCAACGCCCCGATGAACACGGCCCCAGCCACGCGCATATGACGAAGAACACGCTTCACGAATAGACCCGTTCACTCCACACGACCAACCCGGCGCTCCACCCGATCAGTTCGGCACGGAATCTGGGCACGGGTTTGATTCGATGCGCCAGCCCTTATGCGCACCGAAACCGTCAACGTTCACCACTACCATTTCGTGACCCCACATCAACTAGACAGCGGGGAGTACACAAAGGTCACACTCGTCGTTTCCTCGCCATCACCGAAGGTGATCGCGCCCCGCTTGTATTCTGTCGATCGTCCACCGTTCTCCACTTGTGCGCGTCCCTGATCTGTCGCCTGCACGATGATCAGATAGACCTTCGATGACGAGGAGGACACCTTCCAGGTGCCTTCCGCGTCATACTCGCCATGCGCATCACGAGCCGTCGAGAGGTTGAACGAGGAGCCCGTGATCGTGAACGTGCCATCCGGAAGGATGTCCAGTGTGCCCGTCCCGGGCGGCGCCGCACGCCATGTCCCCACCGGCGAATCCAGATCAAGCACCGGATACGACGGACCACACCCCACCAGGGCGATCACCAACGCCCCCACCGACAATGCACTCACCGCACGCAAACAACGAGAAACAAGCCTCATGGGTAGATCCGTTCACTCCACACGATCATCTGCTGCTGGGTGCGAAAGCTCCCATTCGCCTCACCGAGCTCCGTCAACACGTCATAGACGATCGGAACGTGCTGCCCGCCGGTGAGCGGGATCCGCGTCCCCGAATCCACACTGGTCTCATTGGTCACGACGTACGTGATCGTCACGCTCCCGTCCGGTGCCGGATCATCCGCGTAATAGCGAACTTCGTAAGAGCCCAGCATGCTCTCGGAGAGATTCTCAAACCCCGGGTGCAGATCACGTTGCGGATCGTGGAGAAGTGCGGTCCCCACCGCCGCTCCGTCCTTGAGCAAAACTCCAACGTCATTGCTGATCAGGCGACGCACCCAGTCACTCGGTTCCCGTACGCCTGATCCTGATCTATCGATGAACCCGGTCGAAAGCGTTCCATCCTGGAAGTCTCTCCTCACGTTCTCCCGCAGCTCGCGAATGAACGCGCTCCGACGGAACCGATCAACGAACGGATCCTCCTGCCCCAGGACGAACGCGGTCTCGTCCCCGGAAGCCCAATGGCCGAGCAGGCTCCACACCTGCGCGTTGGCATGCTGACGATCAAACTGTTCGGTAACGCCGGACGGCAGCGGCACCGTGAGACTCCATGCCTCCGAAGCCTCAACCACAAGGGTCCGAGCCAGCACTGCGTCAGCCTCGGCGCGTCGCTCCGCGAGATCAACCAGTGCCGCCGTCGTCGTCTCGATCACGCGGTTCGCGTCGAGCACCGCCTGAAACTGCGCCTGCCACTCCTCCTCAGACCGAAACGTCACTGCACCCCCGTTCACGACGCCCTGCGCAACGCTGAGAGCCTCCCGCAGCGGCACCGCCTCCCGCGCGATCTGGTCGACCGTGTCGGCATATCCGGTGTACGCCTTGGATGCCACGTGCAATGTCTCACGAGAATCACTCGCACGCGCGCGCAGGCTCGACACCGCGCGAGCGAACTCATCCGCGGCCTCACCCGCCCATCCATCACTCACGCCCGTCAGGATCGAACCCGTGGCGCTCTCGATCGCCTCGAGAGCGATGATCTGCCCGTCACACCACGTCGCGGCCGCGCGCGCCACCGCCATATCCCCCGCACCAGGGTCCACCGCAGTCCACCTCACCGCGTCATTCCTCCAGCGCCTGCACCAGCGCGGACACCGACGAGATCGCGTCCCGCTCGGTGGCCGTGAAATCACGCACCGTCGCAACAAGCCCGGCGGCCATCCGCTCTCCATCCGTCACCACCGCTGTCAGCACCCGCTCCCACTCGCCCACGAAGAACGACGAAGCGCTCGACACCAGATCGCTGCCCACTCCCGTCGCATCAGGAACCGAGATCGCCGCGCAGGGCTCCAACACCTCGACGAGCTGAGCCCGCAACGATCCCAAAGCCCCGGTGTCCGCCATGATCGTACGCTGCACGAATCGCCCCCAGCCAAAGCCGCCCACGCCCCTCCCACAGAGACGCGCTCACACCGTACACACAAACCAACCGCACCGAGCGGGCTTCTCCCCAGCCCCCGCAGAACCCGATTCGTTGCGCACACATCGCGCGAGCCAGGCCCGAACAGCGACGATTCGCGCGCTATTGAGCGGGAAGACGACGCATCACTACGAGAGGCAGCGATAGTCCGCCAGGGCGATAGTCCGCCAGGATGCGAGCCACGATCTCTGCTCTCACCGTGGTGTACTCGACGACCCCACAGACGGCGCGGTTCGGGTGGCGGAGCCAGGCGTGGTCACCTCAAGGTCGTACCCCCGTCACGCAAGACCTACGCTGGAACGATGGCACGCCACGACTTCGCCGTGATCCCGGCATCGTACGTCTACCTGCGCCGGGGCGGCGAGGTCCTGCTGCAGCAGCGGCAGAACACCGGCTACATGGACGGGCACTGGGTGGCGGGCGCCGCGGGCCATGTCGAGGCGCACGAGACGGCTCGCGCGGCCGCCGTCCGCGAAGCGCGAGAGGAGCTCGGCATCGACATCGCGCCCGAGCACCTCACCCTTGTCACGGTGATGCAGCGCACCGACGGCTCCAGCGACCCCCGGGAGCAGCGGGTGGACTGGTTCTGGACCGCCACCCGGTGGGAGGGAACGCCCCATGTCGTCGAGCCGGAGAAGGCCACCCGGATCGCCTGGCACTCGCTCTCATCCCTTCCAGCACCGATCCCGGCATACGAGCGCTCGGTGCTGGTCGGACTCCGCGACGGAGACCTCGCGCTCGACACCGCCGTCGGATTCTCCGTCTGAGTGCTCGTCGCGCCAGTGCCGGAAAGCCCCGCCGCCGGGTCACGGGCCGGATCGAGCGCTGAGTCCTCGTCCGTGATCGCCGGTCACCTCCGCACATGCTCCCCTGTCACGACAGGCGACGAACTCACGTGCGCCGCGGACCCCGAGGTCCGCGGCGCACGTGAGTATCGGCTCACTCGAACAGGGCGTTCACCTGATCGTTCGCCGCGGTGAGAGACGACGCCGGGGCCTGACCGGAGAGAACCGCGTCCATCGCGGGCTTCATGATGCCGTCGATCTTGGCGGCGTTGTCGGTGATCGGGAAGAGGAACGTCGTGCCGTTGGTGACGTGCTGGAGGAAGGGCTCGACGTCCACGCCCTTCGCGGCGAACGCCTCCTTCGCCTTCTCCGCGGCGGACCCGATCGCCGGGAAGACCACGGCGTGCTCACCGACCACGTCCTGACACGCGGCGGAGCCGAGGTACTCGACCCAGGAGATCGCCGCCTCCTTGTTCTTGGTTCCTGCCCAGATCGAGTCCGCGAGGCCGTTGAACATCGACGCGTTCTTGCCGGAGGGGCCTACCGGGGTCGGTGCGATGCCCACCTCGATCCCCTCGTAGCCGGTGTACTGACCGATCATCCACGACCCGTGGGCGTTGATCGCCGACTTCCCGGCGCCGAACGTGTCGGCCATGTTCGCACCCACGGTGGTCTCGAGCTTCGGCATGTAGCCCTTCTCGATGAGCCCGGCCCACCACGCGATCGTGTCCTGGAAGCGCTCGTCGTCGTAGTTGTAGTGGGTCCCCCACGGGTTCTTGTCGGTGTGGGTCCAGCCAGTCGTGCCCGTGAGGTAGCTCCACTCCGCCTGGCCGTTTCCGCCGCCCGAGTTGGCGAGGCCGAGACCGTAGACCGCCACGTTCTTCTTGTCGAACCCGGCTTCGTCGCCCCGTTTGCCGTTCTCGTCCACGGTGAGATGCGCGATGACCTTCTCGTACGTGCCGCCGTCGTCGGGGTTCCACGTGAGATTCGCCATGTCCGCATCGGTGAGCCCCGCATCGGCAAGCATCTCCTTGTTGTAGAACAGCGCGATGGTGTCCCAGTCCTTCGGCACGCCGTACCGGGTACCGTCCTGACCCACCCACAGGTCGGCGAGACCGTCGGCATAGTCGCCCATCTTGACATCGTCGAGCGGGACGAGCTGCTTGGTCTTCAGGAAGTCCGGGTACTTGGCCAGGTGGTCCGTGAAGACATCCGGCGCATTACCGGCCGCCATCGCGTTGGTCAGCTTGCTCCAGTAGTCGTCCCAGCCGAGCTGGGTGATTTTCACCGTGAGGTCGGGGTTCGCCGTGTGGAAGTCGTCGGCGCACTGCTGATAGGCGGGGAGCTGGTTCGAATCCCACAGCCAGTAGGTGATGGTGCCGGCCGAATCTGCACCATCACCGCCAC
Source organism: Microbacterium sp. GXS0129 (assembly GCF_044769785.1). Lineage (NCBI taxonomy): Bacteria > Bacillati > Actinomycetota > Actinomycetes > Micrococcales > Microbacteriaceae > Microbacterium > Microbacterium sp. GXS0129. The sequence goes on along the minus strand of NZ_JBIZVZ010000001.1, from coordinate 327,385 downwards.
CGGAACAGCCGGCGAGCGCGAGGGAGGTGGCGGAGAGAGCAACTGCGCCCATCAGGAACTTCTTCTTCATCGAGGGGTCCTTTCGAAGGTGATGCAGGGGTGATTACTTCATGCCGGAGAAGCCGATCGAGTTGACGATCCGCTTCCCGAACGCGAGGAAGATGATGAGGACGGGCAGCGCCGAGACGAGGGTGGCGGCCATCAGACCGGACCAGTCCGGGGCGCCCTGCGGGGACTGGGACTTGAAGACACCGAGCCCCACCGTGAGCACGCGGGTGCTCTCGTCCGAGACCAGCAACGGCCAGAAGTACTCGTTCCATTGGCCGATGAAGGTCAGCAGTGCGAGCGTGGCGAGCGGAGCAGCCGCGTTGGGGAGCACGATCTGGAAGAAGATGCGCCAGTGCCGAGCGCCGTCGAGCATGGCCGCCTCCTCGACCTCCCGCGACATGTTCAGGAAGAACTGACGCATGAAGAAGATCGCGAAGGGAGTCATGAACAGGTACGGCAGCACCAGTCCGAGCATCGTGCCGAGGAGTCCGAGGTTTCGCACCAGGAGGAAGTTCGGCAGGGCAGTGAAGATCGGCGGCACGAGAACGGTGGCCAGGAACAGGCCGAACACCTTGTCTCGGTGCCGCCACTGCAGGCGGGAGAAGGCGTAGGCGGCCATGGAGCTGAAGAACACCGCGCACACCGTGGTGATACCGGCGAACAGGAACGAATTGCCCAGGTACTGCCAGAAGTTGATGGAAGCGCCCGACCCGCCCTGCGCGATCGCCTCCGCGGGACTCTGCAGCCCGAACACCCGCTCATAGGCGCCGAAGTTGAACCCCACCGGCAGCAGGTCGGCGGACCCTGCCGCCAGCTTCGAGTTCAGCGAGAGGGAGGTACGCAACACCCAATAGAACGGCAGCAGGCTGACCGCCATCGCTACGGCGATGACGATCCAGGCGATGATGGAGCGCCCATCGCGCGGGCGGCGGCGGGCACGCCCCGGAACGACGATGTTCATGGTCTCGGTCATGGTGCTCTCCACTCAGTCCAGATCCGACTCGTTGCCGCGCAGGAACTTCATCTGCAGCGCGGCCACGATGGCGAGGATGACGAACAGGATCGCGGCGAGAGCGGATCCGTAGCCGAAGTCCTGCTCGTTGAACGCGCGCTGGAAGATGTAGTACTGCAGCACGCGACTCGCATTGACGGGGCCGCCCGCGGTGGTGACGGCCACGGTGTCGAACACCTGGAACGATCCGGTCACGGTCACCACAAGGACGAGCGCGAGGACGGGACGCAGCAGCGGCAGCGTGATGCGTGAGAAGGTGCGCCAGGGCCCTGCGCCGTCGATGGCCGCGGCCTCGTAGACGGTGCTGGGGATGGCCTGCAGGCCGGCGAAGATCAGCAGCGCTGTGTAGCCGACATGACGCCAGGTGTTGATGAGCGCCTGCGTCGGAATCGCCCACTCCTGATTGCCGAAGAACGCGATCCGCGGTAGCCCGATCCAGTCGATCACCTGGTTGACGATGCCGATCTGGTAGTCGAGCATCCAGAACCACAGCAGCGCGGCGATCACGTTGGCCATGAGGTACGGCATCAGCAGCGTGCCGCGCACGAACGTGGACTTGGCCACTCGCTGCATCAGCACCGCCAGCAGCAGCGCGATCGAGGTCTGCAGGACGATGTTGATGACGACGTACTCGATGGTCACCACCAGCGCGTTCCAGAACAGCGGGTCCTGGGCGATGCGCTCGTAATTGCGGGTGCCGATCCATTCCGGCTCGCCCAGGATGCTGTACTCCGTGAAGCTCAGGTAGAGCCCGCGCGCGGTGGGGACCACGTAGAACAGCAGGAGGCCGATGAGGGCCGGTGCGATGAAGAGGAGGGCGATCCGCACATCGCTGCGCGAACGCCTTCTGCCCGATCCGCCGGCCCTGCTCCGAGCCGCCTGCTGAGCCGTGGCGGCTCGTAGCGTCTGTGTGTTCGTCATCCGTACTCCGTTGTCAGTTGAACGACCTCTCGGGCAAGCTACACGCGTAACCAGCATGAGCGCAAGGGTCAGTTTTGCCCGTAATTTCAAGCGCGTCGACTGCGTAAATTGGTTCTTGACTCGTGTAACCGACGAGTGCCAGACTCACCGCATGACCACACCCCGCCCCTTCTCGCTCGGCATCGTCGGTGCCGGGCAGTTCTCCGGCCAGTTCTCCAAGCTCTGGCACGCCCACCCCCTCGTGACGGACATCTTCGTGACGGACCTGCTCCCCGAGCGCGCCGAAGCGCTCGTGGAACGACAGAGCCTCGCCGGCACGTTCGCAACGTTCGACGAGATGCTCGCCAGCGATGTCGATGCCGTCGCGATCTTCACCCAGCGCTGGACCCACGGCCCGCTCGTGGTGCAGGCGCTGCGTGCCGGCAAGCACGTGTACTCGGCCGTGCCGATGGCGTTCACCGTCGAGGAGGTCTCTGACATCATCGACGCCGTTCGCGAGACCGGCCTGACGTACATGATGGGCGAGACCAGCTACTACAACCCGGCCACGGTGTACGGCCGCAAGCAGCGCGAATCCGGCGCCTTCGGACGCATCTTCTACGCCGAGGGCGACTACGTCCACGACATGGACCTCGGCTTCTACGCCGCTTACGAGTACAGCGGCGGCGAGGCGTGGAAGAGCACGGCCAGCTATCCGCCCATGCACTACCCGACGCACGCGATCGGCGGCGTCCTCGGCGCCACCGGCGGTCATGCCGTCAGCGTGAGCTGCATCGGCGTGCGCGATGACCGCGGCGACGGCGTCTTCGACAAGGACATCAGCATGTTCGACAACGACTTCTCCAACGCCACCGCGCTCTTCGAGATGGCCGATGGCGGATCGATGCGCATCAACGAGTTCCGTCGCGTCGGGTACCCGTCGCACCTTCGCGAGAGCCGCTTCCGCATCTTCGGCACCGAGGGCAGCTTCGAGCAGCTCGTGGCGACCTCGGTCTGGCAGAACAAGGAGGGGTGGACCGACATCACCGCCGACCTGGAGTCACGCCCGAGCATGAGCCTCGACGACCCGTCGCTGGCGGATGTCGACCCGGCGCTGCGGGACGCGTTCGTCTCGGGACTCGCCCCGGTGCACGACGCCGGCCGCCTTCCCGCCGAACTGCAGGGGCTGCCCAACGGCCACGAGGGCAGCCACCACTTCCTCGTCGACGACTTCGCCCGCGCCGTGGCCTACGGGACGATCCCGACCGTCAATGCGTGGGAAGCCGCCCGCTACACGGTGCCGGGCATCATCGCTCACCAGTCCGCGCTGCGCGGCGGCGAGCGACTGCCGGTTCCGGACTTCGGCGACGCTCCGGAGTCACTGTCCTGATGCTCGCCCGGCGGCGCGGTGCCCACGCGTCGCGCCGCCGGGCAGCGGACCTAGACTGATCGACGTGTCGCCCCGAGACCAGCAGAACGCGCGTGCGCGAGCCACGCGAGACGACGTCGCGCGGCTGGCCGGGGTCAGCAGCGCCGTCGTCAGCTACGTGGTGAACGAGACCAAGCACGTCTCCCCTGCCACGGCGGCGCGTGTGCGCGATGCGATCGAGATGCTCGGCTACCAGCCGAATCCCGCCGCGCGAGCTTTGCGCCTCGGCTCGACCGAGGCCATCGGCCTGGTGCTGCCGAGTCTCGCCAACCCCCTGTTCGCGGGATTGGCCGAGGAGGTGGAGCGGGAGGCCACACGGCATGGCCTGGACGTGCTCATCGCCACGACCGACATCACCGGCGACGACGGCATGAGCCACATCCGCCACTTCGCCCGGCGACGCGTCGACGGCGTGCTCCTCTGCACCCCCATGTCCGATGCCGCGCTGGCGCCCCTGCGTCAGGCGGGCGTGCCGATCGTCTTCCTCAATGCGTCGATGGTTCACGGGATCGACGCGATCGGCGTCGACCTGGAGGCCGGCGCCCGGCTGGCCGTGGACCACCTCGCCGATCACGGACACCGCCGCATCGGACTGGTGATCGGCACCTACCGTGACGGCACCCGGGATGCCCGCGAGGACGGCTGGCGCGCGGCGCTGGACGAACGCGGGCTCGAAGCCGGCCCCGTGCTCCGTGTGGAGTTCGGCATGGCCGACGGGTACCGCGCCGGGCACGAGTTCGCCGACATGTCCGACCGGCCGCCTGCGGTCTTCCTCAGCGCGGACCAGCAGGCCATCGGCTTCCTGCGCGCACTGGCGGAGCGCGGCGTTCGCGTTCCCCAGGACATCGCCGTCGCCTCGTTCGACGGCAGCCCGCTCGGACGGTACACGTGGCCGTCGCTCACCTCGGTGAGCCAGCCGATCCAGGAGATGGCGCGCGCCGCCGTGAACGCCATCGTCCATCACGACGAGCACACCGCATACACCGGCTTCACCCCCACGCTCGTCACGCGCGAGTCGTGCGGCTGCGAACCCTCCGCTTCATAGCGCGCGAATGGACGCTATTGGGCGGGAATTCGGTCACATTGCGCGCAATGAAAGCAATCAGTGGACCGAGAACCCGCCATCCACCGCGATCGCCTGGCCGGTGACATAGGCCGAGCCCGCACCGGCGAGGAAGACCGCAGCGGCGGCGAAGTCCTCCGGCCGTCCATTGCGACCCACCGTGGTGCGGGCCGCGAGCGCGGCGACGGTCGCCGGGTTCGACGACAACCGGGTGTTAAGCGGGGTGGGAACGAAGCCCGGGATCAGTGCGTTCGAGGTGACGCCGTGCGACGACCACGCCTCGGACTGCACCCGCGCCAGTCCCTCGACCGCAGCCTTCGATACCCCGTACGCGCCGCTGTTGGCGAAGGGTCGCTGCGCCTGCTGTGAGCTGACGTGGATGAGTCGCCCGTAACCCCGCTCGATCATCGCGGGCGCGAAGCGCTGACCCAGGAGGAAGGGCGCATCGAGGTTGACCGCCATCGTGGCGTCCCACACAGCCTCGTCGATCTCGCTCATCGGTGGCCGGAGATTGATGCCCGCCGCCGTCACAAGGATGTCGGGCCCGCCGAACCGCTCGGTCACCTCGTCGGCGATCGCCGTCACGCCATCACGCGTCGCGACGTCGCCGACGACTGTGGCCGCATCGAATCCCGCCGCACGAATGCGCTCGGCGGCCTCCGCCAGCACGTCGGCGCGCCGGGCGACGAGGATCGTCCGTGCGCCGGCCCCGGCCAGGGCGTGTGCGATCCCCTCGCCGATTCCGGAGCTTCCGCCCGTGACCACGGCGGTGCGCCCGGCAAGGGAGAACAGACCGGCGAGGTACGCATCACTCATACGTCGAGGCTATGCCACCGTCGGAGCCGCCTCGTCCCGTGATTCTGTTCGAATTGATTTTGATAATCATTATCAATACGCTCAACGGGTGCCCCTCACCGTCCTCCGCAGCCGACGCTCTCCTTCCCGCCCCGCCGCGAAAGAGAGCGCACGACGGCGAGCACAGCGGCGGACCACGGTCATCTGCACACTGCTCGTGGCGGCGATCTGCGCGCTCGTCGTGGTCTCGGGCGCCGTCGGCTCGGTCCACGTCGATCCGGGGCAGGCCGCCCGTATCGTGATCGGTCACCTGGCCCCGGGCATGCCCTGGATGTCCGACGGATCGCTGACCGCCCTGCAGGACCAGGCGGTGTGGCAGTTCCGGCTTCCCCGTGCGCTTCTGGCGGGCCTGTCCGGCGCGGGGCTCGCCCTCGCCGGCGCCCTCATGCAGGTGACGGTGCGAAACCCGCTGGCGGAGCCCTACATCCTCGGCGTCTCCTCGGGAGCCAGCGTCGGTGCCGTCGGCGTGATCGTCTTCGGATCCGCCGCCCTCGGCGGTGTGTCGGTGAACGTCGCGGCGTTCGCGGGCGCTCTGGCGGCGTGCGCGTGCGTGGCCACGCTGGCGCGCAGAGACGGCACGCTCTCCCCCACCCGCATGATCCTCGCCGGGGTGGCGCTGGGCACCCTGCTCAGCGCCGTGACCAGCTACCTGACGATCTCCACCAATGCCCAGAATGTCGTGAGCGTGCTGTTCTTCCTTCTCGGAAGCGTGTCGGCGGCCACGATGAGCAGCCTCGTCGGGCCGGCCATCGCCCTCGCGGTCGCCTGCGTCTTCGCGGCGGTGCTGTCGCGGTCCCTGAACGCCCTGATGACCGGTGACGAGTCGGCCGTCTCGCTCGGGGTGAACGCAACGCGCCTGCGCGGCCTCCTGCTGGTCGTCGCGTCGCTGCTGACGGGAACGGTGGTCTCGGTCGCCGGAGGAATCGGCTTCGTCGGCCTGGTCGTCCCCCACATCGCCCGCATCCTCGTGGGCGCCGATCATCGGCGGACGATCCCGGTCACCGTGCTTGCGGGGGCGGTGTTCCTCATGATCACCGACCTGCTCGCTCGCACCGTCGCGCAGCCGACGGAGATTCCGCTCGGAATCCTCACCGCCTTCGTCGGAGCGCCGTTCTTCCTCTGGCTGATGCGGCGCGGTGGCGCCGAGAAGGCGGGGTTCGGGCGATGAGAGTCGACATCGACGCCGTGGCGGTCCGCCTGGGCGGACGCGACGTGGTGCGTGACGTGAGCGCATCGATCCCTTCGGGCCATGTCGTCGGCGTCGTCGGCGCCAACGGGTCAGGAAAGTCCACGCTGCTTCGCACGATCTACCGCGCGATCACCCCCGCCGCGGGGCGCGTGCTGGTGGACGGCACCGACGTGCGCTCGCTGAGCAGCCGCCGCGCCGCCTGCACGGTCTCGGTCATGCTGCAGGATGCGCCCACGGATTTCGACCTCTCGGTCGAGGAGACGGTCATGCTCGGGCGGGGTCCGCACCACGCGAGCTTCGGGCGCGACAGTCCCGAGGACCTCCGCATCGTGGCGGAGGCCATGATCCGCACCGACGTGGCCGGACTGGCGGACCGGATGGTCGCCACCCTCTCGGGCGGGCAGCGCCAGCGCGTCATGCTGGCGCGTGCGCTGGCCCAGCAGACGCCCGTGATGGTGCTCGACGAACCCAGCAACCATCTCGACATCAGTCACCAGCACGAGCTCATGAGCACGGTGCGCAATCTCGGCTGCACCGTGATTGCGGCGCTGCACGACCTCAACCTCGCCGCCCAATACTGCGACGCGGTGCTCGTGCTCTCCGGCGGTGAGCTCATCGTCAGCGGCCCGCCCGCCGAGGTCCTCACGCCTGCCCTGATCCGCCGGGTGTTCGGTGTGGACGCGCGCCTTCTCGGCGATGATGCCGGGCCCGTGTTCGCCTTCCGGCGACTGACCCCCGACGCCACTCGCCCCGATGCCCCGAAAGAAAGCTGAGACCATGCCTCACTCCGCCCGACCGCTCGCCCGCCGGCGCCGAATCGCAGCCGCCGCGCTCCTCGCCGGCGCCCTCGCCCTCACCGCTTGCGGCACCGCGGTCACTCCTGCTGCGTCCGGTGCCACTGCCTCGCACGCGGTCTCTCTCACGAACTGTGCACGCGAGATCACGATCGGGGAGGTCCCCGATCACGTCGTCGGCATGCACCCGGCGCAAACGGAGCTGCTGCTCCGGCTCGGCCTCGCCGATCGCCTCGCCGGTCAGGCGCAGGCGACCGCCCAGCAGTTGCCGGAGGACGTGGCGGCGCTGGCAGCCGACGTCCCCGTGATCGGAGGGATGATGCCCCCGAGCCGTGAGGATCTCCTGGCGACGGCACCCGACTTCGTCTACTCACCCACCACATACGAGTTCTCCGCGGAGAAGGGCTTCGCGAGCATCGAGCAGCTGAACGCCGCGGGAGCTGCCGTGTACGTCGCCACCGGCGGCTGCCAGGACCGCCGCATGACCGGTGAAGTCGTCGACCTGTTCACCGACCTCGGCAACCTCGGCCAGATCTTCGGGCAGCAGGAGCGCGCACAGGATCTCATCGCCGAGAACCAGGCCGTCCTGGATCGCGTCGCCACCGCAACGGCCGGCGTCACGCCGCTGCGGGTGGCCGAGGTGTACGTCGAGGGATCGGCCCTGCAGGTGATCGGAGCGGGAGTCGAGCACGACATCCTGGTCCGCGCCGGTGCCGAGCCGATCTACACACCGGATCAGGCGCTGTTCTCCGACTTCTTCGCCGCCACGGTCACCGCCGAGTCACTGGCGGCAGAGGCTCCCGATGCGCTGGTGATCGCCCCCTACGATGCCGAGAACGAAGCGATGATGCGTGACTACCTCGCCCGCACCTTCCCCGACATGCCGGCGGTCCGCGATAGGAGGATCATCGCCGTCCCCTCCTCGGACATGTTCCCGGGCACCCTCGGCAACATCACGGCCGTGCAGACCATCGCCGAAGCGCTCTACCCGGACGCCTTCTGAGCGATGATCCACCGTCGACTGCTCGAACTGGCGGGCGCGGTCCCCGCTGCCGTGCTCGGGCTCGCCGCGTTCGGGCTGTTCGTCAGCGCGCTGCACATCGCCTTCGCGTTCGTGCTCGCGGTCGCCGTCGCCGCTCTGATCCGCGACGACGGTGAGCCGTGGCCACCGCTCGCAGCGCTGGCTGCCATCACCGCCATCCGTGCCGTGGCGGTCTGGGGACGTGAGGTGCTGGCGGCCCGAGTCGGCGCCTCGGTTCGCGTACGCCTTCGTCGCCGCCTCCTGCGCCGGCTGGCGGACGTGCCGGCGGCCGAGCGAGACTCCGCAGTGCTGGCGACCACGGTGCTCGACGGCGTGGAGGGGCTGGACCCCTACTACACGCGCTACCTGCCTCAGCTCATCGTGGTCATGATCGTGCCGGCGGGCGTGGTCGCCGTCGTGTGGGCGCAGTCGCCCCCGGCCGGGGCGGTCCTCGCCCTGGCGGCAGCGGTGTCAGTGCTGGCGCCCCGGGTGTGGGACGCCCGGCTGCTGCGAGTCGGCCGGACCCGGTGGGATCGGCTGGCGCGGTTGTCATCGGGGTACGTCGAAGCGCTGCAGAACATCCCCCTGCTGCGTACCTTCGGGGCCACCGACCGGTTCGCCCGGGAGTTCGCTCGCGACGCGGAGGACCTGCGGGATGCGACCATGCGCCAGCTGAGGGTGTCGCTGGTGGAGAGCGCGCTCAGCGCACTGTCCATGCAGTTGGGCACGGTGCTCGCCATCGCCGCAGTGCTCGCCGGCATCATCACCGGTGACGCAGCCCCGGCATCCGCCGTCGCCGTTCTGCTCCTGGCCCGCGAGTGCTTCCGCCCGGTACAGGAGCTCGGCGCGGCCTGGCACGCCGGTTATCTCGGCTTGAGCGCGGTTGACGGCCTCGATCGCCTCCTCACCCTCCGCCCGGCCCCCGCAGGAGGTCATGACAGCCCCGCGCAAGCAGGGTGGATCGAGTTCCGCACCGTGTCCTTCTCCCATCCCGGCACGGGCGCCGGCGTATCCGACGTCACGCTGCGGGTGTCGCCCGGCGAGACCGTCGCCATCGTCGGTGCCTCGGGCTCAGGCAAGAGCACGCTCGCCCGGCTCGTGGAGGGCGACGTGGTGCCCCAGCACGGCCGCGTGCTCATCGATGGTGTGGACGTGGCGGACTACACGCGAGCGGCGCGGAGCCGCAGCGTCGTGGTGGTCCCGCAGGATCCCGTCCTGTTCGCCTGGACGGTGCGGGAGAACCTGCGTCTGTACCGTCCCGGCGCCAGCGACGCGGACGTGGAGCACGCCGCGCGGACAGCGCAGATCCACGACGTGGTCCGTGCCCTTCCGCACGGCTACGACACCGTGCTCTCGGAGAACGGCGACCAGCTCTCCGGCGGCCAGCGCCAGCGACTGGCCATCGCGCGCGCCCTGGTCGCCGCGGCGCCGATCCTGGTGCTCGACGAGGTGACATCCGCGCTCGATGCGGACACCGAACGTGCCGTGGTCGACGCGGTCGCGGCGGACACCACGGGACGCACGCTGATCCTCATCGCTCATCGCGAATCCGCCTGTACGCACGCGACCCGGTGGGTCTCACTCGCCGCGGGCCGTGTCATCGCGGAGGGAACCGGGGCCCCGGCGGCCGACGCGTTCGCCGGCGGGAGCAGCAGATGAGGACGATTCTGACCCTGCTGCCACTGATCGCCACCCGGCGCCGCCTGTTCGCCGAAACCGTCCTGCTGAGCGTCGTCAACCATGCGGCGCTGCTCGGGATCTCCCTCGGCCTGGCCGGTGTGGTCGGGCGGGCCATGACCGGTGGGGAGCTCGCGCTCGCCGCTGCCACCGCCGTGCTCAGCCTCGCGGCACTCATCGTGGCGCTCGCCACCTGGCGGGAGTCGTGGGTATCCCACGATCTCGCCTACCGGTTGCTCGCCACCCTCCGAGGACGCGTGTTCGACGCGCTGCGCACGTCTCTCCCGTCACGCACCGGCGCACGACGAAGCGGAGACCTCGCCACCGCGGTCGTGGCGGACATCGAGACCCTGGAGTGGCTCTACGCCCACACGGCGGCGCAGACGCTGAGCGCGGCGCTCGTGCTCCTCATCAGCGGGGCGGTGTCGGTCTCCATCACCCCCGTGCTCCTGGCGGTGTGGGTCCCGCTGCTGGTCGCTCTGGTCATCGTGCACGCGGCGACAGCGGCGCGGGCTCGACGCGACGGCGAGAGCCTCGCCCGCGGAGCCGCTGATCTGCGCTCCGAGACTCTCGACACGGTACGAGGAATGCGTGAGCTGGTCGGTTCCGCGGCTCTGGATCGACAGCTGGACCGCCTCGCCCGCGACACACACTGCCTCGCTCGGCTGCAGTCCCGCGAGGCGTCCCGGCTCGGCGGCGAACGGGCGATCACGGATGCGCTGATGGCGCTCGCCGCACTCGGCACCATGCTGGTTGTCGCGCTGGATCGTTCGCGAATCACCCCCGAGAACATCCCCCTCGCGCTCGCCGTCGCTGTCGCCGGTCTCGGTCCCGCTGTCCAGATCGCCGATCTGCTGCGAAGTGCGGGCACCCTGCGGGCGTCCGCCGAGCGCATCGCTGATGTCCTGGAGCAGCCGCCCGCGGTGCGCGTGACGGCGGATCCCGCACCGCGAACACTCACCGACGAGAGAGGGCTCGTCTTCGACGACGTGGACTTCGGCTACGGGGACCAGTCCCCGACTCTGCGCGGCTTCCGGGCGCACGTCCGCCCGGGGGAGATCGTCGCTCTGGTCGGGCCGTCGGGTGCCGGAAAGACCACCGCGGCCCGGCTCGCGCTGCGGCTGTGGGACCCCGACTCCGGCAGCATTCGCGTGGACGGCATCGACCTGCGCGCGCTGCCGGATCCGCAGTTGCGTCGTCTCGTGGCGGCAGTGCCGCAGTCCTCACCGCTGCTGCGCGGGACGATCCGTTCCAATCTGACGCTGGGTTCTCCCGGCGCACCGGAGAGCGCCATACGCGCGGCGGCCGCGGGGGCAGGTCTGCTGGATCCCGGTGTGGGTCTGCCGCACGGCATCGACACCGTCGTCGGTGAGCACGGTGCCGGGCTCTCGGGAGGTCAGCGGGCACGCGTCGCCATCGCCCGCGCGCTGCTCCGCGATCCTCGCGTGCTGATCCTCGACGAGCCCACCGCGTCCCTCGATGCGGGCGCCGACGCCGCCATCATGGACTTCCTCGGGCGGGCGGGCCATCGAGCGATCCTGCTGATCGCCCATCGCCCCGCCACCATCGCGTGCGCCCACCGGACGATCACCCTCGGATCCGGGAACGGGTGAGGCGCTGATCCCCGCCGCGGGGATCAGCGCCTCACCGACACTCAGCCGAGGAAGATGTCGGGGAAGAGCCGGTCGTCAGGGGTGCCGGGAACGGCGGCGTAGCCGGAGAAGTCCGTAACGCCCTCCTCCTCCAGCACGTCCTCCACGATGTACGTGTTGCCCGTGTTCTCCCGGGCATCGCGGGTGAGCACGGCGTACGCGGCGTCGGCGTAGATGGCGGGAGTACGCGATGCTGCCATCACCTGGTCCCCACCCAGCAGGTTCTGCACCGCGGCGGTAGCGATGGTCGTGCGCGGCCACAGCGTGTTGGCGGCGATGCCGTCGGCCGCGAACTCGGCGGCGATGCCGAGCGTCGCCATCGTCATGCCGAACTTCGCCAGCGTGTAGCCGGTGTGGGCGCCCAGCCATCGGGGCGTGATGTTCAGCGGCGGCGACAGCGACAGGATGTGCGGGTTGCCGGCTTCGCGGAGGATCGGCACGGCGGCGCGGCTGAGCATGAAGGTTCCGCGCACGTTGACGTCCTGCATCAGGTCGTACTTCTTCGCAGCCAGATCCAGCGAGCGGGACAGGTCGATGACGCTGGCGTTGTTGACCACGATGTCGATGCCACCGAACTCGCCCTGCGCCTTGAGCACGGCTTCCGTCACGTCATCGTCGTTGCGCACGTCACCGACGATGGGGAGCACCCGCCCGCCGGCGGCGCGGATCTGCTCGGCTGCGGTGTGGATCGTGCCCTCGAGCTTGGGGTGCGGGGTGTCGGTCTTCGCCAGCAGCGCCACGTTGGCGCCGTCGGCCGCGGCCTTCAGCGCGATCGCGAGGCCGATGCCGCGGCTGCCGCCGGACATCAGAATGGTCTTTCCCGCGAGATTGCGTTCGGTCATGAGGTTCCCTTCGATACGGCATCGGCGCCGCGACCGGCTGCCCGCCGGGCCCGGCGGGCAGCGTGCTTACTTCGTCTTGGCGGCGGACTTGGCCGCGAACGCCTGAATGCGCGCCTGCGCCTCGTCGGTGCCGTAGGCCTCCCCGATGGTGCGCGCCTCTTCGGCGAGCTGCTCGACGGCGGTGCGCGTGGGGCGGGAGCGGATGAGCCGCTTCGCCTGTCCGTACGCCCGCGCCGCGCCGGAGATCCAGCCGCGCGCGATCTCCTCGGCGCGCGCCTTCACCTCGGCGTCCGCGACGACCTCGGCGACGAGACCCCAGTCGAGGGCGTGCGCCGATGTAAGGAGGCGATCGGTGAGCACCAGCTGCAGCGCGCGGCGCTCTCCGATGGCACGTGACAGCGCCTCGGTCACCGACAGGTCAGGGGTGAGACCCATGTTCGCGTAGATGCTGCCGATCCTGGATCCCTCGCCCGCGACCACGTAGTCGCCCGTGAGCAGGATGCCGAGCCCGCCGCCAGCCGTGGTGCCGTGTGCCGCCACCACCACGGGGATCGACGACTCGGTGAGGCTGCGGATCCCCGCGTTGATCACGTGTGCGAGGGCCTCGATCCCGCCGGCACCGAACCCGCTGCCGGTGGCCATCGCCGCGACGTCGCCACCCGCGCAGAAGGCGGGCCCGTTGGCGTCGAGCAGGATCGCGAGCACGTCGTCACGCGCCACGACCTCCGCCGTCACCGCCTCCCAGCGGCGGGCCAGCGCCTCATCGAACGCGTTGAGGCGCGTGGGCCGGTTGAGGGTGATCCGCGCGAGGCCGTCCTCGACACTGACCAGGAGCACGTCGTCTGTCATGTTGTCGCTCATCTCTGTTCGCCGATCACTTCGGTGCCATGCGGATCGCGCCGTCCAGGCGGATCGTCTCGCCGTTGAGGTACCCGTTGTCCACGATCGACATGACCAGTCGCGCATACTCGTCGGGCCGGCCGAGGCGCTGCGGGTAGGGGACCTGCTCACCCAGTGAGGCCTGCGCCGCCTCCGGCAGACCGGCCAGCATCGGGGTCTCCATGATGCCGGGCGCGATGGTGCACACGCGGATGCCGTAGCGGGCGAGCTCGCGTGCGATCGGCAGCGTCATGGCGTGCACGCCGCCCTTCGATGCGGAGTAGGCCGGCTGACCGATCTGGCCGTCGAAAGCGGCCACGGAGGCGGTGTTCACGATGACGCCGCGATCGCCGCCCTCGGTGGGCTCGGTCTTCGCGATGACGGCCGAGGCCTGCGCGATCACGTTGTACGTGCCGATCAGGTTGATCTGGATGATCTTCGCGAAGGCGTCGAGCGGCGAGGGGTTGCCCTCCCGGTCCAGAACCTTGGCGGGCGGCGCGATCCCCGCGCAGTTGACGACCACGCGCAACGGTGCCGCCGCATTCGCCTCGGCCACCGCATCCGCGACCTGCGCCGCGTCGGTCACATCCGCTGCGACGAACGTCCCGCCGATCTCAGCTGCGGCCTCCGCGCCGCGCGAAGACGGCAGGTCGATGATCGTGACGTGTGCGCCCGCCGCCGCGAGTCGCTTCGCGGTGGCATTGCCCAGCCCGCTCGCCCCACCGGTGACCAGAGCTCCGGCCCCACTGATATCCATGTGTTCTCCTTCGAACCGAGGTCCTCAGCACCCCGCCGCTCACGCGGTCCGCAACCGGCCCGCTTGACATCGTGTGTCAGCCTACGCGGGACTGAGTGCCACGTCACCCCCGTGTGCCGCTCTCATTCTCCTGATGCCCGTCGGCTGCCGTCCAGGGGTAGCGTGAGGATCATGGAGATCCGGCTCAAGCGGGTGTACGACAGGCCGAGCGCCGACGACGGCTATCGCGTGCTCGTCGATCGGCTCTGGCCGCGCGGGCTCACGAAGGAGCGCGCCGCCGTCGATCTGTGGGCGAAGGACGTCGCCCCCTCGCCGGAGCTGCGCAAGGCCTGGCACGCCGCCGACGACGAGCACTGGGGCGATTTCGTCGACCCGTACCGGGCGGAGCTGGCGGGTCCGACGGCGGCGAGCCTCACCGCGCTCGTCCAGGAGCTGCGGCCGCACCCGACGGTGACCATCGTGTACGGCGCGCGCGACTCCATGCACAATCACGCGGGTGTGCTCGCGATGGAGCTCGGGGAGCGCCTCGGAGTGCCGGTGGAGAACACGGACGCCTGACCCGAAGGCACCGGCCCGTGCCCGGGGCCGACGCGAAGCGCCATCTCAGACGCCGGGTGCCCATCGCTGGGCACCGGGCTCCAGGCAGGCTTCGCTCGCGGCGGTGACGGCTGCACTCAGCGCGGCTGCGCGATCGAGCCCCTGCGCCAGGGAGGCGGCGAGGGTTCCGGTGAACGCGTCACCAGCTCCCGTGGTGTCGACGGCCTCGATCTTCGGAGCGGAGACCCGCACGTCTCCCCAGCGGGCGCCGTCGGCGCCGAGGGTGCGGACCACGCGGTCGTCGTCGAGGCCGAGCTGCGCGGCCTCCGCCTCGTTCACGACCACGATGTCGGCGAGATCGATCAGGTCGGCGATGTCCTCGCGCCACGGCGACGGGTTCAGCATGCCGACGGCCCCGCGACGGCGCGCGAGCTCGAGGGCGGCGCGCACGACGTCGACGGGCACCTCCAGCTGCAGCGAGACGATGTCCCCGGCCTGCACCACGTCCTCGAGGGCCGTCACCGCAGACACATCCAGCGCCGCGTTCGCTCCGGGGACCACGATGATCGTGTTCTCGCCCCGGTCGTCCACCACGATGCTCGCCTGCCCGGTGGGACCGGGGACGACGCCGAGCTGCGAGTCGTCGACGCCACGGGCCACCAGGTGACGGCGGTAGCGGTCCGCCAGCGGGTCATCGCCCACGCGCGTGACGAACACGGTGCTGCCCCCGGCCAGAGCACACGCGGCCGCCTGATTGGCCCCCTTGCCGCCCGGGCGCACCGAGACGCCGGTGGCGGTCAGGGTCTCCCCCACCTCCGGGTGGCGGTGGACGGTCAGCACGGTGTCGACGTTGGTCGAGCCGATGACGAAAACGCTGCTCACGGGTGCTCCCTCATCTCTGCGGCCCACGATGGCCGCATTCGACGCTACCGGAATCCGATCGGTGAGGATGGACGCATGAGCATTCCCGCCGCCGATCTTCCGGTTCCCGAGAAGGTGCTTCGTCTGGCTGCGGGAGCCACGCTGACTCCCGTGTGGCTGAACAGCCTGGACACGGCCACGTTCGCGACCGATGACGGACGATACATCAAGTACGGTCCGATCGATCCCGAGTCCTCCCGTGCCGAGGAAGCGGAGCGGCTGGTGTGGGCCGGTCGCTACACACGCGTCCCCGAGGTCATCGAGCACGGTGAGGAAGACGGCAGCGAGTGGCTGGTGACCCGCGCGATCCCGGGTCGCAGCGCCGTCGATCCGCACTGGATCGCGCGACCCGACACCGCGGTACGGGCCGTGGGCCGGGGGCTCCGGCTCCTGCACGATGCGCTGCCGGTAGCCGGCTGCCCGTTCGACTGGTCGGTGCCGTCGCGCATCGCCGGCGCCGCGGATCGCGGGATCGCGGTCCCCGAGCGGCTGCATTCCGCGCCAGCCGTGGACTTCCTCGTCGTCTGCCACGGCGACGCGTGCGTCCCCAACACGCTGCTCGACGAGAACGGATCACCCCTGGCCCACGTCGACCTCGGCGCGCTCGGCACGGCGGATCGCTGGGCCGATATCGCGGTCGCGTCGATGTCCACGGAGTGGAACTACGGCCCCGGATTCGAAGATATTCTCATCGAGGCATATCGCGTCGCGCCCGACCGCGAACGCCTCGCCTACTACCGCGATCTCTGGAACGCCACGTAGCCGCAGGGGACCCCGTCGCCGCGGATCAGGGAACCCGGCAGAGGATCTCACCGTGCAGGATCGAGAACCAGCCGTCGGGATGCGCGGCCCAGCGCAGCCAGGCCTCGCGGATCTCGCGCAGATCGCCGGGCGTCGCCGCGCCGGAGTCGACGAGCTGACGTGCAATTCCGGAATCGACGATGCGGTCCGCCCACATCCCACCCCACCACGACCGATCCGCTTCATCGGCGAAGCACCAGGTGCTGGAGCCAGCCGCGACCTGGTCGAGACCAGCCGCGTGGGCCCAGCCGAGCAGCCGACGCCCGGCATCGGGTTCGCCACCGTTGGCCCTCGCCGCATCCAGGTAGAGCCGCAACCACTCCTCGAGCTGGGGAGACGCCGGCCACCAGGTGAACGCGCTGTAGTCGCTGTCACGGACGGCGATGATCCCTCCCGGGCGCGTCACCCGCGCCATCTCGCGCAGCGCCTGCACCGGATCGGCCACGTGCTGCAGGACCTGGTGCGCATGCGTCACGTCGAAGGTGTCGTCGTCGAAGGGAAGGCGGTGCACATCGGCGACGCGGAAGTCGACGTTGCCGATGCCGCGATCGGTGATGGTGGCGCGCGTGAGGTCGAGCTCCGCCTCACCGATCTCGGTGGCCGTCACGTGGGCGACGCGCTGCGCGAGATCGGCGGTGATGGTGCCGGGCCCCGCGCCCACGTCCAGCAGATGCGCCCCGGCATCGAGATGGGGCATGAGGTAGGCCGCGGAGTTCTCCGCCGTGCGCCAGCGATGCGAGCGCAGCACCGATTCGGCGTGTCCGTGCGTGTAGGCGGCCATGATGATCCTTCCCTCGTGCGTTGCTCCCAGCCTGCCCGCGCAGCCGGGCGCCAGGAAGACCGTATTCTTCCTAGGAGTACCGCACCCCCGTGGCGGGAAAGGAGGAGGCGCTGTGTCCCGTGAGCTGGGCGACTTCCTTCGTGCGCGGCGAACCGACCCCGCTCTCAGCCCGGTGACGACGGACGCCCGCCGGCGGATCACCGGGCTCCGGCGCGAAGAGGTGGCCAGCGCCGCCGGAATCAGCGCTGACTATTACACGCGGCTGGAGCAAGGTCGCGAACACCACCCCAGCGACGCGGTGCTGGATGCTCTCGCCCGCGTACTGAGCCTCACGCCCGATGCACGCTCGCACGTCGCACGCCTGCGGGAACCCCGGCCCACGATCGAGGCCGAACCCGCCGCCACCGACGCACTCGGGCCGCGTCTGGCGGCTCTCGTCGCCGCCGTGCGCCCCAACCCCGCATACGTACTGGACCGGCTGAGCACCATGGTGGCGGCGAACCCGGAAGGGCTGCAGCTCTTCGACGGCTTCGCCGATGCCGCCCCCACAGAGCGCAACACGTGCCGGTATCTGCTGCTCGATCCGCGCGCACGTCTGGTGTTCGCCGAGTGGGAGGACCTCGCTCGCGGTGCCGTCGCGCAACTCCGCGCCGCCAACGCCGATGACCTGCGTTCACCCGCGCTGGCGGACTTCGTCGCGGAACTCAGCGAGGCCAGCGATCAGTTCGCGCTGTGGTGGGGCGAGCACCTCGTCGAGCGGCGGCGGGCATCCACCACGCACGTGCGCAGCGACGGCAAGCTGCAGGCCCGCCGGTACGAGGTGCTTCACCTGCCGGAGGACGGCCTGCGGATGACTCTCTGGCTCCCGGCGGCCTGACACGACGCGATCTCCGCCCCACCGACGTCACTTCGTGGCCACCGGCGTCGTGGACGGCACCTCGCCGAATGCCTGGGTCTCGCCCAGGGTGCGCCAGTCACGGATCGGCCAGGTGACGGCGATGGCGGTGCCGACCACGTCGGAGATCGGCACGAACCCCCGTCCCGGCTGGCCCTGATGGCGGCGTGAATCCGACGAGTTCTGCCGGTTGTCGCCCATCACCCACACCGCCCCCTCCGGGACCACCACGTCGAACGGCAGCCCGAAGGACGAGCCCAGCTGCGGATCTCGGAGGTAGGGCTCGGTGATCGGCACCCCGTTCACCGACACCCGCAACTGCGCGTCGCAGCACACGACGTGGTCCCCGGGGAGCCCGACCACCCGCTTGATCACGTACTGCTCTTCCGGTGCATCGACGATCCTGAGCGTCTCAAGCACAGATTCAACCGGATTCTTCGGCGCCGCGGGGACGTCGGGGACCCAGTCCTGGCTATCGCGGAAGACCACCACATCGCCGCGGGAGAAGCTCCCCTCCCCGGCTTGCAGCTGGTTGACCATCACCCGGTCACCGATCTGGAGCGTGGCCGACATGGAGGCGGACGGGATCGAGAACACCCGGATGAAGAAGACCTTCGACACCCATGCCAGCAGCAACAGCACCAGGGTGATGACCATGACGTCGCGCACGAAACGCCAGAACCGGCGTGACCTCGACGCCGCCGGCAGGTCCTCATCGACCGCACTCACGCGCATTCCCTTCGCCCGAACGCGCCCTTCAGCACGGATCGGGTAGATGCATCATGCACCTTCCGAGAAGGTTATGCGAGGGGCACGCCGTGGAGGCGCTGCCAGCTCAGAGCACGCGGGAGAGGAACTCCGCCGTCTCGGGACGCTCGGGAGCGTCGAAGATCTGCTCGGGCGGGCCCTGCTCGATGAGGACACCGTCCTTGAGGAAGACGACCTGATCCGCCGCACTGCGGGCGAAAGCCATCTCATGAGTGGCCATCAGAATGGTGGCCCCCGCGTCCTTGAGTTCGCGCACCACATCCAGCACCTCGCCCACCAGCTGCGGGTCGAGAGCGCTCGTGATCTCATCGAGCAGCAGAACCTGCGGATCCGTCATCACGGCCCGGGCGATGGCGACGCGCTGCTGCTGTCCGCCGGAGAGACGGTCGGGGTAGGAGCCGGCCTTGTCGCCGAGGCCCATGCGCTGCAGCAGTTCACGGCCCCGCGCCTCGGCCTGCGCCCGTGGCATCTTGAACACCTTGCGCGCGGCGAGGGTGACATTGTCGAGCACGCTCATATGCGGGAAGAGGTTGAAGTGCTGGAACACCACCCCGATCCGGGCGCGCACGAGGTCCGCGTTGACCCGCGGATCGGTGATGTCGTGCCCCTCCAGGAAGATCTGACCGTCATCGATCTGCTCGATGAGGTTGATGGTCTTCAGCAGCGTCGATTTCCCGGAGCCGGACGCACCGATCAGCACGATGACCTCGTGCCGGTGCACGGCGAGGTCGATGCCGCGCAGCACCGGATTGTCGCCGAAGTTCTTCCTCACACCACGGATGTCGAGAACCAGCTCGGTCACACCAGACCCCCCTGCTGTTCGCGCTTCTGAGCCCGCGCCGAGTACCAGTCGGTGAGACGGATCATGGGGAAGCTGATGAGGACGAAGAGGAGCCCCGCCACCACGTAGGGCGTGTAGTTGTAGGTGAGGGCGTTCTGGATCTGCGCCGCGCGCACCGCATCCACGGCGCCCAGCACGGAGATGAGGCCGACGTCCTTCTGCAGCGAGATGAAGTCGTTCATCAGTGCGGGCGTGACCTTGCGCACGCCCTGCGGCATGACCACCATCCGGAGGGTCTGCGCATGGGTGAGGCCGAGGGATCGCGCGGCCGTGCGCTGCGAGGGGTGTACGGCCTCCATCCCCGCACGCAGCACCTCGGACACGTAGGCCGAGTAGGTGATGATGAGCGCGATCGTGCCCCATACGGCCATGTCGACCTTCGGGAAGATCTTCAGCGTCGGGATGCCGAAGCCCACGAGATACAGCACGATGAGCACGGGGATCCCGCGGAACAGGTCCACGTAGATCGTGGCGGCGGCGCGCAGCGGGAAGAACACCGGGCCGCGGAGGCTGCGCACCACGGCCAGCAGGGTGGCGAAGATCGCGACGCCGATGGTGGCGAAGAACAGCACGCGGATGTTCAGCCAGAGGCCCTGCAGGATCTTCGGGAACACCTCGATGCCGTAGCCGACATCGAAGAATGTCTGCTGCACGCTGGACCAGCCGGGCGTGTTCACGAGGATCAGCCAGATCACGATCGCGAAGATCAGCGTGGAGGCGAGGCTCAGCAGAACGGAACGGCGGGAACGCCGCGCCCGGAAGGCACGGCGTTCCCGTTCGATCTCGCTGATCTCGGTGGGCGGGCCACCAGCTGTCATGGGAGGACTCCTGTCCGCATGGTCTCAGCGCAGCGTACGCGGTGAGACACGCGTCCTTACTTGAGGACCGGAACCGCGGCCTCGGTGGAGAGCCACTTGGTGGTGATCTCCTCGAGCTTGCCGGAGTCGCGCAGAGCGTCGACCGCGGCCGTCACGTCGGCGGTGAGCTTGGAGTCCTTGGGCAGCACGAAGGCGAGCTCGTCGCCACCGGTGGTGTCGGCGAACTGACCCACGATGGCCGAGCCCTCCACCTGTGCACCCGTGACGTAGAACGCGGTGGGCAGGTCGGTGACAATGGCATCGATCTGGCCGGACTGCAGGGCCGCGACGAGGTCTGCGTTGGTGTTGAACACCTGCGGCTCCACCCCGGTCGCGTCCACGAGCGTGGTGTAGCTGGTGGTGCCGACCATCACGCCGACCGAGGCCTTCTTCAGGGCGTCGATCGAGCCGAGGGTCTTCGCGGTGGCGTCGTCCTTCGCCACGACCACCTGGGAGGTGGTGTAGTACGGCGACGAGAAGTCGACGGCCTTCGCACGGTCCTCGCTGATGGAGTACTGCTGGATGTTGAGGTCCCAGTCCTTCTCGCCGGGCGTGATCGCCGCATCGAAGGTGGTGCGCACCCAGGTGATGTCGTCGGCGGTGAAGCCGAGCTGCTCGGCGACGGCGCACGCGACGGCGGCCTCGAAGCCCTCGCACGATGCGGGGTCGTCGTTCTTCACCCACGGCTCGTATGCGGGCTCACCGGTGGCGATCGTGAGCGTGCCCTCGGCAACCGTGGGCAGCGACGACTCGGCACCCGCGATCGGGGTGCCCTCGGCGGTGGGCTCTGCGTCGGCCGTGGATCCGGCGGAGCAGGCGGAGAGGGCGAGCAGGCCGGCAGCGACACCGGCGACGACCAGCCCGTGACGGACGGAGCGGAGGATGGAAGGCATGGCGGACCTCAGGATTCGGGAGTGCGCTCGGGAGCGGACTCGTTTTCGCGGCGGCGCATGAGCACGATCACGGACGCACGCGTGTGCTCGGGTTGGTTCCAGGGTAGGCGGCGAGGTGCCGCGACGCCGAACAAGGTGACGCACTGTTGCGGAACCGGTACCTGACGACGCGCAGCTCCCCGGGCGAAAGATGGAAAACCCTGCGACCCGGCACGGCGATGGGGCACCGGCACCGGCACCGGCACCGGCACCGGCACCGGCACCGGCACCGGCACCGGCTCAGGCTCAGGCTCAGGCTCAGGCTCAGGCTCAGGCGAGGGTGAAGTCGGCGAAGCTGAAGCCGGGCGACACCATGCACGACACCAGCGCCTCCTCGTCCGCCGGGATCGTGCGCTGCCACGTCCCCGCGGGAACCAGCACCTGGGGATTGCCGGCGTCGAGAACGTGGGTCGCACCGTCCTCGGGGTTTTCGCCTTCGCCGCCGAACTGCACGCGAACGGTGCCCGGACCGTGCCACAGCCAGATCTCGTCGCTGGTCACCACGTGCCAGGCGGACGCCTCGCCCACGGGAAGCAGGAAGAGGATCATCGTGGCCGCGGGGCGCACGCCGCCGTGCGCGGCGACCTCCACCGGCGCCGTCCAGGTGCGCCGGTACCACCCGCCCTCCGGATGCGGCTCCAGCTCGAGCTCGGCCGCGCGCTGCGGTACGGCAACCCACTCGATGAGCTCACCGTCGGGTGTGCGCCGGGCCATCCGGGCTTCGTTCTCAGTCATTCGTCCTCCTTCGCGGCCGACGTCTCGCCGGCGATCACGGTGCGGATCGCGCGCCCGGCCCCGTCCTCCGCGAGCGCGGCCAGCCCATCGGCGACTCCCGCCTCCTGGCCGAGATCCACGTCGTCGAGCCGGAAACAGGCGAGGTCCGCGCGAGCGCCCACGGCGAGGTAGCCGGTGCGATCCGGCCCGACGTCGATGCCCATCGCGTGAGCGCCGCCGAGGGTGGCGGCCGACAGCAGCCGCTCGTGCAGATCGCGGTCGGCGTATCCCTGTGCGCGGGCGATGCGCACGAGAGCCGACACATCGGCCATCAGATCCAGCGACGGACTCGACGAGAGCGAGTCGGTGCCCACCGCGACGGCACTCCCCTCCCGCAGATAGGCCGCCACGGGGGGCGCATCCAGACCGATGACGTCGTTGGAGCGCGGGCACAGCGCCACCGACGTCCCGCGGGCGCGCAGCAGCGCGCGGTCCGCAGCTGTCATGTACACCCCGTGCGCCACGTGACAGTCGGGGCCGAGGACGCCGAGCTGATCGACGAACTCCGTGGCGCTGGCACCGAAGCCGGCGGCACGCAGCGACTGGAAGCTCTCCAGCTTGGCGAAACGCCACGGATCCCCGGGGGCGGTGCCGGGGCGCTCCCCCTCGAACGCGCTCTCCCCGAGGTGCAGGTGCGTGCGCAGCCCGCGGGCGCGAACGATGTCGGGGATCTCCAGCAGCGGTTCGGTGTCCAGCGAGTAGGGGGCGTGCGGCGACAGACCTGCGCCCGGCACGGGCGGGATCCGGTCGAGCTCGGCGATGATCAGCTCGCGGCCGCGGGCCGCCCAGTCCTCGTTGGTCCAGCTCATCACCTCCCAGTAGGTGATGCCGCCGAGGCCCGTCTCGCCGAGCACGGGCAGCGCCTCGGCATCCGTCACGATGTCCGCCACTGAGGTGATGCCGGCGCGAATCATCTGCTGTGCACCGGCCACGGCATCGGCGTGCCAGTCGTGTGGGCGCTCATACACCGCGTCGAACGCGTCGGCCCAGTCGTCGAAGCCGGCATAGCGCCCCTGACCGACCTCGGCCATGCCGGAGTACTGCAGGTGGGAGTGCGCGTTGACGAGGCCGGGCAGGAGCGCACCCTCGATGCGGATCTCCTCGAAGCGCTCGCCCCGGTCGGCGAGCATGTCCCGCACCCAGGCCCGTTCGCCGACATGGAGGATGCGTCCGTGTCGCACCGCGACGGCGCCGTCCCTCATCGCGGGTGCCGTCATGGGCACCACGAGACGGGCGGAGTACAGGGTGATGTCGCTGACGTCAGTCATCGCTCTCTCGGGTTGGGGCCGGGGTGGGACGGGCGTCGGGGAAGCGCGCCGGGAGCCAGTCGACGGCGGTGGGCACGGACGACGATGGGGCGGGGACGGGACGATCCAGCAGCCCGGCGGCGATGGCCTCGTCCTCGGACGGAGGGAGGGGAAACACGCCAGGCAGCGGGAACGCCCCCTCGGCGAGCAGCCGCGCGGCGGCGAGCTGCGCGGCGAAGGAGTAGTCCATGATCTGCACGGGGTTGCCCTCGGCTGCCGTGATGTTGATGCAGCCGCCACGGTCGAGCACGACGACGGCGTGCGAAGCGTCCAGCCGCAGACGCTCCACCTTCGGGGCGAGCTCGGGTTCCCAGCGGGCTCCGGCGCTGAGCGCCGACGACAGGTCGATCTCATCGATGACCCCGCCGGCCACCGCGAACACGGTATCGGAGGGTGCCGCGCGCAGCAGGTCCACCGGGACGGTGCGGGCCATGCCGGTGGCGGAGATGACGACGCCGCCGCGTGCAAGCGCCGATGCGGCCGGACCGGTCACGTAGCCGGCAGAGCGCGCCTCGAGCTCGCGCACCGGGTCGGTCTCCACGACGGTGACATCGCCTCCCAGCGCGCGCACGTGCTGCGCGACTCCCTCGCCGACCGGGCCGTAGCCGATCACCGTGACCGGGGAACCGCCGAAACCGCGGCCGATCCCGTCCAGCAGATCGGCGATCGCGAAGACGCAGGACTGACCGGTGCCGTAGCGGTTGTCGAAGCGTGTCTTCATGCGCGCATCGTTGACCGCCACGACGGGAACGGTCAACGCGTCACCCATCGCCCGCAGCGGACGAAGGCCGCTCGTGGTCTCCTCCGCTGCGCCACGGAGGGGCACGCCGTCCAGCAGCGCCAGCCGGATGAGGTGGGCACCGTCGTCCAGCAGGAAATCCAGGCCCTCCGCGAGGAAGGCGCGGGCATTGGCCAGCTGGCGCGATTCGTGGGTGGAGGCGTGAACGGTGAAGCCGCGGCGCCGCAGCGCTTCGGCGATGGCCGGATCCGTCTCGTCCGCGTGCGCGTAGAGCACCACGCGCGCACCGGCTTCGCGCAAGAAGAGGGCGAGGTTCGCGGTCTTGGGCTCCAGCACCATGCTGATGCCGAAGGTCGTGCCCGTGAGCATCCCGCCGAGCCGCTGGGTCTGCACCGCACACGCGCTCATGAAGTCGTGCGCCCATTGCAGGCGGGCATCCGCGTCGGAGATGTCGGCGACCGGCGTCCGCACCGCCCTCGCCGGCAGCACGCGGACCAGCCGCCCGGCCTCACGGAACGCACGGAACGGATCGCGAGTGGGCTCGCTCTGCGCCTGCCCTCCGGCCTCGAACGCGGGCTCGTCGCCGCACTCGATGACCACCGCACCGTCGACGAGCTCGTCGCCCCGGAGGCGGACACCGGTGTCACCGTCCGCGTAGACGTAGGCCGCGTCGCCGAGCCCGCAGATCACGGCGCCGAGGCGGCGCAGCAGGTCTCGCAGCGCCGCGGTCCTGTCGTCATCCGGCACCACGGCGGTGGGCTGTCCGGAGACGACGAGGTTTCCCGCCGCAGCGAATCGGCGGACGATTCGTTCGGGCGCCTCGTGCACCCCTCCAGCGTACCGACGCGGGGCTCACGCCGGAGCGAGGACGAAGCTGAACGATCCGGTGACGATGGATGCCGACAGTGCGACGGCCGAGACCACCGCTGCGGCCGCCATGAGGGCCGCGTCCCGACCGTCGAAGGGCGACGGGCGCGACCAGCTGCGCGCGTTCGAGGAGCCGAAGCCGCGCGCTTCCATGGCGGTCGCGAGCTTGGTGCCGCGGCGGATCGCGAGCACGAACAGGGCGAACGCCATGCCCAGCACGCGGCGGACGCGCCCCTGGTCGGCGACACCGCGTGCGCGGCGGGCCAGCCCGAGGGAGCGCACGTCGTCGGTCAGCAGTCCCAGCAGGCGCATGCCGGCGAGTGCCCCGAGAACGAACCGGCTGGGCAGACGCAGGCGCTGCGAGAGCGCGTCTGCGAGGTCGGTCGGATCGATCGAGGCGAACAGCGCGATCGAGGGCAGCCCAATGGCGAACAGCCGGATCGTGGTGGCGAGCGCCAGCTCCAGCGAGCCTTCGCTGACGCGGATCGCACCCCACTCGAACAGCACGGCCCCGGACGTGCGTCCGTACAGACCGATGCCGATCGCGGCCGCGGGGGCGCCGACCCAGACGGGGATGGTCCGGAAGAAGAACTCCTTCGGGCGCAGACCCGACGCGAACACGAAACCGAGTCCGAGCACGAGAGCGACCGATGCCGAGACGACGTCGAGCGTGAGGACCAGCGGCAGGGCGAGCAGCAGCGAGGCCCCGAGCTTGGCCAGGGGTGAGCGCGGCGCGATGGGACCGCCCCGCTGACGAGTGGTGGTGCCCACCGGGATCGCGAGCGTCACGCGGCCTCCCCCACCCGGACGGTGCGGGCATGCAGCGCGGCGAGCACCTCGGTGTCGTGCGTCACGGCCACGATGGCGCGGCCTTCATCGCGCAACTCGGCCATCAGGGCAACAAGCTCCGCCCAGGTCACCGCATCCTGACCGAAGGTGGGCTCATCCAGCGCGATCACCCGGGGACCGGTGGCGAGCACGGCCGCCACGGTCAGCCGCCGCTGCTCGCCTCCCGACAGCGTGTAGGGATTGGCGTCGGCGAGACGATCCAGCCGCAGGCGCGCGAGCAGCTCATCGGTGCGGGCTCGCACCTCCGCCTCCGATCTCTTCAGCGCGCGCAGCCCCACCTCCAGTTCGCCCCGCACGGTGGTGGACAGCAGCTGGTGCTCGGGTTCCTGAAAGACCATCCCGATCCGCGTCAGGAGATCACGCGAGCGCCAGCGGTACGGATCGGCGCGCAGCCCCGCGGCCAGCTCCGGGGCGGCGGCAACGACCCCGGCGGCCGGCGCGATGAGACCGGCCACGGTGAGCGCCAGCGTCGACTTCCCTGCTCCGTTTCGTCCCACGATGCCGAGCGCCTCACCGGCTCGCACATCGACGTTCAGCGGACCGGCAACGGGGTGGCCGGCCACCCGCGCGACGGCGAGCTCGGTACCCCGCAACAGGGTGGCTCCGGGAGCGGTCGCCGCAGCGGCGGGGCGCTGGGGCGGATGCTCCGGCACCCAGACCCCCGCGGCGGCGAGTTCGGCACCGCGATCTCCCAGCACCCGTTCCACCGGACCGTCAGCGATCACACCGCCCTCGCCCAGCACGATGATCCGGTCGATCACGGGCAGCCAGGCCTCGATGCGGTGCTCCACCACCAGCAGGGTGGCACCGGTCGATTCCAGCGCGCGGCGGACGGCGCCCTGCACCTCGGCCACGCCCTCCGGGTCGAGGTTCGCGGTGGGTTCGTCCAGGATGAGAGCGCCCGGCTGCATCGCCAGCACACCGGCCAGCGCGAGACGCTGCTTCTGGCCGCCGGAGAGCGCGGACGTGGATCGGTCCAGGGCGACGTCGAGTCCAACCTCGTCCAGTGCCCGCCGCACCCGCGCGGGGATCTCCTGCGCAGGAACGCCCAGGTTCTCCGGACCGAAGGCGACGTCATCGCCCACCCGCGACAGCACGGCCTGGGTGTCCGGATCTTGTAGCACCAGTCCGACTCGCCCGCGGACGGCGGTGGCCGGGGATCCGTCGACGAGGAGCTCACCACGGGCTTCCCCCTCATCGTCGCCGCCGAGCACGCCCCCGAAGGCGTGCAGAACGGTCGACTTCCCGGATCCCGAGGCGCCCAGCAGCAGCACGCGCTCCCCGGGCTCGACCCGGAAGGTCACGTCCGCCACCGCCCAGGCCCGGCGTGTGGCGTATCGCCACCCCCAGTCCCGCGCCTCCAGCGCCACCGCCGTCATCGCGGCCGGTTCAGACGCGCGCGGTGGCGTGACGACCCGAGGCGAAGCGCGACAGCGCGCCCGTCTTCGCCAGCGCCTTCGTGATCAGCCAGCTGCCGACACCCGCGATCACCGCGCCGGAGATGGTCGTGCTGATGATGTAGACGGTCGTGAACAGCGCATCCGCTCCCGAGTACCAGAGGATGCGGTCGTTGATGCCGCAGGCCAGACCGGCAGCGGCACCCGCGAGGACAGCCACCGGCAGGTTCCACACGCGGTACAGGAACAGCAGGAAGATGAGCTCGGCACCCAGACCCTGCACCGCGCCGGAGACGATGGTGAGCCCCGTCCACTGCGAGCCGAGGAGCGCGGAGATCGACGCGGCCACCAGCTCGGCGTAGATCGCGGCGCCGGGCTTTCGGACGATGAATCCGGCCAGCACACCGGCCAGCAGCCAGGGTCCGGCAAGCAGGCCCTGCACGCCGGGAAGCAGCGGCTTGAGAAGCGCCGACGGGCCCTCGTAGGCGACGTTCCAGATCAGGAACAGGGCGGCGCAGGCCACCGCGATGACGCTCGCCACGACGATGTCGACCACCCGCCAGCGGGTGTCGATGCGGCGGGCCGCCGCGTGCAGCTGTGGAGACGTGGATGAATGCACGAAAATATTCCCTTCCTTCGCCGGCATGACCCGGATCAGGTTCGACGGTCGAAGCGCGATCGCTTCCTCTCAGCCCTCGACGAGGACTCCCGTGGTGTCCCCCGAGTATAGCGATCCGCGAGCGCAGCGGTCCGGCTGCCCGACTCGATCGTGATGACCTCCGCGCCTAGTGCCGGTTTGTGCTAATCACAGCCCTGCCACGCTGGGCATAAATGACGGTAGGCTTTTTATGAGTAACCGAGTTACTCATAAAGAGCGAGGAGGTGATTATGAGTAACGACCGCAATGAGTGGCCGGCCATTCGGTACGAGACGGTCGACTGGCACCCCGCGGTCCCCATTTCAGACAGCATCAGCGTCGTACCACACCGCTATCGGGCGGCAATTCCGGCGCCAATCGCCGGCCTGATGCCAGCACTCGACCCCGCCGTCGTTGCGGCGGCGGAGAACGCCACGGCTGAACTCACGCGCTTCGACGCCGAGCTCGGTCATCGGGTCGCGGCATTCGCTCCCGTTCTGCTGCGCTCCGAGGCAGCGTCATCGTCGCAGATCGAGAACCTCACGGCGAGCGCCCGCGCGATTTTCAGCGCCGAACTCGGCGCCCGGGGAAGTCGCAACGCTGAACTCATCGCTGCCAACACGCGCGCCATGTCCGCTGCCATCTCACTTGCCGAGAATCTGAGCCCGGACATGATCCGAGAGCTCCATCGCGTGCTCATGGCCGAGCAGCCGCGGCATACTCCCGGCCAGTGGCGAACCGAGGCCGTGTGGATCGGGACTCACAGCGACTCCCCCATCGGCGCGGACTTCGTCGCGCCTGTGCACGAGAGAATCCCGGCCCTCATCGACGACCTCGTCGCATTCGCGGGCCGCCGAGACGTTCCCGCTCTGGTCTCGACGGCGATCACGCACGCTCAGTTCGAGACCATCCACCCGTTTACCGACGGCAACGGACGAACCGGCCGCGCTCTGGCCCAGGCACTGCTGCGAAATCGCGGCGTCACGCGAAACGTGGCGGTGCCCGTATCGGCAGGCCTCCTCGCCAACGTCGAGGGCTATCACGATGCGCTCACCGCTTACCGGGCAGGTGATCCTGCGCCTATCGTGATGTCGTTCGCGTCCGCGGCTGGTCGTGCCGTCGCGAACGCGCGGCTTCTGGTCGCAGAAGTCGATGACATCAGGAAGTCGTGGGACTCACGCCTAACGGCGCGACGTTCGAGCAACGCGTGGAGGTTGCTGGATGTCATCGCACGACAACCCGTTCTCAACTCCGCCGCCGCGGCAGAGGCCCTGGACGTGAAGCAGCCGAACGTCTATCCCCCACTTCAGGCGCTCGTCGATGCCGGCATCCTGAAGTCCAAGGCTGAACACAAGCTCGGGCCGTTCTGGCGCAGCGAAGAAGTGCTCACCGCGATCGACCGATTCGCTGCGCGAGCGGGACGCCGCGAAAAGGCCCGGTGACGCATGTTGTAAGAGATTTCCTCGCTCGTTCGCGGCCGACTGCGGAGTGTGGGAGAGAACACATGCAGAGCGTGTCAGCGGGGGCGCGAGAGCCCGATCATCCGCCGCACGAGGCGGCGTTCGCGGAGGATCATTGCGGCGCCCAGCAGCCAGAGCGGAACCTGGGTCAGCATGGCGACGCGGAACGCGTCCAGGCTGTAGTGCGACGGATCGCCCGCGCCCTGCAGGTCCATCGCCAGCCCGATGAACAAGATCGCCAGCAGACCGGCGAGGAACCCGCCGCCGTTGACGATGCCGGTGGCGGTCGAGAGCCGATGCTCCGGGTTGTACGTCCGCGCGTGATCGAACGCGATCATCGACGCCGGCCCGCCGGTGGCCAGCGCGAGCGCCAGCAGGATGAGCAGCCACAGTGGTGCGGGACCGGGCCACACCAGCACGACCACCCACATCAGCAGCTGCAGACCCACGGTCGGCAGCACCAACATGTGGGAGCGGCGCAGCGGATGACGGCTGGAGAGCGCACCGAGGAGCGGCCCCACCGCCATGCCGAAGACCACGTACAGGTTGGTCACGACGGAGGCGGCCGACGTGCTCAGCCCCTCCCCCTCGGTGAGGAAGGGAACGCCCCACAGCATGATGAACGCGGTTCCGGCGAAGGGGGTGGTGAAGTGCGACCAGAATCCGAGGCGCGTACCGGGGTGTGCCCACGCGTCCGCGACGCTCTGGCGCAGGTCGATCGAGGAGCGCACCACGCGGATCGCGCCGGTGTCGGTGTTGACCGAGACGTCCTCCTGACGCTCCGGCGGACGGTTTCTGATCACGGCGAACACGAGGATCGCGAACAGCACACCGAGCCCGGCCAGCGACCCGAACGCGATGGACCACGTCGTCGCGTGCAGCAGCGCCGCGAGCGGCACGAGGGCGAGCAGCTGCCCCGCCTGACCCACGATGCCGGTGAGCTGGACGAGCAGCGGAGCACGCTGAGCCGGGAACCACGTGGCGACGACGCGGAGCACGCTCGGGAAGACGGCGGCGTCACCGGCGCCCAGCAGCATCCGCGCGAGGATCGCGATGCCGACGTTCGGTGCGAGCGCCATCACGAGCTGGCCTGCGGCCATGAGGATCATGCCGGCCGTGATGATCGGCCGAGCACCCCACCGGTCGAGCATGAGGCCCACCGGGATCTGCGCGAGGCCGTAGACGGCGAGCTGGAGGACGGCGAACATCGCCAGCGTGGATGCGTCAGCCCCGAAGTGGTGCGCCGCATCGACCCCGACCGCGCCCAGGGATGTGCGATTCGCGACCGAGAGCACATACGCGGCGACACCGGTAATCCAGATGGCCCAGATCCGCCCGGAGGCCCCGGTTGTCTCGGTCATGATCGCACCCGCATTCCTCCAGGATACTCCTGTGGTCAGACCACAGGGGTATCGATCCGCGACCTCGTGACGCTGTGCTGGTAGAACGCCCATCCGAACACGATCGTGCCGAGGAGCAGGATCGCACGCGTCAGGGTGATCGCCGCCACCACCGTGGCGCCCGGAAGCCCCCCCGACACCAGCAGACCGATCATGACCACCTCGTAGCCGCCGATGCCGTTGGGCGTGGCCACCACCATACTCACCACCGTGGCCATGCCGTAGGCCACGAACACGAGCGCCGGATCGGGCCAGAGCCCGAACGACGCGAGTCCCACCCAGAACAGCCCCGCATCACACGCGTGCACGAGGAATGTCCACAGGAAAGGAGCCAGCAGCGCGCGCGGCTGCTCCATCACCGCGCGAAGCTCACGGTGCAGTCCGTCGAAGAATCGCACCAGCACGATCGGTGCCACCAGCTGTGGGCGCCCCACCCGCCTGCCGATCGCATTCACCACCGCAGCGAGCCGCCCGGCGAAGCGATGCACCGGTCGACGACGACGCAGCAGCAGCACCCCGCCCACCGTCACCACCAGGGCCAGCGCTCCGACGCCGGCGGCCACCCAGAGCAGCAGCGGTGTGCCCCGCCCGCTCGCGATCAGCCAGGCCGAGCAGACCACGAGCACGATGGTGAACGACACGAACGTGACACCGAACCGGGCGAGCTGAGCAAGCGTGCCCTTCGCGGGCGCGACGCCGAGGGTCGCGAGTTTCCAGCTCGTGTAGGTGATGCCCGCGGCACCGCCCGACGGCAGCATGTGGTTGGCGAAGTTGAACTCCAGCGACATCCGCATCGCCGCCAGCGGATGCAGTCCCCGCAGCTCACCGCGAGCGCGCAGGTAGGAGAAGAGCGCCTCCCCCGTGACGGCGAAGCTCGCCAGCTGTACCGGGATCAGCAACGCCATCACCCACGGATTCACCAGCGGCAGGCTGTGAAACGCCGCCACCACCGTCGGCCAGGCACCGATGACGATCGCGACCACCAGCGCCGCGGTGATCGCGCTGACCCAGAACCGGGGCGATCGGTACCACCGCCGAGTCACGACATGGGCTCTTCCACCCGCGCCCACCTCTTGCGGTTGCCGAACCGATGGCGCGCGAGGGTCATGCTGTCGGTGGCGTAGTAGCGCGCGAGCTTCTCGCGGTCGATGGAGCGGAACAACCGCGCCTTCACCATCATGTTCGGGGAGAACCGCAGGACGTGCCCGGTGCGCAGGAGGGCGATCGTCACGTCCACGTCCTCACTCACCCGGTCATCCCCCATACTCACCAGCCGGCGCGCGGCCAGCCACGCCTCGCGCCGCAGCGCACTGTTGAAACCGTAGAGCATCGGCTGCACGCCGATGCTGCGCTGATGCCAGAAGCGGAACCCGCGGTACCACCACGAGAACCAGAAGCGGCGCCCCGGCGACAGCTCGGCGATGGCGGCACCACCACCCTGCGCATCCACGCGCGGTGAGCAGAAGTCCGCGCGGATCTGCTCGATCCAGTCCGAGCGCACCAGGGTGTCCGCATCGATGCGGGCGATGACATCGCACCGTGCGGCGTCGAAGCCCGTCTGCCGGGCATACGTGATGCCCTGTCGCTCTTCCCGCAACACCCGCACCCGGGCGAAGCGACTCGCAATGCGGGCGGTGTCGTCAGTGCTGGCGTTGTCGACGACGATGATCTCGTCCGGCAGATCCGTCTGCAATAGGAGGGCCGTGAGGCATCGCGCGATGATCGGCGCCTCGTTGTAGACCGGGATCACGACCGAGATGCTGGGCGGCCGGGACGTCTCTGTCGCAGTCATCCCGCCATTCAAGCCGGGCGCACGACGAATTGCAGTATCGCTCAGGGGCGATTCGGGGTGGAGCTCAGGGGACCTCTCAGGGTGGACTCCGCTCCACCGGCTGCCACTCGGCAACGTCACGGTACGTTAGGCGAGTGCACTCTGCCCCGCTCCCCGGAACCGCTCCCCGAGGGTCCGCCGATACCGCCGCGCCCGATGCTGCGTCCGGCACACCCGATGACGAGCCCGTGCCCGCATCCGCGCCCAGCGGGCCGACGACTCGTGCGCTGGAGTGGGTGAACCCCGATTCCATCGCCACCGAGCCCGCCGGCGCCACCCTGGTGGCCCCCGACCTCCTCACCGGCGTCGGGATGCCGCGCACGCGCAGCGGGTGGATTCCCGGGGGCATCCTGCTCGCGATCGCCGGCGGATACGTCGCCGCGACGCTTCTGTGGCCGCTCGCATCCCTTCCCCCTACCGTCTCGCCGATCACGGTGGAACCCGCAGCGGCCACCACTCAGCTGCCGGTGTGGCCCGGGATCGGCTCCGCCGCGATCGGCTACGAGGGAGGCCCCACTTACGCCTCCACCGCCGAGCGGACGCAGATGGCCAGCATCACCAAGATCGTCACCGTGATGACCGTGCTGGACACGGAGCCTCTGGAGATCGGCCAGAGCGGCCGGGAGTTCTCCTTCACGCAGTCCGACAGCGATGCGTACTGGGACTACCTGCGCTCCGACGAGTCAGCTCTCGACGTCCCCGTCGACGGTGTCCTCACGGAGTACCAGATGCTTGAGGGCATCATCCTGGGCTCCGCGGGCAACTACACCGACCGCCTGTCGGAGGCCTTCTGGCCCACCGATGCCGACTACGTGGCAGCCGCGAACGCATGGCTGGCGAAGGTGGGGCTCACCGACATCACCGTCGTGGAACCCACGGGCATCGACTACGGCAACACGGCCACCCCGGAGGCGCTGATCCGGCTGGCGGAGATCGCCCTGCAGAACCCGGTGGTCGCGGAGATCGCCGCGAAGCAGACCGTCGAGCTGCCCGGTGCCGGTCTCGTCACCAACACCAACGGCATCATCGGCGACCCGGGAGTCGTCGGGCTCAAGACCGGCACCCTGGAGGGGTACAACCTGCTCTCGGCGAAAGATCTCGACGTCGCGGGCACGCGGGTGCGGGCCTACGCCGTGACGCTGAACCAGGAGAGCGCCGACGAGCGCGACGCGGCATCGCGATCGCTGTACGACCAGCTGGCCACGCTGCTGGCGCCGTCCACCGCCGTGCCCGCCGGCACCGAGGTGGCGACGGTGACGACGATGTGGGGAGCCTCGACGACGGTTCGCACGGCAACCGACGCGAACGTGAGTCTCTGGCAAAAGCTGCCGACCGTGACGCGTGAGCTGAAGCTCGACGACGACACCTCTGCGGGAGCGAAGGCCGGGACCCTCACGGTCACCGGTGCGCTGGGTGCCGCCACGGTGGATCTGGAGCTGACCGACGAACTGCCCGGGCCCGATGCCTGGTGGCGGCTGACCCACCCCGTCGAGCTGTTCGGCCTCAACTGAGCCCGCGACGCACGCTCGGCCCGGACGGCGCCCGCTTCAGGAACGGCGGCCGGAGAGGTGCGCGCTGCGCTCGATGAAGTCCGGACGCTGGAAGTAGTGCGCCACGCGCTCCGGATCGATCGGTGCGATACCGCCAGCGGAGAGCGCACCGACCCGCACCCGCGCGCTCTTCACGGCCATCGTCGACACCGCCTCGATGCCCGCCGCCGTGTCCGAGGCCGCGATGATGCCGTGGTTGCCCAGCAGCACGAGCGAGGGCACCCTGGCGTGCTGGGCCACGTAGTCCGCCATCGCCTCCAGCACCACACGGCCCAGTTCGATGCCGGGCTCGGCGTAGGGGACGTAGAGCGGAACGCCCAGCGTCAGCAGCTCCTCCGTGTAGACCGGTCCCGCGAAGGCGACGGGTGCATGCACGCTTGCGAGGAGCGACACCACGGCCGTCGGGTGGGTGTGCGCCACGAAGCGGACGTCGCTGAACGCCCGAAAGGCCACGTGCACCAGCGTCTCGATCGAGGCTTTGCGCACCACGCCATCCGCGCGGGCCGTCAGGGCGGCGCTCAGCTCATCCTGCGTCGATGACGGATCCCGCATGATCGCAATCAGGGGATCGACGTCGACGACCACGAAGTCGTCCGGCCCGGCGGCGCTCATCGCCGATCCTGAGGCCTTGACGGCGATCGTGCCGGAGGCGACGAGCTCGCTGGTGTTGCCCTCGGCCATGATCACGAGGTCACGATGCGGTTCCCCCAGAGAGCGGGTCAGCTCGACGAGGGTGTCGGAGATGGCGGACGGGTCGATGCGTGCGGTCATGCGGAACTCCTTCGGTGCGCGTGGCGCGGTTGATACTCGATCGGGGACGGACGATCACCCGGTGGGAGAGGACGAGATCGGCTCTACCCGGACACCGATGCGCTGCCAGTCCTCCCGCAGGTGCGGCGGCGCATGGTCGGTGATGATGCGACCGATGCGATCCGCGGCGATCACCGGGTGCATGCCGAACCCGCTGAACTTGCTGGCGTCGGCGAGGACGACCACCTGATCCGCGATGGCGGCCATTGCCCGCTTCGTCTCCGCTTCCGCCACGGAGGCCTCCAGCAATCCGCGCTCCAGCGACAGGCCGGCGGCGCCGAAGAATGCCGTGCGGATGCGGCCGTAGCCCAGCAGCGCGCTCGGGTCGGCACCGGTGGTCGACTCACTCGCCCGCCGCACAGCGCCGCCGAGTAGCACGATGTCCGCATCGGACTGTGACGAGAGGAGACCGGCGATGCGCAGCGAGTTGGTGATCACGGTGAGCTCTCGGCGGGCGAGCAGTTCCAGTGCGAAGAAGTACGAGGTGGTGGAGGCATCGACGGCGATCGCCGCTCCGTCCGGCACGAGCGCGGCCGCGGCTGCCGCGATCCCCTGTTTCGCGCGCACGCCCTGCGCGAGGCGGTCGCCGAAGGCGCCTTCGACTCCGGCGCGCAGCGAACGAACGCCGCCTCGGGTGCGCTCCGCCAAGGCGCGTCGTTCCAGGCTCTCGACGTCCTTGCGCACCGTGACGGCGGACACGCCGAGGACGGAGACCAGGTCGAGCACGGTGACCTCTTCACGCTCCTCGAGGATCTCCAGGATCCGCAGTCCGCGATCGTCCGCTTCAGACATGGTCACCACCTTCCTCGGCCAGTCTGCCACGAATGTTGAGTTTCATACGAAACTATTTTTGTTGACGAACGAAACTCGGAGCGCTAGCGTGGCATCACACCGTCGCGCTGAGAAGGAGTCTCATGACCAACCCCGCCGTCACCGATCTGCTGACTCGCAGCAACCGCCTGGGCGCCGATCCGCGCATCACGAACTACGCCGGCGGCAACACGTCCGCGAAGGGGACCGAGACGGACCCGGTCACCGGCGAGCCCGTCGAGCTGCTCTGGGTCAAGGGGTCCGGCGGCGACCTCGGCACGCTGACGGAACCCGGTCTCGCGGTGCTGCGACTGGACCGGTTCCGCAAGCTCGTCGACGTCTACCCGGGCGTGGAGCGCGAGGACGAGATGGTCGCCGCGTTCGATTACTGCCTGCACGGCAAGGGCGGCGCGGCTCCGTCCATCGACACCGCGATGCACGGCCTCGTGGACGCGGCACACGTGGACCACCTGCACCCGGATGCCGGCATCGCGATCGCCACGGCAGCCGACGGTGAGCAGCTCACCCGCACGATCTTCGGCGACAAGGTCGTCTGGGTGCCCTGGCGCCGTCCCGGTTTCCAGCTCGGACTGGACATCGCTGCCATCAAGGAACAGAACCCGCAGGCCATCGGCACCATCCTCGGCGGACACGGCATCACCGCCTGGGGCGATTCGTCGGAGGAAGCGGAGACCAACAGCCGCTGGATCATCGACACCGCTACGGCGTACATCGCCGAGCACGGCGACCCGTCCCCGTTCGGCGGCGTGGTCGCCGGGTTCGAGGCGCTGCCGGAGAGCGACCGTCGCGAGCGCGCAGCCGCCCTCGCCCCCACGCTGCGCGCGATCGCCTCGCACGACAAGCCGATGATCGGTCACTTCACTGACAGCGACGCCGTCCTGGACTTCCTCGCGTCCGAGAAGCTGGCGCCCCTGGCCGCACTCGGCACGTCGTGCCCCGATCACTTCCTGCGCACCAAGGTCAAGCCGCTGGTGCTGGATCTTCCCACCACCGCCACCATCGACGAGGCGAAGGCACGCCTGGCGGAGCTGCACGAGCAGTACCGGGCCGACTACGCGGCCTACTATGACGCACACGCCACCGCCGAGTCACCCGCCATGCGCGGAGCGGACCCGCTCATCATCCTCATTCCCGGTGTCGGCATGTTCTCCTACGGCAAGGACAAGCAGACGGCGCGCGTCGCGGGCGAGTTCTACGTCAACGCGATCAACGTCATGCGCGGGGCCGAAGCACTGTCCACCTACTCCCCCATCTCCGACGCGGAGAAGTTCCGCATCGAGTACTGGGCCCTGGAGGAGGCGAAGCTCCAGCGGATGCCCCGGCCGAAGTCTCACGCAGGCCGCATCGCGTTCGTCACGGGTGCCGCCTCAGGAATCGGCAAGGCCATCGCTACGCGCCTCGCCGCCGAAGGCGCGTGCGTGGTCGTTGCAGACCTCGACCTCGAAAAGGCCCAAGCCGCCGCCGCGGAGCTCGGCACCGCCGACGTCGCGATCGGAGTGGCCGCCAACGTCGCGGACGCAACCGCCGTTCAGGCCGCGCTCGACGACGCCGTGCTGGCGTTCGGCGGGGTAGACCTTGTAGTCAACAACGCCGGCCTCTCGCTGTCCAAGCCGTTGCTGGAGACCACCGAGGCTGACTGGAACCTGCAGCACGACGTCATGGCCAAGGGCTCGTTCCTGGTGTCCAAGGCCGCAGCCAAGATCCTCATCGAGCAGAAGCTCGGCGGCGACATCATCTACATCTCGTCGAAGAACAGTGTGTTCGCCGGCCCCAACAACATCGCCTACTCCGCCACCAAGGCCGACCAGGCCCACCAGGTTCGTCTGCTCGCGGTCGAGCTCGGCGAGCACGGTGTGCGCGTCAACGGCATCAACCCCGATGGCGTGGTGCGCGGTTCCGGTATCTTCGCCTCGGGCTGGGGTGCCAACCGCGCCGCGACCTACGGTGTGAAGGAAGAGGACCTCGGTCAGTACTACGCCAACCGCACCATCCTCAAGCGCGAGGTCGTGCCCGAGAACGTGGCCGACGCCGTGTTCGTCCTCACGGGCCCCGAGCTCACCCGTACCACCGGCCTGCACATCCCGGTGGACTCGGGAGTCGCGGCGGCTTTCCTGCGATGATCGAGCGATGACCGTCCACGCAGCGATCGATCTCGGCGCATCCAGCGGGCGGGTGATCACGGCCGAGGTCACCCCGCGAGGGTTCCGGCTGGAGGCTCCCGCACGGTTCGAGAACCCGGTCGTCCGGGAGCAGGGCTCGCTGCGCTGGGACATCACGCGCACGTGGGCCTCGGCGCTGACCCGCCTCGCCGAGGCCCACGGGCGGACGCCGATCGACTCGGTCGGCGTCGACACGTGGGGCGTGGACTACGGCATCGTCCGTGACGGCCTGCTCACGGCGAATCCGCACCACTACCGGGAGGAGCGCACCGCGGAAGCTGTGGCCGCCGTCGCCGCGCGCGTCGATCCGGCCGAGCAGTTCCGCATCTCCGGTGTGGAGCCCATGCCGATCAACACCATCTACCAGTTGGCCGATGATGTGACCCATGAGCGCGTCCAGCCCGGTGACCGCGCGCTGCTGACCGCGGATCTGTTCTCCTTCTGGCTCTCGGGCGTGGAGATCGCCGAGCGGACCCTCGCATCGACCAGCGGGATGATCGGCGTCGGCTCTCGAGAGTGGGACTCCCGCCTCGTTGATGCTGCACGAATCCCGCCGGGCGTGCTG
Source organism: Microbacterium sp. GXS0129 (assembly GCF_044769785.1). Classification (NCBI taxonomy): domain Bacteria; kingdom Bacillati; phylum Actinomycetota; class Actinomycetes; order Micrococcales; family Microbacteriaceae; genus Microbacterium; species Microbacterium sp. GXS0129. The sequence continues at coordinate 288,758 of NZ_JBIZVZ010000001.1, read as the reverse complement.
GCGAAGCTCGTGGACGCGGGCACGGTGCTGGGCGGCCTCGCCATCCAGACTCCCGTCGCGACGACGGCGTCGGACCTCTCCCGTGCAGCGACCGCCTTCACGGGCAGAGTGCCGCAGGTCATCGCCGTCGCCGCCCATGACACCGCATCCGCGGTCGTCGCGACGCCGCTGGCGGGTGCCGGTTCGGCCTACATCTCCTGCGGAACGTGGGGGCTCGTGGGGATCGAGACGAACGCCCCGGTCCTGTCCGACGCTGCTCGACAGGGCGGATTCACCAATGAGCTCGGCGCGGACGGTCGGGTGCTGCTGCAGCGCAACTCGATGGGCACGTTCATCCTCACGGAGTCGCTGCGGACCTGGCGGGACGCCGGTCACGACCTGGACCTCACCTCCCTGCTGGAGGCGGCGACCGCATCCGGACCGGCCGCCGCGGTGTTCGACGTCAACGATCCGCGATTCTCACCCCCGGGCGACATGCCGTCCCGGATCGCCGCCTGGTACCGCGAGCGGGGCCTCCCCGCCCCGTCGACGCCGGCGGAGGTGTGCCGCGCCATCGTCGAATCTCTCGCCCACGCGTTCGCGGACGCAGCACACGCGGCCGCCGACCTCGCCGGGACGCCACTGCGCACGATCCACGTCGTCGGCGGGGGAAGCCAGAACGTCCTGCTGTGCCGTCTGCTCGCGCAGCGCGCCGGGGTGGCGGTGGAAGCCGGGCCCGTGGAAGCCACCGCCATCGGCAACCTTCTGATCCAGGCGCGGGCGATCGGAACGCTCAGCGGAGACGTCGATGCCCTGCGAGCACTGATCCGCACCGCGGTGTCCCCCCTCCGGTACGAACCGCGCTGATTTCGCGGGAACGCGACTCAGCGCACAGACCCGCTCGGCGTGGGCGAAGCGGAAGGGTCATACACAAACGCGATACTCAGATCCTCCGACTCGAACAGGATCCTGCCATCCATGAACTCCCGGGAATGCCCTCCGGCGCCGCCCGCCGCGTGATCACCCCGGTAGGCGTGATGAATGATGAGATTCACCTCACGCAACTCGATCGACGATCTCCACTCCCCCTCAGCGCGATACTTCCTCGACGCCGTATCCCCTGAGCTGATATCGAAAGACGAGTCCGAAATCGTGAACGTACAATCCTCGTTGATCTGCAGAACACCCGTCTGCGGTGGCGCGGCACGCCACACTCCCACCAGTGGCGTGAGATGAACCTGGGGCCCGCACCCCGCGGTACCGACACCCGCGACAACGAGCGCTGTCAGAACAGCGATGAACCTCACCCACCGATCTCGGAACACGGCTCAGTCCACAGACCCGCTCGGCGTGGGCGAAGCGGAAGGGTCATACACAAACGTGATGCTCAGATCCTCCGACTCGAAGACGATCCTGCCATCAGCGAACTCGCGAGAATGCCCCCCGGCACCGCCCGCCGCACGGTCGCCGACATAGTCGTAATTGGTGTAGAGGTATACCCACTCTGCATCGCTGGCGAGATTCCAGTCCCCCTCGGCACGATAATTCCTAGGCGCTTTTCCTCCGTAGCCGATGTCGAAAGACGAGTCGGTGATCGTGAAAGTACCGTCCTCGAAGATCTGCAAAACACCCGTCTCCGGCGGCGCCGCACGCCACACCCCTACCGGTGACTCGAGATGAACCTGCGATCCACACCCCGCCGTACCGACGGCGAGGGCAAAGAGCGCTACGAGCGCGGCGAAGATCGGGATCGTACGCTGTCGTAGCGCGTTCATAGATAGACCCTCTCCGTCCACACGATCAGTTGACGCTCAGTCTCGAATCCGGCGCCGACCTCATTCTCATGGGTCATCCAGTGGTAGACACCGGGCCATGTCCACCCAAGACGGGGATGCGCGTCGCGGAATCGATGGTGGTGTCGTTTTCCACAATGTAGGTGATCAAAACACTCCCGTCGACCCCCGGCTCTTCAACAAAGAAGTTCAGAAGATATGAGCCCAAGAACGTGTCCGGGAGGTTCTCGAATCGGATCGGGACGTCGGCGCGATCCGAGGTACCGACCACCCCCAACACAGTTCCCACATCGGTGATCAGTCTCAGCGGATCGTTGCTCACGCCGTGCCAGATGGCATCGCTCGGATCACGCAGCCCGTCTCCGTTCCTGTCTATGTATCCGGCGCTCAGCCTTCCTTGCCGAAGGTCGTCAAGAATGCGCTCGCGCTGTTCACGGATGTAGTCGCTTTGCTGAATACGCTGCGTGAACGCGTCTTGCTGACCGAGGACGTAAGCCTGCTTGTCGCCCGCGATCCAACTGCCCAGCAATTGCCAGGTGTCTTCGTTCGCGCGCTTGCGCTGCAGCCACGCCGGGACCTCCGGCGATGACGCGGGGGTGTGCGCGATGGAACTCCAAGACTCAGAAGCGCCGAGAAGAAGCGAACGCGCGAGGGCCCGGTCCGCCTTGTCCCGCCGAGTGGCAAGGGCTGCAAGACCCGCGTTGGCGTTCTCGATCGTCTGGTAGGCCCTGCGCACTTCGGCCTGGTAGTCGGCGAAGCGTCGAGCCGCGATGCGCCCGCCGGTGAACGATGCCTGGGCGCTCGCCAGGGCAGCGCGGAACGGCGGGGCCTCCAACGCGATCTCGTCGACGAGGTCGGCGTAGACCTTCAGCGCCTTCGATGCGGCGTACAGCGTTTCCCGGGAGTCGTCGGCGCGGGTGCGAAGACGACTCAGCGCAGCGGAGAACTCGTCGGCGGCGCAGCCCCGCCAGAAGTCGTCTCGGGTGTCCAGCACACCGGCGGCGACGGTATCGATCCCTTCCACGTCGACGATCTGCTGGTCGCACCACGCCGCGGCAGCGCGGACCGCTGACATGTCGCCGGAATCCGGATAGTGCGCGCTCCAGTTGGCGCCCATCAACGCTCCAGCTCACCGATGAGCGCTGTCACCTGTGCGACGCCGTCTCGCTCGGTCTGCGTGAAGTCGGCTCCTGCCTCGGTGAGGCCCCGCGTGAGCGTTGCGCCGTCCGCTGTCATCGCGGTGAGCACCCGTTCGAACTCCCGGCCGAAGAAGTCGACCGCGGCGGTGACGATATCGCTGTTCCCCGGTGACACATCCGGTACGACGACCGCAGCACGGGGTTCGAAAGCGGCTCCCAGGCGCGAACGTGCCGCTGCCATCGCCGGTGCATCGATCATCACCTGTCTGTACATTCACGTCCCCACTCGCAGGTGAAGGATGCCGCCCCCGGAATCCTCCGGCGGTCACAGTAGCCGGTCCCGCACTCTGCGCGACGGCGCCTGTAAACAACCCGCGGCACGTGACCGAACCGGTGACGTCAGAAACGGGAGCCCGGAATCCCGGGCCCCCGTTTCTGTCGGGCGGTGTCAGCTCTCGCGTGCCAGCCAGCGCACGAGCCGATCCCAGATCGTCGTGAAGCCGTCCCAGGCGCGGAACTCGTCCGGGAGCCAGTGCGGACCCATGTCGCTGGCGAACACGGCGGTTCGCCCCGCGCCCGCCTCGCCCACGACGACGAAGGGCGAGCCGTCGACGGCGACGAGTTCCGCCGCCTCCGTTCGTGCCTGCAGGCGGTGATATCCCAGCACGACGGGCCACTCTTCGCGCATGCCCGCCGTGATCGCGTGCTCGGCGATCACGCGGGGAGCGGCGCCCTGCGGCGTCTCCTCCCGGTCATCTCCGACCTCCATCTCGATCGGCAGGATCTCGGCGATCGGGGTGGCCCGGTAGTTCGCCTTGGCTTCGATCCCCTGAAAGCTCAGGTAACCGCCGACCATCAGCAGCGATCCGCCGGCGCGAACCCAGTCGGCCAGTACCTGCAGACGATTCGGCCGCACCTGACCTCGGGCGAAGACGTCGTTCGGCAGCAGCAGGGTGTTCGCCCCGATGTCGCTCAGCACGACGACGTCGAACGCCGCCAGTTCCTCGGCCGACCAGGGGAAGTGATCGGCCGCGACGTGATTGGGCTGGAAGGTCACCTCATGACCGGCCTCGCGCAGCGCGGCGATGAACTCCGTGCCGCCCTCGGCGTATGCGGAGGTGATGAACGAGTCGAACCCCTTGGTATGGATCGACGTGGTGGACCAGGACTCTCCGGCGAGAAGGACGCGTGCCATGATCGCTCAGAACGCCAGACCGCGCGGCTCCGGCCCGAGTGCGGGAACACTCGGGTCCGCCACCTGGAAGCCGTTGGCCTTGTACGCCTCGTAGTCGAAGTCCTCGCACTCCTGGTACCCCACGCGGTGGTACTCGTAGAACCCGTCCCAGTCCTCGTAGCCCTCGCCGAGGCGTCCCTCCAGGAAGGCATCGGCCATCGCCATGCCGAGCGCCGGCCCGGTGAAGAACCCGCCCATCGCCAGCACGTTGCAGTTGTTGGCGGTGGCGGCGCGGCGAGCGGCGGCCACGGACTCCACGACGGCGGAATGCACGTGCGGCACCTTGCTCGCGGCAACGTGGATGCCCATGCCGCTGCCGCAGAACAGCAGCGCCTTCTCATACTCCCGCTCCGCGATGCGCGAGCCCACGAGGAACCCGACGCGGTGGTACATCGGCGCGGCATCGCGATCGGGCGTGAGATCCGCCACCGTCCAGCCCCGCTCCTCCAGGTGCGCCTTCACCGCCTCCTTCAGATCGAATCCGGCAAAGTCGGCTCCCAGGACGACGTGTCGGTCCTTGGTCGTCTTCATGACGCGCTCCTCTTCTGGAAGAACCGGGACAGACCTCCCGGCTTGTACCACTGGTTGATGACGATGACGAGCAGCAGCACCCCGCCCCAGATGAGCGGGCGGTAGAAGTTGCTGATGTTCGGGAAGGTGTTCAGGAAGCTGGAGAGCACCTGCAGCACCACGATGCCGAGCACGACACCGCTGAGCTTGCCCGAGCCGCCGTTGGGGTTCACACCGCCGAGCACCACGATGAGCACCGCGAGCAGGGTGTAGGTCGATCCGTAGTCGGCCTTCGCCGAGTTGTAGTTCGCCAGCATCACGAGCCCCGCGGCCGAGGCCAGCATCCCGGAGGTCATGTAGGTGCGGATGGTGAGGCTGGTCGTCTTCAATCCGCTGAACGCCGCCGCCTTCTCGTTCGAGCCGAGCATGTAGAGCTTCGCGCCGAACGGCGTCCGGTTCATCAGCACCGCCACGATCACGACCGCGAGGGCGAAGATGATGAGCGGTACCGGAATGCCGGCGACCCGGGCGGCGAACACCTCGCTGTACTGCGAGGGAAGCCCGCTGAGTGGCTTGCCTGCCGTCATCACGATCGCGATGCCGGTGAACAGCTCGAACGTTCCGAGCGTCACCAGGATCGCCGGGATCCGGATCTTCGCCACGAGGAAGCCGTTGAAGGCGCCGGCGATCGCGCCGATCACGAGGCACAGCGGAACAGCGAGGAAGGCGGCGAGGTAGCCGGTGCCGGCGTCGGAGCCCTTGGGCGCGAGGGCGAGCATCATCACGGCGCTGGCGATGGATGCCAGATTCGCAATGGCCACGACGGACAGATCGATGCCGCCGATGATCATCGTGAGCATCACGCCGAGAGCCATCAGGCCGTACTCGGGGAACTGCACCGCCATGGACTGCCACGTCGCCACGTTGCCGAAGTTCCTCGGCTTCATCACGGCGAACACCACGAGCAGGAGCACGAGCACGATGGCGAGGCGGGTCACGTGCGGGTCGGCGCTCGCCCAGGAGCGCAGCCGCGCGATGACACCAGCGGGCGCCTTCTCGATCGTCGAATTGTTCATGACGACCCCTTTCACGCCGGAATCCGACTGCGGCGGTGCTGGCGGGCCAGCTGCAGCGCAGAGATTCCGGTGCCGATGATGATGAGCGCGCCGAGGGCGATGCTCTGCCAGTAGGTGGGGATGCCGACGAGGATCATGCTGTTCTGCACGATCACGATCAGCAGCGTGCCGAGCATCGTGCCGGTGAGCGTGCCGGTTCCGCCGGTGATGGCCGCGCCACCGAGAACGACGGCGGCGATGACCATCAGCTCGCTGCCGAGCAGGTTGGTCGGATGCATCTGGTCCATCATGCTCGTGCGGACGAGTCCCGCCAGCGAGGCGATCACGCCCACGGCGACGTAGAGCCAGAACTTGATCGCTCGTACCTTGAATCCGGCGCGTACCGCCGAGCTCTCGTCTCCGCCCACCGCGTAGAGGCCCCGCCCGAAAGTCGTGAACCGCATGACGAAGAAGGCGACGACGACCACCACGACCAGGAGGAGGAAGGAGAGCGGGAGCTTCGAGGTCAGCCCGGAGTCCGGGTTGGTCACCGTGAGGATCGATGCTCGTCCGAACTCGCTCATGCTGGGCGGGAGCGTCGGGATCTGCACCGAGCTGAGCGCGCCCTGCATGATGCCGGAGAACACATTCGCGGTGCCGAGGGTGATGATCAGCACCGGAATGGCGATGCGCGAGATGAGCAGTCCGTTGAAAGCGCCGAGAACCCCGCCCAGCAGCACCACCAGCAGGACCGGCAGCCACAGGGCTCCGTCGTACCCGGCGTCGACCAGCATGCGCGTGGTTGCGTACACCGACAGCGACGCGAGCGCGGGGAACGAGACATCGATGCCGCCCGAGACCAGCACCATGAAGGTGGCGACGCCGAACAGGCCGGGCACGACCATCGCGTTCGCGATGTCGACGATGTTGTTGATGGTGAAGAACTGCCCGCTGCGGAACTGGATCACCAGGCTGAGGGCGATGATCACGAGCAGGACGTAGAACTCGTTGGAACTGCGCGCGCGGCGCCAGAGCTTCGTCATCTCAGACCTCCTTCTCGTTGATCGCGTGGATGGTGTCGTCACTCATCAGGGCGGTGATGTCGGATTCGGCGACATCCGCCGTCTCGAAGCGTCCGCTGATGCGCCCGCCGTTCATGACGAGCACGCGGTTGCAGTTCTCCAGCACCTCGGGGATGTCGTCGGAGATGATGATGACCGCGAGACCCTCGCCGGCAAGACGCCGGAGGATCTCATGGATGTCGTGCTTGGAACCGATGTCCACCCCGACGGTGGGTCCGTTGAGGATGAGTACACGCGGCTTCGTGGCGAGCCACTTGGCCAGCACGATGCGCTGCTGGTTCCCGCCGGAGAGGGTGCTGGCCGCGTTGTCGGGGTCCGGCGTGGCGATACGCAGTTCGTCGACCCAGGCACGCTGTTCAGCACGCAGCGCCCTACGGTCGAGCAGGCCGAGCCGGGAGACGAAACGATCGATCTCGCTGATGGTGATGTTGGCACCGATCGACCGCTCCAGCGCGAGCCCCTCGGTCAGGCGGTCCTCGGGCACGTATCCGATGCCGGCCCGGATCGCATCGCGCACGTTACGGAATCGCTGCGCTCGACCGTCCAGACGGATCTCCCCCGAGTCCACGCCGAGCGCGCCGAACAGCGCGAGGGCCAGCTCGGTACGACCGGAACCCAGCAGACCCGTGATGCCCAGGATCTCGCCGGAGCGCAGGGTGAGGGACACATCGGCAAAGGCGCCGTCGATGCTCAGCGCGTCGACTTCCAGGGCCACCGGGGCGTTCGCCTGCGGACCGGAGAAGGTCGACTCCTCGAAGTCACGTCCGGTCATGTACTGGGAGAACGAGCGGCGGTCGAGCTCCTCTGGAAGGCACGTGATGACCGTGCGACCGTTGCGGATGATGGTGAACTTCTCACTGATCTCGAACACCTCGTCCAGCTTGTGGCTGACGAACAGGGTTGCGATCCCGCGCGCCTTGAGGTCGAGGATGATGCGGAACAGGGCGTCGACCTCTCGCTTGGTGAGAGCGGTGGTCGGCTCATCCATGATGATGAGCTTCGCCTCGGTCATCAGCGCGCGAGAGATCGCGACCAGCTGCTTCTGCGCGACCGACAGGCTCCCCACCTTCGCGTCGAGATCGATGTCGACGTTGATCTTCGCGATGGCCGCCTCGGCCTTGGCTCGCATGCGTCGCCAGTTGATGACCTTGCGCCCCTCGGAGATCTCCGAGGGAAGGGCGAGGTTTTCGAGGACGGTGAGGTTGGGGAACACGGAGAAGTCCTGGTAGATGACCTGGACGCCGTTCTCGATCGCGACCACGGGCGTGAGGCGCGACTGCTCCTCGCCGTTCATCTCGACGGTTCCGGAGTCCGGGGCGTGAACGCCCGAGATCACCTTGATGAGGGTGGACTTGCCGCTGCCGTTCTCACCGGCAAGACAGTGGATCTCGCCAGGGGCGATCTCCAGCGACACGTCGCTCAGCGCGTGAACGCCGGCGAACGCCTTGCTGATGCCCCGGACTGCCAGCACGGGTGCCGTCATTTCTCTCCTTAACGAGACGGGTGGGTGCGGACCCGGCGACGGTTCGCCGGGTCCGCGGATCGGGGTCCGCGCGACGGCGCGGACCCCGGCGGCTCAGAAGCCGAAATCGTCCACGTTGTCCTTGTTGATGACGACCCAGCCGTTGCCCTCGAGGACCTTGTCGCTGCCCGGGGAGAACTTCATGTCCTCGTAGCCCTTGACGCCCAGGTCGATGCCGTCCTCGATCTTCTCGCCGTCGAGGATCTTGGTGGCCAGCGCGGCGAGCGCGTATCCCGAGTCGGCCGGGTCCCACAGGGTCAGGCTCTTCACCAGACCGTCATCGAGGATCTGCTTGTTGGCCGCGGGCAGGCCGGTGCCGGTGACGAACACCTTGTCCTTGAGCCCGAGCTCCTCGATGGCACGAGCAACACCCGGCGCGTCGAACGAGCTGGTGCCCACGAAGCCGGTGACCTCGGGGTACTTCTTCAGGACCTCCTTGGCCGTCTGGTAGGCAACCTCACCGTCGTCCTGCGACTCGACGCGGGGCTCGGCCTCCAGGAGGGTCATGTTCGGGTAGGCCTCCTTCTGGTGCGCGACCGCGCCGTCGGCCCACTCGTTGTGCGAGGCGTTGGTGACGTGTCCGACCATCGTCGTGTAGGTGCCCTTCTCCCCCATCGCCTCGGCGAGGTTGTCCATGATGAACGCGCCGTAGTCGCTGTTGTTGAAGGCCTCGATGTCGTACTGGGTGTTCTCCTGCGTCGCACCCTCGTGGGTGACGACGACGATGCCGGCGTCCATCGCCTGCTTGAGAACGGGCTCCAGGGCGCCCGGGTCGACGGGGACGACGCCGATCGCGTCGACGCCCTGCGCGATGAGGTCCTGGATCACCTGGGCCTGCATGGTGGCGTCGGTCTCAGCCGGGCCCTTCTGGTAGACGTTGAGGCCGGAGTCGGCCGCGTACTTCTTGACGCCCTCCTCCATGCGGACGAACCACGGGTTCGTCGAGTCCTTGGGAACGATGACGATCGTGTAGTCGCCGCCCTCGGCGTTGTCGCCACCCCCGGCGTTGTCGCCGCCCCCGGCGGTTCCGCCGGCGGTGCAGCCGGTCAAGCTCAGGGCGACCGAAACGGTCAGGCCCAGCAGCGCTGCGGCGAAGCGTCCCTGCTTCTTCATGTGCGTCTCCTCGTGTGTGGGTGTCTCTGGTGCATATGCCGGCAGAACGCCCCGCACTGTCGCTGCACACCCGTCGCGGCTCTGCAGTCGACACACGGTGTTATCGGCGTCGTTGCTCGATTTGAAGCGCTTCATTCTTGAAGCGCTTCAAACGTAGCGGGAGAATCACTAGGATTCAACAGGTGATGCAGAGCTGTGACATCCCGAACCTGCGGCTCGCCCCACTGATCGATGCTGATCCAGGAGGTTTCATGGTTTCTCCCCCCATCGCCAGACGCGCGCGGGAGCGCGGATGACGCCCGCGCGTCGGCGCGTTGATACGTCGGGCGACGCCACCCCGTCACGCCCCGCGGGTTCGGGCGAGCCGGATGCGACGCCCTCACTCGCGCCGGTGCGGATCCGTGAAGTCGCCGAGCACGCCGGTGTGTCCGTCGGCACGGTCTCCAACACCATCAACCATCCGGAGCGTGTCCGCCCCGCCCTACGCGAGCGTGTCCTGCAGGCGATCACCACGCTCGGCTTCGTTCCGAACCAGCATGCTCGAGTCCTGACGGGAGCGACCAGCAACGTGATCGGGCTGGTCGTGCTCGACATCGCCAGCCCGTTCTACATGGGCGTCGCCCACGCCGTCGAGCAGGCGGCGCGCCGCAGCGGACAGGTCGTGCTGCTGTGCGACTCCGAAGGCGACCCCCGTCGCGAACAGGAGCTGCTCACCATGCTGTCCGCCCAGCGGGTGCGCGGTGTCATCCTCGCACCGGCGCGCGGCGCCTCGGCCGCTGCCCACTACCGTGCGGTGCACGCCGAACTTCCCATGGTGCTGCTGGACTACCCGGGGAGCTCCGGATTGTGCACCATCACGGTGGATCACGAGCAGGGCGGCAGGCTTGCGGCCACCATGCTCCTCGAACGCGGCCACGAACGCATCGGCTACATCGCGGGGCCGCGACGTCTCCGGCAGTTCGAACAGCGGGCGCGGGGCGCGCGGGCGGTTCTCGCCGAGGCCGGCCTGGACCCAGACCGGGCGTTCATCCCCGTGCACACCCGAGGCATCGGCATCAGCGACGGCGAGAGCGCAGCCCGCCGTCTCCTCGCCGCCACGGAACCCGACGACTGGCCCACCGCGATCTTCTGCGGGAACGACATGCTGGCGTTCGGGGCGTACCGTGCGCTCATCGCCGCGGGCGCTTCGGTGCCCGGCGACATCGCGCTGGTCGGCTACGACGACATCGAGTTCGCGAAGGACTGGGTGGTGCCACTGAGCACCGTCCGCCAGCCCATCGCCGAGCTCGGCATCGCCGCCGCGCACATGCTCGACCAGCAGACGGGTGCCGCACACGCCCACGACCACGTCGAGCTGGTCCTCACGCCCGAGGTGGTCCCGCGATCGTCATCTCACCCCGCATCGGGGGCGAGCATGGCCGCTTCGCGATCGAGGTAGACGTCGGGGCGGTAGTGCGTGACACCCGTGATGGTGACCGCCGTCACGGTACTGGATCCGTCACGCCGGAGGTCCGCGACCTCACCCGCGTCCCCGAAGCCGTCCTCGGCCTCCGCACGAAGCGCTCCGTGATCGTCGTGCATCACCACCGCTCCCGCCGCGGGGTCGAGCGCGGTATCGGACAGCTGCAGCACGACGCCGGGAAGCGACACGAGGTTGACGTCGCCCCACAGCGACAGGTACCGCCCGGCGGCACCCGGTTCGAGGAGCTCGTCGGTCTTCTCGTCGGCTTCTTCGACGGCGAGGTCGATGAGGGAGATGATGCCCGCCGCCAGGGCGCTGGCCGGCCCGTCGATGCGATTGGTCAGGACGCTGACGGCGAAGCCGGTCTTCGGGTCGGCCCACGACTGGGTGATGTGGCCGGGGAACCCGCCGGAGTGCCCGATCACCCGGCGATCACCGACCTTCCGGATGATCCACCCGAGACCGTACCAGCGGGTGGTCCCACCCGTCGAGATCTTCGACTCGTCGCGCTGCATCAGCCGCTTGGTGTCGTCCGCGAGGAACAGCCCGGTTCCGAAGGCATGAGCGGCCGCCCACGCAGACGCCGTCTCGGCATTGGCCCAGAAGCCCGTCGCCGCCGACTCAGCGCCTGTGTCCACCGGCGGGATCACGGGCGCAGTCCGATCGCCATCGGCGCCGGTCATGCGCTCGGCCCGCGGGATGCCGTGACCGGAGGCTCGGCGAGCAGGGAGGCCGAATCCGCCGTCCACGTCCAGTTCGGGCCCGATCCGCACCTGCTCACTCATCGCCTCGGACATCGGACGCAGGGTGTCGCGGATCACGGTGGCGTATGAGGTGCCGGTCACGGCCTCCAGAACGAGCCCGAGCAGCGAGTAGGCGAGGTTGGAGTAGTGGAAGTGGGTATTGGCGGGGAAGACCCGATCGTGACGCAGCTGCGCAATGAGGCCGTCTCTGTCGACGAACGGCGCTTCACGCTGCCAGAAGTCCGCCGCGCGACCGTCGCGCTCCGCTCCGGACTGGTGCCCCAGCAGCTCCCGGATGCTGGATGATCCGATCGGAGCGTCGGCCAGCTCTGGGACGTGCTGGGCGACGGTGTCGTCCAGACGCAGCCGGCCGGCTTCCACCTGCTGCATAACGGCGGTGGCCGTGAACGTCTTCGAATGCGATGCGATCCGGAACACGTGCTCGGTGCCCAGCCCCTCTCCCGTCGACGTATCCGCGAGGCCGAACGCGCGCGAGTAGAGCAGATCGGTGCCCACGCGCACCGCCACCTGAATGCCGGGCACGGCGTGGATCACCCGCTGCCGCTCGATCCACTCGTCGAGAAATGCGGTGAGATGCGGAACCAGGCGGACAAGATCAGCAGTCATGGACCCATGTTTTCATGCAGACGCGCGGGAACGCCGGAGCCATCGTCAATGTATGTTGACATCCAGCGCAGGTCAACATACATTGACGATGGAGGTGCACATGACCATTCAGACATCCATCGAGGCAGAAGACTCCGGCGAGCCGATGGCTGAGCTTCACCGGCTCACAGGGCTCCGCCAGCAGCTCGCCCGGGCCGAGGAGGCCCAGGTGCGCCGAGCCCGAAACCTCGGCTACTCGTGGCAGGCGATCGCGAGCGCGCTGGGGGTGAGCAAGCAGGCTGCTCACCGCCGCTTCGGGCGGCAGTGACCGTCCCCGCACCCACGAGCCACTGCGCCCGACGCCGTTGACCCGGTGCCGCTTACGCCGATGGGCCCGGCCCCGCGTGAGCGGGACCGGGCCCATCGGGCATCGCCGTCAGGCGTCGGTGGAACGAGTCCGCGGATCGCCGGTGGACTCGGCGTCGTCCGCCTCGCTTGCGGCGGCAGCGGGGGTCTCACCCGGAACCGGAGCACCCTCCGCCACGGTGAGGGCGTCGACCGCGATCGTCTCGGCACCCGCGGCCACAGCGACGGATCCCGTGGCCACGGGGATCGCCCCCGTGAGCACCGGGATCGTTCCCGTGGCGGGCGCATCCTCGACATCGCTCACCGCGTGCTCGAACTGCGACTGGTACAGGTTCCAGTACGCGCCCTTCTTCGCGATGAGTTCCTCGTGATTGCCCTGCTCCACGATGTCGCCGTGCTCCATCACCAGGATGAGGTCGGCGTCGCGGATGGTGGACAGGCGGTGCGCGATGACGAACGACGTACGTCCCTCACGAAGCGCGGCCATGGCGTGCTGCAGCAGCACCTCGGTGCGGGTGTCGACGGAGCTCGTGGCCTCGTCGAGGATGAGCACCGACGGCTGGGCCACGAACGCGCGCGCGATCGTGATGAGCTGGCGCTCACCTGCCGAGACGTTGGATGCGTCTTCGTCGAGAACCGTGTCGTAGCCGTCCGGCAGCGAACGCACGAAGTTGTCCACACGGGTGGCGACGGCGGCCGCGACGATCTCTTCGTCGGTGGCGCTTTCGCGTCCGTAACGGATGTTCTCGCGGATCGTGCCGGCGAACAGCCAGGGATCCTGCAGCACCATGCCGGTGCGCGAGCGCACGTCGTGGCGCGTCAGCTGGCCGATGTCCTGTCCGTCCAGCAGGATCCGGCCGCCGTCCAGCTCATAGAAGCGCATGATCAGGTTGACCAGCGTGGTCTTTCCGGCACCGGTCGGACCGACGATTGCCACCGTCTGGCCGGGCTCCACGCGGAAGGACAGTCCGGTGATCAGGGGCTTCTCGGGCGAGTAGGCGAACTTCACGTCCTGGAATTCGATGACACCAGGGCCGGCCACCAGCGCGGGGGCGTCGGCCGCATCCGGCTCCTGCTCCTGCTCGTCCAGCAGCTCGAACACACGCTCAGCGGAGGCCGTTCCCGACTGCACCACCGCGGCCATGCCACCGAGCTGCGACAGCGGCTGGGTGAACTGCTGCGAGTACTGCAGGAAGGCCTGCACATCGCCGAGGCGAAGCGTGCCGCCGGCCACCATGAGGGCGCCGACCACAGCGATTCCGACGTACACCACGGAGCCGATGAACATCATCGCCGGCATCATGATGTTGGAGAGGAACTGCGCCTTGAACGAGGCCTTGTACAGCTCCTCGTTCTCGACCGCGAACGCCTCGGCAGAGGCCTTCTCGCGTCCGAACACCTTCACGAGCGCGTGACCGGAGAAGGACTCCTCCACCCGCGCGTTGAGCTTGCCGACCTGAGCCCACTGGACCTTGAAGGCGGCCTGCGAGCGCGGGCCGATCACGCCGAAGATGACGCCCATCAGCGGCAGGGAGACCAGTGCGATCAGCGCCAGGATCCAGTTGATCGAGAACATCATGATGAGCACGCCCAGCACGGTGAGCACCGAGGTGACGGCACCGGAGAGGGACTGCTGCATCGTCTGGGTGATGTTGTCGATGTCGTTGGTCACGCGGGAGATCAGCTGACCACGCTGCACCCTGTCGAAGTACGCGAGCGGCAGGCGGTTGATCTTCGCCTCGACCTCCTCGCGCAGCGACCACATGGCACGCACCATGATCACGTTGACCACGTATCCCTGGATCCAGTTCAGCAGTGCGGAGGCGACGTAGATCGCCAGGACCGCGAGGATCACGAGGCGCAGCGCGTCGAAGTTCACGCCGGCGCCGAGCTCGAAGTCCTTCAGCCCGTTGATGACGTTCGCGAAGTCGTTCTGCCCCATCTGCCGAAGCGCCTCGACCACGGCGGCCTGGTCCATGCCGACGATCGCGTCGGCACCGAGCACCGAGGTGAGCAGCGCCGCGGCTGCGGTCAACATGGCCCCTTCGAACACGAGGTTCGTCGCCTCGCCGAGCACCTTCGGCGCAGCCACCGCAAGCACCACACTGATGGCGCCGAGGATGGACACCCCGATGAAGGCCACCGCGTATGGGCGGAGCAGACCGATCATGCGCTTGAAGCTGGGCCAGAAGTTCTTGGCCTTTCCTCCCTGCGCCCACTCGCCCGCCTCCATGGCCTGCGCCATGGCCTGGGCCTGTTCGAGCTCTTCCTGGACAGCGGCGTCGTCGGCCGTCTTGTTCTGCGTCTCGCTCATGCGTCCACCCCCAGCTGCGACTCGACGATCTCACGGTAGGTCTCGCTGCTGGCGAGCAGCTCCTCGTGCGTACCGATCCCGGCGACCGTGCCGTCCTCCAGCACGATGATGCGATCGGCCTCGGTGATGGTGGACACGCGCTGGGCGACCACGATCTTCGTCACATCCGGCAGTTCGCGCCACAGCGCCTCCCGGAGGCGGGCGTCCGTGGTGAGATCGAGCGCCGAGAACGAGTCATCGAAGATGAGGATCTCCGGCTGACGCACGATCGCGCGCGCGATGGCAAGACGCTGGCGCTGACCGCCGGACACGTTCGTGCCGCCCTGCGCGATGGTGGATTCCAGTCCGTCCGGCATCTCGCGGACAAAATCGGCCCCCTGCGCGATCTCCAGCGCGTGCCAGAGCTCCTCGTCGGTCGCGCTCTCCCGGCCGAAGCGCAGATTCGAGGCGATCGTGCCGCTGAAGAGGAACGCCTTCTGGGGCACCAGCCCCAGCCGCGACCACAGCGACTCCGCGTCCGCCTCGCGCACGTCGACGCCGTCGACGAGGACCGAACCGGTGGTGGTGTCGAACAGACGCGGAATGAGGGAGACCAGCGTGGTCTTTCCCGCACCCGTCGAGCCCACGATGGCCACGGTCTCGCCCTTGTCGGCGCGGAAGGTGACAGCGGACAACACAGGCGCATCGGCACCCGGGTACTGGAACGAGACGTCGTTGAAGGCGACCGTTCCGGTCTCGGGGAAGGACGCCACCGGGCGCTCGGGAGCCGTCAGCGTGGACGGGGTCTCCAGCACCTCGCTGATGCGGTCGGCGGACACGGCGGCGCGCGGGATCATGATCGTCATGAAGCTCGCCATGAGGACGCCCATCAGGATCTGCATGACGTACTGCATGAACGCGAACAGGGTGCCGACCTGCACGTGACCGGCATCGACCTGGATGCCGCCGAACCAGATGACGCCCACGATGGTGACGTCGAGGATCAGCATGGCGACGGGGAACAGCACCACGAACAGGGACCCGACCTTGCGGCCGACGATGCGGATGTCGGTGTTCGCCTCGCGGAAGCGGCCCTCCTCGATGGGCTCACGCACGAAGGCGCGGACCACGCGCACGCCGGTGAGCTGCTCGCGCATCACCCGGTTCACGGCGTCGAGCTTGCTCTGGTACGAGCGGAACAGCGGCACCATGCGGCTGATGATGGCCACCGCCACGATGAGCAGCAGCGGGATGGCCACGGCCAGCAGCCAGGACAGGCCGACATCCTGCAGCAGGGCCATGATGATGCCGCCGATGGCCAGCAGCGGCGCGGTGACGAGCATGGTGGAGCCCATCATCGCGAGCATCTGCACCTGCTGCACATCGTTGGTGTTGCGGGTGATGAGGGATCCGGGACCGAACTGCGAGACCTCGCGCTCGGAGAATCCGGAGACCTTGCCGAACACGTCGGCTCGGATGTCGCGGCCCGCCGACATCGAGGCGCGGGCGGCGAAATACGTGGCAATGAGCGATGCGGCGATCTGCCCGAGGGAGATGAGCAGCATCCACCCACCGGTGGACAGGATGTAGCCGGTGTCGCCGGTCGCGACGCCGGTGTTGATGATGTCTGCGTTCAGGTGCGGCAGGTACAAGGAGGCGAGGGCGGACGCGAACTGAAACACCACGACGGCGATCAGCCACGGCCAATATCGACCCAGGTACCGGACGAGAATTCTTCCGAGCACGTTCTCTCCGATGCAGGATTTCCTCGCGCGGGTGCGCGCGAGGCGACGGACTACGCTACGCGCTCTGCGTCTGCTGGGCAACGTCACGGCGTCCGCTCTCAGCGAAGCACGAACCTCCGACATTGGCCGGCGGCGCGGCAGCCATCACGATGACGGCGGGCAGACCACCGCGAGGCGACTCCGCTGTCGGCAGTAAGGGCCGTCGGCAGTAAGGGCCGTCGGCAGTAAGGGCTGTAGATATGAGGGCCGTCGACCGTGAGGTACGGGTCAGGCTGTCCCGGGATGGCCCCACGTGCCGGCGTCCGCGATGCCGCCCGGCGCGGATCGGGAGATCCCGGGACTATCCACCCGCCGGCTGGCCTCCGCGGCACCGTTCGATGCGGGAGCCAGAGCCGAGGCGGGTAGGCTCGCACCGGTGCCCTCCCCCTCTCCCGCGCCAGTGAGGTAAATGACATGACGACCGACGTCCTCGCCCCCGTCCGCGCCACCGGAGTGCTCGCCGTGCTCCGCGCCCCGTCGCCCGAGCACGCGATGCGGGCGATCGACGCCCTGATCAGCGGTGGAATCCGCGGCATCGAGGTCACCTACTCCACTCCCGACGCGGCCGCGGTGATCGCGCGCGCCATCGCCACCTATGGCGCCTCGGCATACGTGGGAGCGGGAACCGTGACCACCGAAGCTCAGGCACGTGAGGCCGCAGACGCGGGCGCCGCCTTCCTGGTGAGCCCGGGCACGCGTCCGGAGCTGACGCAGGCGATGAAGGCGACGGGAGCGGTCACCATGACCGGCGCGCTGACTCCCACCGAGGTGATGTCCGCCGTCGAGCTGGGCTCCGACGTCGTGAAGATCTTCCCCGCATCGCTGGGCGGCCCGAGCTTCCTGGGTGCGCTGCGCGGCCCGTTCCCGAACGTCCCGCTGATGCCCACCGGCGGTGTTACCCCGGACAACCTCGCAACCTGGTTCGCCGCTGGTGCGATCGCAGCGGGTGCGGGTGGCGATCTGGTTCCCGGAGCCGCCCTGGCCGCGGAGGACTACGAGGAGATCACGCGGCGGGCGCGCCTCTTCGCCGACGCGCTGCGCGCCGTCCGCGAGGCCTGAACTCCCGCGGCGGACATCGCCCACGTAGCATGTGGGTGATGGACGCGTCCTTCGCAGCGGTCGTGTCCTGAACACGACGAAGGGGGCGTCCATGAGTGACGAGCGTCAGGATCCGCAGCACCAGAACGGATCGGAAAGCGATCCGCCACAGACACCGGAGGCGGCATTCCCGCCGGCGACGGACGCCTCGGGCGAATCCGCGCAGGAACCGGATGAAGCGGCGGATTCGGTCGCGCCGGGGCCGGCGATCCCGGATGCCGACGGGCAGACCTCGGGCGATACCGGAGAGCCGACGGCCGACCCGTCTGACGGACCGCCCCCACCGCAGTCCGCGCCACACGGGCAGCCGCCGGCCTCGCTCTCCGGTCAGCCGGCGCCCACCCACCCGTACGGGCAGCCGCCGGCCCCGCCGTACGGGCAGCCGCCGGTCCCGCCCTCCGGTCAGCCGGCACCCACCCACCCGTACGGTCCGTCGGCACCCACTCAGCCTTACGGCGGCGCAGGTGCCCACGCGAACGACGCACCGGCCCAGACCTACGGGCAGACCTCCCCGACCCAGCCGTACGGCGACGCAGGCGCGGGGGCCTACGGGCACAACGCACCGACGCTGCCGTATGGGCAGTCGGAGCTGCCCCAGCCGTACGGCAACACGGACACGGGCGGCTACGGGCAGGACGCACCCACGCAGCCCTACAGCCAAACGGCACCCACACAGCCCTCCGGCAACGCGGGCACGGGAGCCCTTGGACAAGACGCACCAACCCAGCCCTACAGCCAAACAGCACCCACCCAGCCCTACGGCAACGCGGGCACGGGAGCCCATGGGCAGGACGCACCAACCCAGCCCTACAGCCAAACAGCACCCACCCAGCCCTACGGCAACGCGGGCACGGGAGCCCATGGACAAGACGCACCAACCCAGCCCTACAGCCAAACAGCACCCACACAGCCCTACGGCAACGCGGGCACGGGAGCCCATGGGCAGGACGCGGCGACCCAGCCTTACGGGCAGGCAGCGCCCACCGAGCAGCACGGCCAGGGCACACCGACCCAGCCGTCTGGCCAGACAACACCCACCCAGCCGTACGGGCAAGACACACCGACCCAGCCGTACGGGCAAGGCGCGCCGACCCAGCCCTACGGCCAGATTCCCCCCGCCCAGCCGTACGGCGCCGCGGGCCCGGCCGGATACGGGCACTCTCCCGCGGGTCAGCCGGCATACGGATCTCCGGCCTACGGCCAAGCGCCGACGCCCGCCCCGTACGGCGCCCCGCCCGCACCGTACGGCGCCCCACCCACGCCGTATGGCACCCCGCCCTTGGGCGGCGGCACACCGACGCAGCCCGGACACCCCGCCGCCTCACAGATGACCGGCACGGTGGTCCCGTCCGGACGTAAGAAGTGGGTGCTTCCCACGCTGATCGGCGTCGGTGTTCTCGCCCTGCTGGCGATCATCGCGATCGTCGTCGGCATCGCTCTGCAGAGCTCCGGCACGTCCACGGAGCCCACGCCGGCGCCCGCGCCCACCACCAGCTCCGCCGATCCGAAGCCCTCCGCGACGCCGAAGCAGAGCGCGACTCCGAAGGCGTCACCGACGCCCAAGGGAACGGCGACACCGAAGCCCAGCGGCACGGCTAAGCCCACCCCGCAGCCGACGGCATCCGCCGAGCCGACGCCGAAGTCGACCGGCACCGCCGGAGGCGAGGAGGGGCTGCCCGGCACCGGCACCACCGAAGCGAAGCTCCAGGCACTCATCGATCACTACAAGACCGCCCGAGACGACGGCTCGCTGTGGAAGGAGATCCCCGACACCGAGTTCAATCGCACCGCGGTGCAGGCGTTCCTTTTCATCATCACCGATCTGAAGGGCGGCACGGTGTTCGGCGTCGACGAGAAGACCGCCAAGGAATACGAGGCGAAGGCGAAGCAGGCCGAGGAGCATCTCCTGGCGCAGGAGCCCCTCGGCATCGACATCCACATCGACACCGGCAAGCGCGAGTTCGTCTATGACGGCGACACCGGCGAGGGCGGATACGTGGACTGACCGCGAACCCCCTGAGAGATAGAAATCGCACCTCCGAGACGTCTCGGAGGTGCGATTCTCATCTTTCACGACGACGCTGTGCGCGTCAGGCCGGAATCAGCCCCTCGGCGCGAAGCTCATCCCACAGTGCGGCGGGGATCGGCGCCGTCACGAGGTCGAGGTTCTGGCGGATCTGGTCGGCACGCGCCGTTCCGACGATGACGGACGCGGTGGCCGAGTCCTGGAACGGGAACTGCAGCGCGGCGGCGGGAAGGGGCACCCCATGCCGGTCGCACATCGCGGCGATCCGGGTCACACGCTCCCAGATGTCGTCGGGAACGGCGCCGTATTCGTACCGGCTGTCGCGAGACGGCACGGCCGTGGCCAGCAGACCCGAGTTGAACACGGAGGCGGCGACAACGGCAGTGTCGCGAGCATGGCAGGCGGGAAGCACCTCACTCGCCGCGGGTTGTTCGAGCAGCGTGTACCGTCCGGCGATCATGATCACGTCCAGATCGGCCTCCCGCACCGAGCGGGCAAGAGCATCCGACACCATGGAGCCGATACCCACGGCGCTGACGAGCCCCTCGGCGCGCAGTTCCTGCATCGCCGGATAAGCCTCCGCGATGGCCTGGTCCAGGTGACCCGAGCGCTCCGGGTCGTGCAGGTACAGCACGTCGATGCGGTCCAGCCCCATCCGCTCCAGGGACTCCGCGAGCGAGGCGCGCACGCCATCGCCGTCGTAGGCGAGTTCGCGGCGCACGTCGGTGCGGACATGGAAGGCGTTGTCGAGGTCGAGTCCGCCGTCGTCATCGGGGTTCGGCCGGATCAGCCGCCCGGCCTTGGTGGAGACGATGAACTCGTCTCGGGGCTTGGTCTGCAGGAAAGCCCCGAGACGTCGCTCCGACAGCCCGAGACCGTAGTGCGGCGCGGTGTCGAAGTAGCGCACGCCGCCCTCCCAGGCGGCTTCGAGCACCTCCCAGGCCTCGTCGTCCGACACCTCGCGGAACATGTTGCCGAGGTTGGCGGCTCCGTAGCCGAGCCGCACCGGCAGCTCTGCCAGGCCCGACACGGTGTCACGCATTCGCGTGCGCTCCGCTCCACGTGTACCGCTCGCGAGACTCCGCCTTCATCTCCATGCCCGTGCCCGGTGCCGTCGGAGCCATGTAGTTCCCGCCCTGGATGTCTGTCGGGATGACGAAGTGCTCGTGCAGATGGTCGACGAACTCGATCAGTCGCCCCTCCTTCGAACCCGAGACAGCCACGAAGTCGAACATCGACAGATGCTGCACCGCCTCGCACAGCCCGACACCACCGGCGTGCGGGCACACCGGAACTCCGAACTTGGCGGCCAGCAGCAGGTTGGCGATGTTCTCGTTCACCCCGCCGACGCGGGCAGCGTCGATCTGCATCACGGAGATCGCCTCGGCCTGCAGCAGCTGCTTGAAGATCATGCGGTTCTGCGCGTGCTCCCCGGTGGCCACCCGGATCGGTGCGACACCGCGCGCGATCTCCGCGTGGCCGAGGATGTCGTCGGGGCTGGTGGGCTCCTCGATCCATGCCGGCTGGAACTCGGCGAGCGCGTTCACCCACTCGATGGCCTCGCTCACCTCCCAGCGCTGGTTGGCGTCGATGGCGATCGGGAAGTCGGGACCGCACACCTCGCGTGCCTTGCGGAAGCGACGGATGTCGTCCTGCAGATCGGCGCCCACCTTCAGCTTGATCTGCGTGAAGCCATCTGCCATCGCCTCGCGCGCCAGGCGCTCCAGCTTCTCGTCGGAGTACCCGAGCCATCCGGGGCTGGTGGTGTAGCCCGGGTAGCCCTCCGCGAGCAGGCGCTCGGTGCGCTCGGCGCGGCCCGCCTCCGCGTCGCGCAGGATCTGCAGCGCATCCTCGGGCGTGAGGGCGTTGGTGAGGTAGCGGAAGTCGACGAGGGAGACGATCTCCTCCGGGCTGAGCTGGGACAGCAGCTGCCACAACGGCAGACCGGCACGCTTGGCCTTGATGTCCCACAGGGCGTTGATCACGGCACCGATCGCCATGTGCATGACGCCCTTTTCAGGGCCGAGCCAGCGCAGCTGCGAGTCGCCGTTGATCTCCTTCCAGGTGCCGCCCATGTCATCGAGCAGCGGCTCGATCTCACGACCCACCAGATGACCGGCCAGGGTGTCGATGGCGGCGACCTGGACGTCGTTGCCGCGACCGATGGTGAACACGAACGCGTGCCCCGAGATGTCGTCGTCGGCGTCGGTGACGATCCGCACGTATGCGGCCGAGTAGTCGGGGTCCGGGTTCATCGCGTCGGAGCCGTCGAGGCTGAGCGAGGTGGGGAAGCGGATGTCTGTCGTTTCGAGGGCGACGATACGGCTCACGTGAGATCTCCTTGGATCGGGCTCTCACAGATTAAACATCGGATGTCTATACTGTCAATTGACGCCGCCTGACGCGGCCACACGGAAACGGAGCATCGATGAAGTTCGCACGTCTGGGTCCCGTCGGCGAGGAGATCCCCGTCGTCATCACTGCTGACGCCACGCTGGACCTGCGTGGCGTCACCGCCGACATCGACGGAGCCTTCCTGGAGAACGATCCGATCTCCCGCACGCAGGCGGCGATCGACGCCGGCCGGCTGCCGGTGCTGGCGGGTGCGGACGAGCTGCGCATCGGCGCGGCGATCGCCCGCCCGAGCGCCGTCATCTGCATCGGGCAGAACTACGCTGCGCATGCGCGGGAGTCCGGTGCGGAGCCGCCGACGATTCCGATCATGTTCCTCAAGACGCCGAACACCGTCGTGGGTCCGAATGATGCCGTCACGATCCCCCGCGGGAGCGAGAAGACCGACTGGGAGGTCGAGCTCGGCGTCGTCATCGGCGCCCGTGCCGCCTACCTCGACTCACCGGAGGAGGCCGCTGCGCACATCGCCGGGTTCGTGATCTGCGACGACGTCTCCGAGCGGGCGTTCCAGATGGAGGTCTCCGGGGGACAGTGGTCGAAGGGCAAGATCGCCTTCGGCTTCAACCCCACCGGCCCGTGGCTGGTCACGCCGGATGAGATCGATCCGCGCAACGTCGGACTGCGCAGCTTCGTCAACGGGGAGCCGCGTCAGGACTCCAACACCAACGACATGATCTTCGATGTCACCCACATCGTCTGGCACCTGTCGCAGTACGTCACCCTCGAACCCGGTGACCTGATCCTCACCGGCACCCCGCAGGGTGTGGCCTTCGGCGGCAAGTTCCCCTACCTGAAGGCCGGGGACGTCGTGGAGGTCGAGATCGACGGACTGGGGCGTCAGCGCCACGAATTCATCGCATGGGAGAAGAACTGATGGGAAGCATGGACGGACTCGTCGCCGTCGTCACGGGCGGCGCACAGGGAATCGGCGCGGCCATCGGCCGGCGCCTGCATGAGGAGGGCGCCACCATCGCGGTGCTGGATCTCAACCCCGACATCGCCGATGCCGCCTTCTCCGCGTACCGGGCGGACATCTCGGATCGCGCCAGCGTCACCGCGGCCGTCGAACAGGTCGCGGCGGACCACGGCCGCATCGACATCCTCATCAACAACGCCGGCATCGGCGCACAGGGCGACATCGCGGCCAACGACGACGACGAGTGGGCGCGCGTTCTGTCGATCAACGTCACCGGGATCGCGCGGGTGACCAGCGCTGCCCTGCCGTGGCTGCGCCAGTCGCCCTCCGCAGCAATTTGCAACACCTCGTCCATCGCGGCGACGACGGGCCTTCCGCAGCGCGCGCTGTACTCCGCGACCAAGGGCGCCGTCCTCTCCCTCACGCGTGCCATGGCCGCCGATCACCTCCACGAGGGCATCCGCGTCAACGCCGTCAACCCGGGTACCGCCGACACGCCGTGGATCGGCCGGCTCCTGGAGAAGGAGACCGACCCCGAGGCGGAGCGCGCCGCGCTCCAGGCGCGCCAGCCGCACGGTCGCCTGGTCTCCCCGGATGAGGTTGCCGACGCGGTCGCCTATCTCGTGAGCCCGCGGTCGGGTTCGACCACCGGAACGTTCATCGAGGTCGACGGCGGCATGGCGCAACTGCGTCCGCGTCCGCGCTCCTGATGCTCGTGCCGGGTGCGCCCGCCGAGCGGACGAGTTTTTTCCGCAATGCGGGTGAAAGTTCGCCCGCGGGCATCTGAGACGCGCTACGCTGGAAGCGACTTGAGAGATCGAGTCACATTCTTCTGATGATCATTGCCCGAAACTGAACATCAGACCTCAGCGGACTGCCGCATTGTGTCAGTCCAAGCGGCGCCCAGCCACCCCCCTTGGCTGGGCGCCGTTTATCGTCTGTGGCAGGAAGTCGGCGCCATCGCCCATCCCCCCAGGCCCGTGACCACCCATCACCGCCGTCTCAGGTCGCGTCGAGTCCGTAGACCCGCTCGGCGTTCGTCCGCAGCACGGCGTCGGCGTCGATGCCGCGAGAAGCGATCCACTCGCGAACGATCCGCTCCCACGCGCCGTATCCTGCCACGGCGTCACCCGGGAAGGAGGCGGGCCAGTCGCTGGCGTAGAGGAGGCGCTCCGCACCGAACGCCTCCAGCGCCACATCCAGGAACGGCTCGAACTGAGCGGCGGAGAAGGCGCCGTCGCTCTCGCCCGGCAAGCCCGACACCTTGCACACCAGGTTCGGGCGCTCGGCAAGGTCACGGATCGATCGCGACCAGCCGCCCGCGGACGGGTCGGCCGGCGCCTCCGCCGAACCCACGACCGGCTTGCCGAGGTGGTCCAGCACGATGCTCAGCTGCGGGAGCTCGTCCGCGAGCGCCGCGACATCGCGGAGCTGGGCCTCGCCGCGCACGCAGGCATCGAACACCAGTCCGTGCACGGCGGCGAGTTCCGCCCCGCGGAGGAAGTCGGGGGTGAGCGCGAAGCCCGGCGCCTCCCCCTGGAGCAGCCGACGCACTCCGACCACGCCGGGTCGCGAGGACAGGGCGGCCAGATGCTCCGCGACCGCGTCGCCCTGTTCCAGCGCGGCGAAGGCGATGAATCCCCGCACTGGCAACGGCAGCGAGGCCACCCAGTCCACCTCGGCGAGCGCCTGGTCGGGGCGCGCATCGGCCTGCATGAAGATGAACGCACGGTCATCGGACATCCCGGCCAGTGCGTGTTCGAGCTCCCGCGGGCCGAACGTTCGGTCCAGGTCACCACTCAGCCAGCCGTAGTCGAGAACAGCGGGGTCCCAGAGGTGGAGATGCGCGTCGAGGATGTGCATGCGTCTATCCTGCCGGACATCCGATGTCTCGCTATCATGACCCCATGGCGGTGACTGACGAGGCGATCCAGAAGATCAAGGCGATGATCGTGCGCGGCGAGCTGGGCCCGGGCGATCGGCTGCCCCCGGAGAAGGAACTCGCTGAACGGCTGGGCCTGTCCCGCAACTCGATGCGGGAGGCGGTCAAGGCGCTGGAGGTCATCCGGGTGCTCGATGTGCGCCGCGGCGATGGAACGTACGTCACCAGCCTGGAACCGCACCTTTTGCTGGAGGCCATCTCGTTCGTCGTCGACATGCACGACGACGAGTCGCTGCTCGAAATCTTCACCGTTCGACGCGTCCTCGAATCACACGCCACCGCGGCGGCCGCGCTCAAGGCGAGCGATGAGGACGTCGCCTCTCTCGAAGCGGAGATGGATCAGGCCCTCGGTCTCACCGACATCGCCGAGCTCGTCGCCCACGATCTGCGCTTCCACGGCGCGATCACCAGGATGGGCGGGAACAACTACCTCTCGAGCCTGCTCGACAGCCTCAGCAGCCAGACCGTGCGCGCACGGCTCTGGCGCGGTCTCACCCAGGACGGCGCGGTCGAGCGCACACTCAGCGAGCACCAGGCGATCGCGGAGGCCATCGCCGCACACGACCCCGAGCTCGCATCCTCGCTCGCATCCGTACACGTCTCCGGAATCGAGCGGTGGCTGCGCAAAGCCGCGGCCGCCTCTGCCACAGCGGATGACTCACGGGATGCGGACCACCCCGTCCCCATCCCCGCCGACTGAGATAGGCGACGGCAGCCTTCGCACGGACAGGCCGGCGGGCTCAGACGAAGCGGATGGCCGCCTGCAGGCGCGTGCGGACGTCGAAGATCTCCGTGCCGCCGAGATCGCGCACACCGGTGATCCCCCGACGCAGCACGGTCGTGAGCGCACCGCGGCCCACGACCACCGCCGCGAGCGAGCGGACCCGCCCGAGTTCGGTGATCTGCTCCGGGACATCGGCGTCGGGCAGCACCACGATCACGCCGCCGAAGCGGACCCCGGCAGCCTTGCCCAGCGCACGCGCCGCCGCCACGGTCGCCCCCACCGGTGCCGCGTCCACACCCTCGCCGATCACCTCGCCACGACGGAACTTGACCGGTGCGGCGTAGTCGTCGCTCGCGACCGCGAACAGGCCGCTCGGACCGAGGACGACGTGATCGAGCTTTCCGCCGATGCGCGGCACGGCGACGTCATGCCAGATCGTGTAGCCCATGCCCAGGTCGGAGAGCGAGCGGGCGGTGTTCTCCTCCGCGAGCGCGTCGGCGAGCAGGCGCCGGAGCTCCCGGGGTGCGGAGCGCACCAGCGCCGGGTCGTAGGGATCGGGGAGCGCGACGCCGCGCCCGGCCCACTCGCGAATGCCCACGAGATACCGCTCGCGGTTGTAGCCGCCGGGCTGTCCGTGACTGCGCGGACCCGGCCGGGTGTCGCTGGGGCGGCTGCGCACGGTGGGTTCCGGGGCGAACGTCGGGTGGGAGACGGAGGCACCCCCGCGTCCGCGGTCGTACGCGGCTCGCGCGGCGGGGGTGCCCACCAGTTCCCATGCAGCCTGCACGCGAACGAAGAGCGCGGCGTCGCCGCCCGTGTCGGGGTGCGCCTCCCGCAGCCGGAGTCGATACGCCCGACGAAGTTCTTCGTCGCTCGCATCAGCCGCCACGCGCAGAATCTCATAGGCGGACGCGGCCAGCGGCGACCCGCTCACGAAAAGAGCGCCGTCGGTGCGCGGAACGCGAGAGCTTCCTCTCCGAGACCGTCGGGCAAGTCGGCGATGGTCGCCGGCGACCATGCGGGCGACCGGTCCTTGTCCACGAGCTGAGCACGGATGCCTTCGGCCATGTCGGGGCGCGCGGACAGGAACGCTCCCACGTGGAACTCCTGCTCCAGCACGGCCCGCAGATCGTCCGCCTCGCGGGCGGCGCGAATCGAGGAGAGCGTGACCGCCAGCGAACTGGGCGACAATTCCCCCAGCAGATCGGCGGTGGTGGCTGCCTCTCCTCCGATCTCCCGCAGGCGCTGCACGATGTCACCGACCGTGTCCCGTGAGAAGGCATCGTCGATCCATTCGCGAGCGTCTTCCAAACGCGAGCGTCCGGGCGTCTCATCGAACAGCATGAGCAGCTCCATCGGCGTTCCCGGGTCGGCCCGGTGGCGCAGAGCGTCCAGTGCGGAAGGCAGCCGATCCGACGGAACGAACTGATCGGCGAAACCCGCCCAGATCGCGTCCGCGGCGTTCATCGAGACGCCGGTGAGGCCGAGGTACTCCCCCACGCGGCCCGGGGCGCGTGCAAGCAGCAGGCTGCCGCCGACGTCCGGGGTGAATCCGATGCGCGTCTCCGGCATCGCGAGCTGCGAGCGTTCGGTGACCACGCGTACCGCGGCGTGCCCGGCGAGCCCGATGCCACCACCCATCGTGATCCCATCGGCGAACACCACGACCGGTTTGGGGTACTCGTGGATCAGCAGATCCAGTGCATACTCCTCACGGAAGAAGTGCAGGGCTTCGTCGGGCCGTCCACCGATCAGCGACTCACGAACGGCGCGGACATCGCCGCCCGCGCACAGGCCGCGGTCGCCGGCGGCATCGATCAGCACCGCCGACACGTCCGGATCCGATATCCAGCCGCGCAGGGCCACCAGCATGATCTCAATCATGTCGATGCTCAGGGCGTTGAGGGTGCGCGGCCGGTTCAGCGTCAGCTGTCCCAGGCCCCCCGTCATCTGGACGATCACCGAGGCGTCCGACTGTGGCGTGCTCACCCGGCCTAGGTTACCCTCGCGACAGGGACCATCGGTCACCGCAGCGGGCACAGCGGTGGCAGACGCGCCTCCGGAATCGCCGATGATCCACCGGAGAAACGCTGAATCGGCCACAATGAGATGACCTGATTCGCGACGAAGAGAGGCTGGCACATGCCCGAAGGACACGTGTTGGAGTTCCGGAGCCTCACGAAGCGCTACGGTGCGGTGACCGCCGTCGACGGCCTCACCGCCCGCGTCGAGCCCGGTGTGGTGACCGGCTTCCTCGGTCCGAATGGTGCCGGCAAGACGACGACGTTGCGAATGCTGCTGGGTCTCGTCACCCCCACGTCCGGTTCTGCGCTGATCGACGGCGCACCCTACGGGCGCCTCGCTCACCCGGCACGAACCGTCGGGGCGGTGCTCGAAGCAACGTCCTTCCACCCGGGGCGCACCGCCTCCGATCACCTCAAGGTCTACGCACGTGCCGCGGGCATCGCGCTCTCTCGCGTTCCCGAGGTTCTGGAACTCGTCGGGCTGAGTGGCGCCGCAGGACGCAAGGTGGGCGGCTACTCCCTGGGCATGCGGCAGCGCCTCGCGCTCGCAACGGCGCTGCTGGGCGACCCCGGCGTTCTCGTGCTGGATGAGCCGACGAACGGACTCGATCCCGAGGGCATCACCTGGATCCGCGGCTTCCTTCGCGCGCTCGCTGCCGAAGGTCGCACCGTGCTGGTCTCCTCGCACATGCTCGCGGAGGTCCAGCAGACGGCAGACGCGCTGATCATGATCTCGGGCGGTCGGCTGGTCTTCCACGGAGGGTTCGGCGACCTCCTCACCGACGAGGAGTCGGCCACGGTGGTCGACGGTCCCGACCGAGGCGCGCTGGCCGCCGCGCTGCGTGAAGCCGGTCTCACCGCCGAGCTCCTGCGCTCAGGTCTCACCGTCCGCGGCGCGACCACCGCCGAGGTGGGCGCGGCCGCAGCGGACGCCGGCGTGGCGCTCTCACTGCTGCAGCGCAAGGGCCCCTCGCTGGAAGAGGTGTTCTTCGAGCTCACCAACGGCACGCGGGTACACCCGTCCGCTTCGGGCCCCGCGCTGGGCGATGCAGACGCGGGCGCTGCAGCCGGCGGAGGGTCTGCGATCACGTCCGCGGCAACGGTCGCGACCGGTGCCGGACCCGCCGCTGCCGGTGCGGGATCCGTGGCCGGACCCGCCGCTGCCGGTGCGGGATCCGTGGCCGCCGGCGCGGTGGCCGGAGGAGCCTTCGCCACGGCCGCAGCGAGTGCGGCAACGGACCGTGACGAGCCGGACACGTCCTCGGCCGGCGCCGCTGAGCAGATGCTCCTGGGCGAACCCGCTGTCACGCAGGACTCCGACGTGAGTGCGGACGCCGCTACGGACGCGCCGAGTGGGGTGGACGGTTCCGTCGGGGAGGGCGGCGATACCGCGGATGCCACGCCGACGAACGGCGAAGAATCGAGCGAGGACCGCCGTCTCCTCCCTGTGGCCCCCGCCGACGCCGAGCCTTCCGAGTCGAACGTTCCGGCAGCCGAGTTCGGCTCGCGCGCCGAGGGCCGCGGAGCTCTCGAAGAGGGAGGCCCGGACGCAGCCGCCGAGTCTGACGCCGACCGTGACGACATTCACGGAGCCGGCACCGACGGTGGCATCTATGACGGCACCGACACCGAAACTGGCGCCGACACCGAAACTGACGCTG
This sequence comes from Microbacterium sp. GXS0129, assembly GCF_044769785.1. NCBI lineage: Bacteria > Bacillati > Actinomycetota > Actinomycetes > Micrococcales > Microbacteriaceae > Microbacterium > Microbacterium sp. GXS0129. The sequence continues at coordinate 259,274 of NZ_JBIZVZ010000001.1, read as the reverse complement.
ACGCTGACGCTGCAGTTCCGCACGCGGAGCGCGCTGACGTTGAGAGCCCCGATGACGCCGACGAGGCGACCCGCGACGACATCCACGGAGCCGACGCTGACGGGAACGGCTTTGCCAGTGCCCACGCTCCCGCGAGCCCGCACGATGACGCGTATGGCTCCGACGGAGCCGCGTTCGCCTCGGAGGCCGATGCGAGCGGCCCCATCACAGGCCCCGATGACGCCGCCGGCAGGTCCTCGGACGATGAAGCTGACCACTCCGCCGACGATGCGGCACCGGATATCGTGAGCTTCGCCGGTGCGTCCGATGCCGGCGAATCCGCTCGTGATCTTTCCGACGAAGAGCCGGGCGACGGCACCACGCCGCCGACTGAGGACACTGCGCTGTCGAGCGACACCGCGCTGTCCGGCGATGCCGCGACGTCCGCCGAGGATGCTGACGGCTGGGGCGCTTCCGAGACAAGCGGCGAGGAAGCGCCTTCGCAAGAACCCCCCACGGCAGAGGCGTTCGACTCCGCGCAGCCGGTCCCTGAGTCCGGCGACAGGCAGGACGTGAGTTCGGACGATCGTGGACCGGCGGGGCTCGGTACCGCATGGTGGATGCCTGCCGAGATTCGCGTTCCCACCGGGACCGCGTCGCTGGTGGATGCGCCGGACGAGGACGCCGGAGACGGTTCTGCGGCGAGCACCGAGCCGGTCGCCGAGACGGGCGAGACGCTCGCCGAAGACGGGACGAATCACCAGGCCGACGCAGACGCCGCAGGTCCGCCCGAGGACTCCCCCGGCCTCGAAGACGAGCGAGGCGGCACGAGCGTCGGCGGTCACCTCGACGCGGACACGAACACCGAGCCGGAAGCAGCCGCAGTCGGCGGTGCTGAAGAGTTCTCCTCGGGCGCTCACACAGACGTCGCCGCCGACGCTGATGCCGACGCCGATGCAGACGCGGGTGCAGGCGCAGAGCCCGCCGGTGGTCCGGACGCATACACGGGTGCAGAAGCCACCGCGGCGAACGATCGTGGCGCCGACGGCGACGCATATGGCGTCTCGACGGCGTTCGAAAACATCACGGATGCCGGACTCCCCGAGACAGGCGATGGTGGCACGAAGGACGCATCGCCGGTGGAGACCGCCCCCGGCTCTGCGGACACTGTGCCTCCCACCAGCGTGGAACTTCCCCTGGGAGGGAACGAGGGCTCGGTCTCGAAGGACGCTCCCGCGGGCCAGGCTGACGAAGCTGCACCTCGTGCCTGGTGGATGCCTGCGTCGATGAAGTACCCGTTCGGCGATGATCCTGCTCTCGACTCTGACAGCAGACCAGCTGACCACGCAGCTGCGGGCCCCGCCGCCGACGCCACTGGCCGCTCCGACGACCGGGGTGCTGGCACGGCCTCCTCGGTGCCGGACAGTTCGTACCTGCCAGAGTCGGCGAGCGCCACGGGCGACGGCGAGATCGATCTCGCCGCAGAATCTGCCTTCCCGGCAGAAACAGACCACGCGCACGACAGCACCGACAGCACCGACAGCACCGACAGCACCGACAGCACCGACAGCACCGACAGATCTTTTCGTCTGCCCGCGGCGGACTCGGACGAGGACGGCCTCGGCGACGAGATCACGCCGGACTGGGCGATGCCGCTGTCGGCAGCCACCGCCACGACCGCCCCCGCTGAGCCGCAGATCATCCACGAGCCCGAGGGCACAGACGAGCCTCAGAGCACAGATGAGCCCCAGAGCACAGACGAGCCCGGCTCGGTGAGTGCTTCTGCCGCGCCGCAGCGACCCGAGCGTCGCCCGTGGTGGCGTCTCTCACGTCGACGCTCCGCTGAGGCGACCGAGAACGCCGCCGCGTCGTCGGACGCCGCGCCGCCGGTGGTCACAGACGCCATCGGCACGCTCGATGAGCTCTTCAACAACGCCGAGGCAACCGAGGACGCCGCTGTTGCGGAGTCCGGGGCGTTCACGGGAGACGATGCCACGGGATTGCAGGGTGCGGTTCCTGCCGAGCAGGCATCGCCTGCAGAGGCCACGTCCGAGGACGATCCCGCGGGAGACTGGAACCTGCCCACCGAGTTGATCTCCGTGGTCCCGGCAGCGGGAGACGAGTCGACACTCACCACCGATGCTGCCCTGGCGAGCACGCCTCGCATCTCGGAGAACTCGGCGGGCACTGATCAGTCCGCCGGGGCGAGGCCGGAGGCCTCCGCGCAGGGTGAGGCCGATGTGCCGCCCACGGCCGCCCATGATGCCGCCGTGCTGGAGTCTCCTCTCCCCGACACGTCCGCGGAGCGCAGCGAACCGGAAGCTTCCCTCACCGACGCCAGCCCCGAACCCGATGCGGGCACCAGCACAACGAGCGCGTTCGCAGACGCGGATGACAGCGGGCAGACAAGCGTCACGACTCAGTCCGACCCGGCGCTATCCGGCGAGACACCCTCGTTCCACGAATCCGACTCCAACGCGACGCCGACCGACGCGACACCGACCGACGGGCCGACCGACGGGAACGCAACGCCGACCGACGGCAACGCGACGCCGACCGACGGGAACGCGACGCCGACCAACGGGAACGCGACGCCCAACGACCATGAGGCGGCCGACGGCTACGCAACCTTTGCGGACAACACAGCACCCGGTGGTACGGCTCCGTCCGATGACGTCACCACGCCGAGCGAGCACGCGCCCTCGTCCGACACCTGGTCACCGAACGCCGAGGCACCGGCACCGGCGAGCGAGAGCGACATCCCTGAGCACGACGGGTCCGCCTTCGACATTCCTGTCTTCGAGGCCACGGATGCACCGGAGCCCGCTCCGGCCCCCGCCACCCCGCCGCTGTTCCGCGCCCCTGCCACGGCCACCACTTCTTTCACGGCGACGCCGTCAGCGGAAGACCCCGCCCCGGAACAGCCGGATGACTCCGCGTGGGCTCCAAGGCAGGACAGCGGACCCGGCGAAGGGTGGACCCCGCCGCAGCCGCCGCGCACCAATGCTGACGCCAGCACCGCCTCTGACAACACCGTGTTCGAGGTGGCGCCCACCGGTGAGATCGGCGTCATCCGGGCCGAGGACATCGCCGCCGAGACCCGGTACGAGGTGGCGGCGACGGGCGAGATCGGCATTATCCGCACCGGTACGATTCCGGTGGTCACGGCGGAATCCATCCACTCGACCGACGCCAGCTCCGCTCACACGTCGGACCACGATGGTACTGAGCACGCCGGCGATGGAGTGGAGCCCGCGGATGCGGCGGTCGCCGACACGCACCACACCGGAGAAGTCCGCTCGGACGACAACCTCTCGTCCGAGCCGAGCCACGACGGCCCTCTCGACGACGCTCCCCGCGCCGAAACCGCCGAGAATCCATCCGGCGAGAACCCATTCGGCGAGAACACGGACGACGCGAACACGGACGACGCGAACACGTCCAGCGAGAGCACCTCCGACGAGAACCCACACGACGCGAACACGCACGACGAGAACGCATACGACGCGAACACGCAGGACGAGAACACCTCCGACACGAACACGCACGACGAGAACACCTCCGACGAGAACACCTCCGACCAGAACACCTCCGACGCGAACACGTACGACGACAGCGCCGCGACGTCCGCGGAACACGGCACGCCCTCCCCCGGCACAACGTCCGGTGACCCCGATGCGTCCACCGGCGAGGACGCTCCCGACGTCCCCGACGTCCCCGCGCCCACCGTGCTCACGTACGAGGCGAATCCCGTCACCGGCGAGCTGTCGTTCGATGACCTGCTCCTCGGCTCCCGCACCAGCGCAGACCCCGACGGCGACGAGCTGATGCGCGACGGATCCGTCGATCCCACGCACGACACCGGAACCGCCCCGTACGCGGCCGATGCCGTCACGTCGGCGCTGCACGGCGATGTTCCGGCGGAGGATCTGTCGACCCGCGTGATCGAGATCCCGCTCGCGCAGTTCACCGAAGACACGGACGACGACTCGCTCGAGGAAGAGGACCCGGTTCCGCGCGACGCGTGGGAGCGGCGAGATGACCGCACCGAGTCCGATGACGCCGCCGACGCGTTCTTCCGCCGTTTCGGCGACGAGCACGCCGCCGAAACAGACCACACGGACGCCAACGACCACGGAGGTGAGGGCCGATGAGCCTCGGCAACGCGACCCGTTCCGAGTTCACCAAGCAGTTCACCACGGTGGGCTGGTGGGTGATCGGCGTCATCCTGGTGGCCTACTTGCTCATGTTCGCCGTGGGCATGGGTGCGGCGGTCGGCGCGAGCGCGTCGGGGAGCATTCCTGGCGGACAGCCGATTCCGCTGCCCGCAGACCAGGTCGCGCCCTGGATCTACTCGCTGGCCGCGAGCAGCGGCTACGTGCTGCCCCTGCTCTTCGGCACGCTTATGGTCACCAGCGAGTTCCGTCACAAGCTCATCGTGCCGACGCTGCTGGCCAATCCGCGTCGCGGCGTCGTGCTCAGCTCGAAGCTGATCGTCGGCGTGATCATGGGGGCGATCTACGGCGTGGTCGCCATCGCCTCCACCATCGGCGGTGGCGCCGGAATGCTCGCCGTGTTCGGCCAGGAGACCGCCCTCGACAGCACCGGCACCTGGGCCATGGCAGGACGCGTTGTGCTGGCCCTGATACTCTGGACGCTGGTCGGCATCGGCGTCGGCAGCGTCATCCGCAACCAGGTGGCAGCCATCGTGGTGGTGCTGGCGTTCACGCAGTTCGTGGAGCCGGTGATCCGGATGGCCGGCATGTTCGTCGACCAGCTGCGCGAGCCGCTGCAGTATCTGCCCGGCGCAGCATCGGACGCCCTCGTCGGTCAGAGCCTGCTGGCGATCGCGGGCACCGGCGACGCAGCGTCGGGCACTCCCGCATGGTGGGTGGGTGCGCTGGTTCTGGCCGGCTACGCCGTCCTGCTGACCGTGATCGGCACCTTCACCACGTGGCGACGCGACATCGACTGACCCGCTGACGCATCACAGCACGCAGCCCGCCGATTTCCAGAATACCGCCCCACTGAGCGACACCGACAGGCGCAATCCGCTGACGGATCAAGGGAAACCTGCGCCCGCCCGTGACGGATCGGAGGCATGGAGCGAAACGAGATGCACCGTTCGCCATAACATCGCCCCATGACTGCGCTGTCGCGCCGCATTCGAGCAGGCTACGCCCTCGGCGGCATCTCCTCGGGAACCTACGGGACCGTCCCGGGTCTCATCCTGATGCCCTATCTGACCGATCTGCTCGGCGTGGAGGCAGCGATCGCAGGGATGATCGTGTTCGCGCCGAAGGCGTGGGACTTCTTCCTGAACCCCGTTGCGGGGCGGCTCAGCGACCGTTCCCGTAACCCGCGTGGACGACGTCGTCCCTTCATCCTCCGCGCCGGGATCCTGCTCTCCCTCGCCTTCACCGCGATGTTCTTCGGTCCGACGGCGCCGCCCGTGGCGGCCGCGCTCTGGGTGCTGATCGCCTTCCTCGCCTCAGCGACCGTTTACGCGTTCTTCCAGGTGCCCTATCTCGCGATGTCCGCGGAGATCACCGACGACTACGACGAGCGCACGCGGATGATCACCTGGCGGGTGATCGTGTTCACGCTGGCGATCCTGGTGGCGGGGGCCGCGGCGCCCGCTCTCGTCGAGACTTTCGGGGGAATCGCCGGCTACCGCGTGATGGCCGTGGCGATGGCGGCGCTCATCCTCATCGGGACGATCGGGGTGTGGTGGGGCACGCGTTCGGTGCCGCTCACGCGCACCGAGCAGGCCGGCGGCCGGTTGTTCGACCAACTGACCATCGTGCTGCGTCAGGCCGACGCGCGCGTACTCATCGCCGCGTTCGTGCTGCAGGCCGTCGGCATCGGCATGGTGCTGGGCGGCGTGGTGTACGTGGCGCGGCATGTGCTCCACGATCCCTCAGCGGCCACGATCGCGTTCGTCTGCTTCGTCGGCCCCGCCGTCGTGCTGACGCCCGCATGGTCCCGGCTCTCCGCTCGCATCGGCAAGCGGAGCGGGTATGCCGTGGCGACCGTCGTGATGACGGTGGGGCTACTGGCCCTGCTCACCGCGCGCACCGGTCATGCGCTGCCGATGTTCATCGCCGCCGCGGTGGTGGGCACAGGCTACGCGGGCGCGCAGCTGTTCCCGCTCGCGATGCTTCCCGACCTCGCCGCCGATGACGCGCAGCGCAACGGCGTCAACCGCATCGGGATGATTGCCGGCGTGTGGTCCGGCTTCGAGCTGCTGGGGCTGGCCCTGGGGCCCGCGCTGCTCGGACTGGTGCTGTCGATCGGCGGATACGCGGCCTCGACGGGTGACGCCGCCCCGCAGAGCGCGAGCGCGCAGTGGGCGATCGTGGTGGGCGTCTCCGTGATCCCGGCCGCCCTGTGCGCCCTCAGCCTCATCCCGCTGCTGCGCTACCGCCTCGACGATCGTCTGCGGTCGGCCTGATCACGCGTTCATCGTGCGCAAAACGCTCTCAACCGGGCCGGATTCGGACGATGTGCGCGCGATGAAACCGATCACCACGACGGAGCGACCCGGGCGACCGATCGCCCCTCGGCGTCCAGCACGTGTCCGTTGCGCTTCATGCCACGAAGCACCGCCCAGCGGTCGCTGATCTCCACATCGCCGCCCCAGGCCCGCTCCACGGCGGGAAGGGACGTGAGAGACCGAGACCGCAGGCACACGAACAGCGGGGCCGCGCCCACGAGGATGCCCGCCCGATGCACCTCCGGCAGGCGAGCGGCACGGACGGCGGCCCCCTCCGGATCTTCGCTGCGCCCCCACAGCACCACGCCCCGCCGGAAGCCGGCCGCGGGCATCGCGAGGTCGCACCCGAATCGCAGGAGCCCTGCCGCCGTGGCCCGTTCCAGGTTCCGTCGCGCCGTCGCCTCGGACACGCCGAGCCGCAGGGCGAGCGTCGCTGCGGGCATGCGCGGATCCTCGTCCAGAGCGGCCGCGATCTCCGCGAGCGTGGTGGCTGCTATCGGCCGGGAACCCACCGCTTCGCTCGGCGCGCCGGCGCGCAGCGAACGCTGCTGCGCGTTCGAGAGCACCGCCAGGCGCCAGGTGGAGTCCTCCGCCACGATCGATGCGGCCACATCCATCCGCAGCACCCGAGCCCCGTCGTCGGCGAGCTCCCGCGCGCGATCCCCCAGCCGGGCAAGGCCCGCCGAAGTGGCCAGCAACGCGAGGAAGCCGGCGGATGTTTCGTCCACGCTCAGCACCCAGGGTCGGCGCACCACCGCCGCGAGAGCATCCGCCGGGGTACGCGAATCCAGCAGGGCCACCCCCAGGTCGGTGGTGGCCGACCATCGCTGGGGGGTGGGCCAGGCCGTCAGCCAGGCCAGTCCGTCGGCGCGCAGGGCGCTCCAGTGCCGGACCACCGTCGCCGCGTCGACGCCGATGACGGCAGCGATGCGGGCCCAGGGCGCCCGGGCGTCGATCTGCAGTGCGTGCAGCACCGCCAGATCGATCTCATCCAGGGAGCGGGCGACGGTGGCGTCGTCGACATCTTCCATGTGACGAATCCTAGACTCCGTGACGCTCCAGTCTGACGGAACCGGCGCATCCGTCCGACCTACGCATATGGATTCCTAACCTGGAGTGATGACACTGACCGCTCCCGCGATGATGGCGACCATCGAGGATCTGATCGCGCTCTCCCCGCGGGCCACCGGGAGTCCGGGTGGGGCTGCCGCGGCCGGCTATGTGCAGCGCCGCTTCGCGCAGGCCGGGCTCGACACCCAGATCATGGAGGTGGCATCGTACGCATGGCGTGCTCGCGAGCACGGGCTGACGGTGGGCGACACCCGGATCGACTGCTCACCCATCCTGCACTCGGGCCTGGCGGGCCACACCTGGACGGGCGTTGCCGAACACCGTGTGGATGCACCTGTCGTGGATATCGGCGCAGGCCGCGTGCGCAGCCACGACGTCCGCGGAGCGATCGTGCTGTTCGATCTCACCTTCGACATGACGCTCGCGCACACCCTGCCTCTGACGCTGTTCATCCACGATCCGGGGCGCCGCGTCCTGCGGCGAGACGTACTGCGCAGCCGGAACCCGTACGTCACGTCGCTCGCGCGCACCATGCGCGAGGCGGCAGCCGCGGGCGCGATCGGGGTGATCGGCGTCCTCCGCGACTATCCCGATTCCCTCGGCTACCACAACGAGTACTATCGCCGGACGCTGTTTCCCCTGCCGGGTGTCTGGGTCACACGGGCCGGAGGCGAGCGGCTGCGCTCAGCCCTCGCGAAGCGCGCGAGCGCCGCTCTGACCCTCGACATCACGCGTGAGGAGGTGATCTCACGCACCGTGATCGGGGTGCTCGCCGGTGCCAGTGACGACGCCATCATGATCCAGTCGCACCACGACTCCGTCGGCGCGGGCGCGGTGGAGGATGCTTCGGGCACGGCGGAGGTGATCGCGCTGGCGGAGCACTACGGCCGGGCGGCGGCGGGCGGCGCGCGGCGCGACAAGACCCTGCTGTTCGTCACGTTCGACACGCACTTCACGGGATATCAGGCACACCAGGAGTTCGCCCGTCGCTACGTGCTGTCGCGCAACTCGCCCTGGAACATCGTGCTGAACACCACGATCGAGCACATCGGCCTGCGAGCCGTGGAGGGCGCAGACGGCGGATTCCGCTCCACCGGTGAGACCGAACCCCGGGGCATCTTCCTCAACGTGAATCCTGCGTTCACCGCCCGCATCGCCCGCGCGGTGCGCCGCAACGCGCTGCATTCGACCACCCTGATGGGCGCCGCCCCGCTGGAGTTCTTTGCCGGAGGGATCCCGACCGACGCCTCGTTCACGCTGGTGTCCGGCGTGCCCACGGTGAGCCTCATCTCCGGTCCGCTGTATCTGTACGACGACGTCGACACGATCGATCGCATCGACGTCGACCAGCTCGCCCCGGTCGCACGGTTCTTCACCGACGTGATCGATGACGCCGAACGACGACGCGGCTCCCTGCTGGGCACGATGCCGGCGGCCCTGCGCCGGCTGCTTCCGCGGGGGCGCTGGTGACCGGTCTCGTCCACGGCACCACCCGCGCGGTCGCCTTCGATGCGGATGGCACCGTCGAGACGGGGCTCGTCCACGTGCCGCACGCCCCCGCCCCGAGCACCGGCTTTCCCGTGGTGGTGTTCGGGCACATGACCACCGGGGCATCTCGTCGCTCGGCGCCCAGCACCGGTTCGCCCGAGCATCCCGAGTGGCGGCGGATGTCCCAGGGCGACGCGCTCTGCGACGCCCTCCTCTCCCGCGGAATCGCGGTCCTGCGTCCCGATTACCCCGGTATCGGCAGCGCGGGAGAGCACCCCTACCTGATCGGACGGCCGCTGGGCGCGTCCCTGTGCGCCATGGTGCGTGCCCGCAGCACCATCGATGACCGGCTCGGCGATGACTGGCTCGCCGCAGGGCACTCGGAGGGCGCCGTCGCCGCGCTCTTCGCATCGGTGGCCCCGGAGCCCGACTCCCGCTCTCGACTGCGCGGCACGGCCGCATTCACGCCCGTCACCCGCATGGACCTCAGCATCCGCCTCGCCCGAGCGCTCCCCGCCGCTGTGCCGGGCTCTGGCGTGGTCTCCGCACTCATCGCTCTCATGCTGCGCGGGGCGAGCACCGAGGACGAGCGTCTGCGGGAGCTGATCGCCACCGACGGACTCAGCGACCGGGCGCGTGCACGCTGGGGCGACCTGGATCGGCTCTGCCTCACGGAGCTGTCCGCCCCCGGCTCCTGGGGAGACATCGCACCTGCGCGGATCGGCGGACGATCCGGCGACGAGCTCTTCCGGCTCCTGTACCGCTCCTTCCGAGCCAACGACGTGGCCGCCCTGCGCGGATTCCGCTCGCCGGTACGGATCGATGCGGCGCGGTTCGACGAGGTCGCTCCCGCGATCTCCACGGCGGCGCTCATGCAGACGTATCGACGTTCGGGAGCGGAGCTCACCGGGCGCTGGTGGCCCTCCCACCACTCCGGCACGATGCGCGCCCGTTACGCCCCGTCCGAGGCCGCGGACTGGATCGCGGCGCAGCTCGACGTCACGCCGTAGCGGGGCGGGCGGCACCCTTCGGGCTGCGCTTGCGCGGCGCCTTCGGCTCGGCGTGCGCCACCATCTCCGATACCTCTTCCGGCTGCTCGGACGCGTCCAGTCTCAGTGCGTTCACCAGAGCGAGCCCGTGACGGGTGGTCAGCAGCAACCGCTGGTAGGGCGCATCCTCCGTGAGCTCGATGACGACGCCCTCGCGGTGACCGCGCACGACGACGAAGTCGGTGCCGGCGATGGAGTTCCATGTGCCCGCAGCGATCACACCGGGAATCTGCGTACCCGGCTTGCGGACGCCGCGCAGCCACGTCCACGGGTCATCGGTCAGCTGCACCCGCGTGATGTCCGAGCGGGAGACACGGATCGTGCTGCTGGGTGCGAAGGCGGCGGCACGCTCGGTGACGGACAACGAGATCTCGAGATTCGCAGAGTCCAGCAGCAGCGTCACCATGCCCTCAGTCTGCCAGCGTCCACCGACAGGCGGCAGGGAGAATCGCTACGAAGCCCTAACGATCGGGGACGCCCCGCTGTCGGTCGCGGGTGGAAGGATGGCGGGAGAGGAAGGGAGTCGTGATGAGCGTTCCGCTGCGGCTGGGCTATAAGGCGTCTTCGGAGCAGTTCGGTCCGCGCGAGCTGGTCGATTTCGGTCGTATCGCCGAGCAGGTGGGTTTCGACTCCGTGTTCGTGAGCGATCACCTCCAGCCCTGGCGGCACCGAGGCGGTCACGCACCGGCCGCGATCCCGCTCCTGGGAGCCCTCGGCGAGCGCACCGAGCGCGTCCTGCTCGGAACCTCTGTGCTCACCCCGACGCTGAGGTATCACCCCGGGGTCATCGCTCAGGCGTTCGGCACACTCGGCGTGATGAACCCGGGCCGCATCATCCTGGGCGTGGGCACCGGGGAGGCACTGAACGAGGTGACGCTGGGACAGCCCTGGCCCGATTCGCCCGAGCGCTTCCAGCGCCTGAAAGAGGCCATCACGCTGATCCGCCGGCTGTGGAGCGAAGAGCGTGTCACGTTCGACGGCACCTACTACACCACCCACGACGCCACGATCTACGACCGCCCGGACCAGCGCGTGCCCATATACATCGGCGCCGCGGGACCGGCGGCCACACGCCTGGCCGGCCGGATCGCGGACGGGTTCATCACGACGAGCGGCAAGGACGACACGCTCTACACGGATACTCTCCTCCCCGCGCTCGACGAGGGGCTCGGCAAGCAGGGGCGCACGAGGGACGACATCGACACGCTGATCGAGGTCAAGGTCTCCCTGGCGCCGACCATCGCGCAAGCCCAGGAGAAAACGCGGTTCTGGGCGAACCTGGCGCTGTCTCCCGAAGAGAAGACGAGCGTTCACGATCCGGTGGAGATGGAACGGCTCGCCGATGCGCTGCCCATCGAGCGCGCCGCCTCGAGGTTCATCGTGTCCGACGATGTCGACCAGCACGTCGCCGCCATCGAGCACTACCGCGACCTCGGATTCCGCCACCTGGTCTTCCATGACCCCGGCGAGGACCAGGAGGCCTTCCTGCGTCTCTACGGCGAAGAAGTGCTGCCCCGCCTCCGCGCACGCGAGGCCGCTGCGCGCCGGTGAGCGCTGCGGCACCCGCGGGGTGGACGGTGGTCGTCCCCGTCAAACACACCTCGCACGGCAAATCACGCCTGCGGGCGGATGCGCAGCTCGCGCGGGCGATCGCGCTCGACACCCTGGAGCGCATCGCCGCCGCCCGGCGGGTGGAGCGGATCGTGCTGGTGACATCCGACGCCGCGCTCGCGGATGCGGCTCGGGAGCAGATCACGAGCGCAGCGGTGGACGTCGTCGCCGAAGAGACCGCAGCGCCGGAATCGGTGAGAACCGCTCGCGCGGACCGGGCGGATGCGGTCGAGCATGCGCTCAACGACGCCGTCCGTGCCGGACTGAACAGCGTCGGTGGCGGGTTCGTCGCGGTGATCCACGCCGACCTTCCCGCTCTGCATCCGGATGATCTGGACGCTGTCCTGCTCCTCGCCGCCGACATACCGTACGGCGCGGTGTCTGACAGCGAGGGAGTGGGCACCGTCATGCTCACCGCGCAGCATCCGCGTGCTCTGCAGCCCTCGTTCGGCCATGACTCCTTCGCCCGGCACCTGGCTGCGGGTGCAACACCGCTGGCGGCCGCCCCGTCGCTGCGCCGCGATGTGGACACCCCGGTGCAGCTGAACGCCGCTCGCGACGCACCAGAGCTCACCCTGGGCCCGCGCACTCGCGCCCTGACCGGCTGAAGAACGGGCCCGGCGACACGGGGCTGAGCTGCCCGCGGGGCGGGGAGGAGGCGCCACCAGGTGCGCCGGTCCCCGATCGGCACCGTCGGCAGGCTTCAGCCCGCGAAGCCCTCGTCGTCGCGGACCGACAGCGCGGCGTCCCCGAGCGCAGCGGAGGTGTCGGCGTCCCGCATCCACAGCGGCACCACCGACACGTCGATGCCTCCGGCCGCCACACCCGGTGCGAGCGCCACGTCCTCCTCGGCCATCAACCAGGCATCCAGCAGGCCGCCGCGATCACGTGCACCGTAGAGTCCCGCGATCGCGGCCGCCGACGTCTCGACCCCGATGGTGGGCAGACACACATCCGCCATGCCTCGCACCACGGCGCCGCCGATCACCGGCGATACACCCACAACGGGGGCCGGAGCGAGCGCAAGCGCCTCGCGGATGCCGGGCACGGCGAGGATCGGCCCGAGGGAGACCACCGGGTTGGATGGCGCGATGAGAACATCCGTGGCCTCGGCGAGCGCCTCGAGCACACCGGGCGCCGGATGAGCCTGCTCGATTCCCGGGTTCACGAACCGCTCCGGGGCACGAGCGGCGCGGTGACGCGTCCACCACTCCTGGAAGTGCATGCGGGATCCGTCGCGAAGGTGGACGATGGTGTCCACCTCGGCATCGGTCATCGGGAGGATTCGCGCACCGAGGTCCCACCGTCCGTTGAGACGGGCCACCACCTCGGACACTGTGGCGCCGTCGCGGAGCCATCCGGTTCGGGCGAGGTGGGTGCCGAGATCGAGGTCGCCGAGAGTGAACCACGGCCATCCGCCGCCCCACGCCTGCAGCTCCGCGTTGACGCGTTCCGTGTCCCCGGCCCGGCCCCACCCGCGCTCGGTGTCGTTCACACCGGCCAGCGCATACAGCAGCGAATCGATGTCGGGTTGCAGCCGCACGCCGCTCAGCCACAGATCGTCGCCGGTGTTGGCGATGACCGTGATCTGGTGCGCCTCACCACGGCGGCGAAGCGCTTCTCGCACCCCGAGGGTGAATCGTGACCCGCCGACGCCGCCGGCCAGGATCACGACCCGCCTCATCGGGCGAACTCGTCCGCGGCGTGCGGCAGCGGGAACTTGGAGACCGCGGCGATGAGCGCATCGACGGTCTGCTGGTCGGCGATGATGTCCACGTTGAGTCCGAGACCACGCGCGTCCTTGGCGGTACGAGGACCAATCGCCGCGATGATCGTCTCCTCCGGAATCACCGCGAACTGCTCGCGCACCTGGGCCGCGACCGAACCCGACGTGACGAGGATCGCGTTGATGCGCCCGTTGGCGACGTCGCGGGCGATGCGCTCCGTCACCGGCACGCCCACCGTGCGATATGCCACCACCTGATGCACGTGGTGCCCGGCACCCAGCAGCGCTTCGGTGAGGACCGGCTTCGCCTGCTCACTTCGCAGCGTGAGGAACTTCTTCGGCTCCGTCTCCAGCGCGATCAGATCAGCCGCCATGCCCGCCGAGGAGTTGTCCTCCGCCGGCACGAGGTCCACCGTATAGCCCGCCGCCTGGAGCGCCGCAGCCGTGGTCTCGCCGACGGCCGCGATCCGCGTCTTCGCGGGAACGACGGTGCGCTGGGCGTAGAGGACGTCGACCGTTGTGGCGCTGGTGACGGTGAGCCAGTCGAACTCGCCGTCCTGCAGCCGGCGCAGCGCGTCATCGAGGGCTGCGGCATCCGTCGTCGCAGCGAAGTTGATGAGAGGGGCGACCACGGGGATGGCTCCCTGGTCGCGCAGGCTGGCGGCGACGCCGTCGCCCCAGGGACCACCGCGGGGAACGAGAACGCGCCAGCCGGTCAGCGGCTTCTCGTGATGTTCGTTGGCTGTAGTCATGACAACTCTCTCAGGGGCGTGGATCGCCGGGAGGATGACGATCTCAGGGAGAGTGGCGGACCCGGGCGAAAGATGCGCATGGGCGCACGCCACCGGCAGTGTCCGCACCATTGCAACTGCCTGTTTCCCTTGAATATACCCCCGATCCGGCGTTTCGTTTCCCCCCTGCCCGGTTCCGCTCGTGGTTCCGGGTCGCATTCGCTCGTGATCCGGGATTTCCATGATGCATTCAGACGCATGAGAGACAATGGAACGATGACCGATCGGCATCCGCTCATCCAGGGGTTGCTCGGCTTCGGTCCGCACTCCGGTGCGCACCGCGTGGCCCTGCGCGCCGGGCTCTCCATCGCGGTGCCACTGCTCGTTCTGTTCAGCATCGACCACGTGGAGTGGTCGATCTATGCGGCCTTCGGTGCGTTCACTTCGCTGTATGGCCGTTCGTCGGACTACGCCGGCCGCCTGCGCATGCAGTCCGTGGCCGGAGGCGTGCTGGTCGCCTCCGTCATCGGAGGGGTGCTCGTGGGGCTGTCACCGGCGCGATCATGGCTGGTGATCCCTCTGGCCGCCCTCCTCGCCGCAGGTTCTGCCGCGCTCAGTGATCGTCAGCGCTGGCATCCCCCGGGGGCGCTGTTCCCGATCTTCGCCTTCACTGCCTGTGCATCGATCCCCGCGACACCCGCCCTGCTCGTTCCCGCCACCGTGGTGAGCGTCTCCGTCGCGGCGTTCTCGATCCTGCTGGGCGCAACGGGGGCCCTGCGGCGCGGGCGCTCGCTCACCGGGGCTCGGCCCGAGGCGCATCCGATCGAGCTGCGCCACGTGATCCGTGCCGCAGCGGGAGTGCTGATCGCGGGAACCATCGCCACGTCGATCGGCATCGGCCACCCCTACTGGGCGATGGTATCGGCGGTGGTGCCGCTGGCGTCACGTGAGTTCGTGCCGCAGCTCGTGCGCGGCGTGCAGCGGATCGTGGGAACCGTGATCGGCCTGGCCCTCGCGGCGCTCCTGCTGTGGTGGAGCCCTCCCACACTGGTGGCGCTGGTCATCGTCATCGTGCTGCAGTTCGCCGTGGAGCTCCTCGTGGGGCGCAACTACGTCCTGGCACTGCTGTTCATCACACCGCTGGCCCTGCTCATGGTGCACCTGGCTTCACCCGCTCCGACAGCCGGGCTCATCCTGGATCGCGGGATCGAGACGATCATCGGCGTGGTGGTGGGCGTCGGGATCGGCTATCTGACCCGTCCGGGCACCTTCCGCCGGCGCTGAGCGACCGCGAAACTCAGCCGCGAGGGTCGGTGACCGAACGCACCACAGACCAGACGATGCCGCCGACCGCGACCGCGACTCCGACAGCGACCAGGGCCGCCTTGAGAGGCTCACGACGGGCGAACAGCTGAGCCTTCACGGTGGCCTTCTGCGCCTGCTTGGGCACGTTGACCTTCTCTTCGATGGCGCTCAGCGCAGCCTTGAGCTCGGCGCGTGCGGCCTCGACGGGGTCGTTGATCCCCAGCGGAACGGCGGTGCGCGGAACAGCGGCGGAACGATCAGAGCTCATCAGCGATATCCTTCACGATCTTCACATCGGTCTGTGCGGCCTGCACCGGATTCTCGTCGGCAGCGATCTTCTTCATGCGGAAGACTCCGAGCACGGCGAGCACGGCGGCGATCAGCAGCATGATCACGAAGACGATGAGCGCCGACAGCCAGACCGGCATCCACGACGCCAGGCCCGCGATGAAGAACGTGCCCAGCGCCGGAATGGACCAGAACAGGAAGAAGAGGGCGGCCAGGAACCACGCCACACCGATGCCGGCGTGCTTGGCCGTGCGCGTGACCCACGCCTTGGCGGCGTTGAACTCGGCGATGACCAGATTGCGAACAAGCTCCGGGACCTCCCCGAGCAGGGTGAGCAGGCCGTCGTCCGCGCGATCGCGGAATCCGCGTGGAGTCGTCATGTCAGCCCTTCTTCGTGCGGGGCTTCTTGAGCTTCTCCGCGACCTCATCGGCGGCCTCGACCACCTCGTCGATCGACTCGGCGGCGGCGCGCTTCACCGTGGGTGCCTCAGCGCGCGCCGTGGCGGTGGCTCGATCCAGCTTCTGCCCGGTGGTGCCGGAGCCGGCGGCCGCCTGGGCCACCTTGACGCCGGTGTTCAAGAGCGTGCGCGGCAGCGCGAGCGCCGCGGACTTCGCCAGATCTTCGACCTTGGCGACCTGGGTCTGCACCTGCGGCAGGTTCCAGACCTTGCCCGCGGCTTCCTTGATCTGCTCGTACCGCTCTCGCCCGGCGCGTGTTCCGAGTACGTATCCGATGCCGATGCCGACGACCAGTCCGATCTTGCCCTTCATGGGTCCTCCCCCGCAGCGTCTGCTGGTGTGCGAGACCAGCGTAACCCTATATTCCGATTCCGGCATCCACTGCTCTGTCAGCCAGCGCAGCGCAGCGGACCGGCGGGGATTGCACGGTGGGAGATGGAGAACGCACCGCCGATCGACTCCCCCGGGTGTGCTTTTCCATCCGCCATCGAACACGGACTGGCCGAGCGGAGCTCAGGAGAACAGCGCGCCTCGCCGAAGCCGCTCCGCCGTACTCTGTGCGTCCGCGACCACGAGGTCCAGTCCGGCACCGGCGAGCCAGGCCCCGGTGGCACCCAGGCCCGCGGGCCAGAGATTCGGATCGTGCAGACGTGCGGCTGCGGCGGCGAACCCGCGCTGTTCGCGATGCGGGGCGACATCGAAATCGGCCATCACCGCGTCGCGGACCGAGACTCCCAGCACGCCTTCCAGCTGCGCGGTGGCCTCCGCCGGGGTGTGGACCCCGGCGAGGCGGGCACGCACGACCCGGGCACCCGCATCAGCACCGACGTCCCACTGCGCGGTGAGGTCGTCGATGCTGACGATGTCCGAGTCAGCCGGCTGGGGGTACACCCCTGCTCCCCACGCGGGTGCCCCATCGACGATCGCGGTGAGGGTGGTCAGCCGCGACCGGGGGGTGAACTCCGCGGGAAGCTCGACGATTCCGTGCAACAGCGGTCGCGCCGCATGTTCCTCGGCTGCCAGGACGACCACGGCGGCGGTGAACTCCTCCGGCACGGCGGCGTCGCCCTCGGGATCCTCGGAGTGGTCGGCGGTGTGACGGCCGGTCACGCGGTAGGTGTCACCGGTGCGAACGATCGACTCGGCAGCCGTCGCGAGCAGGACTCGCCCGCCGAGTTCGGCGATGCGGCGCTCCAGCGCGGTGACGAGCGTCTCCATCCCGTTCGCGAGCGTGAGCCGGGGCCGGGCGGACGCGTCGCCAAGCATCTCCGCGACCGCGCCGGAGAGCGATCCCTGACGGGTGAGCGCGGGGTTGAGCTCAGGGGCAGCGACGGAGACGTCGACCTCGTCGGGTGCGAGGCCCAGCGATCCACGGGTGACCGGGGCGACCAGGCGGTGCTCGATCTTCGCGCCCATGCGCTTGCGCACCAGCACGCCCAGGCGGTTCTCGTGCCCGATCGTCAGCGGTGGGCGCAACCGGTCCAGGTAGCCGCGCCAGGCGCCACCCCAGCCGATGATGCGCACCGCGTCCGTGAGGAACGGGTTGGCCGGAATGCCCAGCACGCCGTCGGGAAGCGGCACCAGCCCGCGTGCGCTCGTCGTCGAACGGACACCGGTGCGCTGCGCGACGCGCCCGCCGTCCAGCCCGAGTTCGGCCAGCCCGAGAGCGTCGATGAGCCGGTCGACCGCCCCGTCCGCGGCGAAGGACACGGCTCCAGCGTCCGCGCGCACCCCTCCGACGTCCACGGTGCGAACGGATCCGCCCAGACGCTCAGAAGCTTCGAGGAGCGTCACGGGCATGCCGACCTTAGCGCACTCATACGCGGCGACCAGCCCGCCGATCCCACCCCCGATCACCACGACGGGTGTGTGCTGGGCGGCTGCTACGAGATCGGAGACGTCGGACACTCCACCATCCTCCCATCCGCCTTCCCGTGCCGGAGCGCCGATGCAACACTGGGCGTATGGCACTGCACATCACGGACGACACCGCGGCGGACGAACTGCTCACCGAGAACCCGCTCGCACTGCTCATCGGCATGCTGCTGGATCAGCAGGTCGCCATGGAGACGGCGTTCTCCGGCCCGCTGAAGATCCAGCAGCGCGTGGGGACGATGGATGCGGCGACGATCGCCGGGTACGATCCCGAGGCTTTCACGGAAGCGTTCAAGCAGACGCCCGCCGTGCATCGTTATCCGGGGTCGATGGCCGGACGGGTCCAGGCCCTGTGTGAAGTCATCGCGACGGAGTGGGACGACGACGCGTCGCAGATCTGGACGAAGGACTCCCCCGACGGCGCGACCGTGCTCAAGCGGCTCAAGGCGCTGCCCGGATTCGGCGACCAGAAGGCGCGCATCTTCCTGGCACTCCTGGGCAAGCAGTACGGGTTCACCGGCGCGGGGTGGCGTGAGGCCGCGGGCTCGTACGGCGACGAGGGGTCGTTCCGCTCCGTTGCCGACATCACCTCTCCCGAATCCCTGGTGAAGGTGCGCGAGTTCAAGAAGTCCGTGAAGGCTGCGGCCAAGGCGCCCCGGTGAGGCCCACCGGCGGGGATGTGGCCGGGTTCATCGCGGCGGTCACGCCTGACAGGCGACGCCGGGATGCGGGGACGCTCGTTGCCATGCTCGGAGAGGTGACCGGCCACGAGCCGGCACTCTGGGGAACCATCGTGGGCTTCGGCGCCTGCCACTACCGCTATCCCACCGGTGCCGAAGGCGATATGCCTCTGGCTGCGTTCGCTCCGCGAAAAGCCGCCAGCACGATCTACCTCCTGGAGGGTGCAGACCCGCACGCGGACGACCTGGGCGAACTCGGTCCGCATACGTTCACGAAGGGCTGCCTGTACCTGAAGGATCTCGCCGCCGTCGACCTCGCCGTGCTCCGTCGCATTCTGGAGCGGTCCCACGCCATCGCTCTCTCGGACGGGATCCCTGGAATGACCCTCGAGGTCCGCTGACCCGATTGCCCGGCCGGCGGAGGCGTCCTACCCTCAAGACATGAAGGACATCCTGGGGTGGTTCACAGTGGCGCTGCCGCTGCTGGTGCTCGTCTCCCTCGTGGTGGGGTTCTTCTTCAACCGCGGACGGCGCGGATCGACCTCGGGCGCGACCATCGGCATGTTCGACGAGGTGTGGGCGCCATCCGCCGCCCAGGCACGCGCCATCTGGGACGCCGAGCAGGAGCTTCCGATCGAGGTACCCAGCCCGGATGGCGGCAACCCCACGGAGGATGCCCTCACGCGGGGCCGCATCACCATCACACCGCGTTCATAGCGCGCGATTGGCTCCAAAACCCGAGGTTTGGAGCCAATCGCGCGCTATGAAACGAAGGTTAGAGGAGGCCGTCGGACAGCGTCGTGGGGTTGCCGAAGCGGTGGTTCGTGATGGACACCGCCTGCTCGTGCAGGAACGGCAGCATCTCCACACGCCCGGCGCTGGTGACGGGGTGCGACCACACGGCGACGTCGATGGAGCCCTGCAGCGCGGCGGCGACGTCGGCCGCCGATCCGCCCACGAGACGGATGCGCCCGGTGGATGAGCCCTTCTTCGCGAGCGTCTTCAGCCAGGCGGCGTCCTTGTCGACGGAGACCTGGACGCCGGCAGCAGCGAGCGCCGCGGCGACCTTCTTCGACGGAGCGGTGGCGAACGACGCCGTGACGTCAGATCCGGCGCGCACGCCCGCGAGCACAGCACGCACACCCTGGATCTCCGAGGCGTCCCCGGCCACGCGGACCGTCACCGGCGTCGGCAGGTAACGGAACACGTTGCGCTCCACTCCGAGGGCGGACACATCGCGTGCCACGCCGAACTCGTCCTGCCAGGCCCGCTCGTCGGTGGCGACAGCGGCACGGAGCCAGGCGTCGTCCGCAGCGGAGACGACCGCTTCGATGGCCGTGGTGAGGGTCACCGGACGCGACTCGGGAGCAGCGTCTCGCCAGTCGACCAGGCCGTGCAGGTAGTTCGGCCCGCCGGCCTTCCCGCCCGCGCCCACAGCGGAGCGCTTCCAGCCGCCGAACGGCTGGCGCTGGACGATCGCGCCGGTGATACCGCGGTTGACGTACAGGTTTCCCGCCTGGACCTTACCGAGCCAGGTGGCCACCTCATCGCGGTCGAGCGAGTGCAGACCGGCGGTGAGGCCGTAGTCCACCGCGTTCTGCATCGCGATGGCCTCCTCGAGGTTCGCCGCCTCCATGATGCCGAGGATCGGGCCGAAGTACTCGGTGAGGTGGTACTCGGAGCCGTTCTTCACACCGGTGCGAACACCGGGCGACCACAGCTTGCCGGTGTCGTCGAGCTGCTTCGGCTCGATGAGCCACTTCTCGCCCTTGCCGAGCGTAGTCAGACCCGAGAGCAACTTGCCCTTGGCCTCCTCCACGATGGGGCCCATGACCGTCGTGGGGTCGGTGGGGTAGCCGACGCGGAGCGAGCGCACGGAATCGACCAGCTGACGGCGGAACCGCTCGGAGGTGGCGACGGAGCCCACCAGGATCACGAGCGATGCGGCCGAGCACTTCTGGCCCGCGTGACCGAAGGCGCTCTTGACCACATCGGCGGCGGCCAGATCGAGATCGGCGGAGGGCGTGACGATGATCGAGTTCTTTCCGCTGGTCTCCGCGAGCAGCGGCAGGTCCGGGCGGAAGGAGCGGAACAGCTCCGCGGTCTCGGACGAGCCGGTGAGGATCACGCGATCCACCCGCTCGTCGGCGACGAGCTGTGAGCCCAGTTCCCCCGAGGCGAGCTCGACCAGACGGAGCACATCGCGCGGCACACCGCCCTGCCAGAGCGCATCGACCATCACAGCACCGGTGCGCTTGGTGAGTCGTGCCGGCTTGATGATGACAGCCGAGCCCGCTGCGAGAGCGGCGAGCACTCCACCGGCGGGAATGGCGGTGGGGAAGTTCCACGGCGGCACGACGACCGTGAGACGCGACGGAACCGCGGTGGCGCCGTCGATGTGGTCGAGGCCGCGCGCAAGCTCGGCGTAGTAGTGGGCGAAGTCGATGGCCTCACTGACTTCCACATCCGCTTCGGCGATGGTCTTGCCCGCCTCCGAGGCCATGACCTCGATCAGCCGGCCGCGGTTGGCAGCCAGCGAGCGGCCGGCGCCGTGCAGGATCTCGGCCCGCTCGTCACCGGACAACGCGCCCCAGCCGGCCCCGGCGTCGTGGGCGCCGGCGATGACGCTCTCCAGCGCCGCGGCCGTGGGCACGTGCGCATCGGCGATGATTGCCACGCCCTCCTCGCTCGTCTTGGCACGCTCGAGGATCGCGCGCCCCCAGGCGCGGTTCGCCGCGATGGCGGGATCGGTGTCGGGCTCGTTGCGGAAGCCGCTGGACGGGGCATCCGGCGTTTCGTCCTGACGGTTCTGCACCCGGTTCGGCGTGGGGACCTCGTCGCGGGTCCGCAGGAACTCCGCCAGCGACGCCTCGTACCGTGCCTGCTCACGGGCGAACAGCGATGCATCGGAGTCGAGCTCGAACACCGCGGACATGAAGTTGTCCTGCGACGCGTTCTCCTCCAGACGACGGATCAGGTACGCGATCGCCACGTCGAACTCGCTCGGGTTGACGACCGGCGTGTAGAGCAGGAGCTGGCCGACGTCGCCGCGCACCGCCTCCGCCTGACCGGTGGCCATGCCGAGCAGCATCTCGAACTCGACGCCGGCCTGCACGCCCCGCGCCTTCGAGAGCAGCCACGCGTGCGCGACGTCGAAGAGGTTGTGCCCCGCCACGCCGAGTCGGAGGTTGGCGATGCGCTCCGGGGTCATGGCCCAGTCGAGGACGCGCTTGTAGTTGGTGTCCGCGTCCTGCTTGCTGGCGACGGTGGCGACGGGCCAGCCGTGCACCGCAGCGTCCACGTGCTCCATCGCCAGGTTCGCGCCCTTCACGACGCGCACCTTGATGGGGGCGCCGCCGGCGGCGACGCGCTGCGCCGACCACTCCTGCAGGTGCTGCATGGCACCCAGCGCATCGGGCAGATAGGTCTGCAGGACGATGCCCGCCTCGAGGTCCTTCAGTTGCGGCTGGTCGAGCAGCTTCGTGAAGACCGCGATGGTGAGGTCGAGGTCGCGGTACTCCTCCATGTCGAGGTTGATGAACTTCGCCTTGCCGGCCTTCTCCGCCGCCGCAGCCGTCTCGTAGAGCGGGGTGAGCTTCTCGACCACCTTGGTGACGGCCTCGTCGAACGACCACATCGACAGCTGGCTGACCACGGCGGAGACCTTGATGGACACGTAGTCCACGTCATCGCGCGCGAGGAACTCGTGCGTGCCCTTCAGCCGGTGCGCTGCCTCGTTCTCGCCGAGCACCGCCTCGCCGAGGAGATTCAGGTTCAGGCGGTTGCCCCCCTGGCGCAGCTTCGCGATCGCAGGACCCAGCTTCGCCGGCGTCGCGTCCAGGACGAGGTGGCCGACCATGCCGCGCAGCACACGCCGCGCCGTCGGGATGACGATGCCCGGCACGATCGGGGCGAACGCCGCGCCGAGGCCAATCGCTCCGCGCAGGTAGGCGGGCAGGAAAGACGGAGTGAGGCCGCGCAGTTCCTTCAGCTTCGCGGCGGCGACGTCCAGATCCTCCGGGCGCATGACGCCGTCGACGAATCCCACGGTGAAGTCCAGCCCGTGCTCATCCTTGAGCACGCCGGCCAGACGCTCCGCGGCGGGGTCGACGGGGTGCTTGGCTGCCTCGTCGAGCCAGCGGCGAACGGTCGCGACCACATCGGATGTGCGGACCTCGTCGGTGGTGGTGATGCTCTCGGACACGGTGCCTCCTGGGCGGATGTCAGGGGTGGGGATGATCTCAGTGTGGTGCCACAGGGTATGTTCGGTACAGCGAATGATTTCGATGAATACCGTTCGCCTTTCCCGATGATTCCAAGGAGTCACATGCTCGATCTGAGACGGCTGCGCCTGCTGGTGGAGCTGAGCCGCAGAGGCACGCTCGCTGCCGTAGCCGAGGCGCTCAGCTACAGCCCGTCGTCGGTGTCCGAGCAGCTCAAGGTCCTGGAGAGCGAGGCCGGAGTCCCCCTCCTGGAGCAGTCGGGCAGGCGCGTGCGGCTGACACCGCAGGCATGGGTGCTGGTGGAGCATGCGGAGGCGATCCTGGACCGGCTCGCCGAGGCGCAGGACGACCTCACCCGCCCGGTGTCCGGAGTGGGCGGAACCGTGCGCATCGCCGTGTTCCAGTCGGCGGCGCACGCCGTGCTGCCCACCGCACTCACGTGGCTGGCGGAGGCCCATCCGGACCTGCGCGTGGAGGTGAGCGAGCGAGCCCCGGAGGAGGGGCTGTTCGAGGTGGCGGCTCGCGGCTTCGACCTCGCGATCGCCGAGGAGTATCCCGGGTACCTGCGCCCGCGTCTGCCCGACCTCGATCACGTCGCGTTCGCGCACGACACCATCCGCGCAGCGCTCGGGCCGGACGATCCCGCCCGCACCCTCGCCGAGCTGGCGGACCGTCCCTGGGTGCTGGAGCCGGCCGACACGGCATCGCGCCAGTGGGCACTGCAAGTGTGCCGAGCCGCGGGGTTCGAGCCCGACGTGCGTTTCGAGACCGCCGATCTGATGGCGCACATCCGGCTCATCCGATCGGGGCATGCGGTGGGTCTGCTCCCGGATCTGGTGTGGGCGGGTGAGCAACCGTCCGTCCAGCTTCGCGATCTTCCCGGTGCACCCGAACGCGTCGTCTTCTCCGCCGCCCGCCGTGCCGCCGCGCAGCGTCCGGCCGTCCGCGCCGTGCGCGAGGCGCTCGCCGCCGCCATCTGAGCCGGCGCTGATGATGCGGCGAGTCCAGGACCATGCACCCAGACAATGACCCATCCGCGAGAAGTCTCATGAATCCGGCACATGCTCCTGAACTCACGGCACGAGAACACTGGAGCCGCCTAGCACCGGGCGCTACCCGGGTTGCGGACTCTTGCATCACAAGGTAGCTTGCGATGCATGACACCTGACATCGGAGCGCAGCTGCGCAAGGGCGTGGTGGAGCACTGCATCCTCGGCCTCCTCGCGCGCGAGCCGATGTACGGCTGGCAACTCGCGGAGGAACTGACAGGTCCCGGGCTGATCGCCAGCATCGGCACGCTCTACCCCGTGCTCTCGCGCCTGCGCGAGCGCGGCGTGGTGGCCACCTACGAGCAGGCGTCCGACGCCGGCCCTGTTCGCAAGTACTACCGACTCACCGACGCCGGGCGGCAGGAGCTCGACGCCTTCCGTGCGCAGTGGGGTCCCTTCACCCGTGCGGTGGGGAACATGATCGATGGGAGCACACGATGACCGAAGCACAGCTGACGCCACCGGCGCGCGACTACCTGCGAGAGCTGGATCAGGCCCTCGCCGGTGTGGATCCTGCCACGGCGGCGGAACTCCGCGACGGCATCGCGGAGTCGCTGCAGGGTCTGGATGATGCCGCCGCACGTGCGCACATCACCGAGCTCGGCGACCCCGCGTTCGTCGCCGCGTCCGCGCGCGGCGCGCTCGCCGACGTGGCGGCCGTGGGTCCAGCTCCCCTCCCCCGCACGGGCACCTCCTCCCTCGCCTATCTCCTGTCCGCCCTCGCGGTGTTTGCCCTGGCCGGGTTCGTGATCCCGGTGATCGGGTGGATCGGCGGGGTCGTGATGCTGTGGGTCTCGCCGATCTGGCGCCGCAGCGAGAAGTGGGCTGCCACGCTGATCCCCCTCGCCGTATGCACCATCGTGCTCGGGTTCGGCCTGTCCGCCGCCGTCGGCGCCGCGACCGGCATCCCTCATCGCTATGCGACCTATACCGAAGAACCAAACCCGCTTTTCCCGGCCGCCTACGACATTTTCTGGAGCGCGGTCGTCTCAGCTTGGATCGTGCTGCCGCTCGCCGCGTCGGGAATGGCGATCTGGTTGCTCGTCCGGGGACTCATGCGCATCGGAAGGCTCGAGCCCGCATCGACCGGCTTCGCAACGGCATCCGCCCTCGTGCTCGCCCTCGGCGGTTTCGTGCTCCCGGTGATCGGGTGGTTCGCCGGGGTCGCGATGGTCTGTGCATCTGGGGTGTGGCGACGATGGCAGAAGGTGCTTGCCGTCATCGTCCCGATCTCAGCGGCCACCGCCGCGATCGTCGCGAGCGCTGTCGTCGCGACGCAGGCGCCGGGGATCGTCGACGATCCCACCGGCAGCTTCCAGGTCCCGAACCCGATGCTCGACCAGCCGCTGCTGCTGCAGTGGAACGTTCCTCTGGCGCTGTGGCCAGTCCTGCCCGCCGCCGCAACACTGGTCGCCGCCTGGCTGCTCATCGAGATCCAGCGCAGCCGCCGTGCACAGCAGGCCCCGGTTCGAGCATGATGGGTGATCATGACAGCTGAGAAGCCGGTGCCCTCGGGCCGCCTCTACGGACGCGACAGCCTCGCGACGCCGTCGATGGTCATCGCCATCGGGCTCGCGATCGCCGTCGGCAGCTATCTCGTGCCGGTCCTCGGCTGGGTGGCGGGTGTCATCATGATGTGGCTGTCGCCGGTGTGGACCCGGACGCAGAAGCTCATCGTCACGCTGGCCCCCGCCGCCGCCGCGGTGATCGCCGCGCTCATTCCCGTGCTCAGCGGACAGAACCTGGTGGCCTGGCATGCGCTGCTCGTGTTCGCCATCGTGTCGCCGCTGCCCATCGGCATCTGGCTGCTGGTGGTCGGTCTGCGCCGACTCCGGGGAAACTGAGTTCAGCGACGCACGAACGTCGCCGCCGGCATGGTGTCGTGCCAGCCGAGAGCGGAGTACAGGGCCCGGCCGTCGGGCGACGCCAGCAGCACGCCGTGACGCGCGCCGCGCTCGTGAGCCCAGGCCTGAAGCGCTTCGACGATGAGCCGGCCCCGTCCCTGACGCCGGTGGTCGGGGTGAGTCTCGATGCGATCCAGCACCGCCACCTCCCCGGCGAGCGCGACCTGCCCGCGTGCAGTGACGACGCCGTCGAGCATGATCGCCGCATGGGCGACCTCGTCCAAGACCTCGATGGTGACGTCCGCGGGCAGTGTGCCCGCCCGCAGCGACGCGTCCATCAGCGTCTCCACCCGTGACTGCACCTCCCAGCCCTCGATGGCCCCCTCGTGCACCCCGAGGACCGTGAGCCAGATACGCGGACCGGTGACCAGTGTGCGCGTCCGCTCGATCTGTGCCGGCGACGGTTCGATCAGCACGTACTCCTCATCGCGCGTCGTCGCATGCACCGCGACGTGCCACGCGTCTCCCTCGCGGCGGACTGCGGCGCCCCGCGACGTGGCCCACCCCCGAACCCATGCCTGCGCCAGCTCCTGCGTCATGCGCCGATCCTCCCACGGCCCTCGGACACCCCTCGGCATGATGAAAAGGGCTCCGCAGCTCGCCGTTCGCGAGCGTTTTCGATCTCTCGTCCGCCCCCACCACCGTCAGCGGGACCGAAACGCTACCGTGAGAGGCATGAAGCAGGCCTTCCGCACGTTCGGGCGCGTCGTGGCGGCGCACTGGCCCGCCCTGATGGCCTGGTACCTCAGCGGCGAGGTCGTGCACCGTCTGCTGCTGCAACTGGCAGGCACGGTCGGCGGGTACACGACCCTCGGCGGACTGCTGATCCTCCCGCTCGCCGTCGCGGCGCGCATGGTGTCGTACGTCGCGATGTACCTCGCCGTGCGGCCCTCCCTGCCGCACGCGGCATCGGATGGCCTCAGCCGGCGCGACTTCGCCCACGCCGTGCTCGTCTCGATCCTGCCGTTCTTCGCTTTCTACGAGGCCTGGGGCATGCTCGACGCCGACCGGGACGCTTTCCTCCGCATCGCCAACGCCATCGCGTTCGCCGAGTCCGGCTACGGCACGGAGGCGCTCGGCGATCGTGGAGGGATGATCGCGGCCGGCCCGCTTCCGGTCACCGTGCTCGTCATCGCCCTCGTTCTTCGCATCGTGCTCGCCCGCCATGAAGCCCGGCTCGGGACCGGGCTGCGTCTGGTCGCCGTGTACGCCGAGGTGCTGTGGACCTTCATGCTGTTCACCCTGGTGGCCCAGTGGTGGGGTGGCGTGCGCGAATGGCTGTCGCATCGCACCGGTGCTGATTGGCTACGCGGCATCGGGGACTGGTTCGCCGCGCACCTGCCACCGATCGCCGGCCTGTGGGAGGGCGCCAGCTGGGCACTGGGCATCGTGATCGCGGCGATCGTCGTGCCCGCCGCCTGGCTCATCGTCGTCGGCGTGATCTACGGCACATCGTTCGAGACCGAGACGAAGCTCGGCCGTTGGAGCGGGCGGACGATGCGCGGCACCCTGCGATCCATCGCACGGCCCGTCATCATGCGCCTGGAGAGTCTGTGGGCTGCGGCAGCCGTCATCTGGCGGGGCGGACCCGCGCTCTTCGGGGCGACCGCGCTCGCGTACGCGCTGTGGATCCTGCTGGATCGTGTGGGAGGACGAGCCGTGCTGGAGCTGATCGGCGGACAGGACGAGACGTTCTGGGAGGCGTATCTGCCCGTCATCCTGGTGGGTGTCGCTGCCATCGCCGAGCCACTGCGGGTGGCGCTGCTGGCAACCTGCTACGACGTGGTGATCGCCCGCCCCTCGGCCGGCCTCGACTCGGGATCAGGGTTCGATGAGGAACCGCGCGACGCGGTGGTCCTCGCCGGCGATGTCGAGGTAGAACGGCCCGTCGGCATCGGCGGGGAGGGCGAACACGGAGACGATGTCGTACGGGGCTGACTCCGAAATGCAGTACGGCTCCCCGTCCTCAGAGGGAATGTCGATCAGATCGTCGGCATCGAGCCATGTGCGCTCTCCATGCTGCTCGGACAGGGTGACGGTGCCGCAGATGGCGGCGTCCGGCCCCCCGGAGGACCGCATCCGGATGCTCAGCGATCGCGAGCCCGCGGGTGCCGGGAACTCATTCCAGCGGACCTCGCCCAGGACGAGTTCCTGGCCCGCGACCGCAGCCGCTCCGTCGGACGCGGTGACGATCGTCTCGTCACCGGCCTCGGCGACCGGCAGCACGTCCAGCCAGAGGTAGACGCCGGCGGTGGCGAGCGCGCTGCACAGCAGGGCGATCAGCGCGACGCGTTGGGTGCGCACCCAGCTCATGGCACCTCCGGTGTGGTCGGCTCGACGATGTCGATGACGCCCTCCCGCGGTGCTCGGCCGAGGTCGAGAGGCACCACGATCACGTCGTCCAGATGCGGGGTGCTGTACGGCAGCGACAACCTCAGCTCCGCCGTCTCCGCGGCAAGGTCCGCGGGCAGCTCGAAGGCCACCATCCCCCGGGTCTCCAGCCCGACACGCAGATCGGCGCCGACCAGCGAGGTCGATGGCCGCTCGCTCGCGATGAAGTCCCGGCCGTCGACGATCAGCTTGATCAGGCGTATGGTGGCGTCGACCTCCGTCCGCGTCGCGGCAGCCGACAGGTCCACCACCAGCCAGTTCCCCTCGGCCGTCCAGTCGTCATCCTCGGAGACCGTGATCCGATCGGCGAAGCGCACATCCTCGACCCGGACGGTGAGGTTCCGCGAGCCGATCGTCTCGTGCACCGCCCCGTGGACGAGGAAGGCATCGACCTGCGCATCGGGGTCGGGGGTGACCACGGTGACGACGCCGGCCGCGATGACGAGCGCCGCGCCGGTGATCCAGACGAGGGCCGTTCTCATCCGCCGAGCCCCAGATCGATGCGGGCGACGTGCTCGCCCCGTCTCCAGGTCACCACGTCCGAGGAGAGGATGATCTTCCCGGTGCGCACCTTCGCGTCGTACACGTCGAGAGCGATGTCTTCCGCGTCGAGAGCCGCGGTAGGAATCCGCCAGGCGAGCGTGATGTCGGCCGGGACATCGGGTTGCAGCAACGGCGAACGCACCGACGTCTCGTCGTGCCAGATTCGTGCGCTCTCGAGATCGTCGACCCCGGACAGCGCCAGCAGTGCCTGGGTCGCGTTCACCAGCCGGGAGGTGATGCGATCCGCCGTCGTACCGACCCCGACCGCCCGATCCGTGAGGTTCTCGAGCCGCACCGTCACCAGCAGGAGCGTCTCACCGGGGTCGGCCTCGACGTGCTGGTCTTCGACGGCGTCGGCCAGTTCGACGTCGCGCACGGACACCGTATAGGTCGACAGGCGCACCTCGTCGCCCACCGTCAGACGCTCCGGCTCGTGCACGGCCGTGGTGAAGGCGCCGGTCGCGGCGAGCACGGCGCCCACGACGAGCAGGATGCCCGCCGCGACCCACGCCGGAGCCGCGCGACGGGCGGCATCGAGCGCTCGTCGTCCAGCTCCGCGTGCGTCGATCACGCACTCACCCTATTCCGAGGGTTCAAGCCCGAGCGAGCAGAGATGGAAAACGCTCCGCAGACCATCGTCCGCGGAGCGTTTTTCATCTCCCATCGATCAGGCACCGAGAATCGTCGGGGTATCGGTCAGCGACACCTGCGGCGGGTACAGCGACATGACCGCGAGCGCGGCGGCACCGTTCTCGGCCGTGGACGCGGCGCACGCGTCGACGGCGATCGTGACCCAGGCTCCGGCGTCGGCGGCCGCGAGCGCCGTGGACACGACGCAGCAGTCCGTCGACACGCCCGCCAGCACCAGCCGGGGTGCCACACCGGTGATCGCCTCCAGCTCGGGCCCATACTTGCCGAACGTCGGCAGATCCAGCGTCGGTAGCGCGGTCAGCCCCTCCGCTTCGGGCACCAGCGCGAACAGCGGGTCCGAGGCGGGCTGGTCGGCGAACGGCCACGCCTGGAAGTAGGCACCCCAGGAGGACGCGCGATCGGCCGTGGGCAGCCAGCGGGTGACGATGGTCCGCTCGGGACCGAAGGCGTCGGCCAGCTCCCGGATCCGGGGCATCGCCGCCGCGAAGAACGGCGAGCCCCAGTCCGAATCCGGCGACGCGAAGATCGCCTGCGGATCGATGACGACGAGCCAGGCGTCGTCGGGCGTGCTCATGCGAGCTCCTGTCGGCTCACGGCGCCCTTCGAGAGGACGAGGGTGGCGATGAAGCCGATCACCAGCGCGAACAGCACGCCGAGGTTCGCGTAGCCCCAGTCATCCAGCCAACCGAACATCGTCAGGAAGTAGCCCTGCCAGGTGAAGAGGGAACTCACCACGAAGCCCCAGCCGACGGCGATGGCCACGACGAAGATGACGATCGCCGTCCAGTTCACCGAACCGTATCGGCCGCGGCCGTCGAACAGCGCCTCGGTGTCGTAGTCCTTGCGTCGCAGCAGGATGTCGGCGATGAGGATGCCCGCCCACGCCGCCAGCGGAACGCCGAGCGTGGTGAGGAAGGTCTGGAACGGGCCGATGAAGTCCTGTGCGAAGAAGACCACCGCGATGGTTCCAACCGTGAGGATCACCCCGTCGATCGCTGCGGCGGTCGGGCGCGGGATCTTGATGCCGAGGCTCAGCAGCGTGAGGCCGGACGAGTAGATGCCCAGGACCGCGCCGGAGACCTGCGTGAGGATCGCGACGATGAGGAACGGGAACAACAGCCAGACGGGCAGGATCGAGGCGAGCGCGCCGATGGGGTCGCTGTTGATGGCGTCGGCCAGACCCACCTCTTCACCAGCGATGGTGACCGTCTTGTTCGAGGCGACGAGCAGCAGGCCGAAGACGACGAGGATGATGGGCGCGACGGATCCGCCGAACGTGTTCCAGGCGACGATCTTGCTGCCGGGCGTCTCGCGCTTCTGATAGCGCGTCCAGTCGGCCGCGATGTTGATCCAGCCGAGCCCGAAGCCGGTCATCGTGAACACGAGCGCACCGATCATCTGGGCGAGGTTGCCGTCCGGGTGGCTGAACGCCGTTCCCCAGTCGATGTACCCGAACGTGAGCACGAGGAAGATCACCGTCATGATGCCGGTGATCCAGGTGAGGATCGACTGCAGCTTCATGATCGTGTGATACCCGAGCACCGCAGCACCGATGATGAGCGCGGCGACGACCACGGTGGCGACGATGTTGACCACCACGCCGCCCGTGCCATCGGTGGACCAGCCCAGCTGGCGAAAGACGGTGCCGGTGGCGAGAACCGCCGTGATGGCGAGGACCGTCTCCCAGCCAATCGACGTGATCCAGGAGATGATCCCCGGGAGCTTCTGCCCCTGCACGCCGAAAGCGGCGCGTGAGAGCACCATCGTGGGCACCGACCCACGCTTTCCTGCGATCGCGATCACGCCGCACAGGAAGAACGAGAACACGATTCCGACGATGGCGACGAGCGTCGCCTGCCAGAACGAGATGCCGAATCCGAGGATCCAGGCCCCGTAGCCCATGCCCAGCACGGACACGTTCGCGGCGAACCAGGGCCAGAACAGATCGCGGGGCTTCGCGGTGCGTTCCGCCTCTGGAACCAGGTCGATTCCGTTGCGTTCGATCAGGGTGGACTGCACTGCTTCTGTTGACACGACCTGCCTCCGAGGCTCGCCGAATAAAGGGGTGGTGTCACACATCCTGGCAGAATCCCCGGCCCCGATTGCGCAGTTTCCGGGGTCGTGACCCAATCGCGTCATAATGGCGCGATCGGGCCACGCTCAAGCGGGCGGGGCCTCCCGTCGCTCCCGCAGTTCCCGGCGCGTGCGGGGCGGCGTCTCGGACGCGATCGTCGCCGAGACCTCCAGTTCCGCGTCGGCACCCCCGGCGGCGGCCGCCGCATCGTCTGCGGCCTCCTGGAGGGCGGAGCGCTGGCGAAGCGGCGGCGGCCGGAAGAACAGCGACAGGATGAACGCGAGCGCCATCGCGGCGAGCCCCACCCAGTACACCGTGACCGCAGACCTCGTGAACCCGACGAGGAACGGCTTCGCCAGCACCGGATCGGCGCCCATCAGGAACGACGTGTCGCTCGTGGCGTCGCTGGACGCTCCCTGCGTGCCGTCGCCCGATTCGAGGCGGTCGATGATGGTGGGCACCGCCTTCTCCACCACGGCGGCTCGCTGATCCGCGTTGGCCCAGTCGACGCCGGGTGCGCTCGCACGGATCGGGTCGACGATCGGCGTCCAGATCTGCTCCATCACGCCGGCGTTGTTCGCCGCACCCGCCACCGCGGGATCGAGCGCCGCGTCGAGGCCGGCGGTGAGATCTGCCTTGTCGCCCATCGCCGTCGTGATGTTCGGTCCCATGGCGGTGAACAGCACGGACAGCAGCACGGCGGTGCCCAGGGTCCCGCCGATCTGCCGGAAGAACTGGGACGCGCTCGTGGCGACGCCCATGTCGCGTGCCTCCACCGCGCTCTGGGTCGCCAGGGTGAGCGACTGCATGAGCTGGCCGAATCCGAGACCGGTGACGAACATCCCGATGCACAGGTACCAGAACGGGGTGTCCCAGTGCAGGAAGGTGTAGATCACGTAGCCGAGTGCGACGATCAGTGTCCCGGTGACGGGGAAGATGCCGTACCTGCCGGTCTTCGCGATGATCTGGCCGGTGGCCACGGAGGAGATCATCAGACCGAGGACCATCGGCAGCATGGCGAGACCGGATTCGGTGGGCGTGAGCCCCGTGACGATCTGCAGATAGAGCGGGAGGGTGAGCATCGCGCCGAACATGCCGAAGCCGACGAGGAAGCCCAGCACGGTCGACATCGTGAACGCGCCGGAGCGGAACAGGCGCAGCGGAATGATCGCGTCCGAGCCCATCGCACGCTCGATCAGCAGGAACGCGACGAGTCCCGCGGCGCCGATCCCGTAGCAAGCCAGCGCGGCGACCGATCCCCAGCCCCACTCGCGCCCCTGTTCGGCCACCAGCAGCAGCGGGACCAGCGTGATGATCACGGCCGCCGCACCCCACCAGTCGATGCGGGGCTTGGCCTGGTCGTGGAGCTTCGGCAGATGCAGGAACGTCCACACCATCACGAGGGCGATGATGCCGATCGGGACGTTGATGAGGAACACCCACCGCCAGCCGGTCACCCAGAGGATCTCCGAGGCACCCGCGAAGACGCCGCCCACCAATGGGCCGATCACGGAGGACACCGCGAAGACGGCCAGGAAGTAGCCCTGGTACTTGGCGCGCTCGCGCGGGGCGAGGATATCCCCCATGATGGCCAGCGGCAGTGACATCAGCGCACCCGCACCGAGGCCCTGGAAGGCGCGGAACCCCGCGAGCATGATCATCGACGTCGAGAAGCTGGACAGCAGGGAGCCGACGATGAAGACGACGATGCCGAACAAGTACAGCGGGCGGCGTCCGAAGATGTCGGAGAGCTTGCCGTAGATGGGAACCGTGATGGTCGAGGTGATCAGGTACGCCGTGGTCACCCACGCCTGCTGATCGAGTCCGTGCAGGTCGTCGCCGATGGTGCGGATCGCCGTGCCGACGATCGTCTGATCCAGCGAACTGAGGAACATCCCCGCCATCAGTCCGTAGATCACCAGCAGGATCTGCCGATGACTCATCACGGGCGTCCCGGACCCGTTCCCCGTGTCGACCGCTGTCGCCGTCGTGCTCATACTTCTCCCCCGGGCCGCTTGTCGATGCGAAACCCAAAGGAGAATGGTGCTCCTCCCGGGCCGTGCAGCACAAGTTGACGGGGTCAACCACATGGCGAACCCATAGCTTTCCCCAGGGATGCCCCCTTCGCTGCCTGTTCTTTCGCCGCCCCTTGTTTCGCCGCCCCTTGTTTCGCCGCCCCTCATCTTCGCCGCCCCACGCCTCGGCTGGTCTCAATAACTGCGCCGGCACTGTCCCCCGGCGACACATTCTGAGCGGCGACGGCGGCGGCGAGCGACGACGGGACCCCAGGCCGAACCGGAGGCTGGGTTCAGGACGTGAAGAAAGTCCCCGCGACGCGGGAGAGGGCGTGCAGGTCGGCAACGCCGGCCAGCTCCCGTGCGGAGTGCATCGACAGGATCGGGATGCCGACGTCCACCGTGCGGATGCCGAGGCGGCCCGCGGTGATCGGACCGATGGTCGAGCCGCACGGGACGTCGTTGTTGGAGACGAACTCCTGCGACGTCACTCCCGCGGCCTCGCACCAGCCGGCCCAGGCGGCGGCGCCGACGGCGTCGGTGGCGTAGCGCTGGTTCGCGTTGATCTTGAGGATGGGGCCGGAGCCCAGCAGCGGCTGGACGACCGGGTCGTGACGTCCCGCGAAGTTGGGGTGCACGGAGTGGCCGACATCGCTGGAGAGGCACCACGACGATGCCATGGCGCGATGGGCGTCCTGCGCGTCGGCGCCGAGGCCGTCGCGCACCCGCGCGATCACGTCGGCGAGGATGGGACCCGCCGCACCGGAGCGGGTCTCGGAGCCGATCTCCTCGTGGTCGAAGGCTGCGAGCATCGCGATGTGCTCACCGTCGAACCCGTCCGCGGCCTCGATGAGGGCCACCACGGCGGCGTGGACCGAGGCGAGATCGTCCAGGCGCCCGCTGGCGAAGAAGGCGTCGTCCTTGCCGAACACGACGCCGCGCGCGCTGTCAGCGGTGATCAGATCGAAACCGCGGATGTCTGCCGCCTCGACACCGGCGGATGCCGCCATCACCGCGAGGATGTCCTCCTGGGCGGGGTCGCCGAGACCCCAGACCGGCTGGGTGCCGGTCTGCTTGTCGAGGGAGAGCCCGTCGTTCTGCTGACGATCCAGGTGAATGGCCAGCTGAGGCAGGCGCAGCAGCGGCCCGGAGTCCGCCAGCACGACGGAGCCGTCGGCCATCGCCAGACGTCCGGCCAGACGCAACTCCCGATCCAGCCAGGAGTTCAGCAGCGGACCGCCGTACACCTCCACGCCGATCTGCAGCCAGCCGCGCGACCCCGTGGTGGGCTTCGGCTTGAGCTTGAGGCCCGGGGAGTCGTTGTGCGCGCCCAGGACGTGCACGGCCGTGGTCGCCGTGGCCCCCGTGGGAACGATCCACGCGATCAGCGCGCCATCGCGCACGATGAAGAAGCGGCCACCGGGCTGCGTCGGCCAGGCATCGCCCTCCTCGAGGTGCGTGAAGCCCGCGCTCAACAGGCGTCCGGCCAGTTCCGCGGCGGCGTGGAAGCTCGACGGTGAGGCTGCGACGAAGTCGGCGAGGTCCTCGGCGTGACGGATGGCGGCGGGCGTGACGGTCATGCCTCCAGCCTATGCCGCGGCCCCGGCACCCCCGGGTGCTCGAGCGTCAGTGCATCGTCATGCCGCCCGTGACGTTGATACCCTGACCGGTCATGTAACCGGCCAGGTCGCTGGCGAGGAACAGGGCGACGCCGGCAACGTCCTTCACCGTTCCGGTGCGCCCGAGGGGTACCTGAGAGCGGTCTTCCGCGGCGATCTCCTCGGCCGTCATGCCGCGCAGCGCGCCACCCTCGATGCGCTCGCGATGCTTCATCGGCGTCTCGATGATGCCCGGACAGATGGCGTTCACGGTGATGCCGCGCGGCGCCAGCTCCACCGCCATGGACTTGGTGACCCCGAGCACCGCGTGCTTGGACGCGACGTACGCGGTCATGCCGCGGTAGCCGTTCTTGCCCGCCTGCGAGGAGATGAACACCACGCGGCCCGGCAGCCCGCGCTGCACCAGGATGCGCGCCACGGCCTGGGCCACGAGGAAGGAGCCCTTCGCGTTCACGTCGAGGTTGCGGTCCCAGTCGGCCTCTGCCGTGTCCACGGCGAAGTCCATGGTGGAGGTCCCCGCTGCCGTGACGACGGTGTCGATGACCCCGACGGTCTCGGTTGCCTCTGTCACCACGCGCGCCACAGCGTCGGCATCCGAAACGTCCAGCCGCACGCGCCATTCGCGATCCCGCGCCGTCGCGGCCAGGCCCTCGGGGAAGGACAGGTCCGCGCTGATCACCCGGGCACCCTGTTCGAGGAACGCCTCGACGATCCCGGCACCGATGCCCGACCCGCCGCCGGTCACCAGCACCGTGCGCTCGCGCAGTTCTTCGAACATCGTTCCTCGCTCTCGTGTGGGGATGTTTCCGAGGCTAGGCGGCACGGGCCGCAGCACCGCATCCGGTGACGCATCGTGACGCCTCTTGCGCGAGTATGACACTTTCCGTCATACTCACTCGGACGGAAGGGAGTCCGCTGTGTTCGCAACAACGCTGTCCGGCGATCAGGGCGTGCTCTGGGAGCTGAACGCACGCGCGCTGTTCGCGGAGATCGCTCGGCGCTCCCCTCTCGGCCGTCCCGAGCTGGTGGCGGCGACCGGCCTCTCCCGCACCACGGTGACGCAGACCCTCTCCCGCCTCGTGGCCGCGGGAGTGGTGCGAGACGCCGGCCTGGACCATGCCCGCCGCGGCCCGGCCGCGACGCTGTACGAGGTGGCCCCGGATGCTGCCGCCGGAGCGGTGGTGCACATCACGCGCCACCACGTCACCGCCGCCGTGCATGACTTCGCCGGCACCGAGCTGGGCCGCGCGCGAACCGAGGAGGCCGATGCCGGCCGCGTGGCGACAACGGCCGTGGCCACCGTCCGTGCGGCAGCGGAGGCTGCCGGCCGAGTCCCCGAGGCCGTCGTCGTCGCGACTCCCGCCGTGATCGCCGCCGATGGCCGTACCATCGCTGAACTCCCGGGCTACCTCCCGCCGGGCACCGACCTGCACGACCGCCTCGCCGAGGACCTGGGGTGTGCGGTGGTGCTGGACAACGACCTGACCCTTCTCGCTCGCGCGAAGCTGGCCCTTCGGTCCGGGACCTTCGCCGTACTGTCGCTGCGCGATGGGCTCGGAGCCGGGCTCGTGGTGGATGGTCGAGTCCACCGCGGCGGTCGCGGGCTCGCCGGCGAGGTCGCCTACGTTCCGCAACCGGGTGTGGAGATCGGCTCCCCCGCGCTGAGCGAGCAGGTGATCGCGCACCTCGCCCGGGCGGCCGATGCCCCCGAGCTCCTGCCCGACCTGCTCACTGCGGCGCAGGCAGGACACCGCGGCGCCGACCGGGTGCTGGACGAGATCGCCCGGCGACTGGCTTTCGCGGCCGGCTCCCTCACCCTGATGCTGGATCCCGATGCCGTTGTCCTGGCCGACTACGCCGCGATGGGCTCGCTGCCGGAGCGCGTGATCGCCGCCGTCCGCCGGGAAGCCGGGCCGCTCCGCATCCCGATCGAGACCTCGACGCTCGGTGAAGACGGCCCGCTGCAGGGAGCAGCAGCCCAGCTCGCCGAACTGCTGGTGGATCTCGTCTTCTCGCGTCTGCTCGATGACGGCCCCGCCCCGCGAAGGAGCGCCCCATGACCGCACCCCTCACGCAGCGCCTCGGACTGGGCGCAGACGCCCGCGCGATCATCATCAATGCCGACGACTTCGGCATGTGCCGCGCCGCGAACACGGCGATCGCTGACCTCCTCGATGCCGGCGCGCTCGATTCCACCACGCTCATGACCCCGTGCGCCTGGTCGCCACAGGCACTCGCCTTCGCCGCGGCTCGTCCGGCCTGGGACGTGGGAGTCCACCTGGTGCTCACCAGTGAATGGCGCAACTATCGCTGGCGCCCGCTCACCGGCATCGGCACCACCCTGGTGGATGCCTCCGGCCACTTCCCCATGGGCGTACGCGAGGTGGAGCTGCGCGCGGCCGACGCGGATGTCGAGGCCGAGTTGCGGGCGCAGCTGCGCACCGCTCTGGACGCGGGCGTCGACGTGACCCACCTCGACAACCACATGGGTTCGGTGTACGGCCTCACCACGGGACGCGACTTCCTCGCACCGGTGTTGCGCCTGGCCGCCGAGCACGGTCTGCCGTTCCGTCTGCCCCGCTTCATCGACGGCATGGGGCTGCCCGAGGCGGAGCAGGCACGGCTGGACGCCGCGGCGGCCGCCGCGGACGCACTCGGCGTGGTCATCCCGGATCGCTTGTGGTCGCATCCGTTCGAACTCGTGGGCGAAGGCACTGCCGACGAAGAGACGTACGAGAGCGTGCGCGACGGCTTCATCGAGCTGCTGCGGGCGGTGCCGGCCGGACTCACCGAGATCTACCTGCACCCGATGATCGATGACGACGAGCTGCACGCCACGGTGGACTACGCCGCCACCAAGCGCGGCTTCGAGCATCGTCTGCTCGCCGATCCCGCCGTCATCGCGGCGATCACCGACGAACGACTCGTGCGCGTGGGATGGCGGCGCCTGCGCAGCCTGCAACGGGCGGAGTCGGGCCGATGAGCCTGATCTCCCGCCTCCGTGACCGCCGGCTGACGGGCGCCATCAGCCGCGAACGCGCGGTGGCGTTCGGCGCCTCGGCCTTCCCCATCCAGCTGATGTCGCAGACCTTCGCCGCGTTCGTGGTGTTCTTCTACGTCGACCATCTGCGCGTGCCGGCCGCCTGGATCGGCGCTGCGATGGTCGCCCATGGCATCCTCAACGCCCTGCTGAACCCGCTGGTGGGCGCGGTTTCCGATCGCGCGCGAACCCGCTGGGGCCGCCGCGTGCCGTGGATCGGCCTCGGGGTCGTTCCGCTGCTGGTCTCGTTCGCCCTCATCTGGCTTCCGCCAGAGCTGCCCGCAGGCGCGCTGGTCGCCTGGTTCGTGGTCGTCGTCGCCCTCTACGACATCGCCTTCGTCGCCGTCGTGCTCAACGTCTCGGCGCTGTTCCCGGAGCTCTTCCGCACGACGGCGGAACGGGCACGGGGGAACACACCGCGCCAGCTCTTCGGGCTGCTCGGCATGATCCTGGGGACGGCTCTGGCTCCCCTGCTGTACGGCACCATCGGATGGGCCGGGATGGCGGGCGTGCTCATCGGGGTATGCGCCGCGTTCTTCGCGTGGTCGTTCCGTGGCATGATCGAGCGCCCCGCGACGCAGACCGCTCAGCCCGAAGCGGTGCCCCTCACATGGCGTCAGCAGCTGGGCTACACCTTCGGCAATCGCGCGTTCGTTCCGTATGTGCTCGGTTCGCTCCTCATGCAGTCTGCGCTGGCCGTCCTCATCGCTGCGCTGCCGTTCTACGTCCGCTACAGCCTGTCCGAGCCGGATACGTCCGGAACGCTGCTGCTGGCGTCCGTCTTCCTCGCAGCTCTCGTCACCCTGCCGCTGTGGTCCTGGTTCGTACGCCGCACGACGCCACGATCGGCTCTGCTCGCATCGGTCGCGGTGTTCACGGTGTCCGCCGCAGGGTACGCGCTGGTTCCCGGGCTGATCGGTGCGATGTGCGTCGGTGCCGTGGTGGGAGTCGGGGTGTCCGGCATCCTGCAGCTGCTGGAGATCGCGCTGTCCCAGGTGATCGACGAGGACGCCGAGCGCACCGGCCTGCGGCGCGAAGGCGTCTACTTCGGCGTGAACGGATTCGTGGTGCGCGGCTCGGTAATCGTGCAGGCCGTGGTGTTCGCGGTGGTGCTCGCCGTGTGCGGTTACGACGCCGCAGCCGGCGATGCGCAGGCGCCGGGTGTCGATGGGGGCATCCGCGCCCTCGTGGGCATCATCCCCGCGGCGCTGTCGGCGCTGGCGTGGCTCTGCTTCCTCTGGTTCCCGCTGCGCACCCGTGACGCAGTCGGGATCCTGACACCCCCCGAAGAGATGAGGACGCCCGTGGCGGACACCTCCGAATAGACCACCCGTGCCAGCCGAACCCGAACGGCTGGCCCGGGGGATGACCGGTCGGCCCTCTGCCCCCGCACCGGCCGGTCACGCAGCTGACGTCCGCGTCGATCCGTTCCCGCTGATCGACGCGGGCGTCAGCCCAACGCGGCCACCAGGCGTGCAGCGAGCTCATCACTCGGATCCAGCGGGAGCGCGGCAACCAGATATGCGCGGGCGTCAGCCCAACGCGGCAACCAGGCGTGCAGCGAGCTCATCACTCGGACCGAGCGGGAGCGCGGCAACCAGATGCGCGGGCGTCAGCCCATCGCGTAGACGTGCCCGGCCGTCAGCCCAACGCGGCAACCAGGCGTGCAGCGAGCTCATCACTCGGACCGAGCGGGAGCGCGGCAATCAGATGCGCGCGGGCGTCAGCCCATCACGCAGATATGCCCGGCCGTCAGCCCAGCGCGGCCACCAGGCGTGCAGCGAGTTCGTTACTCGGATCCAGCTGGAGCGCAGTGACCAGGTGCGTCCGGGCCTCCGCCCGCCCGCCGGGCGCGTCGACGAGCGCACGCGCCGCATGCACGTGCAGGTCGGCGCGCACCAGGGCATCGTCGGGCGCGAGGGCGAGAGCGGCGTCGATCTCCCGCAGCGCCTCCTCGGTCTGGCCGGCGGATCCGAGACGGAGCGCGAGCAGGATCCGCAGACCGGGCGCCGTGGGAAGGGCGTGCACCGCCGAACGGGACCACTCCAGGGACTCCCCCGCACGCTCAGGATCGAGCGCGATGATCTGCGCCAGCATGGCACGCGCCCACGGAGCGAAGCGGGGATCGTCCACCACCTCGGCCGCAGTGCGCTCGGCGGCGTCGGCGTCGCCCTGCATGACGAGCACCTGCGCCAGCTCGATCAGCGCCTGGCCGTCATGCGGATGCGCGCGAAGGTACCGGTCGAGCACGTGGTTCGCCGCCGATGCCTCTCCAGCGGCCAGCAGCAGCTGGGCCCGCGCGATGACGGCGGCGCTGTCATCCCCGATCTCGTTCGCGGCCCCACCGTGATCCGTCGCCATGCTCCGATCCTGCCAGCAGCCGGGAGCGTCAGGGCCGTTGCGAACGTCATGCCCCGGTCGGAGCGGAAAAACGCGGCACGGAACCCTGTCTGCGCTGCGTTTTCCCTCCCGTCAGGGGGCGTCGCGTCAGTGAACGACGTCGACGCGCTCGAAGGCGTCGCTGCTGATCCCGCGCTCGAGGATCAGGCGCGACCACTCACGCGCCGAGTGGAGGCTGTGGTCGCGGTAGTTGCCGCACTCCACGGCGGAGACGCCGGGCACCTGCTCCCAGGTGACGGTCTCCGCGATGGCGTGCAGGCTCTGCGCGATACCCGAGACGATGTCGGCGACCGCGGGCTCTCCCCACACGATCAGGTGGAAACCGGTGCGGCAGCCGAACGGCGAGATGTCGATGACACCGTCGACGTGGTCGCGCAGAAGCCCGGCGAGCACGTGCTCGATCGTGTGCAGACCGGCCGTCGGGATCTCGCCCTCGTTCGGCTGCACGAAGCGCACGTCGAAGTTCGAGATCGCATCCCCCTTCGGTCCCCGCTCCACGGCGATCAGCCGCACGTACGGCGCCTTGACGGCGGTGTGGTCCAGGGTGAAGCTCTCGATCTCGGCCATGTCTCTCCTTCTCGCGGGGGGCTGATTCGACGCTAGCCGAGCCACCGGCCCGACACCGCATCCGATTACGCGCCGTGGCACACACGCACACCCCGCGCCGTCCATGCAATCCAACGCTCGCCCAGCCACCGGCCGGACACCGCATCCGATTACGCGCCGTGGCACACACGCACACCCCGCGCCGTCCATGCAATCCAACGCTCGCCGAGCCACGAACCCGCCACGAGCAAACGAAAACGCCCCGCCGGCGATGCGGCGAGGCGTTTTCCGGCTATCGGGTCACGCGCCCTTGAGACGCTCCGAGAGGTATGCGTTGAGATCGGCGAGCGCGACGCGCTCCTGCGCCATGGTGTCGCGGTCGCGCACGGTGACCGCGTCGTCCTCGAGCGAGTCGAAGTCGATGGTCACACAGAACGGGGTGCCGATCTCGTCCTGGCGGCGGTAACGACGACCGATCGCACCGGCGTCGTCGAAGTCGATCACCCAGCGACCGCGCAGTTCGTCCGCCACCCGACGGGCGAGGGGCGAGAGCTTCTCGTTACGGCTGAGCGGGAGCACGGCAACCTTGACGGGGGCCAGGCGCGGGTCGAGCTTCAGCACCGTGCGGGTGTCGGTGCCGCCCTTGGCGTTGGGCACTTCCTCTTCCTCGTACGCGTCGACGAGGAAGGCCATCATCGAGCGGGTGAGACCGAACGAGGGCTCGATCACATACGGCGTGTACCGCTCGCCGGATGCCTGGTCGAAATAGGTCAGGCTCGTGCCCGAGGCCTCGGTGTGGCTGGAGAGATCGTAGTCGGTGCGGTTGGCCACTCCCATCAGCTCACCCCACTCCTTGCCGGGGAAGCCGAAGCGGTATTCGAAGTCGATCGTGCCCGCCGAGTAGTGCGCGCGGTCGTCTTCGGGGACGTCGAACTGGCGCATGTTCTCGGGGCTGAGGCCCAGGTCGATGAACCAGTTCCAGCACGCCTCCACCCAGTGCTGGAACCACTCGTCCGCCTCGGCCGGCGGCACGAAGAACTCGATCTCCATCTGCTCGAACTCGCGGGTGCGGAAAATGAAGTTCCCGGGCGTGATCTCGTTGCGGAACGCCTTGCCCACCTGACCGATGCCGAAAGGCGGCTTCTTACGCGCCGCGGTGACCACGTTCGCGAAGTTCACGAAGATGCCCTGAGCCGTCTCGGGGCGGAGGTAGTACAGGCCGGACTCGTCATCGACCACACCGAGATAGCTCTTCACCAGACCGGAAAACGCCCGAGGCTCGGTCCACTGACCGCGCGTACCGCAGTTCGGGCAGGCGATCTCCGCGAGGCCGCCCTGCGGGGTGCGGCCCTTGCGGGCTTCGAAGTCCTCGATCATGGTGTCCTCGCGGAACCGCTTGTGACAGCTCAGGCACTCCACGAGCGGGTCGGTGAAGGTGGCGACGTGACCGGACGCCTCCCAGACGCGCTTGGGAAGGATCACCGAGGAGTCCAGGCCCACCATGTCGCCGCGGCCGCGCACGAAGGTCTGCCACCACTGCCGGCGGATGTTCTCCTTCAGCTCGGTACCGAGGGGGCCGTAGTCCCAAGCCGAACGCGAACCGCCGTAGATCTCACCCGCTTGGAACACGAACCCGCGGTGGCGGGCGAGGGCGATGACTTTGTCGAGGCGGGACTGCTCGGCCACGGTGGCTCCAATGGTCGTCTTGTGGTGCGCGAACGCGGGAACGGTGCGAGAACGCGGGAGAGGCGCGGGAGGCCGCGCCTGTCTGAGTCTACCCGGGACGGCGGACCGGCAACCCGTTCCCCTCCCCCGCCCGACCCGCCGTCCATGTGTGTTCCACCCCCGGATCGATCGGCGCCTTCCGACACCTCAACTAAATCGCTATAGTCAAACCG
The DNA here is from genome assembly GCF_044769785.1 of Microbacterium sp. GXS0129. Lineage (NCBI taxonomy): Bacteria > Bacillati > Actinomycetota > Actinomycetes > Micrococcales > Microbacteriaceae > Microbacterium > Microbacterium sp. GXS0129. The sequence continues at coordinate 216,163 of NZ_JBIZVZ010000001.1, read as the reverse complement.
TTCCCGCTCGCCGACCCGTGGATCCGGAGCCTCAGATGCCGCTCGACACCCCGTTGCGCTTCGGCGCGAACTACACTCCCGCCACGGAGTGGATGCACTCCTGGCTCGATCTGGATCTCGACGACGTGCGCCGCGACTTCGCCGGCCTCGCCGAGCTGGGGCTGGATCATGTGCGGGTCTTCCCGCTCTGGACGGTGCTCCAGCCCAACCGCACCCTGATCCGCGACAGCGCGGTCGCCGACGTCCGAGCCGTTGTCGACGTGGCTGCGGAGTTCGGCCTGGACGCGAGCGTCGATGTCATCCAGGGCCACCTCTCGAGCTTCGACTTCATCCCGTCGTGGCTGTTCACCTGGCACGACAAGAACATGTTCACCCACCCCGATGCACTCAGCGGACAGGTGGCGCTGGTCGAGCGGCTCGGCGCAGCGCTGGGCGACGCCAGGAACTTCCTCGGCTTCACGCTGGGCAACGAGACGAATCAGTTCTCGGCAGAGACGCACCCCCATCAGTGGCCGGTCACCCCCGCTGAGGCGAGCACCTGGATCACGACCTTGCTCGCTGCGGCCGACCGTGCCGCGCCCGGGCACCAGCACGTGCACAGCGAGTACGACGCGGCCTGGTACATGGACGGGCACGGATTCGTCCCCGCCCACGCCGCCCGCCTGGGAGCGATGACGACGATCCACTCGTGGATCTTCAACGGAACCGCGCAGCGCTACGGCGGCCGCTCGATCGCCTCCGACCGCCACGCCGAGTACATGATCGAGCTGTCCCGCGCGTTCGCCACCGACCCGCAGCGTCCGGTGTGGCTGCAGGAGGTGGGGGCACCGTCCAACTGCCTGGAACCCTCCGAGACGCCCGACTTCCTCGAGGCCACCGTGCGCTCGGCCGTGCGAACCGAGAACCTGTGGGGCATCACCTGGTGGTGCTCGCACGATGTCAGCCGCAGCCTCGCGGACTACCCGGAGCTGGAGTACTCGCTCGGGCTCATCGACAACGACGGCGCCGCCAAGCCGATCGGTCGCCGATTCGCCGAGATCATCCCGGAGCTTCGCGAGCGGCGCCCGGCGCCGCAGCGATCAGTCGGCATCGTGATCGAAGTGGATGAGGAGGAGATCCCGGTCAGCCGCGGTGCGATGAGCCCCGGGGGCGCGATCTTCCAGGCCTGGGTGGATGCCACCACCGCGGGCGCGGACCCGACCTTCGTCACCTCGGCCACCGCCGCGGATCCCGCCGCACTCGCCCGACGCCGCATCACCGAGCTGGTGCGCCCCGATCTCGCCACGGGCGTCGGCACCTATTCGTCGAACAACACCGTGGTTGGCTGAACGCGCAGCACCGGCACTCGGCTACGCCCCTCCGGTCCCCCACCATCGGGCCGGAGGCGTCGCGGGCGCGCATAGGGTGGATCAGTGGCACGAGACGAACGACGCAATCTGACCCGAACGCCCAATCCGGCCGCCGTGGTCGCCGTGCTCGCCGTGGCGGGACTGTCCTCGTCGTTCATGTTCACGCTCGTGGTGCCGATTCAGGCGGCCCTCCCGGAGCTGCTGGGCGCCAGCCGCGACGACACCGCCTGGGTGGTCACCTCGACGCTGCTTTCCGCCGCCGTGATCACCCCGATCGCGGGCCGGCTCGGCGACATGTACGGCAAGCGCCGGATCATCCTGGTGCTGCTCGGGATCCTCATCGCCGGATCGGTCATCGCAGCCCTGTCGCACGACCTCACCTGGATGGTGCTGGGACGGGTGCTCCAGGGCGCCGCCACCGGCGTGATCCCGCTCGGAATCTCGGTACTACGGGACGTGCTGCATGAGGACCGCATCGATTCGTCGATCGCGCTGATCTCCGCCACGCTCGGCGTGGGAGGCGCGATCGGGCTGCCGGTGAGCGCCTTCATCACCATGAACGTCGACTGGCACCTGCTGTTCTGGATCGCCGCCGCGCTCGGCGCCATCGTGTTCGTCCTGGTGACCTGGATCATCCCGGTCAGCGTGCTGCGCTCCGGCGGGCGTTTCGACGTGGTGGGCGCGGTGGGCCTCGCGGCCGGCCTGCTCGGCATCCTGCTGGCGATCTCCCGCGGCGCCTCGTGGGGCTGGCTGTCGCCTCCCACGCTGGCCTCCGGAATCGGCGGTGTGGTCGTGCTGCTGGCCTGGGGATGGTACGAGCTGCGCACGTCCGAGCCGCTGCTCGATCTTCGCGTAGCCGCGCGCCGCCCAGTGCTGCTGACCAATCTGGCCTCCATCGCACTCGGATTCGGCCTGTTCGCCTCGAACGTCGTCTATCCCCAGGTGCTGGAGCTGCCCGTCGAATCGGGGTCCGGGTTCGGCCTCTCCCTGCTGTCCGCCAGCCTCATCGTGATGCCCTCGGGCATCGTGATGATGATCCTGTCGCCGCTGTCGGGCCGCCTGTCACGAGCCGTCGGGCCGCAGCTCCTCCTCATTCTGGGATCCGCGTCGATCATCGCCGCCTACGTGTTCACCCTGCTGTGGAGCACCGAGATCTGGCAGATCCTGGTGGCCAACATCCTCATCGGATTCGGCATCGGCTTCGGCTACGCCGCCATGCCGATGCTCATCATGCGCTCCGTCCCCGCAAGCGAGACGGGAGCATCGAACGGACTGAACTCGCTGTTTCGCTCACTCGGCACGAGCATCGCCGCCGCCGTGGTGGCCGCCGTGCTCGCCGCGGACACCGTTCCGTTCGGCGATTCCGCCGTCCCGAGCCCGGAGGCATTCCGGATCTCCTTCGCCCTCGGCGCGGGAGCGGCGGTCATCGCCCTCGTGCTGGCGCTGTGCATTCCGCGTCGCGGCCACCGGGAAGCGCACCCCGCCCTGCCGGAGTGAAGCGCGGCGTCACCAAACGAGGAGATTCACGCGAAAACAGGATGCTGCGCTGCGTTCTGCCCTCTTTGCACGACAATCCCCTCTTTTCGCGACAGCCCCCCGTCCCGACCTGACGCCACGCGCACTGCGGATCAGCGGATGGCGCGACCCCGGGCGAGGTCGATGAGGTGCGGGAGCACGGCGGATCCGGTGCGGAGCCCGGAGTGCTCGTTCGCGCTGGTGACGTAGGTGTGCACACCCGGGATCAGATCCGCCGTCTCCAGTGAGAACTCCACGGGGACGTACACGTCGTTGACGTAGATGGATGCCGCCCCGGTCGCGTCGGACGCCGCGATGGCGGCTGCGTCGTACAGCTTCGGCCACTCGTGGGCGGCGAGGGTGTCCACGACATCGGCCCACGGCTGGAAGGCGGGAACAGTGCGGACCCAGTCGCGTCGCACGTGCTCACCCGTGAAGAGCGTGACGTCCTCGCGGTAGTCCTGCGGCTCCGTGCGCTCGGCCGACCAGTTCGTGGCGAATCCGTCGGCGTAGCTGGATTCGTGGAACACGTAGTACAGCGGGTTTCGCCCGCCGAACGGCATGAGGGCTGCGAGGTCGTAGCGGAACGCGTTGGTGCTCGGGTCGGCGTCCAGCACACCCCAGAGGCGCTGCCAGCCGTTGTCGTCGCCCAGCGCTGAGCCGATGGAGCGCAGCCGCGACACCGACACCACCTCGCCGCCCGGCAGGACGATGTCCCCCGCATCGGCGAGGTCGACCAGGCGGCGCATGGCGTCGCGGTGCTCGGGGAAGCGCCGGTAGTAGCGCTCGGTCATCACGCGCATCTTGTCGTAGCAGAGGGCGTACACGTCGTCCGGGTGACGGCCGACGGCGCTGAGCCCTCCGGTGATGTACACGTCGTCGAGGGAAGCCGCATCCGTGGTCAGATACGCGAGAGTGGTGAACCCGCCGAAGGACTGCCCGAGGGTGTTCCAGGTGCGGGCGCCGAGGTGCTCACGCATCGCCTCCGCGTCGCGGACGATGGCATCGGCTCGAAGGTGCGTGAGGTACTCGGCCACATCGATGCCGGACTCCAGGATCGCATCGCTCACCGGCGTGGACTTGCCGGTGCCGCGCTGGTCGAGCATCACCACGCGGTAGTCCTGGAGCGCGGCATCCAGCCATCCGGGGGCGAGCGGTGCATGGAACGGCGACGGCGCCTCGTTGCCCGGCCCGCCCTGGAGGAACGTCAGATACGGCAGGTTCTCCCCGCCCTCGCGCGTGATCACCGCGGCATGGACGTCGAGGGTGCGCGTGTCGGAGTCGTCACCCCACACCAGCGGGACAGTGATGACGTGGTCGTCGACGGTGAGATCCAGCATGCGGCGGGTGGTGGTGGTCACGGCTCCCATCGTAGGGCCGGGGTCAGCCGAAAAAAGTTGCTATTCACTGTTGCTAAGTACCCGTACTCAGTGTTACTTTCTACCGGTAGTCAATAACGCTGAGTAGAGGAGGCGATCGCGATGGCAAGTCAGATGACCGAGATGCTCAAGGGCACGCTCGAAGGCATCGTGCTGGCGATCCTGGCCGAGAGATCGGCCTACGGGTACGAGATCACCACCAGACTGCGCGACGGCGGCTTCACGGACATCGCCGAGGGCACCGTGTACGCACTCCTGGTGCGCATCGAGCAGCGCGGCCTGGTGGATGTGGAGAAGGTGCCCTCGGAAAAGGGACCGCCGCGCAAGGTCTTCTCCCTCAACGCACAGGGGCGGGATCAGCTCGCCGAGTTCTGGAGGACGTGGAGCTTCCTCGCAGAGCACATCGACCAGCTCCGCCACACCGACACCCGCAGCAACACGAACGAAGGAGCCTGACATGGCCGCCAAGTGGATCGAAGTGATCACCGGATCCCTCGAGCAGAAGAAGCAGTACCGCACCGACAAGGCCCGCATCGAGGCCCTCCCCCAGCCGTACGCCACCGCGGCGGAGGCGATGCACCGTTACCTCATGTACGCCAGCGGCATCACCGACGGCGACACCATGACCCGCATGTTCACCGACCTCGCCGACCTGTGGGAGACCGCATCGGTGGACGGCACCCCGGTGCGCGCGATCGTCGGAGACGACCCGGTCGACTTCGCCGAGACGTTCGCCCGCGCCTACGCCGGACGGGAATGGATCGACAAGGAGCGCGCGCGCTTCACCCGCGCCATCGACGAGGCCGCAGGAAAGGAAACCCGATCATGACCGGCCCAGCCATCAGCGTCCGGGGCATCACCAAGTCGTTCGGTGAGCTTCGCGTGCTCCGCGGCGTCGACTTCGAGGTGGAGCACGGCAGCATCTTCGCCCTGCTCGGCTCGAACGGCGCGGGAAAGACAACCCTGGTGCGCATCCTCTCGACGCTCCTCACGGCCGACGGCGGATCGGCCACCATCCAGGGCTTCGATGTGGCCACGGCCGCCGACCAGGTCCGCGAGTCGATCAGCCTCACCGGGCAGTTCGCCGCCGTGGACGAGGTGCTCACGGGTCGCGAGAACCTGGTTCTCGTGGCGAGGCTGCGCCACCTCCCCGACCCGGGGGCGATCGCCGACGACCTGCTCGCGCGCTTCTCCCTCACGGACGCCGGCTCCCGCCGCGCCGGCACGTACTCCGGCGGTATGCGTCGTCGGCTCGACATCGCGATGAGCCTCATCGGAAACCCTCCGGTGATCTTCCTCGACGAGCCGACCACCGGCCTGGACCCGCAGGCGCGGATCGAGGTGTGGCAGACGGTGAAGCAGCTCGCCGAGCGCGGCACCACCGTGATGCTGACCACGCAGTACCTCGATGAGGCGGAACAGCTGGCGGATCGGATCGCCATCCTGCACGAGGGAATCATCATCCAGAACGGCACGCTCGCCGAACTCACGGGCCTGATGCCGCCGGCCAAGGTCGAGTACGTCGAGAAGCAGCCCACCCTCGAGGAGGTCTTCCTCGCCCTCGTCGGCCCCAGCGCCGGCACCGGCACGACTCAGAAGGAGGCCGCGTGATGACCAGTCACGTCCTCGGCGACACAGCCGTTCTCACCGGTCGCTCCCTGCGGCACATCCTGCGCAGCCCCGACACCATCATCACCACCGCGGTGACGCCCATCGCCCTGATGCTGCTGTTCGTGTTCGTGCTCGGCGGCGCCATCAGCACGGGAGCCCCCGGCTCGTACATCGACTACATGCTTCCGGGCATTCTGCTCATCACGATCGCCTCGGGCATCGCGTACACCTCGTACCGGCTGTTCCTGGATCTGCAGGGCGGCATCGTCGAGCGGTTCCAGTCCATGCCGATCGCGCGCTCCAGCGTGCTGTGGGCGCACGTGCTCACCTCGCTGGTGGCCAACCTGGTGTCGGTCGCGATCGTGGTGGGCGTGGCGTTCGCGCTCGGCTTCCGCACCGGCGCTTCTGTGGGCGCATGGCTGGCGGTCGTCGGCATCCTCACGCTGTTCACGCTGTCGCTCACCTGGCTGGCCGTGATCGCCGGGCTCTCCGCGAAGACGGTGGACGGGGCCAGCGCCTTCAGCTACCCGCTGATCTTCCTGCCCTTCATCAGCTCCGCCTTCGTTCCCACCTCGACGATGCCCGGCCCCGTGGCCTGGTTCGCCGAGTACCAGCCGGTGACCTCGATCGTGAACACGATCCGCGCCCTGTTCGCCGGCGAACCGGTCGGCTCCGCGATCTGGGTGGCGCTCGCATGGCTGGTGGGGCTCCTGATCGTGGCCTACGGATTCGCGATCGCCGTCTACCGGAAGCGCATCCGGTGACTCCTGCTGCGCGAACCATCACGAACCGTCTCCGGCACCTGCGTGCCCCGGAGGCGGTTCGTGGCGGTTCGGGCACCGATCAGCGCGATGCGATCGCCTCGATCTCGAAGCGGAAGCCACCGGCCAGTCCCACGGCGAACGTCGATCGCGCCGGTCGATGCTCTCCGAACACCTCGGCGTAGATCGCATTGAACTCGGCGAAGTCCGCGGTGTCGGTGAGCAGGCACATCGTCCGCACCACATCGGTCAGCTCCAGCCCCTCGCTGCGCAGCACCGCACGCAGGTTCTCCAGGCTCTGACGCACCTCGCCGGCGAAGGTCGCGGCCTTCTGCCCCGTCACCGGGTCCAGCCCCACCTGACCGGCGGTGAAGATCACGTCGCCGACGGCGACCGCCTGCGAGTAATGTCCGCCCGGGGCGGGGGCGGTGTCGGTGCTGATCAGTCGCGGTGCGCTCATGACAGGGGTCCTTCCTTCTCGTCTGCGATGCCGCAGAAGTCCACGATGATGCGCGCGTAGATGCGCGCGGCCTCCAGCACACTGCGCACGCTCACGAACTCGTTCGGTCCGTGCGCGCTGGTGAGCATGCCCGGCCCGAACGACGGCAGCGCGGGGATGCCGGCCTGGCTGTACCAGGGGGCGTCGGTTCCGCCGGGGAAGACGCCGAACTCCGGTGCTTCTCCGAGCACGTCTGCGGCCGCGCGCGCCGTCGCAGCGGCGAGGGGATGGTCCAGATCCATCTCGCTGTACGGGATCCAGGCGAGCGTCTCGTCGAACTCGAACCTCACCTGTAGATCGGGATCCGCGGCACGCTCGGCGGCGAGCCAGGCGTCCAGATCCGCGGCCACGGACTGCTGGGTCATCCCGGGAACGGTGCGTACATCGCACGCGAACTCCGCGTGGCCCGGAACGACGCCGAAGTAGGTGCCGCCGCTGATCATGACCCCCACATTGAGGGTCGGGCCGACATCACCCAGCGGGTGGGGCCGGTGCGTGAGCCGCAGTGCGTCGCGCATGCGATGCATGAGCCCGGCAGCCTTCACCGACGCGTTCACGCTCCGCATCCGGTCCGACAGGCTCGAGTGCATCTGGGTGCCGGTGACGATGATGCGGAAGCAGCAGACGCCGCGCGAGACCAGATGGATGCGCTGCCAGTCGCGCTCCCAGCCACTCGGCTCGCCGATGAGGACCGCGTCGACGTCTTCGATCAGCGGGGCGATGTAGCGCGAGCCCTCATTGGCGCCGTCCTCTTCGTCGGCGACGAACCCCAGAACGAGGTCACCGCGCAGGCGCAGGCCCGCCGCCCGCACCGCGCGCGCCGCGAACAGCATCGCAGCCACCCCGGATTTCATGTCGTTGGCGCCGAGGCCGACGATGTCGTCCCCACGGCGGGTGGCCTGATGAGGATCGCTCCGCCACAGTGCACGCGCCTCACCCACCGGCTTGGTGTCGACGTGTCCGTTCAGCATCAGAGCCGGTCCTCCGCCAACGCCGCGATGACGCACGAGCATGCTCGGACGCTCGGGGGCAGGCCCCAGCACCGTGACCTCATCGGCGATGCCGAACGCTTCGCAGCGAGCGCGAAGATCCGCGATGATCGCCCGCTCATCCGCGAAGGGAGGGATCTGGGAGTCGATCGCGATCAGTTCGCACAGTGTGGCGATCAGCTCCCCCTCCCACTCTGCGAGCAGGGCATCGACACGGGAGACGGCATCGGTCATCAGACCTCCATCAGGCGTGAGTGCTCCATCAGGCGTGAGTGCTCCATCAGGCGTGAGTGCTCCGTCGGTCATGAGCGCTCCTTCACCACGGCCGCCAGTTCGTGGGCGAAGCGCTCGGCGTCGCCGAGGTCGTTGAGCGCGTGAAACGACGCGCGCACCCGTCCGTCGCCGCCCCAGGCCAGTACGCCCCGGCGCGCGAGCTCTGCGGCCACTCCTTCGCCGTCGGCCACCGCAACAGCCAGGTTCCCCGCACGGCGTGCGGGGTCGGCAGGCGTGATCACGTTCAGTCCCGCATCCCGCAGCCGCCGGTCCGCGTCGGCGACGATCGCGGCGACGTGCTCCTCGATCCGCTCGATGCCGATGTCGCCCAGCAGCGCGCTCGACGCACCCAGTCCTGCGATGTCGGAGAGGGCGGGAGCGCCCATCTGGAAGCGCGAGGCATCGGCGTTCCAGTTGAGCTCCTCGAAGCGACGATCGGTGAAGATGTCCTCCAGGGAACGCCAGCCCACGGCCCCCGGGCGGAAGTCCGCGAGCAGGTCGCGATTCCAGCCCACGATCCCCACGCCATACGGTCCCAGCGTCCACTTGTAGGAGGCGCTCACCACGAGCGCTGCGTGGGAGAGATCCATGGTGGACACCCCGAGCGAGTGCGACACGTCCACGAGGAACGGGATTCCTCGTTCGCGAGCCCCCTCGCCCAGCGCGCTCAGATCGTGCTTCAGCCCGGTCATGTAGCCCACGTGGCTGACGCACAAAGCGACCGTGCGCTCGTCGCAGGCATCGAGCACCGATTGCGACGACATCTCCCAGTCGTCACCGCGCGGCACGACGCGCACGTCGAGCCCGTGCTCACGCAGCCGGAGGAACGGCGCGAACACCGCGGGATGCTCGTACTCGTTGACGACCACGTTGTCGCCGGGGCGGAAGGCCCAGCCGTTGGCGATCGCACTCCAGGCCGTGGAGGCGTCGCCGAGGAAGGCGACGTCCTCCGCCCGCATCCCCGCCAGCCGCGCCACGTCGGCGCGGGCCTGAGCCTCGGCGCCGAACAGGATCGAGCGTCCGTCCTCGGCACGGCTCTTCGCCCGGTACGCGGTCACCATCGCGTCCTCAACCACGCGCAGGGCGGGGGCGTGGGCGCCGGTGTAGAGGTAGCTCACGTCGTCGGATAGACCGATGAAGTGATCCCGCGGGATCAGCGCTCGTGCGCCCGGAGAAGCGTGGGGGGTCATGCAGAGTCCTTTCCTGGCAGACGCCAGATCTCATCGGCGAACAGCAGCGAGCCGGTCTCATCGGTCGCCCGGCTCATCAGGCGGCGGATGGAGTCGCTCCACTCGCGGTTCGCGGGGTCACGTTCCAGCGCTGCGAAGACCTCCGGCACCGGGCGATCCGCGGATCCGACGGCGATCACCAGCCGGTCGCGGCGGAAGAGCCGGAAATCGTCGATTCCGGCCGCGTGCATCGCGTCGACCACGAGCGGGGAGAGCTCGGCGTGGCGACGGTCGTATTCGTCGTCGACGCCGGGCAGCAGCTCGAACACGTAGCAGAACGCGGTCATCCGGCCCCGCCCATCAGGCGATGGAGGTTGCCGCCGAGCACCGCGTCCCGTTCGCTCGTCCGCAGCTGCCCGGCAACCCAGTCCGGAAGGGTCATGGCCTCCTCGGCGCTGACCGCACCGAGGACCGGAGAGAAGTCGGACCCCCAGCACAGCCGTTCCAGGCCGAAGGCGTCCGCGATCAGTTCGAACGCCGCGCGGGCGCCCGCATGGGGAAAACGCGGGTCGATCGCATAGAGACCGGACAGCTTCACGAAGATCCGCGGGTTCACAGCGAGGTCCAGGATCGCGCGCAACCGGTCCTGAAGCGGGTCCCCGGCCGCTCCGGCGGCACCCGGCAGGCCCAGGTGGCTCACCAGGACTGCCGCGCGCTCGACGTGCACGGCATCGCGGATCAGATCCGCGCGATCCGCGGGAACGTTCACCGACACGACCGCGCCGAGCCCGTCGAGCTCATCCCAGAGCTCGGCCGCGACGCGACGGGTCGGATACAGGGAGACGCCGTCGGCTCTGCCCGCCCGGACGGCGTCGGGCAGGCGCCGGGCCGTCTCCGCCAGGTAGAGCACCGGATGGATCCAGGGGTGCTCGACGGCCAGGTCCACGATGTGATCGTTGTTGCCCGCGTACGCCGGCTCTCCCTCGTACCCCACCACGAGAGCGCGGTCGATCCCGTGCTCCCGTCGCAGCGCGAGGTAGTCGGCCAGCTCGGCACCGGCCGGACGATCACCGCTGTATCCGTGCTCGAAGAGGTGGATGTGCGAATCGAAGCGCCCGCTCACGTCACGGCTCCCGCGATGATGATCCGCTCGGCGACCTCGAGGCCGTGCAGTGCCTCGTCGAGCGTCACGGCGGTGGGCGCGTTGCCGGATCGGACGGCGCTGAGGAAGACCTGCTGCTCTGCGGCGAGCGCGCCATACGGATGAGCGGGGGTGAGGTGATCGTCGGCGGGTCCCGTGGGCCCAATGACGCGGGCGTCCTGGCGAAGGGCAAGAGTGCCGTCCTCTCCGATGACCTCCAGCGCATCGGGAAGGTGCTGCCCGGCGCCCAGCGACCACGACACCTCGAACGACAGTTCCGTTCCCGCGCTCGTGCGGGCTCGTGCCGAGACCGCCAGCGGCTGCGGATGAGCCGCGGTACGGATCTCCGTGCTGGACACGGTCTCGATGCGATCGCCGGTCAGCCAGAGCGCGAGATCGATGTCGTGGATCATCGTCATCAGCACCGGGTGCACCGCCGGGAACAGTGCCTGGTGATCGAGCCCGCGATGACGGCGGAACGACAGCGAGCGCACGCGGCCCACCACCCCCGAGCGCACCGCCTCGCGGACCTCGGCATGCGGCGCGGAGAAGCGCAGGATGTGCCCGGGCATGAGCCACGCGGAGGACTGCGCAGCGGCACGGCGCAGTCGCTCGCGCGCCGCCTGATCGATGGCGACGGGCTTCTCCACCAGGACCGGAACGCCCGCGGTGAGCGCCGTCACGGCGATCCCCGCCTGCACCGCCGCGGCGGCGCTGATCACCACGGCGTCGACGGCGCCGTCCAGGAGAGGCCGGAGATCGGCGAGCGACAGCGCGGCTCCCGTCTCGGTGGCGAGTGCGTCGCGGCGCTCGGCCGATGGCGCGACGATGGCCGCGAGTTCCACTGCGGGGGTGCGGGCGAGTTCGAGGGCGTGCGCGCGCCCGAAAGGACCCGCGCCCACGACGGCGACGCGCAGCGGAGTGGCGGAGGGATGGCGGAGGGTCATCGCGGGTCCTTTCGTGCGAGGGTCAGCAGGTGGGCTTGTAGATGTAGCGCTGAGCTTCCTCGGAGTCGACGTTGTCCTTCGTGATGATGAAGGCGTTCACGAACTCCTGGTACTCGAGGTCATCGGCGCTCGACTCACCGGAGACGATCTTCGCGATCCGCTCCACGGAGTCGTAACCGAGCCCATAGGGGTCCTGCGCCACCAGGGCCTCGTAGACACCGCTCTTGAGCTGTTCGATCTGGGAGGGATCGGCGTCGTATGCGACGAGCTTGACCTGGCCCACCTTGTCCGCACCCTCGATCGCTGCGGCCGCACCGGCGGACGCGGGGGCGAGGGTGGTGTAGATGCCCTTCAGATCGGGATCGGTGAGCGCCGCCGACGCCTTCTGCGATGCCTTGGCCTGATCGGCCTCGGAGTACTCGGTGGGAAGCACCGTCACGTCGGGGTAGGCCTCGGCCATGCGCGCCGTGAATCCGTCGACGCGCTCGGCGTTGGCGGCGACGCCCGGGAACGAGGCGATCACCATGACCGTGCCCTTCTCACCGATCGACTGCGCCAGCGCATCGGCGGCGAGCGCACCCGCCGAGACGTTGTCGGTGCGGATGTTCTGAAGCTCGACCTGCTGGTCCAGGGAGCCGTCGACGGTGATCACCGGCGTGCCTGCCGTGGCGATGTCCTCCACCGTGCCGACCAGCCCTGCCGGGTCGGTCGGGACGAGCACGAGACCCGCGGGCTTGAGCTGCATCGCCGCATTGATGAGCGGCGTCTGCGTCTGCAGGTCCCAGTTGGCGTCGCCCTGCCAGTCCAGGCGCACGTCGTACTTCTCGGCCGCCTCCTGCGCACCGCACTGCATCACCTGGAAGTAGGTGGCGGTCATCTGTGCGGCGACGAATGCGACGGTGGGCTGGGCGCCCGGCTCGGCGCCACCCGTTGCCGCAGGCGTTTCGTCGTCGGGCGACGTGCAGCCCGCGAGGGCGAGGGCCAGGCCCGCCCCGATCGCGATGAACGGGGCGATGCGGGAGCGTTTGTTGCGAATGAGCACTTCTCCTCCATTGGATGTCTCATGCCGGAATCGGCGGTTCGGGTACTGCGGGATGACTACTTCGTCTGCGCGCGGCGTCGCTGGTCGATGCCGACGGCGATCAGCAGAATGATTCCGGTGACCACCAGCTGGTAGAACGAGCCGACGCGCAGGATCACCAGTCCGTTGATGAGGACGGCGGGGATGATGGCGGCGACCATGGAACCCAGCACCGAGGCGCGACCGCCGAAGAGGCTGGTGCCGCCGATCACGACGGCGGCGATGGCTGCGAGGGCATCGCCCTGGTGGCCCTGGATGTTCGTGGTGAGGAATCGCGAGATCTCCACGAAGCCGACGAGACCGCAGATGCCGCCCATGACCATGAACAGCTTGATGCGGTGCGCCCGTACGTTGATGCCGGCGCGCTCGGCCGAGCGGATCGACGATCCGAGCGCAAGGGTGTGCACCCCGAATCGGAGTCGCGTCATCACGAACCAGGCGATGATGCCCACGGCCACCGCGATCAGGGCGGGGACCGGGATCACCCCGAACAGGTTCGCGGTGCCGAAGCCGCGCTGCATGTCGCGGGGCAGCGAACTGACGTTGACGCCGTTGGTCACGATGTACGCCAGGCCGAGGCCGGCGCTCATCATCGCGAGGGTGACGACGAAGGAGTTCACGCGCAGCAGGTTGATGAGGGTGGCGTTGACGAGACCGAACAGCAATCCGGTTGCCAGCGACGCCAGTAGGCCGAGCAGGATCGCGATGCCCGCGTTCTCGTACTGCCCCGCGAGGACCTGCTCGGGACTGCCGCCTACGGCGGTGATGACCTTCGCGCCGACGACAGAGGACAGGATGACGTTCGCGCCGATGGAGAGGTCGAGCTCTCCGGCGCCGAGCAGGAACGTCATGCCGATGGCGAGCAGAACCAGCTGCGCGGAGTCGAGCGCGAGGTTGCGGAAGTTCGTCGCGCCCAGGAACACCCAGTTGGGTGACAGTGCCCCGAAGAGGATGATCAGCGCGACCACGACGATCGCGATCAGGAAGGCCGTGGAGGTGAACAGCCGCCTGGTGAACGTGGGCTCGCTGCTGTCGAACGTGGCCGCCGCGGCGGGGAGATCGGTGGTGGTGGTCATGCCGCTTCCTCCTTCGCGGAGAGCATCGTGGTGAGGACATCCACGAGCTGGAGCCCTCCGGTCGTCATCTGCTCGACCACCCGGCCGTGGCGCATGATGGCGATCCGGTCGGCGAAGTCGATCATCTTGGGGATGTCGTGGGACACCAGCACCACGGCGAGTCCGCGCTCCGCGGCGGCACGGACGGCGTCGTACACCATGGCGGTCTGCCGCGCCCCGAGGGCGGCGGTCGGCTCGTCCATGAGGATCGCCGTCTTGGCCCACATCACCGCGCGCGCCACCGCGATGGCCTGGCGCTGCCCACCCGACAGTGCGCTGACCGGGGCCGTGAGCGATGGCACCTGGGCGCCGAGCAGCGACATGGCCTCCTTGGTGCGAGCACGCATCGTCTTCTCGTCCAGCTTGCCGAGCAACCCCAGAGGGCCCGGCTGCACGAGCTCACGCCCGAGGAAGAAGTTCTGCGTCACCGAGAGGTCGGGCGCCTGCGCAAGGTCCTGATACACGATCTCGATGCCGTGCGAACGAGCAGCCGCGACGCTGCCGAGAGTCATCGCATCGCCGCCCACGAGAACCTCGCCCTGGTCGGGGTCGAGCACGCCGGCGAGGACGTTGGACAGCGTCGACTTTCCCGCGCCGTTGTCGCCGATCAGGGCGAGGACCTCGCCCGGGTAGATGTCCAGGCTCGCCCCGCGGAGGGCGCGCACGTGCCCGAAGCTCTTCGCGACGTCACGGACGCGAACGATCGGCTGCGGGGCTGAGGACGCGACTTGCGTCGTCGCGTTGTCCATTCGGTCTCCTTCGACTCGTGTCGTTCTACAGAGAGGTCCATCGTTCGCTCTGTCGAACAGTCACATTGAAGCAGACCCTCGCGGCGGCGCGCAAGCCCCCGCGTGAGCGGAGTCGCTCAGATCGCCGGCGGATACTGCTGCACGACGAACAACCGCCCGCCATCTTCACGCGCGCGGTAGATGTGGGGCTGGTCGGCGCGGAAGGTCAGCATGTCCCCCGGAGTGAGCACGACGGGCTTGTCCGCCGGCCCCACCTCGATGATCCCGTCAGCACAGAGTGCGCGCTCGACGACACCGGGCGCGTTCCCGCGGGAGTTGCGCTCCGCATTGGGGGCGAGGGTCACCACGGACACCTCCACCTCACCGGCACCCTGCCAGCTCGCCATGAGCTGCGCGATGAAGTCATCGCCGGAGCGGGCGATGACCGGAGCATCGACCAGCCGTCGCAGTTCACTGTCACCGGCCCCGACCGCGACCGCGAACAGACCGCCGAGCGGGACATTGAGCGTACGGGCCAGCGACCAGAGGGTGTCGAGGGAGGGATTTCCGTTTCCCCGCTCCAGTTCGGAGACCGTGGACTTCGAGATCCCCGCTTCACGCGCCAGGGCGGACACGCTCAGTCCGCGCCGCTCCCGCCACTTGCGGATGTTGTCGGCGAGCGGCGATACGGGCTGGTCTTCATTCATGATGACGGTTATAGTACAGAACATTCCATCGTTCGCTCTGTCGATCGCTTCTGGTCACCGTTGACCCTCATCCAAGGAGACGATCGATGTCTGAGTCCGACTTCATCACGCTGAACGGCCGCGTCGCCGTGATCGGCGCCGACCGCCATCCTCACGCCGCGGGCCGTCTTGCCACCGCGGGTTCCGGACTGGAGTGGCTCACCGTGCCGCCGGGCGGCGAAGGACCCGAATCCATTCCGGTCATCTCACTGCGCGAGGACACCCGGCTTCCCGAGGGCTCCTTCCGCATCGACACACGGACGGGGGGCGCAGCACCTCGTATCGAGATCGTCGGCGGCCCGTTCTCCGGCGTGATCTACGCGGTCGAAGAGCTGCTGCGCGCTGTTCGTCCGGCCCCGGGCGCCGGTGTGTCGGTGCCGGTCACACACGTCGAACGCCGCCCCGCCCTCGCATATCGGACGTTCTGGACGTGGGACCACTCCACCAACTGGGAACTCAGCCAGGTGGGCCACCAGGAGATCGGCGTGTTCAACCCGTACGGGAAGCCGCCGTCGGGCTTCCTGGCGGACTACAAGCGGATGGTCGACTTCTGCAGCCAGAACCAGATCGCCGCCATCGTCATCTACGGCTTCTTCCGCGACAACCACGGCGGTGTCGACGACGCGAAGGAGCTCACCCGTTACGCCCGCGAGCGCGGGGTGCGCATCCTGCCGGGTGTCGCGATCGGCGCGTATGGCGGCGTGTACTGGGAGGGCGATCACCCGTACAACCTCTCCACCTACCTGGATGCGCACCCCGACCGCGCCGCCGACATGGAGCGCGGCGTGGGATTCCAGCTGGCCGATCTGTCGTTCCCGCTGAACTTCCCGCGCAGCGACTACACCCGCACCGCGTGCCCGTCGGATCCGAACACCATCGACTGGATGGCCGACGCTCTCTCCTGGCTCGTGGAGACGGTCGAACCCGGCGGGGTGAACATCGAAGGCGGCGACTACGGGGTCTGCGGCTGCGAGCGGTGCATGACGCGGCGCGGTGATCGCGAGGACCCCAACCGGCGCGACGACGACGCGGAGTTCTGGTCGCACGCGGACATGGCGGACAACTTCCCCCGCCTGTTCGAGGCCGCGCGCGGCGGCCGCGACGACCTCTGGATCTACTGTGAGCTGCAGTGGGACAACCTGCTGGACAGCGAGGCCCACGCCCCGCTGACGACGCTGCCGGACGGTGCGATCTACCAGCACACCTACAACCGCGGCTACTGGAACCGGGTGCGGGCCGAGCTGACACCGCAGACCGTCGCGGATCTTCCCACCCGGACCAACGTCGCCCGCGCGCAGTTCGCCTGCCAGTGGAACGGCGACGAGCGCACCGAACTCTACGCGTTCAACGCCCCGGTGTTCGCCGAGCTGTCACGGCACTGTTTCGACATGGGCATGCAGGGCCTCACCGTATGGGGAGAACCAAGTCCGTTCCACGTCTCCTCGGAGCTGAGCTATCTCGCGTTCGGACGCTTCGGCTTCGACGCGGACCTCAGCTGGGACGCATTCCTGGACCAGGACGTTGCTCCGCGGCTCGGCGGGCGGGGAGCAGCCGACGAGTTCATCTCGATCATGCAGGAACTGGACGACCACCAGCACCTGCCCGTCGAGCGACTGCGCACACTGCAGGGGCGCGCCTTCGACGGCGCCCGTCAGTTCACCGGCGAGCAGTTGCGCCGGTGGATCTGGCTCACCGACCGAGTGAACCGCCGCGCCTACATGGGCAGCTGATGATAGAGACAGCGGCGGGCGGGGCATGAGCCCTGCCCGCCCCTGTCTTACGCCCCAGCCGATCCCGCGTCGGTGGCGGACACGTCGGTGCGATGGAAGTTCTGGAACGAGCGCGAGGCGGTCGGGCCGCGCTGACCCTGATACCGGTTGCCGTATGGCCCCGACCCGTAGGGGTTGTCCGCGGGCGACGTGAGGCGGAAGTAGCAGACCTGGCCGATCTTCATCCCCGGCCACAGCTTGATCGGCAGGGTGGCGACGTTGGAGAGCTCCAGCGTCACGTGACCCGAGAATCCGGGATCGATGAACCCGGCGGTGGAGTGGGTGAGCAGTCCGAGTCGGCCGAGCGATGACTTGCCCTCCAACCGGGCCGCGATGTCGTCCGGCAGTGTGATCTGCTCGTAGGTCGAGCCGAGCACGAACTCGCCGGGGTGGAGGATGAACGGCTCATCCGGGTCGACCTCGATGAGCCGCGTGAGCTCCGGCTGGTCCTGCGACGGATCGATGAACGGGTACTTGTGGTTGTCGAAGAGACGGAAGTACCGGTCCAGGCGCACGTCCACGCTCGAGGGCTGAACCATCGCCGGGTCGAAGGGATCGAGGGCGATGCGCCCGTCAGCGAGTCCGGCCTTGATGTCGCGATCCGAAAGCAGCACGTCCACAGCCTACGGCCCTCTCCGCATTCGACGTGCGCAGATGTGACGCGAGTGCATGACGATGCGCTCAGTACATGAGGAATATGGCGAATCTGTCATGGATTCGACGCACGCTCATGGATTCACGACAAGCCCGCGGATCGGTGGGATCCGCGGGCTGCCGATGCGTGTCAGGCGCTGAGCACCTCGCGCTCGAGACGCTGGTACGACGCTTCCATGCCGTCGGCCATGCCGGTGGCGAGGATCATGTCGCGCGTCTCCTTGTCGGGGTACTCGATGAGCACGGTGATGAGGGTGGCGCCATCCTCCTCATAGAGGTTGAGGTCGTTAAGCGTCTCGGTGGGCATCCCCTGCATGCGCTCGGTGGTGACCGCACGGCGAGGCGGATCGAAGATCAGCACCTCGCCTTCGAACCCGAACGGCTCACCCTCGGTGTCTCCGACGGGTGCCCAGGAGTTGCGGAACGAGGCACCCGGCTCCGTGGCGATGACGCACTCGGTCATCTCCCACCCGTCGGGACCCAGCATCCACTGCTTCACCAGATCGGCCTCGTTGTAGGCGCGCCAGACCAGCTCGCGCGGCCCCTCCACGAGACGAGTGATGCGCACGTGCGTGTCGTCGAGCAGCTCGACGACCGTGCCCTTGCCCTGGGCGAACTCCCGGAGCCCCTGCAGCACGGCATCCAGCTGCGCCATCGCCATGCGCGTGCCCTCGACCGCACCCATCGCCACCACCTGCTCCAGCGCCTCCGCGGAATCGAAGTAGCTGGTGTTGACCATGCGGGTGCCGTCGTCGGTGGGCTCGAACGTGAAGGTCATGCGCATCGACGGGAACCCCTCGAGCGGCGTGCCATCCTCATCGGCGAACGCGTCGATCACCTCGAAGCTGTGCGGTGCGTCGATGGCCAGGAACTCCCACGCACCGGACGACTTCTCCCCGCGTGGACCGTTCATCGTGTACTGCGCGCGGCCGCCCACGACGGGGTTCCAGACGGTGAACGTCGCCGGCCATCCGGGAGGCCCCCAGAACCGGTTGAGCTGCTCGGGGTCCGTGTACGCGTTCCAGACACGCTCCACGGGCGCGGCGAGATCGGCGATCACGGTCATGGTCAGGTTGTCGGCATCGGTGACGACGTCGGTGACGGGCATGTCATTCTCCTTCGTGAGGTTCTGCAAGCAGGGCATCGAGCCGGGCGATGCGCGATCGCCAGAGCTCTTCGTACTGGGCGAGAAGCGCCCGCGCACGGGCGATCATCTCGGGATTGGCGCGGACCAGCCGCTCGCGTCCTTCGGCGCGCTTGATGATGAGCTCGGCCGCTTCGAGCACTGCCACGTGCTTCTGCACCGCCGCGAACGACATCTCATACCGGGACGCGAGGGCGGTGACGGACTGCTCGCCCTCGATGGTCCGGCGCAGGATGTCGCGCCGCGTCGACGTCGCCAGTGCGTGAAAGACACGGTCGACCTCCGCTTCGCTGAGTTCTCGTTGTGCAACCATTTGGTTGTACGTTACGGCGTGCGGGGGTGGGTGTCAAGGGGTGGGATCCGGAATCCCCGGCCCGGCGTCAGAGTCGCGCGGAGATCACACGCGCCGTCGCGGCCGGGTCGAGCCGGTGCATGATCGACTCGGGAACGACGATGAGCTCCGCACCCGGGATGTGCTCCGCGGCCCAGTCAGACGCGGCGATCAGGAACGGGAAGGTCTGCTCGCCGCGCAGCACGGTGACGGGACGATTCACATCAAGCAGCTCGGCGTCCGGTCGGCGCATCCGGTGCACCAATCGGGTGTCGTACACGGTGGACTGTGCGAGCGGCGTGAGGGCGGCGAGCATCCCGTTCGTACGGCCGGCCTCGACCATCGCGACAGGCAGGCCGACGGCCTCGAGCTGGAACGTCTCGATCGCGTCGCCGGGGCGTTCGTCGTCGACGAAGGACTGCAGGCGCTCGGCGAGTTCCGGCGTCTGCGCGCCGGAACCCTCGACGTCGATCGGCGGCTCGGAGAGGAAGAGCGCTCCGGTCGGAACGCCCTGAGACGCGGCATAGAGCGCGAGCACGGCGCCGGAAGAGTGACCGAGCACGGCGTCCGCCCCGCCTACCGCGGCGATCACCGCAGCCAGATCGGCCACCTCGTCGTCCGGAGTGGACCCCGGGCGGTCGCCGCTTCCGCCCCGAGCACGGCGATCCCAGGTGACGGCACGGAAGCCGGCATCGGCGAGGGCGTGCGCGAGAGATGCGGCGTCCTCTCCCCGCGACAGCGCGCCGTTCACGATCACGATGGTGCGACCGTCGCCGGTCGCCGAGAACTCGATGGCAGTGCCGTCTGCCGACGTTGCGATGCTCATGCCGTCATCCAAACACCGGCCTCCGACATTGGACGCGGCCCCACGCAGATCGAGTCCCCTCCACTGACAGCAGATCCGCCCGCAGCAGAGACTGCATCCCACCGTCCCTCACCGGAGCCACGATGTCCCCATGAGCGATTCACCCAAGCCACCTCTGTTCACCGATACCGTACGGCGGGAGTTCTACGAGCGCCGCGTGCTCGTCCTCGACGGGCCGCTCGACGACGACAACGGAACCCTCCTCGCCACGCAGCTGATCACGCTGGCGTCCGATGACCCGATCGCCGACATCTCGCTCTGGATCCACTCCCCCGGCGGATCCGTGCCCGCGATGCTCGCGATCCGCGACATCATGCGCACCATCCCGAACGACGTCTCGACGATGGTCCTCGGCATCGCCTACAGCGCGGGGCAGTTCCTCCTGTCGGCGGGAACGAAGGGCAAGCGCAAGGCGCTGCCGCACGCACGCGTACTGATGCACCAGGGTTCCTCGGGCATCGGCGGCGCCGCAGTCGACATCGCCCTCCAGGCCGACGACCTGCGCCACACGCGCGACACCGTGCTCGGCCTGATCGCGGAGGACACCGGCCAGCCGATGGAGCGGATCTTCGAGGACTCGCTGCACGATCACTGGTACTCGGCGCAGCAGGCTCTCGACTACGGCTTCGTGGATCGGATCGTGACGTCGTTCGACGACTACCGACCGCGTGAGCGCGTCTCCGCAGGCTTCTCCCACGCGACGGAAGGTGTACGTCGATGAGCAGCTACACCGTGCCGAACGTGATCGTCCAGCACCCGCGCGGCGAGCGCATCATGGATGTCTACTCCCACCTGCTCACCCAGCGGGTGGTGTATCTCGGGACCGCGATCGACGCCGGTGTCGCGAACACGCTGATCGCCCAGCTGCTGCATCTGGAGGCCGACAACCCCGATCAGGACATCCAGTTCTACATCAACTGCGAGGGCGGCGATCCGAGCGCCATGCTCGCGATCTACGACACGATGACCTTCATCAAGCCCCCGGTCGCCACGACCTGCGTGGGCCAGGCCGTGGCGGTCGGCGCCGTGCTGCTCGCCGCGGGTGCCGCCGGCAAACGGGCATCGCTCCCCCACGGTCGCGTCGTCCTGCATCAACCGGCGGCCCAGGGACGCGGAACGATCCCCGATCTCATCCTGCAGGCCGACGAGGTCATCCGGCTGCGCTCGGACATCGAGGAGGTTCTCGCGCATCACACCGGACAACCCATGGACCGACTGCGCGCCGACACCGATCACGACCGCGTCTTCACCGCCGCGGCCGCGCGCGACTACGGACTGCTCGATCACGTCCTCGCGACGCGCTGACGAACGGAACAGCGATACGGCCGAGTGGGTCCACCGAGTCGCCGTTCCGCTGCGGCGTCAGGCCGCGAGCGCGTAACTCGACCGGGTGGCGCAGAGCTGCGCCGGTGCGGGGGCGTCCACGGACAGGGAACGGGCGACGTCGAGGGTCAGATCCAGGAGAGACGCCCCCAGCGCTGCGCTGACCGCGGCGACGACCTCACTTGACGGTTCCTTGAGCCCGCGCTCGATCTCGGACAGGTATTGCGGCGAGACGCCCGCGCGATGGGCGACGTCGTCCAGAGTGTCGCCGAGCGCCTTGCGGCGGTCACGCAGCGATCCGCCGAGCAGGTGTCGCCACAGCGGGTCCCGCGGCTTCGGACCGGGTGCGGTGTCCTGGGCGGTGGTGTCGGTCATGCCTCATTCTAGGAATCGCGAGCCCACCG
Source organism: Microbacterium sp. GXS0129 (assembly GCF_044769785.1). NCBI lineage: Bacteria > Bacillati > Actinomycetota > Actinomycetes > Micrococcales > Microbacteriaceae > Microbacterium > Microbacterium sp. GXS0129. The sequence continues at coordinate 194,370 of NZ_JBIZVZ010000001.1, read as the reverse complement.
GGCGCCAGGAAATCCGCTCACAGCAGAGAGTCTGCAGCACCGGCGACGGGACAGACCCGCCGCCGGTGCCGGTCTCAGCGTGCCGAGATCACGCGCTCCACGAAGTCGATGATCTCGCCGGCGACCTCGTCACGGATCTCCGGCTCGTTGTGCACCTCGTGGCGGAAGCCCGGGTAGACGTGCGCCTGAACGTCGGGGTGCCCGGTCCGGATCAGCCGGTTGGCCACGTGGTAGGCCCCTTCGCCGTAGTTGGCGACCGGGTCCTGGTCGCCCGCGAGGATCAGGATCGGCAGGTCGGAGCGCACGCTCGTGTACCAGTCGTCGCCGTTCGCACGGTCGTAGAGGTCCACGAAACCACGCAGGAAGCGCACCGTCATCGGTGCCCCGAAGTTGTTGAGCGGGTCGGCGAGGTGGTCACGCACCACGTCGACATTGCGGGCGACCCACGCGGTCGGACCGGCATCGGGTCCGAAGCGCGAGACGAACCCGGAGAACACGTCGCCGATGTAGGCGTCAGCGAAGGCGGTCGCGTCGGGTTCGGCCGCGAGCGCGGCACGGTCGAGCTGCGATTCGAGGCCTTCCATCTGCGCGGCGATGCCTCCGAGAATCAGTCCGTCGATCTCCGTGGAGGACTCGCCCGCGAGTCCGCGGGCGATCATCGACCCCCAGGAGTGGCCGAAGACGACGTACGGCAGATTCGGGTACAGGTCGCGCACTCGCGCGCGCAGGGTCTGCTCGTCGGCCACCACCACGGCGCCGGCGTCGTCGCCCGCATCGGCCCAGATACCCGAAGTCATCGCCGTCTTCCCGTGGCCGGCGTGGTCATCCGCGGCAACCACGAATCCCTCGTCGAGCAGCTTCGCGATCAGCCGGATGTAACGCCGGGAGTGCTCCCCCAGTCCGTGCACCAGCTGCACCACGGCGCGGGCCGGCACGGTGGGCTCGTACACCCACGCGTGAATGGTGTCGCGGCCGTTGCGCGACGGGAACTCGATCTCCTTGAGAGCCATGGATCCTCCTCCAACGACGCTTCCGCGCGCCGCCGCTCGCAGGCTAACACCGCCGTTTCGACACGGCGGAACTCTGCACGAACGTGCGGCGCCGCCCTCTCTTCCCCCGGTTTGCGCATCGTGGTGTGATGGAGGCATGAACCGTGGACGACAGACGGCGGCGCTCGCCGCCCTCCTCGTCACGGTCGCACTGGCCGGCTGCACCTCCGGCACCCCTGCACGCCCCTCTCCTGCACCGTCGACCATCGCCCCGGCGATCGAGTCCACCACGCAACCCGCGCCGACCGCGACGAACGGTGTACTCACCGAGAACGCGGTCTCGGAGATCGCTCCGCTGTGGCAGGGCGGCCGGTTCCGCGGATTCGTCACCCCGCCGGACGGGTACGACTACGGCGGCGACTGTCACGACAGCGCCTGGACGGTCCTCGCGCTCACGGAGAAGGCGACGTCGGCGAGCGGTACCTTCCTCGCGACCTCGACGGAGCGCCCCGCACCCAGTCTGGTGATCGCCGTCCTCCCATTCACGACCCCGGAACTCACGAAGAACCTCGACGCGCTGGAGCACCAGCTCACCTCCTGCGTCGGGGCGGCTCCTACCGGCGAGACACTGCAGGAGCCCGCACCCGCGGTCGAGGGATGGTCCGGATTGCACAACGTGGGCGAGAACGAGGACCTCTACTGGGCCGAGTACGACGACGGCATCGTGATGGCACAGGTGAGCCCCGGGATGGCCACGCTCACGTCTGCGCTCTCGACTCAGGCGACAGCGATCTTCGACCGGCAGCTCGAGGTGCTGGCGGCAGGCTGACGCGGGTCGTTTGCCCGAACACCGCCCGCGGGCTAGGCTTGCAACACCCGTTCACCCGCGTGATCACGCGGGGCCGGTACGGGGCTGTAGTTCAATGGCAGAACTTCTGCTTCCCAAGCAGACAGCGCGGGTTCGATTCCCGTCAGCCCCTCCACTGTGAATTCTCAGGCTAGGTGAGACTTTCTCAACTCAGTTGAGACTGAATCACGTTCACCAGCAAGACGCGGCCCCTTTGGGCTTGACCGCTCAGGCGTGGGCCCCTGCACAATGAGTCGCACGACTCCCGTGGCTCTCCCGGAATCGTCGCACCGCGTTTCGGTGAGCTATGCGGCGTGCGGTAGTCATGCATCTCCGGGAGCAAGTGGGTCACGCCATACCTAGACACCTGACCCTCCCCAATCAGAGATCCGATCTATATGCGTGACGAGGTTCCTCTTGGCGAGCTTGAGAGGGATCATGGCGAAGAAGACGTGCTTAAACAACCGACCTTTCCCTTGACATTCGCGCCAAACATCGGGAAGCTTGCTCCCACTGTTATGGGCGGGATATCGATCGCTGTGGATCGGTGCCCCCTTGGAGATGGGAATATTCATGAGCGACACGGGGCGGTCGTGTTGCAGCGCCAGCGAGCGCACATAGCGATGAGCGACACGGCGCAGGGTATTCACACAGGTCTTGTGAATCGCGGAAGGCGATACGCAGACCTTTACGGCCGTTACACCTATCCGTTCTCTCAATCCGCCACACATCAAACGAACGACCGACCGACGAGACAAGGAGTACCCATGAACGAAACCCGCATCGGCACCGATCGCGCTCTGCTGCCTGCCGCCGTGCTTGACGCAGCAGACGAAGTGGCGGCGCTGGCAAACAACTATGAATCCGGACGCTTCGCGATGGGCCTGAGCGGCTCATGGAGCAAAGGCACTTCTGATTCGCTGAGCGACGTCGACTTCCGTTGCTATTCCGACGTACCCCGTCCGACTCCCGACGCAGCCTGGGAGGCCGACTGGAATCGACTCTTTCAACGTTGGGAGGCGCGCGGGCTAGTGCTGGACGGACTCGGCTGGACCACGGTCAGCGACGTGGACGCGATGCTCGACACCTGGCTCGCCGGTCGTGGTGTACCGGAACCGATCGTCTGGACGATCTGGGGATATCACCCACTGACCGACTATTCACGCCAGCTCGCTGTCATCGACCCTGATGGGCTCATCGTCGAATGGCGAGAACGAACGCTGAGCTATCCGGACGAGCTTCGCCGCTCGATCGTCCGCCGCTATCTTCCCGCACTCCAATACTGGCGTGGCGACTACCACTATGCGAACAAGGTCAGGCGGGCGGACGAAGTCTTCCTCGCTGGTCTGACCTCCCTCCTGGTTCACAATCTCCTACAGGTGTTGGCCGCATACAACCGTGTCCACTATCCCGGCGATGGCAACAACCTGCGCTTCGTGAACGCGCTCAAGTACACTCCCGCTGACCTCGTGGCACGGCTCACCGCTGTCCTCAGCCCAGGCGAGAGCGCCGACCGCCTGAGCGTGCAGCACGCTGAGCTCGTGTCGCTCATCGACGACGTGATCGTTCTTCTCTCCGCCGAGTCCGAGTTGCTGGAGGTAAATGAAGTCCACTGAGCGCGTTCGACCCCGAGCAACTCACCATGCTTGCCGAAGTCGTGCACATTGGTGCGCTGCTGGCCTCTCCCAGCGGACCTTGCGTGTCACGCCTTTGCGTTCTCGACCCATGCCAATCCGCAGCTTCATCGCGAGTGCTCTTCGAAACCGCGAGCACGGCGGGAGTCGACGTATGTCGTCCGGCGCATGGGCTGCTCCTCGAGATTTCGACGGCCGAACATCCGAGTGAACGCGCGACTCAGGGGAAATGTCAACGCGAGCAGCAGGAGCGGGTAGTAGCCCAGAACCGGGACGAAAAGGGTGATGGGCAGGGCGACAGCGAGAAGGATCTCCATCGCCAGGTCAGCGGCCAGGCCGCTGGTCAGTCCGGTAGCGCCGGCGTAGGTTGAGTTCCTGGCACGGAGGTAGAGGCGCGTGAACATCGATGCAAGGGATGCGACCATGAGGGTGGCGATATAGAGCAGCTTTGCGATCGCGTCATCTTCAGGCATGAAGCCCGCAACCGCAGTCGACACGGGAAGCCAGACGATGCACAGCATCCAGAAGGCTGTGAGGATCAGCAGCATACCGGTCATCTTCGATACATGTGCGAAGAGACGATGATGATTTGTCCAAAGCACGAAGATCAGGGCGAAGCTGAGGGAGAACTGGAAGATCTGCCCCGACTGAGCGATCAGCCAATCCGCTGTGTCTGCGCCGTCGCGAGCGAGGTCCGAAGTACTGTCCAGGAGCGGCAGGATGAGGATCGTCATCGCGATGGCGACAGTGGCATCCACGAACGCGCGCGTACGTTCCACGCTGAACATTGGCGGGATGCTTCTCTGATCGATATCGTTCACGTCGATGACCGGCCGCCCGGGTCAGCATCGTCACGGACGCTCCACTGAGCCTCAAAGTTCATAGCGTTGTCACGATAGATGACGATCGCTGCGGCGTTTCCCACGCTCATCCCTCATTTCACCCCCAAGGCGCAGCGGCCGGGGTCGACGTATCACGTCCCTGTCGCAGCCCATGAACTCTTCATCTAAGGCCGCAAACTGAACGGAATCAATGCGTAGGTCTACGTACACGAATCAGCAACCCGGCGCATGCTAGTCAACGCACCCGACAAATGTCTCCAGTAGGACCAGCGAGTGCGCCAGCGGTTCGTGGTTTGCGGGATAGAGAGGAGCACCGTGGGCCTTGGGGAGGACCCACGGTGCTCTCAGAGGACGGTGATCGGGCAGTGGTCATCAATAACTGCTTCCCGACATCCGACCACGCTCAAAACCACCCGTCCACGCTCTCGTAGCAGACACAAGAGCATATTCACTATGCCGAGTCCTGAATCGGCAAGAGATACGTAACTCTGCCTACTTCTGAGCCGCAGCATCCGCAACACACAGAAGAGTAGGCGGCAACCGGCGTCAGATCCGAATCGGCTTCACGACAGCTGACGTGCCCTGCCGAATCGATAGCCGGGAACGCATCCGCTGAAGCTCGGGGACAGGACCGATAGGGGCGCGGGCGTGAGGAAGGGGGCGCCGCGCTGATCCTGGTTGGAGAGGTGAGAATACCGGCGGCGCCCCTGTGTGTCAGATCCAGGTAGACCCCGGCGGCCCGAACAACCCCCCGGTAGTTCGAGATCCGCCCCGTGAATCTGACGCTCCCGCGCACTCCCCCGTGCGCGAGCGCCTTCTTACTATCCCGGCCCGCTCACTCGCGAGATATACGTACATATGCGTACTTTTGCGAGATGACGGAATGTTCGATTCGTTCGTAGACAAGGGATCTCGTTGACGCTATCGGGAGAGCAGGTGGCTGTGCCGTTCGGTGGGTACGAGTAAGGCGCGGTCCGTCGGCCCGGATGGGCTCTCGGACCGCGCCTTGTGTCACGGAATGCGGCCTTGGGGTCAGTTCACTCTTGCGCCGTGACGAGGCCACTCCTGGGTGCGGTCTTGGGGGTGCCGGCTGGCGCGCGCTGGCACCCCCAAGCTGTGCGGAGGCTAAACCTCCACTCGGTTACGGCGGCGGAGCACGATGAGCGCACCACCCGTGATCAGGAGCATCAGCGCCAGACCCGACACCGTCAACGTCATAGCGCTGTCACGACAGATGGCGATCGCAGCGGCGTTCCTCACCTTCATCCCTCATTTCACCCCAGGGCGCAGCAGGCGGGATCGTCGTATCACGTCGCTGTCGCCGTCGATGAACTCCTCATCTAACGCCGCGAACCGAACGGAATCAATGCGCAGGTGTACGTACACGGTTCCCGTGTGTGATGGTCGGTCATCAGTGTTTCGGGCACGGCTGAACCAAGGGCGGCGCCTGCGGAGATAAGGGCGACCGCTCCGCCACTCCGCCGTGGCGGTCAGCGCATCACGCGAAACTGCGGGGCTAACGCACGCCGCGGATGGGGATGACGGCGATGCCGCCGAGCACGCTGCACACAATCGCGAAGACATAGAGTCCGACATAGCCGCCGCTCAGGGCGATGCACGCGGTCACAGCGAGCGGCCCAAGTATCTGGGGGAGTTGGTAGGACAGGGCGACGATACCGAGGTCTTTGCCCGCATCGGCGGCGTAGGGCAGGACCTCAGTCATGAGCGCCACGTCGACGGCGATGTACGCGCCTTGCGCGATACCAGCGACAGTGATTCCGGCGATGAACCCGCCAAGATCTCCGGTCACCATCATGATGCCGATGCCGACAGCTGACAGCAGCCCGGAAAGCCAGATGATGGGTTTGCGGCGTCCGATGCAGTCACTAAGCCAGCCGAACACCGCGGCAGAGGCAATGTTTCCGACGAGGAACAGCCCGACGGCGCTGGCCTGCACGGCTCCGGCTTCTGCGGCGCTGTAGCCGAGCTCATCAACGATGAGGAAGAACACATACAGCGACACGGTGAGAACTGACATGGTCATGAAAAACCGGCTCGCCCAGGCCCACGCGAAATCTCGATGCCGGATAGGGCTCAGCCAGTATGTTCCCAGCACCTCACGCGGAGTGAGCGATGGAGGTGGTTCCATGCGCACGGCGTCTCGGTAGCCGAGGAGCAGCAACGCAGCGAGGACCACGCCAATTGCACCCGGGACAACGAACCAGCTCCAGCGTTGGTCGACCGGCAAGGCTGCGACGATCACAACGGAGGCGGCCGTTGCACACCCGCTGGCGATGCCGACGGCGCCGGACACGCGGGCGCGGATGCGGGCCGGGACCTGATCCGCGAGGAGCACGTACTGCGCCATCTGGACGGTGCCGAACCCCAGTTGCGTCACGGCCCACCCGACGGCGAGCCACGCTACGTCCGGTGCGAACGCGAGCACCGCAACACCTGCGATACCCACTGCGAGACCGCCCGCGATCCACGGCTTGCGCATTCCCCATCGGGACATGGTGCGGTCGCTGAGCCGTCCGGCCAGCGGAGTGGAGGTCATGATCACAACGCCGCCGACGGCGGCGATCACTGCCAGATTCTCGTCCTTCTCGTGCGGGGCGAGCAAGGTGAGAGACTTGGGGATCGCCGCCCCAAGCATCGCGGCGATGACGAGCGCAACTGCGAACCATGATCCAATCAGAATCGGAATGAACCACCAGCGCTGACGCTCGCCAACGACGTAATCGCCGGCGAGCGGGCCAGGTGCTGCAGCAGTCATGCGGCCATTGTGCCAGCAGTGTCCTCGGTGAGCATTCGAAGCACCGTAACCACGGTCCTGACCACGAGATAGAGAGGAGGAGCACCGTGGGCCATGGGGAAAACCCACGGTGCTCGCAGAGGACGGTGGGGTCGTTGATCATCAAAACTGCTTCCCGACATCCGACCACGCTCCGGCCACCCGTCCACTCTCTCGTCGCAGATACAAGAGCATGCTCACTATGCCGAATCTAGAAGAGGCAAGAAATACGTAACCTTGCTTACTTCTCGAATGCACCATCTCCGACATGCAGAGAAAGTAGGCGGGAGCCGGTGTCAGGTTCGATTCCTCTTCACGACTGCTGACCGCGGACCTCCTCCGGCAGGACCGACGGGGGGCGTCGTGCAGGTACGACGAAGGGGTGCCGCGCTGATCCTGGTTGGAGAGGTGAGAATGCTAGCGGCACCCCTGTGCGTCAGATCCAGGTAGACCCCGGCGGAACCCCCCGATAGTTCGAGATCCACCCAGTGAATCTGACGCCCCCACGCACTCCTCAGTGCGCGGGCGCTCTATCACTATCTCTCAATGCCCACCCCCAAGACATACGCACATGTGCGTACTTTCACGGAGTGACGGAATCTCCGATTCGTTCGCAGACAAGAGATCTCCTTGACGCTATGGGGAGAGCAGCAAGGCGCGGTCCGTCGGCCCGGATGGGGCTTTCGGACCGCGCCTCGTGTCGCAGTATCCGGCCTCTGGGTTAGTCACTCTTGCGCCGTGATGAGGCCATCAGTGGGTTCGGGTCTTGGGGGTGCCGGCTGGCGCGCGTCGGCACCCCCAAGCTGTGCGGAGGTCAGGCCTCCTGTCGGTTACGGCGGCGGAGCACGATGAGTGCGCCACCAGTGATGAGGAGCATCAGCGCCAGACCCGACACCGTCCCGGCGAGCGCCCCATTCACACCGGTCGTGGCCAGCGGCTTAGGCACGGTGTGCGTGGTGGCGCACTTCGCGTCCGGGCTGCACGCACCGCGCGGGTCAGCGGAGGTGAGGACGTTCGCGATCGTGCGATCGCCACCGGTCTTCACCGTCACCGAGTAGGTGATCGTGACCTTGTCACCGTGGTTCAGATCACCCATCCAGGTGAGCTGGCCATCAGAGACCATAGCCTTCCCACTCGACGCCTTCACATCACCGTTGTAGGTGGCGTCATCGATCACCTTAGACATGTCGTCGGTCACGGTCGCACCCTTGACTGCGCCGTCACCACGGTGCTCCACCGTGAGGGTGTACTCCACCTTGTCACCAGGCTTGACCGCACTGCCTACAGGAACGTTGCTCGACTTCGAGTACACGAACATACCCGGGCCCATCGTCTGCGTAGTGTCACACCCAACCGCAGCGTCACACGAACCACGCTCGTCATCGGTCATCACCGAGTTGCGGATCATCTCGTCACCGCCAGACTTCACCTTCACCGAATAGGTGACAGTGACCTCCTGACCCTTCTCGAGATCACCGTTCCAGGTGAGCATGCCGTTCTCCACCATGGCTGTACCCGCCGAAGCAGTCACATCACCCTGATAGTCAGCATCGTCGAGCACCATCGACAGGTCATCCGTGATGGTAGCGCCCTTGACTCCGGCCGCACCCTCACCCACGTGCTTGACCACGAGGGTGTAGGTGACAACATCGCCCACACTGACCTTCGAGCCTGATGCAGGGTTGCTGGACTTCGAGAACGTGAACGTGCCCGGCTCCACCGAGTGGTCGGTCTCACAACCGGCCTCAGCGTCACAAGAACCACGATCGTCACTCGACATGACGCTATTGAGCAGATGCGCATCGCCCACGAACGACTTCACGGTCACCGAGTAGGTGATGGTGACCTTGTCACCGTACGCGAGGTCACCGTTCCAGCTCAGCACACCATCTACCACCGTCGCTGCACCAGCCGAAGCCTGCACATCGCCGTTGTAGTCAGCATCATCGAGGACACCCGAGAGATCATCCATGATGGACGCACCCGTCACCATGCCATCACCGCGATGCTCCACGTTGATGGTATACGTGACCTTGTCGCCCACCTTCAGCTCAGCACCGTTGTCCACATCAGCGGACTTCGAGTACACGAACATACCCGGGCCCATCGTCTGCGTAGTGTCACACCCAACCGCAGCGTCACACGAACCACGCTCGTCATCGGTCATCACCGAGTTGCGGATCATCTCATCGCCACCGGCCTTCACCTTCACCGAATAGGTGATGGTGACTTCTACGCCATCGGCGAGATCACCCGTCCAGGTGAGCTTCGACCCGTCCACCGTGGCCGTGCCCGTCGAAGCGGTCACATCACCCTGATAGTCAGCATCGTCGAGCACCTTCGACAGATCATCCATGATCGTCGCTCCCTGAACGGGGGCGTAGATCGTTCCCGGGTGCTTCACAGTCACGGTGTACGTGACAACGTCGCCCACGGATACGGACTGGCCAGATGCAGGGTCGCTGGACTTCGAGAACGTGAAGTACCCGTCCAGAAGATCGATCGTGACCTGCAACACGCCACGGTCGGTGAGACCGCGCTCGTCAGTGACCTCGTACTCCAGCGGAGTTACGGGTCCGGTGTAGTCCTTCTCCGGAGTGAAGGTGAACTCACCCGTCGCCGGGTCCACCGTCCAGGTGCCCTCGCCGGGAACCACGACAGTGGTCTCGTCGGTAGGCATACCCGTCGCAGGGTCGATGATCTTCGTCGAAACGATCGGCGTGGAGCCCGGCTTGGTGTCCGGCTTCAACGTCGCAGTCTCATCCGGATGGATCGACTTCGTTTCGTCGCCGGCCATGGGACCCTCGTGCACCAGCACGTCGAGCTGCCCACGATCGGTCAGACCGTTCTCATCCGTCACCTCATACTCCAGCGGAGTCGCGTCCCCATGGAACCCGTCTTCCGGAGTGAAGGTGAACTCACCCGTCGCCGGGTCCACCGTCCAGACACCCTCACCAGGAACGGTGACAGTGGTCTCGTCAGTAGGCATACCCGTCGCAGGGTCGATGATCTTCGTCGAAACGATCGGCGTGGAGCCCGGCTTGGTGTCCGGCTTCAACGTCGCAGTCTCATCCGGATGGATCGACTTCGTTTCGTCGCCGGCCATGGGACCCTCGTGCACCAGCACGTCGAGCTGCCCACGATCGGTCAGACCGTTCTCATCCGTCACCTCATACTCCAGCGGAGTCGCGTCCCCATGGAACCCGTCTTCCGGAGTGAAGGTGAACTCACCCGTCGCAGGGTCCACCGTCCAGGCACCCTCACCAGGAACGGTGACAGTGGTCTCGTCAGTAGGCTCGCCCGTTACGGGGTCGATGATCTTGATCGTGTCGATCGGGGAGTTACCCGGGGTGATGGTCGGCGTCAACGTCGCCGTCTCACCCGGCAGTACCTCTCCACCCTTGTCACCCGCCTCGGGGCCCTCATTCACGAGCACGTCGAGCTGCCCACGATCGGTCAGACCGTTCTCATCCGTCACCTCATACTCCAGCGGAGTCGCGTCCCCATGGAACCCGTCTTCCGGAGTGAAGGTGAACTCACCCGTCGCCGGGTCCACCGTCCAGACACCCTCACCAGGAACGGTGACAGTGGTCTCGTCAGTAGGCATACCCGTCGCAGGGTCGATGATCTTGATCGTGTCGATCGGCGTGGAACCCTCGGAGATCACCGGGGTCAACGTTGCCGTCTCACCCGGGTTGATCGTCTCGGACTCGTCGCCCGCCTTCGGAGGATCGGCGATGTCGACCTTCAGCTCGCCACGATCGGTCAGACCGTTCGTGTCAGTGACCTCGTACTCGAGCGGTGTCACCGGACCGGTGTAGTCCTGCTCCGGGGTGAAGGTGAACTCACCCGTCGCAGGGTCCACCGTCCAGACACCCTCACCAGGGACGGTGACAGTGGTCTCGTCAGTCGGCTCGCCCGTTACGGGGTCGATGATCTTGATCGTATCGATCGCTCCCGAACCGGGAGTGATCGTCGGAGAGAGCGTGGCAGTTTCGTTCGGAAGGATTGACTTCTCGTCGTCGCCCGCCTTCGGCGGCGCGAGCTTAACGATGCCCGCATCGACGGTGAGGTCGTTCTGACCCGCCATCACGGCTACCGTCGTAGCACCCTGAGCATCCACGTTGGAATCAACCGCCCGGTCATCTCCAACGTTCTGCTGAGTGAACGCGTACGGCGTCATCGAGGCCGGGATTTCGAACATGACCTGGTATCCGCCGGCTCCAGCGGCGCGCAGCCCCGCGAAGGAGTACTCGCCGTTGGCGTCCGTCGTGGTCTCGAGAGCCACCGGGTTGCCCAGATCGTCCGTGCCCGACAGCTTCACGGTCGCGCCTGGTACTCCGGCTTCGCCGTCGTCCTGCACGCCGTTGCCGTTCGTGTCTTCCCAGAACCTGTCACCCACGGTTGCACCGATGACGTCAACCTGCGACGAGATCGGACCGAGGTAGCGGAAGGAGGAGAACGAACCATCGCTGTTGAGCATGGTCGCCTCTGCACGAGTCACGTTGACATACTCGTCACCCGCGACATTACCCTTCGGGGTGAACACCAGCTTCGAGGTGAAGTTGTCCGCCGCGGTGAACGGGCCGTCCTTCTTGAAGCGGATCGCGGTGACCGTCGACAGGTCAGACGGGCCGCTCGTGCCCCACTCCGCCCAGGTCGCCGTGTTCACCACGTGCGCGGTGCCGTCGTTCTGATCACCACCGGTCGAGTTGGACTCGTCTGCGGGTTCGATCGACAGTTCCGATGCCGGCTTCGTCGCGTAGTACACGGTGAAACCTGTCGGAACCTCGAGCGACTGCAGTTGGAGCGTGCCCGAGAACTCCGACGCACCGAGAGTGTCGTCAGGATCGGCGTCCACTCCGTTGGAGGGGAAGATGTCGATCATGTCGAAGTGGTTGACGTTGTCGACCGGGCCGATGTTGGCCCCGCCGAGCGTCCATTCGATGTTCTCGTTGTTCGCAGCACCGTCGGCGTTGATCTGCACCTGTGGTGAGGCCGGCGACTTCTCGATCTTCACGCCAGCTGGATTAACGATGCGAACCTGCTGTTCGTCAACACGCAGAGATTCCGTTGAGTTATCACCAATCGCCGAAATACGAGCGGTGTTCGTGTAATAGCCAGGGGCCGCGAGGTTACTGATGCGCACCTCGTACTCGATCGGGTCGATCATCTCCGCTGTGGTGCGTGCGCCAAGGTCCCACTTCACATACGTGTACTCAGATCCACACTCCAGGGCATCGCTGCCTGGCACCGTGGTATAGGGCAGATTCGAGTTCACGAGGATCTGGGATGCAGGGATACAGTCCTCTACCCAAACTTTGCTCGACTTTCCTTCGGTCGCACCTGCGTTCAACGAAGGAGTGATCCGATACGTACGCGTCTGACCTGCAGTGACCTCAGTAGACTCCGACGTCCAGGATCCGGAACTGTTCCTGATCTCCTTATTGATCGATGTGTTGATCGATGACACCTTCAGACGATCGCCGCGGGTTCCCGAGTTGTCATCTGGATTGTAGGTGTTCACTGACCACCCGGCGCGAGCCGCAAGGCCTTCTGGCGTCTCATCACCAGTGACAGCGTTCGTTCCATAGTAGGCGGACCAGTTCGGTGCGATAGTTCCGGCGACGGCATCCTCGCGTGCGGTGAGTCCGATGTTGATGAGCACGCGCCCGGTGTCAGCCGTCGCCGGCGCGACGATGTAGCCGCGTACTTGATTCACCGCCGTGTAGATGCCCTGGGCAGCGAGTGTCACGTCGTTGCCCGGTACCTCGGCGGGGTCGTCGTACCAGGTCCCAGAACCGCACTTGTCGCCGGGTGCCTTAGTCGAACCGCTCGAGTACTGCACCGTCAAGGTCGGGAAGCGATCATAGCTAGGCTGCTTCCAGCCTGCATCGACATTTGCACCTGAGATCCACACAGGATCGCCGTTCGAACCAAGGTACTCACCGACACCATCGTTTGCCGTCTGACCGTCACCGGCAGGCCAATCCTTAGCATTCAAATGGAGAACATCATTGTCCCAGTAGTCACAGAACCCACCAAGATACTGCGTAGTGTCAGGGGTGGCCGCGGGGTTTACGCTAAAGGCAAGCCCGCTAATCGTATCGCCACCGGGGAACACCTGGCCATCACCGCCACCACGCGAAGTCACGTTTACCGGGCCTGAATACATCGCATAACTTGGACGATATGCATTGGCCGGCATGTTTCCAGGGGTACCCGGCACTCCGAAGAAGTACTTCTCCATCGCGCCGCCCGCGGTGACAGTCGTCGTGATGTCCCGGTAGTCGTTGTCAGGGGAGTTCGCGCCATCGGCATTGCTCCGGCCGAGGACATCTGTGACTTCGAATTCCTTCAAGGTGTTATGAACGTTCAGTCGGCTCGTGCTTCCTGTTGTCGTCCCGTACTTCACGGTAGCGGCCCATGGAACGACGATCCGGATGGCGAACGAAACGACCGGGGCACGATTGGTCCCTAGCGAGGCACCAGTGGTCGACTTCGTCGGGAACGTCAGCGCTGTCGTATCAGGGTTAGTGATCGTGATCTTGATCGGCGTGCCCGGACCGCCAGGTTGCGTGCAGTTGATCGTCCCGCTGTCGCGGACCGCATTTGTTTCATCGCCGAGTGAGAGCTTTCCGAATGGCGCGGTCGTCAGACCGGTGTTCGTTGGATAGCAGGACGAGAGCCGCGCCCCATAGGCAGCAAGCTCAGCGGCCGGAATATCAACACCATAAAGACTCAGCGGAGAAACATCATCCGTCAGCGTGATTTCATTCGCCGGGGAAACTCCCTTGCCTCCTGCCGGAACCGAGACCTGGACGGGGAAGATTCCCGTTGAGCAGGTCTGGCTGGTGTCGAATCCACAAGCCCCGTTTGAAACGACGGCGCCGTTCGTGTTCGGCTCCTGCTTAAAGTCATTCTTGGTGACGTCATATCGAGGCTCCGACACAACCGTTGCCGTCAGGGTCTCCGTGACCGCAGGCACCTGGTCCGACGACGCCGAAACATCAACGTTCAGCACGGTCCCGTTAGGCACGTCGGGGCGAACCTTGAGCTCGAACGGGAACTGCAGGTCAGTGTTCGGTCCGACCTTGTCGTCGGGGATCTTGCACTCGAGCGTCTGCTGCGGAGCGGACTGCCACGAGGTCGCCGTCACCGGGATCGTCGGATCTGGCATCGTCGCCGGAGTCAACGAGCTGCCGGCAGGGTCGCAATACTCGGGAAGCGACACGAACTGGGTCCCAACAGGGGCGACGATCCTGATCTTGACGTTCGACTGCGCCTCGGTACCGCGCTGCCCAAGCTCCGCAGTCAACGTCCAGATGTCGTTGGTGCGGATCTTGTCGTTCGTGGTTGACCCATCGATCGGGTCATCGGCGGCGTCATCGGTGCCGGTCTTCTGACCGACGCTCAGCAGGAGGTCCTCGCCCGCGCGCGCCGCTGCTGCGGGCACGTGCTGAGTTTTCTCGGCGGTCTTCGTCGTCGCGCCGTTGTCCTGACCGGCAGACTCTGTCGAAGTCGGCTCCGGCGTCGCTGTCGAGGGGGCTTCCGTCGCCTCATTCGCTGGCGCTGCCGTCGCCTCATTCGCTGGCGCTTCAGTAGCCGTCACCTCCGGCGCATCGGTCGCCTTCGCCTCGGGCGATGAAGGCGAATCTGTGGGTGTCGGGCCGTTGTCGACCGCGTACGCCGGGAGCGTGCCGACGCTGAGCAGAGCGGCCAGAATCGCGGCGGTCGCCGCGGCACGGGCACGCCTGCGCGGCCGACCGCGTTTGCGTTGCTGAGTACTCACGAGTGGGTCCCCTCTTAGTTTGAATGCCGGTTTGAATATGCAGGACGGACACCTCGGGGGCGTCTAGCCTGAGCGCGGGCACAACTGCAGGTACTCGCATCGGCTAGTTCAGCAAGGTTGAAGAGCGCGCGATATACGTATACATACGTACGTGTCGCCGCACGCTGCCGTGCTGGAATCCTGAGGAGGAGGAGTCAATGTCTTCAGAAACGGTTCCCGCGGTTCCCGTTGCCGTCTGGGGCCCTCCGGTCTCAGGACCGGTGGTTACCGCGCTTCATCAGCGTTTGCATCGAGATGGAGCGCTCAGCATCATGGGTCCGAGGGGCTCAGGACGCACATTGCTCGCAGTGGAGCTGTTGACGCGTGCTCAGGATATCGAGGGACCGCCCGTGCTGACGGCTTCCGAGGGGAGCGCTCGTGAGCCGTTAGCGCTGCTTCGCCAGCTCAACCCCGATATCGCGGACGATGTGTCGACCGAGCAGATCGCACGAAGCATGATGCCTCCTACCCGCTTGGTGGTTCGCAACGCGCACCGTGCTGACGCGCAGAGCCTGCGCGTTCTGGCCTTTCTCGCGAAACGCGGCCTGACGAAGCTGGTGCTGACATTGGAGGAGTCTGGCGCGGCCCTACCCGACGAGCTGCGGACGCTGACGATACATCGGCTCGCCCCAATCACTTCCGAGCAGATTGGTGAGCTCGTGGGAGCCCGGTATGCAGCAACGGTGTTGCCCGCGGAGGCGCGGCGGATGCTCGCGGACGCCCAAGCTACGTATCGGACCGTGCGGTGGTTGGTCGACCGGGCCCAGGACGCGGGTTGCGTATCTCTGCTCTCAACAACCTTGTTGTTCGCCCGCGTCCCCCCTGAGGCTCCGGGCCCATGGCGGCTGGGTGAGGGCGGCGACACAAGTATCGAGCGAGCGGCCGCCATCGCGGGTGAGCTGCCGCTTGAGTGGGCGCGCGCCACCTACGGTGAGGCGGAGATCGTCGACCTGCAAGAAGGTAGGCGGCTGGTCGTGGCGGACGGTCAGATACGACCAGAGTCACCAGCTCATGGCGCCGAGATCACCGCACATATGCTGTCTGAGCGGCGACGGGTCGTGGTGCGGTCTCTTCTCGAGGACGACGCACTTGTGTCGAACTCAGATGCAGGGCTCACCGAATCCGCTGCGGCCCGCCTGTCCGACGCAGCGCGTGCCGCCGGCCTAGACTTTCCCAGCGCCCTCGTCAGCCGTGCGCGCCGTGGATATCTTGCTGAAGGCCGTGCACACGCCGCCGCTCTCCTGCCGTTGCCAGAAGAAGCCGGACCCGAGGACCTGCTGCTGCATGCGCTGGCACTCGCGCTTGCCGCGAATCATCTCCGCCTGACTGCGCTCTCCTCCGCCGGCTTTAGCGAAGATCAGTTGCTTGAATTCGCGGTGGTCCTCACGATCGCAGAGTTCCGTGGCGCGCCGCCCCAGATAGCGGATCGCATCGAAGTGATCGTCGCGGCTCTCCCTCAGCCGCATGCGGCGGTCGTGGAGGCGCTTCGGTCCATCACGCTGACTGAGCCGGAATTTGACTGGGATGATCTGGCGGCAGCCACCATGGATGCGAGGCAGAGCGTTGTGGCACGCTCGTTTGCGCTGCGGATACTTGCCCTACGAGCGCTGATGCTCGGTCAGCCACAGACAGCGGCGGATCGGCTTACGCAGGCACGCGCGCTCGCGACGCTTCCCGTCCAGTACGCCATGGATGAGATCATCGCCTCAGCAGTGCTGTTGTTTGCACCAGATGTACAGCTGGATGCGGAACGTGTCATTCTTCCGCCCGATCGAATCCCCACGCAAGATCTCTTTCTCGCTATGATTGCGCTCTACCGCGGTGACCTCGATACCGGGGCCGGGTACGTGCATTCGGCACTGCAGATGCCAGATGCCGACGCGCACTTCCTGACCCCCATTCTGCATGGATTCGCGTCCTTCGCCGCGTCGCTGCTGAAACGCCCTGAAGCAGCCGAACGTCATTTGGAGGCACTTCGATCTGCACCGTCTGCGTTGCCGTTGCTGATGATGGCGCGGCAGTTCACCGAGGCACTTGCGGTTGTGAACATTGAGTCGATCGACCCCGATGTTCGCACTCAGGCAGGGCATGATGTTCTCGAGCGGCTCGGCGATCAGGCAGAGCACGCTGGCTTCCGCGCATTGGCGATCCTTGCCCGGCTTGGCGGGGCATTCATCCTCGACCAGCGTCGCGACTCGCCATTGTTGCAAAAGGTTGTCGCTTCTGCTTTGGAAGATGCTCCCCTCGAAGGTATCTTTCGCACATATTCGCTCGCAGCACACGCATTCCTGTCGGACGACACGCTTACCCTGGCTTCGATCGCGGTGTCACTACACAACCAGGGGTTCCTCTTGGATGCTGTGGGCCTCTCAACACACTTGCCGCTGTCCTCCAGCGGCCTCAGCCGCACGGTTGAGCGCGCAATAACGAGACTCGCTAACTTCCGAGTCGACAGGGTCGCTGACCGTACCGGTCTGGATCGCATCCTCACTCCCCGCGAAACGGAGATCGCCCGGTTGGCAGCTGAGGGGCTCACCGATCGAGAGATTTCCGTGCGCCTTGGCATTGCACAACGCACCGTAAACACTCATGTCACTCGCATCCTGCGAAAACTCGGCGTCCCCTCCCGGAACCGGATCTCGGGCTCTCTCCCCTGACTAATCTCGCATTTCTGAAGCTGTGGCCGGCAGCGTGAAGACCGCCTCCCGGCATACGATGTTGGCACCATGAAGTTCGTCAGACTTACTGCAATAAGTACCGTACTGCTCATGCTCACGGGGTGCAGTTCAACGATCGCGATGACCAATTCTCGCGAGGTGCGCAATGCGGTCGAGCGGGTGCTCGGTAGCGACGGCACTGTGCATGTTGAGATGAAGAGCACTCCCTTCTCAGGATGGTCATGCACGTTCGAGATCCAGTTGACCACCAGGCTCAGCCCTGAGGAGTTCCGCGATGTCGCGCAGGCAGGCGCCGAGGCCGCGCGGGATACAACGCTCGATTCATGCTCGTCAATGACCATCCGTTCGTCCGGCACTAGGCATGACACAACGCGCTTCGTTGCCTCACCTCCGAGCGCGGCGTTGTCGGTTACTGACGACGTTCTGGAAGGAATTGCAGGGCTGGCGTACGACAATCGCGCAGATTGGGTAGGAGTCACCTCAGACTCGCCGGAGACGGTCGATCAAGAAGAAACTGACGTTCCCAGCGTTCACATCTCGCCCAAGGTCAGTCGAGATCTGGGATCGGCGGAGGCAATCGATACCGCACTTGAGGACAGTTTTCAATACGCAGGTGAACTCAGTGCCCAGCCATGGACATCCGCGAGGGGTGTAGACATCTGGTACTCATTGGCTCCGTACAACAACTTTGAGACTCAGCTTCCGATGCCTGCAGAAGCACGGTCAACACATGCAGCCCTCAAATCGCTCGGGGAGCACTTCGTTGGGCGAGGAGAGAGCATCTCTAGCGAAGTTAAGGTCGCACGGGACAGCGCTGCCGTGACAGTCACGGCTCAGACCGTCCTCACGGAGATGACACCTCAGCAGCTCGCTGCGATTCAAGAATTCATTGACACAATTGAATCGTTCCCGCTACCAGTGACGGGTTTCGTAAACACAAGCAACAACGGTGAGCAATCCGAGTACGCGCTTGTCGCTCACTCGTCTCCGTAGTACGGATCGACCACAAGTAGATGTCGCCACCGTGTTGGTCAGCGATGACCCCATCTCAAATGGAGGCTCACATATCGCTGCGCTCGTCACGGTGCCCCAGTCCGATGGCGAGTCGCTCGGGAGCCTCGGGCGACGCGGCGTGGCGTGGCGCCCCTCGGCGAAGTCAGATTCCGAGGAGCCGTTGAGCATTGATGTGAGTGAACTTATCGCGGTCTTCCTGGCTGAGCCCGAGCGAGGCGAAGTAGTCCTTGGTCCCCGTCAAGTTCAAGTACGGATAGTCAGAGGAGTACAGCATTCGATCGATCCCGATGAGTTCCCGAACGAAGTTGAAGTGCGGGCGGTACTCATCACCTAGTTGACCGCTCGGCGACACATAGATCTGGTCGCGAAAGGTCTGCGTGAGAGTTCGGTCCAAGCCGGTAACCGAGGGTGGGAGCGCATCGTCGAGTCGTTGGAGTGAATACGGAACAGTCTCGCCCCAGTGCCCGGTGATCAGCCGCAGATCCGCGTGACGATCCAATGCTCCAGACAGCATGATTCGGATCAGATGAATCGCGGCCTCGTTGTGCCATCCCCAGGCGTAAGAGGCCAGGAGCGCACTCACTTCGTTGTTACGAAGGTTCTCGAAGTAGGCGGCCCGGACGGCCGGGTTTGGAACATTGGGATGAAGGAAGAGTGGTTTCTTGACTCGCGCGAAAGCCGCCAGGACCGACTCGAACTGCGGCTGATCCAGGAACTGTCCGCCAACCGTGCCACAGATCATGGCTCCGACGAACCCGTGCTCCTCGACCGTTCGGTGCAACTCGGCCACTGTCTCATCGACATCGGTCCAGGGCAAACCGGCGAAGGCACGGAATCGGTCCGGGTGCTCCGCGACACTTGTGGCGAGGTCATCGTTCGCCTGCCTCGTGATCGCGACGATCTCGTCGCCTCCGATGTACTGGGTAGCGGCACTGTTCGAGAGGCTGAGAATCTGGACATCGATACCTTCGGCATCCATCGCGGCGATGCGCCCCTCCCCGGTGTCGTACACCAGATCGTTCGCCCGCTCTGTGCTCTCGATTTGTGGGCGAGTGAGCCGACGCGGGGGCTCACTGACGATGTTCGCGAGGAACCCACCCTCGACCGCAAATCTGCTGCTGGCCCCGCGAGACACTGCAGCATCCACGTAGTGTTCTTCCAAACCGATCAGCATGGTATTCCCCTCACTCGGTAGCCTTCTCTTCACGACGTCGACATTCAACGGCGGCACTCATGTACAACGTGGACTGGGACGCCAGATACTGACGCCCCAGTACTCCTCTTCTGGAGTGCAGCTGAGGTCTAGCTTTCGTTCTTGCCGCGGTGCAGCCTCGAAGCGAGCTTCTCGATCCGCTCGGAGTGCTTCTCCTTGCGCTCAACGCGCTTCTGCTCGCGGAGTTCTCGCCTCGCGGCCTTCTGCGCCGCTTCAGCGGCAGCATCCTCCGCCTCCAACTCACTCAGCACCTCGTCGAGAGGACGGCGCATAATCGTGCCGTCAAGTTCACCCACAGCTTGGTCGAGCGATGCGCGAGACGTCTCGTCAAGTTCAAGAATGAGAGCGTTGCCGCCGACCGGAATGAGCTTCGCGAAACTTTCGATCACTCCAAGACCCCTGCCATCCCGCTCGGCGTCAGCGATTGCGCCGCCGACGGCACCCGCAGTCAAACCAAGCAGTGCACCCACTGGGCCGCCCAACGCGCCTACCAAGAGCCCGATCAGGCCACCACCAAACGTGGCAGCCCCGCCACCGGCATCTCCGCCCTCAGGGATGCGGATGCTGCCCGAAGCATCTCGCTCAACGAGGGCCAGAGCCACGATCCCCAGGATCCCAGCGTTATCACCGAGCCGAGATTTCGCCTCAAAGGTTTTGGCGTTGTCCCGGAACACCACAATCGCCGCAACGTCTCCCATGTTTCTCCTCGCTTCGATCAGAACTGAGATCGTCGTGATCGTTCGAAGCACGCCACTGTCCCAGTCGGTGACGTCCATCAGACCTGGAAACACGAAGGGTCTCAATACGTACTCCTACCTACATGAACTGGTGCCGCAGCGCGTCCCGATCGAGGCGGCGCTACTTGGTCGGCCACTTGACCTCGTAGCAGCGCAAGGTACGTACATATGCGTATTCCGTGCAGTCCTGCGAGGCGGCATGCTCGAAGCATGCTCACAGTTCGGGACTGGTGAGCGCCGGTCGGCCCCGGAGGGAGACAGCGTAGCGGGGGCTACGTGAGGTCAGGACTCCGGTACCCCAAGCCGATCGAAATGTGGTCCAGGGTGCCCGCCCCAGTCGACTAGCCGCGACCTGGGCCCCTGGGCCACCCTCACGCCGAGCCTCATCGCAACGTGACCCTCAAGGTCAGGGGTTAGACTCCCACTCCAGAGGTCACGGCCGTGTCGCCGATACTGCAGCGCCCTTGCGCCACTCACGCTCAGCCCTCGACTTCGCGACCGCTACGAACACTGTTCGCGCAATAGCCCCCATCACGAGCGCTGTCGGCAACGCCACCCAAGCGATGAGAACTGGGACCCATGAGCCGTTCAGCACCGCAGCGATGCTCACCAGCGCCGCCACAGCCCAGGTCCCAGCCCCACCACCAGCCAAGCCACCCTCGTCAGCGACCACCGCCCACAGGGTAACCGCAGCGGCTCCGACCGCAATCACGGCACCGCTATATCCGATGACCGAACAGAACACACCGATGCCGCCCAGAGCCCCCATCGCTTCCCCAGTTCTCTTTTCTCGTGGTAGCGCCTTTCGCGCTCGGCTCGACGTCGCCGCTGGCAGTTTGATCGTCGACCGCACAACCTACTTAGTGCTCCAAACGCCCCGACGAGCGCACCTCACTAGGAGAGGCGGAGATCACTGGCCTCAAGTTTCCGTAATCCGACCCTCGCGCGATATGCGTACTCCTGCGTACTTCCTCGCGCGGCCCGGCGAAGCGAGCAATGATCCCCGACTCATCGACGCCCCCGTGCGTGGCCGGATCAGCATTCGCTGGTCTCTGCTGTTGACGGTCCTTCCAGAGAGGTCCGCATCTGTCTCACGCCGAGTTCGCGTCGGCGCCGCGCACCTTCGCAACCGCTTCTCGTACCGCGGGAATGATCTCGTTGCCAATGAGTTCGTAATTGGTCGAGTCGTCCCCAGCGAGGATGAAGGCGGAGAATCCGTGCTCGATCGCCAACCACGTCAGGTGCTCAACCCACTGCGTAGGTGGCCCCTGGAGCAGGTAGTCGGTCGGAGATCTCTGAAGTTGGCCCGTTAGGTTTGCGAGTCGACGAACATCCTTCGGATCCCGACCTGCGGCGACTGCCGCGGAGTCAATAGCGTCGTTCATGGTTGGAATCTCCGACAGCGGTGTCCGTCCGAGACTCGGCCACCAACCGTCAGCCTTGGAACCGATCAGTCGCAGCATCCGCGGTTTGTAGCCACCGACCCAAATCGAAACCGGGTGTGCCGGTGCCGGGCCTCGCCGCGCACCGACGAGGTGATAATGCTCACCTTCGATACGGACCCTCGACCGATCATTGACGTCCCACAGCGCTCGAATGATGTCGATACCCTCAGAGAGTGCTTTCAGGCTCTCGCCAGGGGTGAGCCGATCCCCACCGTATGCGACGATCGCGTCCCAGAAGCCGCCGGCGCCCAGACCGAGTTCGATGCGACCACCAGAGATGACATCGAGCGTCGCGATCGACTTCGCCAATACTGCGGGGGGACGAAGCGGGAGGTTGAGCACACCCCCCGCGAAACGGATCTTCTCGGTGCGTGCCACGAGCTGACCGATGAGCGTCAGTGTGTCAAAGAACTCGGTGTTGTAGGGGTGATCTTGGATTGACACCATGTCAAACCCGGCACGCTCAGCCGCCCGTGCAAGGCGAAGAACTTCCGGAAAGTCCGCATACGGCGTCGGGAAGGTGCCGAACAGGAGGTCGTGCTTGTAGTCCGTCATCTCACGCTGCTCCTCGCCGCACGAGGCGGATGACAGGGATCACCCGATCAGTCATCCGCTCATACTGGGCGAAGCCCGGGCTCAGCGCCGTGAACTTCGCCCAGAGGCGGTCGCGTTCATCGCCCTGCAAGACAGTCGCTCGCGCTCGAAGCGGGCCTTCTCCCGCCACCTCGATGACGACATCGGGGTTGGCGACCAGATTGTGGTACCAAGCGGGATTGTCCGATGCACCAGCTTTCGAGCCGGAGATGAGCCAGGCGTCTGGAGATTCGCGGATGCTCATCACAGGAGTGAGACGCTCTGCTCCGCTCTTTGCACCAATGTGGTGAAGAAGGATGAGGCTGTCCCCGAAGCGATCCACATGCCCGTTGTTCGCCCGGAACTGCGAGACGATCGCGTCGTTGAACTGCGCGTACTGATTGGTCATGCGTCTTCCCCGTTCGCTCAGCCTGCTCGTTCATAAGCCGACTGAAGAATACTAACGCCGTTCCAAGTTGCGTGTCATCTGCTGGGCTACGCGGGTAAAGATTGCGAGGTCATCCTCTGAGATGCCACGTCGTGTCTCCGCTTCAAGCGCATGGCACACGTCGGCAACGGGATCACAGATTGCCTTGCCCTGCTCCGTCAACTCCAGCATGACGACACGACGATCCTGTGTTGACCGAGTTCGGTGCAGAACCCCGGACTTCTCCATACGCGCCAAAGTGCGGGCCGCAGTCGCGGGCTCGACCCCCAGCAATCGGGTGATTTCGTTCTGTGGGATCGGTGACCGTGCAGCGAGGTGACGGATCACTTGCTCCTGTCCGGCACTGATACCTGTGGGGCGAAGCATCTCATCCCCCCGAGCTCGATGAACCCGCGCAAGTGTGGAGATCAGGGGATTCAACTCGGACGGGCATGCTTGTTCCAACTGCACGGCGCTCATGACATTGATTGTCCCACCGCGTCATCGCCGGTGAGGCTCGCGAACACGTAGGCAGGAGGGCAGGCGCCACGATCGATGATGTCGACGTCGACGCCGTACACTTCGCGGATGAGGTCGACAGTGAGTATCGTTCGCGCACGGCCAGCCGCAACCAGACGACCCTCCGCGAGGACGACGAGCCGATTCGCATGCGTAGCGGCCAGATTCAGATCGTGGAGTGCCACGATGACAGATACACCCTCATTGGCGATGCCATGCAGCAGAGTCAGGGTCTCCAGCTGAGCGCGAATGTCGAGGTGGTTGGTCGGCTCGTCGAGCAGAAGAAGCCGAGGTTGTTGGGCCAGTGCACGCGCGAGCAGAACACGCTGTCGCTCGCCGCCCGAGAGCGTCCCAAAGACACGGTCACGGAGAGTATCCGCGCCCGTACGCCGCAGCGCTGACCTCACGAGCGCTCGGTCCTCCTCGGTGACGCCACTGAGGAGCGACTGGTATGGCACCCTCCCCAGAAGCGCGATCTCAGACGCCGTTACATCCGCCGGCGTCTCGGGATTCTGCTCCACGAACGCGATACTGCGAGCACGGTCGCGGGGACGCATCGAACTCACGGAGCTGTTGCCCAGTTTCGCTTCGCCGGCAGATGGGACCTGCAGCCCCGCTATGAGCTTCAGGAACGTTGACTTCCCGGCCCCGTTGGGGCCGATGATGGCCGTGATCTCCCCGGCAGGTGCAGCGAGAGTCACCCCATCGAGGATCGCTCGGCCGTTATGGGCGAGCGATAGTGCCGCCGTTGACCAGTCTGCGTTCACGCGGGCTTCCTCACACGTATAAGGAGGATGGCGAACGCGGGTGCCCCGAGCAGAGCGGTGACGACGCCCACCGGTATCTCCCGAGGTGCGACCACGGTGCGCGCAAGAGTGTCCGCCCACACCACTAGGAGCGCACCGACCACCGCAGACATCGGTAGAACAATCCGGTGTGCGTGACCTACAACCAGGCGCACGGCATGCGGAACGACCAGCCCGACGAACCCGATGGACCCGCTCACCGAAACGAGCACTCCGGTCAGCAGCGCGCACGCCGCAAGCAGGATCCATCGCACCCGACCGACATGAACACCGAGCGAACGCGCTGTGAGGTCTCCATACGCGAAAACGTCCAGCGGACGCGCAGCCACCAGCAGCGGCACACCAATGATCACCACCGCGCATCCTGCTACGAGTACCGTTCCCCAATCGGCTCCCCCGAGCGATCCGAGAAGCCAACCCAGGATCTCGCGATATGTATCGCCAGTAGCACTCAAGAAGATCATCAAACTCGTTGCGGCGGAAAGCAGCGCGGAAACTGCAACACCTGCCAGCACTGTGCGCGTACCCGAAGCAATGCCTCCGCTCGCCGGGCCGGCAAGCGCGAGAGTTGCAGCAAGGGCAAGAACCGCGCCGGCGAATGCTGCGACGGGTAGGACGAAGTCCCATCCGAGCACGATTACCGCGGCCGCACCGACCGATGCGCCCGACGACAGACCGAGCAGGTACGGGTCGGCAAGCGGGTTCCGAGTCACAGCTTGCATGATCGATCCACACAACCCCAGCCCCGCTCCGACGAAGAGAGCCGTCAACACCCGCGGCAAACGCAGTTCCCATACAATCGCGTCGCTGGTAGCCGGGATTCCCGTTGAGTCCACGCCGAAATGAGAAGCGACGACGCGAAGTACATCGAATGGTGCAATCCCCGCCGCCCCAAACCCAACACCAACGATCACCGATGCGACAAGCAGAACCACCGCAACGCTGGCTACGGACGATGACTTCACGGCAACGAAGCCAGCTGTGCGACGAGGGTCTCCACCGCTTCCACCGAGCGAACGCCAGCCTCCCCCGTTGCGAACGGAACGATGAGATATCTGTGCTGCTTCACGGCGGTGAGGTTGGCGGTTGCCGGATGAGACTCGAGCTGTGTGATCTTCTTTGCTGTCGACCCCCATGCCGAGTCCACCAGCACGATGACATCTGGATCCGCCGCGACAATCGATTCCCACGACATGCTCGACCAGGGCTCGTCAACGTTCGCGGCGATGTTCCGCAAGCCCGCGGCATCCATCACGAGCTGCGGATTCCCGACACCAGCGCCCACATACGGAGTGGTGCTTCCCGAGCTGTACCACAGCGCGGTGAGCTCGCGGCGATCAGGTGTAACTGCTGCCAGGCGCCTCTTCTGATCAGACACCAGAACGGCCGCACGCTCCGGCACGTCGAAGATTCGGCCGGCCAGGTCGATCTCCGCCCAGATATCCGCCCACGCGAGAGGAGATGCTGCATAGGTGGGATCAGTGCACGCAGTCCGTGCAACATAGGTGGTAACACCAAGTCGCTGTAGCGTCTCACGCTCCCCGGCACCGTCTGCCGAGAAGTTCGACTCCCACCCGGCGTAAACAAGATCCGGATCAAGACCAATCACGCTCTCCTGGCTTGGCAGCTTATCGGCGAGAAGCGTCGGCGCTTTCGCTGGTGACCACTGCTCTGCGTAGGGACCATCGGGGAACGCAACGCCGACGAGCCGATCATCAACCCCGAGCGCCATCATCATCTCGATCGATGTTGACTTGATCGCGATGACTCTCTGAGGTGCTTTTGTGAACGTCACCCCCATACCGCAGTCATCGATCGTCAACGGATAACGATCCTGTTCTTGCGGGCTACTGGTCGCTGCAGTCTCGGTGTTCGACGACGTTCCAGGCGTCGTCGAACAGCCCGAGACGAGAGCAAGCGCGATCGCAACCGAGACAGCTGAGAGCACCTGACGCCTCACAGAGCACGCAACCGTGGAGCAAGGTCACGCGCAAACAAGTGCTGGAAGCGACGCTGATCGTTCCCCGGGGCATGAAAGACGAGGTGCGTGAACCCCATATCAACATACTCCCCGATCACACCAACCACCTGTTCGGCATCATCACCGACAATCCACCGCTTCGCGACCTGTTCGATCGGCAACGCGTCCGCGGCGCGCTCCATCGCGACGGGATCAGTGATGTCATGCTTCTGCTCCTTGCTCAACGACAGGGGCGACCAAAACCGCGTGTTCTCCATCGCGGCTTCCATCGTCTCCTCATAGGAAAGCTTGATCTCGATCATCCGATCCAGCGACTCAAACGACCGGCCGGCCGCCGCCGCACCCGCTTTGACAGCGGGAATCAGCTCATCCTCATAGAGCTCACGCCCCTTGCCAGATGTGCAGATGAACCCGTCGCCTGCCCGTCCTGCATAGCGGGCGACGAGCGGACCACCGGCGGCTACATACACCGGAATGGGAAGGTCAGGACGGTCGTAGATGGACGCGCTGTGAGTTGAGTAGTACTCGCCGTCAAAACTCACCCGATCACTTGACCACAGGTCGCGCATGAGGCGCACGGCCTCACGCAGTCGCGCAAAGCGCTCCTTGAAGTCTGGCCAGACCTGCTCACCTGCCCCCTGGAACCCGGTGGCTATCTCGTTAAGGGCCTCGCCTGTCCCCACTCCAAGCCAGATACGACCCGGATACAGCGATCCCATCGTTGCAAACGCCTGGGCGACGACAGCAGGATTGTACCGAAACGTTGGAGTCAGCACGCTCGTGCCGATCGTCACCCGGTCCGTGCGCTCACCAACCGCAGCCATCCACGCAAGCGAGAACGGGGCGTGCCCGCCCGTGTGCCGCCACGGCTGGAAATGGTCGCTTGTCGCCACCGAATCGAACCCGTTCTCCTCCGCTGACACTGCGAGCTCGACCAGCTCACGTGGGGCAAATTGCTCAGCCGACGCCTTGTACCCCAGTTTGAGATTCATGCTCCTGCTCCTTCGTCCAGTTCTTCTGCTGTCGCTGTGGCCTGGCACAGTCCTGTGGCGGATCTTCGCCGATGAACCACATCAGACGCCGATACGAACAGGTCGCATCCTGTCAAATGGCGCCGCTCGCACCGGGCGGATCAAGACCGAGACGAGGTTTCAACCCGCCACGATCTCACCGATGCATGACTCCGTTCCAATCATAAGTCGGCTCATGATACCGACCGCGAAACGGACCACCGTTGATCTGGCGAGCTTCGTTGCTTGATCGCCCGCCGAAGAGAAACAGCATCGGGGGCACGCAAGAGTCCGAACTCCGGCGATCCAAGCCGATCGGGGTGTGTTCCAGGGTGTCACCCTCAGCCATGTCCCCCGCAATCTGACCCCTGGTCACCATCCATCTCAGGGCACGCCTACGGCTTCAACAGCCCCCGTCGCAGGGCCTCGCGAACTGCGGCCTCTCTCGACTTTGCACCGAGCTTGCGGTAGACACTCGCGGCCTGAGACTTGACAGTGTTGAGCGAGACGAACTCCTCATCAGCGATATCCCGCAGACGGATGGGCGTCGCGAGGTGATGGAGCAGCACGGACTCTCGTTGTGTCAACGTGACTGCCGACAACGCGCTCTCCATCGGATTCGTCTGATTCACATTCTGTGGCAAGGCCAGGCCAGCGCCCTGAGCGATGGCTGCGAGGTCGCTCTTCGGGACGAGCGATTGAATTAGTCTGATCCCGTGGCCGTCAGCGATCGCGAGTGCAGACTTCAACGCGTCCGCGGCGTACACCTCGTTGCCGGCGCGATAGCGATATACCGAGAGCAGTAGGTAGGCCTGGGCTTGCAGGCGCGGCCAGAGATCGTCGTCCTCCAGTAGTCGCTCCAAGTCGGATGCAGCTGATCGGTCGCCGTGTGCTAGCCCGAGCCGTGCGGCAGTGAGGCGCTGCGCGATGCGGAGCTGACTACCCTCATTTAGCAGTTTCCTTGCTCGCACCACATCACCAGATGCGGCAGCCAGGTCTGCGAGCGCGGACCGCAAGAGGTCTTCCAGCTCCGGAGTCATCGGGCGGGTGCCGTGCTGAGCCATGAGGCGGCTGAGCTCGACGGCACCAAGGATTGGGTCGATCGCGAGATGTGATCGAGCGGTCACGATGAGCGCGTATGGCCAGTCGGGTGAGCGAGCGAGGTCTGGCTCGACACCTTGCAGAACGCGCAGTGCATCGTGCGCAGTGCCTGACTCAAGCAGAATCGCTGCCTGGGTGACCGCGAGGCGAACGTCCCATTCAGCCGCACCGGTGCGGTCAACACTTTCGGCGTCAAGCAGGTGTCGGGCTCGCGACACCTCACCACGCATGGCGAGGATGAAAGCGTGCTGGATGCGGCGTCGAGCGCGTCGGCGCGGGTCGTGGTCGGCCCCCTGAGCGAGCAAGAGCGCCTCCGCACCTGTCATGTCACATGTGAGCGTGGAGGCAACGCTCGAAGAGAGTAGGCCGGAATATGTAGCCGGCCAGACGCCGCTGGCCAAATGAGGGTCGAGTTCCCGGGCCGCGCGCAGAAGTACGTCTCGGCGGGCGGCGCACTCTCCGTAGCGCTTCGCGCTCCACAGAAGGGACAAGATTGCAAGCTCACGATACACCGCGGCTTCTCGATCTCGTTCGGGTGGAAGCATGAGCAGGTGGTCTACGCTCTGTCGCACGATGGCAAGCACTTCCACGGACGGCACGAGCTCGTCGACGGATTGCAGAATCGCCCGCATTGTCTTGGCTTTGTGGTCTGCGGGAAGCGTGTTGCTTGGCAACAGTTCTACGGCGGGAGCAATGTTGAGTTGCATCGCATCCCGAGGAGGATGCCCGGTGGCAGAGTACGGGACCTCTGGGTAGTACCAGCGGAACAGGTCTGAGGTGATGTGTTGGGAATGCGAGGGGTGTGTGAACAGCCATGCGAGCGACGTTCGACGCAATTCCTCTTGTTCTCGCGCTGATACTTCGCGGCTAGCGATACGACGGGCAGCGGTGAGTACGGTGGGATGGAATGCGAAAACTCCCTCTGGGTCGCTCTTTCCCATCCCCCATTGTTCGACCATGTCCAGTGCCTCGGTCGCTTCGATGCCTGGTGTGAGTCTTGTTGCCAGCGACTCATCCATCAGGGGTGCGAGACTCCACCGAAGCACGACACTTCTCACCGCGGCCGGAACGATGTGGGCTAGCCACTCTCCGACAATGTGCTCGGCTCTCACCCCTTGGTCGTTGAGGAGCATCCGCGTCAGCATCGGTTGCCCGCCGGTAGCTGTGTGTACCGTGTACGCCTGGTCATGCGAGCCCCCCGACTCGCACGCGAGCAGTTCAGCCACCTCTCCGAGGGAGAACGCAAGGTTCTCAGCGGAGATCACCTGCATGGAATCTCGCACCTTGTACAGCGCATGCAACGCAGGGTCGATTTGCTGAGTTACGAGAACGACACGACCGAAGCGTCCATCACGCGCCGCGTCGAGCATCCGATGCTGGTCGGCACTATCTGCGAGATGAAAGTCGTCCACGATGACGGTACGAGTGGCATCTCGTTCCATCATCGCTTGACAGGCTCGGAGTGACTTGTTGTGAAGGTCGGCAGGTGTGTCTGCGTTGCCGAGGGCAATCCAGAGAACCTCTTCCGGGGTCGGGCTTCGCCGCGCCCAGTCCGAGATGAAGCTCGTCTTTCCGCTCCCGTGGGGTGCATGAATCACCACAACTCGCACGTGTGGGTCTCGCTCGATCAGATTCTCGAGACGGGGCCGCCGTAAGAAGCCTGGAGCGGCCTCGGGGAGCTCGAAGTCGGATGGCGGTTGGTCAGTCATTAGTTGTCAGACCAGACATGGCGGACTTGGCGGACTTGGCATTGGGAATCGTGACCGCCGGGGGGACGCGGGTCATAGCGATAGTCTTCCATCGTTTGCAACCAAGTGGGCGCCAACCTTCACCGGCTAGTCGGGCATGAAATCGCGGGTGATTGTTCTGGATCGGCGGCTGACTTGGGGCTGCCGGAAGCTAGCTTGGGAGACGGCTCGCTTGGCCGGGGGGCCTTGCACGCGCGTTCGTTTCGGACCTGCGGAGCGTCCAGTCGGAAGACACGGAGCCGCGGGGCGTGTACACCAGTACTAGCGTGCGGGGGTGTACACGCCCCGAACATGGTCACCGCTGAAGGCAGTATCTCGGTCGCGCGGCCTGCCGGGCCACTCGTGCTCCGGTCGCGGGGCGCATGGGGAGGTTCGCCGTGTCCCCCGTCATTACCACACGACCGTCGCTGCGCTTTGCGGAGATCTGGGTCGGCTAGCTACTTCGTCAATTGCTGTGGCTTCCTTCGAGCCCTATCGGGCGGGGTTGAGGTTGTGCATCGGTCATCAGAATGACGAACTGCTGATCACCGCCGGTGTCGAGTCGACGCAGCTTCCCCTGGTCGTCAAGCCAAAGCCTGGTCATGCTGCTCGAAGATATGTCGTCGGATGGCACACGGAAGACCGACTGTTGCTCACCATCGACCTCTACTGTTCCCAGATATGTGGCACCTGACTGGCGGAGAAGCAATGCGTTCTCCGGTCGATCAGAGGCTAGTGCGAACACCACGGCCAATGCCCTAATCGCCCCGTTGTCGAAGGAGACAGACTGCCAGCGATCGCCTTCCCTTGTGGCAATCGTCTCAGGTGTGAACGCGACCTCTTCGGACACGGCGATGCTTTCGGGCCCCCGCATCATCACTCCCCAAGCAACCGCATCGTCGAAATCGACGGTAACCGAGAGATCAAGGTGATCAATGTCGTCGGCGGGCAGAACGCTGATGTCCATCACAACTGTGCCGCGGCTCGCGATCTGGAAGCGCGTCTGCGCGAGAAGCTCGGACTGTTCGATCGTTAACGGCTCTCCCACGTCCGACAATCCGGACTCACATCCGGTGAACAGCAACACGGACGCCATGAACATGGCGAGTGCTGCAATGACCCGCCTCATGTCGCGACGTCCTCTGGGATCTCGGTGGGGATCGCTAGGACTGCGCGCCCTGAGAAGAAGGCCACCGATGGCAGCGCGACGATCCGGGTGAGGACGATTCTCTTCATCTCATTTTCACCTATTGCTTCTCGTGCTGGTACGGCATGCCCGTCCCTCGAACATGCCGTACCCCTGCCACTTGGGGAGAGGCTGTTGAAGCTAGAACTGGGAAGGTTCGCGCCCGAGCGGCAGACTGAGCGGGAAGAGCCCGCGGTCGTCTGCTCAGGGGCTGCAGGGGGAGGACTGTGGTGCTTCTACTCCTCCCCCTGCAACCTTCAGCGTTCGGAGGTTGCTCTCCGGCGCTGAACCATGAAGGTCACGCCCATTGCGATCAGCAGGGCCGCCAGCCCCAATCCGGCAGACCACGCCACGGCGTCGAGACCAGTCTCAGGAAGAGGCGGCGGCGGAACGATGTGCTCTGTCGAGGCAGGTGCCGGGTTGAGTGGCGTGAGTCCGGGCGGAGTTGCCTGACTGGTCACCGTATTCATCAGCGTCACTCCTGTAACGCCCGCCTTGACCTTGACCTGGTACTCGAGGATCACCTTTTCACCGGGCTGGAGCGCACCGACCCAAGTGAGAGTCGTACCGTCGAGCAATGGTTGCTGTCCAGTCGAAGCACGCACTGTACCGACCAGCGTGGCGTTGTTCAGCACCTTTGACAGATCATCTGTGACGATCACCGGATCAAGTACCGTCGCTCCGATATTGCTCGCAGTGACTGTGTAGGTGATGATGTCGCCGCCCGTTACCTTGGACCCGGACTTCGGGTCGCTGGTTTTGGTGATGACGTAGCCGGGCACGGGGTGCGCAGTCTCCGCCGGCGGCGGGACGATCGGCGGGAGATCCGGCGGCGTTGCCTGACCAGAAGCGACGTTGTTTAGCACTACTCCCGCCGCGTCGCTCTCCACCAGGACGGTGTAGACGATCACGACCCTCTGGCCGGGCTGCAGCGTCCCGGTCCACGAGAGCTTCGCCTCGTCGATGGCCGCACGTCCAGTAGAAACCGTTGACCCGTCGGCATTTTGGATCGTGAATCGCGGCTGAGCAAGCAGCTCGGCGTGGTTCAACACGTCCGACAGGTTGTCTTCGATCTCGACTGGGTCGAGAACGGAGCCTCCTGTGTTGGTGCCAGTGACCGTGTAGGTAATGGTTCCGCCGGGATTCACGGGGGTTCCATTTGCGGGGTCAGCCGACTTCATCAGCTCGAAGCCTGGGGTTGGGTGCGCAATCTCCACGTCTTCAGGAACGATCGGATCCTTCCCTGGAGGGGTGGCCGATGAAGCGAGGTGGTTGTTGACCACGGTGCCAGGAGCAACATCCCGGTCGATCGTGACCGTATACACGATCTGCACGTATTGGCCGACTTCAAGCACACCGTTCCACGTCATCTTCGTGTCATCGACCAGCAGCGTGCCGGTCAACGCAACCGAACCGTCAGCGTTGTACACGCTGTACACAGGCTCGGAGGTGACGACTGCGTTATTCAGCACATCGGACATCTCGTCGGTGATCACGACGGGATCAAGGACTGTCGCGCCCGTGTTCCGCCCGGTCACGGTGTAGGTGATCTCGTCCCCGCCCACAACCGTGGTCCCGCCGACGGGATCGCTGGTCTTCGAGTGCTCGTATCCGGGTACCGGGTGCTCGGTGATGACGTCCTCAGGAACAATCGGCTCTTTACCGGGAGGCGTTGCGGAGGAGGACAGGTGGTTGTTCACCACGGTCCCTGCGGGAACGTCGGCGTCGATCGTGACCGTGTACACGATCTCGATGCGCTGCCCGACCTCGAGCACACCAGTCCACGTAATCATCGTGCCCGTTCTGGTCGCGCTGCCCTCAGCAGCGACAGTTCCGTCAGCATTGAACACTGTGTACATCGGCCCGGCGGTGAGCTCGGAGTGGTTCAGTACCGCGATCAGGTCATCTGTGATGACGACTGGATCAAGAACTGTCGCACCGGTGTTCGTGCCCGTCACCGTATAGGTGATGTCGTCACCACCTACCACGGTGGTTCCTGACACCGGGTTACTGACCTTGGAGTGCGTGTATCCGGGTACCGGATGCTCGGTGACCACGTCCGCGGGGACGATTGGCTCCTCGCCCGGTGGCGTCGCCGAGGACGACAGATGGTTGTTGACCACCGTGCCCGGTGCAACGTCCTCGTTGATCATGACCGTGTAGGCGACCGTGACATGCTGGCCGACCTCAAGTCGGCCTGTCCAGGTGAGGCTGGTGCCGTCGAGGGGAACGCTCCCTGTCGATGCAATCGATCCGTCGTCGTTGTAGACGGTGTAGGCCGGGGCCGCGGTCACGGCTGCGTTGTTGAGCACGCTCGACAGATCATCCACGATGACCACCGGGTCCAGCACAGTTGCTCCGCTGTTCGTGCCGGTCACCGTGTAGATGATGGCATCCCCACCGACGACTGTGGTGCCGGAAACAGGGTCGCTCACCTTGGAGTGCTCGTATCCGGGTACCGGGTGCTCGGTGATGACGTCCTCAGGAACAATCGGCTCTTCACCGGGAGGTGTTGCGGAGGAGGACAGGTGGTTGTTCACCACGGTCCCTGCGGGAACGTCGGCGTCGATCGTGACGGTGTAGACGACAGTCACGTACTGTCCAGGCTCAAGGGAACCCGTCCAGGTCAGCGTCTCGCCGTCGAGCTCTGCGTTGCCTGTGGAGGCGACTGAGCCGTCGGCGTTATGGACCGTAGCGACGGGTTCACCGTCGAGCACGGCATGATCCAAGACGTTCGACAAGTCATCTGTGATGACGACTGGATCAAGAACTGTCGCACCGGTGTTCGTGCCCGTCACCGTATAGGTGATGTCGTCACCACCTACCACGGTGGTTCCTGACACCGGGTTACTGACCTTGGAGTGCGTGTATCCGGGTACCGGATGCTCGGTGACCACGTCCGCGGGGACGATTGGCTCCTCGCCCGGTGGCGTCGCCGAGGACGACAGATGGTTGTTGACCACCGTGCCCGGTGCAACGTCCTCGTTGATCATGACCGTGTAGACGATTTCGACGTGCTCACCCGGTTGCAGGACGCCCATCCACGTGAGCGTCGTGCCGC
Organism: Microbacterium sp. GXS0129; assembly: GCF_044769785.1. Lineage (NCBI taxonomy): Bacteria > Bacillati > Actinomycetota > Actinomycetes > Micrococcales > Microbacteriaceae > Microbacterium > Microbacterium sp. GXS0129. Next base: position 159,955 of record NZ_JBIZVZ010000001.1, on the reverse strand, counting down.
TGACCGCCACCGAGCCCGTCGACACTTCGGCACCGCCTTCGTCGTAGATCGTGTACACGGGGGCGGAGGTGATAGCCGCGTTGTTCAGCACGTTCGTGAGATCGTCCGTGATGACGACCGGATCAAGCACTGTCGTGCCCGTGTTGACACCGCCGAGCGTATAGGTGATGTCATCGCCTCCGACAACCGTTGCCCCACTCTCAGGGTCGCTGGTCTTGGAATGGGAGTAGCTAGGCACCAGGTGCTCGGTGTTCTCGTCATCGGGTTTGATCGGGTCTTCCCCGGGAGGCGTTGCGGACGACGACAGCGTGTTGCTCACGATCGTGCCGGCAGGAGCATCCCCGTCGATTGTGACCGTGTAGACGATCGTCACGTACTGGCCAGGATCGAGTGAGCCTGACCACAGCAGCGTCCCGAAGAGCACGGCGACGTTACCCGTGTCGGCCACAGAACCATCAGCGTCAAAGATCGTGAACACCGGCGCCGCGGTCATCTCAGCGTTGTTCAAGACATTCGACAGATCGTCCGTGATGACCACCGGCTCGAGAACCGTCGCACCGGTGTTCGTGCCGGTGAGTGTATAGGTGATGTCATCGCCTCCGACAACCGTTGACCCGGATGCAGGATCACTGGTCTTGGAATGCTCGTATCCGGGCACAGGATGCTCGGTAATCACGTCCACAGGCGTGATTGGAGGCAGGCCAGGGGGTGTCGCGGAGGAAGACATGTGGTTGTTGACAACGGTCCCTGGTGCGATGTCTGCGTTGATCGTGAGCGTGTAGACGATCTTCACGAGCTGGCCGACCTCGAGCGCCCCCGCCCATGTCAGGGTCGTACCCGTCACGGTTGCTTCACCTGTCGAGGAGACCGAGCCGTCCCCATTGAGGACGGTGTATACCGGGGGCGCTGTGAGGGCCGCGTTGTTGAGCACATCGGCCAAGTCGTCCGTCACCACGACCGGGTCAAGGACGGTCGCGCCTGTGTTGGACCCGGTGACCGTATAGGTAATCGTGTCGCCGCCTCCGACCGTCGCCCCGCTCTCGGGGTTGCTGATCTTGGAGTGCGTATAGCCAGGCACCGGGTGCTCGGTCGTCGCGGGTGGCGGATCGATCGGGTCTTTTCCGGGCGGCGTCGCCGAGGAAGTGAGCTCATTTCCAATCGTGACCTGGTCGTACGTCACCTGCGTCTTGAGGCGGATCATGTAGCTGATTTCGACGCGCTGGCCCGGCTGGAGCTGGCCAGCCCACGAGATCTTCTGGGAGATGATCGGGACAGTACCGGAGGAGACGACCGAGTCGGAGGAATCGAGGATCCGGTACGTCGGAGCAATGACAAGCGTCGCGTGTTCGAAGACATCCGTCAGGTCATCTGACAAGCGAACCGGATCCAGAACGGTACCACCAGTGTTGCTACCCGTCAGGACGTAGGCGATCGTGTCACCGGGCATCACGGGTGACCCCGACTCAGGGGTGCTCGTCTTGGAGTGGGCGAATCCAGGCACCGGGTGATCCAGAGTCTCGTCCTCAGGGACGATGGGGTCCTCGCCCGGCGGCGTAGCTGACGAGGACATGTGGTTTCGGACGGTGGCGCCGGCCTCCACGTCATCATCGAGGGTGACCGTATAGACGATCTCGACACGCTGCCCCGGCTGGAGCACACCGTTCCACACCAGCATGGTGCCTATCGGAGCGACGGTTCCCGAAGACGACTCGGTGTCGTCCTCGTTGTAGATGGTGAATACAGGATCACCATCCAACGTTGACTTGTCGAGCACCTCGGCCATGTCATCCTGCACCGTAACGGGCTCAAGGACAGTGGCTCCGAAGTTCTCGCCCTTCACCGTGTAGGTGATCGAGTCTCCGGCGCTCACCGACGTACCAGCAGCCGGATCGCTGGCCTTGGAGTGCGCATAGCCGGGGACCGGGTGCTCTGTGATCACGTCCGGCGGTTCAATCGGATCCTCGTCCGGCGGCGTCGCCGATGAAGACATGTGGTTCTCGAGGATCACCCCCGCCTGGGCATCAGAGTCTACGACAACGCTGTAGACCACCTCGACGTACTCGCCAACCTCAAGCGCTCCAGACCAGGTGAGCAGGTTGGCTGTGAGGGTTGCCTCCCCAGTCGACACGGGGTCACCGCTTGCGCTGTACACGGTGTACGTCGGGGGGCCGGCCAGCGCCGAGTTGTCAAGCACCTTCGACAGGTCGTCCTCGATCTCGACCGGATCAAGAACCGTTCCCCCCGTGTTCGTGCCCGTCAGGGTATACGTGATCGTCGAGCCTCCCACTACTGTCGAACCCGACACAGGATCGCTCGTCTTCGTGTGCTCGTAACCAGGATCAGCAGGAACCACAACGAATCCCGCATCCAGCGTGTGATCGTCTTGTCCAGGTCCGCCCGCCGTGTAGGTCGTTCGCCCAGTGGCTGGATCGGGGTTGGAGTCAATGCTGCGTTTTGAGCCGCTGTCATGAGTCGTGAAGCGAATATCCGTCCAGTTGTGGGTTTGGCCATCGACAGTGAGCGTGCCGGTGGTCGGCTTCACGAACTCGACCTCGTAGTCACCGCCGTTCGGGACGAACTCACCGCCCAGGTCTGCGTCGATCGACGAGAAGTAGTACTCGCCGTTGGCGTCGGTGGTCCTCGTGCCGATAACCGTTCCGTCACGGAGGAGGTTGACCACGATCCCAGGCAGCCGCTGCTCGTCGGGATCTTGGATACCGTCGCGGTCGCTATCGAACCAGACCACGTTGCCAATCTGGAGTGGAGCTGGGTTGGCGAGGAGCGTCAGATCACCGAGGCCCGTGCCCTTGCCGATGCCCGTGTTACCGAAGTTGCTACCGCGCGCCGCGCCATTCAGATACGCACCACTGCCGTCAGACAACGACATGTACTGCACGCCTTGCGTATAGATGATGTTGGTTGGGTCGTAGGAGGTGCTGACAACCTGATCTGTTCGGTATAGCACGGCGGTGGATCCGAGCATCGGTTCCTGGTGGAAACCTGCTGTGGACTCCCCCGGGAAGAACTCAACGATGTTCGCAGACTGACCACCGTTAGCTTGCGTCGCATTTGCAGCGCAACCGTTCTCTCCCTCCCACTGATAATCGTAGGTAGTGGGGCTCGGCATGTAGCAGGCGCGAACGATGTCACCGCCGCTGATGCTGGTGAAGAGGCCACTCGCCCCGTTGTCTGGAGAGTTCGTCGCCCAAGCCGTCTGGTCGCCGTTACGATCACGGAAGCCGAGAATCATAGACCCGTCACGATCAAACGTGATGTCAGAGAGCATGGGCATCGGACGGGCGTAGTATGTGACGTTCGTGTAGCTCGAGAGCGCGAACGTGTTGATCCAGGGCTTCCACTCGTTCATCGCTCCCGTGTATGGGAGATGAATGGCACCCCGCGGCATCTGCAGACCGTGCGCAAAGGCCTCCGTGAAGGTTCCGGGAGCATCCTCGTCGACCACCCACACGACGGCCTCGAGATTGGCCGCGTTCTGGCTAGCCATCGCGTCGCAGACACCGCCAACGTAGAGCCGCCCGTCGCGGAAGCCGAGTCCCATGGGGCGCCACTCGCCACCCGCGCAACCAGGGTCGGGAATCGCCCAGTCGCCCGCTGGAGCCCCATCAGCAACGCTGAAGGAATACAGGCGCTTGTCAGCGAGATTCACCGCGTAGAGAATCGTGCCCATCTCGTTGATTTCGATATCCCCAAGAGACTCCGTTCCCGGTACAGCGAAGAAGCCGTAGTCCTGCGTGGGGGTGTTCGCAGTGTGAGCAGTCGACCCTGCGTTCGGAACGGTGGCGAATACAGAAGCCGGTCCACCGTTCGCATCTGAGACGTAGATTGCTCCGGCACCGCCGGGACCATACGCAAAGTGTCGCTTCGCATATGCGCCACTGAACAGCCGATTTGTCGCCTTGTGGAACGCCGTCCCATACACCGCACCCACAGATGGTTCGTCCTGAACAACTTGCGGGGTAACCTCACCACGTTCCTCAGGCAACCAGCGCACGAGAGCACGGTTGTCCGTCGCATACTGCGGATGGATTGGAACCGCCAACGGCGGGTTCACCTGTGCATAATCTGCCGGATTCCAAACCGCTGTGCGGACTGTCGCGTTAGCACCTGCAGAGACATCAACAAAGCTCACAAACGACGAATAGCTCCCCCCAAGCTTGGCGAACGCGGGCTCCAGATAGTCCATGCTCGAGGGGATAGATATCTCGACACGATATTTGCCGCCGACGAGCGCTGAAGAGGCTCCGAGCACATACATGCCACCGACATCAGTGATTCCGGTCTCAGAATTACCGGCCGCGTCAGTCACGGTGACACTTATCCCCGCCTGCGGGACGTCGTTCACGGCGTCATACGTCGCGGATTCAGTGAACGTCCGCATCACGTTCACCGTCAGCGTCCCGTCACCAACGGCTGCAGAAGCACCAACTGGCGGCATAACCAGCGGCGCGAGCGCGAAAGCGAGAATAGAAAGAACGCCAAGTGTTCGCGTCCACCACCGCCGCCCCGGTCCGCTTTGAGCCAACCTAATCGTGCGTACCGACTCGCTTCGTGAGTTCATGTCGTCACCCTCTCCGATACCGACTGCACGCCACCCGCCGAGAAAGTACGGTCTACTCACGTCACGGTGACTGTGGCCGAATCTTCCCGACTATGAAGTTCCTGTCAATAGACCCAGACCGCACGGGCGGAGTGCTAGAAATGCGGCTTGAACTGGTTTTTATCTCCTCTGCCTCTTCGCGTCAGTCAAGTTTCATCCCTTCTTTCACACCCCCCATCGGGTGGTCTACGACGGTCCGGCTGCGCTCTCAGCATGTAGCGTTGCCACGCTGCAACTAACGCCTCGCCATGGTTCGTGGGCCGCAGTAATGGCGGGTGCGTCCTTGAATTGCGCACCGACCTCCTTCACCGCTGGACCGCTCGAAGCGGTGTGCCGTCTCGCGCGACACACCGAGTGTCGCCTTACATACGCGTCTACCCGATTCTTCAACCCGCACCATTCGAGCCACATAGAGATAGGAAGCTATTCATGATCAAGGGCTTTAGAGAGTTCATCGCGCAGGGAAACGTGATAGATCTCGCTGTCGCCGTCGTGATTGGGGGCGCGTTCGGAGCGATCGTCAACGCTGTCGTTGAGAGCGTCATCAACCCACTCGTCGCCCTCTTCTATGTCGCCGACGAGGCGGGCAACTTCGGCCCGGAACTCACCGGACTCTACGGACAGAGCGTGACATTCCCGCTCGGAAGCTTGATCAGCGCGATCATTAGCTTCTTCGCCGTTGCTTTCGTCGTCTACTTCGTATTTGTACTTCCGATGAACAAGTGGAATGAACAACGTGCGGCACGCAACCCCGCGGTCGAGGAGGAGACGCTGCCGACGGAACAGGAGCTTCTCATCGAGATCCGAGACCTGTTGCGCCGCAACGAGAGATAACGATTCAGGGCCACCTGAAACGTTGTGAAGCGTGACGTAGGTGAAGACCCCCGGGAGGATGTGGGTACCATCTCACATCCGCTCCTCGGGGGTCTTCATTACTCACGCCAACGCTCCTTGCACGCTGGAGGGCAGAGCTCATTTGGCCCGCCTCATCCTCGATGATGGTTGGCCTGCACGTCCGTTTCCCAGCGCTCGACCAGTTGGGGAGCTTCTCGTCCCGTAGCGTCCGCGCCGAGGGCGAGGGTATCTTGGCGGCTCTCTAGAGCGTGTCTCCCATTCCGCGGACGGGGCGTTCGGGTCTGGACGTGAGGCTCATTAGATGATGGCGGCGAGGATCTCGTGCGCGATGTTGGCAACGGGCCTGTCGGTCGTGTCGATCCGTAGCTCGTTGGTGAAGCCTGCTCAGTTCAGGATGCCGGCCAGCTCGGGGCGACGTTGTGCGTGCCAGCGCAGCGCCGCGTCGTCGTCATTGTGCCGCCTCAATAGCCGCGAGAGGACCGCGTCTGGTGATGCTGTCAGGCGAACGTGCAGCATCCTTCTCGCGACCAGCGCAGAAGCAGTCCGTTCAAGCTCATCAACGGTCTCGACGACGGTGGCGACCACCATCAGCCGGGCGCCGGCGCGGCGAAAGTTCGCGGTGATCGCGAGCTTGTCATAGCGGGTCGCGATGCCACGCCACTGCTTGGCGAACGCGAAGAACCGCTCGACGACGTTGCGACCCTTTTCAGCGGCGGCGTCGAGCCCGGGAGGGCGTCCGCCCACGCTCCCACGTCCGTTTCCGAGCAGCAGCCTGATCTCGTTTGTCGGGGATGACGGTCTTGATCCCGCGTCGGCGAAGCTCGGTGCGGATCACACCGGTTGCGTAGGCCCGGTCAGCGATGACTGCTTCGGGACGGGTTCTCGGCCTGCCCGGACCGGAACGGGGAACGTGGATCTGGGCGAGGACCTCCGTCGGCATGGCACCGTCGTTGCGCTGCCCTCCGGTGGCGACCATCGCGAGCGAGCGGCCATGTCCGTTGACGGCCTGGTGGATCTTCGTCGTCAGCCCGTCGCGGGAGCGGCCGATGCCGTGACCGGGCGGTTCAACCCCGTGCCAGGGCAGATCCTTGTGATTCGATCCCTCCCCCTGCGTCCTGCTCCGGGCGGGTCGTGTTCGTCGCGTGCTGGTGAGCACGCGCGATCGTCGGGTCCACCGACACCGCCCAGTCGATCTTCCCCGCGGCGTCCGCCACCGTGAGAATCCGGTTCAGCACCCGATAGCGCGACCTCGCCAACCCCACTCCGCTAGAACCCCGCAAGCCTCACCCAACATATGGGAGACACGCCCTAGCTGGCTCGGTGCCACCGACAACTGTTTTGCAGGTGAGATCGGACCCGAGCCCGCGACCGTCGACTCGATTGCTCATAGCTTTCTTGGTGAAGGCGTACTCTCTCCGGTAGTAGTGGCGGCCGTGTGTTGCATGCATGCAAAAGGACGCCATCGTGCGGATTACTTCCGCACGATGGCGTCCTTCTCTCGCGTCCGAGCAGAAGAGGCGGCCTGCCCGGCGTCAATCGATCGCCGACCAGACCACACTTCTCCGATTCGTCAGCTCTGCTGACGAAGACGCCTGCTCGAGCGCATGATTGCAACACCCGCCAGCAACGCGCCCGCAGCCGCGATCAGCAGCCATGCTGTGTCTGCAGAGCCCGTGGACGGCAACATCGGCGTAGGCGAGACCGACGGCACGGCTGGCGACTGTGACGGCGTCGGAGACACAGTAGGCGTAGGCGTCGGCGTAGGCGTCGGCGTAGGCGTCGGCGTCGGCGTCGGCGTCGGCGTCGGCGTCGGCGTCGGCGTAGGCGCAATGGAGTTCGTGAGAATTACCTCACTGGTCTCTCCGTCCCCGATCACAACTGGGTTCACACTGAAACTCGCCTCGCCCCACTGGGCACCCTCGATTGCGTCCGGGCTCTCTTCGACCAGAGTCACAACCGCACCATAGGGAAGGGGGTCACTGGTGACCACCTCACCTGTCGCAGAGACTGTCAGCGCTCCGTTGCCCGCTTCGAACCCATCGCCTGCCGGGTATGAGTAGTCAACGGTAAATGCCGCATCTTCCGGCACAAGTGCTGCGGCGTCGCCCACAATCTTCTTGGCAACGCTGAATGCCCCTGTGTTGAGGTCAATCACGTTCTTCAGTTCCACCGCGACGTCCGAGTCCTTCGTGACCGTCACGGTGTTTCCACCCGTGAACTCCCCCGGCTGCCAGGTTCCGCCCGCGACTGCCGACGGCAGTTTCTCCGCCAGAGTCACGGTGGCCCCCGCGGGCAGCCCGTCAATGACGACGGGCTCCCCGGAGCGCGGAACGGTGACGGTACCGGAGCCTGCGTCAAATCCCGCGCCCGCAGGGTAGGAGTATTCAACCGTGAAGGTCGTGTCGCCCGAAACGAGGTGCTGTCCGGTTCCCGTCACCACCTTGTGAATGCTCAACGATCCGAGGTCTCGCTTGATCGTGTTCGTGAGAGTCACATCAATCGTCGTCTGATCGCCGATGATGAACGAGGACAGATCGAACGACGATCCAGCCCATGTAGCGCCGGCGACAGGTTGGGCGGGGTCTTCGACCAACGTCACCTCGGTGCCGTACGGCAGATCATCCGCGAACACAGGACGGCCGTCATTGAGAACTGTGAGGATTCCGCTGCCGGTCGAAGGGGTGATACCAAGGTCTTCCGGCAGCTCATACGTGTACCGAACCTGGAATGCCGCGTCCTCAGCCACAAGATCCGCTGCATCTCCGTCGACGACCTTAGAAACCGCGAATGTTCCGTTGTTCCATGAGATTGGGTTGTCGAGAGTGACAGGGACCGTGTGGTCCTGCAGCACAACGAACTCAGCAACATCGAACTGCGGCGTACCCCAGGTCCCTCCAACCGGGTTGACCGGTCGCACCTCATCGAGAGTCACTGTCGCACCCGCCGGGATGCCATCAACCACTGTTGCGGGCTGTCCGGCACGCACGACAACCGTGCCCGAACCTCCATCAAAGCCATTCACAGCACTGTACGAGTACTGCACCGTGAACTCGGTGCCCTCCGGGACCAGGCCCGTTCCATCGCCAGACACAGTCTTGGATACAGAGAAGCTGCCGACGTTCTGAGTGATCCGGTTCGTGACGGTGAGCTCGATTGTCCCGTCGATAGGCAGGCGAGCGAACTCGTTTTCAGAGACCGGCGCACCGTTGACGGTGTACACCGGCTCGTCCCAGGTTGTTCCGGGAGGCGCCGGCGTGTACCACTCGAAGAAGCTGTATCCGACATCAGCCGGCTGCTGGATCGTGACTGGCGTGCCGTCTGCCGGCAGCACGAACTGTCCACCAGTGAGATTCTGAATTCCCTTGTCGACCGCCGCCTCTCGCGCAAAACCGACGCGGTAAGAGTCGATACCTGTAGTCACCCCATCTGGGTTGTCCACGATCTTGCGGGCGTTGATAGATCCCTTCAACAGGGTTGCTTCATTGACAAGGGTGATCTCGGAGACCTTCCCAAGGTTGCCGTTGTCGACAGAGAAGGTGATTCCCGTCACCGGGTCACCGTTCGCATCCCTGAACTTCGGGGCTTCCCACGTGACGTTGCCGGGTCCTGTCGGCTGAACTTCATACAGCTCAACTCGCGTCCCCTTGAAATACTCGCGGCTGACATAGGACTGGCCGTTCTTGATGTCGAAGGTTCCCTCATCGATCAAGGAAGCACCGTCGAAGGCACGGTAGCCAACATGGAAAGTGGGGTTCAGCACGGTGTCGCCGGTGAGCTCCTTCGTCACCTGGAACCGGCCAAAGTTGCGGCCGACAGCGTTTGCGCCGCCTTGATAACGAGTGGCGGAGCCGCTCGTGGACTGCTCCTCGTCCCCTTCGATGGTGAAACTGGCTGCGTTGGTGTACTTACCAGCCTTACCTTCGTCGAGGACACGCACCTGCCACTGCACGACGTAGAAAGAGCCACCCGTGCCCACCTCGTCGGAGGGCAACGAAGGGTCGCCCGCTCGTCCGGGTGCAGACGTGAACTGAGCCGTGAGGTTATCGGAGCTCCAGCTGACCTCGCTCGCGGTCTTCGTCGCGTAGTTGACCACCTGGCGGTCCCACTGGTTGTAATACAGTGAGCCACCTTCGCGCACACGGGGGTACCCGTTGGTTGCGACGACCTCGTACTTCGACGTGTCCAACACGTCGGTCACGGTAATGGCCTTGCCTGCGGGGATTCCATCAGCGGGAGCGGGCAGCTGGACAGTCCACGTAATGATGTCGGTCGAGTTGTCGTATGAACCCCACTTCCCACGTCCCTGACCGCTGTACTCACAGTTGTCTGTGCACCAGTTCGGGTTCGCGTCAACTTCGACCGTCTGGCTGAAGTCACCGAAGTCGAAGGTGTGAGTCATGTCCTCCTTGTTCTTCAACTGGGAGGACACGTTAAACCAAAACTCCCCCGACACCCCGTACGGGTTGTTTCGGAGGAACTCGTCCGAAACAGTGCACTGGGCCCCTGAGGCTGTAATCGTGCATGTTCCGGCTGTCTCCCCGTCCGGCCCAAGCATCGGGAAAGAGGTCGGGGTGCCCTGCAACTCCGCCGGGAAGTCGAGTTCGAGCACGACAGGCGAGGTTGCGCCCTCAGGTACGGACCACTTGACGTGCAGTTCTTGCTGCGTGCCATCAGCGAAGGTGCTGTTCTGGAACGAAACATCGTCAATCGTGACGTTTCCAGCCGCATGAGCGGGGATAGCACCAACCGTCACAAGACCGAACAACATGAGCAACGAGACAACGAGCCCCGCCGTCGTTCGACGTCCGTTCGAAGGACGGCGAGCAGCCATCTGCGCCCTCACGAGTCGATCCCTGTAGTCGCGGATCGACGTGGACGCTCTGTCCACATGGTCAAAAGGACAGGCATCTCAAACTCCAGGGAGGTCGGCGAGCCGCTTCCGTCATATGTTGCACACCTCACGCGAGGTGCGCACTCTGTCCGTGAACATCGGCGCACTCTTGCGTGAGACAGAACTCAATCGACGGGACTCTTTGGGGGTAGGGACTAACGAGACTCACAGCTTGTGTGAGCGTGTTCCACACAAGCATTGGGGAGCAGTCGCGGTGTAACCAGTACGCTCACTTCACCCTCAATTTCACCCTCGCCATGGTGCACAGGACACTCACGACACCACCGCGCCCCATCGCCAGGCGCATCTCCCCGACTGGCAACCGACAACCCGTGCGCACAGCATCAGAGGCTCGCCGAACTCGAGGTCAATCCCGTTGAATGACCATGCAAGCCGCGCACTTCCTTCGCGGCTCTGCCGGCGACAGACAGAGAGTCTGATCCCCTCCTCCCAGCGCGTTTAAGCGCGTTCCACATGTGCGAAGTTGGGTGAGCGACGCCGACTCATCGCCCCGCAGCAGCGTTGTCGCCCCAGTGAATCCCTAGCGCACCTGGACCCCACGGCGCCCGCACAACGTGCGCGGCACCGCCTTGACCCAGGGGCAATGGGGTGACTCGCGGGCCTTCGCCAGGCCTGTCCTCCAACAGGTTGCACCATGCAGGAAGCGCGCCCTGCGTGAACCGCACCCACAGCAGCAGCTCGCGGATCGACCTGCCGACACCGTGCCCGGCTTCTTGCACTGGTGGACCCATGGGCGAGAACTCCACCATGGTCTCGATCATGGCGGAGTCTCCAGGGGTCAACGGCTGATCCAACTCAATAAGTGCTCCGAATACCCGCCCACTGGAGTGAGCCCGTGTCTCCGTTATGCGGCCCCCACTCACAGCGTGGAAGGTGGGCGCAGGATTCGATGACCAGGGCATAACTTCAAGGATCGGCAGCCTCGTGACCACCCCTGTCGTCGCCTGTAACAGCGAGCGCGTCGCGCGCTGGGTCACGCCGCCATGGGGTCCCACATCAGCCACAACCTGAGTCGCCAGCTCTCGGGTACGAAGTGGTCGATCCAACTGAAAGCTGTGTACGACTTCTTCGACAGCGGCTGCCAGCTGCTCACCCCACGGAAAGTCTGCCTCACCAATGCGACCTGGCCGCCGACTCGGGCCGATCAACCCAGTGAGAGCGCCATGCGGCAAGCCGAGGAGAGATTCAAGTGCTACCACTACGGACCGAGAGCGCTCCCCTTCAGGAAGCCGTGCCCCTGATCTCCAGGAGCTGAGCGTCGCGAGTGAAGTGGAAACTCCTTGCGCTGAGAGCGTTTGATGCACCCAGGTGAGGGTGACGCCTCTGATCTCGATCGCGCGTCGCAACGCTTGTGCAAACGGATGTGTGTACGGCTGGGTGCTCTGCTTCTTGACTACCACTGGCACCTCTCGCGACACGGACTCACAAACGTTTTCTGAGGTTATCCCACGTCGTGCATCCACGAGTGCGTCTGCTTCGTTGGAGGTCGATCATGATGGGTACGTACGGCGCTTCACGTATCTAGTACTTGATGCGTATGGATAGCTACTCGATCCGCATCGCCCTCTCGGTACATTGGCGCCATGCTCTCCCCCGGAGCCTCCCCCGAAACCGCACTTGATCTCCTGGCGGCAATAGCCGCGCGCCGTCAACCTGACGACCTATGGGATCAGTTCCTGGACCACGCGCACCTTCTGCGAGAGGTGTCGCCAACGGCGCTGACCACGTTCAGCGCGCGCCTGACTGCTGAAAGCGTTCTGCAGGAGCCGTTGGTCGCCGCGGTCTGGCTATGGATCAGACGACGCATCGAACGCGTGCCCTCGCAGGAGAGCTTGGGAGTCGCACGATTCACACTTGAGAGGCTCCGACAGCAACCCACCGAACGCGATCTCACGGAACGGTTGCGTGGCGCCGGATGCGAACTCATCATTCTGTTGAGCACAGCTTCGTACGAGGCGGCTGCTGATGCTGCCGATGCGCTGCGGGATCTGCTGCCGCAGCTATCCCCTGCGCACCAGGTGGAGTTCGCCGCGGGCATCCGTTATCTCCTCGATATGGCGGTCGACGCCTATATAGGGGCCTGCAGACTCGATGACGCCGAGACCACCCTCGACGCTCGCGGCGCGACGACTGCTCAGCTTGACTTGCACGAGGTGCAAGTCACACGCGCGTTCCTGCATGCGGTGAGAGGAGATGCGGTTAGCGCAGGGGCGCTACTGCGTCACCTCCCGGTTCAAGCCTCTACAGCGGCGTGCCGTGACTCGTCCTCGTCACAGTCCGACGACAATATGTCGGGGCGCCAACGCATAGCTCGTGCCGCCGTCTTGTTCCATAGTGGCGAACCCGAACATGCCGTGACGCTGCTCGGCACGATCGAACAGATGTATCCGCGCCTCGCTGAATGGCCATTCGCTGCGTTCATCGCCGCTCGTGCGTTCACCGCCACCGACCCCGTTACCGGAGCGGAACGCCTCCAGCGCTTAATGCACAACAATCGCAACGTGCCTACATCACGTCGACTGCAGCATTTGCTGCGCTCGGCTGTGGCGGATCTTTCGTTGGCATCCGATGATGTGCCGGCAGCGCAGAAGGCGCTGAGTATGGGTGATCCTGAGGATCACCTGCTGCGTATCAGTGCCGCGCGGCTGTCGCTGATTACCGGCGACCCAGATGCCGTTCGCGACCTTGAGGAGCTGCTTGCGCGACCCGACCTGTGGCCGCAGACTCGGGCGCAGGCGCTGCTGCTCGTGTCCGTTCACTTGCATCGTGCTGGCTACACGCTCGACGCTAGAGGGGCCCTGCATCGCGCGATCGCGATCACCTCGGCGCTGGGCATCCGCTTCTTCCAATCACTCGTGCCAGTTCAAGACCTTCATGAGATCGCGGGGAGCAGCACAACTGGGCTGCCCACGGACTTCCCGACGGCCGGGAATCTCGACGCTCCCCTCGCGAGTATCCGACTCACCAAGCGCGAGGCGGTCCTGCTCGCCCGACTTGAATCGGGTTCCACGATGAATGACATCGCCGCTACGGAGTTCGTCACGCTCAATACTGTGAAATCGCAAGCAAGGAGCGTCTACCGCAAGCTGGGGGCAGGTTCTCGCCATGAGGCGATCGAGCAGGCTCGAAGAAGGGGCATCCTGCGCTAACCTCGGCGGACCTGTGACTCGCGCAGAGCTACCGAGCAAAGCCTTCGCACAGCGACCGTCCGCCACCAGAGAGTGTGCAGACCTCGCGCGACCCTGCCCCGGCACGTCATAGCCAGAGCCTTTGACCTGCTCGCAAGGTTAGGTAGGTCGCGCGGTCTTGCTGGGTTGCTGACGTCGTCGATACCTTGTGAATCGGCACGTCCCACCATCCTTCGCCGTCCGGACCGCATACCGTCGGTCGCTATCGGCTTGGATGACTGTGGTGTCTCGCGATCGTTTGGCCGCGATCACCGCGCCCCTCGGTCGTGCACGACCGAGGGGCCAGGAACGGTCTCGACCACGTCAACGCCGTAACTGCGCTTTCATGGCGGGGTCGACGGGGGCAACGTCGCTGTGTTCGAAGCTGCGGGTCTGCGGATCATAACTGCGGTCGCTTGGGCCTGCATGTCTTTGGGCAGCCCGAATTGTGACCGCTCCGGTTTCGGCTGGATCGATGAACATGCGCATCGCAGCAAGCACGGTCGAGAACAGTTGCTCCGAGCGCTGCACGCGGTTAAGAGCCCCCAAGAGCGGGCGGAAGCCGTACACGACTAGCCCGATGTCGTGCGGACGCCCCAGCTGCTGCACGGGATCGGCCAGCCTCGTGGCAAACGTGTCACTCGGACGCTTGCGTAAGCAGAAATACGTATGTTCCGCGCTCGCCGTGCGGGGTACAACTGTGTACCCGGCTCCGCTGGGTCTGAGAAAGGGAGCACGCATGTCACACAACACGGGCCCTGATTCCAAGCCGGAACTCAACCAGGCTCAGTACGGCTACCTGCCGCTCCTGATGTCGATCGGCTTGGCTCTCGGAATGGTGATCGGTTCATCTGTCGGCGAACTCATCCCGTCAAGCGTCATCGGCGTGGCGGTTGGCGCTGCTTGCTGGCTCATCTGGCGGGTGAGCACGAGACCAACGCAGAACGCCCGAGAGTCGGAGGAAGAAAGTGGCGACCCGACTCAGGGATCGTGAGCACAGAAGCGTGTGAGGTAAGCGGATACCGGCTGTGATCCGTGGAGAGGCAGTAAGGGATTCGGAGCATCACGGCATAGGCCCGCAACGGGGACCGCCCACCGCCCCAGGCTTCTAACCTCGGACGTTCAGTCGATCGAGGAAACGCTGCCACGCCCGGGCAGGTGAAGCTCGACTGTGAGACCTCCGCCGACGCGGGAGGTCATCGTGAGTGCGCCGCGGTGGGCCTCGGCAATACGGGTGGCGATGGAGAGCCCAAGCCCGTATCCGTCCCGTGCTGCTCGGGTGCCCCGGTAGAGAGGCTCGGCGAGTTTGTCCACTAGGTCGTTGGGGATCACAGGTCCAGTGTTCTCAATACGCACCCACGCGAATCGACCCGTCGTTCCCGTCGCGATGAGAATCTCACGCCGTTCGTCATTGTGGCGTTCGGCGTTCTGCATCACGTTCTCGATCAGCACACGAAGTAGCGTCTCGTCTCCGGTTGCGGGTGCCGGACCGATTCTCTGGACGGCTTCCGCACCTCGGCCCGCCTCGGAGGTGATTGAAGTCACGATCGTGGCGAGGTCGATCGGGGAGCCGTTGATCTGTGTGGTTTCCAGGTCGGTGAGGTCAAGAAGGGCTTGGACGATGCCGATGCTGCGGTCGTTGTTGATCCTGATCTGATTAAGGAGGTCCGCAGGATCGCTGGCGGCCGGGTGTGCATCGTTGATGTCGATGAGCGTCTTCGTCGCGGTCAGGGGGGTGCGCAGCTCATGCGCTGCATTGGCGGCGAATCGCTGATGCGCGGTGAAGGCGGACTCGAGACGGTCGAGGGTGGTGTCGAACGTTTCGGCGAGGTCGCGAAGTTCATCGTGCGGGCCTTCGAGCGCGATGCGGTGATCGAGCGT
The DNA here is from genome assembly GCF_044769785.1 of Microbacterium sp. GXS0129. Taxonomy (NCBI): domain Bacteria; kingdom Bacillati; phylum Actinomycetota; class Actinomycetes; order Micrococcales; family Microbacteriaceae; genus Microbacterium; species Microbacterium sp. GXS0129. Next base: position 144,522 of record NZ_JBIZVZ010000001.1, on the reverse strand, counting down.
CCCCTCACCAGCGCGGCGTGCAGCGTCGCGAATACGCTGCAGTGGCTTGAGTACGCGCCCGCTGATGAACCATCCCACCGTCGCAGCGCTCAAGGCGATGAGCAGCAGAATGCCGACGCCGGCCCACAACATTGTTTCGAGCAGGCCAGCGACATCTGTAATGACGGCGAACCCCTTCCCTCCGATACCGACGGGATTGAAGCCGTCAGGCGTTGCAGTCTCGGCCGAAGTTGAGGTCACCCCGGAGATCGCCGTGTCGCCGGGTGCGGCTTCGCTGACGAGATAGGTGGGAACGAAGCGCATGAACAGATAGAGCATCAGAATGACGAGTGCGCCCGCCCCGAACGCCATGGCCCCGAATGCGACCGCGAGACGTCCTCGAAAGGTGAGGTGTTTGAGGCTCAGCGTGCTCATGCGGACGCCTCATTCGCAATGCGGTATCCGCTGCCGGGGATGGTGTCGATGATGCCTGGTTCGCCGAGTTTCTTGCGGACCGCGCTAACCGTTACGCGGATGGTGTTAGTGAAGGGGTTCGCGTTCTCGTCCCATGCCTTCTCCAGCAGGGTTTCGGCGCTCACGACGCCGCCGTTCGCGCGCAGCAGGATCTCAAGGACCGCGAATTCCTTCGGCGTGAGGCGGATGGTCGCACCGTCTCTGCGCACTGTGCGGCGGAAGAGGTCAAGCTCGACACCTCGACGCGTGAGCACGGGTGGCACGTTCACTGGACCACGGCGACCGAGCGCGCGGAGGCGGACGATGAGTTCCGAGAACTCGAACGGTTTCGGGAGGTAATCATCGGCTCCGAGTTCAAACCCCGACACACGCTGAGTGAGGGTGCCTGCGGCGGTGAGCATCAGGATCGGCGGAGCTGCTGGCCGTGCCGACACAATGCGGCAAACTTCGTCGCCGTGTGTTCCCGGCAGGTCACGATCTAGGACGAGCACGTCGTAGTCGTTCACATCGGCCATCATCAGGGCCGTGTCGCCGTCAGTGGCGAGGTCGATGGCGAAGCCTTCGAGGCTAAGCCCGTGCCGGAGTGCCTCTCCGAGGCTCGCGTCGTCTTCCACGACCAGTACGCGCATGCCGTCTCCGTTCCTGCCGCGATGGGTACGCCCAGTCCATCACGATGCTCGTTTGAGAAAGATAAAGATCAGGCTTACGCGATCGCAATGCGGCTTCTCGTGGACTGACAGAAACACACCGATTCGATGGAGGATCCCATGTCAGTTCGTCCCCGTGCCACCCGCCGCTCACGCCTTGTCACCGCAGCTGTCCTCGGGGCTGTGCTGCTGGTCGGAGTCACTGCGTGTACCAGTGGGTCCGCTGAGTCAACGCCTGCGCCGTCGGAAAGCAATCTTGGCTCCTCTTCAAACATGGCGTCCGGCGCGGAGGGGGAAGACGCATTGTTCGACTGGCAGTTGAAGTTCGCTGCCTGCATGCGCGGCGAGGGCATCGACATGCCCGATCCGAAGAACGAGGATGGCGGGACGTCGTTCTCCCTCCCACAGGGCGACCAGCAGGCCTACCTGTCTGCGATGGAGACCTGCACGAGTAAGTTGGGCACCCCGCCGACCAATGATGGTCGAAGCGACCAGCAGGTGCTCGATGACCAGTTGAAGACGGCGAAGTGTCTCCGGGACCAAGGGCTGACGGTGAATGATCCGAAGCTGGGGCAGCCGATGGAGATCCCGACCGGGGCGTCCGATGCGGCGCTGAAGGCCTGCGGCATCTCGTTCGGCGGCTGACGCCATGTCGACACGGAAACGAAACCTCGTGATCGCGGCAGCGATCGTCACGGTCATGCTCGTCGGGGGCGGAGCCACGGTCTGGGCGCTGTCCCCGACCGCCGCCGAACCGGTCGCGGAGAGACCGATGGTGCACACGGAGGCGGTGAAGAACGCGCCGCTGTCGTCCTCGCTGCGGGTTCCGGGAACGATCGGGCTCGAGGGGACGCACGACTTCCTGACGACGCTAGGTGGGGTGCTCACCGAGCTTCCTGCCCCGGGCACAGTCGTGACCCCCGGGCAGGTGCTCTACCGGGTGAACAACGTACCGGTCCTCATGATGCGCGGGGCACTGCCGGCGTGGCGGGACTTCACGAGCGGTATGGAAGACGGGCCCGACGTACGACAGCTGGAGCAGAATCTCGCCGATCTGGGGTTCTTCGACGGAACCATCGATGACGAATTCACCTGGGCGACGTCTCAGGCGATCCGTGCCTGGCAGAAGGCCAACGGCCTGGAAGAGAGCGGTGTGATCCCCCGCGGAGGCATCGTCTTCTCCGACAGCGACGTCCGAGTCGGTGACGAGAAAGCAAGCATCGGCACGGAGGTTACACCTGGTGCGCCCCTGTATACGGCAAGCAGTTCCACCCCGATCGTGTCGGCGAATGTCCCCGTCGCGGATCGCGAGCAACTTGCGGTGGGCGGTGCGGTGACGATCGGGTTGCCCGACGGCGTAACAGCGGCCGGAAAGATCGCGACGGTCGACTCTCCGAGGGAGAAGAAGGATGAGTCCACCGGTTCAACGAAGCTCGTCATTCCGATCACTGTCACCGCTGACGATCCGGCGGCGATTGCCAGCCTGGTGCCGCTGTCCGCGCAGCTCACGCTCGCGCATCACAGCGAAGACAGCGTCCTCCAGGTGCCGGTCGCGGCGCTCGTCTCGCTCGGCGACGGCGCTTTCGGCGTTGAGGTGGAGAAGAACACGAAGATCACACGGGTGCCGGTTGAGGTGGGACGGTATTCCGGTGGGTATGTGGAGATCACTGGTGGTGGCCTAAAGGCAGGCGATGATGTGGTGGTGCCAGAATGAGCCACGTCGTCGAACTCCGAAACGTGACCCGCAGTTACGGGGCCCCACCCGTGCAGGCTCTGCGTGGCGTCACCCTCCAGATCGACACCGGCGAGTTCGTTGCGATCGTCGGCCCCAGCGGATCGGGAAAATCAACCCTACTGAACATCCTCGGCTCCCTGGACCGACCCACCAGCGGCGAAGCGATCATTGACGGGGAGGACCTCAATATGCTCTCCGACGACCGCCTTGCAGCGCTGCGGGCCTACCGACTCGGCTTCGTCTTCCAACAGTTCCACCTCGCTGACGGTCACACAGCGCTGCGTAACGTCGCCGATGGGCTGCTCTACCAGGGCCGCCCCTCATCCGAACGGTTCGCCACAGCCGAAGAGGCGCTCGTGGCGGTCGGACTGGCCCACCGGTTGAAGAACAAGCCACACCAGCTATCCGGCGGTGAACGCCAACGCGTCGCCATTGCTCGTGCGATCGCCAGTTCCCCCACCCTGCTGCTCGCCGACGAACCAACCGGAAACCTCGACTCCGCATCCGGCGAAGGCATCGTGGATCTCTTGTTCCAACTCAACTCCGCAGGAGCGACCGTCGTCGTCATCACACATGACAATGCCCTCGCGGACAGACTCCCGCGCCGCATTCGCGTCAAGGATGGCCTCATCATCGATGACTCCACCAACCCCGCCACTCTCCCCGCACCAATGGAGATCACATCATGACTTCTCGGCAACGCTCGCGGCTCCGCCCATCCGATGCACTCGCCCTCGGTGCCGATGCGCTCAGATCCCGCCCCACCCGCGTAGTTCTCTCTGCGCTCGGCATCGCCATCGGAATCGCCGCGATGATCGCCGTCGTCGGACTCTCCACCTCAGGGCAGGCCCGTCTGAACGCCGAGTTCGCGAAACTCGGCACCAACCTCCTCACTGTGAGCGCCAACAAGGATCTCGCGGGCGAGGCCGCCAAACTCCCACCCACCGCAGCCGGATCCATCGCACGAATCCCCCACGTTGAACGCGTCGCGGCGACCAGCGCGCTCCCTAAGATCTCCGTCTACCGCAGCGAATTCATCGACCCGGCGCAGACATCCGGGCTCAGCGCCATCGTTGCCGACCTGTCACTCCCGGACACGGTTGGCGGATCCGTACGCTTTGGCACGTGGTTCAACGACGCCACCAGCACGTTCCCGGCCGTGGTCCTCGGCGCCACCGCGGCAAAACGTCTGGGGATCACCGAGCCAGGCACTCAGATCCTCATCGGAGGGACCTATCACACCGTGATCGGGATCCTCGATCCTGTCGAGCTCGCCCCCGAGCTCGACAGCGCTGCGCTCATCGGTGCAGACAACGCGCGCACACTCTTCAACTGGGACGGTGTACCGACCACCGTGTACGAACGCTCCACCGATGAAGATGTCGGCGCCGTCCGAGGCCTCCTCGGCGCATCGGTCAACCCGCAAAACCCCGAACAGATCGCCGTGAGCCGCCCATCCGACGCACTCGCCGCGAAGTACGCCACCGATCAAGCATTCACCGGCCTCCTCGTCGGACTCGGCTCCGTCGCGCTCCTCGTCGGCGGAATCGGAGTCGCGAACACCATGATCATCTCGGTCCTCGAACGCCGTCGCGAGATCGGACTCAGACGTTCCCTCGGCGCCACTCGTGCGCACATCCGCATACAATTCCTCACCGAAGCTCTCCTACTTTCTCTCCTCGGTGGAGTCGTCGGCAGTGCCATCGGTTTCCTCGTCACCGCAGTGTTCGCACACCTAAACGGATGGCTCCTCTCCATCCCGCCACTCCTATTCATCGCAGCGATCGGCGCGACCCTCATCATCGGTGCCATCGCTGGCCTCTACCCCGCCATCCGTGCGGCGAAACTTCCGCCCACCGCCGCCCTCGCCGCACAATAGGGCCCATACCACCGAAAGTGGCGCTGCCCAAGTACGATGGGCAGGGTCGGAGCGGGGAGGAACTCGCGCAACGCGGTCAGCCGCAGACGAGGACTGGCCGATAATCCGGTCCGTGATGGTGCACCTGCGCGTCGACCGCGGTGGGGCGCCCACGCATACGCGCCGACGCGGTCCGCGGCGGCCCCGCGTCGACGGAGCAAGGGCCGTTCTCTTACGCAGACGTCCTGCCGCTCACGGACGTCGCGGTTGCTGCGCGCGCAATATCCATCACGCGGTCACCCTGCATCAGACAGAACAGTTGCAGACAACTCCAGGCTATGAGATCGTCACCCATGCGATACATCTCAGAGCGTGCGCTTCGGGACATCGATGACGGGCTGTCGACTACCACCCTGATACGTGAAGTCGGTTTCAGCAAGGTGCTCGACCTGAGAATGAGCTCCTCAACCGTCCACGCTACTGGTTGGCGAGGGCGCTGAGGCGGCGGTGAAACGCTCCGGTCGGCACCGTGACGTGCGCGATCACCTTCTAGACCCGGTGGCTGTGGGCCAACTGCTTCGGCTCACGGTGCCCCATCTCGAGGTTGGTGTGATGCCCTTCGCGTCGATCGGTGAACGCGTCAACGGACCTTATGGCGAGTGGGTTCGCACGTTCTGGGCGCACGGATGGCTCGACCGATTTAAGATCGTCCTGATCGGTTCTCTGGACAATGTGCGCGACAGCGCATGGGCAGACCCCGCCCAGGAGAGTCAACGAATGATCGGGCATAGCTTTCCGTCTGACCCTGCTGTACTGTCCGAGCTTGTCGCGATGGAGTTGATGCTTGAAGGCGAGGACATCGAGTGGCACCTCGATTCAGTGCGACGATTTGATCTCCCCAGTCCGGGCGAAGCGGCGCGATTCGCAGTCGCGCAAACAGCGCGAGCGATGCAAGGGCGAGTTGTCGACGGCGACTCGGTGAGAAGTTGGCAACGGCAGCCACCTATCACACGTGCGCGGGTGATAGCGTCTGTGGTCGACGTTTGCGAATCTACTCAGGCACTACTTGCTCGCCCGGTGCTAGTTGCGGACAGGACCTGAACAGCGCAACCTCGGCGCCTTCGCGACTCTCCAACGCGATTCAGGCTCAAGCCCGCCGATTCCTTGGTTGCAGCACCTCGCCGTTCTCTCATGGTCCGGTCCGGCGACGTCGCATGGGCACAACGAGCAACAGCGTCTGGAAGAGCTGTCATGTTCATCGCCTGCCTGCATCGGGGCTCACACCGCGCAATCCGTCAATGGCGATTCAGCGCGGTCGGTCGGTGGAGGTGAGTCTTCTCGGCGCGTGTGACTCACGGCGAATTAACTCCCGTTCATAGGAGCGAAGACGTCACCAACAGTAGAGAATACCTCGGCGAAGAGCCGGGGTTCGTCGCCAAGATAAGCGAGCATCACAGGAAACGGGCGCTCACAGCGGTTGCTGCTCATCATCGCCTTGAAGCTCCACGTGTTGCCGTCGTCGTAGAACGTGACCGTGCCGCGCACAGCGTGCTGGTCGGCCGCCCGAGCTGCGGCTCGCAGCAGGGCAGGATCAGTCCAAGACGGTCCCGTGGGGTTGACGGTCAGCGGGTTCGTTGTGTTGTGAAGCAGGTTCATCGGTTACCAAGATTCTTGTTGCGCTGGGATTCGGGACGGTTCGCCCGACAACTCACCATGCGCGGGCGGTACAGCATCTTGTACCAAAGTGGCGTACGCCTTCCAGCTCGCCCCCTAGCCGAGAGCTGTCGAAGGCACCGCGACCCCATGACCACCCTGTCACCCCTGCATCCTCTACTCGCGGTAACGGTGGTCGAGTCGCGCCTCGGCGTATTTGCTGCCATCCAACCAACTCAGATTCCTGCTGAGCATGTCACCACTGGAGGGCATTAAGCCAAGCAGCATGCTCGAACGACTGACACATGGGAACGCAGCGCCCTACGATGGCAGACTGGGCGCTCTGAGTCAGTGGGATTCAAGCCAGACATCTCGGAGCATGTCATCGATCGAGATATCGAAGACACGACTCAGCTTCAACCAGGAACGCAGATCCCCGTGGTACCTACCAGAGGAGATATTTAGCAGCGTCTGGCGACTTAGCCCCGATGCCTCCGATAGCTGCTCGCAAGTCAGCCCCGCCTCGTGTCGCCGAACATTGAGAATCGCGCGAAGCTTCGTCAGGTCAGGGTCCGGAACCACCACCCATCAAGCCCACTCAACTTACCCATCGCACACAGTACAAGATCCTTTACTTTCAGCACACGAAGCTGTACCGGCACGACGATAGCGCCAGACCGCGCATAGTGAACCATGACTGAACTCACGTTGCCTCTCTTCCTCGTCGCGGATGAGCTCCCTCAGCGGATGCTCCATCCCGCGACCGCATCAACCCCGCTAGAACCACTGACCGTCGCGGGGCTACGCTTCTACCCGATTACCCGCATCGCCGAATGGCTCGCTCAACGCAACATGGAACCTTCGGACCTCATCCCAGACGGAGCTCTGGGCGAGACCTTCATCCATTCGAACCACCGCACCATCACGGGGGACTCACTCGATTTCATGTACTCGCTCCCTCAAGCAAGCCTGCTGACCCAGGCCGCGGGTCGCCTCGAGACGCGAAGCTCAGATGTCGCGGCCTACGTCGCGTGGCACTCTGGGATGAGCCAGGGCATCATTCTGAGCGACGGCGTGGTCTGCACCGGCACCCTGGACCAGCTGCCCCCTGCAGCCCAGCCTTGGATGATTCCACCACCCAGGGACATTCGCGACTAATGGGACGACAAGCCAAGGCGCAGACATTGCGACCTGGCCCGGAACGACGCCCTTGAGTAGACCCGCACAGAGAAGCCGGAGACCAATTGCCATCTACCAATCGCCTCGACAACACACGCGAGGCGAGTTATCGTCTTAGATAATCTGGAGGTTACGCGAGATGGGAATCGTAGCGTCATTGCGGCGTGCACGAAGGCGTTCGGGCATGAGCCTTCGTGCACTTGCGGAGCGCTCCGGCGTCGCCTCGAGCAACCTCAGCATGATCGAGAACGGGCGCCGCGATCCGACCGCATCCACCGTAGACAAAGTCGCCTCCGCCATCGGCATTGAATGGATTCCGGTATTGGCAGAGGGGCGCTCACCTGCTGCGCGAGCGGCGGCTGAAATCATCAGAGCGGATGATGACGGACACTTCGCACAGGCGTATCGACGGTTCCTTCAGTTGAACGATGAGCTCGCGTCCGCCGACCCTGTGACAAAGGTCCTGCTCTCTGCTGAAGCACCCGATACCTCATCGTCTCGGTGGCTTGATGCCATCGCAGCACTCGTCGAGGTGCGTCTGCTTGAAGTTTCCGCCCCCGTCCCTTTTTGGGTGACGGAGCGTGAAGGCCGCCCCGACGTCATGTGGGAGCCTCGGCGCAGTTCTCAACCTCTTCCCGTGTCGGCAGAGCTGGCCCGTGTATCTCCGTCATTCCTCGATCGGGGCATCGCCATCGAGGATGGCGAGTTGGTGAGCATCTGAAAGCTCTTCCAGGGCTGCCCGCCGAACATGCGCAGGGACAGCGAAACGGGGCGTCGTCAGCGTCCCCGAGGGAGTGTGAGGATCGCCAACGACGCCCCGCTGTGTGCCTTGGCTGGGCACCCATCCGATCATGTCCCGACAAGATCTGATCTGTTCCGGTCAGACACCTCTAACATGTCGTCAGCCACAGTCGCGCCCTTGACCACACCATCACCACGGCGCTCCGGAGTGAGGGTTTACTCCACCTTGTCACCAGGCTTGACCGAACTGCCCACAGGAACATTGCTCGACTCCGAACAGATGATGACACCCGGACCCATCGTGTGCGTGTCTCGCAACCATCCGTCGTGACGCACACGCCACGACTATTGACCATGGACTGCGGAGGCAACTGCAAACTCCGGCAACGAGCCTCAGCCTCGCGCGCGCTCCCGCCCCGGCGCCCTTCGCGGCAGCTCGACATTCATCCGGAACCCCTCGCCCGTGTTCTCAGCGGTGACGTCGCCGCCATGTGCGCGCGCGAATCCGCGCGCGATGGAAAGGCCGAGACCCGCGCCGGAGGATTGCGGGAGGTCCTCCGCATCGCCCGATCCACGCGCATCGTCCTGCTTCCAGCCCACGTCGAACATGCGGTCCAGATCGGTGCTCGCGACGCCGCTCCCCTCATCGAGGATGCCGAGCACGAGCGAGTCGTCCACGTCCGTCGCCGTGATGAGGATTGTGGATCCCTCGGGAGCGTGGCGGACGGCGTTCGCCACCAGGTTGGTGACGATCCTCGACAGCCCCCGAGGGTCGGCCCACAGCGTCTGCCCGCCGATGCCCCGCGCTTCGATCCGCACCCCTCGACGATCAGCTGCCGCGCGCATCTCACTGACGACGTCGGACACGATGTCATGCAGATCCACCTGCTGCGTCCGCAGCACCAGCTGCCCTGAGCTGAGCTGCGACAGCTCGAAGAGATCGTCGACGAGCCGCGTCATGCCGACGGTCTGCGCGCCGACGCTCTGCGCGAGTGCGCGGACATCCTCGTGCGGACTGAGCTCCGCCGACTCGGCCACCACTCGCAGCCCGGCCAGGGGTGTGCGCAGGTCGTGTGAGATCCACGCGAAGAACCGTCGGCGCGCGGAGTCGAGCTCCTCCAGTTCTGTGCGGGCGTCTCGTACCCGCGCGGCCACCAGTGCCAGCTCCGTCTGCAGACCAGCAAGCTCCGCCGCCCCCGCTGCTTCGACGGGCTCCGGTTGCTCCGCGGGGACCTGGCGGATCTCTCGGGATACAGACGCGATCGAGCGGCGCAGCGATCGCGTCAACACCCAGGCGAGCATGACGCTCAACACGGCCGCGATCACGATGACCCAGATCAGCACGGTCAGATCGTGTTCTGACAGATACATCTCCACGGAGATCGCGATGACCGATGCCACCGTGGCTGCGACTCCGGCGACGCCGATCACGACCACCTGCACGAGCAGGGGTCGACGCCGGAGCAGTCGCAGGAGCAGGAGCGCCAGCACCGCCACGCCCGCCGTGCACGCGAGACTCGTCAGGGCGATCACCGCGACGTCCGCGGGCGCGAGCACCATCATGATTCGGCTCCATCCGGCACGAACTCGTAGCCGGCGCCCCACACCGTCCGCAGGTATCGGGGCGCGGACGGGTCGGTCTCGATCTTCTCCCGCAGCCGCCGCACGTGGACCGTGACCGTGGACGCATCGCCGAACCCCCAGCCCCATACCTCCTGCATGAGACGGTCTCGGGAGTGCACCTCGTGCGGGTGCTGCATGAGGAACAGCATCAGCTCGTATTCGCGCCCGCTGAGCAGGATCTCCTCACCACGCAGCCACACGCGGTGTCGAGCAGGGTCGATGGCGAACTCGCCCGACCGGAACGTAGCCGGCTGCTCGGTAGCCGCGTGAGCGCGCCGAAGCTGCGCACGGATGCGGAGAGTCAACTCGCGCAGGGAGAACGGCTTCGTGACGTAGTCGTCCGCCCCGAGTTCGAGCCCCTCAACGCGTGAGTCGACATCGGTGAGTGCGGTGAGCATGATGATCGGCATGTCGCCGCGCGACCGGGCGTCGCGCACGATCTCGTCGCCGCTGCGCCCCGGAAGCATACGGTCGACCACCATCAGATCCGGCAGCTCACGCTCCAGCGCCGCCAGTGCGGCGACGCCGTTGTCGAACGAAGACACCGCGTAGCCGGTCTCGGTGAGATACCGCACCACGGCACGTCGCACGGCGGCGTCGTCTTCCACCACCATCACCCGTTCAGCCGCATCCATGACCACGACGATAATCCGCCGATCACCCGATCCGACCGTTCCTTACGGTCCTGAAAGAACTGCCCCGCGGGGCGCGGCCCGTTCCTAGCGTTGCCCACGGGCATCACACGAATGCCCGGGACACAGACGAATGGAGCATCTGATGCGTACACGAATGGCACTGGGAACCGCGGCCGCGGCAATCGTCCTGGCGGCGGGCCTCAGCGGCTGCACGTCCATGGCGGATTCCGGATCGGACATGTCCACCTCCGAGCCGACCGCCATGAGCACGATGGAGAGCTCGGCGATGATGAAGTCCGGGACTTTCATGGGCTTGAACGACAAGATGGTCAGCGGCACCGTCACGGTCGAGGACGGAAAGCTGACGCTGTCCGGATTCTCCTCGGACGAAGGACCAGACCTGCACGTCTACCTCACCAACGGCACGGACGAGGCAGCGGTGACGGCGGGCATGATGATCGACAAGGTCGCCTTCGACCAGGCCGACCAGACGTTCATGCTCTCCGGCGTCGACCTCAGCAAGTACACCGACGTGGTGATCCACTGCGACAAGGCGAAGGCCGTCTTCGGGGCGGCAGCACTGTCGTGAACGTCCGACAGCTCAGCGGCCGCGCCGCGATGGTGATCGCCATCGCGGCGCGCGTCGCGGTCGGTGCGCTCTGGTTCGCGGAGGCGTTCGTGAAGTACCGGTCGGGTTTCGGCGCCGCAGACATCCTGCTCGTGGCGGACAGCACCCGCGGCAACTCGCGCACCCCGTGGTGGTACCCGCCCGTGGAGGCGATCATGCAGGGCGCACCCGCCCTCATGGGCATCGCGATCCCCCTCCTCGAACTGCTGCTCGGGGTGACCCTCCTGATCGGCTTCTTCCCCCGCTGGGTCGCCTTCCTCTCGATCGGCACGCTGATGCTCTATTGGGGTTCGGACCAGCTCATCAGCCAGTACCCGATCATGGTGGTGTTGTCCGCGCTCATCCTCGCCCTCCCGGGCGCGGACCGGTGGAGCGTCGCCACCAGGCGGCGACGGTCGGAGCGCCGTGCCGGAGAAACCGATGTCGTCGGCGGAAGGCGCCGGGCCCCGGCGGAGTGAGGCTCGGGATCCCAACCCATCACGTCGACCACCGCGAACCGCACCACAACCCCCGCCCAGCGCCGACGGCGGGCGAGAGCATCCCCCGCCCGCCGTCGAGTGAACTAAACCGCGCCGACAGAGCTCTTCCCGCGGAAGAAGATTCCCACGGCCCCCGCACCGAGCAGCGCGATCGCCCCCGCGGCGATGAATGCAGCCGAGTACCCGCTGGTGAGGGCCACCGGGTCACCGAGTTCTCCCGCGCCAAATCCGGCAGCGATGGCCGACACCACGGCGAGCCCCAGCGCGGAGCCGACCTGGTAGCTGGTGTTGACGATTCCGGACGCGAGACCACCGTCCTGCGGCGGAGCGGCGGAGATCGCGATCTGCAGTGACGGGATGAACGCCAGCGCCTGACCGAATGCCACCACGAGTGACGGACCGAACGCATCCACCCAGTAGTTCCCCTCCGGGCGGATGAACGCCATCCATCCGAGACCGGCGGCCAGGATGATCAAGCCCAGCACGATCGGGACCTTCGGGCCGAGGGTGGACATGATGCGCGGTGCGAGCACGATCATGCCGATCATGATCAGCACGGTCATGGGCAGCAGGGCCGCTCCGGCAGGGAACGCCGAGAAGCCGAGCACCTGCTGCAGATACAGGTTGAGGAAGAACCACATCGGGATCCAGGCGGCACCCAGCATCACCTGGGCGAGGTTGGCCGCGCCGAGGTTGGTTGCGTGGAAGATCGACAGGCGCATGAGAGGTTCGCGACGAGAGCGCTGCACGAGAACGAACACGACGAGCAGCGCGATGCCGCCGCCGATGGCGATCCAGGTCTCGGCCGAGCCCCAGCCCGCCACCTCGGCGCGAACGATGCCGTAGACCAGGGCTGCGAGACCGAGGGTGACAGTCAGCGCGCCCATCACATCGACGGATCCGCGAGCGCCCAGCCTGCCACCCGGCAGCGCCTTCCACATCACCAGCAACACAAGGATCGCGATCGGCACATTGATGAAGAACACCCACGGCCACGACGCGAACTCGGTGATCACCCCGCCGAGGAAGACTCCGGCGGTACCGCCCGCCGGAGCCGCCGCACCATAGAAGGCCATCGCCTTCGTGAGTTCTTTTGGATTGGAGCCGAAGAGCATCATCAGGAGCGTCAGTGCCGCGGGGGCGATGAGCGCGGAGCCCATCCCCTGCAGCACCCGCCCGATGAGCTCCACGGTGACGTCACCGGCGAATCCCGCGACCAGCGAGCCGGCTCCGAGAACCACCCAGCCGATGGCGAACATGCGACGAGGGCCGTAGAGATCCGAGAGGCGGCCGCCGAGCAGCAGCAGTCCGCCGAGCGCGATCACATAGGCGTTGAAGACCCACGACAGGGTGTGCGGCGTAAAGCCGAGATCGGCCTGCATGCGCGGCAACGCCACGCCGATGATGGATGAGTCCATGATCACCATGAACTGGGCGAGGGCGATGAGGGCGAGCCCCCACCACCGCGCAGTACTTGTTGAGGATGACGTGGTCACCGGTGCTCCGTTCGATCGAGATTCACTTCGCTTCGTTCAATACCCTAGGGGGGTATGGTATTCCCACGCAACCCGGTCCTGCCGCGACCTCGTCGCGTCGGCTCGACCGCGGCGCCCCGCACACCGGAACGCACGAGACCCCTGCCCGGAAGGAACCGGACAGGGGTCTCGTGCGTTGTGCGAGCGTTACGCGGCCGCCGCGTAGCGCGCGGGGTCGGCGTCGAAGCGCGGGGCACAACCGGCGCAACAGAAGTAGTACCGCGTGCCGTCGTAGTCGCGGAACAGGCCGGCCGCTTCCGCTTGCGCGGGGACGACGGTGCCCCCCATCACCGGACACTCGACGTGGTCACCGGAGGTCGCCAGCAGATCGACGCGCCCGTCGGCGGAGACGGTGGCGTGAGCGGGCATGCTGCAGCAGGAGGCTGCGGACGAGTCGGACATGGGGTTCCTTTCGCAGAGATGGGGTTCAGGGGGCGGTGGTCGCTCGACTCCGGAAGGACCGGAGACGGAGACTGTTGCCCACAACGAACACGCTGGAGAACGCCATGGCGGCTCCGGCGAGCATCGGGTTCAGCAGGCCGAGGGCGGCGAGGGGGATGGCCGCGACGTTGTACGCGAACGCCCAGAACAGGTTGCCTTTGATCGTGCCGAGCGTGCGCCGCGACAACCGGATGGCATCGGCGGCACTGCGCAGGTCGCCACGCACGAGGGTGATGTCGGAGGCCTCGATGGCGACATCGGCTCCCGTCCCCACCGCGAGGCCGAGGTCAGCCTGCGCGAGCGCTGCGGCGTCGTTGACACCGTCGCCCACCATGGCCACGACTTTGCCCTCCTTCTGGAGGCGGGTGATGACGTCGACCTTGTCCTGCGGCAGCACTTCGGCGATCACCTCGGTGATGCCCACTTCCGCCGCGATCTGCGCGGCCACGGCCGCGTTGTCGCCAGTGAGGAGCACGGGGGTCAACCCGAGCTCACGGAACTGCGCAATGGCCTCGGCGCTGGTGGGCTTGAGCGTGTCCGCGATCACGAGCACGCCGCGGGCCTCCCCGTCCCACCCCACCGCGATCGCCGTCTTGCCCTGTCGCTCGGCAGTCTCCTTCGCCGCGGCGAGGTCTGCGGAGAGGTACTGGGCCCAGTCGGCGAGCAGGGAGGTCCGGCCGACGATCACCGCGTGACCATCGACGATGCCCTGCACGCCCGTGCCCTCCAGGTTCTGAAAGCCCTCCACGATGGGGAGCGCGCCGAGCTCCTGCCTGGCCGCCTTCGCGACGGCCTGCGCGATCGGATGCTCGGAGGCGTCCTCCACCGCTCCCGCGAGCCTCAGCAGTTCGGCGCGCTCGACGCCCTCCTCGAGGAGCACATCGGTGAGGGTCATGCGGCCGGTGGTCACGGTGCCCGTCTTGTCGAGCACGATCGTGTCGACCTTCCGCGTGGATTCGAGCACCTCCGGCCCCTTGATGAGGATGCCCAGCTGCGCACCGCGCCCGGTGCCGACGAGCAGCGCCGTGGGGGTGGCGAGGCCGAGGGCGCAGGGGCACGCGATGATCAGCACCGCGACCGCGGCCGTGAACGCCGCCGACACCGGGAATCCCGCGCCAAGCCAGGCCGCCAGCGTGCCGACTGCGATCGCGATCACGATCGGTACGAAGATGCCCGACACCCGATCAGCGAGGCGCTGGACCTCAGCTTTTCCGGACTGCGCATCCTCGACGAGTCGCGCCATCTGCGAGAGCTGCGTGTCGGATCCGACCCGCGTGGCTCGCACCACGAGACGGCCACCCGCGTTCACGGTGGCTCCCGTGACCTCATCGCCTTCCGCGACCTCCACCGGCACCGATTCCCCGGTGAGCATGGAGGCATCCACGGCAGAGCTGCCCGACACGATCACGCCGTCGGTGGCGATCTTCTCCCCCGGCCGCACGACGAATTCGTCGCCGACAGTGAGGTCGGTCGTGGGGATGCGGGTCTCCACCCCGCCACGGATGACCGCCACGTCCTTCGCACCGAGCTCGAGCAGCGCTCGAAGGGCGGCACCCGCCCGCCGCTTGGACCGCTTCTCGAAGTAGCGGCCCGCGAGGATGAACATGGTGACGCCGGCGCCGACCTCCAGATAGATATTCGCGGCGCCATCGCTCGGCGCGACGGTCAGCTCGAACGGGTGCGTCATCCCGGCGACACCAGCCGTCCCGAAGAACAGCGCGTACAGCGACCAGAGCAACGCCGACAGCGTTCCCATCGAGATCAACGTGTCCATCGTGGCGGCGCCGTGACGCAGATTGATCCACGCGGCCTTGTGGAACGGCCACGCCGCCCAGATGATGACCGGTCCCGCGAGCGCGAGCGACAGCCACTGCCAGTACGTGAACTGGAGCACCGGGATCATCGCCATCGCGATGACCGGCACCGTGAGCACGATCGAGCCGATCAGCCGGTGACGCAGGGAGGTGAGTTCCGCATCCGGGGCTTCCGCGTCATTCACGGGGTCATCGCCGCGCGGCGGGGCCGGAAGTACGGCGGTGTAGCCGGTCTTCTCAACCTCCGCGATCAGCAGGGCGGGGTCGTACCCCGCGGGCGCGGTGACCTTCGCCTTCTCGGTGGCGTAGTTCACCGTGGCACTGACACCGTCGAGCTTGTTCAGCTTCTTCTCGATGCGCATCGCGCACGAAGCGCAGGTCATGCCGCCGATCTCCAGCTCGACGCTGGACCCGGCCTGCTGCAGATCCGTCATGACTCCTTCTCCTCGTACGTGCCGCCGATGATCCGATCAGTGACCGCCATGGCCGGCATCCGTGCTCGTGTCCGTGGTACCGGCGACCGCGTCCATCACGAGCTCGGCCGTGTGAACCGTTCCCGCCACCTGGAAGTCCAGGTAGAGGAGGTAGCGGCCGGCGGTGGGAGCCTGCGCGGTGAAACTCACCGTGGGCCCCGAGGTCTCGCCCGGCGCGGGCTCCTCCCCGTGCGCATGGACGTGCAAGTACGCGAGATCGCCGTCCCGCAACGCCACAAGGTGGCCGAACGCGCCGAGGTAGGGCTCCAGCTCGGTGACGGGTGCGCCGTTGCGGGTGATGTCGATGGTGAGGTCGCTCGCCGCCCCCGCGACGAGTTCACCGCTGACGGAGACGTCGAAGCCGTCGACCCGCGTGTCGGTGACGACGCTCGTGCGGGGCTCCGGGGTGAGCTCGCCGCCGGCGGTCACGAAACGCGACAGCGTCACGCTGGTGTCTCCGCTCGTGAAGTCTGCGTACACGCGATAGGTGCCGGCGCGCTCCCACGTCCAGGGCAGCGACCACGTGCCGGTCGTCGCGTCGAGGATCGGATGCACGTGGCGATAGCCGGCACCGTCACTGCGGACGACGATGAGGTGCAGGTCCTTGCCGTGCGCACGCTCGTATTCAGTGACCGCCGTTCCGTCACGATCCACGATGGCAAAGGAGAGCGTGCCCTCCTCGCCGACGGTGAGGGGAGCCTGGATCTCGCTGAGGGTGAAGCCGGCCTGGGCGATGGACGTGCCGTTCACATCTGCCTCCTGTGTGGTGCTGGCGGAAGGGTCGGGGGTATGGGTGGCGCCGTGGGCGGCGCTGTGCTGCCAGGCGGCGACGGTTGCATCGGGCACCAGGACTCCCCCGGCGGCGAATGCGACGCCGAACACCGCGAGGAGACCGGCGCCGTACAGCCCGAGGCGCGCGGGGGTGTTCATCAGATGCGCACCGCCTCGTACCCCGCCTCGTCGACGGCGGCGAGGATCACGGCGTCATCGAGCGGCGTGGCACTCGACACGACGAGCTTGCCCGTCTGGGCGCTCACGTCGATGTCGTCGACGCCGGGGATCTGAGCGACCTCGGACCGGATCGCCATCTCGCAGTGCCCGCAGGTCATGCCGGTCACCTGGAACTCGCTCGTGGTGGTCATCTCGTTCTCCTTCATCTGCGTAGCCGTACCCCACCGGGGTACCTCTCGGTCAACCATATACCCTAGGGGGGTATTCCTTCAACCGTCGAGAATCACCGAATCACTCCGCCGCGAGGTCAGACCACCGTCACCAGTTCGGCGAAGTCCTCGGTGTAGCCGAGAACCAGGAACGTCGACGAACGCAGGAGTTCCGCCAGCTCGCCCCAGGCGGGGGCCTCCGGCTGTCCATACAGGTGCTGGAGGTCGGCGATCAGGGCGTCGACGTTGAGCGCCGGCGCATCCACGGGCCGGTGGAAGGCGAGGGTGCGCGCCCCGATCGCCCAGGGTTCGTACCCGTGGCGCTCATGCAGGCGCCGTGTCACGGCGAGGCTCTGAAACGGTGTCCAGTCGCCGCTGAAGTATCCGTTGGGAACGTCGGCCAGGAGGCCGTCGACGCTCGCCTCCGGCACCCGCTGCACCACGTGCGCCGCCTCCAGCAACGGGGACGGGTCGCGATGGAGCGACACCAGCGCGTCAATGTCACCCGCGTCGGTCGCGAACCCCTCCGGGATGCTCGCCCACGCCGCCTCAGGGTCGGACCCCCGCAACGCCGACAGCACGGCGGCGAACAGCTCCGCCTCATACTGGTCGACCGCCGCGGCGGAATCGTCCTCCGGATACGTCACTCCGGTATCGAGGTCATGCCCATTGATGGCGTGACCGCTGGTGTAGAGGCACTGATTGGCATCATCGAGAAGGGCGAAAGTCCGGCCCTGCTGCCCTTCGCCGATCCGCACGACCGCGGCAAGC
Organism: Microbacterium sp. GXS0129; assembly: GCF_044769785.1. Taxonomy (NCBI): domain Bacteria; kingdom Bacillati; phylum Actinomycetota; class Actinomycetes; order Micrococcales; family Microbacteriaceae; genus Microbacterium; species Microbacterium sp. GXS0129. The sequence continues at coordinate 126,697 of NZ_JBIZVZ010000001.1, read as the reverse complement.
AGCTCCGTCAGCGATGCGGGTTGCGTGATGATCGCCACGCTGTAGCGGTCGATGCCCCCTTGGCGAGGGTCGGGAAGGTCGATGGTGCCGGGTGCGGAGGACATGCGTGCATCCTACGGACGTCGCCGAATCCGCCGCGAGACTTCCACCGTGGGCGACAATCGCCGGGTTGCGCGGGTTCTCGCCCGCAGACGGAAGTCTCGCGGTCAGGCGACACGGGCGCACGGTCCCGGCCATAATGCGATGACAGACTGTGGAGGATGCACTCGATGAGCACCAGGATCCCGTTCGTTCCGAATGCCGAGACCCGGGAGATCGTCCGCAGCGCCGCAGACGAGACGCGGCGGGTGAGCGGTGCGCGCATCGGGGATCTGGTCGAGGCAGCGCTGCTGCGCACCCTGACCGATACCGTCGGCTTCGATGAGTCCGGCCGCGTGTTCATCATCACGGGCGACATCCCGGCGATGTGGCTGCGCGATTCCACCACCCAGCTCACGCCATACTTGCGCTACCTCGATCGCAGCGCGCAGCTGGCCGACCTGGTCGAGGCTGTAGTGCGCCGGCAGTTCGGCTTCATCGCGCACGACTCCTACGCCAACGCCTTCAACGACGGGCCGACCGGCGCGCACTACGACCCGGGGGATGTCTGCGACGATCCGAACGTCTGGGAGCAGAAGTACGAGATCGACAGCCTCTGCTACCCCGCGACCTTGGCGCACACCCTGTGGCAGCGCACCGGCCGCACCGCCTTCATCGACGACGATCTGCATCAGGTGCTGCGGACGATCGTCGCCCAGCTCCGTCTCGAGCAGGACCACGATCGTTCGCCATACCGGTTCGAGCGCTCGACCACGATCCCCACCGAGACCCTGATCCGGGAGGGGCGCGGGTCCGAAGTCGCGCGCACCGGCATGACGTGGGGCGGGTTCCGTCCCTCGGACGACGCGTGCACCTACGGGTACAACATCCCCGCGAATCTGTTCGCGGCGCAGGCCCTGCGCGCGATCTCCGAGATCGCTCGCGACGTGCTCGACGATGCGCGACTCGCGGAGGCCGCCGAGGCGCTGTCCGCCGAGATTCGCGACGGAGTGCGCGTGCACGGCATCGTCGAAGGCCCGGAGGGCGCGCCGATCTACGCATACGAGGTCGACGGGCGCGGCGGCGTGCTCATCATGGACGATGCGAACACTCCCTCGCTGCTGTCCCTGCCCCTCATCGCACCCGACCTGATCGACCGCGAGGTCTGGGAGGCCACGCGCGCCGTGATCCTCAGCCCGGCGAACCCCTACTGGTACAGCGGGAGCATGCTGCGGGGTATCGGCAGCCCGCACTCCCTTCCGGGGCGGGTGTGGCCGATCGCACTGGCGGTCCAGGGCCTGGTGGGAACGGCCGACGAGCGCGTCCGGATGCTGGATCTCATCGCCGCCTCCGACGGCGGCACCGGTCACATCCACGAGAGCGTCGATGTCGATGATCCGTCGCAGTTCTCCCGCCCGTGGTTCTCGTGGGCGGACTCCATGTTCTGCGAGCTGGCCCTCCAGGTGGCGGAGGACGCCCGGACATCGTGAGCCGTTGGTCTCAGCAAGTGCACGACGCCCGCCGCTTCGCAGCATCCGGTGAGACCACACCGCCGACCGGTCTCAGAAAGTGCACACCGGGCGGCGGCGGATGGCAGATTCTGAGACCACAGCCCGAGCGGCGACCGGGAGCCTCCGCCTGAGTAGGCTCGACCCATGACCTCGCCGCAGATCCTCCGCTATTCGGCATTCGCCGCGACGCCCGAGGGCGGCAACCCGGCGGGAGTGGTGCTGGACGCTCGCACGATGAGCGACGCCGACATGCTCAGCCTCGCCGCCGAGATCGGCTATCCCGAAACAGCTTTCGTCGGCGCGCGCGATGTCGTGGACGGCGAGCGCCGATACGCGATCCGGTACTGGTCCCCGGGTGCCGAGGTGCCGTTCTGCGGACACGCGACCGTCGCGACCGCGGTGGTGCTCGCGGAGCGGCAGGGGCCGGGGCCGATGACGTTCGAGACGCAGGCCGGTGACGTGACCGTCGTCGCCACGTCGACGGAGCACGGCGTGGAGGTCGCGTTCACCAGCGTGGAGCCGCAGGTGCGCGAGCTCGCCGGCGACGTGCTGGCCCGCACCCTGGAACTCTTCGACCTCGAGCCCGCGGACCTCGATCCGCATCATCCGCCGCGCGAGGCGTTCGCCGGGAACTGGCACCCGATGATTGTGCTTCGCGATGCCGAGCTCTTCCACCAGTTCCGCTTCGCGCCCGCGCCCGTCGCTCGCCTGATGGCGGAGCAGGAGTGGACCGGCACCATCACGGTGCTGCACCGCCCCTCCGAGACGGAGCTCTTCGCCCGCAATATCTTCCCGGTCGGGCGGATCACCGAGGACCCGGCGACCGGTTCGGCCGCGGCGGCCACCGGCGCCTACCTGCGCGCCATCGACGCCGTTCCCGCGGATCGAGTCATCCGCATCCACCAGGGCGAGCACGTCGGCAGGCCGAGTCTGCTGACCGTCGACATCCCGCCGACGGGCGGCATCACCGTCACCGGTGGCGCCCGTCCGATACCGCCTGCGGCCTGAGACCGCGGGGCTCACCAGTCGTGGACGGTGCCGTCCTCCAGCCGGTTCACGGGCAGATAGGCCTTCGTGTAGTCGAAGGCCGCCGCCGCGCTCTCGTTGAGCTCGACGCCCAGACCGGGCTGCTCACCCGGGTGCAGGAAGCCGCGGTCGAACGTGAACGACGTCTGAAAGACCTCGAGGGTCTGCTCGTTGTGCGGCATGTACTCCTGGATGCCGAAGTTGTGGATCGCGAGGTCCAGGTGCAGTGCGGCCGCCATGCCGATCGGCGAGATGTCGGTCGGCCCGTGGATGCCGGACTTGATGCCGTAGACGGCCGCGAAGTCGAGCAGCTTCTTCATCGCGGTGATGCCACCGGTGTGCGTCACGGCTGAGCGGACATAGTCGATGAGCCGCTCGGTGATGAGGGTCTGGTAGTCGAACACGGTGCTCGCGCCCTGACGCAGCATGGATCGCACCCAGGGATCGCGGACCGTCCGATGCTCGCTGGCGGGCAGACCCAGCGCGTCGCCGAGGGCGAGGCCGTGGGCGGCGCGTACGGCGCGTTCCATCGTGATCGATTCGGTCATCGTGCCGCCTCCTGGCCGGTCCGGTCGGTGATCGAGCGCTGCACCAGCGCGTCCGCGAGATCGATGAGGTCGGTGCCGCGGGTCGCCGCGATGCAGCGGCCGGCCACGGAGCGGACCTGCTCCACCTGCGCGGCGGACAGCGCGCTCATCCCGTGCAGCGCACCGGCGACGGCGCCGCCCATGGCGGCGATGGTGTCGGAGTCGCGGCCGATGTTGACGCCCGATTCGATGACGTCGAGACCGCCGTTCGTAGCACGGAGGAGACCGACGCACAGCGCCACGGCCTCGGGCGCGACATCGGCCCAGATGTAGTGGCGCAGCGGGATCTCGTCGAACAGCGCCTCCTCGGCGGCGAGCAGATCAGGGGCGTCTTCTGCGATCCGCAGCGCACGGCGCACCAGGCGCGCCGACCAGGAGTCCGTGGGCAGGGCGTCGACCATCGCCTCGATGACGGGGTCGATGGAATCGGCGGTCATCGCGACGGCGACGCCGGCCGCCACGGACTGGGCACAGAGGACGCCGTCGCGGGAGTGGCTCACCTCGGCATCGGCCGCGGCCAGACGCCGCGCCAGGTCGGGATCCCCCGCGGCGTAGATGCCGATGGGGGCAACGCGCATCGCGGACCCGTCACTCCACATCTCGGCGTTTCGCTGTCCGCTCTGCGGCGGTTGCAGCCCGGCACGGAGATTGGCGATCGCGATCATCTCGCTGAAGCCGGCACCGTGGAACCCGCTACTCTGGTGCTGCAGCGCGTCCGCCCACGTGGCCGCGACGCTCTGCGAGGTGAGGGCGGAGCCGGCAGCGAGGGCACCGCGCGCGCACAGCACCGCGTACTCGTGTCATCCGTTCCGGCCGCATCCTCCTCGAGGAAGCCGGTGACGCGCCCCCATCGCTCGCGGATGGCGGGTAGGGTCATGCCTTCGGACTGGTCGCTGGTGAGCGCCGCCGGGCTGATCATGGCGATCCCCGTGGTCGTCGTCTTCCTGCTGCTGCAGCGCAAGTTCATCGAGGGTTACGCCTCCGGCGGCCTCGCGAACTGAGAACGACGAGGGGCGCGGCGCCGACCGGTGCCGCGCCCCTCGTGCTCTCACGGGTGAACGATGATCTTCACCGCGGTCTCGTTGTGATTGATGAGAGTGTCGAAACCCTCATCAATCAGGCGGTCGAGGCTGATGCGGCCGGTGATGAACGGCGCGAGGTCGACCTTTCCGTCCTGCACGAGGCGAATGACAGCCGCGTGATCGCGCACGTAGGCGATCGTGCCGCGCAGATCGATCTCCTTCAGAACCAGCTTCTGCATGTCGATCTGCGCGGGCTTGCCCCAGATGGACACGTTGACGACGACTCCCGTGGGCTTCACCGCATCCAGGAGCTGGTCCAGCACCACGTTCACGCTCGTGCACTCGAATGCGACATCCGCCCCGACGCCACCGGTGAGCTCCCGCACCTGGGCGGGAACGTCTACCTCAGAGGGATCGACGACGTGATCGGCCACACCGGTGTCCCGGGCCTTCTGCTTTCGGGCCTCGCTGAGCTCGCTCATGATCACCGTCACGCCTTCGGCGTGCAGCACAGCCGCCACCAGCAGACCGATGGGTCCGGCGCCTCCGATGAGGGCGACCTGCCCCGGACGCACACCGGAACGGCGCACAGCGTGGTGGGCGACGGAGAGCGGCTCGATGAGTGCGGCCTGGTCCAGGGGGATGTCACCGACGGGATGCACCCAGCGCCGGTCCACCACGATCCGCTCGCTCAGGCCGCCGCCGCCTCCCGACAGCCCGATGAAGCCCATCTTCTCGCACAGGTGGTAGTTGCCGGCACGACAGGGAGCGCACTCGTCGCAGACGAAGTACGGCTCGACGACGACGGAGTCGCCCACCGCGATGTCCGTCACGCCGTCGCCGAGAGCCGCGACCGTGCCGGAGAACTCATGCCCCAGCACGACGGGGCTCTCCTCCCCCGACAGAGGGTGGGGGTGCCCCGGCGCCGGGCAGAAGATCGGCCCGTCCAGATACTCGTGCAGGTCAGTCCCGCAGATGCCGCACCAGGCCACGTCGATGGCCACGGCCCCCGGGCGCAAGGAGGGCTCCGGGACGTCCTCGATCCGGATGTCGCCGCGGGCGTGGAATCGTGCTGCCTTCATCATCGCTGCCTCTCTCCTTCCGGGCGCAATCACCGAATCTCGGCTCTCGTTGCGGACGTCCGCCGCGGGCCCGTCACCGTCAGAGTAGGTCGCGCAGCGCCGCGCCATCTCGGCGAGCGCCGTGGAAAAGCCTGAGCTCCATGCCGGAGACTCCACCGGAACACCACCGGATCTGAGGTGCCGCGGCGCGGATCTAGGTCATCTGCCCGATGAGGCACCCCCTCCTCAGAGAGGAGCGTAGGGGTACCGAAGAAGGAGAGTGCCATGGATCTCAACACCTACGTGAACCCGTACGTGGTCGCCGCGGAACTGGAGCAGGCCGTGATCCGTGCGGAGCGCGCCCGCGTCGTCGCCGAGCGTCTCGCGCCGCGTCCGGGTCTGCTGCGCCGGCTGTTCGCGCGGACGGCGCCCGCGACCGCCCCGACGACCCGGCGAGCCGCACGCGAGCTCGCGGAGTGCACCCCGCACGCGGCGTGATCGCCCCGCCATCCGATGTCCGAGGCGGCTGGCATGATGAACCCATGTCAGCCACCGCAGCATCGGAGATGGTGGGGCGCGATGCCGAGCTCGCGCTTCTCCACGAGGCGCTGCGTCGCGCGGAAGAGGGCCAGCCCGCGTCCCTCCTCGTCGCCGGAGAAGCCGGCATCGGCAAGTCCCGGCTGACCACGGAGTTCCGTCAGCGGCTCGCGGATGACGCCACCGTGCTCACGGGCTGGTGTCTGGACTACGGCTCCACACCCGCCCCCTTCGGCCCGCTTCCCGCGATCCTGCGCGGTGTGCTCGCAGAGCTCGGTGAGCGCGCCGATGATGCCGCCGGCCCCAGCCGCAACGCGCTCCAGTTGCTGCTCCCCGACCCCGCCGGCACTCCTCTGGACCGCTCCACCGTGCATCCGGAAGCGCTCGGTGAGACGATCGCCAACCTGCTCGAAGCCGCGTCCTCTATACGACCGGTCGTGGTGATCGTCGAAGATCTGCACTGGGCAGACGCCGCGACGCTGTCGATGCTCTCGTTCCTCCTGCGCGCTCTCGCGGGCCGGCGTGTGCTCTTCGTGCTCACGTGCCGCACCGACGAAGTGCGCCGGGGCGGGGCCGTTCGCACCTTCCTCGCCGAGTCCGAGCGCGCGCGGCTCCTGGAGCGGATCTCGCTCGCCCGCCTCGACGCGGGTGCCGTGCGCGAGCTGGCGGTGGGCCTGCGAGGCCCGCTCGACGACGCCACGATCGCGCACCTCGTGCAGCGCAGCGAGGGCGTGCCGTTCTTCGTCGAAGAGCTGGTGTGCAACGCGGAGGGCCCCTTGCCGGACACGCTGCGCGACGTGCTCCTCGCCCGTTTCGACGCTCTGAGCGAAGAGGCCCGCCGCACGGTGCGGCTGGCCTCGGCATGCGACGGTGCAATCGCCCACGACCTGCTCGCCGCCGTCTCCGGGCGCGGTGGCGAGAGCCTGGACGAAGCACTGCGTGAAGCGGTGATCGCGGGCATCCTCACGGTGCGAGACGACGAGAGCTATGCGTTCCGTCATGCGCTGCTGCGCGAAGCCATCCACGACGATCTCCTCCCCGGCGAACGAGCGCGCCTGCACCGCGCCTACGCCGAAGCGATCCAGGCAGCCGGCGGCGCGGCATCGAGCCTGGCCTTCCACTGGTATCAGGCGCACGCTCCGGAACAGGCTCTCCGCGCGGCCGTGGACGCCATGCAGCAGGCGAAAGACAGCTACGCGTTCTCCACGGCAGCACGCTTCGGGGAGCTGGCACTCGAGCTGTGGGACCAGGTGCCTGATGCCGACGATGTCGCCGGCATCGAACGCATTCCCTTCCTCGCGCGTCTCGGATCGATCCTGCGCAATGGCGGCGATGCGGAACGTGCCCTCACGGTGGCAACCCTCGCCCTTGACGAGCTCGACCCGCAGACCGCCGAACCGGCCGTGCACGCGCGGCTGCTGCGTGATCGCGCCCTCTACCTCCAGAATCTCGGGAAGACCGGCACCGTGGAGTCCCTCGGGGAGGCCCTGGCGGTCCTGGACGGCAGCCCAGGTGAAGACCGCTTGCGAGCCTCGCTCCTGAACTACCTCAGCGGACGCTACCTCACCAGTGCCCGGCTGACCGACGCGATCGAGACCACCGACGAAGCCTTCTCCATCGCGCAGGCCGCTGGCTTCGACAACGCCATGTCGGTCGCGGAGAACCTGCGCGGCTGTAGCCGCATCCACCTCGGCGACGTCGACGCCGGCCTCGCCGATCTCCGCCTCTCCTGGCAGCACGCCTCCGATCACGATGCCCAGCTGCGGTATCGCGTCAACTATGCGGACGCGCTGCACAATCTCGGGCGTTTCCACGAGGCGGTCGAGGTGGCCGAACTCGGAGTCGCACACTCGCGCCGCCTGGGTGTCGAACGGGCCACCGGCTCCGTACTGGCGCACAACCTCGTCGAACCGCTGATCGAACTGGGCGAGATCGACCGCGCGGAGGAGGCGATGTCTCGCGACCTCGCGCTGCGGACGCTTCCGATCTTCCGGGTGTACTCCACCATGTCGCGTATCCGGATCCTGGTCTGGCGCGGTCGCATGGCGGAGGCCGCTCGCCTCCTGAAGGAATGGCGTCCCGTCGCCGCCGCCATCTCCCAGGTCGAGCGCCAGGTCTGGTTCTCGCTGCGCAACGTGGAGCTGCTGGTGAGTCTCGGAGACGGCGATCCCACACGGGCAGCGGGCGTTCTCGCCGATGTCATCGAAGACCGGGGGCCGCACCTGGCTCAGGTCTCCCGGCTGCTGCTGGAGGGCGCCCGGGTCGTCACCGACCTTCGGGTGGACGGCCGTCAGGCTCTCGCCGACGACACCGCGCGGGCGGTCGCTGCGGCCTGGAACGCGCGACCGGAAGCGCTGCGCATTCCGCACTGGGACACGGTGCTCACCGCCATGCTGAGCGGCGACGCCACCGCACTGAACGCGGCGCTGCCGGTCGTCGACAACGACGATGTGCCCGCGATATTCCGCCCCGTCCTCCAGCTGGAGCTCGCGCGTCTGCATCTGGCGGATGGGGATCGCGCGGCGGCGGCAGAGCACGCGATGGTTGCGGCGCAGTATGCCGACGCGCTCGGGCACCGACCGCTGCAGCAGCGCGTGCTCGCGTTCAGCCGGGATGCCGGTCTGGCACGCGTCACACGTCCCGGCGAATCCGTCGGCGCCGCCGCGCCCACGGAGCTGACCGCACGTGAGCAGCAGGTGCTCGACCTCATCGCCGAAGGACTCACCAACCGGCAGATCGGAGAGCGCCTGTTCATCAGCGCGAAGACGGCGAGCGTCCACGTCTCCGCGATCCTGCGCAAGCTCGGCGTCTCCAGTCGCACCGAGGCCGCGGTCTCATCCCGCCGCTGAGGCGCAGTCGCCCCCGCACGGACCGCCGTGAGGGGGCGAGCCATGGAAGGCGGGAAGACGAGCCGCGGAGCGTCCGAGATGCATGCCGCAGTCGCGATGTCAGGACGAGCCGCCGAGCGAAGCAGGACCGGCGGCGCACAGGCGCGGGGCGTCGGCACGGTCCCTCGCCAGAGCGAGGCTACGAACGCGGACGGAGGCCGACGAGGATGGCGAGATGATCACTGGCGCCGGCGCGGAGCGTCTCGGCACCTCCTGCGTCGAAACCTCGCTGGAAGATGTGATCGATGCGTGTGGAGGGGAGGGACGCGGGCCAGGTGAAGCCGAACCCGAACGATGACTGACGCGGCTCCGTCAGGCGGGAGCGGATGCTCGCCAGCACCGGGTCCGCACCGGCGGCATTGAAGTCGCCGAGAGCGAGGATCCGGTCATGGTCGTCCTGGGCGATCAGGTCTCCGAGTGCACTCAGCATGGCGTCGCGTTCGCCCTGCGCCCCCGGCCGGAATGAGGCGGCATGGACCACGTAGACGCTGATCGGCCCGGCGGGGCTCTCGATCTCCGCCCGAAGTGCGCGACGCCACCCGAGGCCCAGATCCAGCGCCTCGGCATCGATGATCGGAGACGTGCTCCACAGGCCGACCGTTCCCACCACATACCGGTACGGATGCGATTGCGCGAGCGCCTCGATCGCATCGTCACGGGACTGCGCGTCCAGCTCCGTCAGAGCGATCACGTCGGCGCTGCGGTCGACGAGCGCTGCCGCCGACTGCGCCGCCGTCCCCGAACCGGCCTCGACGTTCTGGCTGGCGGCGACGATGACCCCATCGCCTTCGGCGGCCCCGACCGGGAACCAGGTCAGTGACGAGGCTGTCGCGATGATCCACACCACCGCCGGGATCAGAGCGATCCAACGGCGGCGCCACCAGCAGAATCCCCCGACCACCACCAGCGCCGCGGGCAGCCAGAGCCACGGCAGCGTCACGGCCGACAGCGTCCCGGCCAGCCCCGGCACGGCGACTCCGGCTATGACGACCAGGAGCAGTACCATGAGGGCCGCGACCAGGCCGGCCCTGATCGGGGCGCGCCCGGTGGGCTGCGGACGAGGCTGAGGCTGCGACACCCCGCGAGCCTATGCGGTGTCCCCTCGGAGGAGTCTGCGCGCCGCCGTCTTCCGTGCGCAGGCCTCCCCCGTGACGAGCCGGGGGTGTAAGAAGGAGGCATGTCGGCGCGTCGGAATGCCCTGCTGTGGACCGGGATCGGTGCCTTGCTGGTCGCCTTCGTGCTCTTCGCACCGCTGTTTCAGGCCGGAATCTGCGTCGACGCGCAAGACACATCCCGCTCGTACTGCCGCGATTGGCACACGTCGCTCGTCGGCGTGGAGACCAGTCTGTGGATGTGGCTGGGTGGGAGCGGGGTACTGCTGAGCATCGGCCTTCTCACCGGCTGGTGGATCACGCGGCGCGGGAACCCGGACGCCCGGCTCCCCGAGGCCCCTCCCACCGAACGGGCCTGAGTCGCCGGTCGGCGAGGTTCACCGCGCGCTCCAACCACCGTCCATGAGGTGCGAGGTCCCCGTCACCATGCCCGCGCTTTCGCTGCACAGCCACAGCACCTGTGCTGCCACCTCCTCCGGCTCCAGCAGCCGCTTGATCGCGGATTCGGTGAGCATGATCCGCTCGACCACCTCGTTCGGCGCGATCCCGTGCACGCGCGCCTGGTCGGCGATCTGCTTCTCCACGAGTGGGGTGCGCACATAGCCGGGATTGACACAGTTGCTGGTGACGCCGTGCGCACCGCCCTCGAGCGCCACGACCTTGGACATGCCCTCCAGCGCGTGCTTGGCGGTGACGTACGCCACCTTGTACGGGCTCGCGCGCACGCCGTGCACAGAGCTGATGTTCACGACACGTCCCCAGCCGCGCGCGTACATCTGCGGCAGCGCGGAGCGGGTGAGCAGGAACGGCGCCGTGACCATCAGGTCGATCATGCGGCGGAACACCAGCGGGTCGAACTCCTCCACCGGGGCGATGGTCTGCACGCCGGCGTTGTTGACCAGGACGTCGACATCGACGCTCAGGTTCGCCACGGCGTCCAGGTCGGACAGATCGATGACCAGCGCTTCCCCGCCGACTTCTGCGGCGGCTCCACGCGCGCCGGCCTCGTCCCGATCGGCGACGATCACGTGGGCTCCCGCACGTGCGAGCGCTCGCGCGCATGCCAGTCCGATCCCGCTCGCCCCGCCCGTGACCAGCGCCCTTCGGTTCGTCAACTCCGTCGTCATGCTGTGCACGCTAGCTCATGGGGTGAGAGGGCGCTATCGGATCATCCCGCTGCCCCGTGCCGCCGCGATCGCGGCCGTACGCGAGGCCACGCCGAGCTTGGTGTAGATGTTCGCGAGGTGCGTCTTCACCGTCGACTCCGTCACGTGCAGCCGCTGGGCGAGTTCGCGATTGCTGAGACCGGCACCCGCGAGTTCGAGCACCGCCAGCTCGCGAGCGGTCAGCGTCCGCTGAGGGGTGCGCATCCGCTCGATCAGCCGGGAGGCGATCGCCGGCGCCAGTGCGCTCTCGCCCTGTGCTGCGGCGTGGATCGCCGCAAGCAGGTCGTCCAGGGGCGCGTCTTTCAGCAGATAGCCGTTCGCCCCCGCTTCGATGGCCGCGAGGATGTCGGAGTCCGTGTCGTAGTTGGTCAGCACCAGCACCGCGGGTGGATGAGGCAGCGCGCGCACGGCCCGGGTCGCGTCCACACCCGCACTGCGTCCGTGGAACTGCAGGTCCATGAGCACCACGTCCACGGCGTGCTCGGCGGCGAAGTCGGCGGCCTGCTCCGCGACCTCGATGTCCGCCACCACCTCGATGCCGTCGTCCGCGGCGAGCAGGGCTCGCAGCCCCGCCCGCACGATCGCGTGATCGTCGACGATGAGGACGCGAACGCTCATTCCGGCACCTCCACGATGATCACCGTTCCCGCGCCGGGCGCGCTGTCGATGCGCACCTGACCTCCGAGCTGGCTGACGCGTTCACGCGTGGCCCGGATGCCGAATCCTCCCCGCTGCGCCGCAGCGTCGGTGTCGATCGTGTCGGGGTCCATTCCCACGCCGTCGTCTCCGACGACCATCCGGATGCTGTGTTCGTCGCGCGTGATCTCGATCCAGGCCAGCGACGCGTGAGCGTGCAGCAGCACGTTCGCCATCGCTCCCTGAGCGATACGCAGCAGCGCCGTCTGCAGGGTCATCGACAGTTCGAGGGAATCCGCCACCCGGACCTCCACCTCCAGCCCCGGTGCTCGCCAGGTGTTCGCGGCCAGCCGCCGCAGGGCACCGCCCAGGGTGTGCTCGTCGAGCAGCGGCGGGGTGAGCGCACCGATTAGCGCGCGCGTCTCCGCCAGGGTCTCGCTGGCTGTCTGCCGCGCCAGCCGAACGGTGCCCGTCGCCTCGCCTTCGCGCTCTGCAGCCGTCAGCAGCATCACGATGCTGGAGAGATTCTGCGCCACGGTGTCATGAAGGTCCCGCGCCACTCGCGCGCGTTCCTGCGCCACACCGGCATCACGCTCCGCAGCCGCCAGCCGCTGCTGGGTGCCGGAAAGCTCCGTATACAGACGCTCGTGCTCGGCGGCTTCTTCGCGCAGCGCGCTGTACGCCTTGCCCAGCAGCACCGCCACCGCTGCGCCGATCAGCGGACCGATGACGCCGCCCAGAGACCAGCCGGCGGCGAGCCCGAGCGCCACCACAGCCCACGCCGCGCTCAGCCAGACCGCGAGCGCTCCACGGGGCGGGCGCAGGATTTCGAGCTGCAGGAAGAAGATCGGGAACACGAGGTAGGCGGCGTGCGGTGTGAGCCACACCAGCACGGCCCACTCGACGGTGAGTGCCAGCACCCATATCCAGCGCCAGGAGCGATGCCGCCGTACCGCGGCGAGGCCGTGTGCGAACATGGCCGCCAGGTAAGTGGCGGCCACCACCGCGCCCATCCCGATCACGGGCCCGGCGCTGGGTGCCGCGGAGACGACCGTCATCACGACCGCGAAGACGAGCAGCGCGAGAAAGACGAACTGCAGGCCGATGCGCATGCCGACGACGATCCGGTTCACGGGCGGGTGGGCGTCGGGCATCACCCCCTCACGCTAGACCTCGGCTCAGCCCGGTGCATCCCCCAAAAGATCGAGAATCCCCTCGCCCCATCAGCCGGTGAGGATCCGACCGTCAGCCGATGCCGGGCACGAGGATCGCGACGAGAGTGGGGGAAACGACCGGAAGGACCCCACATGTTCGTCGCCTGGCGCGATCTGCGCTTCGCCCGAGGACGCTTCGCCCTCATCACCGTGGTCGTCGTGCTCGTCAGCGTGCTCGTCGGCTTCCTGTCCGGACTCACGGGAGGGCTCGCCTGGCAGAACGTGTCGGGAGTGCTGGCGCTGCCGGCTGATCGGATCGTTCTGGCGCCCTCTGCCGCGGACGCCACTCCCACGCTGTCGGACTCCACGATCACCCCGGAGCAGACGGACGCCTGGACAGCTGCGGCCGGCGTCGTCTCGGTCACCCCGATCGGGATCAGCCAGGTGCGCGCGCAGAGCGCCGACCATCGCGAGGGGGTGACGCTGTTCGGCGGTGTCGCGGGCGAGACGGAGCCGTCGTCCGACGGCGACGTCGTGCTCTCGCAGGGTGCCGCAGCGGCGCTGCAGGTCAGCGCGGGCGATTCGATCACCCTCGTCGGCGAGGAGTACACGGTCGAGCGCGTGACGGGCGACGATTGGTACAGCCACACACCGGTGATCCACACCACGCTCACCGACTGGCAGTCGGTGAGCGCACGCATGGGGGTTCCCGATGCGCACGCAACGGCGCTGCTCGTGACCGGTGCACCAGATGCGGCCACACTCGACGCCGACACCGGAACCGTCACTGCCACGCCGCTGTCCACCCTGATGAATCTGCCGGCGTTCCGCTCCGAGATCGGCTCGCTGCTGCTGATCGTGGGGCTGCTGTTCGGCATCTCCGCCCTGGTGATCGGCGCCTTCTTCACCGTCTGGTCGATGCAGCGGCGAGGGGACGTGGCGATCCTGAAGGCGCTGGGTGCCACGAACCGGGCGGTCCGCCTCGACGCCCTCGGTCAGGCGCTGGTGGTGCTGCTCATCGGCACCGGACTGGGGCTCGCCATCGTCACCGCCGCCGGTCTCGCGCTGCAGGGGCGCATGCCGTTCATCCTCAGCCCGCTGACCACCCTGTTGCCCGCGGCGCTCATGGTCGTCGTGGGACTCGCGGGAGCGATGTTCTCGCTGCGCGCCGTCACCACCGCCGATCCCCTCACCGCACTCGGGAGCAACCGATGATCACCCTCGATTCCGTCACCCTCACCTTCCCCGATGGCGCCACGCGCATCCGCGCCGTCGACGACGTCAGCATCACCGTCCGCCCCGGCACCATCGCGGGGCTCACCGGCCCGTCCGGGTCCGGGAAGTCGAGTCTGCTGGCCGTCGCCGCCACCCTCATCCGCCCCGACAGCGGAAGGGTGGTCATCGACGACGTCGACACCGCGGGCCTCGACCTCGCCGGTGCCGCGCAGCTGCGTCGAGAGCGGATCGGGCTGATCTTCCAGCAGTCCAATCTGCTTCCCTCCCTCACCGCTCGTGAGCAGCTCACCGTGATGAACGAGCTCGGCGGCAGCCGCCGGGCGAAAGCGGCGGTGACGGCGCGCGCCGATGAACTCCTGGACCGCGTGGGGTTGAGCGATCACCGCCACAAGCGCCCGCATCAGCTCTCCGGAGGTCAGCGGCAGCGCGTCAACATCGCACGAGCGCTGACGAACGATCCGAGCGTGCTCATCGTCGACGAACCCACCAGCGCCCTGGACAGCGAGCGCAGTCAGCAGATCATGGAGCTGCTCGTCGAGCTGACCACGGGCAGTTCGATCGCCACCCTGCTGGTCACGCACGACCTCAGCCTGACGCCGCACCTGCACACCCTGCTGCACATGAAGGACGGTCGGCTCACCAGCCACGCATGAGCAACGGGCGCGATTCCACGATGGAATCGCGCCCGTTTCGTCCGTTCCCGCGACGTCGAGCCGGGACGAGGCTCAGCCGTCGGTACGAGCGCGCTTCTGGTCGGCCTTGGCGAGCTCCTTCGCTCGATCGCGAGCCTTCCGGGCCGCGTTCTCTGCATGTTCGGCCGCTCGGACACGCTGCTGTGCAGCTTTGCGCAGCAGCGTGGCGGCGTGCAGCTCCGCCTCCGCGACCTCGAACGCCTCCTGTGCGCTCAGGGACACCGGCGGCTGTGCCGGCGACGCTGTCGCTGCGCCGCTGAAGAACGCTTCGAGGCCGGCCAGAAGTGCGCCCGCTGCAAAGTGCCGGAACTCCGCGATCGCGCTTTCCGGATGCCCGGGCTCCGGGTCGCCGAAGTACGTTCCGTTGCGCACGAGCGCAACCGCGTCCGGGAACCGTGCGGCCGTGACCGCCTCGACGAGGAGGGCCCGGGTGTCGGCGGACACCGGTTCGCCGTGCAGCACCTCGCGTTCCACGGCCGCGTGCCCGCGCGCGAACGCCGAGAACACCATCAGCACCGCGAGCTTGGCATCGTCGGCTGCCGGCAGACTGCGCATGGCACGCAACCCCCGATCGGCCACCTGGAGCTGACCCGGCATGAGGTGGATCTCCGGCGACAGCGGCGTCTCCAGCATCCAGGGGTGAGCGCGATACGCGTCCAGCAATTCGAAGAGGAAGGTCCGCAACCCCTCCCGCCAGTCGCCCGATTCCAGCGCGGCTTCCCGCGGCATGATCGCGGCGTCGAGCATGAGGCGGTACAGCTCGTCCTTGGTGGCGACGTAGCGGTAGAGGGCCATCGTTGTGAACTCGAAGGTCTGCGCCACGCGCTGCATGGTGACCGCGGCCAGTCCTTCGGCATCGGCGATCGCCACTGCAGCCTCCACGATCCGCTCCAGCGAGAGTTCCCGCTTGGGACCGCGTTGCGGCGCGGCCGCCAGCCCCCACGCGAGCGCAAGGGTCCGCGAGATCTCCGAATCAGCCATCTCCACCTCCACTCCCCACGGTATTCGACGCCGGACTTGACGCTCCCTCCATCTTACTGTTTATTATGCATACTGTTTATCACGAACACAGAAGGAGGAACCCATGTCGGCGATCATCGACGTCCGCCAGCTCCGCCAGAGCTTCGGCGAGCGCACCGTGCTCGACGGTCTGAACCTCGAGATCGAGGGCGGCATCTTCGCCCTGCTCGGCCCGAACGGCGCCGGGAAGACGACGCTCGTCTCGATCCTGACCACTCTGCTGCGCCCCGATTCCGGCACAGCCCGCGTCTGCGGCCACGATGTCGTCCGCGAGCCGGCTCAGGTGCGACGGATGATCGGCGCGACCGGTCAGTACGCCTCCGTGGACGATCAGCTCACCGCGCGCGAGAACCTCGGAATGATCGGTCGCCTGCTCGGGCTCGGACGCAGCCACGCGCAGGAGCGCGCCGCGGGGATGCTCGATCGATTCGGCCTGTCGGCCTCCGCCGACCGACGCGTCGCGGACTTCTCCGGAGGTATGCGTCGGCGTGTGGACCTCGCGGCCTCACTCATGCGAACCCCTGCCGTGCTCTTTCTGGACGAGCCCACGACCGGTCTCGATCCCGCCAGCCGGGCACAGATCTGGGAAGACGTCGCCTCCCTCTCCGCGGAGGGCTGCACGGTGCTGATGACCACGCAGATGCTGGACGAGGCAGAGGAACTGGCTGACCGCGTCGCGATCATCGCGAACGGTGGGATCGTCGCGGACGGCACGGTTCCCGAGATCCTCTCGCGCATGGGCGAGGAGACCGTGGCCCTCGTCGACGAGGCCGGACAGACGGTGCGCACGCTTCCTGCGAGGGCGACCGCCGGCGGTCTGGCGGCGGCGCTGGCCGGACTGTCGGCCGAGGAGCGGACGCTGCGCGTTGATGTTCGCCGGCCCACTCTCGACGACGCGTTCCTCGCGCTCACTGCGCAGCGAGCCGAGGCGGTGGCCGCATGAGCGCGATCGTCGCGGAGGGCGCTCGCTCCGCTCACCCGGGCAGCGGCCCGCTGACCGCGAGCGCAGTATTCGTCGGTCGGAGCCTGCGCCATAGTCTGCGCGACGGCGAAGGGCTGGTGCTTGCCATCGCGCTTCCCGTGCTGCTGATGCTGATGTTCACCTACGTGTTCGGCGGGGCTATCGATCCGAGCGGCGGCTACCTGGACTTCGTCATCCCGGGCATCATCGTGCTCTGCTCCGGCTACGGCGCCGCGTCCGTGGCGGTATCGGTCAACCGCGACGTCACAGGCGGCGCGATGCTGCGCTTGCGCACCCTGCCGACGGTCGCGGCCATGTGCCTCGCGGGCCACGTGGTCGCGAGTGTCCTTCGGAACCTGGTGGCCACCGTCATCGTGCTGGGCGTGGGGTTCCTCCTGGGCTTCCGCCCCATCGCCGGTCCGGCGGAATGGCTCGGTGTCGCCGGTATCGTGCTGGCGTGGATCATTGCGGTCACCGTGGTGTTCGCCGCGATCGGTCTGCTCGCCTCCAGCCCGGAAGCGGCCAACGGATACGGCTTCGCCGTGCTGTTCCTGCCGTATCTGTCGAACGCGTTCGTGCCGATCGGCTCGCTGCCGTCGTGGCTCGCGCCGGTGGCGGCGGCGCAGCCGGTCACTCCGATCGTCGATTCCATACGCGCGCTGCTTCTCGGCACCGATCCGGGCCTGCAACCCCTCTGGGCCATCGCGTGGTGCGCCGGAATCGTTCTCGTGGGAGCCGTCGTGATCGCATGGCGGTTCCCGCGGCGGTGACGAACGACGGGGTCCGCGGATCGTCGATCCACGGACCCCGTCGGCGCCCTCACACGGAGTCGCCGTCACACGGAGTCGCCGTCACACGGAGTCGCCGTCACACGGAGGCACCGCCGAGCGGGGCGCGCGTCGCGTACACCGCGTCCTTCGCATCGAGCGAGATGAGGATCACCGGCGATGCGGCCGTGCCGGTGAGGCTGTCCGCGGTGCCGGTGGCAGCCGTGCGCGCCTTGAACGAGAGCGTCGCCCGGCCGGCGGTCACATCGGTCTTCGCCTCGCCGACGGCCTGGGTTCCGTCCCAGAGGAACAGGCGTGCCGTGCCCGCCACCGGAACGTCGACCTCGGCTGTGACGATGCCGAGCGCCACCGACGACGACACCACGCGCAGTGGGTCAGGGCCCGTGGGGAACCCGCCCAGGGGGACACCGTCGATCGCGGACTGCAGGATCGACTGCGGCGATTCCACCGAACGGGCAGCGGTGTCGGGCAGGGTCGGCTCCTTCGGCTGGGCCCCGGCATCCTCGATGCCGTCGAGGGTGATGATCCCCCACCGCCACGGGTCGGCACGCATGCCCGGGAACGTGGACCAGCCGACGCGGTTCTGGGCTGCCTTGTTCTGGGTATCCGAGTCATTGACGATGATGTTGAATCCCACGTGCTGCGGGTCGAGGTTGTCGGGCAGCACGGCGAACGGGATCTTCACCTCCATGTCGTAGCCGGTGTACGAGGCGGCGTCACTCGCCTCCACCACGGCGACCTCCATCCCCGGGGCGGTGACCTTCGCCTCCCCCTGCCAGTTGTCCCGGTCCCGGCCGACGCCCGGGGCGCCGGTGAAGGAGTCCATGGACGGCATGATGCCGCCGATGAACGTGTGAGCGGTGTTCGGCGCCGTGCCACGCGGATCGAAGTAGATCTCCACCGAGTCCGTGCGCCGCTGCCGCTTGTTGTCGGTCGCCGGGAGAATCGTGCCGCGCACGTCGTCCTTCACCGCGATGAAGAGGTAGAAGTTGGCGTCGTCGTGGGTGATCCAGGTCTGCGCGCTGATGGACGGCGTCGTGCCGCCCATCGGCTTGCCGTCCCAGATGGTGTCGATCGCGATGGGCTCACCGGGGTACTCGCCGTCACGCCGCACACCATCGATGACGGGCGGACTGCTGGTCCGGGTGACCGCGTACGTGGGCACGAGGTTCATCGTGACCGCGCGTTCCGCCACTCCGGCACCGCTGGTCGCGGCCACCATGACCGGCCACTCACCCTTGTTCTCGGCACGGTTCGCCGTGGGGATCGAGGTGTCGTCGTTGCGGACCTCGAAGATGACCGACTCGGTCTTGCCTGCAGCCAGGTCGGCGAACTTCTGCTCAGCGGGCTGTGCGGAAAACCCGGCAGGAAGCGTGATGCTCACGGCACCGGATTGAGCGGTGCCGGAGAGGTTCTCCACCGTCACGGCGAGTTCGCGCGTCCGCCCCTGCCCCACCGCGAACAGCTCGGGAACCAGGACGTCGAGATGCTTCATGCCGAGTCCGGCCGTCCACTCACGGAAGCTCTGGATCTCCTCCAGGGGCTCGATCGTCGCCTCCACCGCGCCCGCCGCGCGAAGCTGCGCGAAGGACATCCCCGATGCGGACCCCGCGGTCAGTGTCGCCTCGACGCGCACCTGGGTGCCGGGCTCATCGTCACCGGCGGTGACGGTGAAGACGGCAGTGTGAGCCTCCCCCGGCTTCAACGCCGGCACCGAAGCCGGCTTCGACGTGCTCCACCCCGCGGGTGCGTCCAGGCTGAGTTCGCCCGCGTCCAGTCCCACCTGGGGCGAGGCGGTCACGATGACCTCGACTTCCAGCGGCTCACCCGCCACCGCTTCGAACCGCTTCGGGCGCACGTCGATCAGCGTGCCGAGCGGGAGCCCGCCTTCGATGGGCAGGGCGGCGCCCCGGAGAGCAGCATCGCCACCGGAGGTGGGGTCCATGATCGGCGATCGGGAGTGGATCACCGTGAACCAGGAGGTCGGGATCTCCGCCGGGTCGGTGGGGCTGGCGGACATCTCTGCCCATCCCTGCGTCACGTAGGCCCACTTGGCGTTGTCGAGCATCTCCGACCACGGGCGAGCATGACGCTCGCTGCGGGTGCCGTTCCAGCAGCCGAACACAACGTCCGATGCCACCTGGGGTTCGTACCCGCCGGCGACGCCGTCCGGTCCGTTCGCTCCCTTTCCACTGGCGCCGGCGCGAAGGATGCGGCGCGGCTGCCACACTCCGAACCCCTCCTCGAGGTGCTCCGGGAAGCGCTTCTCGTCCCCGGCCGCGAGATAGGCCTCTACCGCGAACATCGCGGCCTGCTGGTGGTTGCCGTGGTTTCCTTCCACGGCGGACGGATTCATCGTGACGATGACATCCGGTCGCGTCGCCCGTACCACGCGGACGATGCGGGCGAGCACGGCGTCACCACCCCAGACGTCACGCGAGAGCGGTGCACTGGCGGTGTAGTAGAAGTCGAGTCCGTCGAGATTGAACACGCGCTCGACCCCGGCGAAGCCCACAGCCTTGCGCTCCTCGGCCTCGCGCATCAGGCCCAGCGGCGGACCTTCCTCCAGCCCGACGGCGTTTCCGCCGCCCTCGCCCCGGGTCACCGTGATGACGCCGATCTGCATGCCGTGGAACTCGTTCCATTGCCCGAACACGCCGAGGTTGCCCGCCTCATCGTCGGGATGGGCACCGATGAACAGCACGTTGAGCTTGTGTGCACCGCCGGGAGCCGCCAGCGCGGCTTCCTCGGGGGTGAGCGTGCTTCCGGCGGACGCCGGGGATCGACCGGCGAATGCGCCCAGCCCGAAGGCGGCGCCGGCGATTCCGATCGCTCCGGCCGACATCAGCACCGTCCGCCGGGTGACTCCCCGTTTCTGCGGTGAGCCCGCGGGCGAGGTACCCGGGGAATCCGTGGCTCCGGGGGAAGCAGTGACCTCCATGGTCGTGACCATCCTTCCGTCTGGGCGCACGACAATGTGGCGCCCCACTAGTGGCTGCGAGAAAAGGCCCTCCGAGTTTCGTTCCTTCGGAAAATATCGGGGCCGTTTCCATTCCATCGGCGGCGCCCACCTTCGTCAACGCCGGAAAATAAGTCCCACGGGTGGCGGCGGCCGGGCATCCCGGACCCGGCGACAATGGAGACATGGTCTCGGCGTTCACGCTTGTCACGGAGTGTCCGGTGCCCGCGCGCACGATGTTCGCGGCATCACTCGACATCGATCTGCATGTCGAGTCGATGCGTGATACCGGGGAGACCGCGATCGACGGCGTGCGCTCGGGCAGCATCGGGCTCGGCGAGAGCGTCACCTGGCGCGCCCGCCACTTCGGGATCTGGTTCCGGATGACCTCGCAGATCACCGCGCTGGACGAGCCGCGCCGCTTCGTGGATCAGCAGGTGGCGGGCCCGTTCCGCTCCTTCGTCCACGAGCACCTGTTCGAGGACACCGCAGACGGCTCCCGGATGACCGACACGATCACACTCGCATCTCCGGTCTTCGGGATCCTCGCCGAACGCCTCGTACTGGTGCCGTACCTGCGGCGCCTCATCCGTCAGCGCAACGCCACCCTGGTGCAGTCGGTCCACTGACATCCCCGGCAGACGACGACGGGCGTGGCCTCCGTCCGGAGGTCACGCCCGTCGATCATGTCAGCACATCAGCGTCGGCTAGTCGCCCGGCGACGAGCGATCAGAATGAACGTTCCCAGGCCGAGCAGCGCCATCGCGCCGACGAACGGCGCCGGGCTGAGATCCATACCCGTCGTCGGCAGCCCCGTCGGACCGCTCTGCTTGCCCGGCTTGCCCGGGACGACCGGAGAGCTCGCCGTCGACGTTGGGGACGGCGTGGCACTCGGCGTCGTCGTCGGGGACGGCGTGGCGCTCGGCGTCGTCGTCGGCGTGGCACTCGGCGTGGCGCTCGGCGTCGTCGTCGGGGTCGGAGTGGGAGTCGGCGTCGTGGTCTGCTCCACGGTCACGGTCTGGGCCGCGTCGTTGATGTCCTGGTGGACCGCCACCGGAGTGGTGAGGTCCGTGGACTCGAACAGCTCCTCGTACGCCACCAGCGCCTCGCCGGCGAACCCGGCGGGAACCTCGAACGTCACCTCGACCGAACCGTCCGCGGCCACCGGAGTGAACGTCACCGTACCGGTGACCCCGGTGGCGGTGCCGTCGCCCTGAAGCATCAGCTCACCCGTGATGGTGTACTCGGTACCCACCGTCAGGTTCTGGTACGCCACCGTGTCGATCAGCGTGCCGCCCTCAGCGGGAAGCACATGATCCGCGTCAGCCGAATCCACCAGCGACGTCCCGATAGCGGGCTCCTCCACTGTCGGCGGCGTCTGCACCGTCACGGTCTGGGCCGCGTCGTTGATGTCCTGGTGCACCGCCACCGGCGTGGTCAGATCGGCGGACTCGAACAGCTCCTCATATGCCACCAGCACCTCACCACCGAAACCAGCCGGAACAGCGAACGTCACCGTCGTCGTCCCGTTCGCCTCGGCCGGCGTGAACGTCGTCGTACCCGTGATGCCGGTAGCCGAGCCATCCGACTTCAGCATCAGCTCACCCGTCACCGTGTACTCCACACCGGGCGTCAGATTCTCGTACGCGATGGTGTCCACGACGGTGCCACCATTCCACCCCAGCACCTTGTCACCGTCAGCCGAGTCGACCAGCGTCGTACCGATCGTGGGCTGCGGCACCGCGACCCAGGTGGTGTCGGCGGAGGCGGTGGTGTTGGCCGTGGACTTGGCGGCGAGGATCATGGTCTGAGCGTGCGCGTCCGGCGTCATCGAACCGTTGTCCAACGGGACGTTGAGGACATAGCCGGTGGCGCTGGAGCCTTCCGCGGTCGCGGTGATCGTCGCAGAGCCGGCGTCGACGACACCCGTGGCATCCAGGTACAGCTGCTGCCCGTCGACGACGGCCGACACGTCGATGGCGTTGCCCGCGGCGTCGACGATGGACAGACCGGACTCCGTCGTCACACTCACCGTCGCCTGGTTGGTGTGCACCGTGAACGGGCCCACCAGCGTGGCCGCTTCCTGACCCGCGGGAGGAGCGTCGACGGACACCGTGATCGGCGCCGGAACGACCGGGGCCGTCGCCGTGTCGGCGTTGGCGCCGTTGACGAGATACCAGTATGCGTCTCGCGCGTTGCCGTACGTGGCCGGGTCATCCACCCAGGCACGCCACTCCGCGTCGAAACCGAGGTCGGTGTAGCGCCAGATGGCGTACTGCGTGGCCATCACCAGATCGTCGGTCGTGACGTTCGTGAGTCCGGATGCGGTGTGGAAGTCGTCCAGCGAGATCACCGGGAGCGAGTGGGTGAGCACCCACATGACCTTGGCCTGCACCAGTTGTGCATTGGGCCCGGTGAACAGGCTGTCGGCGAGAGCGCCGTCGAAGTCGTCGAGCACACCGGTGGCCCCCGGATTCGCCGAGATGTTGTGTTCGACGCAGTAGGCCCAGAAGTCCGCTGCCTCCCAGTACGACTGCGGGCCGCTCTCGGCGTCCGGCGCGTCGGCGGGCCGTTGCGGATACACCGCGTGCGCCACAGCGCCGTTATAGCCGATGCTCCCCCCGACCCAGACGCTGTCTCCCGCCTGGAGTGCGGGCGCTGCGCTGGCGATCTGCGGCGCGACGATGCCGAGTGCGACGAGCCCCGCAGCCGCGAGGGCGCCGCCGATCTTCGTCCGCAACCGTGGGTTTCGGTTCTTCACGGATGACCCCATTCTTCTCTCCCTGAAAAGGTCGTGACTGCTTCGGGTGCAGCCACCATTCCCCCAATCAACTGACACTAGGTCGGCCGAAAATCCCGTCCGATCACCACTCCCAAAATGACCCCAATAGTGGGGTCATTTTCTGTGGACAATCGCAGCCGGGGCGAGCCGCGTCTGGCACACAACACCATGCTTGCCATATAAAGGCGGCTTTGCCGTCCGTGGCGTCGCAGGAGTGACTGTCGCTCGCGGATACGATGGGCGGCGTCATGGATGCGACCGCTGGCCACTCCGCGCGCGGCGTCGCGAGCTCCCTCGTCGCCAGCGCCATGTTCGGCGCGATGTTCCTGGTATCCGGGCTGCTCGATGTCTCCGCCGAGTCGATGTTCGGCTGGCGGATGCTGGTCACGGGGGCGTGCTTCCTCATCGCGCTGCTCTGGGCACCGGGGCGCGCGGCGCTCGCCGATCTGGTCGCCCTGCTTCGTCATCGCTGGTGGACGCCGCTCGTCCTGCTCTGCACGGCAGCGCTGGTCGGCGTGCAGATGTGGCTGTTCGCCTGGTCGCCGATGCACGGTCACGGGCTGGACGCGTCGCTCGGATACCTGCTGCTGCCGATCGTGCTCGTGCTGTCAGGGCGTTTCGTGTTCCACGAGCGCGTGACGCGCATGCAGTGGTGGGCGGTGGCGGTCGCCGTGGTCGCGGTGGCGATCAAGATCGTCTTCTCCGCGACCTTCTCGTGGGTGACGGTCCTGGTCTGCCTCGGCTACGCCGCGTACTTCGCCCTGCGCAAGCGCTTCCGGCTCGACACCCAGGCCGCGTTCGGCGGTGAGGTGGCGATCCTGTGCCTTCCCGCCGTTGCGTTGATCGCGTGGAGCCGTGGCGCGGCGACGTTTGGGGAACAGGGCATCGTCATCGCTGTCGGCCTCGGCGGCGCGGTGGCGATGACGCTCTACCTGGCGGCATCGCGTCTGCTCACCCTCGCGGTCTTCGGGCTGCTCAGCTACGTGGAACCCGTCCTGATGTTCGTGGCGGCGCTCCTCCTGGGCGAGCGGATCGCGACGTCGGACGTGGTCGCCTATGGGCTGCTCGCCGTGGCTCTCGCGATCCTCGCCGTGGGATCGATCAGCCCGCGCCGCTGAGGCCTCGCGGCTCAGCTGCCGCCGAGTTCACGAAGCACGTCGTCGGCGTCGCCGTGGCGTCCTGCGCCACGAAGTGCTTCCACGAGCGCGGCGCCGAGCACCGAACGCTGGCTGCCCGATGAGGCGTCGAATGCGAGGCGCATCACATCGGGCGTATCTGCCGCGCCCACCGACTCCCGGATGCGCGCGGCCAGCCACAGCGCCTCAGCCGCGGCGTCCGCACGGCCGGTGTCGCGGTGCAGCTCAGCCGCACGGGTGGCGAGATCGAAGGCCAGATCGGCGTCGTCGCCGGCCAGGAGGCGGGCGCGGGTCTCGGAGATCACCGCGAGCGCGCTGGCACGGCGGTGGCCGCGACGGGCACGCAATCGCTCATCCGGCACGTCGTCGTCATTGGCAACGGCCAGCAGCTCGTGGACACGCGCTGCCGCCGCAATGACGTCACCGGTGTCGTCGCGATCGGCGGCGACCGGCGCCCACGCCTCGATCACCTGCACGATGAGCTCCGGCTCGACCCCCGCCGCGAGAAGGCGCGCGATGGACTCCCCATAGGCGTGATGCGAGGCGACGGGATCGCGGAGGAGGTCGGCGCTTCGCCCCAGCTCCGCGTAGGCGAAGCCGGCATCCGCAAGCGCGCCGGCGGCGTCGGCGAGAACAGCTGCACGGCCGTAGGCCTCCGCCGCGGTCGCGAGATCGGTCGATACGGCGGCTTCCGCGGCCGCAAGCGCCTGCTGCCAGGTCTCGGCACCGGATTCGCCGGTCGCCGTGCCGACGGCATCCGCCGGCGCGGCGACAGAAGCTTCCGGTGCGACAGCGGAAGGAACGGCGACGCGGAACTCCAGCCGGTGCGGGGGCAGCGGACGCTCGATGTCCGCGATCGTCCGGGCCCGCAGACGATCTCCGCCGGCACGCGCGCCGAATGCGTCGGCGAGTTCGAGAGCGCGCTCACGCGTCCACGCGGCGAGCTCGGCGACGGTGTCCGCCGGAACGGTCCGCAGCCGCAGCGGCGCGTCCAGTCCGGCGCGCACCAGTGCGCTGGTGCCTGCGGCGACCGACGTGAGGAAGGAGAGGTGCAGCCATCCCGTGATACCGGAGGTCAGGTAGTCCTGATCCTCTTCGATGGCAGCCACGGCCAGATCGAGCGCGCCACCGCGACCGAGGGTCCAGATCCGCCGGCCGCGCGCCATGGTGAGATGTGCCGACTGCCGGGGCAGTGCCGCTTCGAAGTCACGGTGCAGACGTGCCGCGCCCGCGGCGTCGCCCACTTCCAGAAGTGCCTGCGCATGCAGGGAATAGAGATCGGCGGGGTCGGTGGTGCAGCGCCGATCCGGTGCACCCGGTGCGCTCGCCAGCGTCACCGTCTCCGCGAACCGGCCGTCGCGGGCGAACACCATGGCCACGCGAGTGCGCTCGCAGAACTCGCACTCCGCCGTGGTGCGCGGCGTATGCCGCCACTCCTCGAACCGTGCCTCCACGTCGTCGGACTCGGAGCGGATCGCCCATCGCAACCGCTCGTACGCCGCGGCGTCGGCGGCGAGGCCCGCAACGGCGGCGAGCTGTGTCATGTCATCCAGCAGCGGCAGGATCTGTGCGGCCGAGACCGAGGGGTCATCCTGCACACCGCCGACCACCCAGTTCATGGCGGCGAAGAACGCCTCGCGGTCCCACTTGTCGAATCGTTCGGGATGCTCGGCCCACAGGCGACGCAGTCGCGAGAAGACGACGAGCGCGCGCGGGGTGTCCCCCGCGAAGAAGTGCGCCTCAACGAGACAGATCAGAACGTACGCCTCCGCGTCATGCTGGCCGTCCCGGTCCACCTCGTCCAGGAGCCGGACCATGGTCTCGGTTCGGGCGGGGCCGTACGGCATGCTGTCGGCGTTCTGCGCCGCAGCAAGGATGTCATCGATATCGCGGGTCACGGGTGATCTCCGATTCGGGTTCGGGAGCGGCGCTCACGGCGTTTCGTCGGGTGCAGCGCTCAGCCCGGCGGTGAGCAGCACGTTCAGGGAGTCGTTGAGCTGGGTCGCCTCGGCGGCCCGCAGCACCTCGCCGGAGCGCATCACCGCGGACAGGTGGATGGTGCGGACGCCGGCGCGGAAGACCTCGCCGCGGTCGGCACTCAACAGGCGCCGCACCAGCGGATTCGCATCGTTCAGCACCAGCTGCCGTGATGCCGTGGGGCGGGCGAATGCGGCCAGCACGTCCCCCCAGGCGGCGTCGGCCAGCTCGCGCTCTGCGGCGATGTCGCGCTGATGCTCGGCCTCGGCATCGCGCAGCAGAACGGCAGCGGTGTCCTCCGGAAGGAACGTGCGGATCAGGACGTCCACATCGGCGTCGGCCAGCACGGCCTGCGCGGCCGCCACACCGTCCAGGGTGGCGAGCTCGCGTGAGGGATCGAGGGGGTTCAGCGCACGCACCAGATCCTCGACGCGCAGCTGACGCACGCGCCATCCGGAACGGCCGCTGAGGCGTGCGAGCACGTCCGCGTCGTAGACGTAGCCGGCGTTCACCACGACAAGACCCTGTGCCCGCGCGACATCGGCCACGCGGCGGAACGCCTCGGTGGTGGGCGCGTAGAGGATCTCACCGCTGCGCTCCCCCACCTCGCTGAGGGTCAGCTCACCGTCCGTCGTCTGGTACGGCAGCGTCTTCGCGACGAGATCCAGCATGTCGTCGTCCCCCGCCGCCAGGGCACGGAGGGAGAGGTGATGGGTCCGCAGGAATCGTCCCCGAAAGGCGGTGTCCTCCGACAGCGCCTGTGTCGCCCAGGCCCGGAGCCCGGCGGCCAGGTGCTCCTGAGCGGTGACCAGCACCTCGTCGGTGTGCAGCTGCTCGCGCGAGGCGGTCGGATTGAGTCCATCGGCGTTCACCACGGCACGGACGAAGAACGCCCAGTCCGGCAGCAGTCCGTCCACGCGGTCACCCAGCAGCATGCGCTTCACGTAGACGCGATGACGAGCCCCCGTGGGCGCGACGGCGGCGGGGAGCACGAAGGCCACCCCGGTGAGTCCGACCTCCGGCACGCTGAGATCGATCACCCCCAGCGGCGTGAAGCCGAACAGGCTCTCCCCGTAGCGGATCAGCGCCTGCTCTCGCGCACGAGGTGTGGGATGCGTCTCCTGCCACGGCAGCTCATCGCGGGAGATCCGACGCGGGAGCACCGTGTTCCCGACCGGAACCTCCACGCTGATGTCCACGGGAAGCAGTTCGCCATACTCGGCGGCGAGAGCGGTCACCGTGTCGGTGGACATCCAGTGCGCGGCCTCCGGACGGGCATGCAGTCGCACGCGGGTTCCGATGGGGACGTCGCCGATGTCCGCCGGATCCTCTTCGATCTCGAACGTGCCGTCGTCCCGGCCCTGCCAGCGCACCGGCGGGCTGCCGGAAGCGGAGCGCGAGATCACCTCGATGGTCTCTGCCACCATGAACGCCGCGAGCATGCCGATTCCGAAGCGCCCGATGTAGTCGGTGCGACCGGTGAGTTCGTCCCGTTTCGAGCTGCGACCGATCGTGGCGAGCAGCTCATCCGCCTCCGCAGCGGAGAGACCCACACCGGAGTCGATCACCTCGAGCGTCTCGCCCCGGGCGATCAGACGGATCGACGCCGGAGAGTGCGCGTCCTGCGCCCGCCGCGCCTGGACGGCGTCGACACCGTTCTGCAGCAGCTCACGCAGGTAGACGCGCGGACCGGAGTACAGGTGGCGCGCCAGCAGGTCGACCATGCCGCGCAGGTCGACCGCGAACGCGCGACTCATTCCTCGGCGAACGCCGCTGCGGCCGCTGCAGCCTCGGTGGGGTACTGCTCGTCGAGGAAGCCGAACGCGCTGAGCGTGGAGCCGATCGCGGTGGCGAAGTGAACGTCGAGCTGGTCGTCGGTGACGCCCTTCTCGTAGTCCACTCCGTGCGCCGCGAAGACGTTCACATCGCCGTCGTCATCGATGAGCACGGACACACGTGGGAACATGCGTTCCGTGTTGATCTGGTTGGCGAGGCGGACGAGGTTGCCGTACTGGTCCGGGTTCACCGTGCGGTTCCACCGTCCGCGTACCTGCAGGATCTCCTTGTCCTGTCCCATCAGGAAGAAGTAGAACAGGTGGCCATCCCACCAGCCGCCGACGTCGCCGTCGCTGTCGATGCTGTAGTGCATGCCGCCCGCATCGAGCACCGCGGTGATGCGGTCACGGCTCAACGGTGCGAGCGCGCCCGCGCTCCCGGTGGACTTGTCGAAGAAACCCATGCCATACCCCTCAGAATCCCGGCCCCGAGCATCGCGCGGGAGGTGACTCCACCCTACGACGAGGGTCGGGGATCATGACAGCCTTCTCATCCGCTTCGCCGGCTCCTTTCATTCCTCGGCGTCGGGCGTCCGCAGGTACGTCATGTGCGCGGCGTGACGCTCGAGGTGATGGGGCGAGCGTCGCACGAACAGCCAGGCCACCACGAGGACGGCGAACCAGACGGGCGTCACCAGCAGTGCAGTGAGCGTGTCCGGCTGGGTGGTGAGAGCCCAGAGGATGAAGAGGAAGAACGCCAGCACCACGAACACCATGAACCGGCCGCCCGGCATCCGGTACGCGGAGCGCGCCACCGCCTCGGGGCGCTTGCGCCGGTAGGCCAGGTAGCTGAGCAGGAAGATGGTCCACACGAACATGAAGCACACCGCGGACACGGTGGTCACCATGTCGAACGCGGTTCCGATGTCGTCACCCGCGTACAGCAGCACGACGCCCGCCAGCAGCAGGATGCAGGACAGGAACAGGGCGTTCTGCGGCACGCGACGCCGGGAGAGCCGAGCGAACAGACGCGGTGCGTCTCCATCCTGCGCGAGTCCGAACACCATGCGTGACGTGGAGTAGATACCGGAGTTGGCACTGGACATCGCCGAGGTGAGCACCACGAGGTTCACCACCGTGGCGGCGATTCCGAGGCCTGCCAGCGAGAACATCGCGATGAACGGGCTGCTGCCGGCCTCGTACTGAGTCCACGGCGTGACCGACATCAGGATGATCAGTGCACCGACGTAGAACAGCATCACGCGCACCGGGATGGCGTTGATGGCCTTCGGCAGGTTGCGCCGGGGGTTCTTGGTCTCCGCGGCCGCTGTGCCCACCAGCTCGATGCCCACGAACGCGAAGACCGCGATCTGGAAACCCGCCACGAAGCCCATGAACCCGTTCGGGAAGAACCCGCCGTGGCTCCAGAGGTTGGCGAAAGACGCCGTGCCCGCGTCGGACTGGAAGCCTCCGAAGATCATGACGAGACCGGTGACGATGAGCGCGACGATGGCGATGATCTTGATCAGCGCGAACCAGAACTCCACCTCCCCGAACGCGGCCACCGTGGGCAGGTTCAGCAGGAGCAGCACGACGACGACGAGCAGCCCGGGAATCCACAGCGGCACGTCGGGGATCATGACCTTCACGTAGCCGGCGATCGCGATCACGTCGGCGACGCCTGTCACCACCCAGCAGAACCAGTACGTCCATCCGGTGAAGAAGCTCGCCCATGGACCGAGGAGGTCGCCGGCGAAGTCGCTGAACGAGCGGTACTTCAGATTCGACAGCAGCAGCTCGCCCATGGCCCGCATGA
This sequence comes from Microbacterium sp. GXS0129, assembly GCF_044769785.1. Lineage (NCBI taxonomy): Bacteria > Bacillati > Actinomycetota > Actinomycetes > Micrococcales > Microbacteriaceae > Microbacterium > Microbacterium sp. GXS0129. Next base: position 96,777 of record NZ_JBIZVZ010000001.1, on the reverse strand, counting down.
CGAAGAAGAGCATGAACCCGATGATCAGGTAGACGAAGATCACCGATGGACCGGCCACCGAGATGGTCTTGCCGCTGCCCATGAACAGGCCCGTGCCGATCGCCCCACCGATCGCGAGGAGCTGGATGTGGCGGTTGCTCAGCGCGCGCTGCAGTCGGGGTTCGCCCCCGTCGGAGATGCTGTCAGCCGAGGTGCTCATGGGTTCCTCCCCGTTCGGAAATGGAGCCATCGTAGCGTCGGCCATCCGCCCTCCCGCGCATTCTCCACCGCGCGCAGCGTGAGGGTTCTCTCACCGCTTCGCCGTCCTCCCGGTCGGTGCGGGAATAGACACGGACCGCTGTGCGCTGACACACACCGAAACAGGATGTGCGAGGTATGCACGCGCATGCCTACCCTCAGTGGACTCACCCCGAACCCTGGAGCTATGCCCATGTCACGTCGCAGAATCGCATCGACCCTCGCCCTCGTCGCGGCCGCCGGATTGATGCTCAGCGCGTGCGCGCCCGCGTCCGGGCCCTCCGAGGGCACGTCGGATGGCTCCGCCACTTCCGCGAGCACCGGCGGGGCGCTGACCTACGTCATCTCCTCGGACCCCACCTCCACCAACCCCATCAACCTCAACGACCGCTGGGGACTGACCTTCGCCAACATCGTCTACTCGCCGCTCGCGCGCGTCGAGGGCGACGGCACCGTCGTCAACGAGCTGGCCGACACCATCACCCCCGCCGAGGACGGTCTCTCGGTGACCGTGAAGCTGAAGTCCGGCCTGAAGTGGTCCGACGGCGAGCCGCTCACCGCGAAGGACGTGGTCTTCACGTACACGGAGAAGGCCAAGAAGGAGAACGGCAACGCCGACCTGCTGTGGGTGGGCGACAAGCCGATCACCGCCGAGGCGACCGATGACACCACCGTGGTCTTCCACCTGCCCTCGATCAGTGCCGCTGCGCTGTCGAACATCGCCACCGAGACCTACATCATCCCGGAGCACGTCTACGGCAAGATCACGGACTTCTCCACCTCCGATCTCGACCCCGCCGCGGTCGGATCGGGTCCGTACCAGCTGGCCGAGTACAAGCGCGGCGAGTACCTGCGCTTCGAGCCGAACCCGAACTACGCCGGCGATGCACCGCAGGTCAGCGATCTGACCCTGCGCATCGTCAGCAACGCCGACACGGTCAAGACCGCGCTGCAGACGGGAGAGGTGGACGCCTCCTTCGTCACCGCCGCGCAGGTCGAGGAGTTCGAGGGCACCGATGTCACGGTGCACCCCTACGCCGAGGGCCGCGTCGCCTACCTCGGCGTCATCGCCGCGAAGGTCCCCGATGTGAACGTGCGCCAGGCGCTGTTCTACTCGCTGGACAAGAAGCAGATCGACGACGGTGCATTCCTCAGCACGGACTACTACGAGCCGGCGTACTCGATCCTCCCGCCGAGCAACCCGTTCGCCACCGAGGACGTCCAGAAGTACGAGACGGACCTCGAGAAGGCGCAGACGCTGCTCGCCGGTGCGAAGCCGACCATCACGCTCGGCTACACCGCGGGCGACCCGGCACAGGAGACCGAGGCCACGCTGATCCAGGAGCAGGCGGGCAAGGCCGGGATCACCGTGCAGCTGCAGGCCGTGGACGGATCGGCGCTGTATGCGGACATCGAGAAGGGCGCGGGCTCCTCGTTCGACGCGTTCCTCGGCGGCTACATCATGGGCAACGACCCCGACGCGTACTCGGCGCTGTTCCGCACGGGCGCTTCGGCGAACTACTTCGCCTACTCGAACCCGGCCGTCGACACGCTGTTCGACCAGGGCACGGCCGAGCTGGACGAGACCAAGCGGAAGGCGATCTACGCCGACCTGCAGAAGACCATCGCGGATGACGCGGTCTTCTACCCGCTGGCCGACAACCTCAAGATCCTGGCCACCGGCCCGCGCGTCGGCGGCGTGGATGAGGCCGTCCTCGTTCCGATCTACACCTTCGAGCACTGGGAGAAGCTGACCGTCAAGTAACGTCGGTTTCATCCCTGTCACGCCCCGCGAGACTTCGGCATGTGGGCGAGAATCGGCGCAATGCGTGGATTCTCGCCCGCAGAGGGAAGTCTCGCGGGGTAGCCCGCTTCTGAGAGAGGATCGCCGGATGCTCCGCTACGTGCTGCGACGCATGGCGCAGCTCGTGCCGATGCTCGTGGTCATCACGCTCATCGTGTTCGTGCTCATCCACCTCGCGCCGTACGACGTGATCGACGCGATCACGACGCCGTCCATGTCGGATGAGACCAAGCAGCTCATGCGCGAGAAATTCGGCCTCGACCAGCCAATGATCGTGCAGTACGGCCTGTGGCTGTGGAACGCCGTGCGTGGCGACCTCGGCTTCTCCCTCGTCAGCCGCCACTCCGTGGCCGCCGATCTCGCCGAACGCATCCCGAACACGCTCTCCCTCATCGGTCCCGCCTACCTGACCGCCTTCATCCTCGCCATCGTCCTCGGCCTGATCGCCGGCTCCCGGCGCGGCGGCCGCCTCGACAAGGTGATCGACGGCATCTGCTCGGTGGCCATCGCCACCCCGACCTTCTGGTTCGCGCTGCTGGTGATCTACCTGTTCGGCTATCAGCTGCGACTGTTCCCGATTCTCGGCATGCACTCGGTCGGAAGGCAGGGCGATCCCGCCGACTTCCTCGCTCACTTCGCGATGCCCTATCTGGTCCTCGTGGTGGCGCTCTTTCCCGATCTCACCCGCTACGTCCGGGCCTCGACCATCGCCCAGTTCGACGACGACTACGTGCTCGTGCAGCGGGCCTACGGCGCGAGCCGGGGGTTCATCCTGTCCCGCCACGTCAGCCGCAACGTGCTGCTGCCGATCATCACGCAGCTGGGGCTGGCCCTTCCCATCCTGGTCACCGGAGCGATCGTGACCGAGAGCATCTTCGGCTGGCCGGGTATCGGGCAGTACATCCTCACCTCCTCGGCCGCACTCGACTACCCCGTGATCCTCGCCGTGGTGCTCGTGTCCGCCGTACTCACCGTGCTCGGAAACCTCATCGCCGACGTGCTGTACGCGGCCGCCGATCCGCGCATCCGGCTCACCCAGGGGGCGAAATGACCACCGTCCGCTCCGCCGATGCCACCGTCTGGCGCCGCTTCCTCCAGCGTCGCGGATCCGTCACCGCGCTGATCATCATCCTGGTGATCGCCGTTGTGTGCGTCATCTCGCCGCTGTTCGGCCTGGACGGGACCACCTCCGACATGTCCGACCGGTGGGCGGCCCCGAGCCCGGCCCATCTCCTCGGCACCGACAACCTCGGGCGCGACTACCTGGCGCGCGTGCTCAGCGGCGGCGGGATCTCTCTGTTCGTCGGGTTCTCCTCGGCCCTCGCGGCGACGCTCATCGGGATGTTCGCCGGGCTCGCGGCCGGCTACTTCGGCGGCATCGTCGACGACCTCCTGATGCGGCTGGTGGACCTGCTCTCGGCGATTCCCTGGATGCTCCTCGTGATCGTCGCGAGCGTGTTCTTCCGTCCGGGGCTGTGGACGATGGTGCTGATCATCGGGACGCTGTCGTGGATGACCACGGCGCGACTGGTGCGAGCCGAGACCCTGTCGGTGCGCGAGCGCACGTTCGTGGGCTATGCGGCGTTCATCGGCGTCCGCTCCCCTCGCGTGATCCTGCGCCACGTGCTGCCTGCCGTGGTGCCCACGATCATCGTGGCCGCGACCGCGACGATCTCCGGCGCCATCCTGACCGAGTCGGCGCTGAGCTTCCTGGGGCTGGGCATCCAGGCGCCGCTGGCGTCCTGGGGCTCACTCCTCACCACCGCGCAGGGATCGCTGCAGAAGGCGCCCCTGCTCGCGGTGGTGCCGGGACTCCTGATCGCCACCACGGTGTTCTGCGTGAACGTGGTGGGTAACGGCATCCGCGCCGCCGTCACCCGGGAGGATGAGCGATGACCGATCCAATCCTGCAGATCCGTGGCCTGAACGTCGACATCGTGCCGCCCCGGGCGGAGCGCATCGCGATCCTCCACGACGTCGACCTCACCATCGAGCGCGGCACCGTGATGGGTGTGGTGGGCGAATCCGGCTCGGGCAAGACCATGCTGCTGCGCGCACTGATGTCGATCCTGCCGCAGCGTGCCGAGCGCCGCTGGGACACCTGCCTCGTGGATGGCGTCGACCTCACGGCCCCCCGGCCCGCTCGTCCCGCGATGGCGATGGTCTTCCAGGACCCGCTGACCTCTTTCAACCCCCTCCGCCGTATCGGCGGGCACCTGCGTGAGGTGGTCCGGCGTTTCACCGCGCTGCGCGGGGCGGACGCGGAACGGGCGTGCATCGCGGCACTCACCGATGTGGGCATTCCGGATCCGGCGCGGGTGATGCGCAGCTACCCCCACGAACTGTCCGGCGGGATGCGCCAACGCGCGATGATCGCGATGGCTCTGCTCGCCGAACCGGAGCTCCTCGTCGCTGATGAGCCGACCACCGCGCTGGATGCGACCGTGCAAGCGCAGATCCTCGCCCTCATCCATCGCCTGCAGGCGCAGCGCAACCTCAGCGTGCTGATCGTGACCCACGATCTGGGCGTGGTGGCCGCGCTCTGCGATCAGGTCACCGTCATGAAGGACGGCGCCGTGGTGGAGACGGGAGCGGTCGACGAGGTGTTCGCGGCCCCGAAACACCCCTACACACGTTCGCTGCTGGCAGCTTCTCCCGGCGCCGCGACACGGGAGGAGGCATCATGACCGAGCCCCTGGTGCGCGTGAGCGGAGTGGTGAAGGACTTCACGGTCCGCGAGCGCGGACGCAAGCGCACGGTGCGCGCGGTGGACGATGTGAGTCTGGACATCCATCGCGGCGAGACGCTGGCTCTGGTGGGCGAGTCGGGCTCCGGCAAATCGACACTCGGTCGGCTCATCCTCCAGCTGGAGTCGCCGACCTCCGGGTCCATCCGGTTCGACGGTGAGGAGCTGGTGGGGGCAGGCCGCGCGGGGCGGCGAACCGCGCAACGATCGATGCAGGTGATCTTCCAGGACCCGTACTCTTCGCTCAATCCGGTGCGTTCCGCGCTGCTGCAGGTGGCGGAGCCGGTGAGCGTGCTCTCGCCCGAAAAGGACGCCGAAGCCGTCGCAACGGCGGCGCTCGCGCAGGTCGGGATCACCGGCGATGCCGTGCACCGCCTCCCCCGATCGTTCAGCGGTGGCCAGCGCCAGCGGATCGCCATCGCGCGCGCCATCGCAGTGGCACCGGCGCTGATCGTGGCCGACGAGCCCGTCTCGGCGCTCGATGTCCAGGTGCAGGCGCAGGTGACCGACCTGCTGCGGGATCTGCAACGCGAGCTGGGCCTGACATACCTCTTCATCTCGCACGATCTCGCCGTCGTGCGAGAGATCGCCACGCGCGTCGCCGTGATGTACCGCGGTCAGGTGGTGGAGGAGGGACCCACCGCCGAGATCTTCGATCACCCGCAGCATCCGTATACGCGCAAGCTCCTGGACGCGGTGCTGGTGGCCGACCCCGCCATCGCACGCGCGCGTCTGCGCCAGATCAGCGACGCCGCCACCGGCATCTGAGCGCACGGATCTCCCGCGACACCCGCGATGCGGCACGCCGGCCGGTGACCCGTCCGGCCTGGTGACGCGCCTGAGCAGGGAGCGCCCGCGAGAGCCTGACCACAGAACTGGGGTCAATCCGTCCCCCCGCGTTCCCTGCTGAACTGCCGTCGCTGAAACTTGCAGGGAGCACATCCCCACGCGTCGCCCCGATGACGCTGGGCGTGCCTTTTCGAGACCCACGTGTACAGGGAGCGTACGGGCGATGAAGCGATCAAGCGGTGTTCGGCGTTGGTTCAGTGCGGCAGGAGCGGCGGTCGTCGTGACGCTGGTGGGGGCGCTGGGCGCGCACGCCTCGACGGTCACCGTCCCCACGCCCGACAGCGGGCCGACCAGCGGCGGGACGACGGTGCTGGTTCCGGAACCGCCGTCGATCACGTTCACGGACATCGCGCAGGGCCGCGACCACGCGCTCGCCGTCGGTTCGGACGGGCAGCTCTACGCCTGGGGGTCCAACAGCTTCGGTGAGCTGGGTACCGGGGGCACGACCGCTGCAACGACACCCGTCGCGGTGCTCGCCCCGGCCGGGGTCACGCTCGGCGAGCCGGCCGTCAGCTACGGCTGGTCCCTGGCCATCGGCTCCGACGGCAGCGTCTATTCCTGGGGCCGCAACGACCGCGGTCAGCTCGGCAACGGCACCACGACGAACACGACGACCCCGGCCAAGGTGCTCACACCCCCGGGCGTGACGTTCACCCAGCCGCAGGCCGGTCAGTACACCTCGTCCGCTCTCGGCTCCGACGGACAGGTATACGTGTGGGGTCAGCCGTACGGGACCGCATACACGCCGGGCGGCGCCGCAACCGTTCCGGTGGCCACCGCGGCCCCCGGCGGCGCCACCTTCACGCGGATCAGCGCCTCGAACGCGCACATCCTCGCCCTCGCCTCCGACGGCGTGCTGTATGCGTGGGGGCAGAACGGGTTCGGCCAGCTCGGCAACGGCACCAGCACGACGTCGACGACACCCGTGCCCGTGACGGCACCGGCGGGTGTCACATTCACCGAGTTCGCTGCCGGCGCCTACTTCTCCCTCGGTCTCGGCAGCGACGGCGTGCTCTACAGCTGGGGCAACAACGACTCCGGCCAGCTCGGCAACGGGAGTACAACGTCCCGAAACGTGCCCACCCCCGTGACGGCTCCGGCCGGTGTGACGTTCTCGAACATCAGCGCGGGATACGACATCAGCTTCGCGACCGGTTCCGACGGGAACACCTACGGCTGGGGCGCCAACGGGCTGTGGATCATCGGCGATGGCTCCAACGTGCAGCGCACCACCCCGGTGGTGGTCCAGAGCCCTGCCGGCGTCTCGCTGGAGACGGTGGCATCGAGCGAGGAGCGCTCGCTCGCCATCGGGTCCGACGGCAAGCTGTATGCGTGGTCGTACCGGTACGGCACCAACGTCCCGGCGCTGTTCTGGCCGCAGGTGACGGTCACGCGCGTGAGCTTCGACGGTCTTGACGGCACATCGCTCGCCGACGCGGGCAGCGGAGACTGGAGCGTCGTCACGCCGCCCCACGCTGCCGGCCCGGTCGACGTGGTCGTGGAGTGGACGCTCAACGGAGTGGTGCAGACCCCGGTCACCTACGCCGGCGGCTACACGTACGTGGCGGCGCCCACCGTGACGACTCCGCCGGATCGCACCACCACCGTGGGCGTTCCGGCCGTCTTCACCGTCAGCGCGACGGGATACCCCGCCCCGGCCATCACCTGGGAGTACTCCCCGGATGGCGGGGTCACCTGGCTTCCGGTCTCCGGTGACGCCGCTGCGGTCGTTTCCGCCGACGGCACGACGCTCACGGTGACACCTCCCGATGTCAGCCTCGATGGACGTCAGTACCGCGCCACCGCCACCAACTCCGCAGGCTCGGCCGTCAGCGGTCCCGCAACGCTCACGGTGACACCGGTGACGAGCCCGTCAGGGTCGCCGTCGTCGACGCCCACCGGAACGACCTCACCCACGCCCACGCCGACACCGACACCCACGCCGGCACCGACACCGACACCGACACCCACGCCGACACCGACACCGAGCGGGACGGCCACGCCGTCGCCCACCCCGAGCGGCACGGTGTCACCGACACCGACCGGCACGAGTTCGGCATCGCCCACGCCGACCGTCAGCACAACACCCACACCGACCGGGACGGCGACGCCCACCGGCACGCCGTCCTCGACCGCAACCGCAACGGCAACGGCAACGGCAACGGCAACCTCGACAGCAACGGCAACGGCGACTCCGACCGGCGCGCCCACGGCGACCATGTCGTCGTCGGCGCCCGCACCGGTCACGCCCCGAGGATCCGGCGCGCTGCCCACCACCGGTGTGACCTCACCGATGGGCGGCATCCTGGGCGCGGGCGTGCTGCTCCTCGTCGCTGGTGTGACGGCTGCCCTGTGGCGCACAGCTCCGCGCCGGCGTAGCTGAGTCCGGCTCGAATAGGGGCGGTGCTGATCGATCCGGTCGCACCGCCCCTATTCCGCGCGGGAGAAGGCTGCGGCGCGGGCGACCTGATCGGCGGTGATCGTCACGCCCGTGTAGCGCTCGAACTGTCGCGCCGCCTGCTGAGCGTGAACCTCCGCTCCAGAGATCACCCGCTTGCCCGCGGCACGAGCTGCCCGGATCAGGGGCGTCTCCGCGGGGAAGGCGACCACATCGAACACCACGCTCGCCGCTGCGATGAGGGGCGCGGAGAAGGAGAGCGCTTCCGCTGTGTCGCCGGTCATCCCCAGCGGCGTCACGTTGACGATGATCTGTGCGCCCGGATGGGGATCGCTGGAGCGCCACCCGAAGCCGTAGTGGGCGGCGAGTTCCTGACCCGCGATCGCGTTGCGCGCCCACACGGTGACATCGGCGAAGCCCGCGTCCCGGAACGCGGCCACCACGGCCTTCGCCATTCCTCCCGAACCGCGCACGAGGACAGACGCCGCGGGATCGAGCTGGTTCGCCGCGATGAGCTCGGCGATCGCCTCGTAGTCGGTGTTGGCGGCGACCAGGCGCCCGTTGGTGTTGACGATCGTGTTTACCGACTGGATCGCAGCCGCTGACGATTCGAGCTCGTCGACAAGGGGAATGACGGCTTCTTTGAAGGGCATCGAGATGCTCGCCCCGCGAATGCCGAGGGCCCGGATGCCCCGCACGGCACCCTCGATGTCATCCGTCGTGAAGGCCTTGTAGATGAAGTCGATGCCGAGCTCGGCGTAGAGGAAGTTGTGGAAGCGGGTGCCGAGGTTGGAGGGACGTCCGGCAAGCGAGATGCAGAGCGTCGTGTCCTTGTTCAGGGTGGGCATGATCCATCTTCTCCCGCGATGACATGCAGATGCCCTTCGCCTCGGCGAAGCCGAAGCGAAGGGCATCCCGGATCAGCCCTCGCGGATGGTCATCCGGGTGATCTTGTCGCCGTGCACGTCGAAGACGAACTTCGACAGCCCGTTCGCGTAGTTCGAGCGCCAGTCGCCGATGACGGTGATCTCGCCATCGGCGATGGACACCGATTCGACGGTGAGGGTGCCGCGCGCGCCGATGAACTCCTTGTCGCTCCAGCCCTTGATGGCGGCGCGACCGGAGAACACCCGACCCCAGTCGTCGACGGCACCGTCTGCGGTGAAGGCGTCAAGGAATCCGTCCTCGTCGTGCCGGTTGACGGCGTCGATGAAAGCGGCGATCGGGTCGGGAACGTTGCTGCTGCTCATGTCTCTTCTCTTCCTGTCCAGGTTTTATCGGGTGGTGTAGCCGCCGTTGGCGAAGATGGTCTGCCCCGTGATCCACCAGCCGTCGGTCGCGAGGAACGTCACGATCGGGGCGATGTCCTCGATCCGGGTGAGCTGGTTCCCCATCGCCTGCGACTTGTGGAACGCTACGCGTTCGGGGGTCTCCTGGCCATAGAAGAACGGCGTGTCCATGGGGCCGGGAGCCACCGCAGTCACCGAGATCCCTCGACCGGCATACTCCTTCGCTGCGGCCCGCGTGAAGTGCTCGACGGGACTCTTCCCGCCCGCGTAAGTGGAGTACCCGTCTGTGAACGCCGCCAGCAGGGACGTGACGATGGTGATGATCTTGCCCCCGTCGGCCAGACGCGCTCCCGCCTCCTTCAGGAAGAAGTAGGCGGCCTTGGCGTTCACGTCGAACATCTCGTCGTACTCGGCCTCGGTGGTCTCCGCGATCGGCTTGCGCAGCACCTTGCCCACTGTGTTGACCGCGACGTCGATGGTCCCGATCGCCGTCTCCGCCTCGGCGAACAGCGTGGTGACGTTCGCGGGAACGGTGAGATCGCCCGCGATCACGACTCCCCTCGCGCCGGTGGCGACCACGGCCGCGAGTGTCTCCTCCGCCTCCGCGCGAGAGGACGCGGAGTTGTAGTGGATCGCGACGTTCGCGCCGGCAGCCGCCGCCTGGCGCGCAATCAGGCCGCCGAGGTTCTTCCCTCCACCCGAGATCAGGACGTTCTTGCCTTCGAGTGTGTGTTTCGTCATACGCCTTCCCACTTTCGTGCTGGGCCAGAGGCCCGTCCGTCCCCCGCGCCCGCACCGACCATAGCCACCTCGCGAGATCGGCGCTTCGGTCCTCCACAGGTGCCGGAACGCCCGCCGACCCCTAGGCTGGCCGCGACATCCCACGCCCCCGAACAGGAGTCCCGCATGGTCCGCTTCTTCATCCGCGCCGGTATCTTCCTCGGCACCGCCGCCCTCGCCCTGCTGCTGATCGCCCTGCTCGTTCCCGGAGCGAAGCTGTCCGTCGCCGGGTTCATCGTCGCGGTGCTGGTCTTCGCCGTGGCGCAGAGCCTGCTCGCTCCACTCGCCGACAAGCTCACACGCGAGCACGCGCCGGCGCTCATCGGCGGCGTGGGGCTGGTGTCCACCTTCGCGGCGCTGTTGATCGCCTCGCTCTTCCCCGGCGGGCTGGTGATCACCGGTATCGGCTCCTGGGTTCTGGCCACCGTCATCGGCTGGGTGGTCACGGCGCTCGGGTCGTGGCTGCTTCCGAAGCTCTTCCTGAAGGACGCGTCCCGGAAGCGGTGAGGGGCGATCACCCTTTCATCGTGCGCACTTGGCGCCTATCTGGCTCGAATGGGAGCCAGGTGCGCGCGATGAAACGAATGTTGTCCTAGAACGAGACCGTGACCTCGTAGGTCGCCCCGGCGGGAGGGGTCGGCGGGGCATCGGGGACGAACTCCGAGCTCACCGATTTCCAGATGCAGTCATCGGTGAACACGGGGCCTGCCGGAACCTCGACGGGCGACACGCATGCGGCGAAGAGGCGGCCGTCCACGGAGCCCAGGATGCCGACCTCCGCGATGTCGATGCCGGCGCTCAGCGTCGAGGTGAGCGAGAAGTCGGCCACCGTCTCCAGCCCGTACGCCTCACCAACCGTCACCGACCCGACCGTCAGCTCCCCCGTGACCTCGAACGCCTGCTCTTCGAACGCTGTCTGTTCGATCACGAATCGCGCGGCGCTCGGCAGATCCGCCATCATCGCGAGGCTGATCACGCCGAGTGTCTGGCCAGGACGCCAGCTGAAGGTGGTGGGCGAGCGCTCGATGATGTTCCCGTCCTCGTCGTAGGCGGTCACGTCCACGTAGACCGTGCCGGAGATCTCGGCCCCGTCCGTGCGCTCCACCGGGGCGAGCAGCTCCGTGTAGACATCGGGTTCCCACCGCGTCATCGCCAGCTCGCGCACCGTGAAGTCGGAGCGCACCAGCACCGGGACGCCCTGCGACATGAGCCGGGGCTGCGTCTCCGGCAACGGTGCCGCAGTCGGCGATCGGGTCGGTGACGGCCCCGGCGAACGGGTCGATATCGCTGAGGAGGAGGGCTTCGCGCTGGACGATGGCGGCGCGCTGGACGGACCCGACGGTGCGGCGGTGGCGCGCTGGTCCAGCAGACGGAACGTGATCACGCCGAGCGTGATGGTAGCGAGCAGCAGCACGACGGACGCGACGGCCAGGATGCGAACGGCGACGCGTCCCCGCGCAGGTCCGAGGGACCGATCCCGGCTCATCATGGGTCCACCAGTTCGAAGAAGACGTTGTAATCCGCATCCGCAGGCACGCCCTCGGCATACTTCTTCGGATCGTCGCGGGTGGCCAGGTACACCGTCATGTCGACCGTGAACGTCTGCCCGGCGGGGATGTCGGCCACCGTGTTGCCCACGACGACGATCTCACCGTCGACGGATCCCACGAGGTACACGTCGGCGAGCTTCGCCTCGGTGTCCAGCGTCGAGGCGATCGTGACCGTGGCGCGCGAGCCGCCGTCACCTTCGAGCGCCGTGATGGACAGGTCGCCGCCTGTCGCCGTCGGCTCTTCGGAAGCCGGTCCGGTCTGCTCGATGAGGATGCGATCGACCTGCGTCAGATCGCGCGGGAGGAACCCGCGAAACAGCGTCTGCTGATGCGGCAGCAGATACAGGACGCTCACGTGACGCGTGATGATCCGCCCGTCCGCGTCATAGGAGGTCACGTCGAAAGTCGGCGAGGCCGCGGTGTCGAGCGGGTTGGTGATCAACGCGTGGACCAGGCTGATCTCACCCGGTTCGGCCCGCGCGATGACGACGTCGCCGAGCTCGAATGCCGAGACCACCCCCACGTCGAAACCCTGCACCCGTTGCAGCGGCACGGGTGGCAGATCCGGAGTCGGCGTGGGGGTGGGCGTGGCGGTGGGAGAGGATGTGCGCGGTGCCGGCTCGGAGGGGGCTGTCGGCGGCATCGTCTGTCCTGCCGCTGCTCCCGCCGTCGTGGTGAGCCACGCTACGGCGGCACCGAATCCGATGGTCGTCGTCGCCAGCAGCAGAACCAGCACGGCGAGCAGCGCCACGATGCCGGAGCCCGGCGGTCGCGGCGCGACGGGGTCACCGCGACCCACGTCACTGTCGGAGAAGCCGGAGGCGACCATACGGCGCATCGTAGCGACCACACCGTCCGAGCAACAGCTACCTGCTCTCCTCCTGCACGCGCGCGGCGATCAGGGCATCGACGCGGGCCCGATCGCGGGGATAGAAGCGGTACAGCAGGCCCAGCACGCCCGCGTTCACGAGCATGAGCACGACGAGGATCCAGAAGAACACCGCCTGCAACCCGAAGGCGTCGGCAAGGACACCGGCCACGAACGTGAAGGCCGCCCAGCCGATCACCTCGAAGATGGTCAGGTAGATGACGAACCCCTGCGCTCGCAGCTCCGGCGCCATGACGGACATCAGGATGGGCCGGTTGACGCCGGGGTTGAGCCCCTGCGCCAGCCCCATCAGACCCCAGAGGGCGATGTAGAAGCCGATGGCTCCGACGTCGAACTGCGTGGCGAAGAAGGCGACGACAGCGAAGAGCACCTGCGCCGCCTGCAGGAAGACCACGCGACCGTTGCCGCCGGCACGGCGATCGATCGCCGAGACGACGAACCCTCCCCCGACGGTGCCGAGGAAGTAGCCGATGCCGAAAGGCAGCGCAACCAGGGCCGCGACGGCGTTGTCGAAGCCGCGCTCGGTCACCAGGAACTGCACGCCGAAGACACCGATCAGCAGGTGCCCGGACAGCAGGCGTGACGCCATCATGATGCTGAAGGTGGGAACGCGCATCAGCTTGACGGAGTCGGCGAACCTCGGACGGACATACTCCACGCGCTGCACCGCGGCGCCGTAGTCGGCCGCCCCCACCTGCGGCTCGCGGAACAGCACGAGCACGAGGAAGCCGGTGAGCACCAGGAGTGCGCCCACTCCCCAGAATCCCCAGCGCCAGCCCGATTCCCAGATCGAGAGCAGCCCGATGATCGGGCCGATGACCGAGCTGAGGATGGCCGAGATGCCGTACAGCATGCCGACGGCGCGGCCTCGCGCCTTGTCGTCGAAGGAGTCGGCGATCACCGCGTTGGTGATGGGGGTGAGGCCGATGACGGCGCCGGCCTGCAGCGTCTGCAGCAGAAGGAGGATGAGGAAGTTGTCGGCGAAGCCGGAGGCGGCCGCGAGCGCGCCGCTCAGCAGGGTGCTCACGAAGATCGCCTGACGACGGGAGGTGCGGTTGGCGTACCAGACCCAGAACGGGCCGAACGGGACGCCGATGAGTCGTCCGAGTGTGGACAGCAGTCCGAGCTCGGTGTTTCCGAGCCCGAGGGTCTTCGCGATCGCCGGGAACAACGTCGTGGTGAGGCTGCCTTCGCCGCTTTCGACCACCGTGACGCCGACGAGGGTGGACAGGTTCCGCCACCGTCCCGGGACGCCCGCTGCCCGCCGTGGGGTGCTGCGCTCCGGCGGCGCCGAGATGGCCGTATTCATATGAATCCCTTTCGTCATTGAAATGGTCCACGGCGAGTGCTCAGTAGTACACAAGTGGAATGGAGAAATACTCCACTAGTGGAATCCTCCTGTCAACAACGATTCTCTCGGCGGCACGTCGGACATCGCCACCGGGGGGTGGCGATGCGCATCGCGACTCAGCCCCGTGGCGCGTCGGCGCGAGATGCCGACTCCGGGACGGGCAGCGCGCCGTCCAGCAGGTCGCGCCGCAGCTCTTCGAGCTGTGCGATGTACAGGTCGATCTGCTTCGTGCCATTGACATGCAGACGCTCACCGACGGCGGCGGCCAGCGCACGGTCGAACTCGACCGTGGTGCCCGGCGCGATCGAGCGATCACGGAACCGGTACTTCGCCACCTGATCGCGCCGGGCCTCCAGCTCCACCTCGATCAGGGCGATGAGCTGGTCGGCGGTCAGATACCCCGCGAACCCGAGCCGCGCAGACAGTTCGGGATCCTGGAACCGGCTCGGCGGCACATAGGGACCCTCCAGCCAGTCGCGGAAGACCGTCATCCCCTCCGGCGTGACGCGGTAGATCTTGGCGTCCTGCGCCCCCGGCCGTTCGTCCACCGCGTACGCGACCCAGCCGCGATCAGTCATCGCCGACAGTGAGCGATAGACCTGGCTCATCGTGGTATTCGAGCGGAGAAAGCGGCCATGGGTGTCGAGGAACTTCTTGATCTCGTAGCCGGTGCGAGGGTGCTCGCCGAGGAGCCCCAGAAGGATGTGCTCGAGCTTCATGCCGACTCCGTACCGCGAAAGAGGTGTCCCGTCGAAGAATGACACAAGTGTCATCGATGGTCAACGCGAGCACGCATTGACATCGGCCCCAGTGCCGTGATTGAGTGGCGACACTATTCCACAAGTGTCATGGTGCGGGCGCACCAGCAGACGAGGGGACACGCACATGCGGGCCATCATGGTGATGTTCGACAGCCTGAACCGGCACATGCTGCCGCCGTACGGCTCGGAGGAGATCGACGCTCCCAACTTCCGCCGGCTGGCCGAGCGCACCCTGACGTTCGACAACTTCTACGCCGGATCCATGCCCTGCATGCCCGCGCGCCGCGAACTGCACACGGGCCGGTACAACTTCCTCCATCGCAGCTGGGGTCCGCTGGAGCCGTTCGACGACTCGATGCCGGAGATGCTCGGACAGCGCGGAGTGCACACCCACCTGGCGAGCGATCACCCGCACTACTGGGAGGACGGCGGGGCCACCTATCACCCGCGCTACACCACCTGGGAGTTCTTCCGCGGACAGGAGGGCGACCCGTGGAAGGGTCATGTCCCCGCACCAGACGAGGTCGTCGGCGACTTCAAGGGCAGGCTCCACCGGCAGGACGCCATCAACCGCGGCTACCTCCGTCGCGAAGCCGACCACCCGCAGACACTCACGTTCAACGCCGGGATCGAGTTCATCGACACCAACGCGGATGCCGACCGCTGGTTCGTCCAGATCGAGTGCTTCGACCCGCACGAGCCGTTCTTCACCTACGAGGAGTACCGGCGACTGTATCCGCACGACTACGACGGACCCGAATTCGACTGGCCCCCGTACGCGAAGGTGACGGAGGAGGAAGACCAGGTCGAACACGCCCGGTTCGAGTACAAGGCGCTGGTCAGCATGTGCGATCGCTCCCTCGGACGCGTGCTCGACGCGATGGACGCGCACGACATGTGGGAGGACACCCTCCTCATCGTGAACACCGACCACGGCTTCCTCCTCGGCGAACACGGCTGGTGGGCCAAGAGCGTGCAGCCGTGGTTCAACGAGCTGGTGCATCTGCCGGCCTTCCTGTGGGATCCGCGAACGCGCCGCGCCGGCGAACGCAGCGCCCGCCTGGTGCAGACCATCGACATCGCGCCGACCCTCCTGGAGTTCTTCGGAATCGACGCCACCGCCGACATGCTCGGTGCACCACTGGAGGATGTGGAGCGTGAGGGAGCCCTGTTCGGCATCCACGGCGGCCACGTCAACATCACCGACGGGCGCTACGTCTACATGCGCGCGTGCGCGGATGCCACAAACGCTCCGCTGGAGGAGTTCACGCTGATGCCCACGCACATGCGCGGCCGGTTCGCGCCCGCGGAGTTCGCAGACGCCGAGCTGGCTCCGCCGTTCTCCTTCACGAAGGGCATCCGCCCGCTGCGTTTGAGCGGCCGCGCGCAGATCAATCCGTACGTCTTCGGGTCGCTGCTGTTCGATCTGGAAACGGACCCGCAACAAGAGCATCCGCTCGACGATCCCGAGCTGGAACTGCGCATGCTGCGTCTGCTCGCCGTCCAGCTCCGCGAGAACGACGCCCCCGCGAGCCAGTTCGAACGGCTCGGCATCCCTGCGACGGGAGAACCGGGCCCGGAGCATCTGCTGGTACACGCACAGCGCGACCGGGCGACCACGGCCGCCGAGCCGCTTCCCCCGCTGGCGGACTTCGCGACGGGGACGTTCGGTGTGGGAACGAGCGTTCCCGACCTGCTCGCGCACCCCCGCTCCCGCGATGTGGTCACCCGGCACCTGCCGATGCTCGCGCAGAGCGAGCTGCTCGGGATGCTCGGAAGCACGACCCTCTACGGCTTGGCAGCGGTCCTGTCGATCCCTGTCGCACACTTGCGTGCGATCGCCGACGAGCTCGCCGCGATCTGATCCCCCGCGGAAGGTAGACCCGGTCCAACAACGTGTGACACGATGGTGTGCGCCGGACGTTCGCACGTCGGGCGCACAGGGCATCCGCCGGGGGAGGGTGGATGCCACCACCGTCTTGTGCGGTGGCCCCATCCCGCCTCAGGAGAGTCGCCCGAGAGTCTTCGCTGCTGATCGCTGCCCGCGATCTGCTGCGCCTTGCTCGGCCGGGCAGCACTCGCTGAGCGATCGCGTTACTGAAGGAGTTGTCCATGGACTGTGTACTGGCGGAGACCGGTGGTGGACCGAGCGTCTTCCTGGTGGTCGCGGGTGTCGCGATCCTCGTGCTCGGCGCTGCACTGGTGCTGCGGCGGACGCGGTCGCGCGCCGTTGGCGGCGCCCTCGTGCTCGGCGGGATTCTGATGGGAGCTGCGGCGTTCGCCGTAGTGGCGCCTCAGCCGGCGGTCGCCGATGTTCACTGCACCCCGTCGCCGACTCCGGCGCCGCCGGTTGCGACTCCGACGGCCACGGCCACGCCGGCTCCGACACCGACGACGACGCCGGATCCCACGCCGTCCCCGACGCCGACTGCCACCGCGACGCCGACGCCCACGCCCACGCCCACGCCCACGGCAACGGCAACGCCGACACCCACACCGACGCCCACGCCCACGGCGTCCCCCACGCCGACGGCCACCCCGACACCGACGGCAACGCCGACGCCTACGGCAACGCCTACGCCGACGCCGACGGCAACACCCACGCCGACACCGACGGCGACACCCACGCCGACCACCACGCCGACGCCCACCCCCACGCCGACCGTCACACCCACGGCAACACCGACGCCCACGCCGACCCCGACGTCGACACCCGCGGTGATCGATGGTGAAGTGACCGCAGCCATGGACTACGACTTCGACGGGGCCAGCGGAACGTCGGGCATCCAGTTCTCGGGGAGCTTCGGTCCGAGTGCAGCATCCACGGGCGCCATCCCGGTGGGATCGAGTGTCCAGTTCACGATCGTCAACAACGTGTACGGCGGCGGCGTGGCCACCGCGACCTGGGCGATCGATCCCCGCCTGACCTGCACCCCCTCTCCCCTGCCCACCTCGCTGAACACGGGTGGGGCCTGGGAGGAGACCGTGGTCGTGACGTGCGAGACCAACACTCTCCTGAACCCGGGCGATGCCCCGGCGACGGTGACGGCGCAGATCGATCCGAGCTACAGCGGAGGCATCACGTCCACCATCGTGGACCTGCCGGGCGACATCGACGAGACCAACAACACCCGGACGGAGCAGATCGTCGGCGCCTGACCGCCCCCACGCCTCGCTCAGCACTCTCGCTGTGCCCCGACGCCGCCCAATGACAGCCTGTCGCGCCCGGCCGGGGTGTTCGATGATGTCCGTTTCCCACCGCGTTCGGATGATCCGAACCTAGTTTGCACGGCATGGTCAAGACAGAACCCGGAACCCCGCTTGCGAGTACCGTTGTGATCTCGCTGATCACCGCGCTCGTCGCTCTTGCAATGAACGCGGTTCTGGCTCTGGAATTCGACCTAAACGTGTGGGTCCGGATCCCGATCAGCGTCCTCGTCGGCGTCCTCGTCGGTCTCCTCACCAGCTGGCTACGCACCAGGCTCGGCGAGCACCAACGGCCTGACAAGGAGCCCGATGAGCGCGATCTTCCTTGATGGGCCGAGTCAGGCGTCGCCGGAGGCGGCGCGGAAGTCGCGGTCCCAGTCCTGCAGTTCCTTGCGCCCGCCCACCAGGGAGTCCAGCGTCACCTGGAAGTGAAGCGCGCGGAACGCGTTGACCTGCTTGATGTTCTCCACCACCTCGTCCGACACGGCACCGAGAGCGCGCTCGACCTCGGCGATGCGCTCCTGGGGGTCGTCCCAGAGATGGGGGTTGCGGACGATGTCGAGCAGGTAGTCGGGATGCAGCGCCGCGATCAGCTTGCGCAGCTTCGCGTCGTATTCCACTCCCGCGGTGGCAATCTGGCCGTCGTCGGGACGACGCGCCAGCCGCATGAACAGTTCCCCCGTGTTCGTGGCGAGCGCATCGATGCCGCGCGCCGCCCGCTGCGCGACGGGATCGCTCGCTGCGGCGTAGGCCGGGATGAATCCGCGGAGGGTGGCGATGTCGGCGAGGATCGGCCCCGGCAGCGCGGTGGGCCTGGCCGGGGATGTCGCCTTTCG
Source organism: Microbacterium sp. GXS0129 (assembly GCF_044769785.1). Taxonomy (NCBI): domain Bacteria; kingdom Bacillati; phylum Actinomycetota; class Actinomycetes; order Micrococcales; family Microbacteriaceae; genus Microbacterium; species Microbacterium sp. GXS0129. The sequence continues at coordinate 78,080 of NZ_JBIZVZ010000001.1, read as the reverse complement.
CCGACGCCGAGCGATCACGAGCGGAACCGTCACGGCAGCGACGAGCGCCACCGCTCCCACCGTCACGCCGGCCACCAGCCCGCCGCCGAACCCGCCGCCCGCGTCGTCGCCGGAGGGGGTGAGCGCGACGATCCCCTGGATCGTGGCAGGCAGCGACTCGGTCATCGGCCCCTGCTGCTCCTGCTCGTTCGCGATGCGCAGCGCGTCGGTGGCAGGCACCACGTCCGACGTCGCGGCGAGGTCGTCCCCCACCGCAACGACGAGCGTGTCGTGCCCATCCCGCGAGGCGATGCGATCCAGCATCTCCGAGGAGCGTCCCACGAGGTCCTTGACCGACTCCGGGTAGACCACCACGGCGATGTCGGTTCCCGCGACCTGCTCCTCCAGGCTCGCCTGCAGCGTCTGCCAGTCCGGGACGCCCTTGTCGACGTACACCTGCTGGCTCGCGAGATGATCGATCGCGTCACTGACGTAGTCGAACGGGAGCAGATGTGGCACGTGCGCTCTCCGATCAGAAGTTGTTGATGACCGAGGCGAACACCAGGTCGATCTTGGCGGAGTCGGAGGCGTCGAACCACTGACCACCGGTGGCCTCGGCGATGCGCTGCAGCACGCCCGTGTCGGCGCTGTTGCCGTAGGCGATCGGGAAGATGCGCACCGGCGCTGCCCCCGATCCCTCACCCGAGTCCTGGCGGATCTTGGCGATCAGCGAGTCGAGCGAGATGGACGAGTCGGTGTCCTCACCGTCGGAGAGCACCACGATCGCGTTGATGCGACCGGGCTCGGCGCGACTGCGCATCTCGTCGTACGCCGTGGCGATGGCGTCGTAGAGCGGCGTGCCGTTGCGCTGGGCGTAGCGGAGGTCATCGAGCGAGGTATTGATGCTCTCCTTCGCGTCGGCGAGCGCCTCCACGTCACGCAGCGCCACGATGCCGTTGCCGGCGTCGGAGGAGACACCGGTGGTGAAGGCCCACACGCCGACCTCGTCCGTGGAGCGGAAGTGGCCGAGCGTGGACTGCGCTCCCTGGATCGCGCCATCGAGGCGCGAGCGGCCGTCGCCGATGGGCTCGTCCATGGAACCCGAGATGTCGATGAGCTCCAGCACGCTCGACGGCTTGCGGATGGTGGTCCACTGGTCGATGGCCGCGGACACCACGTCCACCGCGGGCTGGGGGAGCGAGACGGTCGGCTTCGCCGGGTCCACGCCGTAGGCGGCGGTGAAGAGGTCGCCCAGGGGCACCGACTCGTCGAGCGGGCGGAAGCCGAACTGCGGCAGGATCCGCTGCGCGGTCTCGGTCTGCACGAAGGCGGCGAACGCCTCGCCGGCGGCGCGCTGCTCCGGAGTGACCCAGGAGGTGCCCAGCACGGTGATGGGGTTGTCCGACCACATCGATCCGCCGCTCGGGTAGACGGCGACCAGCTTCTCCTTCGGCGGGGTCAGCTTCTCCCCCGGCTCGACGGTGTGCGAATCGGCGTTGCCCTGGTTGTAGTTGAGCAGCGAGGTCTCCTCCAGCGCCACGGCGGAGACGTAGCCGGAGCCGCCCGTGCCGTTCTGCGTGCCCTTGTACAGGGTGTTCAGCACCTTGCCGGTGGTGTCGCCGTAGTGGATGACGCACTCCTCGAACACGCGCGAGAAGTCGGCCGCCGCTGCCACATCCGCGGTCGTGAGGTCCGCCGTCTTGTCGGCAGCGGCGTAGGACTGCATGAGGATGGCGGACAGACCCGTGGTGGAGGTGTTGGGGTTGGTCTTGGAGATCTTGAACGCGCCCCAGACCGGCTTGCCGACGCTCCCCCAGCCCTCCGGGTCCTGGCAGAGCTTCGCGAAGTCGGCGATGCCGATGTCCTTGTTCGGCCAGCCGAGCGCCTTCGCCATCGTCTCGGGCATGCCGAACACGATGGGGGTGTGGGTGAAGGACTTCGGCTCCCCGACGATGGCGGGCGACGCCGCAGCGGCCACCCGGGAGGTCCACACCGTTGAGGCGGGTGACCACATCGTCGGCCAGCGGCGGGGGTCCTCATCCGGCCAGTCGCCACCGGCGGTGAGGTAGCGGGTCGCATCGCCGGAGGTCACGTTGATCGGCCGCACGGTCGCGCAGGTCTTCAGCGACTTCGCCTCGGACGACTCCTTGAATGCGTCCGCGAGCGCGTCCAGCATGTTGACCTTCTCCGAGCTCGTGGCCACCACGACGCTGGTGCAGCCGTCATCTGCCCAGTCGGTGCCGGAGGAGGTCTCATCCACCGGCCCCGAGGCCGAGCAGCCGCTCAGCACGACGATCGAGGCGAGGGCGGCGATGCCCCAGCTCCGAAGGCGACGGCCCCGTGTCGTTGTGCGATTCCCCCTGCGCTGCTGACTCATGGCACCAGCGTATTCGGCGCTTCGCGCGAGCGGGAACTTCGAGACCCTTCCGTTGTCCGGAGGGTGGACGAACGGACGTCGGTGGAATATGTTGTGCGAAACAACTTTTTAGCGGAGGAGCAACGATGCCCCAGGCACTTCGGGTGGCGATGATCGGTCACGGCTTCATGGGGGCCGCCCACTCACAGGCATGGCGCGTGGCGCCGCGGTTCTTCGACCTGCCCGCCGACGTGCGGATGCAGGTGCTTGTGGGCCGCAATCTCGACAGCGCCCGCGCCGCGGCGGACACCTGGGGCTGGGACGAGGCGTCCGATGACTGGCGTGCCGTGATCGCACGCGACGACATCGACGTGGTCGACATCGTCACCCCGGGCGACACCCACGCCGAGATCGCCCTGGCAGCCCTGCGCGCCGGTAAGCACGTCATGTGCGAGAAGCCGCTGGCCAACACCGTCGCAGAGGCCGCCGAGATGACCGCGGTGGCCGAGGAGGCGGAGCGCAACGGTGTGCGATCGATGGTCGGCTTCACCTATCGCCGGGTGCCCGCAGCGACGTTCGCCCGCCAGCTCGTGGCAGACGGCCGCCTCGGAGAGATCCGCCAGATCCGCGCCGAGTACCTGCAGGACTGGCTCACCGACCCCGAAGCGCCGCTGACATGGCGACTGCAGAAGGAGCGCGCCGGATCCGGATCCCTCGGCGACATCGGCGCCCACGCCATCGACATGGTCGAGTTCGTCACCGGGGCGCACCTCACCTCGGTGTCCGGACTGCTGGAGACCCTGGTGACCGAGCGTCCGCTGCTCGCCTCCGGCGTCGGGCTGAGCGGCACCGCATCGGATGAGCGGGGCGAAGTCACCGTCGATGACGTGGCGCTGTTCACCGGACGCTTCGACAGCGGGGCGCTCGGATCGTTCGAGGCGACACGCTTCCGGACCGGGCGCAAGAACGCCTTCCGGTTCGAGATCTCCGGCACGCGAGGCGCCCTGTCCTTCGACATGGAGCGCATGAACGAGCTGCAGTTCTACGACGCCACCGCGCCCGAGCTGGAGCTGGGCTTCCGGCGGATCCTCGTCACCGAGGCCGAGCACCCCTACGCGGGGGCCTGGTGGCCCACCGGGCACATGCTCGGCTACGAGCACGGCTTCAGCCACCAGGTGGTGGACTTCGTCGCCGCGATCGCGGACGGGACTCCCGCATCGCCCAGCTTCGCCGAGGGCCTGCACATCCAGCGCGTGCTGGAGGCCGTCGAGGCGAGCTCCGCGGCCGGCAGCACGTGGGTTCGGATCGAGTCCTGACCCCCTCCGCGAGGCGTGCGCCGGTGGGCGAGAACCGGCGCACTGTGTGGATTCTCACCCGCGGACGGATGTCCCCCCGTCAGATGCCTACGGGAAAGAGTCAGATGCCCGCGGGATCAGATGCCCGCGGGAAAGAGGTGACGGACGTAGAAGCGTGCGGCATCCTCGCCTGCGAACGACGGCACACCCGTATGACCGCCGAGGTTCGCCTGGAGTGTCTTCTCGGACGACCCGAAGGCGTCGAACAGGTCCAGAGCCATCTGCCGGTCGTTCCCCTCGTCATCCCACTGCAGCAGCATGTGGATCGGAATCGTGAGCCGGTGCGCGGCGTCGAGAACGCTGCGGGGCACGAAGCTGCCCGCGAAGAGCCCGGCTGCCACGATCCGCGGATCGCGGAGTGCGAGTGCGATGGCGATCGAGACGACGCCCCCGGAGACGGCGACTCGATCCCCGATGTCGTCACGCTGCTGCACCGCGTCCAGGGCGGCCTGCCACTCCGGTACGGCGCGATCCACCAGCGGCAGGATGAGTCGATCGACGAGGTCATCGCCCGGCGGCCGCCCGGCTGCGAGCGCCTCGCGCAACTCCGCGCGCACCTGCTCCGCTCCGGGAAGCGGCGGCCGCGCACCCGCGCCGGGCTGTTCGATCGCGATCGAGGCGATTGCCGACGATGCCGCGCTGCGCGCACGCGCGCGCAGACCCGGCCGCATGCGCTCCAGCGCGAACCCTCCGGGCTGTCCGAGCAGGATGAGAGGAGCCGGTGCCGTGACCGAAGCCGCCGCCGGCGTCCAGAGCACGCCGTCGATGTCTCCCAGCGTGAAGTCCCGCTCGATGAGCACCTCGTCGACGCGATGGTGGGTGGTGATGTTCATGGTCTCCATTCGGCGCCCGGTGTCCGGCCGTCGGCGTGACAGAATACGCCTGCCTGGTCGCAGCGGCTCGCCGTCGGAAATCCGCCACTGACGACGCCGATAGGCTCGAGGGATGGCTGCAGGCGCGACGATCCACACCTTCCAGGTCTCCCTCGCCGACGTCGACCGCGGCGTCTATGAGGAGCTCTCCCTCCGCGTCGCGCAGCATCCGTCCGAGACGGCCGCGTACATGCTCACCCGGGTGCTGGCCTATGCGCTGGAGTATGAAGAGGGCATCGACTTCACCGCGGGTATCTCCTCGGTGGACGAGCCCGCCATCCTCGTGAAGGACCTCACCGGGCGCATCACGGCGTGGATCGAGGTGGGCTCCCCCGACGCCGGCCGCGTCCACTTCGGCAGCAAGCTGGCCGACCGCACCGTGGTGTGGACGCATCGCGACCCGGCCAAGGTGATCGCCACATGGGCGGGCAAGCCGCTGCACCGCGCCGAGGACATCCGCGTGCGCAGCTTCGATCCCGGATTCATCGAGTCCGCGGTCGCGGCGGTGGAGCGGCGGAGCACGATGACCGTCTCCGTCACCGAGGGCCAGCTGTACCTGGATCTCAACGGGCAGTTGTTCACCACCGAGTTGCACGAGCGCGCCGCCGGCTGACTCATCATCGCCTGCCGTGAACGCGGGAGCACGTCGCGGAACCATGACCGATCCGGCGGATGGATCATGGGTTGGCGACATGATCATGATTTCGTGACAGACCACCGCATGATGCACCCCGGGAACACCGGCGTGTCACGGATCTGCATCATGCATTCCGCGGGGGTCGAAAACGCGGCATAATCCGGGATGAGCGGATTCTCACCCGAGTCCCCGACCGCTCACCCCCTCCGCCGGTTCTCCGGTCGTCCCCGAAATGTGGCCCCCATGCGCGTTCGTCGTACCGCTTCGTCGTCCCTTCGCACCGCGGCACTCGGCATCGTCGCCGCCCTCACCGTCGCACTCGGCATCGTCGCCGTTCCGGTGGCGGCGTCGGCGGTCGCACCGATCGTGATCGACGACTTCAGCGGGACGGTCACCGGCACGCGCTCCGTCGACTCGACCAGCCCGTCCGGCTACGGCTTCACCGAATCCGGAGGCGTGGGAATCGTGCAGACGTACTCGCCGAACGGCGGCTCGGTCACCGGCACCACCCTGCAGTACACCTTCGGCTCAGCGCTCGATCTCACCTCCAACGGCAACAACACCGAGTTCATGATCGGCGTTGAGAGCGTCACCCGTACCGGGAACGCTCCCGAGTGGGAAAGCGCGGTCACAGCCGCGATCTCGGTGACCGACACCAACGGCACCACCGGCGTCTACAACACCGGATACCCGGTAGTGACCGACTTCAACCAGATCATGAACTTCAGCTGCAACGGCATGTCGGCATGCTTCACGCCGTCGCCGGATTTTCACAGCGTGGCATCCATCACGGTCTCGTTCTACTCCCCGCGCAACCTCTCCCCCGACGTCACCACGATCCGCCTCACGGAGATCCGCACCACTCCCACCGGTGGCGCCCAGCCCGGCGCTCCCGCCGTCACCTTCGCCCCGGTGGGCGCCACCAGCCCGCGGTGGATCGAAGGGTCAGGGCAACTCTCCTGGGATGTGTCGATCCTCTCCGACGGCCAGCCCGCAAGCCTGACGACCGGGCCCGCAGCCACCTCCTTCGCCGTCCAGACCACCGGCACGGTCTCGGCGGGCGGTGCGACGCTCACCAACCTGGGCAACGGACGCTACCGCTACACCACCACCGTGTCCGGAGCGGGAACGATCGCGCTGCGGGCTCCCGCGGGAATCGTGACCGACAACTGGGCGCAGTCGAACAGCGCTGCACTCAGTGACCCGGTGGCCATCGCCCAGGGAACCGCGCCCACGATCAGCCCCCTCACCGCCACCGCCATCGTCGGGGTGGCCTTCAGCCGGCAGCTCTCCGCGACTGGCACCCCGGCACCGAGCTTCTCGGTATCGGGCGGCCAGCTTCCGCCCGGGACGTCGCTCTCGTCCTCGGGTCTGATCTCCGGCACCCCCACCCAGGCCGGCACGTTCACGTCGTCCATCGCCGCATCCAGCGCGCTCGGATCGCCCTCGGCCGCCGTGACCATCACCGTCAACGCGGTGGGCTTCGTCACCTCCCCCAGCGTCTCGTTCACGATCAATCAGCCCGCCGACTTCACCGTGCGCTGGGAGGGCCCGGCGAATACTCCGGTCACCGTGGGCGGCACCCTCCCCGACGGAATCGTGTCGGAGCAGGGCGACAACTCCCTCCATCTGACCGGGACACCGACACGGGACGGTCGTTTCATCGTCCCCCTCACGCTTCCCGGCGACGTCACCCAGACACTCACCATCGACGTGCTTTCCGCCCCCGTGATCTCCGGGGCACTGTCGGCGGACGGGGCCGTGAACACCGCTTTCTCGCAGACGTACACCTCGACCGGGTGGCCCGCTCCGAGCATGGACGTCGTCGGGACCCTGCCGGCCGGGCTCACCGCCACGACCAGCGGATCCGGCCTCACGGTCTCGGGCATTCCGCAGGCCACGGGTACCTTCACGTTCCAGGTCCGTGCCACCAACTCCACCCAGCAGACGCTGTTCCCGGTCATCGTCGTGATCGGGGCCGCCGCCGGCATCACGAATCTGGTCAGTAACACCAACGCCCCGGTCGGCGAGCGCACCGTCATCGCCATCGGTGTCGCGGGCTCGCCGGCACCGACAGTGACCGCCGTGTCCTCCCCGGGTGACGCAGCGCTGCCGTCCTGGCTCGCACTGGCCCAGAATCCCGGTGGCGGCTGGGAGCTGGTCGCGACCCCCGATGCCTCCAGCGTCCCGGTCACCGTTGCGGTCACAGCGACGAACCGGTGGGGTTCAGGGAGCAGCGAGACCGTGGTCAGGCCCTTCGTCGGTCCCTCGATCTCCGGCTCCACGGAGATCACCGCTCCCGTCGGCGTCCCGCTCACCCCGGTGATCCTCACCGTGAGCGGCGATCCGGTTCCCTCCCCGAACACCGGCGTCACCGTCATCGGCGACCTGTATGGCCTCCAGGTCACGCAGGAGGCCGGAAAGGTGACGTTCTCCGGCACCCCGACCAGCACGGGCACCTCCACTCTCCTGGTGACGGCCACTCAGTTCGGCGTGACGACCACCCACGAGGTTCTTCTCACCATCACACAGGCCCCGACGATCAACGCCGGCGCCGACATCCTGGTCACCATCGGCGACGAGATCGACCGGAAGATCGAACTGACCGGATATCCCGAGCCCTCGGTCGCCGCCACGGGTCTGCCGGAGGGGCTGAGCATCGTCACCGACGGGGACGGCACCTGGGTGCGTGGCACGGTGACCGAGAACGGTGAGCACGTCGTCGACCTCACGGCTGTGAATGGCACCACTCCCGCACACGACCAGCTGCGCATCACCGTCAACGAACCTGCGCGGATCACCTCGGCGCCCCGGGTCGAGTTCCCGTTCGGCCAGGATTCGACCTTCCTGGTGACGACCTCGGGGTATCCGGCACCGCACCTCTCCATCGCATCGCTGCCCAGCGGCATCACTTTCGTCGACAACGGCGACGGAACGGGCACGGTCTCCGGCCGGCCGACGAGCACGGGCACCTGGTACGCGACCGTCACCGCGGCGAACTCCCTGATGGACGTGCAGCCGCTGCAGATCGACGTCACCGACGAACCGGCGATCACGGCTGATGCCTCCTACGACCTGCCCGTGGGAGAGCCGGTCGACATCACGATCACGGCCAGCGGCTACCCGGCACCGGTCGTCACCGTCGCGGGTCTCCCCAATGGACTCACGGCGACAAGCACCCCCACCGGGGTGCGTGTCCAGGGCACGCCGACGCTGCCCGGGCTGTACCACCCCCTCGTGACCGCGACGAACGACCGCGGCACCGTCACAGCACAGCCCACCGTGACCGTCGGATCGGCACCGGTCGCTGCGGTTCCCGTCGATCCGCGGTACCGCGTCGGTCAGCCCATGACCGTGCAGATCGCGACGGCCGGTTTCCCCGCTCCCACGATCACCGTGGACGCCCTGCCGGCCGGGCTGAGCCTGACACGGATCGACGATCTGCTCTGGCAGATCTCGGGCACTCCGACCGAGGTCGGAACGACGTTCACACTCGTTCGTGCCGAGAACGGCTTCGCTCCCGCATGGCTGGTGCCGATCGCCCTCGTGATCGACACCGTGCCACAGTTCACCTCTCTCGACGCGGCGACCTTCGCCCTCGGCGAAACGGGTACGTTCACCGTGACGACGACGGGCTACCCGAACGCGACGCTCACCGCCTCCACGCTTCCCGATGGCCTCTCGTTCTGGCCGAACGCCGACGGCACCGCCACCATCACGGGCGCTCCGACGCAGAGCGGCGCATTCCCCGTCACCCTCACCGCCGCGAACGGCACCGAGGACGTCACGCAGGAGCTGACGATCACCGTCACCGAACCCGCCGCCATCACCGGCCCGGCGGACGCGCGCTTCCGCGCGGGTGTCGAGGGCGAGGTCACCATCACGACGACCGGCTTCCCGGTGCCGGAGCTCAGTGCCGTCGGAACTCCCGACGGGCTGGTCTTCGTCGACAACCACGACGGAACCGCCACGCTGTCGGGCATCCCGGTCGCGGGCGGGGCGAGCGACCTCGAGGTCCGCGCGGCCAACGTGCGGGGAGCGGCGTATCGCACCATTCCCATCACCGTCACGGAGCTGCCGCTGATCACCTCGGCGAACACCGCAACGGTGGGCATCGACTTCCGCCTGCCCGTCACCGTCTCCGGCTTCCCGGTGCCGACGGTGACCGCTGAGAATCTGCCCGCGGGAGTCATTCTGGTCGATGACGCGGATGGCATCGCGCTGGTCGGATCCGACGCGGCGCGGGGTGTGCACGAGATCACGCTGCACGCCGACGCCGATGTCGACGGCACGGCCTATCGCGCCACGCAGCTCTTCACCCTCACGGTGGAGGATTCGCCGCGCATCACGAGCGGCACCACCATCGACACCCACGTGGGTGACGCGATCGCAGTCCCGGTGACGACGAGCGGATACCCGGCAGCGGCACTGAGCGTTGCCGGACTCCCCGACGGGATCACCTTCGCCGACAACGGCGATGGCACCGGTCTCTTCTCCGGCGCGACCACCGACGGCGGCCGGTTCACGATCTCGGTCACCGCGCAGAACGCGCGAGGAATCGACGCTGTCGAAGTCGTGGTGACCTCGACGGAGGATCCGGCGATCACCTCCGCGGATTCTGCCGTGGTCGGTGCGGAGTTCGTGCTGCCCATCACCACCGATGGTTTCCCCGCACCGGAGCTCAGCGCAGACGGTCTGCCGAACGGCGTCGAGCTGACCGACGTGGATGGATCGCCGGCGCTCGTCGGAACGGACGTTCGCGGCGGTGAGTACACGTTCACGCTGCACGCGACCAATGTCGTGGGAACGGCGGACCAGTCGTTCGCCCTCACCGTGCAGGAGGCACCGGCCTTCACGAGCGCCGACACCCTCACGGCGAAGATCAGGGACCACGTGCAGTTCACCGTGACGACGACCGGATTCCCAGCGGCATCGATCGTGGATGCCGGGCTGCCCGCCGGCCTCACGCTGACAGACAACCACGACGGCACCGCCACGATCAGCGGAACCCCGACGACGTCCGGAACGAGCGCCGTCGTGCTCACCGCGGCGAATTCCACCGGCTCCGCCCTGCAGCTGCTGCGGATCACGGTGACGGCGCCGACCGTGTTCACCTCGCCCGCAGCGGCTGATTTCCGCGAAGGCGAGGCCGGATCGTTCACCGTGCACACCGAGGGCTTCCCCGTTGCATCGCTCGCTGTGGGGGCGCTACCTGCGGGTCTGAGCTTCGACGACGCCGGTGACGGTTCGGCGACGATCTCCGGGACTCCGACCGCCCCCGGCACCTACGCGGTCACGATCACGGCCACGCCGAGCGCGCTTCCCACGGCCGGCGTGCTGCGAAGCCTGCTCGCCGCCGTGACGGCGCAGGCCGACGCCGCCGACGGTGCGGTGCAGCAGACGCTGGTGATCACCGTCGCCGAGCGCTCCGTGGAGCCGACACCGACACCGACACCGACACCAACACCGACGGATCCGGGAACCCCGACGCCCACCGACCCGGTGCCGAGCGGAACGGCGTCGCCGACGCCCACGCGCTCGATTCCCGCGGTGCCGGCTTCGCCCTCCGCCACCCCTCTCCCGTCGACGGGTGCAGAGGTGTCGGGAGCCCCGGTCGCGATCGTCCTGCTCCTCGCGGGTCTGGGTCTGTTCGCCCTCACGCGTCGTCGTACTCACCGCTCGGAGTAACCCCCGGCTCCGAGCCTCCGAAACGAAGGGCGCCCCACGGGGCGCCCTTCGTCCGTCATCCGGGCCGTCGCCGGACGTCGCTACGAGTTGCGCAGCATACTGATGAGTTCGCCCTTGCGCTTTCCCGAGTAGCCCGAGATGCCGAGTTCCTTGGCTCGCTTGCGCAGCTCGGGAACGGTCCATTCGTCGTACGGCTCGGCGTCGCCGCCGCGTCGCCCCACGGCGGATCGGCCATCGCGCGCGGAGGCGTTGGCGATCCGTGCCGCCTTCTGTTCCGATGCGCCCTCGCGCCGCAGGGCGCGGTAGACCTTCTCGTCCTTGATCGATGAGTTGCGCTGAGGCATGTCCTCTCCGTTCTCTCGCGGGATCCACTGACCTTCCACCGTCTCGCGCTCGCCCGGGCTTCGCGAGGGGGGTGTCGGCCTACGATTCAGCGGCGTAACGTGGAGAGACCGGGTGCAAAATACACACGGGTCGCACCCGGCGAACGGAGGTGCAGCATGACCGATATCCCAGGCCCCGATCGCGTCGCCCCGTCCGCGGACGACGCGGACTTCCTCAGCCCCGATCCGACCATCGCCCCCGAGCCCGCTGATGCCGACGAGCGCGGGATCGACGATGATCCGGATCCCGGCTTCCCCGATGACGAACGTCCGACGGGCTTCCCCGACGACGTGGAGAGTGCTCCCGGCGTGGGTTTCGGCGCCGGAGCAGAAGGAGAGGACTGACATGGACACCGCAGCTGACGAGCCACGCGAAGACGCCGGAATCCTGGAGCCGGCCGTGTTCGACGATGCCGCGGCCGGACACCCCAGCCAGGCCGAGGGTGAGGATTCAGACCGGGACGGTGATTCCGCCGATCCGCGCCCCGCCGGCCACCCCTCGCAAGCCGAGGGCGACGACGACTGAACCGGAAAGATCGAAAACGCACCCCGGATCGCGTTCCGGGGTGCGTTTTCGATCTCCCACCGGAGTCGGGCCGGCTGAGGAGCGGGCAGATTCGGAGAAGCGCACCGGGGTGGAGCACTTGTAACGTGGCGTCAGACGAAAGGGAGAAGCCATGAGCGACACCAGCGCAGGACGCATGACCGCCACCGAACGCGCCGCTGTGAAGGCACGCGCAGCCGAGCTCCGAGCGGAGCAGAAGCGCGCCGCCGCCGAGGACAAGGCCGCTGCCGAGCTGCAGGACGTGCTCGATGCGATCGCCAAGCTGCCCGATGACGAGCGCGCCGTGGCAGAGCGGGTGCATGCCGTCGTGCTCGCCACGGCCCCGCAGCTGCAGCCTCGCACGTGGTACGGGATGCCGGCGTATGCGCTCGACGGCAAGGTCATCTGCTGGTTCAAGAACGCGAGCAAGTTCCGCGACCACTACAACTCCCTCGGCTTCGAGAACGCCGCCGCGCTCGATGAGGGAACGATGTGGCCCATCGTCTACGCCATCACCGATATCTCGGCCGCCGACGAGGAGCGCATCGCCGCGCTGGTCACCCGAGCTGTCTCCTGACATCCGTTTCATTGCGCGCAAAACGCTCCTATTCGCGGGGAATAGGAGCGTTTTGCGCGCAATGAAACGAGTGAGGGCTACGACAGGAGCACAAGCTCCTGCGTGGGGCGGGTCATCGCGACGTAGAGGTCGACGGCGCCGGTGACGCCGTCGCCGAAGGCGTCGGGTCGCATGATGACCACCAGGTCGAACTCCAGCCCCTTGGCCGTCACCGGTGTGAGGAAGCGGACCCGCTCGTGCGACGCGAAGGCGGACGAGGCAAACGAGTCGTCGGCGATCACGGCGGCGAGCCCCTGCGGATGAGTGTCCAGCCACGCCCGCAGCACGTGATCGCGCTCAGACACCGAGCCGTGGCGTACCGGGATGCCGGATTCCCGCACCGACGTGGGCACGTTCGCATCCGGAAGCACCGCGCGGATCACCGGTGCGGCCGCGGCCATGACCTCGGCCGGGGTGCGGTAGTTGACAGTCAGCCCACGCTCGCGCACATCGCGGATGCCCACGCGCTCCAGCCGCTCGCGCCAGGACTCCGTGAACCCGGCCCGCGCCTGCGCACGATCGCCCACCACCGTGAAGCTGCGTGAGGGGTCGCGGCGCAGCAGCATCGCCCACTGGGCGTCGGTGAGCTCCTGCGCCTCGTCCACCACGATGTGCGCGAACTGCCGGGACATCTCGTCGCGCGCAAGACCGGGCAGCGCGTCCCAGTCCACCAGCTTCTCGCGGAGGGCCGCGCTGTCCTCACCGCGCAGCATCATGATCGCGCCCTCGCCGTCATCGTCGGCGTCCACGAGGTACTCCACGATCTCGGCTCGATAGCGACGTTCGACGGCCTCCGCCGCGTCACGTTCGCGCTGTGCTGCGAACCGGCCCGGATCCCCCACCCGCAGACGGGCCGCGTCCAGCAGCGGAAGATCCGCATCGGTCCACGCCCGCGGATCATCCCGCTGCAGCAGCGCCACCTCGTCCGCGGACAGCGACGGCGCCACGGCCGCGAGCGCGACCGGATCGGAGAACAGCCGTGCCAGCACGTCGCCGGCTTCGAGGATGGGCCACACGGCATCGAACGCCGTGGCCAGCTCGTCGTCGCGCTCCAGAGCACGGCGGAGGTACCGGGCATTGGCGGCATCCTCGCCGTAGCGATTCACCAGGATGCGCAGCACCTCCTCCCACACCGCGCCACGGGCTTCGTTGTGCACCTCCCCGTACTCGACGGCCTGCATCGCGCGCTCCCAGTCGGCGGGGGTGATGCGCATGTCGGCCCACTCGGTCTCGATCACGGTGTCCTGCGCGGGGACCTGCTCGAAGAAGCGAACGGCGTCCTCCACCGCGCCCACCAGGGGCAGCGACTGCTTCAGCGCCCGCACGCGCGGATCGGCTTCAGGGATCGCATCCGCCGACTCCGGAACGAGGTCGTCCAGCGTTCCGATGCGGACCCCCTCTTCCCCGAGGCTCGGCAGGACGTCTTCCACGTAGGCCAGATAGGGCTGGTGCGGGCCGATGAACAGCACGCCGCCGCGTCGCTCGTCCAGGCGGGGATCGGCGTACAGCAGGTACGCGGCGCGGTGCAGGGCAACCACGGTCTTGCCGGTTCCGGGGCCGCCGTCCACCACGAGCGCGCCATGGGACTCGTCGCGGATGATCGCGTCCTGATCGGCCTGGATGGTTCCGAGGACGTCGCGCATACGCGCCGAACGGCTCGTGCCGAGGCTGGCGATGAAGGCTGACTGATCGTCGAGCGCCGCCGCATCCGTGAGCGCGTCGGGGGTGAAGCCCTCATCCCAGTAGTCGGTGATCCGGCCACTGGTCCATCGATAGCGTCGACGGCTGGCCAGTCCCATGGGGTCGAGGTGCGTGGCGCCGAAGAACGGCTCGGCGGCGGGGGTGCGCCAGTCGATGAGGAGACGCTTACCGTCGGCGTCGGCGAGGCCCAGGCGCCCGATCCAGACGGGCTCCGACTCATCGGCCGGCGTCATCCGCCCGAGGCACAGGTCCACGCCGAAGCGCTGGAGCATGCGCAGCCTGGCGCCGAGACGGCGCACGGCGAAGTCGCGGTCGAGGCGCTCCTGATTGTTGCTCCCGCCGCCGCGGGAGGCCTCGGCCAGACGGCGAGCGGTGTCGAGGAGCTGGTCGTCGATCGCCGCGGCGATCTCGGCGAAGCGCTGCTCATCGGGGCCGATGAGAGCGGGGGTGTTCTTGAAGGAGAGGGAGTCGGGCAGGGCGAACGGGGAATGGGACAAGGCATCAACTCCGGTTTCACACGAGCCGGCGGACGCGGTGCCGAACGGGTGCGCACCGTGTCCGCGTCGGCGCAGAGTCCCCTATTGTGCACCCCGCAGGGGCCCTTGCGGCAAGGCCCCCTCCCTGGCGTATCCTGGATATAGCGGGAGGTTCCAACACCTCCCGTTCGTCGTCTGTCGAAGCCGGTGTCCATCCGTGAGCGACTCTCGTCCATATTCACGGCTCGGGGCATCGTCCCCCGTCAGCCGATGCGAGAGGCTCGTCATGAAGGGACGGGAATCATGGGCAGCAACACCATCCTCGTGGGGATCACCGACAGCGACGCGGGCCTGCGGGCCTTCGACTGGGCAGCCGACCGTGCCGCAGCGCTGGGCCAGGAGCTCCACGTCATCTCCGTCGTCGGCGGCGCCACCGGAAGCGTGGGAGATCGGGCCGCGCGCGACGAACGTGAGTTCCAGACCGAGCAGCGGCTGATGGAGATCGTGCGCCCTCGGCGCGAGGCGGGACTGTCGATTGCCACGGAGGCGATCAGCGGCGACCCCGTGCGGGTGCTGCTGGAGCGCTCGAAGGACGCCGCTCTGCTCGTGATCGGCAGCGACCGGCTGGCCGACGACCAGCGGGCTCGCGGCGAGCACGGCTCGCGCATCACGGCGGGGGCCGCCTGCCCCGTGGTCGTGGTCGCGGAGATCGTCGAGCGGGAGCGCTCGGGTGTGGTGGTGGGCGTCGACGGATCCTCGATCTCCGAGGCGGCTATCGCGTTCGCCGCCGGTGAGGCCCTTCGTCTCGGCGAGCCGCTGATCGCCCTGGGCGTGTGGACCCCGCTGCAGGCGGTCTCCAGCCCCGTGCTCATCACCAGCGAGTACAAGGCGTCGTTGCAGACCCTCACGGAGGAGACCGTCACGGCGGCCGTCGCGGGGATCCGGGACGCGCACCCGGAGCTGGACGTGCGGGTGGAGGTCGAGGCGGGATTCCCCTCGACCGTCATCCTCAGCCACGCACGCACGGCTCGTCTCGCGGTGGTGGGAAGTCACGGTCGCGGCGCGATCGCCCGTTTCCTGCTCGGATCGGTCAGCACCGAGGTGCTCGCGCGCCCCACGTCCGTCGTCGCCGTCGTCCGCTGATCAGCCCTGCAGCCGGGGGTCCTCGGTGGGATCCGCGTAGGGCACCGGGCAGGCGCCCGACTCATCCGTTCCGGTGAGCTCGAAGTGCCAGGGCTCGTTGTTGTACACGTTGCACAGCCCCCAGCGCGCTCCGTACTGCATGAGCCAGTAGTAGGCGTCGGTGAACCCGACGTCCACCGCCTCCCCCCGGACGTGCGCGGACGTCGTCGGCGTCGCGACCCAGCGCGCCGCCTCCTCGAGGCTGCCGTAGTCCGCCACGGCGTCGTCCAGCAGCTTCTGCTGATACCGCTCGGTGCGCCACCCACTCGTGACGCGGAGGTCGATGCCGTCGGACTCCGCGGCCTTCGCTGCCTCCCGCAGCGCCGCCAGCAGCTCCCGGTTCAGACCGGCGATCGCGGCCTCCGATCCGTCCGGGTCCAGCGGGTCACCGTCCGGCACCATTCCGTCGGCCTCCCCGATCTCACCGGCCGGCTCGACCTGACCCGCCACCTGCGGGCGCGGGGACAGCGCCTGTGACACCGCCGCAGCCACCACGCAGGTGATCAGCGTGAGCACGAGCGCCACGAGGGTGAGGCGGAGCAGGAACGGGGGGCGTGTCTGGGTGCGGTTCATAGTGGTCATTCCACGCGGGCGCGTGTTGCGAGGGCGTATGCCGAAATCGATACGCCCGCGATATGCCCGGGTCCGTAGGCTCGGAGCATGCGAGTACTGATCGTGGAGGACGAGCCGTTCCTGGCCGAGGCCATTCGCGACGGCCTGCGCCTGGAGGCGATCGCTGCGGACCTCGCTCTCGACGGCGACGCGGCGCTGGAGCTGCTGGCGATCAACGCCTACGACGCAGTGGTACTCGACCGTGACATCCCGGGGCCGTCGGGCGACGAGATCGCCCGCCAGATCATCGCTTCGAGCGCCGGGACGCGGATCCTGATGGCAACGGCGGCTGACCGGCTGGATGACAAGGAGAGCGGCTTCGAACTGGGCGCCGACGATTACCTCACCAAGCCGTTCGTCCTGCGCGAGCTGGTGCTGCGCCTGCGGGCACTCGCCCGCCGGCCTCGCGCCACCCTGCCGCCCGTCCACGAGGCAGCGGGGCTGCGCCTGGACACGTTCCGGCGCGAGGTCTATCGCGACGGGCGCTACATTCCCCTCACACGCAAGCAGTTCGCCGTACTGGAGGTCCTGATGAGCGCCGAGGGCGGTGTGGTGAGCGCGGAGGATCTGCTCGCCCGCGCCTGGGACGAGAACGCCGACCCGTTCACCAACGCGGTGCGCATCACGATCTCGGCGCTGCGCAAGCGCCTGGGCGAGCCCGGGCTCATCCACACCGTGCCGGGTGTGGGGTACCGCTTCGGCGAGAACGCATGAACGCCCCGTACCGCCCCCGCGGCCTGTCCATCCGCATGAAGCTCACGCTCACCTACGCGGGCGTGGCCGCCCTCGCCGGCGGGGTGATCTGGGCGGTCGCTCTGGCATACGCCGTGCGGTACGTGCCGACGGGTCCACTGAACGATGCGAACCGGGGATGGATCCCCAATCAGCAGGATCTGCTCAACGCGTTCCTCCCTCGCGCCACGCTGGCGTACGCGCTCGTCGTGCTCGCCGGCTTCATCGGAGGCTGGTTCCTCGCGGGCCGGGTGCTGCGCCCGGTGCACGCCATCACCGACGCCGCCCGGCTGGTGAGCCAGGGCTCGCTGTCGCACCGCATAGCGATGCCCGGCGCGGGCGACGAGCTGCACGACCTGGCCGACGTCTTCGACGACATGGTGGCGCAGGTGGAGGGCCGGCTCAACGAACAGCGCCGGTTCGCGGCGAACGCGTCCCACGAGCTGCGAACGCCCCTGGCGGTGACGCGGACGATGCTGGAGGTGGCGGCCACGGATCCGCAGGCGGACACCGAGCAGCTGATCCAGCGCCTGGCGAGCGTCAACGATCGCGCATCCGCCACGATCGAAGCGCTGCTGCTGCTCTCCCGCGTCGACAACACGGCCGTCACCCGTGTGCCCGCGGACCTGTCGCTGGCGGCCGAGGAGGCGCTGGAATCCGCGCTGCCCCTGGCCGAGAAGCGCGGGGTCACCCTGATCGAACGCTGCGACCCGGCCCCCGTGATCGGGGACCCGGTGCTGCTGGTGCGCCTCGCGGCCAATCTCGTGGGCAACGCGATCGCGTACAGCGGCGCGGTGGAACCGACGGTGTGGGTCTGCACGGAGACCCGTCCCGGCGCCCGTTCGGTGCTCACCGTGGAGAACACCGGGGCGGAGCTCGAGGCCGATGCCGTGGCGACGTTCACGGAGCCGTTCGCGCGCGGTGAGCGCACCGCACGTCGCGCGGAGGGCGACACCGCCGGGGTCGGGCTGGGGCTGGCCATCACGGCCTCCATCGTGCGTGCGCACGGCGGCTCGCTCCAGCTGTATCCGCGCCCCGGCGGCGGACTCTACGTGGAGGTCTCCCTGCCGTCCTGACCCGGCACTCAGTCGCGGATCTCGATGATGACCGCGGCCGCGTTGTCGGGAGCGCCGGCGTCCTGGATCGCTGCGGCGAGATCGTCCCGTGCGGCGACCACGCTGGTCCCCGCGGCCAGGATCTCCTCGATGCGCACCGTGGGCAGCGTGGCGTGCACGCCGTCGGTCGTCAGCAGCAGCCGGTCGCCGCGCACCACGCGGACGCCGGTGATGTCCGGCTCCGAATCCAGCGCTGCGGAGACGGCCCGATTGAGGACGGCCCGCCGCGGATGGAGCCGCGCCTCCTCATCGCTCAGCCGCCCCTCTTCCACCAGCGCCGCCACCTCCGAATGATCGAAGGTCAGCTGACGCAGCACGCCCTCACGCATCAGCCAGGCCCGCGAGTCGCCGAGGTGCGCGATCGTGACCACGTCACCCGCGAGCGCCATCACCGTCAGGGTGCAGCCGCTCTCCGCGTCGCCGCTGTCAGCCGCCGCGGCTGCGAAAGCCGCCTCCAGCGCATCAGCCCGGTGCCCGGCGGATCGAACGGCTCCGACCGCGCGGCGTGCGGCCGCCGCGCCGGCCGGCCCGAAACCGTCCGCCACGGCCCAGACCTCATCTCCCGCCATCACCGCATCGGCCTGGTCGGCTCGGGATCCCTGCAGCAGCAGGGTCTCCGCCTGCACCTCGGGCGTCGTCGTCGTCATCATCTCGATCTCCTGTCTGCGAAGGTCAGCGATGAGTTCGTGGACGACGACGCGCCGCGACCGCAGGTCCGCCTCGGTCTGGCGCCAGTACGACGTCAGCTCGGCGGCGGCTGCGGCCGCGGGCAGATCGGTGATGGTGCGGATGCGTGCCAGCGGGACGCCGACACGGCGCAGCGCCGCCACCAGCCGTGCCCGCTCCACCTGCTCCGGCGCATAGCTGCGGTACCCCGTGAGCGGATCGACCGCCACGGGGGCGAGCAGGTCGAGCCGGTCGTAGATCCGCAGCGCCTTCGGGGTGAGCCCGGTCAGTGCGGCGAACTCGCCGATCGTGAATCGCGCCATGTCCTCTTCCTCATCGCGTCGGCGAAAGACCGCCGAAACACGAGGATCAGCCCTGCCCCAGGGGCAGACGCAAGCTCATTCGACCATGTCGTCGGTGACGCGTCCGCCGGTCTGCAGCGTGTGGATCCACCCCGACAGGTCGAAGCCCTGCCGCTGCGCCTCCATGAGGAACTCCGACTCCACCTCGCCGGAGAGTCGCGGCGTGCGCGAGAGCAGCCACAGGTGCTTGCGATCGGGCGTGCCCACCAGCGCGACGGTGTAGTCGGGGTCGATCTTCAGCACCCAGTAGTCACCCTCCGTGAAGGGGAGCCACCGCAGCGCCTGCGGCAGGAACGAGACCTTGAGACGGCTGAACGCGCCGCCGGTCGGCCGCGCGACCCCGACGGCCTGGCGCGGACGGGCATCGCCGTCGAAGGAGCGGTTGTCCACCCGGACCGTGCCGTCGTCCTGCAGGGTGTACTCCGCCGTGACGTCCGCACCATCGGTGGGCTCCTGCAGCAGCGGGAGCCTGCCGATCTCGTACCAGAGCCCCGCATACCGAACCAGATCCGCCGCATCCACGGCCGTCACGTCGATCTTCTCCGCCATGATCACTCCTCACGTCTTCGTTGTCCGAGCCTAGGTCGTGCATCGTGCACGTGCACAAGACGCGACAGCGTTGCGCCCCACTCCCACCCCACCGTCAGGTTCGTGCATCGTTCATCCCACGGACTCTCACACCCGCTACGCTCCCCGGCATGTCGATGGAGCACGTGGGACCGGCGACCACACTGGCGCGTGGGCTGCGCCGGCTCGAACCCGACGACTGGCGCCGGATCGAGGCCGCAGCATTCCACGCCGAACCCGAGGTGCTGGACTGCCTCGACAGCGATCCGCACCCGCAGCGCCACCGGCGCTGGCTCAGCACGAGGCGCCGGCCCACCGCCCTCGCGACGCGGCTGGCAGCTCTTCCGGCGCAGCGTCTCGCCGCCATCCGTGAGGATCTCCTCCGCGCCATCGCGGATCTCCGCAACCGCCAGCTCATCGACGACGCCACCGCCGTTCGCGCCGCCGAGGCCCCGCCCGGTCACCTCGGCCTGCGGCTGTCGTCCTAGCCGGCTCAGAGCAGATCGAGAAGACTCCGCAACTCGCCGATGCGGTCCGCCTGGGCATCGGCGAGATGCTGATGTCCGCCGCCGAAGTGCACGAAGCGCGCGCCGAGCGCGTGAGCGATGTCGCGATCGTGATTCGTGTCGCCCACCATCAGCATGTCCGCCGGATCCACCCCGGCTCGATCCACCCACGCGGCGATGACGTCGTGCTTGGACGCGGCGTACGGGTCGGTGATGCTGAGCACCGCCTCGAACCGATCGGCCAGTTCGAAGGGCCGCAGCTGCTCGTGGAGGAGATCGGACAGCGTGGCCGACGCCAGCACCTGGCGGACCCCGCGCTCATCCAGCAGCCGCATGGTCTCGCGCGCGTCCGGTCGCAGCTGCGCCGTGCGCGCCGAGGAGTCGAGCACACGGAGATACAGATCGGCAGCATCACGGAACTGCGCGGGGGTGATGCCCTGGCGCGCGTAGAAGTCGGCGACGGGGAAGCCGAAGCTCGCCCGATACGCCTCGACATCGGCGATCGTCGCGAGCCCGTAGGCCGCGAGCACATGGTTCATGGCCCCCAGGCAACGGTCCACGTCGTCGAGCAGGGTGCCGTTCCAATCCCAGCAGACCACACGCACGACCATTCCCCGACCCTAGTGGACCCGCCGGCGCACCGACGATCGGACGGATGAACGTGCACATTTTCGTGCCGCCGACGGGTCGAATCCGCCGCCTGACGTGCTTGAATCCTGGGTAGCGGCACCGAGGCCGCCTGAACGATGGAGTTCCCTGTGTTCGAGAGCACCTTCCCCGACGTGGACATTCCCGATGTCAGCGTCTACGACTATCTCTTCGCCGACCTCACCGACGAGGACGCCGCCCGCATCGCGTTCATCGACCCGGCCACGGGCGCCGAGACCAGCTATGGCGCACTGCGCGGCCAGATCGACGCCTTCGCCGGCGCGCTGGCGGCCCGCGGCGCGGGCGTGGGCACGACCCTCGCCCTGCTGAGCCCGAACATCCCGGCGTTCGCCACGGTGTTCCACGGCGCGCTGCGTGCAGGTGTCACGGTCACCACCGTCAACGCGCTGTACACGGCGGACGAGATCGCGCACCAGCTGCGGGATGCCGGCGCCACGTGGCTCGTCACCATCTCCCCCTTCCTGGCCCAGGCGAAGGCTGCCGCCGCGGAACACGGCATCGACGATGACCACCTCGTCGTCATGGACGGCGCGGACGGCCACCCCAGCCTGCGCGACCTGCTCGTCGAGCAGCGACCCGCCCCCGACGTCACCTTCGACCCCGCCACCCACATCGCGGTGCTCCCGTATTCGTCGGGAACCACGGGACTTCCCAAGGGCGTGATGCTGACGCACCGGAATCTGGTCGCCAACGTCCAGCAGGCGGACACCCTGCTCGATGTGTCCGCCGAGGACCGCGTGCTGGCCGTGCTGCCGTTCTTCCACATCTACGGCATGACGGTGCTGCTGAATCTGGCGCTCATCCAGCGCGCGGCGCTGGTGCCGATGCCCAAGTTCGACCTCGTCCAGTTCCTCGAGCTGATCCAGAAGCACCAGTGCACCTACGTCTTCGTGGCACCGCCCATCGCCGTGGCGCTCGCGAAGCACCCGATCGTCGACCAGTACGACATCTCGAGCATCCGGATGCTGTTCTCCGGCGCTGCGGCCCTGGACGGCGACACCGCGACGCTCGCCGCGACGCGCGTGAACTCCAAGATCCGGCAGGGCTACGGCATGACCGAGATGAGCCCGGCCTCGCACATGATCGGCTTCGACGACGAGATCAGCCCGATCAGCTCCATCGGCCGCCTCGTTCCCAACATGCAGTGCAAGCTCGTGGACGCCGAGACCGGTGCGGAGCTCACGGAGTTCGGGGAGGACGGCTTCACCGAACCCGGTGAGATGTGGCTGCGCGGCCCGAACGTCATGGTCGGCTACCTCAACCGCCCCGACGCCACCGCGGAGACGCTGGACGCCGACGGCTTCCTGCACACCGGTGACATCGCCAAGGCGCACCGCGACGGCTATTACACGATCGTGGATCGCCTGAAGGAGCTCATCAAGTACAAGGGGTACCAGATCGCCCCCGCCGAGCTGGAGGCCCTGTTGCTCCAGCACCCGAAGATCATGGACGCTGCGGTGATCGGCGTGGACGATGAGGATCACCAGGAGATCCCGAAGGCGTTCGTGGTGGCGGCTCCGGACTCGGGTCTCACCGCGGAGGACGTGATGTCGTTCGTCGCCGAGCACGTCGCGCCGCACAAGAAGGTCCGCCGCGTCGAGTTCATCGAGGCGGTGCCGAAGTCGTCCGCCGGCAAAATCCTGCGCAAGGACCTGCGCGCTCGCGAGCGCGCAGCCGCCGCGTCCTGAGCAGGCCCGGAACGTCGCCTCAGCCCGCCAGGGCCGGGGCGACGTTCTCGTTCCACACGTCGAAGCCGAGCTTGATGATCAGCACCGAGACGACGATGAGGAACGCCGCGCGGATGAAGCCGGTACCGCGGGCGATCGCCATCCGTGAGCCCAGATAGCCTCCCGCCATGTTGGCGACGCCCAGCCCGATGCCCAGGGCCCAGATCACCGATCCGTGCGGGATGAACAGCAGCAGCGCACCGAGGTTGGTGGCGACGTTGACGATCTTCGATTTCGCGCTCGCCTGCAGGAAGTCATAGCCGAGCAGGCCCACTAGAGCGATCACGAGGAAGCTGCCCGTGCCGGGGCCGATCATCCCGTCGTAGAAGCCGATCGCAGCGCCCACGCCGATTGCGATCGCGTAGTGGCGGTGGCCGTGGAAACGCAGCGCCGCCTCGCGGCCCAGCTGCGGGCGCACGGCGGTGATCACCGCGACCACGATGAGGGCGATGATGATGATCGGCTTGAACGCCGACGATGGCAGCACGGTGGCGACGAAGGCGCCGCCCAGCGATCCGCACAGCGCGACGAAGGCCATCGGCAGTGCGGTGCGCAGGTCCGGTTTCGCGCGCCGGTAGAAGGTGACAGCGCTCGTGGTGGTCCCGAAGATCGAGGCGAGCTTGTTGGTGGCCAGCGCCTGCACCGGGGCGAGACCGGGCACGAGCAGCAGAGCGGGCAACTGCAGTAGCCCGCCTCCGCCCACGACCGCATCGATCCAGCCCGCGGCGAAGCCCGCGAGCACGATGAGGATGAGGGTTCCCCAGGTCAGTTCCTCGACGCCCAGCACCCCTCGACCCTATCGCCGTCTCGCACGGCCCCCGGTCGCGACGGAGGTCGTGCTTTCATCGCGCGCACATCGCTCGAATTCACCCCGAATGGGAGCCATTTGCGCGCTATGAACGGCTTCGGGACTCCGGCTACGCCGGGGGACGCGTGGTGGGAGCGTCGATGGCGGAGTGGTCGCCGAGACGATGCCAGCGACGGTTGACGTACGCGAGGGAATCCGTGGTGTCGCCCGCGGTGATGTCGCGGTTCATCCCCACCTGCAGCACCCGTGCCGCGATCACCGTGGATCCATCGGCGTCGATGGTGTCGATGATCTGGCAGCGCAGCCACGCCCGCACCCCGTGGAACACGGTCTCGCCGGTGGACAGACGCGTCCACGACTCGGTGTCGGCGAAGCGGTCGATCCCCTTGGTGGCGCCGATCTGGGCGAGTTCCAGATCCTGGGCATCGAGGAGGTGCACCACGACGGTGTCGGCCTCGACGATGACCTTCGTGGCGGAGGAGAGCGTCGTGACGGAGAACATGAGCAGCGGCGGGTCGGCGTTCACCGATGCGACCGAGGTCGCCGTCAGTGCCACAGGTCCCGCTCCGGCGTCCGCCGTGATGACGGCGACGCCACCCGGGTGCCCGCGAAACGCGAGCTTGAACAGCTCGGCCGTCACCTCGGCGTCCACATGGGGCGCGTCCGCGTGCAGCTGATCGGGAAAGTCCGGACTCATACTTCGACCGTATCCCCGCCCGGACCCCGCGGGATCGATCCATCGTCAAATCCCGTCACGAAGCCCTGCGGGACTTCCCTTTGCGGGCGAGAGTGCCCGCGTTGCGCCGGTTCTCGCCCACGTTCGGAACGTCCCGCGGCCACGCCGGGGCGACAGGGACGGCGGGGACGATGCCAGGAACGACTGCGACGGCGGGGACGACAGCGACGCCAGGACGACAGCGACGGCGGGGACGACAGCGACGGCAGGACGACAGCGACGCCAGGGACGACAGAGACGCCAGGGACGACAGCGACGGCGGGGACGATGCCCGGGCGGGACGGTGAGGCGACGGATCACGGGCACCGTCGAGCAGCGCGGCGACCGGCGGTCTGATGACGACGCGGTCTGATGACGACGCGGTCTGATGACGGCACGGTCTGATGGCGGCGCGGTTCAGTGTGGGAGGCCGGCGGCGAGCTCGGCGAACACGTCCGCGGCAGAGGGGGCCGGCGACGACGAGGCCAGCAGCGACGCCCCCTGCCCCGCCCACAGCGACAGCAGCTCTCCGCGGTCGAGTTCGGCGGCACGCGAGCGGAAGCGGCCGGTGAGCCAGTTCTGCGCGGGGAACGGGGCGATGGACTCGCCGGTTTCGATGGCCGAGACGGCGACGTTTCGCACCCCGCGTGCGAGGCGACCGCTCATCGCGCGGGTCAGCACGGTTCCCGACTCGGCCACGCCCGCGAGCGCGGCGCGGTGCGAGGCCGGCGCGGCAGACTCGGCCGCGCGCAGGAACGCCGTCCCGATCTGGACCCCCTCGGCGCCGAGCGCGAACGCCGCGGCGACCCCGCGACGATCGGCGATCCCGCCCGCCGCGATCACGGGCACTGAAACCGCGTCGGTGACAGCCGGCACCAGGGCGATCGTCCCGATGAGCGATTCCTCGGCGGGTGCCAGAAACGAGACCCGGTGCCCTCCGGCCTCCGGCCCGGTCGCCACCACGGCGTCCACTCCGGCACGTTCCAGGAACACCGCTTCGGCCGGGGTGGTGGCGGTACCCACCACGACGATGCCGGCCTCGTGGAGGCGCTCCATGGTCTGCCGGTCCGGCACGCCGAACACGACGCTGAGCACGGCGGGGCGGGCCGCGATCACGGCCTCGAGCTGCTCGTCCACATCGGGCAGGAACCGCGCCGGACGCTCGGGCACCTCCAGCCCCACCTGTTCGAACAGCGGGGCGAGGGCGGTTGTCGCCGCCTCCCAGTCGACGTCGTCCGGCGAGACCTCGTCGCCCGTGGGCATCCACAGGTTGAGGGCGATGGGCCGATCCGTCCGCGCCCGCAGCTCGGCCGCGGTGCGGGTGATCCGGTCGGCGTCGTAGCCGTAGAGACCATAGGAGCCGAGGCCGCCCGCATTGCTCACCGCGGCGGTGAGCTCCACCGATGACAGCCCGCCGAAGGCCCCGAGGACGATCGGCGAGTCGATTCCGAGCAGGGCAGGCAGTCGCGACGTCATGCCCTCACGCTACGCCTCCCGCCCTCGTCAGCGCCCCTGCCCTCCGTCTGGTCTCACTTCCTGCTGTCCGTGCTCCGGCGCCATACGTTTTCTGAGACCACGCGCGGCCGTGGTCTCAGAAGATACCGAGATCACCGGCGGCATCCGCAGTTCGTGAGACCGGCGCAGGGTGTGCGCGACGAGTGGGATCATGGAGGGATGAAGATCCTCTCGATCCAGTCCGCGGTCGCCTACGGGCACGTCGGCAACTCCGCGGCCGTCTTCCCGCTGCAGCGGATCGGCGTCGAAGTGCTCCCGGTACCCACCGTCAACTTCTCCAACCACACCGGCTACGGCGCATGGCGCGGCCCCCTGCTGGATCCGGAGCAGGTCCGAGACATCATCACCGGCATCGAGGAGCGGGGCGTGTTCGGCGGCATCGATGCCGTGCTGAGCGGATATCAGGGCGGGGAGGGCATCGGTGACGTCATCCTCGACGCCGTGGCCCGCGTGAAGGCGGCCAACCCCGATGCGCTGTACGCGTGCGACCCCGTGATGGGCAACGCCAAGTCGGGATGCTTCGTAGCCCCCGCGATCCCGGTGCTGCTGCGCGAGAAGGTCGTACCGGCGGCGGACATCATCACCCCGAACCAGTTCGAGCTGGGCTTCCTCACCGGCACCGAACCGGACACGCTCGAGTCCACCCTCGCCTCCGTCGACGCCGCGCGCGCGATGGGCCCCTCCATCGCCCTGGTCACCAGCGTGGAGCGCTCGGACCGGCCCGAAGGCACGATCGAGATGCTCGCCGTGGACGACTCTGGTGCATGGATCGTGCAGACTCCGCACCTGCCGATGAAGGCCAACGGCTCGGGCGATGTGACGGCAGCGCTGTTCACCGCCCACTACCTGGAGACCCGCTCGGCGGCCACCGCACTCGCGCGCACGGTGTCGAGTGTCTTCGATCTGCTGCAGAACACCCTCGACTCCGGCGAGCGCGAGCTGCAGCTCGTCGAGTCGCAGGAGGCCTATGCACACCCGCGCCTGCAGTTCGAGGTGACGCAGGTCCGCTGATCCGGCGCCTCAGCCCACGGGTTCCGCCGGAGGCACGGCCTTCGGCGGACTCGTGATCACGGCGCCGATCGAGGCGAGGATCACGAGGACCACTCCCGCGATCTCCAGCAGGCTCAGGTGCTGCCCCAGCAGCAGGAATCCGGCCAGTGACGCGGTCGCCGGCCCGAGGCTCATCAGAATGGCGAAGACCGAGGCCGGCAGCCGGCGCAGCGCGATCATCTCCAGCGTGTAGGGGATCGTGGAGCTCAGCAGAGCCACCGCAAGGCCGAGGCCGAGCACCTCCGGGCGCAGCAGCACCTCGCCCGCCGAGGCGATGCCGAAGGGCAGCGCGATGACGGCGCCGAGGCTCATCGCGAGCGCGAGACCATCCAGCTGGGCGAATTCCGCTCCCACCCGCGCCGAGGCGAGGATGTAGCACGCCCAGCTGACGGCTGCGTCGAGCGCGCAGATCACACCGACCGGGTTGAGCGAGTCCCACCCGCCGCCACCGAGTGCGATCACGCCCAGGAGGGCGATGCCCGCCCACACCCACGCGGATCGGCGTCGAGCCGCGAGAATCGACAGCGCGAGCGGGCCGAGCACCTCGATCGTCACGGTGACGCCCAGGCTCAGTTCGGCCAGCGCCAGATAGAACAGCCCGTTCATGAACGCCAGGGCGAGCGCGAAGAACACCACGGAGCGCCACTGCGCGGCGGTGCGTCCCCGCACGGTGGGACGGGCGATCGCGAGCAGGACGATGGCGGAGAAGAACAGGCGCAGGGCCACCATGCCGAGCGGGCCCACCTGAGGGAAGACCATCACGGCGATCGCGGCACCGCACTCCTGGCCGATCATCCCGGCACAGACGAGGGCGATGGCGGAGCTGGACCCGCCTCGCTTCACGGGAGTGTCACCGCGGGCGCGTCATCGCACCCGCTGATGCGGTGGGTCATCCCTGCGGCTGCGGGCACATGGCCCGGGCGGCGAGCGGCTGGATCATCTCCTCCACCGTCCACGGCATGCCGGTGTCGGGTGCGGTCTGCCCGCTCGCGGCGGGCGCCTTCGAGGCGACGGCAGCCAGCGCGAACGCCACGGACTGGGCGATGTCCGCGCCCGCCGTGCCGTTGTTCAGCGCCACCGCCACGGTCAGTCCCGTCGTGGGGTCGGAGAAGGCGGCAGTGGAGTACCCGGGCGCCGCACCCTTCTGCCCGACGAGACTTCCCGCGAACAACGACCCGCCCTTCGCGGAGTACCAGCTGGGACCGTCCGCCGAGACGGCGAGAGGGTTCTCGAAGCGTTCCGCCGGCATCGTCTTCTTGTCGCTCTTCGATGCCACGGCGATCGCATAGCGGCCGAGATCCGTGATCGTCGAGGTGACGCCGCTGTCGGTGAATCCTGCGCTGGAGGAGGACTCGGTCACATCGATCGAGGCGTCGCACGCACGCATGCCGCTCTCGGTGAGGGGAGAGTACAGGCCCTGCAGAGCGGGCGCCGGGGTGGGATCGGCACCGACGACGTCGGGAAGCTGCGTGGACGCGAGCGCCAGCGGCGCGGTGACGTACTTCGCGTAGAGCTCGGACGCGTTCAGCCCGGAGGCCTGCTGCAGGGCCATGCCGAGCAGCAGGTAACCGGTGTCGGCTCCGTCATAGGCGGCGCCCGGCTCGCCACGGCCGGCCAGGCTCAGCCCGAAGCTCGCGAGTTCGCGCGGCTGCCACACCCGGTCGAGGGTGTCGTAGTTGGACTCGCGCAGAGAGCCGGGGACGTTCGGGAGTCCGGAGGTGCCGTCGCACAGCATCCCGAGGGTGATGCCGTCGTATGCAGCACCAGGGATGCCCACCACATAGGTGTTCACGGCGTCGTCGAGCTTGACGATGTGATCGTCGACCATGCCGTGCAGCACGTCGCACGTCATCTCACGCGTGATGCCTCCCACACGGAAGGACATGTCGGCGGAGACGTCGGCCCCCTGGGCGTCGGTGCCGATGCCGGCCACCCAGCTGCCGGACCAGGGGACCCACACGCCGACGATGGCACCGGTTGCGCCGTACTGAGCAGCGGTGTTCGTGACGATGTCGGTGAGCTGTGAAACGGTCTCGGCGGGAAGCTTGCCGTCGGCGAGGGCCGGGACGTCCACCTTCGCCGTCTCTCCCGAGGTGCAGCCGGCCAAGACGGTCATCGCGAGCACCGATGCCACGGCCGCAGCCGCGGCGCGTCGCATCGCGCGGGCGCGCGGAACTGTACGGATCACAAGGAGCAGTCTATGCAACCGCCCGTGAGCGGGCCGAGCGTACGCTGAGAGGGTGACCCACCAGTTCGACTCCTCCGTCATCACCGCCGTGCTCGCGCACATGAACGACGACCACACCGCCGACAACCTCGTTATCGCGCATGCGTTCGGCGCCCCGGAAGCCACCGCGGTGGAGATGACCGGTTTCGATGGCGACGGCTCGGACTGGAGCGTGCAGACGCCGGACGGCACCCGTGCGCTGCGCATCGCCTGGCCGGACGGTCCCATCGATGAGCGGCCGGCCGTACGGCAGCAGGTCGTGGCACTGTACGTCGCCGCATGCAAGGTCATGGGAGTGAAGCCCCGGCGCGCCGAAGGCCCCGGCCCCGGAACGCATCAGCACTGACCCATCCTGGGAACAACCTTCATCTGATGTGAAGGTTTTTAGGTTTGCCTTACACTTGCCGTATGGCCGACATCATCTCCCTCTCCACCGCCATCCGCGAGCGCTCTCACGGTGCGCACTCCGACAGTGAGGGGGCGGGCTTCATGTCCGCACTGATGCGCGGACAGGGCACCCGCGAGGACTACATCGCCCTCGTCGCGCAGCACTACTTCATGTACGAGGCGCTGGAGGCTGCCACCGAGCGCATGCGGCACGATCCCGTCGCGGCCACGTTCATCAGCGAGAAGCTGACCCGCATGCCGGCGCTCGAGGCGGATCTCGAGTTCCTGCTCGGACCCGACTGGCGTACGCAGATCGAGCCCCTCCCGGCCACGCGCCGCTACGTGGACCGCATCAACCAGGTCGGCAGCACCTGGGTGAGCGGGTTCGTCGCGCACCACTACACCCGCTACCTCGGCGACCTGTCCGGCGGACAGTTCATCGGAAAGGTGATGGCCCGCCAGTTCGGCTTCGAGACCAATGGCATCGGCTTCTACATCTTCGGCGACATCGCCGACCCGTCCGCTTTCAAGGACACCTATCGCGAGCAGCTGGATGCGGCTCCGTGGGACGACGCCGAGAAGGAGCGAGTCATCGAGGAGGTCCTCGTGGCGTACCAGTTCAACACCGATGTTTTCGTGGACCTGCAGCGCGCGAAGGAATCCGCCGCCGCCTGACACCTTTCATTGCGCGCACATTGCTCCCCCCACCGGCCAGGGGAGCCATGTGCGCACTATGAAGCGGGAGTTCCCCGATGCGCGTTCATCATGAATCGACGCACATCCGGGTCCACCCGAATGTCGCTGGGGCGCAGTGGACGTGAGAGATACAGCCCGTCGAGCGAGGTCAGCCGGCTCAGCGCGACATAGGTCTGCCCGGGCGCGAACGCGCCGGAGCCGAGATCGATGATCGCGCGGTCGTACGTCTTTCCCTGCGATTTGTGGATGGTGACCGCCCACGCCAGGCGCAGCGGGAACTGGGTGAACTCCGCGACGATCTCCCGGTTGAGCTTCTTCGATCCGGGGTCGTAGACGTATCTATAGCGCTCCCACACCACCGGCTCCACGTCGAACTCGTCGCCGTCCACGTCCACCCGCACGCTATCGCCCGAGATGGCCGTCACCGTTCCGATCGTGCCGTTGACGTAGCGCGGCGGCTCCGGGAAGGCCTGGGTGTCGTTGCGCAGGAACATCACCTGCGCGCCGATCTTGAGCTTGAGTTCCGCGTCGGCCGGATAGTTCGCCTCACCACGGCCGAAGTCGCCGTTGATCTCCGCGACCGCGGTCTGCTCCCGCCCATTCAGCGCGGCGAGGTGGCGCGCATTGATGCGGTTGACGATGTCGTTGCGGGTGGCGAGCGTGATGATCGGCTCATCCGCATCCTCCGGAGGCACGCGTGCGCCCGTGCGATTGAGCACGCCCGCGATGTCGGCGGTCACGCGTCCGTAGCGCACCGCGTTCAGCATCGCCTTGAACCCGTCGTCGGACTGCCGGTGGATCTCCACCAGCTCGCGCACGTGCAGTTGGGCGCCGTGGCGGCCGAGATCGAGCAGGCCGTCCGCACCCGGGTCCTCACCGGACCAGACATGCGCGTCGAAGAACCAGAACGAGCGGTAGTGGTCGTCGACGTACCGCTGCTCGTCCCCGCGCGGAGGCACCGGGGCGAGCTGATACGGATCACCGAACATGACCACCTGCACCCCGCCGAACGCCTCGCCCCGCCGGCCCCGCGCCTGTCGCAGGGAACGATCCATCGCGTCCATGAGATCGGCGTTCACCATGGAGACCTCATCGATGACGAGGGTGTCGATGGCGTTCAGGATCTTGCGCGTGGCGTCGTTCTGCTCGATCTCCCCGTCGGCGATGAGACCGATCGGCAGCCGGAACAGGGAGTGGATCGTCTGCCCCTCCACGTTGAGCGCGGCGACCCCGGTGGGGGCGCACACCGCGATCTGCTTGGAGGTGTTCCAGGCGAGGTGCTGCAGCAGCGTGGACTTTCCCGTACCCGCACGGCCCGTCACGAACACATGCTCCCGGGTGTCCTCGATCAGCCGGAAGAGGGCTTCCTGCTCGGCGGACAGGGACGGGACGCTCACATGACTCCTCGGTGGCGATGATGGGTGTGTCGCGTGCCGGTGACCCCGCGCTCCGCGATCCGGACGACCCTTCCATCGTAGGATCCCGGAGGCTGCGGCATGCCCCACCACGGCTGGGGAGATATCGATACGGTCCCATCACGGCGGTTTCGCACCGTGCCTTCCTAGACTGGCAGGGTGGGATTTCGGGTCAGGGGAGATGGCGATCGCCAGCGTCCTCTCGCGATGGATCTCACGCTCATCGCCGTCGCCGTGGTCGTCGTGGCGGCCGCGGGGGTCGTCGGCTACCGGGCCGCCTACCAGTCGCTCTACAGCCCCAGCGCTTTCGTGGTCAACTACCTCGATCTGCTCGCCGGTGGCCGCGCAGCCGATGCCCTCCAGGTGCCGGGCGTCGGCATCGACTCAGCGGATCTGGAAGCTGCGGGCGTGGACGTCGCAGCCTCGGATGCGCTGCTACGCAGCACGGCACTCGCTCCGCTCACCGACGTGCACGTCGTGGACGAACAAGCGGATGGCGACATCACCCGGGTACACGTGGAATATCAGGCCGGCGGGAACGCGGGAAGCACCGTGTTCGAGGTGCAGCAGGACGGGTGGATCGGGTTCCTGCCGTCCTGGCGCTTCGCGAAGACGCCGCTCGCCGTGGTGGATCTGACGGTCCTCGGCGCCATGCAGTTCACGGTCAACGGGTTCACGATGGACAAGCGCCAGGTCTCGGCGGCGGGTGTGGATGCCGATCCGGCTGCCCCCGTGCCGCTGCTGGTCTTCACGCCCGGGCTCTACTCCATCTCCGTGGACACCAGCATCTCGGCCACTCCCGGCGTCGCCGTCCTGGCCGATTCACCGCTCACGCAGCTGCCGATCGAGGTGCAGGCCCAGCCCACCACGAGCTTCGTGCAGGTGGTGCAGGAAAAGGTCGACGCCTTCCTCACCCAGTGCGCCGAGCAGCAGGTGCTCCAGCCCACCAGCTGCCCGTTCGGACGGTTCGTCCAGAACCGCATCGACGGACCGCCCACCTGGAGCATCGTGAAGATGCCACAGGTCACGGTACTGCCCTCCGGGGAGAACTGGATCATCCCGAACACCGAGGGCACGGCACACATCGAGGTGGACGTCACGATGATCGCCGACGACACCAAGCAGCACCTCAGCGAGGATGTCCCGTTCGTGATCAACGGGACGATCACGATCCTCCCCGACGGGCGCGCCTCGATCGTGGTCACGGGACCCGACACCCGCTGACGTCCGCGTCGCGAAACGAGGAGAACGACGCCGGCGCGAGGGCATCACGCCGGAATCGTCCTCGTTTCGGCGGATTCTCCTACTTCTGATCCACGCTGTCGCGCTCGGCGAGGCGAGCCAGGCGTGCGTTGTATTCGGCCAGCTCCTGATCGCCCGTGCGATCGGCGTGCCGATCGCTGCGCTTCTGGGCACGGGCGTCGGACCGGCTCCACTGGATGGCCACCGTGATGGCGACGATCAGCGTGGGGATCTCGCCGATCGACCACGCGATGCCGCCGCCGATGTACTGGTCGTCCATCGGAGTGGGACCCCACGGACGCGCCATCGAGCCGTACCACTCGGCCACCATCAGCCCGGTGTTCATCATGATCGCCATGCCGAAGAACGCGTGCATGGCGGCCACCGCGATGAGGGTGATCAGTCGTCCGGCGTGCGGGAAGCGGTAGGGGATCGGGTCCACGCCGATCAGCGACAGCACGAACAGATACCCCGAGATCAGGAAGTGGACGGTCATCCACTCGTGGCCGAGGTGGTCGTACAGCGACCAGCGGAACAGATCGGTGAAGTAGAACACCCACAGCGAGGCGACGAAGATCGCCGCAGCGACGATCGGATGCGTGATGATGCGCGAGAACGGCGAGTGCACGGCCCACAGGATCCACTCGCGGCCGCCACGGGTCCCGTCGGTGCGCTTGTGGATGGTGCGCAGCGCCAGCGTGACGGGAGCACCGGCCACCAGGCACAGCGGGATCGCCATCGTCAGGAGCATGTGGCCCAGCATGTGCACGCTGAAGAGGTAGTCGCCGTAGGCGTTCACCGGACCACAGGTCACCCACAGCAGCAGGAGCAGCCCGACGAACCAGAGAACGGTGCGATAGATGGGCCAGGAGTCCCCGCGACGGCGAAGTCGCACCACGCCCGCGATGTAGAAGAAGGCACCGAACATGATGGCCAGCGCCCAGAGGATGTCGACGTCCCACTGGGTGAGCCAGCGCATGGGGGTGAGCTCGGGGGGCAGATCCGAGCCGGTCATGATGCGTGCGGGCGTCTGCACCGGGGTCGGAGCGAGACCTGTCGGCGGCTCGGAGCGGGCGAGCGCAGCGGCGATCCCGCTCGCGAGCCCCATGAGCGCGAGCTCCACGGCGACGAGCGTCCAGAACGGTCCGCCCGTGCTGTCGGCCCCGCCCTGAGCGATGAGCCGGCGGCGATACATCGCACCGGCCACGCCGAGCAACACCAGCAGCGCGGTCTTCGCCAGCACCAGGATGCCGTACGGGGTGGCCAGCGCCGACCAGTCGCCGACGGCCACGTAGGCGCGCACGACGCCCGAGAGCGTGACCACGATGAACGACACCAGCGCGAGCGTGGAGTAGCGGTAGAGCACATCGACCATGC
Organism: Microbacterium sp. GXS0129; assembly: GCF_044769785.1. Taxonomy (NCBI): domain Bacteria; kingdom Bacillati; phylum Actinomycetota; class Actinomycetes; order Micrococcales; family Microbacteriaceae; genus Microbacterium; species Microbacterium sp. GXS0129. The sequence goes on along the minus strand of NZ_JBIZVZ010000001.1, from coordinate 43,903 downwards.
GCTTGCGCATCAGCGGCCGGATGATCACCAGGGTGAGCAGGCCACCGACCCAGACCGCGGCACCGACGGTGTGCAGCACCATCGCCGTGAGCGTGATGGTGTGGTTGGCGAGGTCACCGGAGTGACCCTGGGTGGCCATCGGAACCATCGCCGCGATCGCGAGCGCCGCCGTCACGGCGGAGACGAACCAGCCGCGAGCGGCGAAGGCGAGCACGGAGATGGCCGCTCCCGCGAGCGTCGTGATCAGCCAGGTGATACCGGCCTCGGTGCCCAGGAAGCGGCCGAGGGTGCTGCCGAACGTGTCATCGAGGGAGATCGGGGCCCCTACGGCACTGGCAGAACTGAAGATGCCGACGGTGGCGGCCGCGGCCGCGAACACGGCAGCGGAGATGGAGGTCACATCCAGCGCACGCTCGAAGGACTTCTGGCCGGGCTTCAGCGCGAACAGCGCGATCACCACGGATCCCACCATGCCCGCACCCGAGAGGTTCACGACCAGCTTGGCGATCGGGATGCCCCACCGCACCACAGGACCGGCGTCGGCCAGCAGCAGTGGCGCGGCGCCGCCGCCGAATCCCAGCGCCCAGAGCACGCCGACGAGCGCGGTGGCGGCGAGGATGATCGGACCGATGAGGCGGAGGGAGCGGGAATCCACCCCACCAGCCTAGGCTCGCGGCCTGGGAGCCACTGCCGAGGACGGAATCAGCGACAGCGGTTGTCTCCGGCGCAGGATCATGCGCCGAAATCATGACGGAAGGAGCGAATCCCTCATGCTTCCAGCGCACGATCATGGATTCGCGAAAACGCGAAGGGGCGGGGTGCGTGATGCACCCCGCCCCTTCGACGGAATTACTTGACGGCAGCCTTGAGCTTGGAGCCAGCGGTCACCTTGACGCGCTTGCCGGCCGGGATCTTGATCTCGGCGCCGGTCTGCGGGTTGCGGCCGGTGCGAGCAGCCGTGTCGACCTGCTCGAACGCGATCCAGCCCGGGATCGAGACCTTGGCGCCCTTGGCGACGGCCTCGGAGACGGTGGAGAAGAGAGCGTCGAGCACACCCGAAACAGCAGCCTGGCTCTGACCGGTGGCGCTGGCGATGCTCGCGACGAGCTCGGTCTTGGTGATGGACTTGTCAGCCATGTGATGATCCTCCAGCGGCGAGGATCGCCGCGTCGTGAGTTGTTCACCCCGGAGGCGGAAGCCCCCGGAGAGTCGTTCGACCGGGATGAGAGTATCAACCGCACCCCCGAAAACGCGGAAATACGCGGGTTTCACCCCCTTTTTTCCGCGATTCGCGAAAAAAAGGGGGTCAAAACGGTCTCGATCGTTGCGCTGAGCCGGATTTCTCCAGGGTTTCGGGCCCGATCGGGCACAATGTGGATGGTCGTCGTATCGATGACCGCGTCCCGCCCCATTGCTTCTGGAGGACCCCGTGGCCGAGCAGCGCCCGAAGAAGAAGGTCGTCGAGTCGACCGTCGAGACCCCTGCCGCGGATGCGTCGGCTCCCACCTGGCGCCCGACAGCCGAGGCGAAGAGCAAAGCCACGCGCTTCCGGATCATCGCAGCCGTGCTCTGGGCGCTCGCCATCGCCGGCGAGGCGTTCGCGATCTTCTGGGTGCTCCGCCAGAACCCCGTCATCATGTGGCTGCTCATCGTGATGTTCGTGGTGATCGGCGCGCTGGCGATCACCGGCGGTCAGCTCTGGAAGAAGGCGAACGACCTCGATCCCGCCTCCCGCAAGGATCCGGTGCGCTTCTTCGTGCAGAACCAGCTGGGCGCGATCATCTCCGTGGTGGCGTTCCTCCCGCTCATCATCCTGGTGTTCACGAACAAGAACATGACGGGCGGACAGAAGGCCCTGGCCGGGATCATCGGTATCGTGATCGCCGGTGCGGCGGTGGCCTCGAACATCGACTACTCGCCCGCATCTCAGGAGGAGTACGCGAACCAGGCCGGTCTAGTGCAGGACATCACCGGCAGCGACAAGGTGTACTGGACCACGTCCGGCTCGGTCTACCACCTGTGCCAGGAGGCGTCGGCGGTCAACAAGGAGTCGGCGGACAACACCATCCACGCCGGCACGATCGCCCAGGCCCAGGCCGACGGCAAGGCCCGCCTGACCCTGCAGCTCCCGCAGGAGCTGAAGGAGTGCGGCTACACCGACTACGTGCTCCCCGACAACTGGCAGGCCGTGGTCAAGGGCGAGGCACCGTTCGTCCCGTCCGGCGAGGTGGCTCCCGCGGTCGAGCCCACCTCGGACGGCTCCGAGACTCCGGTGGCACCGGCTCCCTCCGCCACCAACTGACGTCAACGCCACGGGCCCCGCACTCCGGTGCGGGGCCCGTGGCGTTGACGTCGGGCTTCAGACGATCCGGATCCCGCGCTTCGCCAGCGCATCTCGCGCGGCCGCCGAGAGCATGGCCTCCGGATCCGAGACCTCCGCCAGTGCGGGCAGCTGATCGAGATCGCGGTCGGTGAGCTCCTCGATGTCGAAACGCGCGTCATCGGCGCCCCAGCGGGGATCGAGCTGACGAAGGACCTCGTTCGTGCGGGAGAACCGCAGCATCGCCACCTCAGCAACGAGGGCGGCGGGCAGCCGATAGCCGCGGAACCAGTCCTCCACCGGGGCGCCGGGGTGCAGGCTCGCGGGCATCGTGAAGGCGGGCAGCACCGCACCCTCGTCGTACATGAGGCGCTGCATCACGGCGAGCTTCAGAGGGAAGGAGCGCAGCCGCGCCGGAGGCGGACCGGCTTCGGAACGAGGGCCGCCCGGCTCCGCGGCCACGTGCGTCGGCACGCTCGGCGTGACGCCCGCCGGGGCGCTCGGTCGGCGGAAGAGGTCTCGCAATCCCATGGAGCGATTCTCCTCCGCGATTGGTAACGATTGAGGAATTAGCAGATCAGACATTTATTTTCTCGCCTGTCTTAACCATATTCTTTCTGCCAGAATCAAATTCACACCCCTCATCGACCTGATCGAAGGAGATCCCGATGTCTGCGCAGACCGCCGCCGGCCGAGCACGAGTCCTGCTCGCGCACGCCCACCCCGACGACGAGAGCTGCGCCACCGGAGGAACCATCGCGCGCCTTCTCAGCGAGGGCGCAGCGGTCACCGTCGTCACCTCCACCCAGGGCGAGCAGGGCAAGATCGCGGTCCCCGAACTCGCCCACCTGCACGTGGACCAGGACGATGCGCTCGGCCCGGAGCGCGCACGTGAGCTCGCCGACGCCATGTCAGCACTGGGAGTCACCGATCATCGTTACCTGGGGGGCGCCGGCCACTTCCGCGACTCCGGCCGCATGGGCATCGCGGCCAACGACCGCCCCGACGCCTTCTGGCAGGCCGATCTCGATGAGGCGGGCGCGATGATGGCGGCGATCATCCGGGAGACCCGTCCCCACGCGGTCATCACCTACGACACCAACGGCGGATACGGCCACCCCGATCACATCCAGACTCACCGGGTTGCGATGCGGGGTGTGGAGCTCGCCGAGGACGCGAACGCCGACGTCGCGGACGAGCCCTGGCGGGTTCCGCTGGTGTACTGGACAGCCGTGCCGCGTGAGCTCATCGTGGCCGAGCTGACCGAGCTCGCCCAGCACGCCGACGAGCTCGGACTGTGGGTGGACCCCGATCCCGCCGAGTACCCCGACGGCGTCCACGACGACGCCGAGATCGATGTCGAGTACGACGTCGCGGATGTGCTCGATCTCAAGGCCGCGGCCCTGGACCGCCACCGCACGCAGCTCACGGTGAAGGGCCCGTACTGGGTCCTCGCCTCGGGACGCGGCATGCGTATCCAGGACCGGGAGTGGTTCATCCGGGTGCGCGGCGGGCATCGCACGTCCGACACCTACGAGAGCGAGCTGATCCCCGCATCCGTGATCGCGGCGGGCTGAGATGCCCCGGCCCACCCTTGCCGTCGCCGACCGCCGTGCCCAGCGCGCTGCGGTGGTCGGCGCGCTCCATGACGGGCGCATGAGCCGCTCGCAGCTGGTGGAGCGCTTCGGCGTCAGCGGCGCGCTCATCACCCGCGTGGTGCGCGGCCTGCTCGATGACGGCCTGGTCCGCGAGCTGGGCGTGCAGACGCCGAGTGTCGGGCGCCCGCCGATGCAGCTGGAACTCTCCCGCGGCTACGGGGCTCTCATCGCCGTCTCCTGCACCGCCGATGGCGTGCAGATCCGCAGCAGCGATCTGCATCGAAAGCCGCTGCGCGAACTGGCCTCCCCCGACGGCAGCGCACCGCCCAGCCCTGAGGCACTCGTGGACCTCATCGGCGCCGTGACCGCTCGCACTCCCTCGCTGATGGGTATCGGCGTGGCCGTCCCCGGTGTGGTCGATGCCGACACCGGCGACGTGAGCGAAGCGCCGGACCTCGGCTGGAGCGGCACCGTGCCGCTGCGTGCGATGCTCGCGGAGCGCTTCCGCGTGCCGGTCACGATCGACAACGACGTGAACCTCATGGTGACGGCCGAGCGCCAGACGCTGCCCGATCCCATCCGTCGCAACGCGGTGTACCTCTATCTCGGCGCACGAGGAATCGGCGCCGGCCTCGTCGCAGGCGACCGGCTGGTTCGCGGATCCCACGGCGGTGCGGGAGAGATCGGGCTCATCCCCCTCGGACTCGGCGGCGCCGAGCTGTCGGACTTCGAGGACAACGTGTCGACCATGGCGATCGCGGCCCGCCTGGATGCGGCCGGCCACCACATCACCGGTCCCGTGATCCCGGCGCTGCTCGATCTGGCCGATGCCGGAGACGAGTTCGCCATCGCCGTACGCCGCGACATCATCGCGGCGTTCGCTCATGCGGTCACGCTGATGACCGCGATCCTCGACCCGGCAGCCGTGCTCCTCGGCGGCCACGCCCGCTCCTTCCGGGAGTCCGAGCGAGCGGAGATCGCCGCCTCCCTCGGATCGCACCTGCCTTTCCGGCCCGAGGTGATGTTCGCCCAGCACGGCCCCGCCGCCGTGCTGGATGCGGCACGCGATCGGTGCTGGCGCAACGTGCTCGCGGGAGGCCTATGAAACGACCCCGCTCCCCCAGCTTCACCGTCCCCAACCCGACAACAGACATCGAAAGACAAGGAAGTCACATGGCACTCAACCGACTGCCTCGCCTGATCGCAGGCGTGGCGTTCACCGCCGCAGCAGGCCTCACCCTCGCCGGATGCGCCGGCGACGTCGCTCCCGCCGAGAACACCGGCACTCCGGAGGCCGGCGCCAGCAGCGCCGCTCCCGAGGGCACCACGGCTCCCTCCGATGGCCTCACGATCCTCACCGGTCGTGACAAGGACGAGGTCGCCTGGGTCGTCAGCGAGTTCGAGAAGGAGTTCCCCGCATACGCGGGCAAGGTCCAGACCGTCATCGCGGGCGCCCAGGACAACCTCGACCGCATGCGCGCCGAGGCAGGGAACCCCCAGGCCGGATTCCTCTGGGGAGGCACCCAGCAGCAGTTCGAGCAGGCCGCGGCCGAGGGTCTCCTCGCGTCGTACACGCCGAAGTCGGACTCCGCCGTGCCCGACAAGTACAAGGATCCGAACCACCAGTGGATCGCCGAGATGCTGCTGCCGGAGGTGATCATCTACAACTCCAACCTGCTCACCAAGGACACCGCCCCGCAGGACTGGGCCGACCTCGGCAAGCCGGAGTGGAAGGACAAGATCGTCATCCGCGACGTCATGGCCTCCGGCACGATGCGCACCATCTACGCATCGATCGTCTACTCGTCGTTCGCCAAGGACGGCTCGCCCGACGCCGGTTACGAGCTGCTGAAGCAGATCGACGCCAACACCGTCTCGTACGCGGCGAACCCGGACGACATGTACACGCAGCTGGACCAGGGCACGGGTCAGGTCACGGTGTGGAACATGCAGGACGCGCTCATCCAGCCGCTGAAGAACAACCGGCCGTGGGGCTACATCATGCCCTCCTCGGGCGCTCCGGTGCTGGTCGACGGTGTCGGAATCATCAAGAACGACAAGCAGGAGGCCGCGGCGAAGGACTTCATGGACTTCCTGATGGACCCGACCATGCAGGCCAAGCTCGCCACCGACTATTACCAGATCCCGGCGATGGACATCCCGACCGATCAGCAGCCCGATTGGATGAAGGCCGACGGCTTCAACATCAACGAGGCGAAGATCGACTGGAAGGTGTTCGCCGAGCACCAGGACGAGTGGATGACGTACTGGGCTGACAACATCAAGGGCAAGGGCAACAGCTGATCCATGGTCTCGGTCACCCTGCACAATCTGCACAAGTCATTCGCCCGTTCGGGCACCGTCGTCAACGGCCTCGATCTCGTGATCGAGGACGGCGAGTTCTTCACGCTGCTCGGCCCCTCCGGCTGCGGCAAGTCGACCACCCTGCGCATGATCGCCGGGTTCGAGGAGCCGGACGAGGGCACGATCCACTTCGATGAGCGCGATGTGACGTTCGCCCCGGCGAACAAGCGGGACGTGGGTCTGGTGTTCCAGAACTACGCGCTGTTCCCGCACATGTCCGTCGCCAAGAACGTGGGCTTCGGGCTGGACGTGCGCGGCGTGCGGGGTGCCGAGGCCGATCGGCGCATCGGCGACGTGCTGGCCCAGGTGGGCCTCACGGCGCAGCGCGATGCCCGTGTCGACGAGCTCTCGGGCGGGCAGCAGCAGCGTGTTGCGCTCGCCCGAGCGCTGGTCTTCCGTCCGCAGCTGTTGCTGCTGGACGAGCCGATGTCGAACCTGGACGCGAAACTGCGCCTGGAGATGCGTGGGGCGCTGCGCGACCTGCACGCGGAGACGGGCATCACCTCGGTGTACGTCACGCACGATCAGGCGGAAGCCCTGGCGATGTCCACGCGCATCGCGGTGATGAACACCGCGGTGGTGCACCAGGTGGGTACCCCGGACCAGGTGTACTCCCGCCCGACCACGGCGTTCGTCGCCGGCTTCCTCGGTCGCAACAACCTGATGACGGCCACCGTGGCAACCGTCGCGGACGGCACGGCGACCCTGGTGCTGAACAACGGCTCCACCCTGGAGGCGCGCACCGTCAACGCCGCCCCGGGCGTCGACTTCACCCCCGGCGGCCGCGTGGTGACCACCGTGCGCGCGGAGTCGGTGCGCGTGGCGCAGGACGGCGAGACCGCCAACGTGGTCAGCGGCACGGTGGCCGACGTCGACTTCATCGGCTACTCCCTCTCCTGTGAGCTGGACAGCGACCTCGGGCGCATCAAGGTGGATCTCACCGGTTCTCACCGCCGCCCCGAGCGCGGCGACACGATGCGTGTGGTGCTGCCGGTCGACGCCGTCTACACCGTCCCTGCGGAGGACTGATGGCCTCCCTCACCCACGCGCAACGCGTCACCGGCCCCAGCAAGCGGCCCTCGTGGATCCGCCGCCGCTGGTCCACCGTGCTGACGCTCGCCGTCCTGCTCATCGTCCTGTTCGGCTACGTCATCGGCCCGATGATCGCCACGGCGCGGCGCAGCGTCTCCCAGGACAAGGCGGCCGTCCTCGGGTTCTCGTTCAAGGCCTGGGGCGATTTCTTCGCCAATCCGGCGCAGACCTCGGCCATCGGCGGATCCATCCTGGTCTCCGTGCTCTCGGTGATCTGCGCCGGGGTGCTCGGCACCGCCGTGGCCATCCTCCTCACCCGGTGGGAGTTCCCGGGCCGGCGCATCCTGCAGGTGCTGGCGATGCTGCCCATCGCCCTCCCGCCGCTCATGGGCGTGTGGTCGTTCAAGCTCCTGTTCGGCGTGGGCGGTCGCATTCCGTTCGCCATGCAGGAGTGGTTCGGGCTGGATCAGAAGATGTTCTGGTTGCAGGGCATGGCGGGTGTGCTCATCGTGCACGCCATGACGATGTACCCGTACTTCTACCTCACCGTCTCGGCCGCCCTGGTCAACGCGGACGCCTCGCTGGAGGAGGCTGCAGCATCGATGGGCGCAGGCAAGGCACGCATCTGGATGCGCGTGATCCTGCCGATGCTGACCCCCGCCCTGGTGGCAGGGTCCCTCATCACGTTCATGTCGGCGATGAGCTCCTATACGGCGCCTCTGCTGTTCCAGTACACCGACGTGATGACACAGCAGATCGTCATAGCCAAGACCAACGGCGACATGCGCCTGGCCTCGATCATCTCGACCACCCTGGCCATCATCTCGATCGCATTCCTCGCCATCATCCGCTCCTACGAGCAGCGAAAGGTGTACCGGACGCAGTCGAAGGGCGGCGGTCGCAAGCGGTCGACACTCACCAGCACACCGGCGAAGGTCGTGCTGCTGGTGATCTCCATCCCGGTCACCGTCTTCCTGGTGCTGCCGATCATCATGATCGCCGTGCTCTCCGTCACCGCGAAGGGCGGCTGGCTGATGAGCGTGCTGCCCACCGGATGGACGCTCGAGTGGTGGGCGCGCATGTTCACCGGCTTCGACTTCTGGCGCCCGGTGACCAACTCGCTGTTGATGAGCGTGATCGCCGTCGGCGGTGCGATCCTCCTGGGCGCGGGCGCGGCGTACGTGATGAGCCGCATGAAGTTCCGCGGCAAGCTGGCCCTGGACATCGCGGTGATGCTGCCGTGGGCGCTGCCGGGGACGGTGGTGGCGATCAACCTCATCACCGCGTTCTCCAGCCCCTCGCCGTTCGCGTTCGGCAACGTGCTGGTCGGGACCTTCGCGATCCTGCCGCTGGCGTACTTCGTGCGGTTCAATCCGCTGATCTTCCGCTCGACGTTCGCCTCCCTCAGCCAGCTCGACCCGAACCTCGAAGATGCCGCCCGTAGCCTCGGAGCCACCTGGTGGTACTCCTTCCGCCGGGTCGTGCTCCCGCTGATCTCCCGCGGCATCATGGCCGGCGCGCTGCTCGCCTTCGTCGACGGCGTCGGCGAGTTCGTCGCCAGCGTGCTGATCTACACCCCCGACTGGGTGCCCCTGTCGATCGCCGTCAACAACGAGAACTACCAGGGCAACATCGGCATCGGCTCGGTCTACGGCATGATCCAGGTCTTCCTGGTGCTGATCGTGCTGGCCGTCACCAACCGCATGGGTGCGCGAAACGGCGCACCCGCCGCCCTCTGAACCGATCAGAAGTACCGAAGGAAACAACGAAATGAACCGCGACGAGATCGTCCAGCGCGACGGCGACGTCTTCCCCGGCGCGAGCTACACCACCGCTGTGCTGCGCCCCGCCTACGACGAGGCCAAGCGCATGCTGCTGCCGTCGATGATGCAGATCCACCGCGCCCATCTCCTCATGCTCCACACCGCGGGCATCCTCAACGACACGGATGCGGCCACCATCGCCCGCTCCCTCGACGAGCTCGACCTGGACGCCCTGGCCGCCAGTGAGTACACCGGCGAGTACGAGGACCTGTTCTTCACGGTGGAGCACCGCATGATGGAGATCGGCGGCGACGTCACCGGTAGCCTGCACACCGCTCGAAGCCGCAACGACATGGGCATGACGCTGTACCGCATGGTCATGCGCCACCAGCTGGTGCGCGTGCTGGAGGCCGCCGGCGAGCTCTATGAGACGCTCGTGCGTCTGGGGGCCGAGCATGCGGACACGCTCAACCTCGAGCACACCCACACCCAGCCCGCGCAGCCCTCGATCCTGGGCCATCGCTTCCTCGCCATCGCCGACGTGCTCGGGCGCGACATCCGTCGCGTGCAGCAGGCGTACGCCTCGCTGGACTACTCCCCCATGGGCGGCGCGGCCCTCACCGGCACCGGCTTCCCGATCAACCGCGAGCACATGGCCGAGCTGCTCGGCTTCCGCGGCCTCGTGGAGAACTCCTATGACGCCGTGGCCGCCACCGACTACATCGCGCACTCCGCGATCACGCTGCAGCTCATGGCGGTGGACACCGGCCGCAGCTGCGTCGACTTCCTGAACTGGTGCACCGCCGAGTTCGGTCTCTACCGCGTGGCCGCCCCCTACGTGCAGATCTCGTCGATCATGCCGCAGAAGCGCAACCCGGTGTCCATCGAGCACTCCCGCTCGCTGCTGTCCGCGGCCTCGGCGAGCGCGGCGACCGTGCTCACGATGATGCACAACACGCCGTATGGCGACATCGTCGACACGGAGGACGACCTCCAGCCGCACATCTGGCGCGCGGTGGACATCCTCACGAACGTCCTGCAGCTGCTCACCGGCGTGCTCGGCACCATCCAGGTCAACACCGACGTGATGCGTGAGCGTGCACTGGCATCGTTCGCCAACGCGACCGAGCTCGCCGACACCCTCGTCCGCGACGGCGGCCTGACGTTCACGCAGGCGCACACCATCGTGTCGCGTGTCGTCCGTGAGGCGGACGCGGCCGGCATCACCGACGTGCGCACCATCGACCCCGAGCGCGTGCACGCCATCGCTCGCGAGGTGGTCGGGCACGACGTGGCGCTGACGCCGGCAGACATGGCGCGCGCGCTCAACGCCGACAACTTCGTCGCGGTGCGCACCTCCACGGGCGGTGCCGCGCCGAGCGAGGTCGCCCGCATGGCGGCCGAGCGCGCCGAGGTCGCCACCGAGTTCCGCGGCTGGCTGGACGATGTCCGCTCTCACCTCGCGAGCGTCGACCAGCGCCTGCGCGATGAGACCGCGGCGCTGCGCGGCTGACGGCGACATCGTGACTGCATCCGTGCCGGAGGCGGCGGGTACCGTCCTCGGGATCGACTTCGGTGGCACCAAGGTGGAGCTGCGCATCGAGCGCGAACCCGGCTCGGTCACGCCGATTCCGCTGGGCCGGCTCAGCACCGCGCTGACAGGTCCGGACGGACGGGTCGTTCCCGATCCCGACGCTGCGCACCGCACGCCCTCCGCCGATGTCCGGCTGGAGATCGGCGCGGGCGAATCGGCCGACAGCGTGCTCGGGCGCACCTTCGACATCGCGCGCGCCCTCGTCGACGCGGCGGGCGGGGTGGACGCCGTCGGCGTCTCCACGCCCGGCATCGTCCTCGATGACCGCGTCGATCTCGCCCCCAACGTGGTGGGGTGGGGTGACCTGTCGCTGTCGGACCGGCTGCGCGACGGGCTCGGCGCCGAGCGGATCGTGGTGGAGAACGATGTGAAGGCGGCTGCCCTCGCGGAGGCCCGCCAGGGCACGCTGGTGGATGCAGACCCCGGACTCTATGTGAATCTGGGCACGGGCATCGCGATCGCGCCGGTGCTCGGCGGTGCCGTGCTGCGCGGCGCACACGGCGCAGCCGGCGAGATCGGCTACGGCGTGGTGGGTCCCCTGCCGGACTGGTCCGGCGGCGGCGCCCCGCTCGAGGAGTACGCCGGAGGCGGCGGACTGCTGCGACGGGTGACGGCATCGGGTCTGGGAATCGCCGACGTCCCCTCCCTGGTGGCCGCCTCCACCAGCGGGCACGAGAGCGCCACACGCTTCTGGCTCGACGCCGTGGACGAGCTGGCACGCCACCTCGTCACCGCCACGCTGACCATCGACCCGCAGCGCGTCACGCTCGGCGGCGGCATGGTGCGCGTCGGCCGGGCGCTGATCGATCCGCTGCACGGGCGGCTCGCATCGGCCCTGCCGTACCCGCCCGAGGTCGTGGTGTCGGCGTTCGGCGCCCGCGCGGCGCTGATCGGCGCCTGCATCCTCGCCCGCGACGCTCTCGCACATCACGACTGATCCGATCCGGCCCTGGCCACTCCAACGGCGGGGCCGGATCGCCACCATCCAGGAGATGACATGACCGAACCGACCGCCGAACTCGCCGCAGAGCGCTCCCTCGCCACCCACCTCGTGCAGAAGGGACACGCGATGCGCGCCGCCGCCGTCGCCCGGCCCGCACAAGAGGACTGGGACGAGGTCATCGAGGCGCGATGCGTCGCGGACGACCACACCGGCGTCCGCAAACTCGCCATCCGGGAGTTCTCCTTCCTCGGCGACGGCGGTGCCGACATCGGCGGCTGGAACCTCGGTCCGTCCTCGCCCGAGTACCTGCTCGGGGTGATCAGCACCTGCCTCACGCACACGTTCCTCTGCCTCGCGGCGATGCGGGACCTGCCGCTGAATCGCGTCGAGGTCCGCGTGCAGGCGAACAACAACGACGCGGGGTTCTTCGGCGTGAGCAGCGACCGCCCCACCCAGCCCCACGACATCCGCATCCACGTGGAGCTGGACGCCCCCACGCTGTCGGCGGAGGAACGACGAGCGTTCATCGCCGAGGCCGAGGCGACCTGCCCCGTGGTGAAGGCGCTGCGCGAACCCCAGTCTCTGACTCTCGTCTCGGGGTAGACCCCGCCACGCCCTCGCGCCACACCGCGAGATATCAAGCACGTCCGAGAGACCCTGCACCGCGGGACATCTCGGACGTGTTTGCGTTTCGGTAGGGACGGTTAGCAGATATCTGATATCTGGGATATAAAGGTGTCAGGAGCAGCAGGAAAGGGATGGGATATGCGCGAGCCACTGTCACAGCAAGCACAGCGGGCCATCCGGCAGTACATCGTCGATCACCGGCTCGGGCCCGGTGACACCCTTCCCTCCGAAGGCGAGCTGTCCGCCCTGCTCGACATGGGGAAGACCTCGGTGCGCGAGGGTGTCCGCGCCTTGCAGAGCCTTGGTCTCGTCGAGGTGCGCCACGGCACGGGGCTCTTCGTCAGCGAGTTCAGCTTCGACCCGATCCTGGATCAGCTCCCCTACCGCCTCCTGACCGACGATGCTCCGCTGCGCGATGTACTGCAGGTGCGCCGCGCGCTCGAAGAGGGACTGATCGAGCAGGCGGCGGCGCGGCTCAGCGCCCAGGACCTGGACGAGCTCGACGTGCTCGTCCAGCGGATGCGCAGCGAGGCCGTGGACGGCGTGGTGCCGGCCATGATCGATCGCGCATTCCACCAGGGGGTGTTCCGCTGCCTCGGCAACCCGCTGGTGCTGCAGATGATCGACATCTTCTGGACGATCTTCGACCGGGCGACGGCGGACGTCCGCTCACTCCACGTCCATCACACCGCCGAGGATCATGCGGCGATCGTCGACGCCATCCGCTCGGGCGATACCGCGGCCATGCGCGCCGCGGTCGTCGACCACTTCGCCGACATCCAGCACAACGTCGGCTCCCTCTCCGCCCGCCCGCGCGGCGCAACGACGATCGACAGCTGACGGAAAGGACGAACACATGCGCGGAATCATCCCCGCTCTGCTCACCGCCTACGACGCGGACGGAGCATTCGATCGCCGACGCAGCGACACGCTCGTGGACCGGCTCATCGCGGACGGCGTCCACGGGCTCTTCGTGTCCGGTTCCACGGGCGAATCCCTCCTGCAGAGCCCGCACGAGCGGATGACCACGCTGGAGGCGACGGCGGAGCACGTCGCAGGTCGCATCCCGCTGATCGCGCACGTCGGCGCGCTCGACACACCGACCACGCTCAGCCTCGCACGCTTCGCCGACGGCCTCGGTGTCGACGCGGTCTCCGCGGTGACGCCGATCTACTACGCGCTGGATCAGCGATCCCATGCGGAATACTTCCGCGCCCTCGCGGACGCCACGAACGCGCCGCTGATCGCGTACCACATCCCGGGCCGGTCTGGGGTGCAGCTGCCGACCTCCTGGTTCCTCGACCTCGCCGCGGACGGCGTGATCCAGGGCGTCAAGTACACCGCAACGGATCTGTACCAGCTGGCGGAGATCCGGCGCTCCACGCCGGCCGGGTTCCTCGTCTACAACGGCTCCGACGAAGTGCTTCTCGGCGGACTCGCGCTGGGCGCCGACGGCGGGATCGGTTCGACGTACAACGCGATCCCGGGCGTCTATCTCGCACTGTGGCGCGCGTTCCACGACGCCGACCTGGCCGGTGCCCGCACGCATCAGGCCGAGGCCAACCACTTCATCCACGCTATGAACGACTACAACTTCCTGGCCTTCCTGCGCCAGATGCTCCAGCTGCGCGGCATCGAGATGGGATCCAGCCGTGCCCCGCTGCCCTCGCTGTCTGCCGCGGAGAGCGAGGCCCTCGTTCAGCGCGTCGCCGACGATCCCGTCCTGCGCCGCATCGTGCTCCAGAGCACCTGAACGGCGCGGGCGGACGGAAGCGCGGGCGTCAGACCTCCGCGGCGGCGCGGGCCGCGCCGGGGAGTGCCGCGGCGATCCGCTCCAAAGCCGCATCGTCGTGAGCCGCCGTGACGAACCATGCTTCGAAGGCGCTGGGCGGCAGATTGACCCCGGCCTCCAGCATCGCGTGGAAGAACGCTCGATGCTGCGCCACGTTCTGCCGCTGCACGGTGGCGTAGTCGCGGGGTGCCTCAGCGAACTCACCGAAGACGACGCTGAACAGGGTTCCCGCGCGCTGCAGGTGGAAGGGCACACCGGAGGCGGTCAGAGCGGCCGATACCTCAGAGGCGACGGCGTCGGCCGCGCGGGCGAGGGCACGATAGGTGTCGTCATCGGCGTGACGCAGCGTGGTGAGACCGGCGGCCACCGCCAGCGGATTGCCGGAGAGCGTGCCCGCCTGGTATACCGGACCGAGCGGTGCCAGCAGGTCCATGATCTCGGCGCGACCACCGAGTGCGGCGAGCGGAAGACCGCCGCCCACCACCTTCCCGAAGGTGAACAGATCCGGGGCCACCCCGGCGGGCACCTGCTCCTTTTCGATGCCCCAGTACCCCGAGCGGCTGGCGCGGAAGCCGGTGAGCACCTCGTCGACGATCACCAGGGCACCGTTGCGGTGAGCGAGCTCGATCAGCGCGCCGGTGAATCCGGGCATCGGAGGGACCACGCCCATGTTCGCGGCCGCGGATTCGGTGATCACCGCGGCGATCCGCTCGCCGTGCTGGGCGAAGGCCGCCTCGAGCGCCGCGAGATCGTTGTACGGCAGCACCAGCGTCTGACCCGCCGTCTCCGCGGTCACACCGGCGGAACCCGGCATCGCCAGGGTGGCGAGTCCCGAACCGGCTTCGGCCAGCAGTCCGTCCGAATGGCCGTGGTAGTGGCCGGCGAACTTCACGATGAGCGGACGGTTCGTCGCGCCGCGAGCGAGGCGGATGGCGGTCATCGTGGCTTCCGTGCCGGTCGAGACCAGCCGGAGCCGTTCGATGTCGGGCATCCGCGCGATGATCTCCTCGGCCAGCTCCGCCTCCTGCGGAACCGACGCCCCGAAGCCGAGTCCGCGACCGGCGGCCTGCTGCACGGCGTCGACCACCGCGGGGTGCGCGTGCCCGAGCAGAGCCGGCCCCCAGGACGCCACCAGGTCGACGTACTCGTTGCCGTCCACGTCCGTGACGTAGGCCCCGCTCCCGGAGACCAGGAATCGCGGCGTCCCGCCGACGGAGCCGTAGGCGCGCACCGGGGAGTTGACCCCGCCCGGGATCACACGTGACGCACGAGCGGCCAGGGCGGCACTGCGTGTGGTGTCCATGCTCATCGCAGCCACCCCGCAAGCTCCACGGCGAAGTAGGTCAGCACGGCATCAGCTCCCGCGCGACGGATGCCGAGCACCGACTCCTCGATCACCCGACGACGATCGATCCAGCCGTTCGCGGCGGCGGCCTCGATCATCGCGGCCTCGCCGGAGACCTGGTAGGCCCACACCGGGACCGGGCTGACGGCGGCCACGTCGGAGAGCACGTCCAGGTAGCTCATCGCCGGCTTCACCATGACGATGTCGGCGCCCTCGGCGATGTCGAGCTCGGCTTCGCGCAGCCCCTCGCGACGGTTGGCCGGGTCCTGCTGGTAGGCACGCCGGTCTCCGGTGAGCTGCGAGTCCACCGCTTCGCGGAACGGACCGTAGAACGCCGATGCGTACTTGGCCGAGTAAGCGAGGATCGCGGTGTCCTGATGGCCCGCCGCATCCAGCGCCTCCCGTACCGATGCCACCTGGCCGTCCATCATGCCGGACAACCCGAGAAGGGCGGAGCCCGCCTCCGCCTGGGCGAGAGCCATCGAGCGATAGCGCTCCAGGGTGGCGTCGTTGTCCACGGCACCGGCACCGTCCAGCACGCCGCAGTGGCCGTGGTCGGTGAACTCGTCCAGGCACAGATCCGTCTGCACCACCAGCGCATCGCCCGCTTCCGCGACCACGGCACGCGTGGCCACGTTGAGGATCCCGTCCGGGTCGTCCGCCGCACTCCCCCGCGCATCGCGAACCGCCGGCACACCGAACAGCATGATGCCGCCGATGCCCGCCTCCGCCGCCTCGGCGGTGGCACGTCGGAGCGAGTCGATGGTGTGCTGCTGCACTCCCGGCATGGAGCCGATCGGCTGCGCCTGGTCGATGCCCTCGCGGACGAAGACCGGCAGGATCAGCTCCGCCGGGTTCAGCCGGGTCTCCGCGACCAGCCGGCGCATCGCCGGGGTCGTGCGCAGCCGGCGCGGACGGATGGTGGGGGTCATGCGATTTCCTTCTTGTCCTCTGATCGATGAGACGCCTGCGGGCGTCATCGCGCAGCACCCAGCGGTGCGAGTTCCGCCGCACCCCGGGCGAGCAGGTCGGCTGCCACCACACGACCCAACTCCTCCGCCGCGGCGGAGTCGCCCGGGTGCCAGTCATGCGCCGCGGTCCCGGTGAGGCGCGAGCCGCCATCGAGTGCGTAGACGTGCCCGCTGAGGGTGAGTCGTCCATCGGCGATCGACGCGTGTGCGCCGACGGGCGCAGCGCAACCCGCCTCCAGCGCGGCGAGCAGCGCACGCTCGGCGAGCGCGCACGCGCGAGTCGCGCTGTCGTCGATGGCGGCGAGGGCGGTGGCGTACGGCTCCACGGCCACGTCCGCCGCGCGCACCTCGATGGCCAGCGCCCCCTGACCGGGAGCGGTGGGTGCGTCTTCCAGCGAGAAGCGCTCCGTGATCACCGACGAACGGCCGAGGCGATCCAGTCCGGCGCAGGCGAGCACCACGGCGTCGAGGTCGGCGTCGACACGGGCGAGCCGGGTGTCGACGTTGCCGCGCAAGTCCTGCACGTCCAGATCCGGACGGCGGGCGAGCAGCTGGGCGGCGCGACGGGGCGATCCGGTGCCGACCCGGGCTCCGGCGGGGAGATCCGCCAGCGTCAGGCCGCCCCGCGCGCACAGGGCATCGCGCGCGTCCGCGCGCTCCGGGATCGCGCCGATCACGATCCCCTCGCACGCACCGGTGGGCAGATCTTTCAGCGAGTGGACCGCGATGTCGCATTCCCCGTCGATGAGAGCATCCCGCAGCGCACTGACGAAGACACCGGTGCCGCCGAGCTGCGAGAGGGGGGCGCGCGAGGTGTCGCCGTGCGTGGTCACCAGCACGAGGACGACATCCAGGCCGGTGGCGGCCGCGATCGCCTCGGCCACCGTGGTGGTCTGCGCGACCGCGAGCGCGCTGCCCCGGGTACCGATCCGGAGCAGCCCCGGACGCGCGGGAAGCGGCGCCTCCGATCGGTGGACGCTCACCGTGGGCGTGGTGTCATTCATCTCTGCGGATGTACCTCTCCGGTCGGGGTGGAACCGGAGACGCTCCGGTGAAGTGCTGCGAGGGTGTCGGCCGCGACGCGACGCGCACCGGGGATCACGGAGGCCAGTCCGGTGCCGCTGACCCAGTCTCCCGCGAGAGTGATGCCGGGAGGCAGCGGGTGGGAAGTCGCCGCGTGGGAGATGCTGGAGTTCGTCCACACCCGGCGGCGCATCCCGCGGACCGCCGACGGCGACAGCTCCAGGCCCAGGATGCGAGAGGCGTCGATGAGAGCACGCGCGGTGGCGGCCCGGTCGTCCAGCTCGCGCGTCTCGGGCGCTCGTCCGAGGCGACCGTAGGAGAGCCGGAGCACATGTCGTCCCGCCGCTCGCTCGGCGCCGCGCTGCGGCCATTTCACGGTGACGTGCGTCAGCGCCTTCGCGGTGATCACGGGTGCGTCGGCGACTTCGGCGACCAGCGCTCCGGTGCCGCGGGGCGCGGCATCCAGTCGCGGGTCCTCGACCAGGAGCGCGACGACCTCCACCTCTGCGGGTGTGACCTCAGGATGACCGAGGAGACGGGCCGCGATGTGCTCCGGCACGGCGAGCACGACGGCATCAGCGTGCAGCTGTGCCGTGTCGGCGGTGCTGATCCGCCAGAGGCCCGGAGTGCGCTTGCCTTCCGGTACCGCAGGACCCGATGCCGCAGGAGCCGGGGTATCGTCGCGATGGAGTGCCACGACGCGAGTGCTGGTGCGGACCGTCACACCGAGCTGATCCAGCTCGTCGCGCAACCGCGTCACCAGGCTCGCCATCCCGCCGCGAAGGCCTGCGACCGCACCTCCGGCGGCAGTGCGGCTGGCTCGAAGATCGCGCGCGGCGAGGATGAGCGATCCGCGGCGCTTGTAGGCCTCGGCAAGCCCGGGGACGGATCGGAGCGTCATCTCAGCGGGATCGGTCGAGTGGATGCCCAGCACCACGGGCCGAACCAGCCGGTCGAGCACGCGAACTCCGAGTCGCGCGCGGATCACCTCGTCGAGCGCGCCCGTGCGGCCGACCGACGGCGGAAGCAGCGGCTCCACGGCGGCGCGGCACGCCCCGAGCACGCCCAGCGCGCGGAGCGTGGCCCACGACAACGGCGTCGCCGGGATGCCGATGGTGCCCGCAGGCGGAAGCGGAACGGCACGCATCGCGTCGGCGGTGACGACCCACGAGCCCAGGGGCGCAGGGTTCACGATGTCCTCCGACATCCCCAGCTCGGCCAGGAGGGCCGCGACGGCACCGCCGCGGGTCGCGAACGACTCTGCCCCGATGTCGAGAGCGACATCGTCGATGCTCTCCCCCCGCACCCGTCCGCCGAGGTCGTCCTCGGCTTCCAGCAGCACCACCCGGGCACCCGAGCGAGCCAGATCGCGCGCGGCGACCAGCCCGGCGATGCCGCCGCCGATCACGGCGACCGCATCGTGTCCCTCGAGAGGAGCACCCGATGCCGTCGACCGCTGCGCGGCGTCAGTGAGCATGTGCCCGTTCCACGATGCGGGTGAGGACGTCCGGGTCGGTCTCCGGCGGGACGCCATGACCCAGGTTCAGCACGTGCGCCGGGGCGCGCTCACCGCGGCGGATGACCTCGTCGAGGTGAGCCTCGCGCACCGCTGCCGGCGCGCCCAGGTAGGCGGGGTCGAGGTTCCCCTGCAGCGGGAACGCATCACCGAGCCGGCGGCTGGCGTCGTCCAGTGGCGTTCGCCAGTCCACGCCCAGCGCGCTCGGGGCGATTTGGGCGAGCTCCTCCAGCAGGTGCCCGGATCCCACGGCGAAGTGGATGGTGGGCACGCGCTCGGCGGAGTCGGCTGCGACACGCACGTCCCGCACCGCATCGAGCGTGCGCCGCGAGGCGGGAGCCACATGGGCGCGATAGTCGGCGGCGCTCAGCGATCCCGCCCAGGAGTCGAAGAGCTGAACCGCACTGGCTCCGGCCTCCACCTGAGCCTGCAGGAAGGTGCCGGACAGGTCGGCGGCCCACTCCAGCAGCTCGCGCCAGGTGTCCGGATCGGCGTGCATGAGCGTCCGCGCCCGCAGGTGGTCGCGCGACGGGCCGCCCTCCACCAGGTAGGCGGCAAGCGTGAACGGCGCGCCCGCGAAGCCGATCAGCGGGGTGGTGCCCAGTTCGGCGACCGTGAGGCGCACCGCCTCGCGCACCGGCTCCAGCGCTTCGCGCAGCCGTTCGGGGGTGAACTCCGCACGGGCACGGGCCACGTCCGCCGCGGTACGGATCGGGTTCTCGAACACCGGACCGCGTCCGGCGACGAGGTCCACGTCGACACCCGCCAGCCAGAGCGGCACCACGATGTCGCTGAAGAACACGGCGGCGTCGACGCCATGACGGCGCACCGGCTGCAGGGTGATCTCGCTCGCAAGCTCGGGCGTCACGCACGCGTCGAGCATGCGGTGATCGGCCCGGATGCTGCGGTACTCCGGCAGGGAACGCCCAGCCTGACGCATGAACCACACCGGAAGCCGGTCGGGGCGATCGCCGCGGAGGGCGCGCACGAGCGGGGCATCGGCAGTGCGGCCGTCGACGAGCGGGTGGGAAGCCTGGAGAGTGTTCATCAGATGAAGATGCTAACTTACAGATCTGCGGGTTCCATCCACGATGCGTCCAGCCTCGCCCCGATGCCTCCCCTTCACACTCACGACTCTCTCGAGAAGATCATGCTGCTCTGCCTTTCCGTTGATCATCGAACCGCCGATCTCGACATGCTCGAACGCATCGAGCGCCGCGCGGAGACGGTGACGGCCACCCTGAGCGAGAACACCGCGCGCGGCGTGGTGGTGCTTTCCACGTGCAATCGGTTCGAGGCCTACGTCGACGCCCCGGATCACGGACCGGGTCCCGCGCTCGAAGCCGTGGCGCGCGCCGCGCAGCTCACCCCGGCCGAGCTCGCCGACACCTTCGCCGTCCATCACGGCGACGCGGCCGCGGAGCACCTGTTCGCGGTGTCGAGCGGCCTGGAGTCCGCAGCGGTCGGCGAGGGGGAGATCGCCGGTCAGGTGCGACGGGCCTGGGAGAGCGCTCGCGCCGCCGGGCGCACCAGCACCGATCTGGAGCAGCTCTTCCAGCACGCGATGGCCGTATCGAAAGAGGTCAAGAACCGCACGGGACTGCAGACCCGCGGGCGTTCCCTGGTGCAGCTCGCCCTCACCCTCGTCGACACCCGGGTGACCGACTGGAGCACGGCGCGCGTCGTGCTCATCGGCACCGGCGCCTATGCCGGCGCGAGCCTGGCCGCCCTGCGGGTGCGCGGCGTGGACGACATCGGCGTCTTCTCACCGTCCGGCAGGGCAGAGGTCTTCGCTGCCAGCCACGATCTCCGCCCGATTCCCGCCGGAGATCTGGCCGCAGAGCTCAGCCGCGCAGACGTCGTCGTGGCCTGCAGCAGTACCAGCGAACCGGTCCTCACCCGCGAGCACCTCGGCGGCACCACCCGCCCGCGGGTGCTGATCGACATGGGACTGCCACGCAACATCTCGCCCGACGTCGGCGAGGAGGCAGGCATCGAGCTCCTGGATCTGGAGACCATCGCGTTGCACGCGCCGATTCCGGAACTGGGCGCCGAGCTGGAGGCCCGAGACATCGTGCGTACCGCTGCGGCGGAGTTCGCCGCGCTTCGCGCGGAGCGTGACGTCGTTCCCGCGCTGCGCGACATGCGAGCCTTCGTCACCGAAGTCATGGAGGACGAGATCGCTCGCCTGCGCGGTCGCAGCGCAGACAGCGCAGATGAGATCGAAGCGGCGCTTCGGCACGCGTTCGGCCGCCTGATGCACCGCCCGACCGTGCGCCTGCGTCAGCTCGCCCGCGCCGGGGCCGCCGGTGAAGCCGCCGCCGCCGTCACCGCCCTCTTCTCCCCCGATTCCCCGTGATTCCGTGGTTGCGTGGTGGGCTGCGGTGCCAGTGCAGCCCGAGGCTTCGCCCTGGTCTCAGGCTCTGCGGATCCTCGACGAGATCGCCACAATGAGTGAGACCGCCGACACCGCTGGTCTCACAAAGTCGTCCCGTCGTGTGACACATCGACCTGCTGTGAGACCACCATGCGGGCGGCGACGACCAGGCGGGCAGCGAAGACAACGTGCACGACCGCGACTGAGCGCGCATTAGCCTGATCCCATGTGGTCTGTGGTGCGGAGCCTGGGATGACGGGCCCGATCTGGACCGGTCACGAGCGCGGCAGCCGCGGGTACCGCCGGATGATCCTCGCTCTCTTCGCCGCCGGGGTCGCGACGTTCTCACAGCTCTACTCGGTGCAGGGCGTGCTGCCCGAACTGGCGGAAGACCAGCGGGTCTCCTCGGCCGATGCCGCCCTGTCGGTGTCCTTCGCCACGCTCGGACTGGCGATCGCCGTGATCCCGTGGTCGCTGCTGGCGGATCGGCGTGGTCGGCGCACCACCATGCGCGTCTCCATCGTCGCGGCGGTGGTGCTGGGCGTCCTGGTGCCGTTCTCGGCGACGTTCGAGGCGCTGCTCGCGCTGCGCTTCGCGGAAGGACTGGCCCTCGGCGGGATTCCGGCGGTGGCACTCGCCTACCTCGCCGAAGAGGTGTCACCACTCGCGTCCGCCGTCGCCGGTGGGACGTACATCTCGGGGACGTCGCTGGGCGGGCTGTGCGGCCGGCTGGTGTCCGGGCCGCTGAGTGAGGTCTTCACGTGGCGGATCGGCATGCTCGTGGTGTCGTTACTGGCGGCCGTTGCCGCAGCCGTCTTCTTCGTGACCGCGCCGACGCCGCGCGGATTCGTCCCCGTGGTCCGCGGTTCGCAGCGCGATGTGCCCCTGGGGCGAAAGCTCCTCGCATGCCTGCGCGACCGACGCCTGGTTGCCCTGTTCTGCCAGGGCGGGCTCCTGATGGGCGGCTTCGTCGCGGTGTACAACTACCTCGGATTCCGGCTGCAGCTGCCGCCGTTCTTCCTCCCCGTGGCGGTGTCGTCGCTCCTGCTCCTGGCGTATCTCTCCGGCACGTGGTCGTCCGCGCAGTCCGGGCGCATCGCGCTGCGGCGGGGTCGCTTCACGGTGCTGCTCGGCGCGGCCGGCGTGATGCTGGGTGGGCTCCTGCTCACAGCGATCCCCGCCCTGGTCGCGGTGATCGCGGGTCTGCTGCTGTTCACCGCCGGCTTCTTCGCGGCACATGCCACGGCCTCCAGCTGGGTGCCCGCCCTGGTGCGCACGGGACGGGCCCAGGCGTCGAGCCTCTACAACCTCGCCTACTACGGCGGATCCAGCCTGTTCGGCTGGCTGGTCGGTCTGGCCTTCCACGACGGGAACTGGTGGGGTGTGATCCTCGCGGTGAGCGTTCTGGTGGTGGCCGCGATGGTCATCGCCACAGCCGCTCTGCGCAGCGACCCCACCGGCCGCCCCGCTGCATCGTGATCCCGCGTCTGGGTCACGCGAAGGTCCACGCCCTACGCTGGCAGCATGAGCGAGCTCACCCCCGCCCGAACGGCACCCGCCCGCGGGCGTATCGCCACCGCGGCGATCGCCGGCGCCGGATTCGTCGCCCTGCTCTGGGCGGTCGAGATCGTCGACACCGTCCTCGGCAACCGCCTCGACTACTACGGCATCCAGCCGCGCGAGATCGATGGGCTGTGGGGCATCCTGTGGGCGCCGCTCCTGCACGGCGGGTGGCAGCATCTGCTCGCGAACTCCGGCCCCGCCCTGGTGCTGACCTTCGTCATCGCCCTCTCCGGCCTCGCTCTGTGGGCGGAGGCCACCGCGATCATCTGGGTCGTGGCGGGTGTCGGGACGTGGCTCATCGCCCAGCCGAACAGCGTTCACATCGGTGCTTCCTCGCTGATCTTCGGATGGATCACCTTCCTCGTGCTGCGAGGCGTCTTCGCCCGCAGCGCCCTGCAGATCGTGGTGGGCGTCCTCGTGCTCGGCGCGTACGGCGGGGTGCTGTGGGGCGTGTTCCCGGGACAGCAGGGGATCTCCTGGCAGGAACACCTGTTCGGTGCCGTCGGCGGCGTGATCGCCGCCGTGCTGCTGGGTCGCCGAGCCCGTGAGAGCAGCGCCGCCACGGCGCGTCGGTGACCCCTACCACGGGGTGATGCGCGCCGCCCGCCCGGCGCCTAGCGTGGGAGCAGCATGAACGACACCGCTGCTTCCCTCCGCCGCTGGGGCGTGATGACCGACCGCGTCCTTCCGGGACGGCGGGCGCTGATCATCTGGATCCTCGCCGCAGCCGCCGCGATCTCCCTTCTCGCCGTCACCGCAACGCTCGGCGCGACGGAGTACCGCACGCCCGCCGGGGCCATCGTGATCTTCGCCACGATGCTCGCCGCCGCGATCCCGGGTGCTCTCATCGCCCCGCACTGGGCGACCGCCGCTGCTGTGCTCGCCGCAGCCTCGCTGACCGCGCTCGCCTCGCCGGAGACCGCAGCGCCGTGGCCGGTGGCGGTTCCCACGATGATCGCGCTGACCTTCACCTGGATCATCGTCGGGATGCGAGCGCGCTGGTGGGTGGCTGCGAGCGGGTGGGCGCTGACGAACTTCATCGCCCTGATGACGGCCAGCGAGTACGGCCAGCGGGTGGCCGTGGGCACCGTCGTAGCCGATCTCGTGGTGTTCGCATCGGTGTCGCTGCTGGGCGTCGGCGTGGGCGTCATGCTCCGCAACTGGACCCTCATCCGCGCCGAGCTCACCCGGCAGCAGGCGATGACCGCCGCCGAACACGCCCGACGCGAAGCGGTGGAGGACAAGGCGCGCATCGCCCGGGAGCTGCACGATGTGGTGGCACACGGCATGTCGGCCATCCAGATCCGCGCCGCGTCCGCGCGCTACCGGCTCACGGGGTTGTCGGACGAGGCCGCAGCGGAATTCGACGATCTCGCCGCGACAGCCCGCACCTCCATGGCCGAGATGCGCACGATCCTCGGACTGCTCCGCGACGAGGAGTCGAGCGTGCAGCGCGCCCCGCAGCCGGGTTTCGCCGACCTGAGCGCCCTCATCGGCCGCGCCCGTGATCTCGCCCCCGTCACCGAGAGCGGACGCTGGGAGCTGAGCGAGGCCGAGCAGTCGGATCCGGTGTTCGGGCTCACCGTCTATCGCGTCGTTCAGGAGGCGCTGAGCAACGCCGCCCGCCATGCGCCGGGAGCCGCCACACGGATCGACTGGCAGGACGAGCCCGGTGCTCGGATCGTGACCATCACCAATGACGCCCCCGAGCACCCCGCTGCCGCTCGCTCGGACGGCGGCGGCCAGGGGCTGCGCGGCATGCGCGAGCGCGTCTTCGCGCTCGGCGGCACCGTGTCCGCGTCTCCCGTCGCGGACTCCGCCGCCGGCGGCTTCCGCGTGCGTGTCACGTTCCCGCGGGCGTGATCCCCGTTTCATTGCGCGCACTTGGCTCCTTCGGCGCGGGTTTGGGGTCCTTTTGCGCGCGATGAAATCAGAATGGACTCGGACGAAGGGAAGCCGATGACGAGTGTGCTGATCGTGGACGACCAGGCGATGGTGCGCGCCGGCTTCGCCGCCATCCTGCAGGCCCAGAGCGGGATCGACGTGGTGGGTCAAGCGGGCGACGGGGCAGAGGGCACCGCGCAGGCGCGGTCGCTACGCCCGGACGTGGTGCTGATGGACGTGCGGATGCCCGCAATGGACGGCATCGAGGCGACGCGACAGATTCTCGCCGCGGCCGAGCGCGATGGTCGCACTGCTCCCGCGATCCTCATCCTCACCACCTTCGACGCCGACGAGTACGTCCACGACGCGCTCGGGGCCGGTGCCAGCGGCTTCCTGCTGAAGGATGCCCTTCCGGATGAGCTGGTCCAGGCGGTGCGGATCGTGGCGGCGGGCGATGCGCTGCTCGCACCGCGCATCACCAAGCGCCTTCTCGAGAGGTTCGCCGCCACGCGCCCGGCTGTGAACCGGCACACCCTGCGCCTCAACGACCTCACCGAACGCGAGCACGAGATCCTGATCCTCGTGGGTCAGGGCCTGTCCAACGGGGAGATCGCCGCACAGCTGTTCCTCGCCGAGCAGACCGTGAAGACGCACGTCAGCCGGATCTTCAGCAAGCTGCATCTGCGGGATCGGGTGCAGGCCGTGATCCTCGCCTACGACGCGGGGCTCGTCGCTCCCGCCGACTGAGCAAAGCCGCTTCATAGCGCGCAAAAGGGCCGTATTCCAGCCGAATAGCAGCAATTTGCGCGCTATGAACGGGGTCAACGTCATACCCCGGTAGGGGGCCGATCGAGACCGGGGCGGGACGCGCTGGCGGACACCCGGATCAGACAGTGTCTGCATGGCACTCGTCTCCCCCTTCATCGCTTCCCCGTCCGTCTCGGTGGCGCGCCCCGTCTCACCTCGCGCGAGCACGGCGGCAGCGATCGGAGCGCTTCGTCCGGCGTCATCTCGTGACGGCTCGGTCGATGCCGTGCGGGCGGTCCTGCTCGGCATCGTGGTGCTGCTGCACGCGTTCATGGTGGGCGTCGGCCGCGACGAGACCGGAGCCCCGCTCCTGGAGAACGCGATGGAGCACTGGGCCGGATTCCCCGCCCTCACCTGGGTGGTCCAGATCATGCCGCTGTTCTTCGTCCTGGGCGGGTTCGCGAGCTTCACTCAGTGGAC
The DNA here is from genome assembly GCF_044769785.1 of Microbacterium sp. GXS0129. Classification (NCBI taxonomy): domain Bacteria; kingdom Bacillati; phylum Actinomycetota; class Actinomycetes; order Micrococcales; family Microbacteriaceae; genus Microbacterium; species Microbacterium sp. GXS0129. The sequence continues at coordinate 17,964 of NZ_JBIZVZ010000001.1, read as the reverse complement.
CCGGCTGCGAGAGCGGGGGACGACGGCGTCGGACTATGTCGTGGCGCGGGTCCGGCGGCTCCTCATTCCCGCCGGAGGCGCCATCACCGCGATCGCGGTCTTCCTGGCCGCCCTCGTCATCTCCGGTGTTCCCGCCGAGGTGGTGTCGGTGGCCGGATTCCGCATCGGGCAGCCCTTCTGGTTCCTGGCGGTCTACCTCGGCTGCAGCGCACTGGTTCCCGCGATGGTCCGCCTGCATGAGCGCCATCGCCTCCTCACCCTCGCCGTGCTCGCCGCCGGCGCCGTGACCGTCGACATCGTGCGCGTCGCCACCGGCGCTGCGGCGATCGGCCTCGTCAACATGGCCTTCGTGTGGCTCCTGATGCAGCAGATCGGCTTCTCCCTGGCCGATCAGCGCTTCGATCGCTTGCGGCCGTCACGCGTCGCGATGGTCGGCGCCGGAGCGGTGCTCACGCTCGCGATCACGATGCTCACCGGCTTCTACCCCGCCGATCTGCTGTCCGCGCTGAATCCGCCGATGGGCGCGCTGGTCCTGCTCGGCATCGCCCAGCTGTCGCTCTTCCTGCTCCTGCGCCCCGCCCTGCGCCGTGTGGCCGACGGACGCGCATCAACCGTCATCACCTGGGTCAACGCCCGCGCAATGACTATCTACTCCTGGCACATGCTGGTGGTGGTCGCACTCGCCGGCTCGCTCCTCCTCCTGCCGATAGATCTTCCCGCACCGCTGAGCACCGACTGGTGGGCGACGCGTCCGCTGTGGCTGGCCGGCGTCGTGATCGCCGTCGCTGCGCTCGTGGCGCTGGTGGGACGACGGGAAGCGCGACGCCCCTCTCCGGCCACCGGCGTGCGCGCCCCTTGGGCGGCTGCTGCCACCGTGATCGCGGCTGCCGCCGTGGTGCTGGCGCTGCTCGCCGGTTCCGCCCCATCCGCGTGGGTGATCGCCGCGGCGCTGGCTCCGATCGCGGTCGGTCTGCCGAGCCGCGCGGCCCGATCGGCTGGTCAACCACTCGGGGCCGAACGCCACCGGTGACATGATCGCGGGAACGCGGACGCCGCCGGTGCGTTAACCGCGCGAGGAACCGCGCCAAGCCGGTTACGCCGCCGGGCGAACATCACCAGTGGAGAGACCATGAGAATGGTGCTGCCGGTGCGTTAACCACGGAATGACACGGCGAGCCGGTTAACCGCGCCGGGTGAGCACCGCCGGCGAGCGGGCCACCGGGAGGCTGCCGTCGCCCGGTTAACTCCCCCGATGACACAACAGCGCTCCCGCGGTTAACCGGACGCCCCAACCTCCGCAGCCATACGCCGCTACTCCGGCACGGCACCCCGGGCCGGGCCGCGGATTCGCCGCGAACCGGACATCCGTCGTTAACAGCCGCGTTAACCCGCGAGGAGCAGAATCATGCCGCGCCGTTCCGCGTCGTTTCGGCGAATGATCCACTTCTCCACAGGACTGTCCACACCTGGGGATGGAATTACACGGGCGTAGTTCCGCGCGCTTTTCCGAGGCACTCGTACGGCCACCGGAGTTATCCACATATCCCCATGTGGATAACTCACATCCTGTGGATGACTGGGAGAGATCAGCCGACGCGCACCCAGAGGGAGACATCGGAGACGTTGATCCTCTGGTGCTCGACGATCTCGTATCCCGCCGCACGCAGATCCGAGGTCTCGTCGGTGCCCACCACGCCGTCGACGACGGCCTCGACCACCCACACGCGTGACACGCCCTCGAGCGCACCTGCCGCGAGCGCCTCCGCGGTCGAGCGGGTCTGCGCGTGCCAGGTGGGGCTCTGGGCATACGGGGTGACGAGTTGCACGTCACGCAGCTGCGCGAACGCAGCCGGGTCGGTGTCGAGAGCCAGCCGCGGGCGCCACGACGGATCCACACTCTCATCGAAGACGATCGCGTCTCCGGTCTGCGACTGCGCACTGACCAGGGCGGCGACGTCGTTCCAGTCCGAGCCGCGTTTGGACCACGGCCCTCGTTGCCCCGACCACACGGGCACCGTGACGCAGAGGACCAGCACCGTGACGCACAGCGCAGCCATCGGGACGCGGCCAACACGAAGACGCGCCAGTTCCGCGATACCCGATGCCAGCAGCAGCGCTACCGCAGGCCCCGCGAAGGTGAGGTAGCGAGGCGTGTAATCGTGGTGTACCGCATCGCTGGCGAGCACCAGCGCCAGCGGGAGCACCGCCCATGGCAGCGCGATGCTCACCGGGTCGATCGGAGACCCTCGCCGGGGACACGACCGCACCCACCCCACCACGGCGATGGCCATGAGCGCCCAGGCGATCCACGCATATGCATCCACCACGAACCACATCTCCACGAGGATGGCGTGCGGATTGGTGTGGCCGGCGGTCGCCAGGAAGGCGATCTGCCCGCGCTGATGCAACGCGATCCACGCCACGGGGGACGCGAGCAGAAGCCCCGCAACGGAGGACAGCGCCCACCCTGCCCAAGTGCGTCGATCCACGCCGCGCCACCACAGCACGACCCCGATCGCGAGCGCCAGAAGCCCGACATAGAGGAACGTGACCGTCGCGATGGCGAGCATGGCGCCGTACGCCACCCACCACCAGACGGAGGGCCGCCGACGCCGCAGCACCTCCACGATGATCGCCATCAGCACCGTGGCAAAGAGCGCGTCGAAGGCGTAGGCACGCGCCTCGACGGCCGCGTGCGTGAGGCGCGGCAGAGCCGCGGTCAGGACGCCCGCGAGCACCCCGAAGGGCAGAGATCTCAACCGCGCACCGATCCACACGACCACTCCCGCGCACAGGCCAATGGCCACCGCGGAGGGGAAGCGGAGAGCGAACGGACTGCTCCCCGCCATCAGGATCCAGAAGTGCATCGTTATGTAATTCACGGCATGAACGATGTCGATGTTGCCGAGCATCGCCATCAGACTGGGCAACGGCCGGGTGGCGGAGAGCTGCGTGGCCGCTTCGTCGCCCCAGAGCGACGGAATCCACGCTCCGAGGGCGTTCACCGTCGTGGCGATCAGCGCCACCAGCCCCGCGGCGAGCACCACCCGGGCGCTGGGAACCCGCGCGGCGCCCTCCGATGACTTCGTCCTGCCCTGCACGCGGTCAGGGTACGCCCGGCCCCTCCGAACCGGGACGGCGAGCGGCTATGAATGCCTGAGAGTCCTCCCCCGAGCGTCAACCAAGTCCCGAAACGAGGATGGCGTCGCGAAAAGAGGAGTCGCGACGAGGATTCGTCCTGTTTTCGCGACGATGCCCTCGTTTCGCGACGCAGGGGTGTCAGACGCGCGGCGACGGCGGCACCGACCGCACCACGACGGCGCGATCACGCCGTGACGGCCGTCAGCTCGGAGCGCCGGCCTCGGTGTGGTGGCGAATGACTTCGGCCACGACGAAGTTGAACCACTTCTCCGCGAACTCGGGGTCCAGATGTGCGGCTTCGGCCAGCTCCCGCAGGCGAGCGACCTGCTGCTCCTCCCGCGCCGGGTCCGAAGCGGGCATCTCGTGCGTGGCCTTCAGCACCCCGACCTGCTGAGTAGCACGGAAGCGCTCGGCCAGCATGAAGATCAGCGCGGCATCGATGTTGTCGATGGTCGCCCGCAGCCGCAGCAGCGTGGCGGTGGGATCCTCGATCTGGCTCATGCCCCCAGCATAAAGCGGTCGCTCAGTGCTCGACGTGGAACACCACGTGCGATCCGGCGCGCGCGGCCTCGGTCAGGAACGCGTGCAGTTCGTCGAGGTGCCCCCACGCGTAGTCGCGCTCCTCATCGCCGTACTCCGGGTTGCGCAGCTCCTCGGGCATCACGGCGTAGGCGGCAGCGAACGTCTCCTCGTCGAGGGTGTCGAGCCACGCGGCCACCTCCGGCACGTGCTCGGCCGACAGGTACGTCACCAGCAGCTCGTCGGAGTCCTCCTGCAGATCCTCGTCGCCGAGGATCACCCCGTACGCGGGCCACTCCTCGGGGTCACGATCCGGAGCCGACGCCGGAGCCAGCGCGCAGGAGATCGGATCCCACGCCTTGTCCGTCCCGCACGACGGCACCCCCGCCTCCTCGACCTCCTCGATGAAGGCGCGCAGCGCCTCGTCATCCCCCGCGGCGGCCCGCAGGCGCTCAGCGAGGGCATCGGTCAGGGCGAAGTGCATTCCGAGCTGCATGCCCCCGACGCTACCCCGCCGGGATGCGCGAACAGAAGCGAAAACGCGCCTCCGATAGGATGGGGTGGACCCGCTCGGGTCCCTTTACGGGGGTGATCCCAAATGCCAGGAATCGTGATCGTCGGCGTCCAGTGGGGCGACGAGGGCAAGGGCAAGGCCACGGACCTGCTCGGTGAACGCACCGACTGGGTCGTGAAGTTCAACGGCGGCAACAACGCCGGCCACACGGTCGTCGTGGGCGATGAGAAGTACGCGCTGCACCTGCTGCCGTCGGGCATCCTGTCGCCCGGCGTGACGCCGGTCATCGGCAACGGCGTCGTCATCGACATCGAAGTGCTCTTCGGCGAGCTGGAAGCGCTGGCCGCCCGTGGCGTCGACGTGTCCAAGCTCAAGGTGAGCGCCAACGCCCACGTCATCACGCCCTATCACCGCACGCTCGACAACGTCACCGAGCGCTTCCTCGGCAAGCGCCAGATCGGCACCACGGGTCGCGGCATCGGCCCCAGCTACGCCGACAAGATCAACCGCGTGGGCATCCGCATCCAGGACCTGTTCGATGAGAACATCCTGCGCCAGAAGGTCGAGGGTGCCCTCGATCAGAAGAACCACCTGCTGGTGAAGATGTTCAACCGCAAGGCCATCGACGCCGATGCCATCGTCGAGGAGCTGCTGTCGTACACCGAGCGGCTGCGCCCGATGGTGGCTGACACGTCGTTGCTGCTGGATCAGGCGCTGGAGCGCGGCGAGGTCGTCGTGTTCGAGGGCGGTCAGGCCACGATGCTCGACGTCGACCACGGCACCTACCCGTTCGTGACGAGCTCCTCCGCTACGGCGGGTGGCGCTGCGACCGGCTCGGGCGTCGGTCCCAACCGTCTCGACCGCATCGTCGGCATCGCGAAGGCCTACGCCACGCGTGTCGGCGCCGGCCCGTTCCCCACCGAGCTGTTCGACGAGAACGGCGACATGCTGCGCTCGCGCGGTTTCGAATTCGGCACCACCACCGGCCGGCCCCGCCGCGTGGGGTGGTACGACGCCCCCGTCACCCGCTACGCGACGCGCGTCAACGGCCTGACGGACATCGTGCTCACCAAGCTCGACATCCTCACCGGTATCGAGCAGATCCCGGTGTGCGTGGCGTACGACGTGGACGGCGTCCGCTTCGACGAGATGCCGGTGAACCAGACGGACTTCCACCACGCGAAGCCCATCTTCGAATACTTCCCGGGCTGGACCGAGGACATCTCCACGGCGCGCACCTTCGAGGACCTGCCGCAGAACGCGCAGGACTACGTCCTGGCGCTGGAGAAGATGAGCGGTACGCGCATCTCCGTCATCGGCACCGGCCCGTCCCGCGACGCCGTGATCGTGCGTCACGACCTGATCGGCTGACATGCGGTTCTGGCTCGGCGGCTACACCGCGGACATGGACGGAGACGGTGCCGGCATCGGAGTCCTGCTCGCCGGCGATGCCGACGCCCCGTCCGCCGGTGGTCCGCTGAGCTTCGCGGGAACGGCCGTCGCGGTCGATTCGCCGTCCTGGCTCGCGCAGCACCCGACCCTCGACGTCGTCTACGCGGCGCTCGAGGGTTCGGGTGGCGTGCGCGCGTTCACGCGCACCGGACCTGCCACCCTGGCACCGATCGGTACCGAGCAGCCCGCCGGCGACGTCACCTGTCATGTCGTCGCATCGCCGGACGGGCGCTGGCTCACCGCCACGGGCTACGGCGACGGCACGGTCGCCCGTTACCGGCTCGATGACGACGGCGTTCCCGGAGCCCCGGAATTCGGGGCGGCCGCCGTCGACCCGTACGCGGACTCCCGGGCCCCGCGTCTGCCGGACGATCTCGGCGCCGACGCCACGACGGCCGCGGAACTCGCTGCCGCGACCGCGGCGCTGCGCGGGGCCGTCGGGGACGAGTTCGCGCACCTGCTGCCCGAACAGCCGGTGCTGCCCGAGGGGATCGAATCGGCGGTCACCTTCACGGATCCGGACCCCGTCGCCCCTCCCCGCACATCGCACGCGCACCAGGCGCGTCATGTCTCGGGCGGGCTCGTGGCCACCACCGATCTGGGCTTCGACCTGGTCCGCTTGTGGCGCGACGGTCAGCTCCAGCAGGAGGTCGTCCTGCCTTTCGGCACCGGCCCTCGCCACACCGTCTGGCACCCCAGCGGACACCTCTACGTGGTCACCGAGTACTCGTGCGAGGTCTACGTCCTCGCCCCCGATGCCACCGGACGGTGGCGGATCGTCTCAGCGGCGCCGGTTTCCCCGGAGGCGAGCGTGGGAGCCGACTTCCCTGGAGAACTCTCGGCCTCGGCCGACGCCGGTCTGCTCTATGCGGGAGTGCGCGGCATCAACGCCATCGCCGCGCTGCGCGTCCTGGGGGACGGTTCCCACGTGGAGTCGATCGCTACGGTCGAAAGTCACGTGGACTGGCCGCGGCACCACATCCTGGTCTCCGACACCCTCCTCGTCGCCGGCCAGCGCTCGAACGAAGTCGTGTCGCTGGCCATCGACGAACGCAGCGGCATCCCCGGACGACGCCGGTTCAGCACCCCCGCGCCCACCCCGTCGGTGCTGCTGCCGATCTTCGACTGATCCGGCACCTGCTCCCCTCGTTCACCCCACACGCGGAAGTCTCGTGGGCCTACCGACGCTGCGAGGGGGACGCCGCGGGGACGACGCCGCGGGCGCGTGCCATGCATCATCCACAGGTTTCTGCGTGGTCCCGCCGCGGCCAGTACGCTCGACGCATGCGCAAACGTCTCCTGGTCCTTCCCGTCGTGGCCGTGCTGCTGGCCGGCCTGGCCGCGTGCTCAACGAACTCCGCCCCCGAGGCGAAGCCGGCCGCGAGCGCGAGCGCGAACGACAGCGCGAGCGCGAGTGCCGCGGCCACGCCGAGCGGCACGTGCTCCTACCCCGCTTCCGGCACGCCGGCCAAGCCCGCCTCCGCACCGTCCAGCGAGCCCGAGCTGGCGAAGACCGCGACGCTCACGACGTCCGCGGGAGAGATCACCATCACCCTCGATGGCGACAAGACGCCGTGCACCGTGAACAGCTTCGTCTCGCTGATCACGCAGGGGTACTTCGCCGACACGAAGTGCCACCGTCTCACCACGCAGGGCATCTTCGTGCTGCAGTGCGGCGACCCCAGCGGAACCGGGGCAGGCGGGCCCGGGTACTCGTTCGCCGACGAGACCAGCCCCGACATGTCGTACCCCACGGGCACCGTCGCGATGGCCAACGCCGGCCCGGACACCAACGGGTCGCAGTTCTTCCTCGTCTACGACGACAGCACGGGCCTTCCGCCGGACTACACCGTGTTCGGTCACATGGACGAGGCCAGTGTCGCCGTCGTGCAGGCGATCGCCGCGAAGGGCGTGGCCGGCGGACGCCAGGACGGCGCCCCTGCCGAGACCGTGACCATCACGTCCGCCACGACGGCGCAGTGAAGCGAATCGCCGCCTGACGACATCAGCGAGCCCGATCCCGATGCGGATCGGGCTCGCTCCATTAGTGTGAGCGTGTGACACCGCCGTCGTCCCCCGCCACCGTCCGCACGACCCCGCGCCTGCTCTGGGCCCTGTTGCGCCTCGCGATGGCCGCGCTGATCGTCGCTGCCATCGTCGCCCAGCTGATCCGGACGCTGGGATTCGCCATCGACAAGGATCGCGACTTCCTGACCGTGCTGACGAACTTCTTCAGCTTCTTCACGATCCTCTCCAACGTCCTCGCCGCGATCACGCTGCTGGTGTGCGGGCTCTGGCTGCTCAGCCGTGGACGTCGCCGTGAATTCCAGCCCCGAGCGCTGAGCGTACTGCTGCTCTCGGTCGGCACCTACATGGTCATCACGGGCGTGGTCTACAACACGATGCTGCGCGGGATCGCTCTGGAGCCGGGCGGGACGGTCGCGTGGTCGAACGAGGTCCTGCACGTCGCCGGCCCCGCGATGATGCTGCTGGAGCTGATCCTCCGGGTGGGCGTCCGCCCGATCAGCTGGCGCTCCCTGTGGGTGGTGGTCGGCTTTCCTATCGTCTGGGTGATCTACACGATGATCCGCGGGGAGCAGATCACCAACCCGGTCACCGGCCAGCCGTGGTGGTACCCCTACCCGTTCCTCAATCCCTACACCGTGCCGAACGGCTACATCGGTGTGGCCGGGTACGTCGTCGGGATCTCGGTGGCGGTGATCGCGGTCGCCTCGCTGGCGATCTGGTGGTCGCGACGCAAGACCGGGGTCGAGGCCACCGCAGAGCCGGCGGAGTCGCCCGCTGCCATCGCGGCGCCCGCATCCTGAGTACCGGGCATCGCGTCCGGGCACCGGACGGCCTTCAGGAACGGGTACGGACGCGAGTGATCGCCTGAGCGCGATCGCGCACGTCGAGCTTCGCGAAGATCGCATTGATATGGGTCTTCACCGTGGACACCCCCACGTACAGCTGACGAGCGATCTCGGCGTTGTTGAGTCCGTCGGCGAGGAGGGAGAGCACGTCTGCCTCCCGCGGTGTGAGCTCGGGAAAACGACTGCGCAGCTCTGCCGCGGGAGCCGGAGCGGTGACGGTCGTCGCGGAGACCACACGCGCCGCGACGTCGGCGGCGAACGTGGCCTGCCCGCCCGCCACGGCACGGATGGCGGCGGCGATCTGCTCACGGCCGGCGTCCTTGGTGAGGTAGCCGCGAGCCCCCGCGCGGAGCGCTCCGAGGATGGAGTCGTCGTCGGCGTAGGTGGTGAGGACCAGCACCGCGGTCTCCGGCGCATCGGCCGTGATGCGCCGCGTCGCCGTGGTGCCGTCCATCACGGGCATCCGCAGATCCATCAGCATCACGTCGGGTCGCTCCGCCACCGCCAGTGCCACCGCCTCGGCCCCGTCAGCGGCCTGCCCGACCACCTCGACGTCCGCCAGCAGCGAGATGATCGTGCTGAGGCCGTCGCGCACCAGGTCCTGGTCGTCGGCGATCACCACGCGAATCGGTGTCGTCGTCATCGTCCGCCCTTCTCGTCGATTCCCGGGGACAGCTTGGCCTCCGCAACCACCACGAACTCTCCCTCCCGTACTTCTGCCCGCGCATGCCCGCCGCTGGGCAGAGCGTCGAAGCGCTCGCGCATCCCGGTCAGTCCGTACCCGCCGCCTCGTGGCTGCCGCTCCGCGGGGAGCGGGCTCGTCACCCGCAGGGTCACACGATCGTGTCGCCAGTCGATGCCGAGTGCAACGGGAGCTCCCGGCGCGTGACGACGCGCATTGCTCAGCGATTCCTGCACCGCGCGTACCAGTGCGGTGGCGACGACGTGCGGGACGGGGCGCGGTTCGCCGCCTTCCGTCACCGACACCGTTGCGCCCAGCGAACGGTGCGCACGGATGAGCTCATCGAGGGCTTCCGACGGGTCGACATCCGCGTCATCGAGCCGCGGGACCTCGCGCAGGGCCGCGACGGCCCCGCGTGCGTCGGCCAGGCCCTGCGCCGCGAGCCGGCGTGCCTCGGTCGCGCGCGTCCTCGCCTCATCGATCCTGTCCGCCTCCAGGAGCGCGTCGATGGCATCCAGCTGAACCGTGAGTCCGCCGAGAGAGTGCGCCAGCACATCGTGCAGGTCGCGGGCCAGAGCGATGCGGGCTTCGGCCTCCCGGGCGACGATGCGCTCCTCGCGCGCCCTCTCCGCCTCGCGCGCGGACAGGCGCGTGGTGCGGCGGAGGAAGCCGCCAAGCACGCCGACCGAGAGCCCGAGGCTCATGGTCAGCATCGCGCTGACGCCGAGCTGCGGGGACAGGAGGGCGATCCCCCCACACACCAGGACGACCCCGACCCCCGCGGCCACCGGCCCGAGCCATACTGGCAGCTCAAGCCGGGCGATCAGGAGCATCGTGCACACCGCGGCGGGGACGAGGGAGAGCCCCACGCTGGGCCCGCCGGCGAGCGAGCCGCTCAGCACGGCGACCACGGCGAACGCGGCCCCCGTCCTGGATCGCCCCAGGCGCAGCAGCACGGTCGCGATGGGCCACGCGATGACCGCGACCAACCCGGCCACCACTCCCGCGGGCGACGTCGCCGAGAGCAGCGCCGCTCCCACGAACGCCGCGACGGCGATGGTGATGGCGGCGCTCCACAGCAGAGGGCGCTCGGTCATGGAACCATCATGCGCCGACGTGGGCCAGCTTCTGCAGACGCGCGCCCATGGTGATCGCGCGACCCGCTCGGTTGGCTGCGAACGCCAGCAGGATCACCCCGGTGCTGCTCGCGAGGTGCGAGCCGGCCATGCCTGCCAGCACGTCGATTCCGATACGCACCGCGATCATCGCCACCCAGAGCACGATGCCCACGGCTCCGGTCCGCGAGGCCCACTGGGCGCGGGGATCACGTACGCGATCCTCGGCCTCCAGCGGACGGAACCTCGCGATCGCGCCCATCAGAGCACCGATGCCTCCGGAGATGGCCAGCTCGAGAGCGAGGACCGCGACATCCAGGGTGCCGACCGCCGTGGTGGTCGAGACGAGGGAGCCGAGACCGACGACGGCCAGCACGATCGGCCCGCGCCAGATCCGGCTCGGCTCGAAGGCACGCCACTGCGTCTGGCGATAGCCGATGTAACCGATGAGGAGGACGATGACGAACCCGTTGAACAGGAGCTGCGGAGACATGTGCGAACCTTTCGAGGCGGCCCGATGCGGCCGTGAATCCAGGTTCCCGTCGTCGCAGTGCCCACCCCACCACCCGCGGGTGGAGATCGGGTGGAGATGGTCTGCCCGGGATCGGTCAGTCATCGCGGGTAGTGTTGCGGCATGGCCCGATCCGCCCGCCGCTCCCGTCGTCGCACCGTTGCACGGCACGCCAACCTGCCGCGGCGCAGCGCGCTCACCGGCATCCTGGTCCGCGTCCTCGCGGGTGTCGCCGCGATCGCCCTCGCGGCTGTCGGCGTGATCGTCTACAACTACAACGATCTGACGGGCGCGATCCGCGACAACGCGGTGAGCCTGCAGAACGATCCGATCGCACCTCCCGAGCTGGCCGCCTACCCCGGCGCGTTCAACATGCTGGTGATCGGCACCGACGAGTGCGACGAGTCGATCAGGGACTTCATCGGCGCCGACCGGTGCTCGGGGGAAGAGGCCGCGCACCATCTCAACGACGTGAACATCCTCGTCCACGTCTCGGAGGCCCCGCGTCGCGTCACCGTGCTGTCCTTCCCGCGGGATCTTCTCGTGGAACGCCCCGAGTGCACCAACGAAGAGGGCAACGTGGACGCCGGCGGGACAGCCAAGATCAACACCGCCTATGAGGCAGGCGGCCTGGTGTGTGTGGCGAAGACCGTCGAAGAGCTCACCGGCCTCAGCGTGGACTTTGCGGCCAAGCTCAGCTTCCTGAGCGTGATCAAGATCACCGACGCCGTGGGCGGCGTCACGGTGTGTGTGGCAGGCGACGGCATCAAGGACCGGCACACCAATCTCGACCTGCCCCCGGGCGAGTACACGATTTCGGGCGGCGATGCACTGCAGTTCCTCCGCACCCGGCATGGGCTGAACCAGGAGAGCGATCTCGCGCGGATCAGTAATCAGCAGCAGTACATGTCACGGCTCATCAACAAGCTGCGCAGCACCGAGGTGCTCTCCAACCCCGCAACCCTGCTCAAGCTGGCTTCCGTCGTGGCCCGCTACATCCAGACCGACGACCGACTCGCCGATCCCGTGCGGATGGTGCAGCTGGCCCTCGCCGTCAAGGACGTCCCGTTCTCCGACTTCGTGTTCGTCTCGTACCCGGTGGTGGACATCCCCAATACGAGTGACCTCGCGGCGGACTCGGCCACCGCCGCATCGCTGATGGCTGCCATCGCCGCGAACCAGCCGATCGTCCTGTCGCGCACCGGCGCTGGGGTGGTCGATGAGACGGCCCCGACGGAGGCGGCTACGGCAGGCCCCGACGGCTCGACGCCGACCGAGTCCGAGCCCGGCACGGACGAGGGCTCGCAGCCCGGAACGGACGTGCCGTCCGCCGAGCCGACCGGTCCGGTGGAACTGGGGTGGAGCGCATCCGGGCAGACGGCGGAGCAGCAGACCTGCTCGGCCGGCGTGGAAGGCACCGGCTGATCCGGCTCAGACCGGGTGCTCACGCAGCCAGGTGAGCACCTGATGGGCGTGGCGGTCCGGCGGGAACACCGGATAGAAGACGTGCTCGATCCGGCCCTCCCGCACCACCAGTGTGAGGCGCGCGTGCAGCCGCGGCCACCCCGGCGCGGAGATCGTCGGCAGCCGCAGCGCGTCTGCGAGCTCGAATCGGGCATCGGACAGCATCGAGAACGGCAGCCCGAGACGGTCCACGAGTTCCCCCTGGTATTCCGGGTCCTGGCTCGAGATGCCGTGCACGGTGCGGACTCCGGCCTCTCGAAGGAGAGCCGCGTGGTCGCGGAAGTCGCACGCCTCGGCGGTGCATCCGCGCGCCCCCGGGATCGTGTCCCAGCCCTCCGGCAGATCGATGCCGGGACGCCGCGACAGGGGATAGAAGTACAGGACGGATCGCGCCTTGTCCTGCGCAGACACGTCCACCGATCCCCCGGCTGTGGAGACGAGCGACAGCGCAGGCAGAGCGAGTCCCGGGAGGTGATCGGCGCCGCCGTCGTCGAGCGGGACAGGTAGACCGGACGGCAGCTGCGTCTCATCGCCCTGGTCGCGGTCGCTTCGCGCACCGCGCTCCCTAGCACCGCGACCTCCGCTACCGTCGCTTCCCGCGGCGTGATTCTCGGCATCCGCGCTGGCGCCTCCCGCGCGGTGGACCTCGGCACCGCGCATCCCGACGCCGTCGTTTCCTGAAGCGCCATTTCGCGCAGCGTCGTTCCGCGCAGCGCCGTGTGCCGCAGTGCGGCCTTCGGCCGCGTCGTGCAGGCGGTCGGCGAGCCGGACCCGCCGCTCCCGGAGAGCGGCTATGCGCGCGTCGAGATCGGCGATGGTGTCGCGGTACTCCGCGAGCGCCGAAGGGCAGGTGTCACCGTGTTCGTGGCCGGTCTGCAGGCAGTCGACGAAGGGGCGGGCGCGGGATGCCGGAATGCCCAGCTCGGCCAGGCGCCGCAGCTCGCGAACGGTGGCGACGTGCTGGGCGTCGTACACGCGGTAGCCGTTGCGCGCACGCTCCGGACTGACCAGCCCGAGACGCTCGTAGTACCGGACGGCCTTGACCGTGGCGCCGGCGCGTTGGGCGGCTTCGGAGATCCTCATGCCCACACGCTAAACCTTGCCCCCGGGGTCAGGGTCAACCTCGTTTCATTGTGCGCACATGGCTCCTTCACGGCCGGTTTTGGAGCCAATCGCGCGCAATGAACGGGTCATGCTCCCGTGACCACCGTGGAGAGCGCTGCCGGAGTGGCGGCCGCCGACGGCACCATGTCGATGCGGTGCGCGTCGCAGTCGACGCAGCGCACGTAGATGACGAGGCCTTCGGATGTCCGGTGGCGGGATTCGGTGATCCAGCCGTGCTCGTGGGTGCGGATCGGGGAGGTGAGGGGTTCTGCTGCGATCATGGGACAAGCGTGATGTAATGCCGTTATGCAACTCAACCCTTACGGCGAGTACGCGGTGCTGCTGGCGGCGTCGCTCGCCAACGACTGGCCCGCAGACGCGGCCGGTGTCGAGGAGCGCACGCGCGAGTTCGGGATGACCATGGCCTTCGAGCATTCAGCCACGGAGCACGCCGATGTGCGCGATGTCCTCGATGCCTGGCTCCGGGTGGTGGATGCCGATGTCCCCGCCGAGCGGGCCGCCATCCTCAACGCGCAGATGGCGGCGGCGAGCGCGTTTCCCCGCCTCACCGATCACGACGACGAGGGCTGGCACCTGCACTATCGCAGCAGCGACCAGGGACTAGCCCACGTGCTGGCCGCGGTATTCGCTGTCGGCACCGCCCTGCATCTGACCACGCGGGGGATGTCACGGCTGGGACGGTGCGAGGCCGCCCCCTGCCGCAACGTGGTGGTCGACGTCACCCGCAACGGCCGGCAGCGGTACTGCTCGGTGCGCTGCGCCAATCGCGCGGCCGTCCGCCGTCACCGCGCCCGCGCCTGATGTGCTTCACGATGCGCCGGGTGGCCGCCACGGCGGTGTGGCGGAAGCCAGGAACCGGGCCGCCGCACGCCGCCGACGCGGGCTGAGCCCCGCCAGCACTCTGGCATCCTCCCGCGCACCCAGCTCGACGTGCATGACCGCTTCCTCCACCGCCAGCACCCGGCTCAGCCCCCAGGTGGCGGCGTAGGCGAACAGGCCCACGACGAACACGGTGAGGAACACCGAGAGCAGGCCCGGCAAACGCACCGCATCGGCGGGAGGGCCACTCACTGCGAGAGCGCCGAGCGCGGCGATGAGGGTGAGCGCCAGAGCGAGGGCTGTGAGGAGCACGCGGATGCGCGTGGCGACGATCACCGAGAGGACATCCTGTACCTCAGCCTCGTGGAGTGTGCGCCCGCGCGCGCTCAGTCGTCGCTGCACGCGCTGGAGGTCCGCGATCTGGCTCCTCGTCATCCGCCCCGGCATGCTATCCCCCTCGTCATCGGTGATCACGATCATGCCCGAAGCCTCCGACATCGCCGCTTCGACGGCGAAAATGAGCGGTCGAGCCGCCGGTAGACTGGACGGCATGTCCAAGGTCCTCGAATCCCTTCCCGTCGGCGAGCGCGTCGGCATCGCCTTCTCGGGAGGTCTCGACACCTCCGTCGCAGTGGCGTGGATGCGCCACAACGGCGCGGTGCCGTGCACCTACACCGGTGACCTCGGTCAGCCGGACGAGGACGACATCGAGTCGATCCCGGGCCGCGCCACGCAGTACGGCTCCGAGGTCTCGCGCCTCATCGACTGCAAGACCGCCCTGGTCGAGGAGGGGTTCGTCGCACTGCAGACCGGCGCCTTCCACATCCGCTCCGGCGGCAAGACCTACTTCAACACCACTCCCATCGGGCGCGCGGTCACCGGCACGCTGCTGGTGCGCGCCATGAAGGAGGACGGCGTCGACATCTGGGGCGACGGCTCCACCTACAAGGGCAACGACATCGAGCGGTTCTACCGCTACGGCCTGCTGGCCAACCCCGCCCTGCGCATCTACAAGCCCTGGCTCGACGCACGCTTCGTTTCGGAGCTCGGCGGGCGCAAGGAGATGAGCGAGTGGCTCGTCGCACACGGTTTCCCCTACCGCGACTCGGCCGAGAAGGCGTACTCCACGGACGCGAACATCTGGGGCGCGACGCACGAGGCCAAGACCCTGGAGCACCTCGACGTCTCGCTTGAGACGGTCGACCCGATCATGGGCGTCAAGTACTGGGACGAGTCGGTGGCCATCGCCACCGAGGACGTCACGGTGACGTTCGAGGCCGGTCGCCCTGTCGCCCTCAACGGCCAGGAGTTCGCGAATCCCGTCGACCTGGTCTTCGAGGCCAATCGCATCGGTGGCCGCCACGGCCTCGGCATGAGCGACCAGATCGAGAACCGCATCATCGAGGCCAAGTCCCGAGGCATCTACGAGGCTCCGGGTATGGCTCTGCTGTTCATCGCCTACGAGCGCCTGGTCAACGGCATCCTCAACGAGGACACCCTCGCCACCTACCACGAGCAGGGCCGCCGTCTCGGCCGCCTCATGTACGAGGGCCGCTGGCTGGAGCCGCAGTCGCTGATGCTGCGCGAGTCCATCCAGAAGTGGGTCGGATCGACGATCTCCGGCACCGTCACCCTGCGCCTGCGCCGTGGCGATGACTGGACCATCCTGGACACCCAGTCCAAGAACCTGTCCTACGCTCCGGAGAAGCTCTCGATGGAGCGCGTCGGGGACGCCGCCTTCGGCCCGGTCGACCGCATCGGTCAGCTGACCATGCGCAACCTCGACATTGCGGATTCCCGTTCGCGCCTGGAGCAGTACGCCACGCTGGGCCTCATCGGTGGTCCGACCGGCGAGCTCGTGGGCGGGTACACCACGGGTGACGCGCAGGAGATCGCCGAGGGCACGGCCGAGCAGAAGGCCGCTGCGGCCGAGTTCGACCCGGTGGGCGAGGCTGCGGCGTTCGACGCCGGCACCGACTGAACGCATGATGACAGAGGCGGATCGGGCACCTGCCCGGTCCGCCTCTGTCGTCGGCATGTGGTTGCATGGGCCGATGAGCGACCTCGAGCAGCACCCCGCCGACACCCCCTGGCATCGCTGGGCCCCCATCGGGCAGACCCTGGATGCCACCGGCGTCCCGGACAGCGGCCCGGCGCCGAGCATCGCCGCCTTCGCTCTGCGCCCGCTGGCCGAGATGCTGGTGCCCGAGAAGCCCCGCGGCGGCGAAGCGGACCCCGCCGAGTGCCATCACTGCAAGCCCTCCCGGTACACGATCTGGCAGGACGACCTCTGGCGCGTGAGCGCGGGATTCGACGGCGGCACCGGCCTGCCGTTCGTCGGCGCCATCTCGCCCCGGCAGCACGTCCGGCTGGAGGACGCGCCCCTCGATGTCCTGACCACGCTGGGTCCGGTGCTGCAGCGCGTTTCCGAAGCGACGAAGGCCATCCCGTCGGTGGCGCGGTGCCACTTCTCCCGGTGGAACGACGGCTCCGCCCACCTTCACCTGTGGGCGTACGCCCGGCCGCTCGGGATGATGCAGGGGCGAGGCGCCATCCTGCCCTACTGGGAACAGTGCTTTCCCGCCATGCCCGATGAGCTGCTGCAGGAGCACCTTCGCATCGTGGCCGATGCCCTGGCCGCCGGCGGCGGCGAAGCCTTCCCCGCAGCCGGGTGATGGCTCCTCCCCCGGCGCGATGCTGTGGACAGGCCCGGCCCGGCACCCGCAGTTACGTCTAGCTTCGGGGGATGCTGACACGACCCCGCCCCCGGTTCGGTCCCGCGTTGTGCCTAGCGTCAGCGGCACTCATGCTCGCGGGGTGTGCGGCGGAGGGACCGACGGTGCCGACGTCGGCCCCAGTGACACCGACATATCACCCCGCCACACCGGCGCCGGTGTCGGACGCGGATGTGGAGGCGGCGATCGCGAGCTACCTCGCCTATGTCGACGCGGGCAACGCGATCGTATTGAGCGATCCCGGGACTGTTGAGCAGGCACTCGCCTTCACCACGGGTGAGCAGCGCGAGTTTGAAACAGACTTCTTCAGCAAGCTGATCGAGATGGGGCTCTCGATGACAGGTGCCTCGCACGTTTCGCTGGCGGTCTCCAGCGAAAGCAAACCTCCTGCGGCGGATCAGATCACGCTTGACATCTGCGAAGCAGGAGCAGATGTCCGTTTCTACGATGCAACAGGCACCGAGTGGGTACCTCCGGGAAAGAAGGAGATACAAGCACTCGAAGCAGTCATGGTACGTGGCGACACCAGCACGGGATGGCTGGTGAGCGATACATCCTCTCGTGAATGGGGTCCAGCTTGTGACGGAAGCACACCGTGATGCGAGCCTCCGCAATCAGAGCGCTTCGCTCCTTTGTGCTTATCGCCGTCGCCATGTCCACGTCACCCTCGGTGGAGGTGCCCTCCGCACAGTCCTCCGATTGCCGCCGTGGGTTCTGCATTGACAATGGTGGCGACCAGGTCGACATCACGGGCGGAGGCTGGGAGCCTGTCCCCGGCTCACCGACCGAAACTCCACCCGATGCGACCAACCCCGAGGTGGGCAACGATGGCGGCGGTGATGACACCACTCCGAACCCCGTACCGGCGCCGCCCGGACCTGGAGATCTCTGCTGGGACAACCTCACCCCACTCGGCTGCACCACACCCGCACCCACCGAACCCACACCCACGCCCACACAACCCACCTACCCCGACACCATCTACAACACCGACCTCATCAGCTTCACCCCACA